>NZ_SDLT01000001.1 GCF_004522235.1 Amycolatopsis nivea
CTGCCAAACCCGCCCGAACACAACCCATTAGGGCTCCTTGAAGGAATCTGATTCCCGCAAGGAGCCCTTCACGGACGGTCAGGCGATCGCGACAGTGAAAACGTGCAGCGCCGAGTTCGACGGCAGGGTGACCGCGACGGCCCGTTTGCCCGGGTCGAGCGGGACGGAGTTCGCGAACACCCGGTAGGCCACCGTCGGATAGGCCGGACCGGACTTCGTGTTCTTGCCCTGCACCGAGGCGACCGTGGTCGCGCCGTACTGGGCCGGGTCGGCGCAGCACCAGTTCGGGAAGCCGAGTTCGGCCTGGCTCGTGCTGCCGTCGGCGTACCGGACGACGACCTGGCCCTTCGCCGCGGATCCGGTCCCGGTGCCGGTCAGGACCAGCTTGGCGCCGCTGCCCTGCACGGCGACGGTCTGGCCGCCCGCGACGACATTGTCCGGCTTCCCGGCACCGGCGTCGGGCCAGGTCGCCTGAGCGCCGTCCGCGGTGAACTGCGCTCCCGGTTTCAAGCCCGCTTCGGCGAGATCCTCCGCGCGGAAGCTGCTCCCGCTGCCGTCGAGGTCGCCGTTCGCGGCGTGTGCCGCGTCAGTGACCCCGACGTTCCCGTACGCCGCGGCCACCGTCGCGTACGGCACGGTGACCATCGCTGACCCGGTCGCTTCGTGCGTGCCCAGCCGGGCCTGGTACTTCGCGGTGGCGGTCAGCTCGTAGTCCGCCGGACGCAGACCCGCGTCCGGGGTGAGCCGCACCGGCACCTGCACCGTCTGACCCGGCCACACGAGCGCCGGAGCCTTCGATGCCTCGGCGTGGAAACCGTTGGCCTGCACGGACAATGCCACGTCACGCACCGGCAGCGGGGTGCTGTTGGTGAAGCTGGCGGTGGCCGACACAGCCTGGCCCGGCGCGGCCGTCGCGGGAGCGGAAAGCCGCACCGAGGCGTTGTCGTCGGCGGGGAAGAACCCGCCGACCGCGCTCGCTCCGAGCAACCGGATGTCCTGAGCGGCACCGGAATCGATCGAGCCTGTCTTCACCCGGACGACGCCGCGCGCGGACGGGTCGTACCACCAGCCGGACGGGGCTCGGTCCAGCTCCGCCTTGCTGGCGTACTGCCGCAGCATGCCGTGGCCGCCCAGCACCGCCGCCGGTTTCGTTCCCGTGTGGACGGACAGCTGGTAGTTCCGCGCCGCCGGTTTGCCGGGATAGGACCCAGCGCTCGCGCCGATCCCGACGGTCACCGTGCCCGGGCCGGACCCCGGCGCGTCCACCGTGAACGTCTGCCGGGCCTGCTCGCCGCGCTGGTAGCCGCGCGTGACGCCGTCGTCCTCGGTGAGGGTGAAGCTGCTCTTGCCCTGCGGGTACACGTCGACGTCCAGCCGGCTCTTGTCGCGGGTCTGCCAGGACGTCGTGCCCTCCGCCCACATCGGCACGACAGCGCCGCCGCGGACGAACAGCGGCAGCTTGTCCAGCGGCGCGTCGTAACCGTCCACAGTGGTCGGACCGGTGTAGGTCCTGCCGCTCCAGTAGTCCGTCCAGGTGCCCTTGGGCAGGTAGATGCCGTTGCGCACGGACGAACTGTCGTAGACCGGGGCGACCAGGAAGTCCGTGCCGGACAGGAATTCGTACTTCGCCTTGTCGGTCCAGGCGTTCGGGTCGTCGGGATACTCCAGGGCCAGCGGCCGGACCTGGCCGACGCCGGTCTGGTGCGCCTGCACCGAGTAGCTGTAGGTATAGGGCAGCAGCCGTTCCTTGAGCAGCAGGTACTTGCGGTTGATCGAGGTGAACGGCTCGCCCTGGCGCCAGGGCTGCTTGTCCGACTTCGCCCAGCCGTCCATGGTCATCGCGACCGGGAGGAAGGACTTCCACTGCAGGTCGCGGACGTAGGTCTGCGGGCTGCCGCCGAAGATGCCGTCGATGTCGCCGGTGTTGTAGGCGATGCCGGACAGCGTCGAACCGGCGTAAGTCGGGATCTGCCACTTGATGTAGTCGTAGGAGCCGGACTGGTCTCCGCTCCAGAGCACGCCGCATCGTTGCGCGCCCGCCCAGCTCACCGGCTGCCAGACGAACCCGCGCGCGTCGCTGTTGTCCTCGATGCCCTTGTGCGCGGTGTCGCAGGCGTCGAGGGCGAACTGGTACCCGGGGCCGACCCAGGCGACGTCCAGTTTGCGCACGCGGACTCCGGCCTTGACCTCCTCGGCCTGGTTGGGCACGCCGTTCTCGGTCCAGAGGCCGAGCTGCATCTTGTTGTCCCGCAAGCCTTCGCCGGTCTGCTGGAGGTTTTCGTATCCGCAGCCGTAGCCGTCGTTGACCAGCATCCAGCCGTTGGGCATGCCGTGTTCGGGATAGCCCTCGGCGACCTGCACCGCGTCGAGGGTGTGCCGTTCGCCGCGGTTCGCGTTGTGCAGGTAGCAGTCGGAATCGCCGGTCTCCAGGCCGTAGATGGGTGGGAGGAACGGTTTGCCGACCAGGTCGGTGTAGCCGGAGATGACGTCCTTGAGCCCGTCGCCGACGACGTAGGTGGCGTCGAAGCGGCGCTCGTCGTGGGTCGTGCGGACCGGATCGGCGAACGAGTAGCTGCCGGGGGAGAAGGTGTTGCGCAGCACGCCGTACCCGGCCGTCGAGGCGTAGAACGGCTGGGAGTTGGGCGCGCCGCCGTCGTTCCAGTTGTCGTCGGCGAAAATCTTGACGGTCTGGTCGCGGTGGCTGAACCGGCCGTTCTGCTCCCCGCCGCCGACGTACTGTTCGGCGGCGCCGCGGGCGAGCGTCTGCGTGGTGGTGTCCCCGGTCCAGGACAGCGGCGCGGACTCGGCCCAGAGCTGCTTGCGGTCCGCGCCGTCGTAGAGGGCGAACTTCAACGGGTGCTTGTAGGCGCGGAGCGTGGCCTTGCCGGTGCCGATGGCCCAGTAGGCGCCTCGGTCGGTGCGTTTCGGCGGCACGGGCGTTTTGCTGTTCGGCAGCACGATCTTGCTGCCCGCCGGATCGGTGAAGGTCCCGTCCGGCGCGAGCCAGACCCGGACGGCGGCCGCCGCGGGAAAGCTGACCCGGACGGCCGCGGCGCCCGCGGTCAGAGTGGTCACCGGGCCGTCGGCGGAGACGCCGGTCAGGTCGCCGAGCTGCCCGGCGGGGCCGGTGGCGGCGTGGGCGGAGGCGGGGGTCGCGACGGCCAGCAGAACCAGCGCTGAGGCCAGACATCGCAGCGATTGCTTAAATCTGCTCATTGCATACCTCTCTTGCGCATTAAAATGCACATGGCGCTTCTGTATAGCGCACTCAGGCAGCGAAGTCACCGGCCGAAGCGGTGGAGCAGACTTCCGTCGGTATCGAGGTCCGGGGGTGCCCGCCGAGCCGGATCCGGTGGGCGGCAGGCAGATCCGCGCGGTGCCGCTTCCCAGCACCGCGTTCAGCCTGACCCTAACCTCCCGGTTTCCCTTACCCGGCCAGCAGCCGGAGCAGCCGTGCCGTCTCCGCCGCCACCGCGGAGCGGCCGAGCCGGACATACTTGCGTGGGTCGACCGCCTCGGGCTGTTCCTCGAGGAACTGCCGGACCGCGCCGGTGAACAGCCCGTTGAGGTGCGTCGAGATGTTGATTTTCGCCATCCCGGCAGCCACCGCGCCGCGCAGTTCGTCGTCGGAAAGCCCAGAGGATCCGTGCAGCACCAAGGGAACCGGGACGGCGTCCCGCAGCCGCGTCACCAGCCCGCGGTCGACCGAGGCGGTGCGCGACAGCATCGCGTGCGACGTGCCGACCGCCACGGCCAGCGCGTCGACCCCGGTGGCGGCGACGAACTCCGCCGCCTCGTCCGGATCGGTGCGGGTGCCCGGCGCGTGCACGCCGTCCTTGCCGCCGACCTCGCCCAGTTCGGCTTCCACCGCGACTCCCGCCGCGTGGCAGAGGTCCGCCACCTCGCGGGTGCTGCGCACATTGTCCGCATAGGACAGTCGCGAACCGTCGTACATCACGCTGTGCACGCCCAGTTCGATGCCTTCGCGGACCAGTCCGGTGTCCTCGATGTGGTCGAGATGCACGAGCACCTCCACCGACGCCCGGCGCGCGATCTCCAGCGAAGCCGCAGTGATCGGGGCCAGCCCGCCGTGGTAGGTCACGCAGTTCTCGCTGATCTGCAGGATCACCGGCAACCGCGCCTGTTCGGCTCCGGAGACGATCGCCTCGGCGTGCTCGAGCAGGATCACGTTGAACGCGCCCACCGCGCCGCCCTGGTCCTGGGCCGAGGCGAGCAACCGGGCGAAAGCGGGGCGGGTGATCATGCGGACGCTCCGTTCAGGAATCGGCGGTACGCGGACAGATCGATCTCTCCGGCGACCGGACGCAACACCGCGGCCGCACCGGCCGCGGCGGCCTGGCGCAGCGCCTCGTCCAGTGGCAGCCCGCGCACGAGCGCCGCGGCCAGTCCGGCAGTCGCCGCGTCCCCGGCACCGGTGGGGTTGCCGCGCACACCGGGCACGCCAGGAACCGAGATGACCTCGGCCCCGGTGTAGGCGGCGATGCCGTCCTCACCGCGTGACACCACAACCAGCCCGGCCCCGAGCCTGGACAACTCGGCGGCACCCGAGGCTGCATCGACGGCACCGGTGGCGGACAGGAGTTCCTCTCGATTCGGCTTAACATCGGCCCCGGCCCGCGCGGCGGCCAGCAACGCGGGCCCGGACGAATCGACCAGTGCCCGGACCCCGGCTTCCCGGGCCAGCCGAACCCAGTCGCCGACCAGTTCCGGCGCGGCGTTCCGGGGCAGGGAACCGGAAATCACGAGCAGCTCCGCGTCCCGCAGCCGGGTGGCGAGTAACGCCGCGAACCGTTCCCATTCGGCGGCGGACAGTTGAGGCCCCGGCTCGGCGTACACCGTGGGATGTCCGTCGCCGATGACCGTGACCGTCGACCGGGTCTCGGCTTCGCACGCAATCGCGTCGAACGGAACCGCCAGCGCCGAGCCGAGCCAGCGTCCCGCGTCGCCGTCGAGCGGGAGCACTGCGTGCACGGGAATGTCCAGTGCCGCAAGGACATGGGCGACATTCACGCCTTTGCCGCCAGCGCGCCGCTGCACGTCGAGCACCCGGTTCGTGCCGCCGAGGATGTGGGCGCCGACCCGGTAGGTGATGTCGACCGCGGGGTTGGGCGTGGCGACGATGATCATGGCAGTGCCAACAACGTCGCACCCACCACAGCAGCCCGATCCCCGTGGTGCGCCTGGACAATCGCAGGCGCGCGCAGCGCCCCGAGCCGATGCGCGACCTCGCGGGCGAGCGGGTCGAGCAGCAGGGCACCCGCCTCGGCGAGGCCGCCGCCCACGACCACGGTGGTGCAGCCTGCCACGGCGGTCGCCCAGGCGATCGGCTCCGCAAGCGCACGGACGCACTCCTCCCACGCCTCGGCCGCCGCCGGGTCTGCGTCGCGGACCCGCGCGGCGACAGCGGCCGCGTCCGGGGCTCCGGCTCGGCGCGCGAGTCCGGACGCCGACGCGACCTCCTCGACGCGGCGGCCGTCGGGCAGCCGGATCTGGCCGACTTCGCCTGCCCACGGGCCTGCGTCGAGCACCTCGCCGCGCACCACCAGTGCGGTCGCGAAACCGGTGCCGACCGGGGCGAACAGCACCGGTCCCGAGGCTCCGGTCGCCGCGCCGGTGCGGGCTTCGGCGAGCGCGCCCGCGCGGACGTCCTGCCCGAACGCGAGCGGGACGTCGAGGCGAGCGGACACGAGGTCGTGGACCGGAACGTCGTCCCAGCCGAGGTTGACCGCCTTCACGCACCGTCCGGCGCGCTCGTCCACGATCCCCGGGACCACCAGGCCCACCGCCTCGACCGGATAGCGCGCGGCGGCCCGGGCCACCAGGTCGGCGAGCGCCGCAGGGTCGCCGAACGGGGTCCGTTCGCGCCATTCTGCGGACACGGAACGGCCGTCGGTCACGCGCATCTTCACGGTCGTGCCGCCGACGTCGACGCCGAGGACGGCCATCAGGCGAGGATGACCGAACGGGTCAGCGACCGCGGCCGATCGGGATCGAGCCCGCGCCGCCGCGCGAGCGCCACCGCGAACCGCTGCGCCACGACCAGCCCGGCGAGCGGGTCGAGGTCGTGGTGCACGAACCGGGCCCCGGTGCGGGCGATCTCGGCGGCCAGCCCGTCCGGGGTCTCGCCGAACGACCACACGAGCCTGCCGGGCTGCGCGATGGCGATCGGGCCGTGCCGGTAGTCCATCGCGGGGTAGGCCTCGGCCCAGAACTGCGCCGCTTCGCGGGTTTTGAGCGCGGCCTCGCAACTGATGCCAACCGCGGCCCCTCGCCCGATGAAGGTGACCTGTTCGGCGTCCAGCAGATCGTCGACCGGTTCCAGCAACGCGCGTTCAGCCTGCCGCGCCAGCTCTCCGATGTCGTCGCCGAGGCCGGCGCGCAGCAACGCGAGCGTGCTCGTGGCGAAGCGGGTCTGCACCACCGAACGTTCGTCGGCGAACGGCAGCTCGACTACCTCCGCCGCGACCGAGGCCGCAGGCCCATCGCCCACTGCGGTGATCAGCGTGGAGGGCTGCCCGGCCAGCGCGGACAGCAGTTCGATGATTTCGGTAGTGGTGCCGGACCGGGAGATCGCGACCACCCGGTCGTACTCGCGGCCGGCCGGGTACTCGGACCCGGCGAACGCGTCGGTGACGCCGAGGCCCCGCTGCTCCCGCATGGCGGCGTAGCTCATCGCGACGAACCAGCTGGTGCCGCATCCGACGACGGCCACCCGCTCGCCAGGCTGCGGCAGCACTCGGGCGGCGGGCCCGGCGCAGTCCGCGGCGGCCCGCCACATCTGCGGCTGGGAGGTCAGTTCGGCGGCCACGAAGGAACCCGGCGCGGAAAGCGCACCGGCCGCATCGGACACGGAGGACTCGGAGGACTCGGACGAGAACGACTCGGGGGAGGACGGCTCTGACATGAAGGCCCTTCGGTCCGTGAACTGAGCGCGACCCTCAGTGTAGACGATCGTTTCTGCTTGAAGTGAGCGATTTGCATCATCTTCAATCATGACGGATGGACTGTTGTGAGCGTCCGAACGTCGCGGAGCGGCAACGTGGCTACGAGCGCAGCCTGGTGCGGCCATAACAGGTGCAGAACGTAAAAAAGCGCGAGCGGTGAGGGACGGGTGTCCCTCACCGCTCGCGCAGTCAGTTCAGGTGAAGCGGCTACGTCACCAGCCGCGCTCGGCGAGGCGGTGCGGCTCCGGCACGTCCTCGACGTTGATGCCCACCATGGCTTCGCCGAGCCCGCGCGAAACCTTCGCCAGCACGTCCGGGTCGTCGTGGAACGTCGTGGCCTTCACGATCGCCTCCGCGCGCTGCGCCGGGTTGCCGGACTTGAAGATGCCCGAACCCACGAACACGCCCTCCGCGCCGAGCTGCATCATCATCGCGGCGTCGGCCGGGGTGGCGATGCCGCCGGCGGTGAACAGCACGACGGGGAGCTTGCCCGCCTCGGCCACCTCGCGGACCAGCTCGTACGGCGCCTGCAGTTCCTTGGCCGCGACGAACAGCTCGTCCTCGGGCAGGGACTGCAGGCGGCGGATCTCGCCGCGGATCTTGCGCATGTGCGTGGTCGCGTTCGAAACGTCGCCGGTGCCGGCCTCGCCCTTCGACCGGATCATCGCCGCACCCTCGGTGATGCGGCGGAGCGCTTCGCCGAGGTTGGTCGCGCCGCAGACGAAGGGCACGGTGAACGCCCACTTGTCGATGTGGTTCGCGTAGTCGGCGGGGGTGAGCACCTCGGACTCGTCGATGTAGTCGACGCCGAGCGACTGCAGCACCTGCGCCTCGACGAAGTGCCCGATCCGCGCCTTCGCCATGACCGGGATCGACACCGCTTCGATGATGCCGTCGATGAGGTCCGGGTCGCTCATCCGGGCGACGCCGCCCTGGGCGCGGATGTCCGCGGGGACGCGCTCCAGCGCCATGACGGCGACCGCGCCCGCGTCCTCGGCGATCTTGGCCTGGTCGGCGGTCACGACGTCCATGATCACGCCGCCCTTGAGCATCTCCGCCATGCCGCGCTTGACCTTCGCGGTGCCGGTGACGGTCTGGGGTTCGGCGTTCTGCTGCTGCGACACCTTGCGGGCCTTTCTCGGGGGAGCTGAATGGGTCTTCTCCTCCAGCGTAAGACGACGGTGGACCGCTGAGGCAGGCCATTGCGCGGCTATCTCGGAAGGCCACTTTCCGCGCCGAAAGATCCACTTGGGCTCGGTCACTTTTCCGCCGGGAAGCGTTGACCTGGGGCTTCCGGAACGGCCTACCATGGGAGACGAGGCCGGCCCGCAGGAGAAGGGCTGCCTCGATGTCAGGGGAGACCACCTTCGAGGTGGCCACTGGCGACAGATTTCAGCAGTCCACTTCACGTCGGCCCGGGACCGGCCGCCGGAGCGCTCCGCGAGTGGGCGGCGGCCCCGGTGCTGCCCGCCTGACCTGCCCGGTTGCGTTCCGGGCGGCCCCCCTAAGCTGATGCGAACGTCTCACGGGAGGTCGGGTGGCGACAGCTACGGGAGCACGGCCGGCGGTCGGCGTGCTCGCCCTGCAAGGCGCCGTGCGCGAGCACGTCGCGATGCTGGAGAGCGCGGGGGCGCGCGCGGTTCCGGTGCGCCGCCCGTCCGAGCTGTCCCGAGTGGACGGCCTGGTGCTGCCGGGCGGGGAGTCCACCACGATGTCGCGGCTGCTCGAGACCTTCGAGCTGCTCGAACCGCTGCGCGAGCGGATCGCCGGCGGCCTGCCCGCGTTCGGCTCGTGCGCCGGGATGATCCTGCTGGCCCGCCAGGTGCTCGACGGGCGCCCGGACCAGCAGCAGCTCGGCGGGCTCGACGTCGTCGTGCGCCGCAACGCGTTCGGCAGGCAGGTCGACTCCTTCGAGGCCGACCTCCCGTTCGCCGGGCTGCCCGGCGGGCCGCTGCACGCGGTGTTCATCCGGGCCCCGTGGGTCGAGAAGGCGGGAGCCGGGGTCGAGGTGCTGGCCACCGTGCCGGACCCGGAGGACCCGCCGGACGGGCCGAGGGCGGATAGGATCGTCGCCGTCCGGCAGGGGGCGGTGGTGGCCACGGCGTTCCACCCGGAGATCACCCGGGACGAGCGCGTGCACCGGCTGTTCGTCGAGCTCGTGCGGAAAGCCTGAGCAAGGATTGCGGCGGCCGCGCCGGGAGGCACGCGGCCGCGGGAACAGATGGAGGAAAGATGAGCGGCCACTCCAAGTGGGCCACGACGAAGCACAAGAAGGCGAACCTCGACGCCAAGCGGGGCAAGCTCTTCGCGCGGCTGATCAAGAACATCGAGGTCGCCGCCCGCACCGGGACCGGGGGAGGGGACCCGGACGGCAACCCCACGCTGTACGACGCCATCCAGAAGGCGAAGAAGAACTCCGTCCCGCAGGACAACATCGAGCGCGCGCGCAAGCGCGGCGCCGGCGAGGAGGCGGGCGGCGCCGACTGGCAGAACATCACGTACGAGGGCTACGGCCCGAACGGCGTGGCGGTGCTGATCGAGTGCCTCACCGACAACAAGAACCGCGCCGCGATGGAGGTCCGTACCGCGCTCACGCGCAACAACGGCTCGCTCGCCGACCCGGGTTCGGTCGCCTACATGTTCAACCGCAAGGGCGTCGTGATCATGCCCAAGGCGGACGCGACCGAGGACGACGTCCTCATGGCGGTCCTCGACGCGGGCGCCGAGGAGGTCAACGACCTCGACGAGAGCTTCGAGATCGTCTCCGAGGGCACCGACCTCGTCCCGGTCCGCAAGGCGCTGCAGGAAGCCGGGTTCGAGTACGAATCGGCCGAGCTGACCTTCCTGCCGTCGGTGAGCGTGCCGCTCGACGTCGACGGCGCGAAGAAGGTCTTCAAGCTGATCGACGCGCTCGAGGACTGCGACGACGTGCAGAACGTCTATGCCAACTTCGACGTCTCCGACGAGGTCATGGCCGAGGTGGACTGATCCAATCGCACGCGACACGGCCGCGCCCCCGGCACTCCGGGGGCGCGGCCGTTTTCGTGCAAGATTTCCCTTGCCGCGCAACGGAAACCGCGAAAATCCTTGGCGCAGGCGGAAAATGACCGGCGCGGGGACTGGGCTCGGGCGCGCGGGTGGGGCAGAATGTCCGCCGTGACGACCTCCGCCCTCACCGAGCAAGAGCAGAGCCTCATCGCCTGGATCGAGACCCAGGCAAGGGAACGGGGCAACGCGGTCATCGCCGTGCCCGCCGACGACCAAGGGGCCGGCTACTGCTTCACCGCGTGCGCGTGGGCGTTGCACAACGTGCCCGAAGCGGTCGTGATCGGGCTGCCCGACCACATGGCCCCGGTGCTGCTCGACGCGTACGTCGACCGCTCCGCCAACGGCGAGATCTTCGAGGTCGGCAAACGCTACGACGATTTCTTCGAGGGCGCGCCGGTGATCTTCGAGCGCGTCGCGAAAGGCCACTACCCGGAGTACTTCGGGTCCGCGTTCCTCGTCTACCCGGACGGCGACTTCCCGGCGCTGCAGATGATCGTCGCGACGCCGGACGGGCACTTCCCGTGGCACGCCGACGCGCCCGAGGGCTTCGCCGAATGGCAGCCGGTGCTCACCGAAAGCGGCGACCCGGAGAGCTGGACCCCCGGCGTCGACGGCCCCTGACCGCGGCTCGCGGCTAGCCCAGCGCGGCCAGGTCGTCGGCGGCGTCCGGAAAGCGCTCGGCCAGCGTCGCCGGATCCGCGAACTCCACGCAGTCGTCGGTATACGGCGGCACCACGACGGTGCCGAGCAGGCTCCACGCGCCCAGCGACACCGTGGCCTGCCATGTCCCCGCGGGCACCACCACCTGCGGGCGTTCCCCGGCGGCCACGTCGCTGCCCAGCACCGGGCGCGTCACCTCGCCGTCCGGATGCAGCAGGAGCATCCGCGCGGGCGAACCGGCGTGGTGCACGAACACCTCGACCCGGTCGAGCCGGTGCGGCGCGGAGATTTCGGGCGCGGTGAGCAGGTAATAGATCGCCGAACCTTCGGGGGCGCGCCAGCTTTCCGCGAACCGGCCGCCCTCCACCGGCAACGGTTCCAGCCCCAGGCGCTTGACGTAGTCCTCCGGTCCCGGCATGCGCCCCATCGTGCTCGCGGAGCGGATCCGGCGTCCACCTCGGCCGCCGTTTTCGCGTGTCCGTCCGCCGGGCCGCGCTCGGCGACCGTTAGCCTGCATCTCGAACTAATGTTCGCGCGGGCGAAGGAGAAACGGTGCGGGTGCTCGGGGTCGACCCCGGTCTGACCAGGTGCGGCCTCGGCGTGGTCGACGGCGGCAAGGGCCGGTCCGTGCGCCCGGTCGCGGTCGGGGTCGTGCGCACGCCCGCCGACCAGGATCTCGCGCAGCGGCTGCTCGGCGTCGCCGACGAGGTGGAGCGCTGGCTCGACAAGTACCGGCCCGAAGCGGTCGCCGTCGAGCGGGTGTTCGCGCAGCACAACGTCCGCACCGCGATGGGCACCGCGCAGGCGGGCGGGGTCGTGGCGCTGTCGGCGGCGCGGCGCGGGCTGCCGGTCGTCTTCCACACGCCCAGCGAGGTCAAGGCCGCCGTCACCGGGTCCGGCCGCGCGGACAAAGCACAGGTCACCACCATGGTGATGCGGCTGCTCGGGCTCGAGGTCAAACCGCATCCGGCGGACGCGGCCGACGCGCTCGCGCTCGCCATCTGCCACCTCTGGCGCGAGCCGATGCGGGTGCGGCTCGCCGAGGCCGAGGCCCGCGCGGCGGAACTGGTCCGCGCCCACAAGGCGCGGCTCGCGGCAGCGGCCAAGGCGGCCGGAACCACCACGAAGCAGAACGAAACAGGAGCACGACGATGATCTCCTCGGTACGCGGCGAAGTGCTGTCCGTCGGGCTCGACCACGTGGTGGTCGAGGTCGGCGGCGTCGGCCTCGCCGTGCAGGCCACCCCGGCGACGCTGGCCACGCTGCGCCGCGGCGAGCAGACGCGGCTGCACACCGCGCTGGTCGTGCGCGAGGATTCGCTGACCCTCTTCGGGTTCGCCGAGGAGGACGCGCGCGAGCTGTTCGGCCTGCTCCAGACGGTGTCCGGGATCGGGCCGCGGCTCGCGCTGGCGACGCTGGCCGTGCTGGAGCCGGACAAGCTGCGCGCGGCGCTCGTCGAAGGCAACATCACCGTGCTCACCCAGGTCCCCGGCATCGGCCGCAAGGGGGCCGAACGGCTCAGCCTCGAACTGCGGGACAAGGTCACCGCGCTCGGCGGCGCCGCCGACGCCCCGGTGGTGACCGCGCCCGGCGCGCTGCGCGGCGAGGTGGTCGAAGCGCTGGCCGGGCTCGGGTTCCCGGCCAAGCAGGCCGAGCAGGCGGTGGACAAGGTGCTGTCCGAGGGCGACGGGCACACCACGTCGTCGGTGCTGCGCGCGGCGCTGGCCGCGCTGGGCCGCAAGCGGTAGCCGCCGATGAACCACGAAGTCACCGAGTTCGACACCGGCGGGTACGAGGCGGACGACGAAACCCTGTCCGCGCTCGCCCAGACCGGCGAACGCGACCTGGAAACCTCGCTCCGGCCGCGCAAACTGGACGAGTTCGTCGGCCAGGAACGCGTCCGCGAGCAGCTGGAACTGGTGCTGGAGAGCGCCCGGCGGCGCGACGTCCCGCCCGACCACGTGCTGCTGTCCGGCCCGCCCGGCCTCGGCAAGACGAGCATGGCGATGATCGTCGCCGCCGAACTGGGCGCGGCCATCCGGATCACCTCCGGGCCCGCCCTGGAACGCGCGGGCGACCTGGCCGCGATGCTGTCCAACCTCGCGCCCGGCGACGTCCTGTTCATCGACGAGATCCACCGCATCGCCCGGCCCGCCGAGGAGATGCTGTACCTCGCGATGGAGGACTTCCGGGTCGACGTCGTCGTCGGCAAGGGGCCGGGGGCGACCAGCATCCCGCTGGAGATCGCGCCGTTCACGCTGGTCGGGGCCACCACCCGGTCCGGATCGCTGACCGGGCCGCTGCGCGACCGGTTCGGCTTCACCGGCCAGATGGAGTTCTACTCCGCGGCCGAGCTCGAACTGGTCGTCCGCCGCGCCGCGACCATCCTCGGCATCGAAATCGACCGCGACGGCTGCGCCGAGATCGCCGGCCGCTCGCGCGGCACCCCGCGCATCGCCAACCGGCTGCTGCGCCGGGTCCGCGACTACGCCGAGGTGCGCGCCGACGGCAAGGTGACCCTGGACGTCGCGCAGGCCGCGCTGAAGGTCTACGACGTCGACGAACTGGGCCTGGACCGGCTGGACCGGGCCGTGCTCGGCGCGCTGACCCGCTCGTTCGGCGGGGGACCGGTGGGCATTTCGACGCTCGCGGTCGCCGTCGGCGAGGAGGCCACCACCGTCGAGGAGGTGTGCGAGCCTTACCTGGTCCGGGCCGGTATGCTCGCCCGCACTCCGCGCGGCCGGGTCGCGACCGCGGCCGCGTGGCACCACCTCGGGCTCGTGCCGCCGCCGGAAGCGGGACGTCCCGAGGCGGGCGGTCCGACGCTGTTCGACCAGGCCTGACAAGGGCGGACAGCGGCCCGGGTGGTGGCGTTTCCGCCGGTACCTGGCACACTCGAACACAGCACATCCGTCGAAACCGGACGCGGGCAGCCGAGAAAGGCGTCCGTCGAGGAGAGTCATGAACCAGTTACTGCTGCCGTTGCTGCTGCTGCTCGTGGTGGCCGTGCCGCTCGTCATGGGCACCCGCAAGCAGAAGAAGCAGCAGGCGGCTCAGCAGGAGATGCAGAACAGCATCGCCCCGGGCGACCGCGTGATGACCACGTCGGGCCTGTACGGCACGGTCGCCGACACGAGCAGCGAAACCACGATCGACATCGAGATCGCGCCGGGCGTCGTCACCACCTGGCTGCGGCTCGCGGTGCGCGAGAAGGTCGAGCCGGTCGTCGAGACCGAGGAGAACGAGGACTCGGCCGAGACCGAGACCGCGGGCATCGAGTCGGCCGCGCCCGCCGCGTCGGCTTCGGAGGCCCCGGCCCAGGAGTCGATCTCCGCCGAGGAGAAGCAGACCTCCGGTGCGCAGGTGGCGCCCCCGCTCGAGCACGGGAAGAAGTAGCCCCCGGGCTTCACCGGGCAGTGATCCGCCCACAGCCTACGAAAGTCGGTACGGGCGAACGCCGGGCTCACGCAGCACCGAGTACTGTCTCGGTGCTGCGTGCGTGTCCGCCGTCATAGTTCACGCCCAGCCGCGTCCGGGGGACCCCCTTCCGGCTCGCGCACCCGAACCACTTGGGGTCCATCCAGTCCGTGCCAGTTCGAGGAGACCGAAGCACAGTGGCACCATCGGCCGGGCATCTCCGCCCGGGACGCTATCTCGCCTTCTTCGCCCTGATCGTGGTCGTGCTGTACGCCTTGGTGTTCTTCACCGGCAGCGGCAAAGCGACGCCGAAACTCGGCATCGACCTGCAGGGCGGCACCCGGGTCACGCTCACCGCGCGCACGCCCGACGGCGGCCAGCCCACCCGCGACTCGCTGAACCAGGCGCGCCAGATCATCGAGACCCGCGTCAACGGGATCGGCGTCGGCGGCACCGAGGTGGTGCTCGACGGCAACAACATCGTGATCACCGTGCCGGGCGAGCAGGGCGACGAGGCGAAGAACCTGGGCCGGACCGCCAAGCTCGGGATCCGCGAGGTGATCACCTCGGTCCCGAACACCCCGGCCGCGCCGCCCTCGGCTCCCGCCTCCGGCGCCCCGAGTGCCCCGGCGACCGCGCCGAGCAAGCCCGCCGGCGGCGGGGGAGCGGAAGGCGCCCCGGCGCAGCAGCCGCCGAGCACGACGCCGTCGGCCCCGGCCTCGGGAGCAGGCGGCCAGGACGCGGGCAAGAACCCGATCGAGCAGGCCCGCGCCGTGCGCCAGGCTCCCGCGCTGATGCCGAAGGACCCGAAGAACCAGCAGGAGGCCGCCGCCGCGCAGGCCGCGCAGCAGAAGGCGCTCGCCGCGCTCACCTGCGCGCCGAACGCCGCGGACCCGCTGGAGGGCAACGACCTGCCGAACCAGCCGCTGGTCACCTGCGGCGACAAGGACGCCACCAAGTACGTGCTCGGCCCGGAGATCATCCCCGGCACCGAGATCGCCAACGCCAACTCCGGCTACGACCAGCAGCGCGGCCAGTGGATCGTCGACCTGAGCTTCAAGAGCGCGGGCGGCAAGACCTGGGGCGACTTCACGTCGGCCAACATCGGCAAGCAGGCGGCGTTCGTGCTCGACACGGACGTGGTGTCCGCGCCGACCGTGCAGAACGCCATCCTCGGCGGCAACACGCAGATCACCGGCAAGTTCACCCAGACCGACGCGAAGAACCTGGCGGACATCCTCAAGTACGGTTCGCTGCCGCTGTCGTTCGACTCGTCCGACGCCACCACGGTGTCCGCGACGCTGGGCTACGCCTCGCTGCAGGCGGGCCTGATCGCCGGCGCGATCGGCCTCGCGGTCGTGTTCGTCTACTGCCTGTTCTACTACCGGCTGCTCGGCATCCTCACGATCTGGTCGCTGGTGCTGTCCGGCCTGCTCGTCTACGCGGTGCTGGTGCTGCTCGGGAGGTGGATCGGGTACACGCTCGACCTCGCGGGCGTCGCCGGCCTGATCATCGCGATCGGCATCACCGCGGACTCGTTCGTCATCTACTTCGAACGCCTGAAAGACGAGATCCGGGAGGGCCGGACGTTCCGGTCCGCGGTGCCGCGCGGCTGGGCGAGGGCGCGGCGCACGATCCTGGCCTCGGACGCGGTCAGCTTCCTCGCCGCCGCGATCCTGTACATCATCGCGGTCGGCGACGTGCAGGGCTTCGCGTTCACCCTCGGCATGTCGACGGTGCTCGACCTGGTGGTCGTCTACCTGGTCACGCATCCGCTCGTGGCGATGGTGTCGACCTCGAAGTCGAAGTTCCTGTCCAACCCCCGGAATCTCGGCCTCGGCGCCGTCCAGAAGCTCGGCGCGCAGCGCAAGTCCACGCGCCCCGCTCCCGGCCGCCGCGCGAACGTGAAGGAGGCCTGACGTGAGCGACGAAACCGCGGGCGTCACCTCGGACAGCCCCGACGGCCCGACCGGCCAGGGCAGCACGGCGGCCAAGCCCGCCAAGAAGGAAAGCTTCTTCCACCGGCTCTATGTCGGCACCGGCGCGGTCGACATCGTCGGCTCGCGCAAGCGCTGGTACATGTTTTTCGCGCTGCTGCTCCTGGTGTGCATCGGCTCGATGATCTTCCGCGGCTTCAACGTCGGCATCGAGTTCGAGGGCGGCACGCAGATCCAGCTGCCCGCGCACGGTTCGCACGGCCAGATCACCCAGGACCAGGTGATCAAGTCGTTCAACACCGCGCTGGGCGAGGCGCCGGCGGAGACCCAGACGGTCGGCACCGGCAACGCGTCGACCATCCAGACCCGCTCCGAGACGCTGACCGCGGACCAGGTCGCGAAGGTCAAGAAGCAGATCTTCGAGGACCTCGGCCCGATCGGCAGCAACGGCAAGTCGAGCGAGCAGGCGATCAGCGACAGCGCGGTGAGCGCGTCGTGGGGCGACGAGATCTCGCGCCAGGCCCTGATCGCGCTCGCCGTGTTCCTGGTCGCCGTCGTGATCTTCCTGGCGATCTACTTCGACACCAGGATGGCGTTCGCGGCGCTCATCTCGCTGCTGCACGACATCGTGGTCACCGCGGGCGTGTACTCGCTGGTGGGCTTCGAGGTCACGCCCGCGACGGTGATCGGCCTGCTGACGATCCTCGGGTTCTCGCTGTACGACACCGTGGTGGTGTTCGACAAGGTCCGGGAGAACACCCGCGGCCTGCTCGGCCTGTCGCGGCGCACGTACGCGGAGGCGGCGAACCTGGCGCTGAACCAGACCCTGATGCGGTCGTTCAACACCGCGTTCATCGCCCTGCTGCCGATCCTGGGCCTGCTGATCGTCGGCTACATCCTGCTCGGCTCGGGCACGCTGCAGGACCTGGCGCTGGTGCAGCTCACCGGTACCTTGGTGGGCGTCCTGTCGTCGGTCGCGCTGGCGACGCCGCTGCTGGTCGACTTCAAGATGCGCGACCCGCAGTACCGCCAGCAGGCCGAGCGCGTCGCCGCCCGCCGGGCGAAGGCAGCCAAGCGCGAAGCCGCCGACGACGACTTCGACTCGGCCGACGAGGACCAGCTGGCCGCCGAACTCCGCAAGGAGAAGGCCATGGCCGCCGCGGCCGGCGTCCCGGCGCGGCACCCGAAGCAGCGTCCGTCGGGGAAGAAGAAGCGCTGACCCCGATGAAGCTCGACGAGGCACTGGACCTGATCGCCGAAGTCCCGGACTTCCCGGAACCAGGCGTCCTGTTCCGCGATCTCAGCCCGCTGTTCGCCGACGGCCCCGGCTTCGCCGCCGTCGCCGACGCACTGGCGAACACCCTCGACCCGGCCACCGACCTGGTGGCCGGAGTCGAGGCCCGCGGCTTTCTCTTGGCCGCGGCAGTCGGCTACTCGCGCGGCATGGGCGTGGTGCTGGTAAGGAAACCAGGCAAACTCCCGTCGGTAGCAGGCCGAGTGGACTACTCCTTGGAGTACGGCACCGCCAGCGTCGAACTCCCCGCCAACGTCGTGAAACCAGGCCAACGCATCGCAGTCATGGACGACGTCCTGGCCACCGGCGGCACGGTGGCAGCAACGGCGAAACTCCTGGAAGACGCAGGCGCAACGCTCACCGGCGTTTCAGTAGTACTGGAACTGGCAGCACTCAACGGCCGCGCCGCCCTGGACGGCCGCACAGTGCACACCCTCCGCACCGTCTAGCCCCCCGCAGACTTGTCCGTGAGGGCCACCCTCATTGACTCTGATTCCCTGAGGGTTCCCCTCACGCCCATCCACCCGGCCGTGAGGGACCCCTTCACGGACTTAGGTTCCCTCAAGGAGCCCTTCACGGCCCGCTCGCCCGGCCCGCAGCCGCCGGGATGCCGCCCCAATGTGGCATTGGGTGCATCTGACGCACCGAACGCCACATTGGGTGCATCTGACGCACCCAATGCCACATTGGGGCGCTAACCGCACACCGCGAAGCCCACCGCCACTATCCCCAAACCGCGGACCAGCCGCACCGGTGCACCCAACGAGCGAGGCACCCAGCCCCTCCCGCGCACCCCGATACGAAGCCTCCCTGCGGTTCGGGGGTGCTTGTCAAGGCATCTTTCCCGCCTTGACAAGCACCCCCGAACCGTCAGCACAATCAAGCTTCGGGGTGCCCCACGCAACCAAGAGCCGATGTCGCCGCCAGGCGACGAGAAGCCAGCCAACCCACCCCAACACCACGTCACCACCCCGACCAAAAGACCAACCGGTTACCCTGAAGGTTCGAGGCCGCACGAAGCAGCTGGAGGTGCGGGTGAGCCAAGAGCTCGACGCCAACGTCCCCGCCAAAGGCGGTGCGACTCCCGCCAGGAACGGCGCCACCGCCGCGGACACCGGGCGGCCCAACGGAGCGGCGCCCAACCCCTCCGCGACTCGCCGCGTCCGCGCCCGCCTGGCCAGGCGAATCACCGCCCAACGAGCCGCCCCGGTCAAACAGGTCCTCGAACCCCTCGCGGTCATCCACCGCGAACTCCACCCGAACTCCGACCTGGGCCAGCTCCAGCGCGCCTACGACGTAGCCGAAGAACTCCACCGCGAACAACGCCGCAAGTCCGGCGACCCGTACATCACTCACCCCCTCGCGGTAGCCACCATCCTCGCCGAACTGGGCATGGACACCACCACGCTCGTCGCAGCTCTTCTGCACGACACCGTGGAAGACACCGGCTACTCCCTGGAACAGCTCAAGGCCGACTTCGGCGACAAGGTCGGCGAGCTGGTCGACGGCGTCACCAAACTCGACAAGGTCAAACTCGGCACCTCGGCCGAAGCGGAGACGATCCGCAAAATGGTGATCGCGATGGCGAAGGACCCGCGCGTCCTGGTCATCAAGCTCGCCGACCGGCTGCACAACATGCGCACGATGCGCTTCCTGCCGCCGGAGAAGCAGGCCCGCAAGGCGCGCGAAACGCTCGAAGTGCTCGCCCCGCTGGCGCACCGGCTCGGCATGGCCACGGTGAAGTGGGAGCTGGAAGACCTCGCGTTCGCGATCCTGCAGCCGAAGAAGTACGACGAGATCGTGCGGCTGGTCGCCGACCGCGCACCCTCGCGCGACACCTATCTGCGCAAGGTGATCGCGGACCTCACGAACAACCTGGTGTCGTCGCGGATCACCGCGAAGGTCGAGGGGCGGCCGAAGCACTACTACTCGATCCACCAGAAGATGATCGTCCGCGGCCGCGACCTCGACGACATCCACGACCTGGTCGGCGTGCGGATCCTGGTCGAGGACGTGCGCGACTGCTACGCCGCGATGGGCGTGGTGCACGCGCTGTGGCAGCCGGTCCCCGGACGGTTCAAGGACTACATCGCGCAGCCGCGGTTCGGCGTCTACCAGTCGCTGCACACGACGGTGATCGGCCCGGACGGCAAACCGCTCGAGGTGCAGATCCGCACCTACGACATGCACCGCACCGCCGAGTACGGCATCGCCGCGCACTGGCGGTACAAGGAAACCAAGGGCACGCACGCCAGCAACAACGCGATGGAGCTGGACGAGATCGCGTGGATGCGGCAGCTGCTCGACTGGCAGCGCGAGGCCGCGGACCCGGGCGACTTCCTCGAATCGCTGCGCTATGAACTGGCCGCGCGCGAGATCTTCGTGTTCACGCCGAAGGGCGACGTCATCACGCTGCCGGCGGATTCGACGCCGGTGGACTTCGCGTACGCGGTGCACACCGAGGTCGGCCACCGCTGCATCGGCGCGCGCGTGAACGGCAGGCTGGTCGCGCTCGAGCGGAAGCTCGAGAACGGCGAGGTCGTCGAGATCTTCACGTCCAAGGCGGAGAGCGCCGGGCCGAGCCGCGACTGGCTGCAGTTCGCCGGTTCGCCGAAGGCGCGCGCGAAGATCCGGCAATGGTTCGCGAAGGAGCGCCGCGACGAGGCGATCGACGCGGGCAAGGAAGCGATCACCAAGGAGATCCGCAAGGTCGGGCTGCCGATCCAGCGGCTCGTGTCGGCGGAGTCGATGGGCTCGGTCGCCACCGAGCTGCGGCACGGCGACATTTCGTCGCTGTACGCGGCCGTCGGCGAGGGCCACACGAGCGCGAAGCACGTGGTGCAGCGGCTGGTCGCGCTGATCGGCGGGGTCGAGGAGGCCGAGGAGGAGCTGGCCGAACGGGCCACGCCGTCCACGGTCACGCGCCGCCGCGGTTCGAACGACGTCGGCGTCATCGTGAAGGGCGCGAGCGACGTCTGGGCGAAGCTGGCGCGTTGCTGCACGCCGGTGCCGGGCGACGAGATCCTCGGCTTCGTGACGCGCGGCGGCGGCGTGAGCGTGCACCGGACCGACTGCACGAACGCCGACGACCTGCGGACCCAGCCCGAGCGCTTGGTCGAGGTGGAGTGGGCGCCGTCGTCGTCCTCGGTGTTCCTGGTGGCGATCCAGGTCGAGGCCCTCGACCGGCACCGGCTGCTGTCGGACGTCACGAAGGTGCTGGCGGACGAGAAGGTGAACATCCTGTCGGCGTCGGTGACGACCTCGCGGGACCGGGTGGCGGTGAGCCGGTTCTCGTTCGAGATGGGCGATCCGAAGCACCTCGGACACGTGCTGAAGGTCGTGCGCGGGGTCGAGGGTGTGTACGACGTGTACCGGGTGACCTCGGCTTCGTAGGTCAGAACGCCGTGGCGACGAGCGCGGCCAGCGGTGGGAGTGCCTGGGCGAGCGCCCCGGCGCGTCCCGCACCGCGTGGGCGGCTCAGTGCGAGCAGGTCGGACACGCCCAGTGCGATGCCGGCGAGCGTCATGAAGGCGCAGCTGTAGAGCAGGAGCACGCGTCCGCCCGCGGTGTCGCCGGTGTGCAGCAGCACCAGTCCGGTGGCCGGTCCGGCGGCGAGGAACAGGTTGTACCAGCCGACGTTGAACGACCAGAGCCGCGTGGCGGGCAGGTTTTCCGCAGGGATCCGGAAAATGCCCGCGTGCACGCCCGGGCGTTCGAACAGCAGGACTTCCCACGCGAAGGCCAGCAGGTGCACCAGAACGGCGATCCCGGCGAACACCTGCACCGCGGCGTTCACGGTGCCTGCTCCGTGAAGGCGACCCCGTGCCGGGCGGCGATGGCGCCGAGCAGCGGCACCGCGTCGGGCCACGGGGCGCCGGACGGGACGGTGGCGTCGATTTCGCGGAAGAACCGGCCCATCGCGTCGTCCGGGGTGAGCACGAGGAACTTCGCGTGCGGCGTGTGCACCGTGAAGGTGTTCGGGGTGTCTGCCGGGATGTGCACGAACGAACCCGGACCCAGGTCGTGGAGTTCGCCGTCGAGGCAGACGGTGATCCGGCCGGACAGGACGTAGAAGCCCTTCGTCCACGGGTCGGCGTGCGGCGGGACGGCGGGGCCGCGCGGGGCGTCGATCTCGAACAGTTCGTAGCCGCCGGTGTCCGCGGCGGACGCTTTCACCGTCGCGGTCGAGTCTTGTGTGTCCAGTTCCGGGCCTTCGCCCGCTGCGCTGAGAGTCATGCCGCCGAAGGTAGAAACGCCGGGGGAGCGGGACCATCCCGGAATTCAGGGATACCCGCGCGGGAGGAGCGCGCGCATACTTCGTCGGGTGTGGGAAGGCCGGGCGCGGAGCGTGCGGCGGGAGCTGGCGGCTCTCGCCGCGGCCGGTCGCGGGGTCGCCGAGCTGCACAGCGCGGCCATCGAACTGGTCGAGCGGATCGTGCCCGCCGAACTGACCTGCTGGGCGTCCCTGGACCCGGACACCGCCGTGATCAGCTCGATGACCAGCGGCCGGGCGCGGATCCCGGGGCAGTACGAACCGCTGCTGGCGACGTACGAGTACGACGGCGCGGAACCGCACGCCTTCGCGCAGCTCGCCCGCCGTTCCGTGCCGGTGGCGCGGCTGTCCGACCTGCCGCGCCGCGAACGCGAGCGCAGCGGCCGGTGGACGCAGGTGTGGCGGCCGCTCGGGCTGGAGAGCGAACTGCGCGTAGGGTTTCGCGCGGACGGCGTCTGCTGGGCCGCGGCGGGTCTGGTGCGCCGCGGCGAGTTCAGCGACCGCGAGGTGGAATTCCTGCTGTCGATCGGGCCGACGCTGGCCGCGGCCACCCGGGTGGCCGCGCTGGCGCGAGGGGCGGCTCCGGCGGCGGAACCGGCGATCGTCGTCGTCGGTCCGGACGGTCGCCGTCGCGGCGCGACCGAGGGCGTCGGCGCGTGGGAGTCCGAATTGGACTCGATCGCCGACGGCCGGTTCGCGGTGCTGCTGCGCGCGGTCGCGACCGGGGCGCAGGCGGCGGCGAGCGGGACGTTCCGGGCCCGGGTCCGCGATGCGCACGGCGGTTGGATTGTGTTGCAGGCCAGCAGGTTGGTCGCCGACGACGACGCGCGCGACCTCGTCGTGACGATCCGCCGCGCTTCCGGCGGGGAGCTGCTGGACGTGCTGCTCGCGGCGTACCGGCTGACCGCGCGGGAACGCGACGTGTGCCGGGAAGTCCTGTCCGGACTGTCCACTTCGGACATCGCAGCGCGGCTGGGGATCTCGGCGAACACCGTGCAGGACCACCTGAAGTCGGTGTTCGGCAAGGTCGGCGTGCGCAGCCGCGGCGAGCTGACGGCGCGGCTGTCCGGTTAGGACCCGGTGACCTGTCCCACAGTGGGACGGCGGTGCGGGCGCATTAGGGTGCTGGACATGACGGACGGACTCGAGTTCACCCGCGACGGCGCCGTGGCCCGGCTGACGTTCTCCCGCCCGGAGAAGATGAACGCGATCACTCGCGGCATGTGGGCGGCGATCCCGGGCGTGGCGGCCGAGGTCGAGGCCGATCCCGAGCTGAAGGTGCTCGTGCTGACCGGGGCTGGACGGCATTTCTCCGCCGGTGCGGACATCGGCGAGTTCCGCGAGCTGCGCTCGACGGCCGAGGCCGCCGCGAAGTACGACGAGGCGGTGGACAGCGCGGTGGCAGCACTGACCGCGATGCGCAAGCCGACCGTCGCGATGGTCCAGGGCAACTGCATCGGCGGCGGCTGCCAGATCTCGGTCGCCTGCGATTTCCGGTTCGCCGCGGACGACGCGCGCTTCGGCATCACCCCGGCCAAACTCGGCATCGTCTACCACTTCGCCTCGACGCGGCAGCTGGTGTCGCTGGTCGGACCGGCGAACGCCAAGTACTTCCTGCTGTCCGGCGAACTGGTCGACGCGCCCCGGGCGCGCGAGATCGGGCTGGTCAACGACGTTTTCCCGGCCGCGGACCTGGACTCCGCGACGGCCCGGTTCACCGAGACCCTGTGCGGGCGGTCGCAGGCCTCGGTCCGCGGGATGAACCGGATCATCGAGAAGATCGTCGCGGGGCAGGAGAAGACCGACGACGAGGTCGAGGAGATCCGGCTCGCCGCGCTGCACGGGGAGGACTACGCGGAGGGTGTGGACGCGTTCCTGAACCGGCGCGCGCCGAAGTTCACTTACCGCTGACCGGCACGAATAACCCGTTGACGGCTCAGCGAGACTGAAGCTTGTGGCGCTGACCATCCATCACCGCAGTCAGAACCCGGAAATCTTCCGGGCGACCGACCACGCCGACTTCGACCGGTCGTGGCCGGTGTTCATGCAGCACAACCCGACCGGGCACCTGTATTACGGCGAACTCGACCCGGTCGCCGACTACGTGCTGCTCGCGACCGACGGCGACGAACCGGTCGCCAAGGCCTACTCGACACCGTTCGCGTTCGGCGGCCCCGGCCGCGCGACGCTGCCCGACGGCGGGTGGGACGAGGTGATCCGCTGGCAGCACGCCGACCGGCTCGCCGGCCGCGAACGCACCGCGGCGACCGCGCTGGAGATCGTCGTCCGCAAGGAACGGCAGGGTACCGGGCTCGCCTCGGTGATGGTGAACGCGTTGCGGGACAACGCTTTCCGTCTCGGGCACGACGTGCTCTACGCCCCGGTGCGGCCGTCGCAGAAGGCGGACGAACCCGAGACTCCGATGAGCGAGTACGCGTACCGGGTGCGCGACGACGGCCTGCCCTACGACGCGTGGCTGCGGGTGCACGTGCGCGCGGGCGGGCGGATCGTGAAGGTCTGCCCGGTGTCGATGACCATTCCCGGCACGCTCGCGCAGTGGCGGGAGTGGACCGGGCTGCCGTTGGACACGGATGGTCCGGTGGTCGTGGAAGGTGCGTTGAGTCCGGTGCTGGTGTCGGTGGCGCAGGACTCGGCGGTGTATGTCGAGCCGAATGTCTGGGTGGAGCACCGGAGGCCGTGAGGCCGGGCTAGATTTCGTCCCAGGGGGCGGCTTCGTAAGCCGTGGTGAGGAGTTCGGTGGCGGTGGCCGAGGTGCGCAGCGGCACGTCGTCGACCGAGGCGACCGGGCGGCCGATCGTGGCGGAATTGGTCAGGAACATCGCGTCGAACTCCGGGAGTTCCGCCGGGTAGACCGGCCGCGTCTCCTGCGGTACCCCGGCCGCGCGCAGCCGGTCCTCCAGCACCAGGTACGTGATTCCCGGCAGCACCTGGGCTTCCGGCCACACGATCGTCCCGTCGCGCAGGAAGCCGACGTTCCAGATCGTCGCCTCGCTGATCCGGCCGTCGTCGGCGAGGAACACCGCGTCGTCGTAACCGGCGAGGACGGCCGCGCGCGAATGGTGCGTCAGGCCGAAGCCGCCGAGATGCTTCACGTGCGGCAGATCCCGTTGGTAGGAAACGGATCGCAGCCGCATCGGCGTGGCGACGTGCGAGCGCGGCGGCGCGGTGCGCACGAGGATTTCGGGCACCATCGCTGGGTCGTGCGGAGACGAGCGCGAGAAAATGATCACCCGCACCGACAAATCGCCCTGACCGGCGACGAGCCGCCGGACGTAGCGGCGGACCAGATCGGTGTCCAGTTCGCTGCCGAACACCTCGCGGGTGTTCGCCGCGAGCCGGTCGAGGTGGAAGCGGAGGCCGCGCACGCGCCCGTCGCGGACCTGCATCGCGGTGAAATGGCCGTAGCTGGTCGCCGCGGCGGCGAGATCGGCGGCGCCAGGAGCGGCACCGCCGATCTCGACCCGGCCGGTCACGTCAGGAGACCGTGACCGCGGTGAACTTGACCTGCTGCTTGGGCTCGCCGGTCGACCCGTCCTGGCCGATCGCGCCGATGCCGTTCTTCGCGATCTTGTCGAGCACCTTCAGGCCCTCGTCGGAGATGCTGCCGAAGATCGTGTACTGCGGCTGCAGCGGCGCGTTGCCGTAGACCATGAAGAACTGGCTGCCGCCGCTGTTCGGCTGGCCGGTGTTGGCCATCGCGAGGATGCCGCGGCCGTACTTGGCGGTGTCGATGAACTCGTCCGGCACGGTGAATCCCGGGCCGCCGCGGCCGTCGGTCGTCACGTCGCCCTTCGCGTCCGGGTCGCCGCACTGCAGCATCTGCAGATCGGTGACGCCGAGCCGGTGGCAGATCGTGTCGGTGTAGAAGCCCTGCTTCGCGAGGGCCTCGAACGCCTGCACGGTGCACGGCGCGAGCGCGCGGTCGAGCGTCATCGGGATGTCGCCCTGGGTGGTCTTCATCGTGATGTTCACGGTCCCGGACGAGGACACGCTCTTGCCGTCCGGCGCGGTCGCCTTCTTGCCCGACGGAGGCTTGCCGCTCGGGTCGGCCGGGTACGAGCACGTCGTCGGGTTCGGCAGCGCCTTGGGGCGCTTGGGGAGCGCGGTGCGCTCGGTGGGGATGTTCGTGACGCTCGGGACCGGCGGCGCGGAACTCGACGGCGGCGCGGCGGCCTGCTGGTCGCCGCTGCCCCCGCTGTTCACGATCCACACCACGAGACCGGCGACGATGAGGACCACACCGCCGACCACTCCAGCGCCCACGATCTTGCGTCGCTTCGCCTGTTCCGCCCGGCGCACGAGCTGCCGCTCGAGTTTGCGCTTTGCGGCTTCTCGGCGCTGCTGGTTGGTCGCCACCCGCCCTCCAGTTTCCGCTCGAAGTCACACGTCTGAGGTAGCGGCAGTGTATGGGCACAGCCTGTTAGGACTCCGTACAGGGGCGGCTAGTCTTCACCGGGTCGTGATCAAGGCCGCTTCCGGGGAGGAGGGTTCGGTGCTCGTCGCCGGGTTCGCCGCGGGTCCGCTGCGCTCGAATTGCTATCTGCTGGCCCCCGCCGCCGGGGGCCCGTGCCTCGTCGTCGACCCGGGCGAGGGTGCCGCCGGGCCGCTGGCCGAAGCGCTGGCGGAGCACGACCTGACGCCGGTCGCGCTGCTCGCCACGCACGGCCATCCGGACCACGTCGGCGCGGCCGCCGAGCTTTCGCGCGCTTTTGCCGCACCGGTCCGGCTCCATCCGGGCGACGCCGACTGGTACGACGGGCCCTTCGAACCGCTCGCGCCGGGAGAGATCGAGGCGGCCGGGCTGACGCTCGGCGTGCTCCCGCTTCCCGGGCACACGCCGGGTTCGGTGGCGTTCACCGTCGAGACCGGCGAGGGTGGCAGGCTGGTGTTCACGGGGGACACGCTTTTCGCCGGATCGGTCGGGCGCACCGGCGGATCCGGCGCCGACCTGGAGAATTCGTTGCGCACACTGCTCACGCTCGCCGACGACACTGTCGTGCTGCCCGGCCACGGACCGGCCACGACCATCGGCCGCGAGCGCGCCGCCAACCCCTTCGTGCCGGGAGCCGCGCAGTGACCGAGAAGCCGGCGGAACGCCTGCCGCTGTTCGCCGACGAGCCGAAGCTGCGCCGCCGCCGCGCGTGGTCCGGCGTCTTCGGCGTGCTGATCCTGGCCGCGGCGTTCGGCGGGATCGCCGGGCTGATCGGCGGGCAGCTGGTAGGGCTGATCGTGGCGGCGGTCGTCGCGCTGCCGCTCATTTACGTGGTCCTCTACGCGTACCGCCGCCGGATCTGGCTGGAGGGTACGACGCTGGTGGTGCGCACGTGGGGCATCCGGCGGGTGGACCTGCTTTCCGCACCCAGGCTGGACGTGGTGATCAGCGACGTGCGCGGCACCCGGACCGTGGCGCTGCTGGTGAACGCGGGCCATCGGCGGCGCGCGGTGAAGCTCGACCTGGCGGTGTTTTCGGGAACCGGCGGACGAGAGCTGGGAGCGCTGCAGCTGCGTCGGCTGGCGGACGCGGTGCTGAACAACACCGAGGCGAACGGGCTGGTGTTTTCGGAGCTGCTGGTGGCGGAGCTGCGGGCGGAGGCTCGCGGGGACGCGGTGGCGGAACGACCGTTGTACCGGCTGGCTTCGGCGGCTCCTTCGGGGAAGTACTTGCAGCGGTTTCCCATGGAGGCGGTTAGCCGCTTTGTCGCGACGTTGGGTTGAGTTGGCTGGGGTTGAGCTGGCTGGGGTTGAGTTGGGAGTGGATCTCACCAGCTGTGTTTGATGGCGCCGGCTCCGCCGTCGCGTGCGGGATCGCTTTTATGCCGATCTTCCAGGCCGTCCACGCGGGCGCGGATGCGGTCCAACTGGTCGGTCAGCTCGGGGAGTTCTTCGGCGACGTAGGAGAGCAGCCGTTCGAGGTGGCGCAGCGTCGCGCGGACCTCGTCGAGTGCGGTGGCGATCCGCGGGACTGTTTCGGCCGCTTCCAGCACTGACGCGAACAGTCGGCGGATCAGGTGCACGGTGACTCGGGGTCCGGCCAGGACGGCTGAGAACACAGCCCCTCCTCGGGTGCGGGGTCGCGGTCTTCGTACCTCATCCGCGACGCCCGCGCCCGGCCGGGTCAGTCCCCGTGTGGCTAGTGTGATTCAGCGGGTTTGGTGGTGCTGATGAGGTGCTCCACGGGCTCGCGGGCGGCGATCAAGGCGGCCAGGACCGTCGTCACCGGCACGGCCGCGACGATGCCGACCGAACCGGCCAGCGTCCGGATGATCTCCGCGGCGATGTCCTCGCTGCCGAGCAGCGCGCCGAGGCCGACGCCGGAGATCGCGGAGTACAGCATCACCGGCAGCGCGGCCCCGGCGTAGGCCATCACCAGCGTGTTCACCGCGGAGCCGACGTGGTCGCGGCCGATCCGCAGGCCCGAGCTGTACAGCTCGCGCCAGCTGAGCGATGGGTTCGCGCGGCGCAGTTCCCAGACCGCGCTGGTCTGGGTGATCGTCACGTCGTCGAGCACGCCCAGCGCGCCGATCACGATTCCGGCCAGCAGCAGGCCCCGCGCGTCGATGCCGTGGCCGAGCGAGGCGATCAGCGTCGTGGTGCTGTCGTCGAGGCCGGTGAGCGACGCGGCGGCGGAGAAGATCGCCGACAGGATGCCGATCAGCGCGAGGCTGACCAAGGTGCCCAGCACGGCGACCGAGGTTCTCGCGGACAGGCCGTGCGTCAGGTACAGCGCGAGGAACATGATCGCGCCCGCCCCGGCGATCGCCACCACCAGCGGGTTTTCCCCGGCGAGGATCGAGGGCAGCACGAACAGCACGATCACGACGAAGCTCAGCACCAGTGCGACCAGCGCGGCCAGCCCCTGCCAGCGGCCGAGCACGAGCACGGCGACCGCGAACAGCGCGGCGAGCAGGACCAGCGGCGTGCCGCGCTGGAAATCGACGAGCGTGAACGACTGCGGATCGAGCGGATTGCCGCCGTTGTAGGCGAGCACGACCTTGTCGCCCGCGGAGAACCGCGGCGTGCTCGGCTCGATCGGGACGGTCAGCCGCACCGGTTTCCCCGCCGCCGGGCCGTCGGACATCTGCAGGTCGACGGTGAGGCACGGTTTCGTGTCCGGGTCCGGCTGCGAGCCGACCTGGACCTGGCCGGGCTGCAGGCACGGGCCGGACGTCGCGGTCGTGATCGCCGCCTGGACCGGCGTGCCTTGCGGCACCGCGCTCTTCGGCAGCGAACTGCCCCACGGGTACAGGATGATCATGCCGACGACGGTCGCCAGCGCCAGCGGGGCGAGAAGCCAGATCAGGAGTTTGCGGACCCGCTGCGACGCCGGGGCGGCCGGGCCGTGGCCGTGTCCATGACCGTGGCCGTGCCCGGCGGGCGGCGGGATTTCCTTGGCCGGAGCGGGATCGGGACTGTCCTTTTCGGACTGCGGCGGCCGGGCCGGGGGACGGCGGCGGGTGCCGGGCGGCGGGGTGTCGCCGGGGCGGCGGGGCAGGCGCAGTTCGCCGGATTGGGCGCCGCTGCGGGCATCGGCCGAGCGCGGGGAGCCTGGTTGCGCGGAGCGCGCGGCGCCGGGTTGGGCGGGTCGTGGCGCGGCGGCGCGCGGGCGGCGGGGTTCGCCGGGCCGTTCGGCTCGCCGTCCCGGTTCGCCGGTGCGCCCGGGATTGCCTGATCGCTCAACGGCTTGGCCAGACTCCGCCGATCGCGCGGGATTGCGCTCGACGGGCCGCCCAGGCTCACCCGGTCGGCCGGGTTCTGCCGATCGCTCAACGGCTCGGCCGGACTCCGCCGATCGTTCGGGATTGCGCTCGGGCCGCCCGGGTTCCGCCGATCGCTCGGGGCCGCCGGAGCGCTCCACCGGCCATCCGGGATCGCCGGTGCGGTCAGGATTCCCGGGTCGTCCGGGCTCAGCCGCTCGTCCGGGGCGCTCGGCCGGTCGCCCGGGGTCGGCTCGGCGCACCCGGCGCGGCCCCTCCGGCCGGGCGCGCGGCGGAGCGGCGGGTGGCACGGCGGAGGACGGGGACGCGGGTTCGCCCGGCACTCGCGGCAGCGGGCCGGTGTCGTCGGGGTCCTGGTCGGGGTAGTCGTGCGGTGCCACGGCGGACATCCTGCCCTCCCGGCCCGCGGTTCACCCGTACCGGGTGGGGGAGGAAGCGGGCGTTTCGTTCAGGCGTGCGCAGAACGCAGGTGCACGCGCCGGTAGGCCGAGGGCGGGGTGTCGAAGTGGTCCAGGAACGCTTGCCGGAGCGTCTCCGTGGAACCGAAACCGCAGCGTCGCGCGATCGCGGCGAGCGGGAGGTCGGTGCCGGACAGCAGGCGGGCGGCGTGTTCCGCGCGCACGGTTCGCACGTATTTCCCCGGCGTGGTGCCGAGATGGGCGTCGAACAGCCGGGTCAGCTGGCGGGTGCTGATGCCGGCCTGGTTCGCGAGCGCGTGGGTGCCGAGGTCGTCGGCGAGGTGTTCGGCGACGTACGCGGTGAGGTCGCGGACCTGCCGGTGCTCCGGCGGCGGACCGGCGAGGAACATGCTCACCTGCGCCTGGTTTCCGGGCCGCTGCAGGTACGTGACCAGCGATCGGGCGGTCTCGCGGGCGAGGGTCGGGCCGTGGTCCTCCTCGACGAACGCGAGGGTGAGGTCGAGCCCGCTGGTGACGCCCGCGGAGGTGTAGACGTCGCCGTGCCGCACGAAAAGCGGCACCGGGTCCACGGTCACCGACGGGTACTGCTCGGCGAGCCGCGACGCGTGCGACCAGTGCGTGGTGGCGCGCCGGCCGCTCAGCAGCCCGGCGGCGGCGAGCACGGTCGCCCCGGTGCAGACCGACGCCGTGCGCTTGCTCTGCTGCGAAAGCCGTCGCACGTGGGCGAGCAGCCGCTCGTCCTTGGCGGCGGCGAGATGGCCCAGCCCGCCCGCGACGACGAATGTGTCGAGCGGGCCGCGGACCTGGTCGATCCGGATGTGCGGGGCGAGCGTGAGCCCGGACTGGCAGGCGAAGGGGAGCCCGTCGACGGTGGCGAGCCGGACCTCGTAGGGCCGGGCCGCGCCGAGCCGGGTGGCGGCGTCGAAAACGTCGGACACGCAGGCGATGTCGAGCAGTTCGGCGTCGGGGTACCCGAGGATCACGACCTGCCGGGCGGTACTCGGCATGGCCGCACCGTAGCAGCTCGCCCGGCCGGATCAACCGGCTTCGCAGGATTCCGGACACGCGTGTCCCGCGACGCCCGCGGGCTCGGGAGGGTGGCGGCATGAGCCAGAAAACCTTCGCGTTCGTCGTCTACCCCGGCCTGACGCCGCTCGACCTGGTGGGACCGCTGCAGGTGATCGCCGGCTACGCGGCGGCCGACCCTTCGGTCCGCGTGGCGGTCGTGGGCGAAACCCTGGAACCCACCGGCACCGACACGCCGTTGCGGATCGCGCCGAGCCACACCTTCGACCAGGTTCCGGACCCGTCGTGGGTGCTGGTCCCCGGCGGCGGCGCGCCGACACTGCGCGCGCTCGGCGACGAGAAGCTCATCGGCTATCTCCGCCGCGCCGCGACCTCCGCCGAGCTGATGACCTCCGTGTGCACCGGTTCGCTGCTGCTGGGCCAAGCTGGGCTGCTCGAAGGCCGCGAGGCGACCACGCATTGGACGTTCCTGGAGACTCTGCGCGCGTTCGGCGCCACGCCGGTCCGGCAGCGCTGGGCGGACACCGGTTCGGTGATCACCGCCGCCGGCGTGTCGGCGGGCATCGACCTGGCGTTGCACCTGGTGGAGCGGATGCGCGGAGCGGACACTGCGCGGCTCGTCCAGTTCGGCATCGAATACGACCCGCAGCCGCCGCTCGGGCCGCTCGACTGGTCGCTCGCGCCGCGCGAGCAAATGCGGCCGTTCGTCGACCACTCGGTCCGGGAGGGTCTCGCCGGTCAGCCGGAGCTGCGGGACAAGCTGCTGGCGCAGCAGTGACGTTCCGGTGAATTGCCCCACCCACCTGGGGCAGCACGGTTTGCCCGGGCCGCGCGGACGCGTACCGTTCCGCCAATGGGTGCTCGCGGGGCTGCCGGTCTGACCGTCTTCACCAGCCGGAGGGACGGGGACATCGTGCTGGTCACGGCGGCGGGGGAGATCGACATCGCATCGGTGGGGCAGTTCCGCTCCGCGCTCTCGGCCGCCTCCGGGGCAGGCGGCAAACTGGTGGTGGACCTGTCGCGGGTCGGCTATCTCAGCTGTGCCGGGCTGCGCGCGCTCGAAGAGACGAGCCGCGCCCGGCCCGCGCTTTCGATCGTGGCGACCGGACCGCTCGTGCTGCGCGCTTTCGCCGTCTCCGGGATCGAGGCCCCGGTGCGCAGCGGCCTGCGCGAGGCGTGCGCCGCCGCGGGGGCGTGAATCCCCGGCCGGAATCTGGGTACCCGTGGGGTGAAACCGAGATCTGCTGAGGTGATCCCAGATGTCCACCAGCACGATGTCCGGCAAGACCGCGGTCTCCGGGGGCGCAGCGGGCCTCGCTGTGCTGGCCGGGCTGTACCTGATCGCCGCGCCGTGGCTGCTGCGCTTCGGCGGGGCGGCCGAACTCGCGGTGAGCAACACGGTCGCCGGGCTGGCGATCGTCGTTTTCGCTGCCATGCGGGCGCGGGATTCCGGCGCGCAGGCGCTGACCTGGGTGCTGCCAGTGCTCGGGGCGTGGGCCGCGGTGTCTCCGTTTCTGCTTCGCTACGGCGACGAGACGCTGCCGTCGACCGGAGCGGTGATCGGCAACGTGATCGCCGGAGTCCTCGTGGCGGCCGGCGGCGCGGCGTTGCTGCTGCGCCGCCGCTGACGTCAGCTGAGCGCGTCGGCGAGCCAGCGGCTCCAGACCGCGGTTTCGGCGGTCTCGTCGACGGCCGGCCGGAACAGGTGATGTCCGACCGCGACCGGCATGCCGAGCAGCGACCGTTCGTGGAACCGGTAGAGGGCGTCCTCGGTGCGGACTCCGGCGTAGTTCGGGGTCGAGTAGTCGAGGACGCCCTCGACCACCTCGTCGCCGACGCTGAACTGGACCGGTTGCCCCGCTGAGGGTTCGGCGGGCAAACCCAGCGCCGCCAGCAGCTTCGGCCAGGCGTCGCGGCTCGCCGACGAGGCCGGGCCGTCCGCGGTCACGTACGTCGCGAAGCGGCCGGGGAAGTGCGCCAGCAGTTCGGCGAGCGTGTGCAGGTACATCTCCCAGCCGACGGCGAAGGACTCGTGGTACTCGTCGTCCCAGCCGTCCTGGACGAACCCGCGGTGCACGAATCGGAGTACGGAAGTGCCGTCTTCGGCCGCTTCCACGAGGAACTCCATCGCGTCGAACGTGCCGTCCTCGGCGGCTTCGCCCCGGTAGGCGAACCTGCGCGGGGGATCCCACGCGGTGATCTCCGCCTCGGTGCGCATTTCGCCGAGGCTGAACCGGATCCGCTTCGCCGCGGCGTCGACCTCGTGGCGGCCCATGAACCACGAGTCGATGCCCGGCCCGGTCGCGACGGCCTCCCACACGGCCTCGGGCTCCGCGGGCAGCTGAACCTCTTTGCGCACCTCGAACTCGCGTGGCATCTGCGGCGTCCCTCCTCGTGGTCGTCCCGATCACCGTGCCATTGACAACAATACCTGTCAATGCGGTGGCGGTTCCCCTGATCGGTGCCAGACTGCGAAGGGACTCTCATGAAGGGACGCAGAAGCATGGCGACGGTGGCCGACCAGTTGATCGACGTTCTGGTGCAATCCGGGGTGCGCCGGATCTACGGGGTGGTGGGCGACAGCCTCAACCCGGTGGTGGACGCGGTGCGCCGCACCGGGGGCTCGGCGCGCGGCGGGATCGACTGGGTGCACGTGCGCAACGAGGAGGCCGGCGCGTTCGCCGCCGCGGCCGAGGCGCAGCTCACCGGGCGGCTCGCGGTGTGCGCGGGCAGCTGCGGGCCGGGCAACCTGCATCTGCTGCAAGGGGTTTACGACGCGCACCGCTCGGGCGCGCCGGTGCTCGCGCTCGCGTCGCACATTCCCTCCACGCAGATCGGGACCGGGTTCTTCCAGGAGACGCATCCGCAGCAGCTGTTCGCGGAGTGCTCGCACTACTGCGAGATGGTGAGCTCGCCGGAGCAGATGCCGCGGCTGGCGCGGATCGCGGTGCAGAACGCGGTCGGGCGTCGCGGGGCTGCGGTGCTGGTGCTGCCTGGGGACGTATCGCACGAGCCCGCCGCACACGCCACCGGGGAATCGGCTTCGCTGGGGAGCCCGCCTGCTGTGGTGCCTGCCGAGGCTGACATCGCCCGTCTCGCCGATCGGATCGATCGGGCCGAGAAGGTGATGATCATGGCGGGTGCTGGTTGTCGCAATGCGCACGACGAGGTGCTCGCGCTCGCGGAGGCGGTCGGGGCGCCGGTGGGGCATTCGTTGCGGGGCAAGGAGTTCGTGCAGTACTCGAATCCGTTCGACGTGGGGATGAGCGGGTTGCTCGGGTACGGGGCCTGCTACGAGGCGATGCACGAGGCTGATCTCGTGTTGCTGCTGGGCACGGACTTCCCGTACGACAACTTCCTGCCGCAGCGGAATACCGTGCAGGTGGACATCGATCCGGCGCGGATGGGGCGTCGGTCAGTGTTGGAGTTCGGGGTGCAGGGGGACGTCGGGGCGACTATCCGGGCGGTGCTTCCTCGGTTGCGCGAGCGCAGTGATCGGTCGTTCTTGCATGCCATGCTGCGCAAGCATGAGCGGGGGCTGCAGCGGGTGGTCGATGCCTACACCAATGAGGTGTCGAAGCACATTCCGTTGCATCCGGAGTATGTCGCCGACGTGCTGGATGAGGAAGCTGCTGAGGACGCGGTGTTCACTGTGGACACTGGGATGTGCAATGTGTGGGCGGCTCGCTACATCACGCCTAATGGTCGGCGGCGGATTCTCGGGTCGTTTGTGCACGGGAGCATGGCTAATGCGTTGCCGCATGCGATTGGGGCGCAGGCTGCGGATCCTGGGCGGCAGGTTGTCGCTATGTGCGGGGATGGTGGGCTGGCGATGTTGATGGGGGAGTTGTTGACGCTCAAGACGCATGGCTTGCCCGTTAAGGCTGTGGTGTTCAACAACTCTTCGCTCGGGATGGTGAAGCTGGAGATGCTCGTGGACGGGTTGCCGGAGTTCGGCACCGACCATGATCAGGTCGATTTCGCGGGGATTGCCCGGGCGGCCGGGTTGTATGCGCGGCGGGTGGAGAAGCCTGGCGAGGTTCGGGACGGGATCCGGGATATTCTGGCGCATGACGGGCCTGCGGTGCTGGATGTGGTTACGGATCCTAATGCGTTGTCTATTCCGCCTAATATTACTGCTGCGCAGGTTAAGGGGTTTGCGTTGGCGGCTAGTAAGACGGTGTTGAGTGGGGGAGTGGGGAAGATGCTGGAGTTGGCTAAGTCTAATTTGCGGAATATTCCTCGGATTTGAGGGGTTGGTGCTGGGCGGCTCGTCGCCTGGCGGCGACATTGCGCACGGTGGTTGCGTGGGGCACCCCGAAGTTTGATTGTGCTGACGGTTCGGGGGTGCTTGTCAAGGCGGGAAAGATGCCTTGACAAGCACCCCCGAACCGCAGGGGAGCTTCGTATCGGGGTGCGGGGGAGGGCTGGGTGCCTCGCTCGTTGGGTGCATCGGCTGCGGTTTAGGGCCGTGAGGGGAACCCTGAGGGAATTGGATTCCCTCAGGGTTCCCCTCACGTACGTGGGTTTGCTTTTTTTATTCGGTTTCTGCCATGGCTTCTGCGAATTGGGCTGCGTACAGGCGGGAGTAGGCGCCGCCTGCGTTGATGAGGGTTTCGTGGTTGCCTTGTTCTACGATGTTGCCGTTTTCCATTACCAGGATTACGTCTGCGTCCCTGATGGTGGAGAGGCGGTGGGCGATCACGAAGCTCGTGCGGCCGGTGCGCAGGGAGTTCATCGCGTGCTGGATCAGGACCTCGGTGCGGGTGTCCACCGAGCTGGTCGCCTCGTCCAGGATGAGGATCGCCGGCTTTGCCAGGAAGGCTCGGGCGACGGTGATCAGCTGCTTTTCGCCTGCGCTGACGGTGCCGCCCTCGTCGTCCAGGACGGTGTCGTAGCCGTCGGGGAGGGTGCGGACGAAGCGGTCCACGTAGGTTGCCTTCGCGGCTTCGATGACCTCTTCGCGGGTCACGTTGTCCGCGCCGTACGCGATGTTTTCCGCGATCGTGCCGCCGAACAGCCAGGCGTCTTGCAGGACCATGCCCGTCTTCGAGCGCAGTTCCTCGCGGTCCATCGCCTTGATGTCGACGCCGTCCAAAGTGATCCGGCCGCCGTCGATTTCGTAGAAGCGCATCAGGAGGTTGACCAGCGTGGTCTTGCCCGCGCCGGTCGGGCCGACGATCGCGACCGTGTGGCCGGGGTCGACCGACAGCGACAGGTCTTCGATCAGCGGCGTGTCCTTCAGGTAGCGGAACGACACGTGCTCGAATTCGACCTGCCCGCGCACGACCTCCGGGCGCTGCGGGCGCTCCGGCTCCGGTTCCTGCTCCTTGGCGTCCAGCAGCGCGAACACCCGCTCGGCCGAGGCGACGCCGGACTGCAGCAGGTTCGCCATGCTCGCGATCTGGGTGACCGGCTGGCTGAACTGGCGCGAGTACTGGATGAACGCCTGCACGTCGCCCAGCGTCAGCGTGCCCGAAGCGACCCGCAGGGCGCCGACGACCGCGACCAGCACGTAGCTCAGGTTGCCGATGAACATCATGCCCGGCTGGATCGTGCCGGAGATGAACGACGCCTTGAAGCTCGCCTCGTACAGCGCCTCGTTCTGCTGCCGGAAGACCTCCTCGGCCTCCTTGCCCCGGCCGAAGACGTGCACCAGCGAGTGGCCCGAGTACATCTCCTCGATGTGCGCGTTGAGCTTCCCGGTCGTCGACCACTGCCGGATGAACTGCGGCTGCGCGCGTTTGCCGATCTTGGCCGCGACGAACACCGACACCGGCACCGTCAGCAGCACGATCGCGCCCAGCAGCGGCGAGATGACGAACATCATCACCAGCACGCCCAGCACGGTGAACAGCGACGTGACGATCTGCGACAGCGTCTGCTGCAGCGACTGCGCCAGGTTGTCGATGTCGTTGGTGACCCGGCTCAGCACCTCGCCGCGCGGCTGGCGGTCGAAGTAGCGCAGCGGCAGCCGCGCGAACTTCTCCTCGATGTCCTGGCGCAGCCGGAACACCGCGCCCTGCACGAGGTTCGTCGTGAGCCGCGCCTGGATGACGCCCAGGAACGACGCGAAGACGTACAGCGCCAGCACGATCATCAGCACCTGGCCGACCGCGGTGAAGTCGACGCCGTGGCCGGGCATCAGGTCGACGCTGGTGAACATGTCGGCCAGGGTGTTCTCCCCGCGCGCCCGCAGGCCCTCGATCACCTGCTCCTTGGTCGCGCCCGCGGGCAGGTGCCTGCTGGTCACGCCGGCGAAGATCAGGTCCGTCGCCCGGGCCAGCACCTTCGGGCCGAGCACGGTCAGCGCGACGCCGATCGCGCCGAGCACCAGCACGCCGGTCAGAGCCGCCCGCTGCGGGCGCAGCAGCCGCAGCAATCGCGCGAGCGAGCCTTTGAAGTCGAGGGCTTTCTCCGCGGGCATGCCCGCGGACATCATCCGGCCGGGTCCCGCCGTGGGTTGCGGCCGGGTCTTGTCGCGCGCGACGGCGGCTGGTTCGTCGTCGTCGTGCGCGGTCGCGGTTTTCGTTTCCTCGCTCACGCCGCCTCCTGCTCGGTCAGCTGCGAAAGCACGATTTCCCGATAGGTTTCGTTGGTGTCCATCAGCTCGTGGTGGGTTCCGGTGCCGACGACGCGGCCGTCGTCGAGCACGATGATCCGGTCCGCGCCGCGGATCGTGCTGACCCGCTGCGCGACGATGACGACCGTCGCGTCCCGGGTTTCTTCGGTGAGCGCGCGGCGCAGCGCGGCGTCGGTGGCGTAGTCGAGCGCGCTGAACGAATCGTCGAACAGGTAGATCTCCGGCCGGTGCACCAGCATCCGCGCGATCGCGAGCCGCTGCCGCTGCCCGCCCGAGACGTTGGTGCCGCCCTGGGCGATGGGGGAGTCGAGGCCCTGTTCCATCCGTTCGACGAAGTCCTTGCCCTGCGCGACTTCCAGCGCGTGCCAGAGCTCTTCGTCCGTCGCGTCCGGATTGCCGTAGCGGAGGTTGCTGGCGACCGTTCCGGCGAACAGGTACGGCTTCTGCGGCACCATGCTGACCACCGACGACAGCACTGTCGGGTCGAGCCGGCGCACGTCGACGCCGTCCACCCGGACCGAGCCCTCGGTGGCGTCCATCAGCCGCGGGATCAGGTTGAGCAGCGTCGTCTTGCCGCTGCCCGTGCTGCCGATGATCGCGGTGGTCTCGCCGGGCCGGGCGAACAGGGAAACGTCGTGCAGCACCGGCTTTTCCGCGCCGGGGTACCGGAATCCGACGCCGGTCAGGTCGAGGTGACCGCGCTCGGCCCCGGCCGCGACCGGCTCGTCCGGCGGGCGCACGCTCGACTCGGTGTCCAGCACCTCGGTGATCCGCTCGGCGCTGACCTCCGCGCGCGGCACCATCATGAACATGAAGGTGGCCATCATGACCGCCATCAGGATCTGCAGCAGATAGGCCAGGAACGCGGTGAGCGCGCCGATCTGCATCGCCCCGCTGTCGACCCGCTGCCCGCCGAACCACAGCACGGCGACGCTCGACACGTTCACCACCAGCATCACGGTGGGGAACATCAGCGCGATCAGCCTGCCGACCCGCAGCGACACGGTGAACAGCTCGTCGTTGGCCCGGCCGAAACGCTCGCGTTCGTGCTTGTCCCGCACGAACGCGCGGATCACCCGGATGCCCATGATCTGCTCGCGCATGACCTGGTTGATCCGGTCGAGGCGCACCTGCATGAGCCGGAACGCCGAGCGCATCCGCATGACGATGAGCCCGATCGCGACGCCCAGCACCGGCACGATGACGACGAGCAGCGACGACAGCGGGACGTCCTGCTGCAGCGCGAGCAGGATGCCGCCGACGCACATGATCGGCGCGGACACCATCAGCGTGAAGGTGAGCGCGGCGAGCAGCTGGATCTGCTGGACGTCGTTGGTGGTGCGGGTGATCAGCGACGGCGTGCCGAATTTCCCGATCTCGCGGGCGGAGAACGCCTGCACCCGGTGGAAGACTCCGGCGCGGATGTCGCGGCCGACGGCCGAGGCGGTGCGGGATCCGTAGTAGACGGCCCCGATCGACCCGGCGATCTGCACCAGCGTGATCAGCAGCATCACGCCGCCGATCTTCACGATGTAGCCGGTGTCGCCTTTGACGAGGCCGCCGTCGATGATGTCGGCGTTGAGCGTGGGCAGGTACAGCGCGGCGATCGTCTGCACCAGTTGCAGCGCGACGACGACCCACAGCGCCGCCCGGTAAGGGCGCAGGTAGCTGCGCAACAGTTTGACCAGCACGGTCGGGTACTCCCCCAAAAAAAGTGAATGGCGTCGGTTCGGGTCTAGCGGGCCGCGGCGGGCGCGGCGAGTGCCGGCATCCCGGCGGCTGCCTCCCGCAGGAGGCCGGTGAAGGCCGATACGAACTCTTCGTCGGAGTAGTCCGAATTGAGCCAGGTTTCGAAGGCGATGCGCGAAGCGTTCTGCACAATGCTCGCCATCAGCCGGGCGTGCAACGGATTTGCGTGCTCGCCGGCCCGCTCGGCTATGGCGTCGGCCAGCACCCGCTCGACGGTGGCGAACGCGCGCAGCATCTCGGCGAACAGCGCGCCGTTTTCCATCAGCGCGCGGACCCGCCGCACTTGCTCGCGTTTCGGGCGGTCGTCCTCGTTGAACCGGGTGATCGAGGCGTTGACGACCGCGTCCCACAGCGGCTCGTCGGCTGGCCTCGCCAGGAGCGCTTCGCGCACGTTCTCCTGCCGTTCGACGATGAACGCGCAGACAGCTTCCTCCTTGCTGGAAAAGTAGTTGTTGAAGGTGCGCGGGGAGACGCCCACCTCGTTCGCGATGTCCTCCACCCGCAACTGGTCGACGCCCCGCTCGAGCGCGATCCGGAGCGCGGCTTCGGCGAGTGCCCTCCGCGCGGCTCGTTTCTTGCGCTCGCGCAGGCCCAGGGGTGCGGTGGTGGTCACCGGGTCGAGAGTAGCAGCGAAAGTTGCGCGATGCGAAAAATTATGCGGACCGCGAAAAGTTGCGTTCTCGCAGGGGGTGGGTCGAGGTGCGGGGACGGCGTTCTCGCTGTGCCAGGATGAACACATGTTCGAGGGACTGCGCACGGTCGTGTATCCCGCCGCCGATCTGGCCGCGGCCAAGGAGTGGTGGACGCGGGTGCTCGGGGTGTCGCCGTATTTCGACGAGCCGTTCTACGTCGGGTACAGCGTCCACGGCTACGAGCTGGCCCTCGATCCGAACGGCCGCGCGGAAAACGGCGACGGTCCGGTGACGTACTGGGCAGTGCCCGACGTGGAAGCCGCCGTGGCGAAGCTGATCGAGGAGGGCGCGGCCGAACACTCAGCGGTGACCGATTTCGGCGGCGGGATCCGCACCGCACTGGTGCGCGCGCCGGACGGGAACCTGGTCGGGGTGATCGAAAACCCGCATTTCCCGGGCACTCCGGCTTGAGAAGAGCGCTGGCCGCGGCCGTCGTGCTGGTGCTGCTCGGCACCGGACTGGTCGCGGCTCAGTCGTCGGCGCCGACGCCGCGGACGTATCTTCTCGGCGCGCTGAACCTGCTGCGGACGCACTCGATGGACCGGGACCGGGTGGACTGGCCGCGCGTGGAGGCCGAGGCGTTGCGTGCCGCGGAAGGGGCTTCGACCTTCTCCGAGACCTATCCGGCGATCCAGACGGTGATCTCCGAACTGGGCAATCAGCACACGAAACTGCTCAGCCCCGCGCAAGCGAAGGCACCGCTCGCGACGACGATCGCGGTGCCGTCGAGCCGGGTCGAGAACGGCGTCGCGATGCTGACGATTCCCGGCCTCATCGCCGACCCGGCGGGCGAGCGCCGGTACATCCAGGCCGGGGCAGCGGCGCTGCGGGCGGTCGAAGCGCAGGCGACGTGCGGATGGATCGTCGATCTCCGCGACGACACCGGCGGCACCATGTGGCCGATGCTGACCGTGCTGGCCCCGTTGCTGGGGGACGGCGTCGCGGGCTCGTTCGCCGGGCCGGGGCTGGCTCCGAAGTTCTGGTCCGTCCGGGACGGGCGATCCTGGTCGGGCGAGCACCCGGGCACGGAAGAGGTCAATCCGGTCCGGCTGAGCCGCCCGGCACCGCAGGTCGCGGTGCTGACGTCGCGTGTCACCGCGAGTTCGGGCGAAGCGACGCTGATCGCCTTCCGCGGGCTCGCCCGGGCCGCGACGTTCGGCGGCCCCACCGCGGGATACGCCACTGGCAACGAAGTCTTCGACCTGGCAGACGGGGCGAAACTGCTCGTCACGAGCGTGGCCGACGTAGACCGGACCGGGCGGGTCTACGGGGCGGTCCCGATCGCGCCCGACTTCCCGACGCAGGACCCGGAGACCGCCGCCGGTGAGTGGCTGCGCACGCGCGGCGCCTGTGCGTAGGGGCCCGGACCTGCGCGGACTGTCGGATTCGGACGATCGCGGCTACGGTGGTCACCGAGCGTGAATACGTACCGGCGGACGGCGGAGGTGCGCGGCATGCGGTCGATGTGGAAGGGCTCGGTGTCCTTCGGGCTGGTCAGCATCCCGATCCAGCTGTACGCGGCGACCGAGAACAAGAACGTGTCGCTGCGCCAGGTGCACGTCGCCGACGGCGGGCGGATCCAGTACAAGCGGTTCTGCTCGATCGACGGCGAGGAGGTGCCCTACTCCGACATCGCCAAGGGCTACGAGCTGCCCGACGGCGAGATGGTCGTGATCACCGACGCCGACCTCGCCGAGCTGCCGCTGCCCACCCAGCGTTCGATCGACGTGCTCGAGTTCGTGCCGCTGGAGTCGATCGACCCGATCCGGTTCGACCGCACCTACTATCTGGAGCCGCAGAAGAACGCGGTGAAGCCGTACGTCGTGCTGCGCGACGCGCTGCAGAAGGCGAGCCACGTGGCGATCGCGAAGGTCGCCGTGCGCCAGCGGGAGAGCCTGGCGCTGCTGCGCGTCGTGGACGACGTGCTCGTGATGACCACGATGCTGTGGGCCGACGAGGTCCGGGTTCCGGATTTCCCGTTCCTGCACGAGGATCCGCCGCAGGTCCGCCCGCAGGAGGTGACGATGGCGGGGTCGCTGATCGACTCGCTGTCGGAGCCGGTGTTCGAACCGGAGAAGTACTCGGACTCCTACCGCGAAGCGCTCGAGGCGATGATCGAGGCGAAGGCGGGCGGCGGCGAGACGGTCGGCGCGCCGAAGCAGGGGGAGAAGGCCGAGGTCGTCGACCTGATGGCGGCGCTGGAGGCGAGCGTGTCGGCGGCGAAGAAGACCCGCGGGCCCGCCAAGGAGACGAAGAAGGCGGCCGGCGACGGCAAGGCGGCGGCGAAGAAACCGGCGTCGCGGGCCCGGCGGCCGAAGAGCGCCTGAGTCCGCCGCCGGATGTTCCGTGCCGCGGAACAGTGAAATTTCACTGCTGCCGTCCGGAAAATGCCGATCGTCACGCCGGGTGAGCGACTGCGGCGGACTTCACCGGACCGGGGCGCCGACACGCCGCCGGGTATCCTGCGACGGCGAGATTTCCAGTGGTACCAAGGAGGAGTCCGGCCCCGGAGCAACGGGGCCGGGGACCCGAATACCTGAGCGGAAGGCGGCTGAGCATGGAGTGCGCGTTCTGCACGAGCGGCATCGACCACTGTCACGGCACCCTGGTGGTCCACCCGGACCGCGGGTTCAGCGAGTGCACCGATCCGTCCTGCCTCGACCTGGACCGGGTCCGGCACGGCCTGATCATCGACTGTCACACCCTCGACGCGGGGTGCGCCTGCACCGGAGCGGAGAAATCCCTGCTGCGGCAGGCTTCCTGACCGTCGCCGGGGCCCCGGCCGCCACGCTGCGCGGCCGGGGCGGCTTTACCCGATCGGGTAGCTTGCCGTGTACAAGCTGCTTGGCGATGTGCTAACACTACCGGGGGTCCTTCGGCTCTCCCTCCCCCTCGGAGCCGGAGGACCCCTTTTTCCCCGGCGAGGCCGGCGGCGCGGTCAGTAGCGGTAATGGTCCAGTTTGTACGGTCCGTCCACGTCGACGCCGATGTACTCCGCCTGTTCCTTGCTCAGCTTGGTCAGCCGGACGCCGAGCGCGTCCAGGTGCAGCCGCGCGACCTTCTCGTCCAGGTGCTTCGGCAGCCGGTACACGTCGTTCGCGTACTCGCCGGGCTTGGCGAACAGTTCGATCTGCGCGAGCACCTGGTTCGCGAACGACGCGGACATCACGAACGACGGGTGCCCGGTCGCGTTGCCGAGGTTCATCAGCCTGCCCTCGGACAGCACGATGATCGCGTGCCCGTCCGGGAACCGCCACGTGTGCACCTGCGGTTTGACCTCGGTCTTGACGATGCCCGGGACCTTCGCCAGCCCGGCCATGTCGATCTCGTTGTCGAAGTGGCCGACGTTCGCCACGATCGCCTGGTGCTTCATCCGCCCCATCTGCGCGGCGGAGATGATCCCGAAGTTGCCGGTGGTGGTGAGGAAAATGTCGGCGCGCTCCACGACGTCGTCGAGTTCGACCACGTCGAGCCCGTCCATCGCGGCCTGCAGCGCGCAGATCGGGTCGATCTCGGTCACCACGACGCGCGCGCCCTGTCCGCGCAGCGCCTCCGCCGCGCCCTTGCCGACGTCGCCGTACCCGCACACGACGGCGTACTTCCCGCCGATCATCACGTCCGTGCCGCGGTTGAGGCCGTCCGGGAGCGAATGGCGGATTCCGTACCTGTTGTCGAACTTCGACTTCGTGACCGAGTCGTTGACGTTCATCGCCGGGAACAGCAGTTCGCCGGTAGCCGCGAGCTGGTACAGCCGGTTCACGCCCGCCGTGGTCTCCTCGGTGACCCCGCGCATCGCGCCGGCGATCCGGGTGAACCGCTGCGGGTCCTCGGCGAGGCTGGCCGCGAGGGTGCGCAGCAGGATCCGGTAGTCCTCCGGGTCGTCCTCGTGCGCGGCGGGCACCGCGCCGGCTTTCTCGAACTCGGCTCCCTTGTGGACGAGCAGGGTCGCGTCGCCGCCGTCGTCCAGGATCATGTTCGGCAGTTCGCCGCCGGGAAAACGGAACAGCTGGTCGGTGCACCACCAGTATTCGTCGAGGGTCTCGCCCTTCCACGCGAAAACCGCGGTGCCCTCGGGACGCTCCGGCGTGCCGTTCGGACCGACGACGACCGCCGCGGCCGCCTCGTCCTGGGTGGAGAAGATGTTGCAGGACACCCAGCGCACCTCGGCGCCGAGCGCGACGAGCGTTTCGATCAGCACCGCGGTCTGCACAGTCATGTGCAGCGAGCCCGCGATGCGCGCGCCCTTGAGCGGCTGGGCGTCCGCGAACTCGCGGCGCAGCGCCATCAGGCCGGGCATTTCGTGCTCGGCGAGGTCGAGCTGGATGCGTCCCGCCGCGGCGAGCGACAGGTCGGCGACCGCGAACTCCAAGGCGTCGACGGTACGCAGGGTGGGCGACATTTTTCCGTTCCTTTCAGGGGTTTTCGGGCATAGCGGAGCACGGGCGCCGTGCCGGTGCCCGGAAAAGGGAGGCGCGCGCGGTGCGGATCAGGCGAGAATGGCGGGCATGGCAGAGCGCGCGTTGAGTTTTGGGGCAGTGGCGGAGGCGTACGAGCGGTACCGCCCGGGATATCCCGCCGAGTTAGCCGAAAAGGTGCTGGACTACGCGGGTGCGCCGGTCGCCGGCGCCCTCGAAATCGGGGCGGGGACAGGGAAAGCGACCCGGTTGTTCGCGGGACGGGGGATCGCGGTCACCGCGACCGATCCGGATCCGGCGATGCTCGCCGAACTGCGCAAGCACCTGCCCGCCGACGTCGAGACCCGCCGCGGCGCGCTGGAGGACCTGCGGCCGGACCGGCGGTACGGGCTGGTGTACTCGGCCGCGGCACTGCACTGGACGGACCCGGCCGGGCGGTGGCCGCGCATCGCCGCCCTGCTCGCGCCGGGCGGGGTGTTCGCGTCGATCGGCGGGCCGATCGGGCCGGCGGATCCCGTTGTGCGGAAAGCGGTCGACGACGCTCAGGCCCCGTTCCTGGAGAGCGCTGAGGTCCCGTCGCCGGACGGCACGCCGCCGGAGAACGCACTGCAGTGGCCGGGCACGGAACTCGAGCAGTCCGAGTTGTTCGCCGACGTCCGGCAGGTCGTCGTCCAGGAACGGATGACGTTCAGCGCGGATGAGCTGATCGGGCTGTTTTCCACGGTTTCGGTGTACCGGGTGCTGCCGGATTCGGTGCGAGAGCAGGTTTTCTCGCGGATCCGGCAGGTCCTGCCGGAGACGGTCGACATGGTCGCCGACCACACGGCCCACCTCGCGCGACGGCGCTGAGGCGACCGGAACAACCAGTGGCACGCGACACCTCCTGAACCAGGAGGCGCCCTTCTCTCGAAGTCCCGCGGGCCGAGCGTGGCGGGGAAACCCCGTCGCAGCGCCTCTCGGCCCGGAGCCGCGCCCCGGCGGGCGCGTCGGTTCCCACCTTGGCAAGCCCGGTCGGGGCCTGTCAAGCGCGCGGGAATTCGGCGCGGACGCCGAGCAGCCGCACCGGTTTGCCGAAAGCGAAGCGGCCCAACAGGTCTTGCGCCGCCGCGGCGAGCACCGCCGGATCCGACGACGGTGCGGGCAGCGTCACGCTGTGGGTGTGGGTGAGGAACGGCGCGAACCGCACCTTGACCGCGCCGCGCGCCGCGGGACGTCCCTCGTCGGCGACGTCCTGCGCGACGCGCCCGGCCAGGCTCGCGGTCTCCCTGGCGATGGCGTCGGGGTCGGTGAGGTCTTGCTGGAATGTCGTTTCCCTGCTTCGGGAACGCGCGACGTACGGGGTCGCGCTCACCTCGGCGTCGCCGATGCCGCCGGCCAGCAGCCGGTACCACGGACCAAGCTTCGGCCCGAACCGCGCGGCGAGCGCGTCGGGGTCGGCGGCGGCGAGGGCGAGCACGGTGGAATACCCGGCTTCGGCGAGTTTCTTCGCGGTTTTCCGGCCGATTCCCCATAACGCGTCAGTGGGCCGTTCCGCCATGACATCCCACCAGTTTTCCTGGGTGAGCCGGTAGATTCCGGCCGGTTTCGCGAACCCGGTGGCGAGTTTGGCGCGGAGCTTGTTGTCGCCGATTCCGACCGAGGACGAAAGCCCGGTTTCCTCCTCTATGCCGCGCCGGATTTCGGCGGCGAGCGCTTCGGGATCGTCGGCGGTCGCGCCGAGGAAGGCTTCGTCCCAGCCGAGCACCTCGACGACCACCGGGAACTCCCGCAGCCGGGCCATGACGCGGTCGGAGACCTCCTGGTACGCCGGGGCGTCGACGGGGAGGAGGACGGCGTCCGGGCAGCGTTTGACGGCCAGCCGCAGCGGCATGCCGGAGTCGACGCCGAACTCGCGCGCCTTGTATGACGCGGTCGCCACGACGGCGCGCTCGGCCGGATCGCCGTTCCCGCCGACGATCACCGGCCGCCCGCGCAGCTCCGGCCGCCGCGCGACCTCGACGGCGGCGATGAACTGGTCGAGGTCGACGTGCAGCACCCAATCGGACACTGGACCAGTGTGCGGTGCGCGGGCCCGGCGGCGCATCCGGAGGTGCCGGGCCGGTTGGTCGCGTGGTGTCCGCGCGGGAAGTACGTGAGGGGAACCCTGGGGGAATCAGATGCCCGGAGGGTGGCCCTCACGGACTTCTCCGGGCCGATCGGGCGAAGTCACCCGCGGCAGCGCGCGACGTGCGCCGCGACCCCGCCCGCCGCGGCGAAGAGGGCACAGACGGTCAGCGCCGGGCTCGACGCGGCGATCCCGGCGACCAGGAGACCGCACGCGGCGACGTCCAGCAGGATCGCGAACGCGGTCAGCAGCGCGGCTGAGCGGGCCGGTTTGCCGCGGCGCAGGGCGGCGGCCAGCTCCGGGTCGCTGGTTTCGAACCAGCGCTCGATCTTGTCCAGCTCGACGCGTTCGTGGTGACTGAGCATGGAGTCTCCTTCGGCGGCCCGCGTGCCGTCCCGGAGGAAGTACCCGCCCCGTGCCCTGGTGAACCGCGTCACCCTCGATTCACCCGACTGCCCGAACTCCGCGCGGAATCCGGCGGTTCCGGTCACGGTGCGCGGTCGGCCGGACCGTCCACAAAGGTCACGGAGCGCAAGCGGGCTCCGGTCCGGTGTAGCCCTCCCGTGACGAATCGTCGATGCCGACCTCGCACGGGATCGACGGGTCCACGCGGTTGCCTTCGACGTGGGCTCCGGTGGAGTGGATGGCCAAGCCGATCGCGTGGTCCGGGCCCGCCGCGAAGGTGTTGCCGGTGATGGTGGCCTGCTGGACGTCCTCGAACATCAGCGTCTGCGACGCCACGAGCGTTTCGCAGAAATTGTCCTTGATCAGGAAATCCGTGGTGTGGCCTTTTCCGTCGCCTTCGCCGTCGTTCGGGCCTTCCGCCATCAGGCACATGTTGTCGATTTTCTCGCAGCGGTTTCCTTCGATCTGGACGTGATTGCTCGGCGGGCTGTCGCTGGAGAAGGTCTGCATGCAGTCGGCGTGCGCGCCGTCGCGGTTCGAGGTCTGGCTGATCGTGTTGTGCTCGATGGCGATGTAGTCGCCGAAGAACCGGATGCCGTCGCCGTCTCCGCCTTGCGGGGCGGTGATTCTGGTGTTCTTCAGCGTCACGTGATTGCCGCGGATTTCGACGCCGGGCGCGGACGGTCTTTCGAGGGTGAATCCGTCGACGACGACCCAGTCGGCGTCGACGTCGATGCCGGGGACGGACCTTCCGCCGCCGGAATAGACGCGCGGGTGGTCCGGTGTGCCGCCCGCGGTGATGTGCAGCCGGGAACCGGCGTGCGCGGACGGGGCGAAAGCCGCGGCCAGCACCGCGGTGACGGCCAGGACGAGGGTGCGCATGGGTCTCCTCTTCTTCGCTCGGACGGGGGACGCGGCGAAGATAGGGCCGGGCGGCGGGAGGGGTCCCCGGGCCGCTTCCGGCGAACGCGCGTGATGCAGTATCGTTACTGCGAGTTACCTCACAGGGGTCGGACCACGCCGAGGGGAGCGTCGGTGCACGGGGACCAGCTCATCGCGGACCGGTACCGGCTGCTGGAGCGCGTCGGCAGCGGCGGCATGGGCGTCGTCTGGCGGGCGCGCGACGACCGGCTCGGCCGGGAGGTGGCGCTCAAGCAGGCGCGGCTGTCCGACGTGGTGAGCGGGCGGACGCTGCGCCGCGAGGCCCGGCTGGCGGCCGGGGTGCTGCACCCGAACGTGGTCACCTTCTTCGACGTCGCCGCCGACGGGGACGAGCTGTGGCTGGTGATGGAGTACGTCCCGGCGCGCAGCCTCGCGGAAATCCTCGCCGCGGAAGGAAGACTGCCCGCGCGCACGGTCGCCGAGATCGGCGTGCAGATCGCGGCGGCGCTCGGCGCGGTGCACGCGCACGGCATCGTGCACCGCGACGTCAAGCCGGGCAACGTCCTGATCGCCGCCGACGGCCGCGCGAAGCTCACCGATTTCGGCATCTCCCGTTCGGTCCGCACGGACGAGACGGTCACCGATTCGCCGCTCATCGGCGGCACGCCGGACTACCTCGCCCCGGAGGTCGCGCAAGGGCATCCGCCCACCGCGGCCTCGGACATTTTTTCCTTGGGGGCAACGCTTTTCGCCGCCGTCGAGGGCGCGCCGCCGTTCTCCGGCGGCAACGAGTACGCCACCATCCGCCGGGTCGCCGAGGGCGCGGTCCCGCGGGCGCGGCACGCGGACGGTCTCGCGCCGGCGCTGGAACTGCTGATGCGGCGCGACCCCGCCGAACGCCCGACCGCGGTGTCGGCGGGGGAACTGCTCGCGGAGGGAATCGACGCGCTGCCGGTCGACGTGCCGAAACGGCGGCGCACCCGGCGCGGGCTGCTGCTCGCCGGAGTGGCGGCCGCGGCGGTGGCGGTCGTGGTCGCCACGTATTTCGTGACGCGCCCGGCCAAGACCGAGGCGACTCCGCCGGCGGCGCAGCCGAAGCTCGGAATCGGTCCCGACCCGCGGGCCGCCGACCCGTGCCGGCTGGTCGATCCCGCGCCGCTGAAGCCGTTCGGCGATGCGGAAGTGGTTCCCGACTACGGGAACTTCAACCGCTGCGACGTGCTCCTGCACCGCGGCGACCTCCAAGCGGACGTCCTGGTCGAGCTGGAAGACCCGCCGGGTTCCGCGATCGAGGGCACGCAGTCGAAGTCCGGGCCGTTCGCGGTTTTCGCCGCGTCGTCGCCGGACCAGTGCGAGCGGACGATCCAGCTGCAGGACCGGTTCGCGGTGAAGGTGACGGCCAAGCAGGACGACGGGTACCACCTCGACCTCTGCCGGGCCGCTGACACCGCGGTCGCTTCGGCGACGAAAGCCATGGCCGCGGCTGGGGTTCCGCCGCGCGCGACGGCGTTCCCGGCGGGTTCGCTGGCGTACGTGGACGCGTGCTCGCTGCTGGACTCGATCGGGATCTCCGCAACGGCCGGGGTCGCCGCCCCGGTCCAGATCGAACGCGGCTTCGGCGGCTGGTGGTGCGACTGGAAGAGCCCGGCGAGCGACCGCTCGGTCACCGTCATGTTCGACCGGGACCAGCCGCCGGACAGCACGACCGGCCAGCTCGTGCAGGTCGGCGGGCACGACGCGTATCTCAAGACCGACGAGTTCGCGACGGACACCTGCCAGGCGGTCCTCGTCTACCGTTTCTACACCGACGCGCACGGGGACCCGAGGGTGGAACGCCTTCGGGTCGTGGTGCACGGAAAACCGCCCTCGGAGCGGCTGTGCGCGCCGGTGTCCACATTGGCCGGTTCGCTGGCCGGAAAGCTGCCGAAGACATGACCGCGTTTCCCGGCGGCCCGCCGGAAGAGCTGGGCCCGGACCACGGCAGCCTCGCGCACGGCGTCCCGCCCTCGCCGCCGGGCACGATCTTCGCGCTCGCGGTGACCGGCGGCGTGCGGATGCCGCCGCGCGACGGCAGGCAGGTCCTGTTCGGGCGCAACCGCGACGACGTGCACGTGTGCGTCGGCGAGGACGACCGGAAGGTCAGCCGGCAGCAGGGCTTCCTGGTGCGCCGCCGGGATTCCTGGTGGATCCACAACACCGGGAAGCTGCCGATCCGGCTGCCCGGTTCGCGGCTGCTGTTCCCCGAGGAGGAACCGGTGCCGCTGGCCGAGGGCTACACCGCGGCGTTCGTGCGCGGTTCGGCCGGGCGCGAGCACCTGCTGGAGGTGTACGTCGCGGGCGCGGACGGCCGCCGTCCGGATTCGCGGCCGCAGGACGTCACCGAACCGCCGCGGATGTGGCGGCTGACGCCGGACGAACGGCTCGTTCTCGTCTCGCTCGCGCAGCGGTATCTGCTGCAGGACCAGTACCCGCAGCCGCTCGCGTGGCGGCAGGTCGCGGCGCAGCTGTCCGAGCTGAAACCGGAGGGGCGCTGGAGCGGCAAGCGCGTCGAGCATCTCGTCGGCGCCGTGCGCGCCCGGCTGGCCCGCGCCGGGGTGGCCGGGCTGACCAGGGAAGAGGTCGGCGAACCGGTCGGGAACGCGCTCAACGACAACCTCATCAAGGAACTCCTGCTGTCGACCTCGCTGGTCCCGCCGGACCTGGCTTTGCTCGAACCCGGCGATGATCCGGGAGGGGTCCCGGCCCCGCCTGCTTGACTCGCGGTGCGCGGCGGATCCGGCCCCGCGCCCCCGGCGGGCCGTCGCGGCCGACCGGGGTCCGGCAGCGGCTCCGCAGGGGGTGTCCGTGGCAGGGGAGGCGATGCGGACGCTGCCCGCGGGACACCCGAGCCTCGCGCTCGGGTTCGCGTCGCCGCCGGGCACGCTGGTGGTGCTGGGACGCGCGGGGGGAGTCCTGGTGCCGCCGGCGGCGCGGGGGCCGGTCACGTTCGGGCGGAACACCGCCGAGGTGACGGTGCCGCTCGGCGAGGACGACCGCCGGGTCAGCCGCCGCCACGGCGTGCTGGAGCGGCACGCGGGCCGGTGGTGGGTGCGGGCGACCGGCAAGGTGCCGCTGCGGCTGCCGCGGTCGCGGCTGGTGTTCGCCGGGGCCGCGCCGGTTCCGCTGCCGCCCGGCTATCTCCCGGTGTACGCGCGCGGTTCGGGGGACCGCGAGCACGTGCTGGAGATCCGGATCGCCGACGGGACGCCGTCGCCGGTCCCGGCCGGGCGGCTGCGGCCGGACGAACGGCTCGTGCTCGCGATGGTGGCGCGCGGGTTCCTGCGGCGGGAGGAACGGCCGCGCCCGGTGCCGGTCCCGCTGGCCGCGAGCCGGTTGTCCGCGCTGGATCCGGACGGCGGATGGACCTCGGAAACAGTGGCGGGGGTGCTGGATTCGGTGCGGTTCCGGTTCCGGCCGGGCTCGCCGGACGAGGATCTGGTGGCGGCGCTCGTTTCGGCCGCGGTGCTGGTGCCGCCGGACCTGGCGTTGCTGTCGCCCGAGCTGCCGCCGGTGGGGGAGGAAGGGTGGATGCCGTCCACGTGGGGGAGTTAGCCGGTCGTCCGGCCCGGCGGAGCGGAGTACGCTTGCCGCGGCCGCGATCCCGGTGCGGCCCAGATGGGCGATCGGGCGCCGGACACCGGGAGTTTCCGCCGCCCGCGCCCGTACCAGGCGATGTCGCTCCCGGATGGGCGGGGGAGCCGCAGAGGTCCGTGAGGGGAACCCTCACGGAATCAGATTCCGTGAGGGTTCCCCTCACGGACAGCTCGGTCGGGGTGCGGGCGGGGCAGGTTCGCGGGGGCGATGCCTGCGAAGCGATGCGGATCATCGGCCGTCGGCGCTGCCCTCGCCGCTGAGAAACCTCATCGGGCGGAAGCCAGCCATCCGGGGAACGAGCCGTGCGGGATCGGCGGCGAACAATTCCCGGCGTCCGGCCATGCCCGCGAGCCGACGTGACCTTGGCCGCAGTCCGGGACCGCGTTTCTGTCGGTGGTTCTGAGTAGGGTCGGAGTCACCGAGGGGAGAGGAGTTGCCCGATGACGACAGTCCCGCAGGTGCGCACGCGAGTACGGATCCCGTTGCGGTTCGGCGAAGGGCCCGCGGTCGAGTCCGAGGCGGTCACGTTCACCGGGCTGTCCGACGGGCTCGAGCATCTTGCCTTCGTGCTGGGGAAACCCGGTCCGGTGCCGTTGGTGCGGCTGCATTCGGAATGCCTCACCGGCGACGTCTTCGGATCCGCGCGCTGCGATTGCGGCCCGCAGCTGGCGGAGTCGGTCGCGCGGATTTCCGAGGCGGGCGGGTACCTGCTCTACTTGCGCCAGGAGGGTCGCGGGATCGGGCTGTACAACAAGCTCGACGCGTACGCGCTGCAGGATTCGGGACTGGACACCTACGCGGCGAATTCCGCGCTCGGCCTGCCGGAAGACGCCCGCGACTACACCGCGGCCGCGCAAATGCTCAGCCTGTTCGGCGTTCAGCAGCTCGATCTGCTGTCGAACAACCCGGACAAGGCGGCTCAGCTGGCGCGCCACGGCATCGACGTGCGAGAACGGGTCCGCACCGGGGTTTTCGCGAACGAGAACAACGTCCGGTACCTGCGCGCGAAAGCCGAGCAGACCGGGCACACGCTCGCGTTGCCGTTCGAGGACTGGCCGGCTAGTTCGGCGGTGTGAGGGCGGAGATCCGGGTGAGGCCGGCGTCGCCGCGTCGCCAGTCGAGGGTGCGGAGGGCCAGGTAGCGCACTGGCTGGGCGAGCGCGACGGAGGCGGTGCGTTTTCGGTCCGGGCGGGCAGCTTCGGCGTAGGCGAGGCCGTCGGTGCTGGTCTCGACCACGGTGGCAGGCACCCGTCCCGCGGTCCAGGCGAGTTCGACGGTCGCGATCTGCAGCGGTGCGGCTAGGTCCACCACCATCCGGCCGCCAGAGCCGGGTTGCCAGGCTGTCGCCGGGTTGTCGTCGACAGCGGCGTCTGGGCTGGTCATCCCGGGCGGCAGCGGTTCGGCGGGGAAGGTCACGGCCCCGAGCGCGCGGTCGTTCAGCGGGTACGGCCGGATCTCGGCGAAGACGACCGGCACGGTGCGGCGCGGCGGCAGCGTGACGGTGCGCGGACGGCCGCCGGTCGGGGTCACGGTCATCACCGCCGGGAGCAGCCCGGGCGGCGCGGTCAGGTCGACTCGGCTGGCGTCGTGCACTACCGCGGTCAGGCCGGGCGGGACGGCGCTGCCGGACCTGCCGCGCACGGTGAATCGGGGCGGTTCGATCCGGCCTTCGGCGGGAGCCAGTTCGTAGCTGAACGAACTGCCGGACGCGGTGACCTTTTGCGTGCCGCGGTAGAGGAGCAGGGCGGTGCGATCCTGGGGCAGGGAAGCGGTTCCGGTCGCGGCGCGGGCGGAAAGGTTGGCCAGCACCAGGAAATCGTCCGTGACGCTCGCGTGGACTCCGGAGGCGGTGGCGCGAGCGCGGCGGGCGAGCTTCGGCAGGTCCGCGCGGCCGGGGTACAGCTCGGCCAGCAGCGGCGCGGGCGCACCGGCGGACAGCGTGACGTGGTCGTTTGTGACAGTGAGCGGATTCGGGCTGGTGACGACGATTCCGGCCCGGCCGTCGATGTCGAGCCAGCCGCCGGTGCTGTGCAGTGCGGGCTTCGGATAGGTCGCGACAGGCGTCCAGGCGACGCCGTCGGGCGATGTTTCGATCCGGTACTTCCGCCCGGCTGCGGCCTCCCAGCTCAGCCGGACCCGGTCAACCCGTTGTGCCGCACCGAGATCGACGGCAAGCCAGCTGTCCGCGCGTGGACGGTCCGATGTAGACACTGCCCATCGCGTAGCCGAATTGCCGTCGGTGGCGTACTTGGCCTCCTTGCCGGGCGCGGCCGACGACGCGGACGGGGTTCCGGCCAGGGCGAGATCAGGGCCGTCGCCGTCGTGGACTTCGAATGACCAAAGCGAATAGCCGTACTGCGGATCCGGCTGCACGCCGAGCATCCGCACATGCCGCGCCGTCACTGGCGGGAAGGTCAGGTCGTCGGCGCGCGCGCCGGTCGGCCCGGACTGTGCGGGGAGCGTCACCGAGCCCTCGGCGGCGGTGTAGGTGCGGTCGCCGTCGAGGCCGGGAACGCCTGGCATGGCTAGGTTGTAGACGTTGAGCACGCCTTCGTCCGACACGACGCCGGTGCTGGCGTAGACCGCGGCGCCGGTGGGGAGGGTGGCGAGTGCGGCGTACCCGGTGTCGAACCGCAGCACGCCGAGAGTGCCGTCGAATCCGTCGCGGACCTTGCGGTATGTCGTGGCGTGGCGTTCGCGCACAGCGATGTTCGTGGCGGGCAGCAGCATCGGGTTGGCGCCGCCGAGAACGAACAGCCAGTCGTCGTGGTTCGGCTGCCAGGCGAATTTCACGAAGCCGGGTTTGGTGACGGTCGCGGCCCATGCGGCGGGGGAGCGCTGCGCCAGGAGACCCGGCCCGGTCCCGAAATCGGCGGCGCGAGCGGCGTGGGCGTCGAATTCGTCCTTGCGTACCGCGTTGACCGGGCCGCCGTGCCCGGCGCGCCATTCGTGCAGCAGGTAGCTGATGGCGAGTTCGGCGCGGGCCTCCGGTTCGTACTTGGGTTCGCCGGAGAACTTCGTGATCCGGTCGACCGGCGGGTACGCCTGGTACGGCTCCAGCCGCGCGGCCAGCTGGGCCTCGGCGTAGGCGGCGTGCCGGTCGCCGAGGACCTGCGCGCGGAAAGCCAGCGGGATGACGTCCCGGCCGTAGAGGTGTTCGCGGTCGGCGACCATCGGCATCAGCGGTTCGCCCGCGTCGCTGGTCATCAGGAGCATGGTGCGCCACAGCAGTTCGCCGTTCGGCTGCGCGGTGAGCACCTCGGGCAGCGGGACTCCGGCAGTGAGGAAGTGCATCGCGTTGCGGCCGGACGTGCGCCAGAGTTCTTCCTGGTAGTGCGGGCCGAACGAGCCGTGGTTCTCGACGAGGAACGTGTCGTACAGGTTGGTCGCGGTGTTGGCGCTGACCGGCTTTCCGTCGACGAGCCGGGGGTTCGCCAGATCCGCCGCGGGCAGGCCGCCTTCGTTGCGGCTCCAAGAACCGAAAGCCGCGCGCCATTCGGGGGCGCGCGGATCGTCCGGCGCCCAGGCGAGCGCGGGGGCGAGCGACTGCGCGTAGACGCCCATCTCTTCCAGCTTGGTGTCGCCGACGTAGCCGCCGCGCAGGCCGTTGGGCGTCCAGTCGCCGGAGGCGGGGTCGTTGCCGGTGCCGAGGCCGGCCGTGTAGGCGGCCTGTTCGGTGGCGATGCGCTCGACGTTCCGTTGCGTCGCCGCGTCGAGCTCTGTCCACAAGAGACGCGCGGCGAGCTGGAAGTAGGACTGGAAGGTGGTGTCGAAGAACAGTTTCCGGCCCCACTCGGTGCCGCCGGTGAGCCGGTTCGACGCGGCGAAGTGCTTGATGGTGGCGAGGGTGTGCGCGCGGAGAGTTTCGCGGTCGACTCCGGCGACGGCCGGGTCGTAGCCGTCGCGGGTCAGCAGGAGCGCGTTGCCGAGGACGACCGCGAAGGTGAAGTCGCGAGCCGGGTAGATCCCGGCGGCGCGGTCGAACTGCTGCTCGGCCCAGCGGGTGTGCCGGAGCAGGACCCGCAGGTAGGTCGCGGCGACGGGATCCGGAGCGGGCCGGGACGCCGCTCGCGCTGTTCCCGAGGCCAGGAGGACCACGGCTCCGGCGCCCGCGAAACCGAGCGCCTGCCGCCGGGTGAACCCGTCCATCCCGCGTCCTCCCGAACCGTTGACAACCTTGTCAGCGCGGATTCTCTGCGGCGGCCGGGCGACCGGGCAACCCTCCCGGCCGATCCCGTCCGGTTTCGGACAATGTCGTATAACGCCCTATACATCGCGCCGATGCGCGTCGGCCCGGCTGGCGGGCGCCTGGAGACGGCATGTTGAGATGACAACGTGATCACTGGCCCCGGCGGATTCCTGCTCCTCGTGCTGGCCGGGGTCGGTGCCGGGCTGACCGGCGCGACCGCGGGCCTGGCGTCGCTGGTGTCGTACCCGGCTCTGCTCGCCGCCGGACTGCCGCCGGTCGTCGCCAACATGACCAACACCGTCGCGATGCTGGGCACGACCGCCGGGGCGGCGGTCGGCGCGCGTCCGGAGTTGAAGGGACAAGGCCGCCGGCTGCTGCCGTTGTGCCTGATCACCACTGCAGGCGGGGCGTGCGGCGGGCTGGTGCTGCTGGTCAGCTCGCCGGACGCGTTCACCGTCGTCGTGCCGTGGCTGATCGGCGGCGCGTCGGTCGTGCTGATGGCCGGTCCGCGGCTGCGACGCATGGCCGAGCACAGCGAGCACCGGGGAATCGGCCCGCTCACCGGGATCGCCGCGTTCCTGGTCGGGGTGTACGGCGGCTATTTCGGAGCCGCGGCCGGGGTGCTGATGCTCGCGCTGCTGACGACGGTGTGGAGCCAGTCGCTGGCCCGCACGAACGCGGCGAAGAACATCGCGACCGGCACCGCGAACCTGATCGCCGCGCTGGTGTTCGCCTTCACCGGAAAGGTCTTCTGGCCCGCGGCGATCGCGGTGTGCCTCGGCTCGGTCGCGGGTTCGTGGCTGGGCTCGGTCCTGGTGCGCTACCTGCCCGCGACCCCGCTGCGCATCGCGATCGGACTGGGCGGGCTTACTTTGGCGGTGGTGCTGGGTTGGCAGGCTTACTCGGGCTGAGCAACAGGCGGATGTCCGGCCGCGACTGCGGGGACAAGACGGAGGGGTGCCGAAATGACTCAGCCAATCGAGTTTGACTACGTCCCCGCCGCCAGAGCACTCCGGCTGCTCCAGCGCGCACACGATCGGTGGCGGGAAGATCTCGCTGCGTTCGACGGCAAACGTTTCGAGGACGGGCTGACCCGCGAGGAGGCGGGACTCCTCCTTCACGGCGGAGCCGTGGAGGCGCTCGTTTTGGGTGCGGGGCCTGTCCGATTGGCGCGACACCATGCCGGGCTACAGCGCTGGGCATATGGCCGGGGCCCGCTATGCGGTGAACCGGTCGATCCACCAGCTGGTCGATTTCACGGAGGTGGCTGGTGCGATGCGCTTCCCGTTGCGGCCTGGCAAGAGCGGCATCTTCACCACGTTCGCAGAGGTCCGTTGGGCAGGGGAGCAGTTCCTGCCTCCTGAGGACAGTGAACTGCGCGGCCAGCTCCCGCTGCGCAGAGCCTATTTGGAGCACCTCGCCGGTCAGAACATCGCGGGCACGCTGAAGTCGCTCCGGACCTGGTTCGAGGAGCGACTCCCAGCGGCGGACCCGCGGTGACGCGGAAGTCGCTTGCCGCGCCCCGGTGATCACCGAACTGCCTCAGCCGCCGACCCGGTCCGGCCCGTGCGCTATCTTCCGCCACGCCGCCGCAGACTCTCCCGCACCGCGGTTTCGGCGTGGCAGACCCGTTCGGGCTGACGCGGGGCGGCACATGCGGGCATAGTCGGCGGGGTACCCGAGCAGGAGGACAGATGAGCATTGTCGGCACCCGGGTGGTGCGCGTCGAAGACGAGAAGCTGATCACCGCGGGCGGAACGTACGTCGACGACCTCAAGGAAGAAGCGCTGGACGGCGCCGTGCACGCGGTCTTCGTGCGCAGCCCGATCGCGCACGCGCGGATCGTCGGCATCGACGTCGAGGAAGCACGCACCGCACCGGGCGTGGTCGGGGTCTACACCGCGGCCGATCTCGATCTCGGACCGGGCAAGGCCGGGCCCGTCGCCGAGCCGTACCTGGCGAAGGACGTCGTGCGGTACGTCGGCGAGGCGGTCGCGCTGGTGCTCACCGAGGAGCGGTACCAGCTCGCCGACGCCGCCGAACTGGTCGATGTGGACTACGACCCGCTGGACGCGGTCGCGGACTTCGACACCGCGCTCGCCGACGAGACGCTGGTGTTCCCGGACCACGGCACCAACGTGGTCCACACGAACGGCCCGGAGGAGTTCGACGATTCGGCGTTCGAGGGCTGCGAAGTCGTCGTCACCGAGGAAATCCTCAACCAGCGCGTGGCCCCGGCCCCGGTCGAGCCGCGCGGGGCGGCGGTCGCGTGGGGCGAGGACGGGCGGGTCACGCTGTGGCTGTCCACGCAGAACGCGCAGATCGGCCGGAGCATGGTGGCCGGCGGGCTCGGCGTCGGCGAGGACCTGGTGCGCGTGATCACGCCGGACGTCGGCGGCGGGTTCGGCGCGAAGATCGGCGCGGATCCGGAAGCGGTGCTGCTCGCCTGGGCGGCCAAGCAGGCCGGACGCGCGGTGCGGTGGGCCGAATCGCGCAGCGAGAACCTCACCTCGATGACGCACGGCCGCGCGCAGCGCAACACCGTCACCATCGGCGGCAAACGCGACGGAACCGTGCTGGCGTACCGGCTCGACGTCCTCCAGGACACCGGTGCGTACCCGCGGGCGCTGTTCCTGCCGGCGCTCACCGAGATGATGGCCCCGGGCGTCTACCGGTTCCCGGTCGTGCAGACGCGCAGCCGCGGCGTGGTCACCACGACCACGCCGATCGCGGCCTACCGCGGCGCGGGCCGTCCGGAAGCGACGGCGGCGGTCGAGCGCGCGATCGACCTGTTCGCCGCGGAAATCGGCATGGACCCGGCCGACGTGCGGCGGGTCAACTTCATCCGTCCCGAGGAATTCCCTTACCAGACACCGACTGGCGGCTCCTACGACACCGGCGAGTACGCCGCGGCGCTCGACAAGGTGCTCGACGCGGCGGGATACGCGCAGCTGCGGGAGGAACAGCAGAAGCGCCGGGCCGCCGGGGATCCGGTGGCGCTGGGGCTCGGCATCGCCGCGTACGTGGAGATCACCGGCGGCGACGCGTCGGGCGAGAGCGGCCGGGTCGACGTGCACCCGGACGGTTCGGTCACCGCGTGGACCGGCAGTTCCCCGCACGGGCAGGGGCTCGGGACGTCGCTGGGGATGCTGCTGTCGGACCAGCTGGGCGTGCCGCTGGACAAGATCACCGTCCGGCACGGCGACACCGACGAGGTCCCGCGCGCGATCGGCACGTTCGGTTCGCGGTCGCTGCAGCTCGGCGGTTCGGCGATCCGGCAGGCGGCCGAGGAGGTCGTGGCGCAGGCCCGCCAGGTCGCGGCCGAACTGCTCGAAGCCGCGCCGGACGACCTGGAGCTGGACGCCGAACGCGGCGTGTGGCAGGTCCGCGGCGCGCCGTCCAGCACGACGCTCGACTGGGCGCGCGTCGCCGCCGAGGCCGACGGGTTCACCGCGGACGTCTGGTTCGGCGACGGCGCGCCGACGTTCCCGTTCGGCGCGCACCTCGCGGTCGTCGAGGTCGACACCGAGACCGGCAAGGTCGAGGTCCGCCGGCTGGTCGCGCTCGACGACGCGGGCCCGATCGTGAACCCGCTGACCTTCCGCGGCCAGCGGCACGGCGGGCTCGGCCAGGGCATCGCGCAGGCGCTGCTCGAGGTGATGAGCTACGACGCGGACGGCAACCCGACGACGGCGACGCTGGCCGACTACTCGTTCGTCACCGCGCCCGAGCTGCCCGATTTCGAACTGGTGGACATGGAGACGCCGACGACCCGGAACCTGCTGGGGGTCAAGGGGATCGGCGAGGCGGCGACCATCGGGTCGACGCCCGCGGTGCACAACGCGGTGGTGGACGCGCTCGCCCACCTCGGCGTGGCGCACCTGGACATGCCGACCACCCCGCTGCGGGTGTGGACGGCCCTGAACGACGCTAGGAAGGCGAACTGACGTGCGGGTCTCGATCGAGGTGAACGGGAAGACGGTCGAGCAGGAGGTGCCGGACCGCACCCTGCTCGTGCACTACCTGCGGGACACCGCGGGCCTCACCGGCACGAACATCGGCTGCGACACCACGTCCTGCGGGGCGTGCACGGTGCTGCTCGACGGCGAATCGGTGAAGTCCTGCACGGTGCTGGCCGCGCAGGCGGACGGGCACGAAGTGACCACTGTGGAGGGTCTCGCCGGGGACGAGGGGCTGCACCCGGTGCAGCGCGCGTTCCGCGAGCAGCACGGCCTGCAGTGCGGGTTCTGCACGCCCGGCATGATGATGGCGACCGTGTCGCTGCTGAAGGAAAACCCGAAGCCGACGCGCGACGAGGCCCGCGCGGCGCTGGAGGGCAACCTCTGCCGCTGCACCGGCTACCACAACATCGTGAGCGCCGTGATCGACGCGTCCGGACAGGAGGTGGCGCAGTGATCCCGGCCGGGTTCGCCTACCGGCGCGCGTCCACTGTGGACGAGGCGCTCGCACTGCTCGCCGAGCACGGCGAGGACGCGAAACTGCTCGCGGGCGGGCATTCGCTGCTGCCGCTGATGAAACTCCGGTTCGCCGCGCCGGAGGTCGTGGTGGACATCGCGCCGCTGCGGGAGCTGAAGTTCGTCCGGACCGACGGCGACGAGGTGGTGATCGGGGCGCTGTCCCGGTACCACGATCTCGAGCACGACCCGGTGCTCGCCGAGCACGCGCCGCTGATCGCGCACGTGTCCGGTTCGGTCGGCGACCCGCAGGTGCGCCATCGCGGGACGATCGGCGGGTCGCTGGTGCACGCCGACTCGGCGGCCGACCTGCCCGCGGCGGTGCTCGCGGCGGACGGCACGCTCGTCGCGCGCGGACCGCGGGGGGAGCGGCGGATCCCGGCCGCGGAGTTCTTCCTCGGGCCGTTCACCACGCCGCTGGAGCCGGACGAACTGCTCACCGAGATCCGGCTGCCGAGCCAGGCCGGGCTGGGCTGGGGCTTCGAGAAGTTCACCCGCCGGGCCATCGACTGGGCGATCGTCGGCGTCGCGGTCGCCGGGCGTTCGGTCGGCCTGATCAACATGGGCGGCACGCCGCTGCGGGCGTCGGCGACCGAACGCGCGCTGGCCGACGGGGCGACCGCGGCGGAGGCGGCGAAACTGGCCGCGGAGGACACCTCGCCGCCGGACGAACCGCACGCCACGGCCGAGTACCGCCGGCACCTCGCGCGCGTCCTCACCGGCCGCGCTCTCGCTGCCGCCGGAATCGCCTGACCGTCCGTGAAGGACTCCTTGCGGGAATCTGATTCCCCCAAGGAGTCCTTCACGGCTTTTCCGGGCCGGGAAAGCGACGGCTGATTTCCGCCAGCGACGGACCGGCGGCGGTGGCCAGACTGGGCGCTGTGAACACGACTTTTCCCGCGCACACAGCGATCGAGCCCGGCATCCTCTACTTCGGCACCCCGGTGGTGCTGCTCTCGACGTCCAATGAGGACGGTTCGGCCAACCTGGCCCCGATGTCGTCGGCGTTCTGGCTCGGCTGGCGCGCGATGCTCGGCCTCGGCGCCCGCTCGAAGACCACGCTCAACCTCCTGCGCACGCGCGAATGCGTGCTGAACCTGCCGTCCTCGGCGATGGCCGCCGCGGTGGACCGGCTGGCGCTGACCACCGGGTCCGATCCGGTGCCGCCGCGCAAGGAAGAGCGCGGCTACTTCCACGTCGCGGACAAGTTCGGCCGCGCGGGGCTCACGCCGGTGCCGTCCGAGACGGTCGCGCCGCCGCGGGTCGCCGAGTGCCCGGTCGCGATGGAAGCGGTGCTGGAATCCGTGCACCCGTTCGCCGAGGACGACGAGGCGCAGCGCGGCGGCATCGTCGGGCTGGAAGTGCGCGTGCAGCGGGTGTTCGTGCACGACGACATCCGCACGCCGGGCACCGACGACCACGTCGACCCGGACGCGTGGCGGCCGCTGATCATGAGCTTCCAGAAGCTGTACGGACTGGGGCCGCAAGTGCACGAGTCGACGCTCGCGCGCATCCCGGAGCGGATGTACCGCTCGCCGGACATCGAACGGGCGCGCGGAGTCTCCTGACCCCGTGTCCACTGTGGAGCGACGGCCCGGCGAAACGAGGGCGAAGAACAGGCGAACAACTCGGTAAAACCGGGCACCGCAAGGGGCCGCCGCGATCCGCGGCGGCCTTTTGTCAGCTTTCTCGCATCAAGGAATTTCCGCCGCTTCCGGGTCGCGCGTCAAGCGGCGCGCGTGGCGAAACCGCAGGTCGTGTCTCTTCGGACATGGCCCTCGGTACATTGGGGCAGCCGTCCCCGTGGTGATCACCGCCCCCTGCCGGACTGATAGTCTTTCCCCATTGCGAATCCCAGGCACGGCAACGCAATTCGGCGTCACTCGCAAGGGTGCCGGAGCGGCCGTGCCCGACCCGGCTGTGGGAAGGATGCCCTCGGGATGGCGGACAGGTTCGAGTTCGTTCTCGACGTCGTCGAAGCTTTGGTGATCGGGGAGGCGACCGGCGGGAACATCCGCCAGTTCCCGCTGCGGATCGGTACCGTGCCCGCGGAACCGGACCGGTACGTCCAGGTCGCGAAGGTGGTCAACGACGCGATCGAGGCGCGCAGGCTCTCCAGCGGAGACGAGCTGAGCCCCTACGTGCGCACCGCCTTCGACCTGCTCGCGAAGCCGCGGGTGTCGGTCGCGGTCAGCGGGATCGACGGGCTCGGCGCGGACATCGCGGTGGTCGCGCTCACCGACGGCAGGCAGGCGCTCGGGATCACCCAGGACCCGAAGACCGACGAGCTGCTGTTCTCCCTCTTCGACGACGAGGAGCTCGTCGAGGTGATCGCCGGCGTGCTGCCCCAGGCGCGCCCGGCGAGCACCGGCGCGCACACGATCCGCCAGGCGGCCTCGCAGGAGGTCTCCGCGATGACCGCGCGCCGGCGGGCCGAGGCGGCCGAGGACGAGGAAGAGACCGACGCGTTCGGGATGATCGAGGTCAGCGGGCGCGTGCAGCCGCGCCGCCCGGACCCGCGGGTCTCCCGCACCGCCCCCGGCGGGGTCGAGGTGCTCGAACGCGTGCTGGCGCAGCCGCGGCTCGGCGGCGGGCACATCGCGGTGAGCGGCTGGGGCCGCCACGGCGAGCGGCGCGGCGGCGCCCCGATCGGGTGGCTCGACACCGCCGACGGCCGCTACCTGATCAAGTCGGCCGTCAGCGAGGCGGGCGACCTGACCGCGGAGTACGTGCCCGCCGGGAGCCGCGAGCTCAAGCGCGCCGTGCAGCAGGCGGTTTCCGAGGTTTACTGATCATTCCCCCCTTGCAAGCGGCGACAGTTCACGAGGAGAACGAGGTCCCGATGACCGACGAGGCACCGATGGCGATGGAAGCGAGGACGGCCCCCGTGGCCCCGGTGGGCTTCTCGCTGCCCGCGCGCCAGCTGAAGACGCTGGCCGAGCGCGGATCGTTCGCGGTGGACGACAGCACCGGCGACAAGATGATCGCCGCGCTCCAGGGCGTGCTCGACGCGCTCGAGGCGCACGTGCACCTGATCGAGAAGATCGCCGGGGTCCCGGCGATGTCGAAGAGCCCGGCGGGGATGTTCGTCAGCAAGCACATGGCCGAGACCGCGCGCGACCAGCAGGGCCTGGTCACCCAGCTGCAGGCGGCGCACCGGGAGTTCCCGACCTACGTCGAGGCGATCAAGCTCGCGAAGAAGAACTACAAGGAGCGGGAGCACAGCTCGCGGGAGGCCTTCGAGCGCATCCACCGCACCGTCGAGGAACAGGGCTGAAGGGAAGACCAGTGGCCGACAAGAAAGCACCGACCGCCGAGTCGGTCTCCGATCCGTCCTCGACGGACTACGACCCGGGCAACACCGCGCTCTACAACCCGACGCTGGACCCGTCGTCGAAGTACTACATCGGCCCGGTCCGCCCGGACGACGTGGCCTCGGGCGACCAGCTGCGCGAGGACGCGACGACCAAGATCGACGCCATTTTCAACGGCTGGCTGCTGCCGAACGTCCAGGGCAAGGCGCGCGACCAGCTGATCCAGGCGATGTACCAGCGGAACCTGGAAGAATCGAAGAAACATCTCGGCAAAGACCTCGAGATGCGCGATCCGGGCGCCGCGCCGAGCACCGACTGGAAGAACGCGACGCACGAGCAGATGATCCAGGCCATCACCACGGACGCGGACCCGGCCGCGGTGGCCGAGTCGTCGGAGGCGTGGGTGAGCCTCGGCAACGAACTGGCGACGCACCAGAAGAACCTCGGCGACGCGATCAACGCGAGCACCTCGAACTGGAAGGGCGACGCCGGCGACGCGGCGCGCGTGCACCTCGCGAACGTGGGCAAGTGGCTCGGCACCACCGCGCAGGGCGCGACGCTCACCGGGCGCCAGCAGGAGGTGCACTCGCAGGCGCTCAACGAGACGCAGAAGGCGATGAACGCCAACCCGCCGGTGCAGTTCTCGGCGCAGGACGCGAACAAGGTCCTGATGACGATCAAGGACCCGACCGCGTACGTCCTGGCCTACTCCTCGGCGATGAAGACCTTCACCGACCAGCAGGCCGCCCGCGAGCAGGCCGCGCAGATCATGACGCGGTACGACCAGACCATCGGCGGCGCGGTGGCGACGCCGCGGTTCGCCGAACCGCCGAAGCTGCCCGCCGAGACGGAGCGGTTTCGGCCCACGATCCAGGGCACCCCGATGAAGCCCGGCGGGGGCGCGGGCGCTCCGGGCGGGATGCGGGTCGGCCCGGACGGGCGTCCGATCGGCCCGGACGGCAACCCGATCGGCCCGCCCGGGACCACGGTCGGCCCGAACGGGCAGCTCATCGGACCGGACGGGCGCCCGCTGGGCCCCGACGGCAAGCCGATCGGCCCGGCGGGGACCACAGTGGGCCCGAACGGGCAGCCGATCGGTCCCGACGGACGGCCGATCGGACCGGACGGCAAGCCGTACGGCGGCGGAAGCGGCGGCCCGGGCAGCGTCACCGGCGGACCCGGCGGGCAGCAGCCCGAGCACAGGTTCGACCCGGCGTCGCTGAAGATCCCGGAGGGCGGCCCCGGCGGCGGAAGCCCGGGCGGCGGCGGCCCCGGCGGGTCGTTCCCGCCGATCCCGGGTTCGGGCGACCCCGGTTCGACGAAGGCGCAGGGCTTCACCCCGCCGAACATCCCGCCCATCCCGGGCGGCGGCGGGCCCGGCGGCTCGACCTTCACCCCGCCGAACATCCCGCCGATCCCCGGCGGCGGCAACCCGGGCGGCGGCCCGGCCTTCACCCAGCCGCCCATCCCGACCATGCCGACCGTGCCGACCGGCAAGGACGGCGACCCGTACAAGTCGAACCCGTACAAGCCGCAGCCGTTCAAGCCCTCGATCCCCGAGGGCCCCGGCGGGATCAAGCCGTTCAACCCCGGCAAGATCGGCCCGGACGGCAAACCGCTGTTCCCGGGCGGCGGCACCGGGCCGAGCGGGGAGAAGCTCGGCGGCATCGGCAAGGTCGGCGGCGTCAACGGCGAGAGCATCAGCAGCAGGCTCGGCGGCGGCGCGGGCGGGCTCGGCGGCGCGAAGGGCGGCCCGGGCTCCGGAGGCGCGTTCAGCGGCGCGGGCGGTTCCGGCCCGGCCGAGGAGGGCGTCGCCGGGCGCGGCGGTTCCGGTTCGGGAGCCGCGGGCGGCAAGGGCGCGGCCGGCGCTCCCGGCATGGGAGCCATGGGCGGCGGCAAGGGCGGCAAGGGCCCGGAGGACAAGGAACACAAGGTCGCGAGCTTCGTCGAGGCGGACGACCCGTCGTTCTTCGCACCCGACGAGGTCGTCGCCCCGCCGGTGATCGGCGACTGGAAGAACAAGGACTGGAAGTGAGGCGGCGATGAGCGGAGGCGCACAGGGGTTCCGCGTAGAACCCGACGACCTCGTGGCGCACGCGAGCCACCTGGACGGCCTGGTGGACCGGCTGAACACCGCGGCGCAGGCGGCGGACTACGCGATGTCCGACGACGCGTACGGGCTGCTGTGCGCGTTCCTGCCGCCGATCATCAACCCGACCGGCGAGAAGGCGAAGGAAGCCATCAGCGGGGCGATCGAGGGCGTCCAGGCGACCGCGGACAACGTGCGGACGGCCGCGAAGTCCTACCAGGAGGGCGACGAAGGCCAGTCGAAGCCCTTCAAGAAGGTGGCGACCGAGGGGATGCTCAGCAAGACCGACAGCGGGGAGGTCAAGGAGCGCTTCCGGGTCGGCGGCGTGCAGGCCCCGACCGGGCAGAACGTGCCGTTCACCCGGGACGCCATGCCCGCGGAGGCGCGGTACGAGAGCGCGGAACCGTTGCAGCCGAAGGAACGGGTCGACGTCGCGCCGGACGAGACGTAACGAAACGGTGGCGCTCTCGCGGCGCGGCGGCGGGCGGGTACCGTCAACGGACGGCCCCGCCCGTCGCGGCGAGGACTAGACCCGCCCGCAGCGGCGCGGGTGACGGGATTCGAGGAGAACGAAAAGCATGACCAGCGCGGGTGGGCTGGGCGACCTGATCAGGGACCCCGACGACGCAATCCGGCGAATGGACGAATGGGCGGCCGGGTTCGCCCGCAAAGCGGAGCGCTACGCGGCGGCCCAGCAGGAAACCGAGCAGCTGCGGCTGACCGCGACGAGCCCGGACGGGACCGTCAAGGTCACCGTCGGGGCCGACGGGGTCGTGTCGGACCTGGTGTTCAGTTCCCGCACGCGCACCATCCCGCCGGAGGAGCTCTCCAGGATGGTGCTCGAGACGATGCGCAAGGCGCAGTCGGGCATCACCGACCGGGTGGCCGAGGTCATGGGCCGCAGCCTCGGCGACGAGGACCCGGACACGCGCGCCGTCATGCTCGATTCGCTCCGCAACCGCTTCCCGGACCCCGACCCGGACCCGGCCGACCAAACCGACGCCCCGGACGAGCAGCCGGAGCCGCCCGCGTCGCCGCCCCCGGCAGGCGGAGCGGCCCGTCCGCCCGCGTCGCCGCCCGCACCGGGCGGGCCCGCTGCGCCGCCGCCGGGCCGCCGTCCGGGCGGCATCGACCCGGACGAGCAGGACAACAACCCCTGGTGAGTCCTGGCGCTTAGGTGCGCAGACGTTCGTGAGGGGAACCCTCAGGGAATCAGATTCCTTCAGGGTTCCCCTCACGCACGTCAAGACCCGCGCACTGTCCTGTGTGGACTGTCCGATGTGGACGCCGAGGTCAGAGAACCTGTTTGCGGTCGGCCAGATAGCGCAGGTACAGCAGCGCCAGCACCGCGCCGCCGACCAGCGCCTTGCCCCACTCCGCCGGGTCGGCGTAGGCCGGGCCGCACGAAGGGGGCGAGTCCTGGCCCGGGACGCACTCGCGACGGGGTCCGGCGGCGAAAAGCGGCTGCCACACCAGGAACACCCCCACGGCCAGCACGCCGAACGCCACCAGCACCTGCACTGACCGCCGCGACACCGCAGACCCCCTCCGCCTGAACACGAAGAAGATCGCCGTGGCCCGGTGCCGTGTTACCGGGCATGCCGGATAGTCAGAGCTGCGGCAGCGGAACCTCGGCCGCCAGGTCCTCGGGAGCCGACAGCCGCCACGCCTCGTACACGAGTTCGGCCAGTTCGTCGGCCTCGATGCCGCTCAGTTGCACCACCACCCAGCCGAATCCGCCGGACGTGAACTGCTCCTCGAACACGTCCGGCCGTTCGGCGACGAGCGCCTGCTGTTCCGCGATGGTCTGCTTGAGCCCGACCGTGTCCGTGCGCGGCCAGTGGTAGCCGAAGCGCTTTCCGCGCACGCTGAACGACGTGTAGTCGCGGCCGCTGCCGCGTTCGACCTCGCGCAGCTTGCGGATGATCCGTTCGAAATCCTTGCTCGGCACCGGTCCCGGCCCCCTCCGTCGTGGACCCGGCCATCTTACGGCGGCGGATCCGCGCGGTTCGGCTTACGGTGGTGCGCGGAGGTGCCCGAATGTCCGAAGTGGCCGGCGGCATGCCGCCCGCGATCGAGCCGATGCTGGCGTCGCCCGACGGCGGCACGCTGCGCGACGGCCCGGCGTACGCGTACGAGTTCAAATGGGACGGTTACCGGGCGACCATGCGCGTCGCCCCGGACGGAAGCACCCTGCTGACCAGCCGCAACGACAACGACTTCACCACCAGGTTCCCGCAGCTGGCCGGCGCGCTCGGCGACGCGCTCGGGGGACGGCCCGCGGTGCTGGACGGCGAGATCGTCGCGCTCGACGAGCACGGCCGCCCCGACTTCGGGCTCCTGCAGAACCGCACCTGGCAGGCGGTCGCGTACTTCGCCTTCGACCTTCTGAGCCTCGGCGGCGAAAGCCTGCTCGACGCGCCGTACGAGGAACGCCGCGAGCGGCTCGCCGAGATCGAACCGCCGGACCGGCAGCTGGTCGCGATCACGCCCTGGTACCGGCACCGCGATCTCGCCGCCGACGGCATGACCCCGGCCGGTCTGCTGGACGTCGCGCGGAAAATGATGCTCGAAGGCTTGATGGTGAAGGCCCGCACGTCGCGGTATCACCCGGGACGGCGCAGTCCGGACTGGCTCAAGCATCCGCTGGTGCAGACGACCGAGGTGATCGTCGGCGGCTGGCGCGCGGGCCAGGGCAGGCGCGAGGGCACGATCGGCGCGCTGCTGCTGGGCGCGCACGACCCGGAGTCGGGGGAGCTGCGGTACCTGGGCGACGTCGGCACCGGCTTCACCGACGCGATGCTCAAAGACCTTCAGGCGCAGCTGGTTCCCTTGGAGCGCAAGACAAGCCCGTTCGCCGACCAGGTGCCGCGGGACCGGGCGCGCGGCGCGCACTGGCTGAACCCGGAGGTGGTCGGCGAGGTGGTGTACCGCCGCCTCACCCCGGGGGACGGGCGGTTGCGGCACACGGCGTGGCGGGGGTTGCGGCCGGAACGGCGTCCGGACGAGGTCAAGATTCCGGCACGGTAGCGGTCACCCGGCGTTGCGCAGGCCGGTGATCAACAGCCCCGCCAGCCGGCGCGCGTCGTAGCTGTCGTCGGCTTCCGCGCCGATGCACAGGTTCCCGACGCCGCGCATCAGGTGCACTGCCTCCAGGTCGGTCTGGATTTCCCCGGCCTTCGTGGCGGCGTCGAGAAGTTCGGTGCACACCGGGACCAGCCGCTCGAGGAAGTACGCATGCAGTGCCTCGAACCCGCTGTGGTCGGACTGCATGATCCCGGCCAGCCCGTGCTTCGTGATGAGGAAGTCGACGAACAGGTCGATCCACTGCGCGAGCGCGGCGTGCGGGGACGCGTTGTCCGCCAGCAGCTTCGGCCCCGCGTCGGCGCACGCTTCGACCTGGTGCCGGTAGACCGCGATGATCAGGTCCGCGCGGGTGGGGAAGTGCCGGTAGATCGTGCCCACGCCGACGCCCGCCCTGGTCGCGACGTCGCGCACCGGCGCGTCCACTCCGGACTCGACGAACACCGCCGCCGCCGCGTCGAGCAGGGTTTTCTCGTTGCGCCGGGCGTCCGCCCGTTTCGCCCGGGCCCCCGCGTTCTCGCCCACGTGCCGCTCCCTCCGCATGCCGCCGGTAGACAAGCGGAACAGTGTTCCGTATAGTTACCGGAGCAACGTTCCGTTTGCTCATGATGCCAGACCGGGCCCTCGGCCACCACACCCTTTCGTGCCCGGATGGCGAAAGAAGGTATTCCCATGTCCGCTGTACAGCTCCCGGCTCCGGCCGTCTCGGTGAAGCCGGTGCGGCTCGACGCGCCGGGCCGCGGCGAGGACCTGCTGGTGCGCGTGTCCGCCCCGGCTGCCGGGCAGGACCTGCCGGTGATCGTGTTCTCGCACGGTTTCGGCTCGTCCCTGGACGGTTACGGCCCGCTCGCCGACTACTGGGCCGCGCACGGATTCGTTGTCGTGCAACCGACTCACCTCGATTCGCGGACCCGCGCGCTGCCCGCGGACGACCCGCGCACGCCGGTCATCTGGCGGTTGCGGGTCGAGGATCTGCGGCACGTCATCGACCAGCTCGACACCGTCGAAGCGGCGCTGCCCGGGCTGGCGGGGCGGGTCGACCACAGCCGGATCGCCGTCGCCGGGCACTCCTGGGGCGCGCAGTCGGCGAGCATGCTGCTGGGCGCGCGCATCGTCGAGGCGGACGGCAGCGTCGGCGAGGATCTGTCCGATTCGCGGGTGTCTGCCGGGGTGCTGTTCGCCGTCACCGGCGTCGGCGGCGCGGACCTGTCGCCGTTCGCTGCCGAGCATTTCCCGTTCATGAGCCCGGATTTCACCGGACTGAAGGCGCCCGCGCTGATCGTCGCGGGCGACCAGGACGACTCGATGCTGTCCGTGCGCGGCCCGGACTGGTTCACCGACGCGTACCGGCTCAGCCCGGGGGAGAAGAGCCTGCTGACGCTCTTCGGCGCGGAGCACTCGCTCGGCGGCATCTCCGGCTACGAGGCCAAGGAAACCACCGACGAACACCCCGAACGCGTCGCGCTGCAACAGCGGCTGACCACGGCGTATCTCCGCAGCGCGCTCATTCCCGGCGACGACAGCTGGACCGGCGTCGAAGCCAGCCCGCTCGGCCGCGTCGAATCACACGAGTGAAAGGACTTCCCGCGATGACCACGAAGCCGCAGTTCGGCATCATGACCGCGCCGATGCAGACCAGCTACGCCGCGCTCCAGCAGGTCTGGCGTGAGGCGGACGCGATCCCGGCTATCGAGCACGCCTGGCTGTTCGACCATCTCCTGCCGATCGCCGGAGAACTGGACGGCCCGATTTTCGAAGGCTGGACGCTGCTTTCGGCGCTGGCCGCGCAGACCGAACGGCTCAGGCTCGGGCTTTTGGTGACCAGCAACCGATTCCGCCCGCCGGCGATGCTGGCGAAGATCGCCGCGACCGTCGACGTCGTGTCCGGCGGACGGCTCGACTTCGGCATCGGCGTCGGCTCCCGGCCGAGCCATCCGCTGGCTCGCCGGGAGTACGAAGCGCACGGCCTGCCGTACCTGGAAACCGGCGACGCGGTGGGCCGGTTCGCCGAGGCGTGCACCGTGATCCGGAAGCTGTGGACCGAGGACAAGCCGTTCGATTTCGCCGGCGAACACGTCCAATTGACCGGTGCGTTCGGCAACCCGAAGCCGGTGCAGCGCCCGCATCCGCCGTTCGTCATCGGCGGCCGGGCCCGTGCGACGCTGCGGGTGGTCGCCGAGCATGCCGACGTCTGGAACATCCCGGGCGGGGACATCGCGGACGCCGTCGAACGCAACGCGATGCTGAACGAGTACTGCACGGAAATCGGCCGCGACCCGGCGGAGATCACGCGCTCGATCCACCTGCCGGTGTCCTACGACGACCCCGCTCTCACCCGGGCGGCGATCGGGGAGGCGCTGGAGGCCGGGTTCAGTCACGTCGTGCTGGGGCTGTCCACGCCGTACCCGGCCGGGGTCGCGCAGTGGGTGGCGGACGAGTTGATCGCAAAGGCAGGCTAGGCGGTTTCTCAGCGGGCGGCTCGCTGGAGCCGAAGCTGCCAGCTCAGCCAGGCGGCCGTGGGCGCCGGAACGGGTTCGGGTTCGCTGCCGGCCCGGTCCGGCGTCCACGTTCCGTCCACGGGAGGAACCGAGTTTCCGCGAGAATGGCCCCATGAGCGAACCCGCACCGAAGGTGCTCGACGATCTGCTGGCCCTCGCCCCGGTCGAGGAGGGAAAACTCGGCCACCACACGGTGCTCGACGCCGACGGCGTCCGGGTCATCGTGCTCGCGTTCGAGCAGGGCCACGTCCTCAAAGAACACCGCGCACCCCGCGCGCTCCTGTTGCAGGCCCTCGACGGGCATCTCCGGCTCACCGCCGTCGGCCAGACCGTCGACCTGCGGCCGGGCGGGCTGGTGCACCTTCCGCCGTCGATGCCGCACGCGGTGGAAGCGGTCGCGGACTCGCGGTTGTCGTTGACCCTGCTTGGCGGCTGAAGCGCCCGCCTTCCGGTGGTCGACCGGAGGGGATCCGCCGTGCCAAGATGACGCGCCTGAACGAGAAGGGGGCTCGGCAGTGGTGCTTGAGCAGGAAGTGAACACGGCGGGGCGGATCCGGCGGGTGGCGCTCGCCAGCGCGATCGGGACGACCATCGAGTGGTACGACTATTTCGCCTACAGCACGGCGACCGCCCTGGTCTTCAACAAGCTGTTCTTCCCGTCGCTTTCCCCGGCGTCCGGCACGCTCGCCGCGTTCGCGACGCTCGGGGTCGGGTTCGTCGCGCGGCCGCTGGGCGGGATCGTCTGGGGCCACTTCGGCGACCGCGTGGGGCGCAAGGCGATGCTGGTCGCCTCGCTGGTGCTGATGGGGCTCGCGACCGCGGGCGTCGGCGTGTTGCCGACCTACCACCAGGCCGGCGTCATCGCGCCGGTGCTGCTCGTCGTTCTCCGGGTGCTGCAAGGGGTTTCGGCGGGCGGCGAATGGGGCGGCGCGGCGCTCATGGCGGTCGAGCACGCGCCCGAGGGCAAACGCGGCCGGTACGGGTCCTTCTCGCAGATCGGTGTCCCGGCCGGGCTGATTCTGGCGCAGCTGGTGTTCTTCGCGGTGAACAACTCGCTGTCTCCGGACGACTTCCGGTCGTGGGGCTGGCGGATCCCGTTCCTGGTCAGCCTCGTGCTGGTGGCGGTCGGGCTGGTGATCCGGCTGCGCGTGGAGGAAAGCCCGGTGTTCGCGAAGCTGCGCAGCAGCGGCGAGCGGAGCCGGCTGCCGATCGTGGAGGTGCTGCGCGCGCGGCCGAAGCAGGTGCTCGCCGCGGCGGTCAGCTTCATCGCGAACACCGCGCTGGGCTACATCTTCTTCGCTTACCTGCTGTCGTACGGCACTTCGGTGCTGAAGCTGCCCAGCACGACGATGCTGGTCGTGGTGATCGTCGGCAGCGTCGTGTGGCTGGTGAGCATCGTCGCGGCGGCGATCTGGTCGGACTCGGTCGGGCGGAAACCCGTCTACCTCGCCGGTTCCGTGCTGCTGGTCGTGTGGTCGATCCCGTTCTTCCTGCTCGTGGACACCGCACAGCCGTGGCTGCTGATCGTCGCGGTGGTGGTGCTGAACGTCGGCCTCGGCGCGACGTACGGACCGCAGTCGGCGCTGTTCTCGGAGCTGTTCGAATCCCGGTTCCGCTACAGCGGATCGTCGTTCGCCTACGCCGTGGGCGCGGTGCTGGGCGGCGGGTTCGCCCCGCTGATCGCGGCCGCGCTCCAGAGTTCGACCGGGACGTCGTTGTACGTGTCGCTCTACATGGTGGGCGTCGGCGTGCTCAGTCTCCTTGCGGTGCTGGCGTTCCCGCGCAAACCTCTGGTGCCGGTCACAGCAGAGTGAGCGGCACCGCGTCGGCCATCCGCTGGTACCCGGCGTCGTTCGGGTGCAGGTGGTCGCCGGAGTCGTAGGCGGGGAGCATCGCGAGCGGATCGGCGGGATCGCGCACGGCAGCGTCGAAGTCGACGACGCCGTCGTAGATCCCGCTGGTCCGGATGAACGCGTTCACCGCCTGCCGGGTCTTCTCCAGCGTCGGGTCGTAGATCTTCCAGCCCTTGAACGGCGTCAGCGTGCCGCCGATGACCCGGATGCCCTGCGCCTTGGCCTGCGCGACGACCTGCCGCAGCGCGGAGACGATCATCGCCGGATCGGTCTGGTGCGGGTTCTGCTGGATGTCGTTGATGCCTTCGAGCACGATCAGCGTACGGACGTCTCCGCTGGTCAGCACGTCGCCGGCGAGCCGGGAGAGGGCGTTGCGCCCCGAGGTGCCGCCGTCGAGCAGCAGCCGGTTGCCGCTGATCCCGGCGTTGAGGACGCCGAGCCGCCCGTGCAGCCGGTCGCTCAGCAGGTCCGGCCAGCGGCGGTTCGCGCCGGGCGTGGAGTGCGCGCCGTCGGTGATCGAATCGCCGAGCGTCACGACGGTGCCGCGCGCGGGCCCGCGGACGTCGACCTCGCTGACGTAGTGCCACACCGCGGTTTGCTCGGTGAAGGACGCGCCGGACTCCTCGGCCGCGAAGTCGCCGGCGCGGGTGAAGAACGACGTCTGCTGGGCGAGCGGATGGTAGGTGACCGGACCGGACGGCGTCGGCACGTACGTGGTCACGAGGAGGTCGGCGTCGGCCGGAACGCGCAGCCAGGCCGGATCGCTCAGCACCTCGGCCCCGGGCGGAACGACCACAGTGGACTGTCCGCCGAACGTCAGCGTGCGCATCGTGCCGCCGGCCGCGCGCGGACCGTCGGCGGCGACGGCGAGCGTCACGTGGCCGAAGGTGAGCGGCGCGGTGCCGAAGGCGTTGGAAAGCCTTACCCTGGCCTGATTCCCGCCGGCGCTGGTGTGCACGACGTTGCGGATCGAGTAGTTCGGATACCCCTGCGGCGTGTTCGCCACCGCGGCCGCGGGCGACGCCGCCCACGTGCCGACCCAGCCGTGCGCGGCCAGGTCGCCCTCGGCGCTGCTCGACGCGGTGACCGCGCCCAGCGTGAGCACGGCGGCCGTGCCCAGAATCAGGATCCGTTTCATGGAGACACTGTGCGCGCGCCCGCGCGCCGCGGCATCCGCGGTCCCGGTCATCGGGTCGACAGAAAACCGGACAGGTTTTGCCTCCGGACGGGGGATACGACGGTGGTGGACCAGCCGAAAGGGGTTCACCATTGAGTGATGACAGAATCACAATGGGTATCGTTGTCCGGAAGTCTGCGTCCCGCACTGGCCGAAGCCGAGGTGCTCGGCCCGCTCGACGCGGACGCCACCGTCACCGCGACCGTCGTCCTGCGGCGCCGCGCCGAACTGGATGTGGCCGCGCTGAGCGAGCCGCTCGCCCCGGAGGACTTCGCCGACCGCTACGGGGCCAGCGCCGACGATCTCGACCTGGTGCGCACCGTCCTCACCGATGCCGGGCTCACCGTCACCGACACGCACGCCGGATCGCGCCGCGTCTCGGTCCGGGGCCCGGCGCGGGCGATGACGGCCGCGTTCAAGACCGAACTGAACCGGGTCCGCCACGGCGAGGCTGGCGAATTCGCCGCGCGCACCGGCGAACTGGAAGTGCCCGCCTCGCTCGGGGACGTCGTCGTCGCCGTGCTCGGCCTCGACGAACGGCCGCAGGCGCGGGCGATGTTCCGGCTGCACAAGGAAGCCGCCGGACAGGGCTACACCCCGGACCAAGTCGGCCAGCTGTACGGGTTCCCGGCCGACGCCGACGGCACCGGGCAGACCGTCGCGGTCATCGAACTCGGCGGGGGATACAAGCCGGAGGATCTCCAGAAGTACTTCGCCGGCTTGAAGATCACCGAACCGAAGGTGACCGCGGCCGGGGTCGACGGCGGCAAGAACGCGCCGACCGGCGACCCGAATTCGGCCGACGGGGAAGTGCTGCTCGACATCGAGGTGATCGGCGCGCTCGCCCCGGGAGCCGCGCAGGTCGTGTACTTCGCGCCGAACACCGACCAGGGCTTCCTGGACGCGGTGAGCACCGCGGTGCACGCGACGCCGACCCCGGTCGCGGTCAGCATCAGCTGGGGCCAGTCCGAGGACCAGTGGACGCCGCAGGCCCGCACCGCGATGGACCAGGCGTTCGCCGACGCCGCGGCGCTCGGCGTGACGGTGTGCTGCGCGTCCGGCGACAACGGCAGCGCCGACGGGCAGACCGACGGGGCACAGCACGTCGATTTCCCCGCGTCGAGCCCGCACGCGCTCGCCTGCGGCGGCACCAAACTCGACGGGACCCCACCGTCCACAGTGAACTCGGAAACGGTCTGGAACACCTCCGGCGGCGGGTCGACCGGCGGCGGCGTGAGCGACGCGTTCCCGGTGCCGGACTACCAGCAAGCCGCGGGCGTGCCCGCTCGGGCAGGCGACGGAAAACCGGGTCGCGGCGTCCCGGACGTGGCGGGCAACGCGGATCCGGCGACGGGGTACCAGGTCCTGGTCGACGGACAGCAGATCGTCGTCGGCGGCACGAGCGCGGTTTCGCCGCTGTGGTCAGCGCTGCTGGCGAGGCTGGCGCAGTCGGCCGGGAGCGGCTTCGGACTGGTGCACAGCAAGCTGTACGCCGGAGTCGGCGCGGGCAAGGTGCAGCCGGGATTCCGCGACATCACCGAGGGCAGCAACGGCGCGTACTCGGCCGCCGCCGGCTGGGACGCGTGCACCGGGCTCGGGGTGCCGGACGGGGCGGCGCTGCAGAAGGTTCTGGGAGGTAAAGCGTCCTGAATGGACAGTGGGGACCGGTCGGCGGCTACTGGCTGTCGCGGTCGAGGAGTTCGATGATCCGGCCGAGCGAGGCGTTCACCGAGGCGAAGCCCTGTCGCATCTCTTCTCGGAGGTCGACCTGGTCTTCGCGAAGCGCGTTGAGCGTGCCTGTGTGAGCGCATCCGCGACGAGCGGCGGGATCGCTCGCATCATCGTCAGCCATGCCGTCGATACTACGAAGCCCGTGGCTGCTCACCGCGGACCGGGCAGGCCGATCCGCACTGGCCCCGGCAGCCTGTGGCGACGGACGCGAAATCCGTCCACCGCGAGTTCGTCGTCGTTCGCAACCTTTCGCTCCGCTCGCCCGTAGAGGAGAGGGGAGCGAAAGGCGGGAGCGGACGGATGCGCGGGAAGATCGTCGCGATCGTGCTGGCCGGGGCGGCTGTGGTCGCGGCCGGGTGCGGAGCGCCGGCGGAACCGGAGGCCCAGGCTGCCGGGCTGCCGCTGGCGCCGTCGCCGGAGCTGCCGACGCCGCCGGTGCGGCACACCCCGCCGAGCCCCTCGTGCTCAGTGGTCACCGGTGCGTGCGCGAGCCTCTCGCTGCGGCGCGCGTGGCTGATGGAGAACGGCAGGGCGGTGCGGTCGGTCCCGATGGAGCCGGGCGGGCCTGGCCAGCCGACTCCGGTCGGGACGTTCCGGGTGGCGTGGAAGGACCGCGTCCACCGCAGCGACGAGTACGGCGACGAGATGCCGAACTCGGTGTTCTTCACCCCGGGCGGCATCGCGTTCCACGCCGGGCCGCTCGACCGTCCCTCGCACGGCTGCATCCACCTCGCCGACGAGGACGCGGCGCTGTTCTTCGACCGGCTGCCGGTGGGGGCCGAGGTCGAGGTGGACAGCTGACCGGCCGGCTCAGCCCGCCTGGCCGATGTTGACCATCCAGGAGATGCCGAACCGGTCGGTGCAGGCGCCGAATTCGTCGCCCCACATCTGCTTTTCGAGCGGAACCGCCACCGTTCCGCCGTCGGACAGCTTTTCCCAGCAGCGGCGCAGCAGGTCGCCGTCGTCGCCGCTGAGGCTGATCGAGATGTTCGTGCCCGGGTTGTGCTCCATGCCGGGCGGCACGTCGGAGCCCATGAGCGTGAAGCCGTTCTCGCCCTCCAGCATCGCGTGCATGATGTTGTTCGCGTAGCCGGAGTCCGCGGGTGCGCCGGACTCTCCGAAGGTGTTCAGCGCCAGGTCGCCGCCGAACAGGTCGTGGTAGTACTCCATCGCCTCCCGTGCGTTGCCCGCGAAGCTGATGTACGGGTTGAGTCTCGAGGCCATCGGGCCCTCCTCAGTGCTGGACGGACTCGTATCGTCGCAGCTCCGAAGGGGCGCGACAACGGGATCCAGCCCGGTCGGGCGACCCCCGTCGCGGGCGTGCTCAGGGGTCGCCGGTGAGCTTGTCGCGCAGTTGTTCGAGAGTCTGCGACAGCAGCCGGGACACGTGCATCTGGGAGATGCCGACCTGCTCGGCGATCTGGGTCTGGGTGAGACCGCCGAAGAACCGCATCACCAGGATCGCGCGCTCCCGCTTCGGCAGTTCGCGCAGCAGCGGCTGGAGGGCCTCGTGGTTCTCGATGTGCTCGATCTCCGGGTCGTCGCTGCCGAGCGTGTCGGCGAGCAGCAGCGGTTCGGCGTCGTCGTGCACCGGCTTGTCCACCGACAAGGTCTGGTACGCGTGGCCCGCGACCAGCCCTTCGTGGACCTCGGAGAGCTCGAGGCCGAGGTGCTCGGCCAGTTCGGTGGGCGTCGGCGCGCGGCCGAGCGTCTGCGACAGGGTCGCCGAACCCCGGCTGAGCGCGAGGTGCAGTTCCTTGAGCCGCCGCGGCACGCGGACCGACCAGCCGGTGTCGCGGAAGTACCGGCGGATCTCGCCCATGATCGTGGGCACGGCGAAGGACAGGAAGTCCGGGCCGCGGTCCGGGGTGAACCGGTCGATCGCGTTGATCAGGCCGATCCGGGCGACCTGGACGAGGTCCTCGCGGGGTTCGCCGCGTCCGGTGAACCGGGTCGCGATGTGCTCGGCGACCGGCAGGAATTCGGTGACGAGCTGTTCGCGCAGCCGCGGCCGCTGCCCGTCGTCGGCGGGCAGAGCGGCGAGCTCCTCGAACAGCGGCGCGGTGTGCGCGTATTCGTCACGGTGGCGGGTGACGGGCTGCTGGTTCACCCGCTCGCCTCCCGGTGCAGGTCGAGGTCGAGGGTCAGCGCGTACCCGTCGTCGGCGGCGTCCGGCACGCAGCGCGCGGACACGTTCGCGGCCAGCGTGGTCAGCACGTGCCAGCCGAAACTTCGCTCGCTCGGCGGCTCCGGCTGCTGGGTGCGCGTCTTGACGGTGAACCGGATCCCTTCGGGCGAGACAGTGAACTGGCAGGTCATCGCCGCCCCGGGGGCGGCCGTCGAAACAACCTGGGCGCACGCCTCGTCGACCGCCATCTTGGCGTCGGCGATGGCGTCGAGCCCGTAATCGGCCCGCGCGGCGACCGCCTGCGCGAGCATGCGGACAAGCGGGATCTGGTAAGTCTCCGCCGGAAGCCGCAGCTCGATCACCTCGTCGAGCAAACGGTCCACGGCTGGCATGCCGCCGCTGGCGCGGCTGCCGGGTCCCTCGTCGTTCATGGCTCCCGCATACCCAGACGAGGCCCGATCGACACGTGCGCCAGGGATTCCGGTTTGTGCGCCGCGGCACGTTTACGGCGGGCTCGTGCCGGTCCGCGCCGGCTGCCCGGGTGAATCCGGCGTGATGCGCGCGGCGATTTCGCGTGACAAAACGCCGGACGTTGGGTAGTCAGCAGGGAGGACCTTTTCGGAAGCGGGGTGACCCCCATGGTGCAGGTGCGCGTGCAGGGACTGGCCGTGGTGGCGCAGGAGTCGGCGCCGGTCGTGCTGCTGCGCGAGGAATCCGGCTCGCGCCGCTGGCTCGCCATCACCATCGGCGCGCCGGAAGCGCAGGAACTGGCCGCCGCGCAGGAGCACGTCGTGTCCGCGCGGCCGGGGACGGTCGAGCTGATCATCGAGGTGCTGGCGGCGCTGGGCCAGAGCGTGGAACGGGTCGAGATCACCCAGCTGCTGGACAGCATCTTCCACGCGGACCTCGTCCTGTCCGGCGGCGCGCGCGTCTCGGCCCGCCCGAGCGACGCGATCGCGATCGGCCTGCGCACGCATGCCCCGCTGGAAGTCGCGGAAGCGGTGCTCGACGAGGCAGCGGTCGACGTGACGGTGGCGGCGGGCGACGAAACCGCTCTCGACGCGGCTGCCGACCTGGAGGAACCGGCCGAGGCGACCGAGGACGAGATCCGCCGCTTCCGGGACTTGCTGGACGACGTGAGCCCGGAGGACTTCCGCGACCCGGACGCGTGAGTCTCGGCCTGTGGTTCGCCGCGACGCGGACGCGTGAGCTTCGGTCCGCTGTCCGCCGCTTGCGGGACCTGCTGGATGACGTGAGCGCGGAGTCTTTCCGCGGACGTCCGTGGTTCGTTGTCCGCCGATTCCGGGATCTGCTGGGCGACGTGAGCCCGGAGTTTTTGTGCGGTCCGGGCGCGTGTGCCTCGGCCCGTGGCTCACTGTGTCCTCAGTGGACGGTCAAGCCGTCCCGGCGGGCCGGGGCAGCGGGATCTCGGTGAGCCCCTCGGCGGCGCCGGACCGCACGCAGTCCAGGGGGAAGAGTGAGAACAGCCGCCGGACCGTGGGGGCGGTGCCCGGGTCGACGTAGAAGTCCTTGTCCGCTCCCGCGGCCAGCAGCTTCAACCGGATCAGGACGCGCAGCCCCGCGACGCCGAGGAAGGTCGTCCGGCGCAGGTCGACGATCACCAGGCTGACGGTGCTCCGCAGCCGCGCCTCGACGACCTCGGCCAGCCGGGGCGCGGTGGCCAGGTCGACCTCCCCGGAAACCTCGACGACGGCGGTCCCCGGAGCGGGGTGGCCCACGCGCAGCCGAAGCATCCCCGTCGGGTCCGAGGGAAGCGCGGGCAGTCGGGCAATGTGCGCGGCGGTCATCACGGCACTCTCTCTGAGCCGCGCACAGGGCTGCGGCGGAATGCCGGACCGGCCGGCACCGGGCATCCCGGCGCGCGGGACGAATCACACGGTGGCTGGAGGCTCAACCACCCTCCACCGTAGCTCTCCCGAGCGGCCGAGGGAAGCCGCCGAAGGGGGACGACCGGCGGGCGGGCGGTGGTTGAACGATCAGGCAACTGCGGGGGATCGCTGGTGTGCGGGCCGGGAACGGTGGCGGGAAAGATAATTCGGCGGCGGCGGGGGAGTTTCTCGCTGGCAGCGGCAGTGGCGGGGGTCGGGTGGGAGAGGTGCTGAGCGGATTTCGTTGCCGCGCACGAGGACACTCGCTGCCGAGTTCGGCTGTGCCTCAACCGAGGGGCGCGGTTGTCCCTCGGCGCGGTGGAAAGCGCTTCCGCGCCCGGCTGGCTCGGATGGCCCCGATCTGTCGCTGCCCGCGCGGGCATTCCCCGACGGCACGGATCCGGTTACCGTGCGCAGCCCAACTGGCTCGGCTGCGCCTCGGTCCGGCTGTCGTGGCGCGGGATTCGGCGACCGCGCGCAAGCTCAACCGGCTCGGCTCTACCGCAACACCTCTGTTCCGGCCCGGTTACTCGCGCCCGGTCCGGCGGCGCCGGTTCGACTGCTTGCGCGCGAGCCCGGCTGGCTCGGCCACGCCTCGATGCGGCTGCTGCGGTCGGTGGGTGTGGTCAGGCGGGGCGGGCTTGGTTGCTGCGGGCGAGCCCACCTGGCTCGGCCGCGCCTCGAGGCGGTTGCTGCGCTCCCGTGGGTGTGGTCGGGCGGCCGTTGCGGGAGAGCTCAACTGGCTCGGCCACACCTCGATCCGACAGGCACCCGCACAGCGCGAACCCCGCCGCCGCAAGCAAAGCTCTGCCCGGTCAACCCCCGATCCGAGGCGGTCCGGCGTCCACGATCTTCAGCGAAAGGTCCAGCGGATCGAAGTGGATCAGCGATTCCATCCACCACGTCATCCCCGCCTCCGCGAGCGCCGCGAGATCCACCGTGGCCGGTTCCTCCCACGCCGGGCTCGCGTTGCCGGACACCGCAACCTCGTAGGGACGGTCCGACGGCTGTACTCGAGCAACCAGGCTGGCCAGCTCCACAGGAGGCAACGGCTGAGGCCCAGGAAGCGGGAAAATCCCGTCGCTCCCCGCGGCACGCCGGAGAACGCGCTCATGCTGGGTCGTGCTGGCAGTCCACACCGGAATGGGGTACGGCTCCGGGTCAGCGGCATCGAGGGACACCCGGTAATGCGAGCCCTCGTGCCGCAAAGCCTCCCCGGCCCACATCGCGCGGATGATCTCCATCGCCTCGTCCGTCCGCGACGACAGTTCGGCGGGCGAGGACGGATCGCCGAAGCGGCTGAAGTCGCCGGTTTCGTCGGAGCCGATGCCGGTTCCCAGGATCAACCGGCCGCGGGACAGGCGGGCGAGCGTCGCGGCTTGCCGGGCCAGGAGCCACGGGCGGCGGCGGCTCGGCGGCGTGACCATCGGGCCCAGCAGGACCGTGCTGGTCGCCTGGGCGATGGCGGCGAGGGTGGTCCACGTGTCGGCGATCGGTGGCATCGCGGGCACCACGTGGTCCCACAGGAACACTCCGTCCCAGCCGGCGGCTTCGGCTCGGACGGCCAGGTCGACCAAGGCGGCCGGATCGCCGAACGGGCCGAAAGGCGGCAAGTAGAGGCCGTAGCGGACGTGGTCGGTCACAGGAGATCCCCCTCCGGATCGGTCGAACAGCACCGTATCGGGAGACACCGACAAAAAACGGGCCGGAGATCTTCTTCCGGCATCCGCCGTTCGGACGTTGCCCGCTCACCGGACCCTAGGTTACGGTGACCTATGTGTGGACCGACGTGCTCCTGCTCGCGAAGCTCGCCGAGCGGCCGTGGCACGGCTACGAACTGCGCAAGCAGATCGAGGAATCCAGCGGCCGCACGCTGTCGAACAACTCGCTTTACCCAGCGCTGCGGCGCTTCGCCGAGGCAGGCGCGGTGACCCGGACCGCCGAGCCGCAGGAGGGCCGTCCGCCGCGGCACGTGTACACGATCACCGACGTCGGGCGGGAGCTGCTGCACGATCTGCTCGCCGACCTGCCGCCGGAGCTGGCGGGCGATCCGGCCGAGTTCCTGGCGCGGCTGGCGGGATTCGGCAGGCTCACCCCGGAGGAACGGCTGCGCGTGCTGGACGCCCGCCAGGCCGCCGTCGCGGCGCAGCGGGACCGGCTCGCCAAGCTCGGCGCGGGGCAGGCCGATCCGTGGAGCCGGCTCGTGCTGGCCGAGGTGCAGCGTCGCGCCGAGAACGAACAGGACTGGCTCGCGTCGTTGCGCACGCGGGCGGGCTGACCCGAGGAGGACCCCGCATGTCTACCCCCACCCAGCTGCCGTTCGCGAGGCCGAACGTCCTGGACATCGCGCCGCTGTACGAAGTCCTGCGCCGCGAAGGCCCGATCGTCCCGGTGACGACCCCGGCGGGCGACCCGGCCTGGCTCGTCACCGCGTACGAGCAGGCCCGGGAAGTGTTCGCGGACAACCGCTTCGGCCGTTCCCACCCGCATCCCGAGGACGCCTCGACGGTCTCCGACGCCGCGGTGCTCAACGGGCCGCAGGGCGATTTCGAGACCGAGGAGCGGGAGCACGCCCGGCTGCGCCGCCTGCTCGTCCCGGCGTTCTCGGCGAACCGGATGCGCCGCCTCGGCAGCCGGATCCAGGAACTGACCGATCGCTGCCTCGACGGGATGGAAGCCGCGGGCTCGCCGGCGAATCTGCACGAGCACCTGTCGTTCCCCTTGCCGGTGCTGGTGATCTGCGAACTCCTCGGCGTCCCGTACGAAGACCGCGAGAAGTTCCGCGACCTCTCCGACCGCATCGGCGTGCTCGACAGCGGCGGCGACGCCGAGGTGGCGATGACCGAGTTCACCGCCTACATGTCCGGCCTCGCCGACGCGAAACGCGCCGACCCGGGCCAGGACGTCGTCTCGGACCTGGTCGCCGCGCAGGCCGACGACCCGACGTTCACCGACGACGACCTCGGCAGGCTCGCCGCCGGATTGCTGTTCGCCGGCCACGAGACCACGTCGAACCGGATCGACCTCGGCGTGTTGTTCCTGCTCACCGACCTCGCCCGCCGCGACGCGCTGGCCGCCGACCCCGATGCGCGCGTGCACGCCACCGTCGAGGAGATCCTGCGGATGTCCGCGCCTGGCGGGCTCGGGCTGCTCCGGTACGCGCACGAGGACGTGGAGATCGGCGGCGTCCGGATCCCGCGCGGCGACGCGGTGATGATCTCGACCGCGTCGGCCAACCGCGACCCGGCGGTGTTCGCCGACGCGCACGAGTTCGACGCGGACCGCAAACCCAACTCCCACATCGCTTTCGGCTACGGCGGCTACTTCTGCATCGGAGCCAGCCTCGCCCGCACGGAGCTGCGCGTGGTGTTCACGACGTTGTTCCGCCGCTTCCCGAACCTCCGCCTCGCCGTGCCCGCGGACGAGCTGGAAGTGCGCTCCAACCGGCTCACCGGCGGGGTTTCGCAGGTCCCGGTCGTGTGGTGACCTCAGACTAACTCGATCGTGGCGCTTCCGGTGTTGACGAACGGATGCGTGGCACTCACGGTGATCGTGCCGGGGGTGCCGCGCATCGAGCGGACCCACACCGCGGCCGCACCGCCGAGCGCGCCGAAGTCCAGGTAGGGGTCACCGATCAGCACGCCGGGCCCCGTCGCCGAGACCGCCAGCACTCCGCGCGCATGCGGCCGCGGAGCGCCGTAGCGATCGAGCAAGCGCAACGCGACCCGGGTGGTGTCCGCGCCGTCGGCGACGAGCTGGTCGTCGTCGGCGGTCACCGCGATCGTGTCGTACGCCGGATCCGCGCTGAATCGCCTGCGCAGCACGGTTTGCCCGCCGATCCGGCCTTCGACGGTCAGCTCCGGGCGCGTTCGGCCGTTCACCCGCAGATCCACGGAGAACGGCGGATACGCCAGGTGCGGAAACCGGGCGCGATCAGGGTGCACGGTGACCGGACGCTTGCCCGCGACAGTCACCACCAGCACCTCGCAGTTCGACCAGATGATCGCGTCGCGACCCGGCCCGCCCGGCGGGGAGCCCGGGCCGAAATCCCAGTAGAAGGCCGGTTCGATCACCGCGCCGCGGGACGGATCGCGTTGCGCCCGGTAGAACGCCGCGCCCAGTTTGGGGATCCGGAAGAAGTCCATCACGCCGGGGTATTTCACGCCGCGATAGTGGTGGTACCAGCCGGAGGGATAGTCGAAACCGCACCAGCCCAGCAGGCCGCTGTAGTGCGGATCGGACGCGGCGTGGTCGTGCACCCAGGCGTGCAGCATGCTCTGTTCCCGTTGCACCGCCGGGGGATCCGTCCGCCGGAAGTACGCGGAGCCGACGAGCGTGCCGATCGCTTCGCTGACCAGGTACGGAACCCCTCGCCGCGGCGGGCGCAGCGGAGGCGGCGAACCCGGCGGACGCGGGCGGCTGTAGTCGTTGAACGAGAACACCCCGCCGGCCGCTTTCACCGGGTACAGCGGCGAAACGTAACCGCGCTCGCCCGCGACCGCGCCGGTGCACGGCCGCATCGGGTCGAGTTCCGCGGCGAGCTGGTCGGTTCTCCCGTACAGCGCGTATTGGCCGAGCGTCTCGTTCACCCGGGTGCCCCACACGATGATCGACGGATGGTTGCGGTCGCGCACGATCATGTCGTGCACGTCGCGCACCGCCAGCTCCTGCCACGCGGTGTCGCCGACGTGGTCCCAGCCCGGCAGTTCCTCCCACACCAGGACGCCGAGTTCGTCGCAGGCGTCGAGGAACGCGGTCGCCTGCGGATAGTGCGAGCAGCGCACCATCGTGCAGTTCAGCTCTTCTTTCAGCAGCTGAGCGTCCCGGCGCTGCACCCGGTCCGGCATCGCGCCGCCGACGAACGGGTACCACTGGTGCCGGTTGAGCCCGAACAGCTTGAGCGGCCGCCCGTTCAGCCGGAAACCGTCCACAGTGAACTGAGCGTCGCGCAATCCGGTGCGCACGGGGTAGGTGTGCACTTTCCGGCCGTCGACCGCGAGCGTGACGAGAATGTCGCACAACGCCGGATCGTCCAGGTCCCACAGCTGCACCGCGTCGAGGCCCTGCAACGACACCGTGACCTGGGTGTCGCCCTTCGGCAGGCCGGTGAGATCGGTGTAGGAGGACGCGACTTCCGCACCGTGCTGGCTGAGCGTGGCGGTAAGCCGAACGGGGCCTTTGACCGCCTTGGCCGAATCCACCGTGCAGTGCAGCAGCACCTCGCGGTTCGGCGTCAGCACGGCGATCTGCTGCGCGTACACATCGGACAGATACGTCTGCGGCACGCCGGTCAGCCGGACTTCGCGGTACAGCCCGGCCGGCTGATAGAAATCGATGGCCGTCGGGTGCGGGAATTCCGGCAGATCCGGCGGCGTGTTCTGCTGCCAGCGGCCGTCGACGACCACCGCGAGCACGTTGTCCTTGTCGGTCAGCAGGCCGGTGACCTCGCAGCGCAGCGGCAGGTAACCGCCGCTGCGCATCGCGACGCGGCGGCCGTTGAGGTACACGGTCGCCGCGCTGAGCACCCCGTCGAACTGGAGGAACGCCCGGTTCCGGCGCAGCTGCGCGGGCGCGAGGAAATGTTGCCGGTACACCCAGACGTGCTGCCAGTCCGACGGGTCCCAGTCCTGCCAGGACAGCGGAACCACGCAGTGCGGCACCGAAACCAGCGCCATCGCGCTGTCGTCGAAGTCCGGATCGGTGCTGCCCGCGGTGTACGGCCCGAAAAGCCAGTCCGCGCCGAACCCGTCCCGCGCCACCGGGGGCGCGGGACGGGAAAGCGCGGCCGCGAGCGCGCCCGATCCGGCGAGCACCGCGCCGGCCCCGAGCAGGAAACCTCGCCGGGGGTGCGCGGCGAGCCAGGGGGCCCGCCCGGAAGGTTCGTCCGTCATCCCCGCCGACGGGCGATTCCGGGACGGGGCGCGGAAGATCCGCCGGAAAGCGTCGACGCGTGCATGGGCGCGAGCTTACTTCCCGTGCTGTTCAGAAAAGGTCAGCTGTTCAGCAGAGGTCGGCGAGCCGGTCGACCTGGCCGGGATCGCTGCCCCAGCAGTAGAGCATCACCTCGTCCGCGCCGAGATCGCGGTACGCGCGGATCGCGGCGCGGATGTCGCCGGGCGTGGTGAGCATTCCGCTCACCATGTGCTCCGCCATTTCGGTGAACGCGTAGTACGCGTGCATTGCCGTTTTCGCTTCGTCCGCGACGGAATCCGGGCCGACCGCGACGTTCACCTGCGCGACGAGCCGCGGTTCGCCCTTGCGGCCGTGGTCCCGCCAGTCGCGGCGCACGGCGTCGAACAGCCCGCCGACCCACGACGGGGGAGCGGCGGCGAGCAGCCCGTCGCCCCAGCGGGCGACGCGGGCCAGCGCCTGGGGTTTGAACGCGCCGATCAGCAGCTCCGGGCCGCCTTCGCGGGCCGGTGCCGGGCCGATCGGACCGGCTTCGGCGCTGTACGGCGCGCCGGACCACAGCCGGTACAGGTCGGCGAGCTGCCGGTCGAGACGGCGGCCGCGTTCGCGCAGCGGGGTGCCGGCGGCGTGGTGGTCGTCCTCGCGGCCGCCGACGCCGACGCCGAGCACGAACCGGCCGCCGCTCATCCGGTCGAGCGTGGCGGTCTGCTTGGCGAGCAGCGCGGTCTCGCGCAGCGGGGCGAGCAGGACCTCGGTCTGCAGCCGGATACGGGTAGTCGCGCCGGCCAGCACGGCGAGCGCGGTGAGCGGCTCGGGATTGTCGTAGACGAGGCGGTCGAGCAGCCCGAGCGTGCTGAACGGGCCGGCGTCCGCGCGGCGCGCCCAGTCGAGCAGGACGGCGGGGTCGCTGACGGGCAGGCCAATGCCGAGAGACATCGGAGAACCTCCGGTAAAACGGGTCGACAACTACAGGGTTGCCGCCCGCTCCTGGACCTGGATGTCTTCAGGCTGGCCGGTCCGCTCTGCGGCGTACTTCCGGGGACCGTTCCATCGGAGTGCCCGCAGCTTATCCGGCGGCGCTCGGGCTGTGCAACGCGTTTTCCAGCACGGCCAGCAGCTCGGTGAGCGCGGGGCCGAGCGGCAGGTCCGCGCGGACGGTCGCGTGCTCGTCGCCGCGGGTCTGGCCGCGGTTGACGATCACCACGGGTTTGCCGGCTTTCGCGGCCCGCCGGACAAACCGCAGGCCGGACATGACCGTGAGCGAAGATCCGAGCACCAGCACGGCGGATGCCTCGTCGACCATCCGATAGCACCGCTCCACACGTGCGCGCGGCACGTTCTCGCCGAAGAACACCACGTCCGGTTTCAGCACGCCGGAGCAACTGGTGCAGGGCACGGTGCGAAAGGTGCGGACGACCTCCTGGGCGAGCTCGACGTCGCCGTCCGGATTGATCCGCGTTGCCACGGCGCCGAAATCCGGGTTCGCCGCGCGCAGCCGGGCGTCGAGGTCTTCGCGCGCGGTGGTGCGGCGGCAGTCGAGGCAGACGACGCGGTCGAGGTTGCCGTGCAGTTCGACCACGCCGGGAGTGCCGGCCGCGCGGTGCAGGCCGTCGACGTTCTGGGTGATGACGCCGGAGACCCAGCCGCCCGCGCGCAGTGCGGAAACGGCTCGGTGCCCGTCGTTCGGCGCGGCCCGTGCGATGGTGCGCCAGCCGAGGTGGCTGCGCGCCCAGTAACGCTGGCGGCCCGCCTCGCTGGCGACGAATTCGCCGTACGTCATGGGCGTGTGGTTGCGGAGACTGCCGGTTTCGCCGCGGTAGTCAGGTATGCCGGATTCGGTGGAGAGGCCCGCGCCGCTGAGCACGAGCACCCGCCGCCCGGCGACGATCTCGGCCACGTCCGCGACCGTGCCCGTGCGCGGCAGCGGTTCGCCAGGTCCGGCCCAGGTCAGCGTCGGTCGCGTGCGCACGCCGCCAGTCTAGCGACCGCCCTCCCGGAAACCGGGCGATTGGTTTTCCGCGCGGCTGGGTACCAAAGGCCACATGTGGTTCGCGCTGGCTACCCCCGTGGTCGTGATGGTCGCCGCCGTGCTCATGGAATCCGTGGAGCGACATTGCCTGCGGACTCCGGGCGGGGCGGTCCGCCGGCCGGTCGAACGGGCGGCGCTTCGGGAAGCGTCGATGCCGGTCGTAGCCGTCGGGGCGGCTCGGCTCAGGCAGCGGACCGCCTGACCGCCCACGGGCCGGAGGGGCCGGTGTTCTTGGGAGGAACACCGACCCTCCAGCCTGCGGGCGAGGCCCGCGCTCTCCCCGTCGGGGTGGGAGAGCGCGGGCCCCTTTTTCTTCAGGCCCGGAACCGGTTCCGGCGAAAACCTAGCGCGCGGCGTCCTGGGTGAGCTGCCGGTACCAGTCGTCGTACGGGTGGTTGGTCGCCGGGTAGTTGACCAGCGGATCGGTGGCCAGGCCCGCGTTGTCGAAGTCCCAGCCGCGGACGACGTGCCCGCTCTTGCGCGCAGCGACCAAAAACGCTGAATCCTTCGCCGGAGCCCCGTAGAACAGCCCGTCCTGGAGTTCGGCCGGGTCGCCCTGCTGGTATTCGTCGAACGCCACCTGCTGGTACTGCACGCGGCCGCCGGTGACGAGATCCGTGGAGTACCGCAGGGTTTGCGCCGGGGTGGAACCGTCGGCGCCGGTGGCGACAGAGATTCGCCCAGCGTTCGCCTTGTCGTAACGCGGATCGGACGTTTTCGCGTTGCCGGTCCAGGTCACGGTCTCGCCGGAGAGGGTGCCGCGCCACTGCCAGTTCTGGTCGCTCGACTGGCTGCGGTGGATTTCGCGGAGCCCGGAGCTGGTGAACGCGACGGTCGGCAGCACGCCGTTGTCGTACTGATGGCTTGCCGACCAGCGGATTTCACCGTCCGCGCCCAGCTGGCCGGTGTGGTACCAGAGGGTGGTGGCGCTCGGCGACTGGTGCACCTCGACGATCCGGCCGGAGCCGTCCAGCGCGACCGCCGGGGTCTGGCCGCTGTCGTAACGGCCGTGGCGCTGCCAGGCGACGCGTCCGTCGGCGCCGAGCTGTCCGGTCCAGTACCAGAGCGCGCCGCCGCCGGAATCGTGCACCTCGACGACCTGGCCGCGGCTGTTGATCGCGACCGCGGGGTGGTACCCGACGTCCCGGCGGTACGCGGCGCGCGTGCCGCCGTCGCCCGACAGCAGCGGAAGGACCCTGCCGCGCAAGGAATCCGTGGTCGCTCCGGTGCGGTAGGCGGCGGGGGAGAGCAGCCGCGGACCGAACGCGGCACTCAGTTCGGCGTTGACCGCGGCCAGGTTTCCGGCGGCGAACGAGTCGTTGTCGGTGAGGTCGTCCTTCAGGTCCAGCATGACGACGATCGGCGCCGCGTCCGGGTGCGCGGCCGACCAGCTGTTCACCACGCCGAGCCAGTCGCGGAGGCTGTCGGACGCGGGGTTGCCCGCGTGGTCGACCAGGTCGCCGGGCGAGCTGTGGCCGATCCCGTAGTCGTGCCGGGTGGCGTAACCGTTGTCGTGGATGTCGAATTCGATGAACCGGACACCGTGGTCGAGCTGGTAGGAGATGGACCCCTTCGCTCCGTCGACGTTGCCGGAGTAGCTGTTGTGCGTCGCGGCGAAGACGGTGTCGGAGAAGGGCTGCGCGGCGTTCGCGGGCGCGGCGCCGAGCGCGGTGACGGCGGCAGCGGTGAGCGCGATGGTGCGTAATCGGTGCATTCAAACCCCCAGGTCGGCTGGACAACCGGCGAAATACTGGCGATCTTGGCAGAGATTCATGGCATGTTCTGGGGATGCAGGAAAACGACGAGGAAACCTTCGCCGAGCACGTCGCCGAGCTGTTGTCCGATTTGCCCGGAGTCGAAGCGGTGGCGCTGGGCGGTTCGCGGGCGCGCGGCACCCATCGGCCGGACAGCGACTGGGACTACGCGGTGTACTACCGCGGCGCGTTCGATCCGGACGACCTGCGCGCGCTCGGCCTGCCGGGCGAGGTGTCCGGCCTGGGCGAATGGGGCGGCGGGGTCTTCAACGGCGGCGCGTGGCTGACCGTGCAGGGACGGCCGGTGGACGTGCACTACCGCGACCTGGACGTGGTCGAGCACGAGCTGGCCGAGGCGGAGAAGGGCCGGTTCCATTGGGAGCCGCTGGCGTTCCACCTGGCCGGGATCCCGAGTTACCTGGTGGTGGCGGAGCTGGCGCTGAACCGGGTCGTGCGCGGGGAACTGCCGAGGCCAGAGTATCCGGAGCTGTTGCGGGAAAACGCCCCCAAGTTCTGGCGCGCTTCGGCGGCGCGGACGTTGGAGTACGCGAAGGCCGCGTACGTGCGGCACGGCCGGGTCGCGGAGGCCGCGGCGTCGGTCGGCGTGGCGGCGATGCAGACCGGGCACGCGGTGCTGGCCGCGAAGGGAGAGTGGGTGACGAACGAGAAAACCTTGCTGGAACGGGCGGGTTTGCGCGCACTGGACGACGTGGTGGCGGGGATGGGGCACGACCTGCCGGGGGCGTTCGCGACCGCGTGCGCGTTGCTCGGTCAGGCGGGCGGAGCCGCGTAACCCGGAAAACCCTGATGGCGCAACGGTTTCCGCTCGCCAAACCTCGCCGTACGGCACGGATCCGTTTCATTTCGCCGGTTTCGGGTATATGACCGCAGCACGGCCGTGGCCGCCACGCCGTGGCGAGCCGCACGTGCTGAACGGAGGAACGCCCTATGCCAGAGTCCGAGCCGGTCGCGAAGGACCCGGACAAGGGATACGTAGCGCTGCTCGGCTGGTCGCTCAACGCGGTCGAGGCGCTCGACCGGTTCGACCGCCGCTACGTCGTGGTCGCCCCGGACTGGGCGGAGAAATACTGCGTGGAACACGACATCCCGTACGTGTCGTGGAATTTCGAGCGGCTCAACGACCGGTCGATGGAGATCGCCGAGATCCTGCACGAGGAAGGCGTCGACGTTGCCATCCCGCTGTTCGAGGAGACCGTCGAATGGGCGGGCGCGATCAACTCGGTGCTGATGGACAACCCGCGCCTGTTCGGCCAGGCGATGCTGCTGCGGGACAAGGCGCTGATGAAGCGGCGCGCGCAGCTCGGCGGCATCCGGGTGGGGATCTTCGAGGAGGCGCACGACCGCGAAGACGTCGTCCGGTTCCTCAAGCGGGTCAACCAGACGCTGCTCAAGCTCGACGGCGACCCGAACGACCCCATCCACCTGAAGGCGTTCGACAAGGCGGGCTGCCTCGGCCACCGCGTCATCCGGACCCCGGACGAGATCGACTCGATCCCGGACGAGGAGTTCCCGGTCCTGATGGAATCGCACCTCGACGGCTGGGAGTTCGCGGTCGAGGCGTGGATCCACAACGGCAAGGTCAAGTTCCTGAACATCTCGGAGTACGTCACGCTCGGCTACTCGGTGTTCGTGCCGGCGACCCCTGAGCTGGAGCGGTACCGGCCGCAGATCACCGCCCAGATCGAGAAGCTCGTCAAGACCTTCGACATCGAGTTCGGCTTCGTGCACCCGGAGTACTTCGTCACCAGCGACGGCGAGATGTACTTCGGCGAGGTCGCCTACCGGCCGCCCGGGTTCAAGGTCTTCGAGCTGCTCGAACGGGCCTACGGCTTCAACGCCTACCAGGCGCTCGTCCTGTCCTTCGACCCGAAAACGACGGAGGAGGAGATCGACGCCTTCTTCCCGCGGGAGGTCGTCGACGCGACCGGCGTCGCGGGCTGTTTCGGTGTGTACCCTCGCCGTCGGGTGGTCAGCGAGCTGCGGATCCCCCAGCAGACCGAGGACGACGACTACTACGAGTCGCACGACCTGACCGCGCCGCTGGAGGAGACGGTCACGAAGAGGACCGCGTTCGGCACGCACTGGGGTCTGCTGTACTTCTTCGGGGACGACGCCTACCGGATGCGCGACCTGCTGAAGGAACAGGAAGAACTGGACTTCTACGTCTGAGCACGGACGAGTCCGCCACCCCGACCGAAGGACGCACTTGGAGCCGAACGCCGACGTCACCGGCACGACTGCGACGCTGGCCAAACGCGTGGCGTCGCTCGACGACGCGGTCGCGGCCATGGCCGCGACCCGCGACTTCGGCAAGCACACGAAGCTGCGCCGGGTGCTGGAGGCGCTGCGGCGGGTGCTGCTCCAGCCGGACGGCGCGGCCGCGGTCCGGGCGAGGGCGCGGGCGCTGGAGGAGGCCGGGGTTTTCCAGGGCACCGACTGGGACACCCCGGAGATCCTGATCCCCGCGCTGGTCGGCCCCGGGCTGCACAGCGGGAACTCCGACACCGTGGTGATCGAGGCGACCAGCGAACTGCGGATGCTCGCGGTCGCGTGCGGCGACTACGAGCATCCGACGCTGCCGGCCGAGGACGCCCGCGTGTTCCTGTCGCAGGTGCTCGGGGCGAACCTGGAGCTGCTGTTCACGCCGCCCAGCGAGGCGGAGCGGACCCGGCAGGGCCGGACCGCGCAGCTGATCCGCGACCTGCTGCGGTACCTCGCCGACCAGATCGGCTACGACAGCATCCTGGACAAGGTCGTCGAGGAGATCTGGCGGATCCTGCGCCAGCGCCCGATCCAGGTCGACCAGGTCAAATCGCTGATCACGCGGATCTCGATCTACCGCGGCGACCCGGACGTCGACCTGGGCGGTTCGTCGGTGCAGGGCCTCGACCGGCTCATCACCAGCCTGTTCGGGACCACCGAGGCGTGCCGGGAGGACCCGGGCGTCGACGTCTTCCGGGCGCGGCTCGAGGCGATGGACGCGGCGAGCCTGCAGTACGAGGCGACCGGGTTCGCCCGGGCCATGCACGACACCGGCCTGGTGTCGCCGTACCACGCCGAACTGCTGCGGTACCTGGCGCACGAGAGCGACTACCTCCTCGGCGAGGCGCTCGGCCTGTCCGACGTGGGCCGGAACTGCCTCATGCGCTACCACGACCTGGTCCACCGGCTGATCGAGGAAGCCGTGCACCCGCAGACCGCGCAGTGCGTCTACGGGCTGGCGCTGCTGCTCGACCGCGGCATCCTCTACGAACCGCCGGTCGTGCCTGCGCTGTGGCGACAGCTGGCGCTGGAGCTGTCCACCGCCGCCCGGGAACGGCTCGCGCTCGTGTTCGGCGACCAGCCGAGGCCCGAGGCGCGGCTGCTCGCGGGCGTGCTGTCGATGCTGGGCCAGCCGCTCGGAGTCGGACAGGGCGACAACCCGACCTGCCAGTCGGCGCGGGCGCTGTCGATGTGGGCCTACAACGACCCGGACTACCTGCTGCAGGTCGTGGTGTGGGCGGCGCGCGACGACGAGGTCGTCATGCACTTCGAAGGACAGCCGGTGTCGTCGAAGGAAAGCGGGGCCGGGCTCTCCGAGTCGCTGCCCGCCGACCTGGACCCGGTGTCGTCGCTCGTGGTGCCCCATCTCGACCGGATCTACGCCGAGATGGGCCGCCGCTGCGCCGACCGGCCGGGCGATCCGCACCGCTGGGTCAACCCCGAATTCCACGGCTGGTGGGCCTCGCGGGGCTTCCGGATCAACGTCGACGTCGCCACCGGAAAACTGATCGACCTCGACGACTTCCTGCGGCAGTTCCACGCGAGCTACCACCCGTCCTACAACGGCGAGCAGCCGCTGATCCACCCGCAGCCGGCCGGGGTCGCGGTCACCGACAGCGCCGCCCGCTACGTCGGCTGGCACGCGATCACGATCCTGCGCACCGCTCCCGATCCCGACGACGTCATGCGGGTGTACTTCTACAACCCGAACAACGACAGCGGCCAGGACTGGGGCGACGGCGTGGTGGTTTCGACCGCTGGCAACGGCGAGCGGTTCGGCGAGGCCTCGCTGCCGTTCGACCAGTTCGCGTCCCGGCTCTACATCTTCCACGTCGATCCTCGGGAACACGGCGAGCCGGAGAAGGTGCCCGCGGAGGACGTCGCGCGGATCATCGGGTATCTCGAGCGCAGCTGGGGCGCGGATCGGCTGCCTGCCGGGACTTTGCAGGCGGAGCCGCCGCATCATTGACCCTCTGCTGTCCACAATGGACTGCTTTGGTCGCGGATCCGGTTTTTGTCGGTGGTGCCTGTCATCATGGCCGCAGTCGATCTTGGAGGCGTGATGACGGACTTACTGACCGAGTTGGCATGGCTGGATGATTACGGGCCGCTGCAGGACATCTTCTGCGTTTCGTTCGTGCGCGGGCTCGATCCGCCCGTCGTGAGGCTTGCGCACGGTTCAGAGCGTGAACTCGGCTCCATCCGGCGGCACTTCCGCACCAGCACCCACCACCGCAGCGTGCTCCGCGCCGTGCGGGTCCACGACGGGGTTCGTGTTGTTCAGATGCGTGTAAGCCCACCGGCCGACCCCCGGGCGGTTCGTGAGCATCGGCAGCGTCGTGGTGATCGGCACGTGGCCCATCGCCTGCTGGGCGGCTGGGTTGGCGCTGTCGGTGGCCGTCGTGAATTCGCTGCTGCTGTGGAAGGTGCCGTCCAGGAGGACGAGGCTCGCGCCGTCGGTGAACTCGTCGAAGCCAGGCGGCCAGGTGCGCAGGCAGGGCGCGTAGACGAGCGTGCCGCCGGTTGCCGGGTCGTGGACGCGGTAGGCGACGACCCACGGGCCGGGACGGGCGGAGGCGCGGGCGTATTTCGGTTGTTTGTCGCTGATCGGGAAGGAAGTGATCACGAGGCCGTCGAGGGTCGTTTCGGTGGAGGCGTGCCAGGTCCAGTCGTGGTACTCGCCGATGATGGGGCGGGCCGGGAAGTGGTCGGTCAGCGCGTGCAGGGCGGCGGCGGGGGCGTGGACGGTCAGGGTCCTCGCCTCGCGGAGCATGAGCAGGCCGAGTGCGTGGTCCAGTTCGGCGTCGGTGAGCAGGACCGTGCGCAGGGGCGTCTCGCGCGGGCCCGGTCCGGCTCGCAACGCTGGCGTGGCAAGGATTTGCGCGCGGATGTCCGGTGAGGCGTTGAGGAGGTGCCAGGCACGGCCGTCCGCGCTGAAGGCGACGCTGTCCTGCGTACGCGAAGGCGAGCCGGAGGTGCATTGCGAGCAGGCGCAATTCCACTGGGGAAAGCCGCCGCCGGCCGCGGTGCCCAGGAGGATGACTTTCATCGGGCTGCGCCACGCATAATCAGGTCCGGAGTGGACGGTGCGGTGAGAATGAGGTCGACCATGCCGCGGTGCGGGGAGCGGGAGCACACGGGGTCGGCGTTCGCCGCGTCGCCGGTGAGCTGGAATGCCTGGCAGCGGCAGCCGCCGAAGTCGGTGGCGCGGCGGTCGCAGGTGCGGCACGGGTCGCGCATCCAGTCCTCGCCGCGGTAGGCGTTGAAGGACTCCGAGCGGTACCAGATGTCGGCCAAGGCGGTCTCGCGGACGTTGTCGAGCGTGAGCGTGGTGATTGCGCTGGCGGCGGGGCAGGGCAGGACGGTGCCGTCGGGCGCGATGGTGAGTTGCCGCGCGCCCCAGCCGTGCATGCACGGTTTGGGGAACGGCTCGTAGTAGTCGGCGACGACGTAGATGATTTCCATCGTGCCGCGGAGGCGTTCGACGGCTGCGCGGACGATGGGTTCCGCGGCGGCGAGTTGCGCGCGGGTCGGCATCAGCGCGTCGCGGTTGCGCAGGGCCCAGCCGTAGTACTGGGTGTTGGCCAGTTCGAGCCGGTCCGCGCCCATCGACTCGGCGAGCGCGATGATGTCGGCCAGCTGGTCGTGGTTCTGCCGGTGCAGCACCACGTTGACGGTCAGCGGCAGGCCCGAGGCTTTCACGAGCTCGGCGGCGGCCAGCTTCCGGTCGAAGGCTTTCGCGCCGGCGAGCAGGTTCGCCCGGTCCGGGGTCGCGGCTTGGGCCGAGAGCTGGACGTGCGCGAGACCTCGGTCGACGAGATCGGTCAGCCGGGACTCGGTCAGGCCCAGGCCGGAGGTGACGAGGTTGACGTAGCAGCCGAGGTCGCTCGCGTGCGTGACGAGATGCGGAAGGTCGGGGCGCGCCAACGGTTCCCCGCCGGAGAGGTGGACCTGGAGCACGCCCAGTTCCCGGGCCTGGGTCAGCGCGCCGGTCCATTCAGCGGTGGACATTTCCGCGGACCGGCTGACGAGTTCCACCGGATTCGAGCAGTACGAGCAGTGCAGGGGGCAGCGGTGCGTCAGTTCGGCGAGCAACCCGAGCGGCGCGATCACGTCCATTCGATCACCCGCCGTTGTCCGAACCGGGCCAATACGGTGAGGACGTCACTCTCCTGGACGCCTTGGTAGCGGCTGCGCAACGTGGCGACGATGCCGGACACCGAGGTGGCACCGTCGCAAAGTTCGAGGACCGCGGCGGCGGTGGAATTCGGTACCAGCACGCCTTCCGGGAACAGCAGCACATGCGTCCCGCGCACGTGATCGAACGTCAGGCGCACGCCGACGCGCAGTTTCGGCACCGACGCGGTCGTGATGGTGTCCATCGGCTCACTCCTCGGCCGCGGCGCGTTCGATGGCGTCGAGCATCGACCACAGGACATCGCACTTGAACGACAGCGCGGCCACCGCTTTCTCCTGCTGTTCGCGCGTGACGCAGTGCTGTACGACAATGTCCAAAGTGTCCTTGCCCTCACCGGAAACCTTGTCGATCCGGTTGGTGAAGTACGCCAGGTCGGCCCGGGAAATCCACGAATAATTCGCCAGGACGTCGACCACCCGCTGCTGCATCAGGTGTCCGGCGAACATCTCGGTCAAGCCGGAGGCGACGGCTTCCACCCAGGGTTTGGTGCGTGCGAAGGTGACGTAGGCGTCGACGGCGAACCGGACACCGGGGGCGACGTGTCGCTCGTCGAGGACTTCGGCGCGGTCCAGGCCGACCGCGGCGCACAGTCGCAGCCAGCGTTCGGCTCCGCCTTCGCCCTCGACGGCACCGTCGTGGTAGACGATCCGGTCGAGCCAAATCCGGCGGATTTCCGGAATCGGGCAATTGCTGATGATGGCCGCGTCTTTCTGCGGCAGGACACATTGGTAGTACCAGCGGTTCGCGGCCCAGAGCCGCAATTCGCGCTCGGTCAGTTCGCCGGCGTGCATCCGCCGGTGGAACGGATGGCTGCCCCAATATCGATCGGCGAGGCCGCGCAGGGCTCCGGTGAACTCCGCCGGACTCATCGGGTGCACAGTGGACATTCGCGTACTCCGGGATTCTCGCTCAGCGGTAAGGTTTTCCGGGACGGACGGGACCGCGGCGGACCGGTCCCGTCCGGCGGGTCACTCCTCCCGGCGGGCCGCGTAGGCGGTGACCTCCATCGGGGTTTCGTACTCGACGAAGTCGGGCGCGGTCCACATCTCGACGGGTTCGGGCATGGGAAACTCGCTTTCCTTCGGTGGTGCACCGGTGAGCGGGGCAGTGGTCCCCGCCCCGAACGCCGTCACCCTAAAAGCGCGCGGCGGCCGGTCGCCAGGGGCGCGGGCCGATTTTCCCGCCGACTTTATAAAGGTTCCTTCCTATGGCGCAGCGACGGTCACGCTGGGGCGCCGCCGCCGGTTGTCCGCCCGACAGAAACCTTGCGGCGGCGCGGAAACCTCCTTACGCCGCTTGACATCGGGCCCGCGAGCGGCCGAATAATAGGGTTCAAGTGCGGGTGACAACGATGTCAGAGGCTATGGGAGCGACGTGACCCAGGTGAATCGCAGGCGGTTTCTGTCCGGCGGGATTGCTGTCGCGGGCGGCGGTGTGCTCGGCGCGTTCGGGGTGTCCGGCACCGCCGAGGCAGCTCCGGACGCGCGTCCGCCTCAGGTCGGCGGCGGCGAGATCGGCAGCGGCTGGACGTTTGTCGCGGCCGACGGCACGGCTGCGGACGGGAGTGTGCTCGCCAGCGCGAAGGACGTTGCTGGGCTGAAGCCCGCCGTTGTCCCGGGGACGCCGCTGACAAGCATGATCGCCAACGGCGAGTATCCCGATCCGTTGTACGGCCACATCGTGACCGACACCGTTCCGGACACCCTCAAGGGCACCGGCTACTGGTACCGGGTCGCGTTCCGGGTGCCGCGGCTGGCGCCCGGGCAGCGGTTCTGGCTGCAGTTCGACGGGATCAACTACCTCGGCACTGTGTGGCTCAACGGGACCAGGGTCGGCACGGTCGAGGGCGCGTTCAAGCGCGCGGTCTTCGAGGTCACGGACATCGTGGCCGAGGCGGACGGGGTCGCTTGGCTGGCGGTGCTGGTCGGGAAGCTCGACTACACGGATCCGCCCGCGTTGCCGAGTTACGCCAGCGGGGTGACGCGCGGCGGGCGCAACGGCGGTCCGACCGGGATCACGCTGAAGAACGGGCCGACGTTCTTCTGCACCGCCGGGTGGGACTGGCTGCCCACCATTCCGGACCGGGATCTGGGGATCTGGCAGCCGGTCACCTGGCGTACCACGGGGCCGGTGCGGGTGGCTGACGTGCATGTCACCTCGACGCTGTCGCAGGATTTGCGGACGGCGGAGGTCTCGGTCTCGCTCGCGCTGGACAGTGCTGCCGGGAAGTCCGTGGTGGTGACGGGGTCCCTTGACGGGCGGGGGTTCCGGCGGACGGTCAGTGTTCCGGCGGGGGCGTCGTCGGTGAAGCTTACGTCGAAGGAGATCGCCTGCCTGCGGGTGGATCGGCCGAAGCTGTGGTGGCCCAACGGGTATGGGGAGCCGTATCGGTACCGGCTGACGGTCGGGGTCGAGTCCGGCGGGCAGGTGCACGACGAACGGACGGTGGACTTCGGGATCCGGCGGATCGAGTACACGACGCCGATGCGGTCGCCGTCCGGGGCGGTGACGCAGTGTCTGGCGATCACGGTCAACAATCAGCCGATCCTGGTGATGGGCGGGAACTGGGGGCTGGACGAGGCGCTCAAGCGGATCCCTCGGGAGCGGTTGCGGGCGCAGGTCCGGTTGCATCGGGACGCTAATCTCAACTTGATCCGGAACTGGAACGGGCAGAGCAGTACCGAGGACTTCTTTGCTGCCTGTGACGAGCACGGCATCCTGGTCTGGCAGGACTTCTTCTGTTCCACTGAGGGGCCGCCTGCGGAGAATATTGAGCGGGATCTCGCCAATATCCGGGATTGCATTGTGCGGTTTCGCAATCATCCGTCGATCCTGTTGTGGTGTGGTGGCAACGAGGGGCCGCCGCCGCAGCCGTTGATCGACGGGTTGGACGCGTTGGTTGCCGAGTTGGATCCGCAGCGGGTGGTGTTGACCAGTTCTGCTGGGGATACCGGGGAGAACCCGGTTGACGGGTACCGGTCTGGCGGGCCGTATCACTGGGTGCCGCCTGCCAAGCATTTCGCGTTGAATGACGGTACGCAGTGGCCGCCGTTCCATAATGAGGTCGGCTCTTATTCTATTCCTACGTTGGAGTTCATGCGGAAGATGCTTCCGGAGTCTTCGTGGGAGCATCCGGATGATTTCTGGGCTGATCGGGATGTCAACGGGAACGGCGGGAATGGGGGTGGTGCGGGGTATCTTCGGCTGACTGGCGAGCGGTATGGGGCCGTGCGGAATCTTGCGGATTTCGCGCGTAAGTCGCAGTTGATGAATTACGAGTGCATTCGGGCTATTTACGAGGCTCCGGTTGCTTATATGCGGAGTGTGGGGCCTTATCCGCGTACTGGGGTCATCATGTGGATGACTAATCCAGCGCAGCCTAGTTTTGTCTGGCAGATGTACAGTCATGATTTGGAGGCGCATTCGTCGTTCTATGCGGTTCAGCATGCTTGTCGGCGGGTTAATGTGGTGCTGGATGCGCGGAACTTCGATGTGATTGTGGCTAATCATTCCCGGGCTGTGGTTCGGGGGAGTGTTGAAGCCTCGTTTTACGGGGTCGACGGGGTGGAGTTCGCTCGTGCCTCGATGCCGGTGGGCGGGGTGGCTGGGGCTGATCGTGCTGTGGTTGGGCGGGTGGCTTCGAAGGTTGGTGGTGCGCCGTCTGAGGTTGCTTTTGTTCGGTTGGTGCTTCGGGATTTGCGCGGGTCGGAGGTGGTTCGGAGCTTCTATTGGGTGGAGAAGCCTGGGCTGGAGGCCGGGTTTGCCGGGTTGGAGGGGATGCCAGGGGCGGCTGTTTCCGTGATCGCCGGGGTTTCGCGCGGGGCCGACGGGGCTGAGGTGGCGGTGGATGTGCGGAATGTCGGCGAGTCGGTGGCGTTGATGGTGCATTTGCAGGTTTATGACGTGCGGACTGGGGAGCGGGTTCTTCCTGCGACGTTCAGTGACAATTATTTGAATTTGGTCGGCGGGGACGCGGCGAGTGTTCGGGTTCGGTTGGATGAGGGGCAGGTTCGGCGGCATCCGCGGGTTGGGGTTCGGGTGGATGGGTGGAAGCTTGATCAGGGGGCGTCTCGGTTGCGGGGGCGAGGGGTGGAGGTGACGTTCAATCGGGATGCTTTGGAGGTGAGTCCGGAGGTTCGGACGTTTGGGGGGTGATTCGGCTCGTCGCCTCCGGCGACATTGCTTTGAGGGGTTGCGTGGGGCACCCCGAAGGTTGATTGTGCTGACGGTTCGGGGGTGCTTGTCAAGGCTGGAAAGATGCCTTGACAAGCACCCCCGAACCGCAGGGAGGCTTCGTATCGGGGTGTGGGGGAGGGGCTGGGTGCCTCGATAGCGGGTGCATCGGTCTCGTGGGTGGTCGGGGCTAGCGCCCCAACGCCACATTGGGTGCATCCGACGCACCCAATGTGGCGTTCGGTGCGTGAGATGCACCCAATGCCGCATTGGGGCGGCATCCGAGCGGCGGGCCAGCCGGGCGGGTCCGTGAAGGGCTCCTTGAGGGAATCCAAGTCCGTGAAGGGGCCCCTCACGCCCGGCGGCTGGTCGTGAGGGGAACCCTGAGGGAATCAGAGTCAATGAGGGTGGCCCTCACGGACCTCGGGGCGGGGAGCGCCGGGCTCGCGTCCAGTGTGGACGGTCCGGGGGAAGTTGGGTTGCCGTGTTCGCGGGACTGGCGGATGATGGGCGGCCAGTCCCCGTCCTGTTCCACCGCAGCCCCGGAGGCACGCGATCGCCGGCAACGCCGCCGAACCCGGGCGCACGGTCTTGAGCCGCGCGTTCGCGGTGCTGGATTCCTTTCTTTCCGGCCGACCCGAGCAGACTCACGGCGAGATCACCCGGGCGACCGGGCTCGCGCCTGCCACGGTGCATCGGCTGCTGGCCGAGTTGACCGGGTGGGGCGCGTTGGAGCGCACCGGCCGAGGGCGGTACCGGATCGGGCTTCGGTTGTGGCAGCTCGGGGCGCAGGCGCCGGGCGGGCGGGAGCTGCGGGACGTCGCGCTACCGTTTCTGCAGGATCTGCTGCAGGTGACGCACGAGGTCGTCCATCTGGTCGTGCTGGACGGGGACCGTGCGCTGTATCTGGAAAAGCTCGAGGCGCATCCGGATGTCGTGGTGACCTCGCGGGTCGGGCTGCGGCTTCCGTTGCACGCGGCGGGGCCGGGCAAGGTGCTGCTCGCGCACGCGCCGCCGGAATGTCTCGAGAGCATTCTCGCCGGCGGGCTGGAGCGCAGGGCCAGCGGGACGATCACGGACCCGGCGCGGCTGCGGCAGGTGCTGGCGGAGGTCCGGCTGCAGGGGTTCTGCATCTCCCGCAACGAGATGACCGAGGGCGCGTCGTCGGTCGCGGCTCCGGTGCGCGGGCCCGGCGATCAGGTCGTCGCGGCGATTTCCGTGGTGGTGCCCAGTTGCACGCCGAATCTGTCGCCGCTCGTGCCGGTGGTCCGGATGGCCGCGCTGGGGGTCACGCGGGCGTTGCAAGGCTGAGGAACTTTTCCGCTGAGTGGAAGAGGGGCTGGGCGGCGGAAGATCGAGCCGGGAGACTCCGGACCGCTCGTTGCCGTCACTGCCGAGGAGAAGTCCGTGAGCCCTGCCCCGACCGTTCGCGACGCCGCGTTCGACGTGCTGCGCCGGTTCGGCGCCACGACGGTGTTCGCCAATCCCGGGTCGACCGAGATCGCGCTGCTCACCGACCTGCCCGACGACCTCGAGTTCGTGCTGGCGCTGCACGAGGGTTCGGTGGTCGGCATGGCGACCGGCTGGGCGCTCGCGAACGACCGGCCCGCGGTCGCGATCCTGCACACCACCGCGGGGCTCGGGAACGCGGTCGGCGCGCTCGCGACCGCGCGGGTCAACCGTGCGCCGCTGGTCGTGCTCGTCGGGCAGCAGGACCGCCGCCACCTCGCGCTGGAGCCGTTCCTCACCGGCCATCGGCTCGACGATCTTGCCCGGCCCACGCCGGTGTGGATCGCGGAACCGCCGCGGGCGCAGGACGTTCCGGGCGCGCTCGCCCGCGCCTGGCACGAGGCGCGCGAGCACCGCGGCCCGGCGCTGGTGATCGTGCCGATGGACGACTGGTCGGAGCTGGCGGGCGTGGACGAGCCGCTGCCCGCCCCGGCGAAGCTGGTCCGCGCGAACGCCGCCGAGCCCGCGGTGCTGGCCGAGCTGGCGGAATTCCTCGGTACCGCAAGCAATCCGGTAATCGTGACGGGTGCCGGGGCCGACGACGCCGAATCGTGGCGCGGCCTGACCGCGCTGGCGGAGAAGCTCGCGTGCCCGGTGTGGCAGGAGGCGTTCGGGGCGCGCGCCGGATTCCCGCAGGACCATCCGCAGTTCGCCGGACATCTGCCGCCGGGCCGGGAAGGGCTGCGGAAAGCGTTGTCCGGACACGACGCGGTGCTGTCGGTCGGCGCACCGGTTTTCCGTCAGTACCCGCGGGAGCCGGGACAGTTGACCGAACCGGGCACGCGCATCGCCGTGGTCACCGACGATCCGAACGAAGCGCACCGCAGCCCGGTCGACCTCGCCGTGCTGGCGCGGCCGTCGGCGGTGTGCGGGCCGTTGGCGGAGCTGATTCCCGCACGGGAAGCGGGCACCGAAAAGATCGGCCGGACGGTCGAGTTGCCCGGGGCGCCGGAGGCGGGTGCGCCGCTGGGCCCCGACCACGTGTTCGGCCTGCTCGCGCGCCGATTGCCCCAGGACACGGTGCTGGTCGAGGAATCGCCGTCGAGCCGTCCGCTGCTGCACGCGTACGTCCCGGCGCGCGAACCGCTCGGGTTCCTCAGCGCGGCCATGGGCGGGCTGGGCTTCGGCATTCCGGCGGCGATCGGGCTGCGCATGGGCGGGCTGAAGCGTCCGGTGGTCGCGGTGATCGGGGACGGCTCGTCGCTGTACTCGATCCAGTCGTTGTGGAGTGCCGCGCATTACGGCGTCGGCGTTCTCGTGATCGTGCTGTCCAACGGCGGCTACGCGATCATGGACAAACTCGCCGTGCGGCACGGCGAACGCACGGCCGGGGGCGGAAAAGCGCCGTGGCCCGGGTTCGACGAGGTCAGCGTGAGCGGGCTCGCGAAATCGCTCGGCTGCCCGGCGCGGCGCGCGGAAACCTACGAGGAACTGGAGTCGGTGTTGAACGAGGTGCTGCCGACGCTGGCCGCGCGCACGGAGCCGCTGGTGCTGGAAGTGGCGGTGACGGCATGACGTTGCTCGGAACCGGATGGCAGGGCCGGATCTTCTCCGGCGGCTGGATCCCCGGCGCGGGCGGGGAATACGACGCGGTCGAGCCCGCGACCGGGAACACCCTGGTCCGAGTGGGTGCGGCGGCTCCGGAAGACGTCGCCAAGGCAGCGGCGGCGGCGCAGGAAGCACAGCGGGAGTGGGCTGCGAAGCCATACGACCAGCGGGCGCGGGTGCTGCGCCGGGCTGCGCGGCTTTTCGAGGACCACGGCGACGAGATCGACGACTGGCTTGTCCGCGAATCCGGTGCCACGCGGGCGTTCGCGCAGTTCCAGACCCGCGCGGTCGCGGCCGAGGAATGCCACGAGGCGGCGGCGCTCGCCGCACATCCGTACGGGGAACTGTTGCGTTCCAGCCAGCCTCGGCTGTCGATGGCGCGCCGGGTTCCGGCCGGGGTGGTCGGCGTGATCTCGCCGTTCAACGCGCCGGTGATCCTCTCCATCCGCGCGATCGCGCCCGCCTTGGCGCTCGGCAACGCGGTGCTGGCGAAGCCCGACCCGCGCACGGCGGTGTGCGGCGGTGTCGTGCTGGCCCGGATCTTCGAGGAAGCCGGTCTGCCCGAAGGCCTGTTCCACCTGCTGCCCGGCGGCGCGGACGTCGGCGCCGCGCTGGTCGAGGACCCGCTGGTGCGCGTCATCGCGTTCACCGGTTCCACGAACGCGGGCCGCAAGATCGCCGCGGCGGCGGGGGAGCGGCTCAAGCGCGTGCACCTCGAACTCGGCGGCAACTCGGCGCTCGTCGTGCTCGCGGACGCGGACGTCGAACAGGCCGCGTCGGTCGGCGCGTTCGGTTCGTTCAACCACTCCGGGCAGATCTGCATGGCGACCGGACGCCACCTGGTCGCCGCCGAAATCGCCGACGACTACGCGGCCGCGCTCGCCGAGCACGCGGCCAAGCTGACCGTCGGCAACCCGGCGACCGGCGACGTCGCGCTCGGCCCGCTGATCGACGCGGGACAACGCGACCGCGTGCACTCGGTGGTCACCGGGAGCGCGGAGGCTGGCGCGAAGATCGCGACCGGCGGCACCTACGAGGACCTGTTCTACCGCCCGACCGTCCTCACCGACGTCCCGCTCGCCGCGCCCGCCTACGCCCAGGAGGTGTTCGGCCCGGTCGCGCCGGTCGTGCCGTTCTCCACAGTGGACGAAGCAGTGCGCCTGGCCGGCGGTACCGAGTACGGGCTGTCGCTGGGCATCCTGACCCGGGACGCCGCGCGGGGGCTGGCACTGGCCGAGCGGATCCCGTCCGGTCTGGTGCACGTCAACGACCAGACGGTCAACGACGAGGCCCTCGCCCCGTTCGGCGGGGTGGGGGATTCGGGAACCGGCTCCCGGCACGGCGGCGCGCAGGCCAACCTGGAGGCGTTCACCGAAACCCAGTGGGTCACCGTGCGCGGCGACCTTCCGCAGTACCCGTTCTAGAAGCAATCCGGCCCAGGTCCCCTCCGACGACGCAGGTGATGACATGACGGTCTCGACTGATCCCCGGGCGCGCCACGCCCGCTGGGTGGCCCCGCTGTGCTGGACGGCGGTGGCGCTCGAAGGGTTCGACCTGGTGGTGCTGGGCGTCGTGCTGCCCGCGCTGCTCAAGGACAAAGCGTGGGGGCTCGACCCCAACACGGCGTCGCTGATCTCCGCGGTCGGGCTGCTCGGCGTGGCGGTCGGCGCGTTCTCGATCGGCCCGCTCAGCGACCTGTTCGGCCGGCGGGGAATGATGCTGCTGACCGTGGCCAGCTTCTCGGTCTGCACGCTGCTCTGCGCGTTCGCGAACGGGCCGTGGCTGTTCGGCGTGCTGCGGTTCCTGGCCGGGCTCGGGCTCGGCGGCGTGCTGCCGACCGCGCTGGCGCTGATCACCGAGTACGCGCGGATCGGCCGCGGCGGCAGTGCGACCACCGTGCTGATGACCGGCTACCACGTCGGCGCAGTGCTCACCGCGCTGCTCGGAATCCTGGTGCTGCAACGGCTCGGCTGGCAGTGGATGTTCGTCATCGGGGCCGCGCCCGCACTGATCCTCGTGCCGCTGATGATGAAGTTCCTGCCCGAATCGAAGGCGCTGGAACGGGCGAAGGAAGCCCGGCGCAACCGCAACCCGCTCGGCGTCCTGTTCCGGCACGGCTACGGCCGCGCGACCATCGCGTTCTGGGTGACGTCGTTCATGGGGCTGCTGCTGGTCTACGGCCTGAACACCTGGCTGCCGCAGATCATGCGCGCGGCGGGCTACGAACTCGGCGCGGCGCTGGCGCTGCTGCTGGTGCTGAACGTCGGCGCGGTCATCGGCCTACTGGTCGGCGGCCGGGTCGCGGACAAGATCGGCTACCGCCGTTCGACCATCCTGTGGTTCGCCGCGGCGGCGGTGTTCCTGGCGCTGCTGAGCATCAAGCTGCCCGGGGCGAGCGTGTACGCCGGCGTGCTGCTGGCCGGGATCTTCACCTTCAGCTCGCAGGTGCTGGTCTACGTGTACATCGCCCGCGTGTACCCCGCCGAAGCACGCGGCACCGGGCTCGGCGCGGCGAGCGGGATCGGCCGGTTCGGCGCGATGTCCGGGCCGCTGGTGACCGGGCTGCTGCTGTCGGCGGGGCTGGCGTATCCGTGGGGCTTCTACCTGTTCGCGGCGGTGGCGGTGATGGGGGCGCTCGCGATCGCGGCGGTGAACCGGGACCCGGCTCCGGACGCCCCGGCGGACAGCCCGGCGCCGCGCGTGGAGACGGCTCCGGAGAGCTGAGCTATTCGGCGGTCGTCTGGGCGATCCGGTCGCTGTCGGTGTCGTAGTCGAAGAGCTCGGCGTACCGGCCCCAGTCGATCGCCGTGTCCAGTTGCTGCCGGGCGTCGGCGGCGGAGAAACCGCGGCGGAGCAGGTCGAGGAAGAACTCCGCGCGCAGCGTGCCGTCCGAACTGGCGGTGAGCGCGTTGACGATCGTGCGGACCAGCGGTGCCCGGTCGCGGACCTGACCGGCGAAGATCTTCTTGCTGGTCTGGATGTCCGCGGTGGTGAAGGCGGTGCCGACCGGGGTCAGGTGCAGGTCGCCGCCCGCCACGAACAGGAGGTCGAGCAGGGCTGCCGCGTCGACGAGCGGCAGCAGGTCGTCGACCTCGAAGCTCAGTTCGGCGGCGAGATCCGGCAGGTCGGCGTGTCCGCCGCGGGCGTGCACCAGTTCCACGAGCCCGGCGAGGCCGCCGACCGACGCGGGCGGCAGCGGCCGTGCGGTGGGCGTGGCCTGCGCGGGTTCGACGGCCGCCGGATCGCGTCCGGTCAGCAGGTCGTAGAGCCGTTCGACCAGCGCGGCGAACGCGGGGGATTTGCGGTCGCGCGGCCGGGCGAGGTCGATCTCCACCTCCGCACGCAGCTTCCCGGGGTTGGCGCCGAGGACCAGCACCCGGTCGGCGAGCAGTACTGCCTCCTCGATGTTATGCGTGACGATGCAGACGGCTTTCGTCGGGAAATCGTCGCGCTGCCACAGGCTCATCAGTTCGGTGCGCAGGTTTTCCGCGGTCAGCACGTCGAGCGCGGAGAACGGTTCGTCCATCAGCAGGACGTCCGGTTCGAGCACAAGCGCACGGGCGAAGCCGACGCGCTGCCGCATCCCGCCGGAAAGTTCCTTGGGGTAAGCGGATTCGAAACCGTCGAGGCCGATCAGGTCGATCGCCTGCAACGCACGGTCGCGGCGCGATTTCGGCGGGATGCCGCGCGCGGCGAGGCCGAGTTCGACGTTGTCCTGCACGGTCAGCCACGGCATCAGCGCGAACGTCTGGAACACCATCGCGGTACCCGGATTGGCGCCGTCGAGTTCTTCGCCGCGATAACGCACGGTGCCGCGGGTCGGGCCGATCAGCCCGGCGATCGTGCGCAGCAGCGTCGATTTCCCGCTGCCGGACCGGCCGAGCAGCGCGACGATCTCGCCCGCGCGCAGGTCGAGCGTGAGGTCGTCGAGGACGCGCAGTTCGTCGCCCGCCGAACCGGGGAAGCTCTTGCTGACGTGCTCGACGGAAACGAGGACTTCGGACATGAGGATACCTTTCAGGACAGGGAGAACCGGCGTTCGGCGATGCGGTACAGCCGCCGCCAGAAGAGCCGGTTGAGGCCGACGACGTACAGGCTCATCACCGCGACGCCGAGCAGGATCCGCCCGGAGTCGCCGGCGCCGGTGGCGTCGGCGATGTACGCGCCGAGGCCGGTCGCGGTGAGCGTGACCCCGTTGTAGGACACGATTTCCGCGACGATGGAGGCGTTCCACGCGCCGCCCGCCGCGGTGATCCCGCCGGTGACGTAGCTCGGGAAAATCGCGGGCAGCACGAGCCGGCGCCACCACAGCGCTCGCGGCAGCCGCAGGTTCGCCGACGCCTCGCGCAGGTCGTGCGGAATAGCCGAGGCACCGGCGATGACGTTGAAGAGGATGTACCACTGCGCACCGAGGCTCATCAGCAGGATGCCGCCCCAGTCCAGGGAAATCCCGGTCGCCACGAGCACGGCGGTGATCAGCGGGAACAGGAAGTTCGCCGGGAACGACGCGAGCACCTGCACGACCGGCTGGGCCAGCCGCGACACCCGCGGGTTCATCCCGATCCACACGCCGATCGGCACCCACACGAGCGTGCCGACGACCACCAGCGTCACTACCCGCGCGAACGTGATCAGGCCGAGCAGCAGCACGTGGCCGATCTCGCCGTACCCCGTGGTCTCGCCGATGAACAGCACCATGCGCACCGCGCCGTAGAGGATCAACCCGAAAACCACGACGCTGAACACGATGTCCGCGGCGCGCCGGCGGGCGGGGGAGAACCGCAGCGGGTACTCGGCGAGCCCGAAGACCGCCAGCGCGCGGTCGAGCGGGAACACCAGTTTGCCGAGCACCCGGCCGAGCAGCGCCGGGATCCGCGAGCGGCGCAGCAGGTCGAGCACCAGGCTGCGGGGTGCTTCGGCGGATTCGGAGTTCTCGATGCGGAACCGCTCCGACCACGCGGTGAGCGGTCGCCAGAACAGCACGTTCACGCCGACGACCAGGACCACCATCGCACCGACGGCCAGCAGCACCTTGCCGAGATCGCCCTCTTCGGAAGCGGTCGCGACGTACGCGCCGATTCCGGGCAGCGCGAACTTCTGGTTGTTGACGCTGAGCGCTTCGGAGGCGGTGAGGAAGAACCAGCCGCCGCCGAAGCTCATCATGCCGTTCCAGACCAGCGGGATCATGCCGCTCGGCACGTCGACGCGCCAGAACCGCTGCCAGCGGGACAGCCGCAGCAGCCGGGACGCCTCGTCGAGGTCGCGCGGCTGCGACACCAGCGAATGGTGGAACGCGAAGGTCATGTTCCACGCCTGCGAGGTGAAGATCGCGAAGATCGACGCGCATTCCAGGCCCAGTTGCGAGCCGGGGAACAGCGCGATGAACCCGGTGATCGTCACCGACAGGAACCCGAGCACCGGCACCGACTGCAGGATGTCGAGTGCGGGAAGCAGGATCTTTTCCGTGCGCCGCAGCCGGGCCGCCGCGGTCGCGTAGACGAAGGTGAATCCGACCGACAGCACGAGCGCGACGAACATCCGCAGCAGCGAACGTCCGGCGTAGTAAGGGAGTTCGGCCGGATCAGTGGACACTGTGGACGGTGCGGTCGCCGGAGTCCACGCCGTGGCGGCACCGTGCGCGAGCCGCACGATCAGCCACAACGCCGCGGCGGCGCCGAGGAACACCGCCACGTCGGCGACCGTGCGGCGCGGCCGGACGAGCGCGCCGCGGGTGGGGAAGGTACGCAGCATTGGTCTAGTTCTCGCTGTCCTGGTCGGTGTAGGAGAGTTCGGCTTGCCAGCGCACGCTGGTCACCGACGGCTCCATGGACAGCCGGCTCACCGCCGACTCCATTTGCTTGTCGTCGCGCTGATCGGCGGACAGTTCGGCGCGCACCTGCACCTGCCCGGCGGTGTCGGTATTGGTGCTGGTGACCGATTGCAGCGCGAAATCAGTGCGTGCCAACGCCTGCACGAGCAACGCGCGCACGTGCGCTTCGGAATCGTCCTTGGTCACCGCCAGGAAGGTGTACGACGTCGGGGTTTCGCGGCCGGTCGCCGGACGACGGTCGACCACGCGGCCGAGCGGGCGCAGCGCGATGTTCACCGCCATCACCACGGCGGTGCCCGCGCCAGCGGCTGTGTACAGCCCGGCTCCGGCGAGCGCGCCCACCGCGGCGGAGCACCACAATGTCGCCGCTGTGTTGAGCCCGCGCACGGTCAATCCTTCGCGTAGAATCACGCCCGCGCCGAGAAAACCGATTCCGGAAACAATTTGCGCGGCAACCCGGGTGGGGTCGGCGCTCGCTCCGCTGAAACCGTGCGCGGACAGCAGCACGAACAGCGTCGCACCGGCCGCGACCAGCGCGTTCGTCCGCAAGCCGGCCATCCGGGCACGGTATTGGCGTTCAAATCCGATCACTGTGCCGAGGCCCACTCCGGCGCCAAGGCGCAGCAACATCTCCGCAGTCGTCATCTGCGCTCCCACTGGTTGGTGCGAAAAGTTCAGAAATAGTCGGGAAAAACCGGAAAAAGGACGGTTACCACCACGCACGCTGGCGTGCGTAACCGCGTTTCGCTACTTGGGCGGCCAGCGCGTACCCGGCCAGCACGAGCACCAGCCACAGCAGGTAGCTGGCGGGCAGCGCCTGCATGCGCAACGGTCCGGCGAGCGGCGACAGCGGCACCAGCAAACCGACGAGCGCGGCGGCTGCCGTCGCCAGCACGACCGGGCGGCTGGCGCGCAGGGGAGTGCCGCGTCCGCGCAGGACGAGCACGACCAGCAGCTGCGAGAGCAGCCCCTCGACGAACCAGCCGGTCTGGAAGAGCAGCGGGTCCGCGCCCGCGCCGAAGACGTGCCACAGCACGGCGAACGTCGCGAGGTCGAACAGCGACGACAGCGGACCGAACACGAGCATGAAGCCGGTCAGCCCGCGAGCGTCCCAGCGGCGCGGTTCGCTGAGGTAGTCCTCGTCCACCCGGTCCCACGCGAGCGCGAGCTGAGCCAGGTCGTAGAGCAGGTTCGACACCACGAGCTGGATCGGCAGGATGGGCAGGAACGGCAGGAACGCGCTCGCGGCGAGCACCGACAGCACGTTGCCGAAGTTCGACGCGGCGGTGATGTTGACGTACTTCAGCGTGTTGCCGAGCGTCCGCCGTCCTTCGGCCACGCCGCGGGCGAGCACGCCGAGGTCGCGTTCCAGCAGCACCAGGTCCGCCGCGTCCTTCGCCGCGTCGGTGGCGGTGTCCGGAGCGATCCCGACGTCGGCGGTGCGCAGCGCGGTGACGTCGTTGACGCCGTCGCCGACAAAACCGACCGCCCGGCCGTTCTCGCGCAACGCGGTGACCACGCGGGCCTTGTGCGCTGGCGTGAGCTTCGCGAAGACGGTGGTGTCCTTGACGATTTCGCGCAGTTCGGCGTCGTCTGCCGCTTCGACCTGGCGGCCGAGCACGACCTCTCCGACCGGGATGCCCGCCGAATCCGCGACGCGCGCGGCCACGTGCCGGTTGTCGCCGGTCAGCACTTTCAGCGCGACGCCTTGCTCGCCAAGGGTTTTCACCGCGTTGACGACGCCGTCGCGGACCGGGTCGACGAATCCCACGAAACCGACGAGGATCATCTCGTTCTCGTCAGTTTCGTCAAATCCGCCGAGCCTGGGTTCGACTTCCCGCGCGGCCACCGCGAGCACCCGCATGCCGTGTTCGGCGTACGCGCGCACCAGTTCTTCCGCGCCGATGCGGGCGGCGTCGTCGAATTCGGCGACGACACCGTCGCGGCGCGCGTGGCTGCAGCGCGGCAGGATCTCGTCCGGGTCGCCCTTGCTGATCAGGAGGTGCTCGCTGCCGCGCCGGACCACGACGCTGGCCCGGCGGCGCGCGTGGTCGAAGCCGATCTCGGCGACGCCGGTGAACAGCGCGTCGGCGACCAGATCGTCTTCACCGTCGAACAGCGTCTCGATCGCCTCGTCCAGCCGGTCGTGCCGGTCGGTCTGGAAGCGCACCGCGACGCCCGCGTACTCGGCCGCTTCGCCGTCCGGGCTGCCGGAGTAGTCGACGCTGTGCGCGTAGGCGATCCGGTCCTCGGTGAGGGTGCCGGTCTTGTCGACGCACAGCACGTCCATCGCGGCGAGATCCTGGATGGCGTTGAGCCGCTTGACAATCACCTGCCGCCGGGACAGCGCGGCCGCGCCTCGCGCGAGGTTCGTGGTCACGATGACCGGCAGCATCTCCGGCGTGAGACCGACCGCGACGGCGACCGCGAACATCCCGGCCTGTGCCCAGTCCCCGGTGACCGTGCCGTTGACGACGAGCACGATCGGCACCATCACCAGCATGAACCGCACGAGCGTCCACCCGACGCGGCGCACGCCGGCGTCGAAGCTGGATTCCGCGCGCGGCTCGGCGGATTGCTGGGCGAGCGCGCCGAAGTAGGTCTCGCTGCCCGTTGCGGCGACGACCGCGGTCGCCGTTCCGCCGACCACCGACGTGCCCGCGAAGCCGAGCGCGGGCGTCTCAACGAGTTCGTGCTCCTCGTGCTTACCGAGCTCGGGCGCCCGCTTCGCGACCGGCAGTGCCTCGCCGGACAGCGCGGACTGGTCGACCACGAAGTCTTTGGCAGCGACAATGCGCACGTCAGCCGGGATCACGTCGCCGGGCCCGAGCAGCACGACGTCCCCCGGGACGAGGTCCCCCGTGGGCACCTCGCGCTCGCTGCCGGGAAACTCCGCCGCCGCGCGCCGACGCACGGTGACAGTGGTGGTGATCTGATCGCGAACCGCGCTGATCGCGCGCTCGGACCGGGACTGCTGCCAGAAGCGGAGGCCGATGCTGAGCACGACCATCACGCCGACGGTCACCGCGCCGCGAATGTCGCCGACGCCAGCGAAAACCACGCCGAGCGCGGTCAGCAACGCGACGAACGGGCTCCGCGCGGCGGCCCAGATTCGGACGGGCGCGCGGTCCGTGCCGTCGATGCGGTTCTCGCCGAAGCGGTGCAACCGTTCGGCCGCCTCGTTTTCGGTGAGGCCTTTGGGCGAGCTGTCGAGATTCCGGAACAGAGTGAGCACCGGCGCGTCGCCGTGGGCGCGCAGGGCGGGAAAGCGGGTCATCGGTCGTCCCCTCGAGGTCTGCTGGGCGGCAGCGGACCGCGCGGGGTTCGTCCGGACCTAGATGGCTGCCGGGATTCCCGCACGGTCGTGCCGACTACTTCCTTCGCCGGTCACCCGGCTCACCTCCTCCGCAAGACTCATCGGCCGGCGTCAGCGCGCCGACCGGGGACCAGTAGAGCGCAGATCACGAAAACAGTCAAACACTTGTGCAAGTGATGGGGGCTAAGTCACGCTGTGGGCCCACCCGAGAGGATGTCCGTCGTGTCCACCCCATCCCAGCCCCCGCTGGAACCGCTCCCCGCCGACCTGCTGCAAGACGCCGCCGCGACGTTCGGCCTGCTCTCCGCGACCGTGCGGCTGCACCTGCTGTGGCTGCTGTCGCACGGGGAGCGCGACGTCGGCACGCTCGCCGAGGAGACCGGCCAGACCGTGCCGACCGCCAGCCACCACCTGGGCAAACTCAAACTCGCCGGCCTCGTCCGCGCCCGTCGCGAGGGGAAGCGGCAGGTCTATGTGCTCGACGATCCGCACGTGCGGCACATCGTCCAGCTGGCGGTGCAGCATCACCAGGAACTGTCCGGCGAGGCCGGGCGGCGCAGCAAAGGCGCTTGAGCTCTCCGGGACGTAGAGTCGGGCCATGGCCGAGCTGAACTTCTACTTCGATCCGGTGTGCCCGTTCGCGTGGATGACCAGCAAGTGGGTCCGCCAAGTCGCCCGCCAGCGCTCGTACTCGGTGGACTGGCGGTTCATTTCCCTGCGGTTGCTGAACGCCCATCTGGACTACTCGACGCACTTCCCGCCGGAGTACGACGCTTCGCACACGTCGGGCCTGCGGTTGCTCCGCCTGGCAGCCGCGGTGCGCGCCTCGCAAGGCCGCGAGGCGGTCGGTCTGCTCTACGAGGCGCTGGGGGAGCAGAACTTCGAAAGCGGTCTGGTCGAGCACACCGCCGAGGCCCGCGCCGCGCACAGCACCCGCTCGGCGGCTGCGACGGCCCTTGCGCGCGCTGGCCTTCCGACGGACCTCGCGGACGCGGTCGACGATGCTGCGTGGGACGCGGAGATCCAGAGGGAGACGGATGAAGCGCTTTCGCTGACCGGGAAGGACGTCGGGACGCCGATCCTGCACTTCCAGCCGCCAGAGGGAGTCGCGTTCTTCGGGCCGGTGATCAGCCGCTTGCCGTCGGACGAGGAGGCGGTGGAACTGTGGGACCACGTGGTGGGGTTGGCGGCGTTCCCGGGCTTCGCCGAGCTGAAGCGGAGTTTGCGGGAGATGCCGCAGCTGCCGTCGTTCGGGGTGGGGGCGGGGGAGGCTGGGAGGGAACAGGATTGGCATGGCGGGAGCAGGAGGCTGAAGAAGTAGGCGGCTGGAGAAGCGCGGATGCGTCTTATGCGTCCGCGCGGGCGACCGAGCCGTTGTCGGTCACGGCGTACACCTCGATGCCGAGCAGGGCGCGCACCCTCGCGGGAACCCGAAGGGTGTGCCACTTGACGCTGTCCGGCACGACGATCGCATACCGTGCGCCAGGCGTGCCGAACTCGCTCATCCGACGCAGGATTTGGCCCCAGAGGATGTCGGCGTCGATGCCCTTGTCCTGAGTGGCGCCCTTCGCTTCGACATGCAGCCGGTCGCCGGCGCGGATGGCGTAGAGGTCCAGGTAGCGATCCGGGCCGGGGCTGATCGTCCAGCCGTCGCGTTCGAGCCACGCCGCGAACGCGGTGGCCACTTCGTTCTCCGTCATGCTGCCCGCCTATTCACCCGTCGCAGCTGATCACGGCAACTGTCGACTTCGTTACACCGTCGGAGAATTTCATCCCCCGAACGCGCGAACCTGACACACTGGGAGGTGACGACAACTCCGGGAGTGTCCATGTCGCGCGACAGCTATCGGACAGTTCGTACACCGGACGGCCTCACCCTGGCCAGCACCCTCACCGAGCCGGACGGCAGAGCGCGCCGGGCTGTGTTGCTCGTGCAAGGGGCGAGCGTCACCCGCGAGGAAGGCGGGTTCTTCACTCGCCTTGCCGACCACCTGGCCGAGGCCGGCATAGCGTCGCTGAGAGTCGACCTTCCCGGGCATGGCGAAAGCGAAGGCCGCCAGGAAGATCTGACGCTTTTCGCGCTGCTCAACGTGATCCGGGCCAGCATCGAGCACCTTTCCACCGCTGTCCCGGGCGTGCGGACGTCGCTCGCAGCGGCCAGTTTCTCCGGCGGCGTCGCGGCGTACTACGCGGCCAAGCGACCGGACGACGTCGAGCGGCTCGTCCTGTTCAACCCCCTCATCGACTACCGCGCGCGGTTCATCGAGGAGAAGTCCGCGTGGTCGGCGGACGGCTACCTCGACGACAACGGCGCCGCCGACCTCAAACGCCAGAATTATCTCGGTCACGGGCCTGGGTTCCGGCTCGGCCGCGCGCTGCTCAACGAAGCGTTCTGGTTCGAGGCGCGCGAAAACCTGCCGCGCATCACCGCGCCGACGCTGATTGTGCACGGCACCGAGGACACGTTCGTCCCGGTCGAGTCGTCGCGGGCCGCGGATCGGGAGCTGACCTGCGAACACCGGCTGCTCCAGCTCGACGGGGCACAGCACGGCTTCGCGGTACACGACGATCCCGGGTACGCCGATCCGCAGACCCAAGCCTGGCAACGGCAGGTGATCGGCGAAGTCCGGGAATGGCTTCGCTGACGGGTCAGCCGTTGAGCGCCTCGCGCAATTCCCGGACGTCCGGGCGGTTGTGCCACGGCTTCAGCACTTCCACGACCCGGCGGAGTTCCTCCTTGGTGCGCCGGGAGTTCGTTTCCGCGGCTCGCTGAGCGGAGACGAGGCCGGTTTTGGCTGCTTGGTCCGGTTCGCCGGAAAGGGCCAGCGAGTTTGCCATGAGGGACAGGAAGAAACCGTAGTCGCGCCGGGAGAATTGGGTTTCCTTCAACGTTTTCTCGTACAGCTCGACCGACCGGCGCGGTTCGCCCGCTTCGGTGTAGCAGATCGCGGTCTGCATATTCAGGAGAGTCGCGTTGAAGTGCGCGCCGAGGGGCGATTCGGCCGGTCCGGCGTCGTCCAGCAGTTTCCACGCGACGTCGAGGGTGCGGTTGACCTGATCGGCCGACGCGCCGAGCATCGCCTCCGCGCGGGCTTCCTGCTGGGCGGCTTCAGCCTGCAGCCGCCGGGGGAGCGACCAGGGGCCGTTGCGCACCGCCCTGGTGAGGATCAGCATCCGCCGCGGATCGCGTTCGTCGTAGGCGACCTGGGCCTTTTTGAGCAGAATGTAGCCCTGCATCGTGCCGTCGCCCGCCGCCTGCGCCCATTCCATCGCGCGGTCGTGCCAGTACAGCGAATCTTCCATTTGCCTGCGGTCGCGGTAGAGCCAGCCGGCGAACTCCGCGCCCTCCGAACCGATTCGCAGCAGGTCGCGCTGATCCTCGGGCGCCGCGTCGCGGGCGATGCGGTCGATGATGTCCAGCACGCCTAGCGTCATCGGGAGCGTTTTGGCCGGACCGCGTTCGCCGTCCTCGTATTTGTACTGGTCGAGCTGCCGCCGGAAATAGTGCGTGACGGTTTTGTCCATGTACCGCCGGGGATTCTCCAGCGCTCGCGCGACGTGCTCGGCGCCGCCTATTCCCAGCGCGGGCAACGCCGCGACCGGCAGGCCGTTCTTGAGCAGTGAGCGGCGACTGAGCGGGCTCATGGCGTCCCATTCTGTGGTCGGAACCGCTGGCGGGGCCGCGTCGCCGGGTGCGGGCACGAGCCGGGCGAGGACGCTGGCCGCGACGGTCGCCCGGTCCAGCGGCAGCGCGACCGGACGCCCGTCCACGACGACGGGCAGCAGGACGCTCGGCGCTCCCGGCGGCCTGCGGAGGTCCGCCGGGGTGCCTTCCCGGAGCAGTTCCTCCAGCCGGGCGGGGCTGATGCGCAGCAGCCGGGCGAGCCGGTCGCGGCGGTGCGGACGCGGCTCGGACCGGCCGGATTCCCAGGCGCGGATGCTTTTTTCGTCGGCGGGCAGCAGCGCGGCGAGCTTTTCTTGCGTCAGGTTCGCCGCTTTGCGTGCCCGGACAAGTCCTTCTCGCCGTTCGCCCATGGGCGACACCCCTTCGCAACAACGCGGGGTCGCTAGATTACCGCAGGTCACCGTGTGCGGGGCAAGACGATTCGCTCGGTTGCCGCCCGCTTTTCGCCCGGTTTGCTGGCTGGTCCAGGCCACTGGCCGGCCCCATGGTGGGGAGGCACCGCGAAGACACTTCCGCAGCTGAGAGGTGGATCGCATGAAGGCGGCAGCGACGCTCGGCGAGGCGGCCCGCACCGGCCATCCGGCGGTGGTCATCGGGTGTTGCGTGCTCTTGCTGCTGGTACTGCTCTCGATGTGGCTCTGGCACGCGCGCCGGCCGGTCGCGCCCCCGCGCGGGAAGCTGACCGTCCGCGACCTCCAGGCCCGGCTCGACTACGAGGTCCAGGCCGAGATCGAACAAGCCCGGCTGGCCGAATTCCGCCGGACGGCCGAGGAGGCCGCCGCCGAACGCGCCGGCGAGGACACCGACGTCATCCCGAAAGTCGACGACACCGTCCCGCGGGAGGCCGACAGCCCGCGAAAAGGGGAGAAACCCGATAGAGCTCGGTGCGGTTAGGAGCGTCCCGCCCATCGCTCACCGCACCGTTATGCCTGCCCCAGCCTGGCGCGGCACGCCACCTCCCCTGGGCTGGGGCAGGCCTCATCGACGCGGGCCGGACTCGCCGAATCAACGCCACAAGGCCGCCGCGGCACGGGCGTAATCGGCGAAGGAGACCGGCGGCCGGCCGGTGATCCGCTGGACGTCGTCGGTCACGTCGGCGGCCCAGTCGTTGCGGATGCCTTCGTACATGGCGGCGTAGAAGTCGGCGACCGGACCGGCCGTGCCCCCGTGGAGCAAGGCGTCGCGGAACTCGGCCGGGTCCATCGCCTGGTACCGCACCGGTTTTCCCGCAGCCTCGCCCACGATCGCGGTCATGTCCGAAAAGGACAGTGAATCGGGTCCGGTCAGCGAGTAGGTCTTGTGCTGATGCCCGTCCTCGGTCAGTGCGGCCGCGGCCGCGGCGGCGATGTCCTCGACGGAGATCGGCGCGACCCGGCCGTCGCCCGCGGGAACCGCGACTACCCCGGTGCGGATTCCGCGCAGGATCGCGGGGTGTTCGGAGAAGTTCTCGGCGAAGACGTTGGGGCGCAGAATGGTCGCGGGCACCGGTCCCGTTTCGAGGAGCCGCTCGGCCTCGTCCAGCGGGAAGCCCTCGCCGGCCAGCCGCGCCGTCGTGGTGGACAGGTGGACCACCCGGCGAACCCCGGCGCTCTTGGCGTCGTCCAGCAGCGCCGCGACCTCCGTCGTGGGGTCGGGGCTGATCGGAAGCCACTGGTAGATCGCGTCCACGCCGTCCAGCGCGGGCGGGTAGGTCGCCGGGTCGCTCCAGTCGAACCGGACCGGCGTCGCCGAACCCTCCGGTCTCCCCGGGACCCGGACCGTGTGCCCCTGCTCGGCCAGCAACGACACCACCCGGCGTCCGGTGCGGCCGGCCGCGCCGAGGACAAGAACTGTGGTAGGCACGCGTTCCTCGCAAGGTAAGGTCGAATCGGCAACCACTTCACCGTATGAACGGGTTATCGACGCGCGCCATGACAGCTCTCGACAGATTCATATCCGTTCAGCGCGATGGCGGAGTGAATCGGGTATGGCGATGCCGGTGAAAGCGGTCGGCCGTGACCATGTGGCGGACGTCGTGGGCGACATCGTTGCCGCCCTCCGGCGCGGCGGCGTCGTCTACGGCCGGGCGCTGCTGCGGGCCCCTTGGGGCCTCGCGTTCGAGTCGCGCTCGATCGCCACGATCTACGTCGTGATCGCCGGTTCCTGCGTGCTCGTCCCCGACGGCGGAGAGGCGCTGCATCTCGCCCAAGGGGATGTCGCGTTGCTGCCGTCCGGCGCTGGACACGTCGCGGCCGACACTCCAGGCCGGTCAGCCCGCACCGTGCGCGAACTGTTCGGCGCCGACCTGGAGGAGCTGTCGGCCACCGACCTCGTCATCGAGGGCGACGGTCCCGAGACCGTTCTGGTCTGCGGTGCGTACCTGCTCGAACCTTCGCCGCAGCACCCGTTCCTGGCATCTTTGCCCGACGTCGTGCGCGTCACGGCGAGCCAGATGCGCGGCACCTCGCTCGCCGCCGCCGTCCACCTGCTCACTACCGAGGTCGACCACGCCGGCCGCGGCACGCCCGCCGTGGTGGCCTCGTTGCTCGACCTGCTGTTCACCTACACCCTGAGGTCCTGGTTCCTCGGCCAGCCCGACCAGCTGGCCGGGTGGGCCCGCGCGCTCCACGACCCGGCGGTCGGCCCCGCGCTCGCGCTCTTGCACGACGATCCCGGCAAACCCTGGACCGTGGAGGCACTCGCGCACTCCGTCGGCGTCCCGCGGGCCCGGTTCAGCCGCCGGTTCACGTCGACTACCGGGCACACCCCGATGGAGTACCTCGGCATCTGGCGGATGACCGTGGCTGCCCGCCTGCTGCGCGAGGGCCAAGCCCCGCTGCGGCAGATCGCTCGGAAGGTGGGTTACGACTCGGAATTCGCGTTCGCGCGTGCTTTCAAACGGGTCGTCGGCCAGGCTCCCGGTCGTTATCGCGCGATGCACCGTCGCGATGAGGGCACCGCTGATACGCGGTGATGACGGCAGGTTTATTCGCTGGGCAGGGCGGCGCGACGCGCGATCACGTCCGCGGTTCCGCCTGTCGCTTCGAGCACGCGAGCCAGGACTAGCCGAGCCGCTTCGGCAGCGTCCTTGCCCGCCGATTTCGTCAGCCGCGCATCGAGTTGCTGCCGTATCCGGCGGCTGTCGTCGACGAGCCGCCAACCGCGGTCGGTGAGCTGGGCCCGGCGCACCCGGCTGTCGGCGGGATCCGGCACCCTCGCGACATAGCCGAGCCGCTCCAGTTCGAGAAGGTGCTTCGAGGCCGCCTGCTGGGTGACGCCGAGAAGACCGGCGAGTTCGGAAACGGTGGGTGCCCGGTCGATCAGGTGCTGGATCACGTACCCGTGGGAGTTGCGCACGCCGACGTGGCCCGCCTCGTGCAGCTCCGTCAGGATCGCCCGGTTCGCGGAACTGCCCGCCAGCCAGGCGAGGGTGGCGAAGTCGAGATCGGCCAGGTCCAGGGGAGTCACGGTGCCTACCATGCAATTGACAACCAAGGTTGTACAACTATAGTTGTTCTTATGGACCGCGACCCGGTTGCCCTGGCGACGTCCCTGCTGCGGGCGCTCGAGGCCGGGCAGTGCGGCGAGAATCTTCGGAAGTACTTCGCCCCGACGGCGTCGACCGTCGAGCATCCGAACCTGCTCAGGCCCGCGGGCGCTCGCGCCACCCTGGATCAGATGCTCGCGGCGTCGGAGTTCGGTGCCGGATTGATGTCGAGCCAGCGGTACGACGTGCGCTCGGCCGCGGCGGTGGGGGACACCGCGATCCTTCGCCTCACCTGGAGCGGGGTGATCGCGCGTGCCGCGGGCCCGTTCCGTCGCGGCGACGAACTCGTCGCGCACATCGCCCAGTTCGTCGAGACCGCCGACGGCCTGATCACCTCGATCGAGACCTTCGACTGCTACGAACCGTTCGACACCCAAGTCGTATAACGCCCTATACGCCATCGCAGGAGAGCGTAGCGATCTCCATCCCCGCCAACCGCTCGGCGCTCACCACTACCTCATACGCGCAGAGAAGACCCGCGCGAACCTCGATCCTCAGCACCCCTACCAACCGTCCGGCGGGAGCGAGCACCAGCCCGACATCCCCGTCGATCAGCGCGAGTTCAGCCAACCGCGCAGTCCCGGCGAACAGCTTCGTCCCCTGCGCGACCTCGTCCGCCCCGCGCAACACCGCGGCAGCTCCCGGCGGCAGCATCGCCGGATCGGTGCGCCGCACGACATCCGGAGCGAGCACGGTCAGCAACGTCGCCATGTCCCCGCCCCGGGCCGCTGCCAAGAACGCCGTCACCACTTTCCGGTGCTCGGCCAGCTCCGCGACCGGCACGACCGGTTCGCCGCGCACCCGCAATCGCGCGCGGCTGGCGAGTTTCTTGGCGGTCGCGGGCGTCCGGTCGAGGATCGGGCCGACCGCGTCGAACGGCACCGCGAACAGGTCGTGCAGCACGAACGCCACCCGTTCGGGCGGGGCGAGCCGGTCCAGCACCACCAGCAGCGCCCGCCCGACCTCGCCGGCCAGCAGGATCTCGTCCTCGGGCACAGCGCCGCCGGCGGCGTCAGGCACCGCGGAGACGGGCGTTTCGCGGCGGGCGCGCAGGGCGTCCAGGCACAGCCGGGACACCGCCGTGGTGAGCCAGCCGCCGAGGTTGTCGACGCCGGACGTGCGATTCAGCCGCAGCCACGACTCCTGCACGACGTCCTCGGCCTCGGCCGCGGAACCCAGCATGCGGTAGGCCAGCGCGTGCAGCCGCGGGCGCTCGTCCTCGAAGCGCCGCGCCAGTGCGTCGTCCATCGGTCACCTTTTCCCGTCTCGATCCGTCATGGGAGTGCCGGCCCGAGGACCAAGGACGAGGAGAGGAACCGGATGACCGTCATGCTAGCGCCCTTGCTGCACGTCGATTCGAGCGCCGACCGCGAGGCGTCGGTGAGCAGGCAGCTGGGCGCGTTGTTCGCCGACGAGTGGCGGAGCGGCGGCGGGACCGTGCGGCACCGCGACGTGTCCGCCGAACCGGTGCCGCCGCTGCGCGAGGCGTACGCGCGGCTCGGCCGCCGGGTGGAACGCAAGGGAGTGCTGTCGCTGGAAGACATCGCGACGCTGATCGCGGACGACGACGAACAGCGCGAATGGGACCTGACGCTGCCGCTGGTGAACGAGGTGCGCGAAGCCCGCGCCGTGCTGATCGGGGTGCCGATGTACAACTTCGGCGTGCCCGCGACGCTCAAGGCGTGGATCGACCGGATCAGCTTCCCCGGCGTGTTCGCCGATCCGGAAACCGGCCGGAAACTGCTGGCGGACAAGGACTTCGTGATCGTCAACGCCCGCGGCGGCGGATACGGTCCCGGCACGCCGCGCGAGGCGTTCGAGTTCCAGGAGTCGTATCTGCGCGCCTACCTCGCCGACAAGGGCGTGGAGCGGCTGACGTTCGTGTCCCAGGAGTTCACCCGGGTCGGCGACGTCCCCGCGCTGGACGGGCTCGAGGACCTGGCCGCCGCGTCGCGCGAGGCGGCCAGGTCCCGGGTCGTCGAGCTGGCGCGGGCTATCCGGTGAGGTCGGAGCACTTCCGCGCGTCCGGATCCTTCGCCCCGCCGGGCGACCACCGCACGTTCGCGAACGACGCGGAGAACGGGCCGTCGGTGTAGACGAGGAACGGGGTGTCGATGCTCTCGAAGTCCAGCCCGCTCGCGAAGCAGGACAACGGGATCTTCACCGTCGACTTCTGCCCGGCGGGCAGATCGCCGAACAGCTTCGTCGCGTTGACCTCCGACGAGCACGGATAGACGCAGTGCAGGCTGACGACCGTCCGGTTCACCGGCGGCGAATGCACGATCACGTCGAACTCGAGCGCGCCGTCGGCGTTGGGATATCCGCGCAGATCGTCAGTGCCGCCGGGATGCTGCGAATACAGCTGTGCCGCGCCGGTGCCGGTCCACGTCGCCTTCAGGCCGTCGCCCTGGACGTTGACGTCGGCCGGGACCACGGTGATCTCCGGATGCGAAGCAGTGCCGTCCGCGCCGATCTCGGTGCCGCCCCAGTTCGACGCCGAACCGATGAAACTCTTGTACGGCGCGACATCCGTGCGGTCGTAGATCGGCAGGTCCTCGGTCGCGGTGCCGCCGCCGTCGGTTGCCCCGCAGCGGGCCGGGCCCTCGGTCTCGTCGAGTTTGCCGACGGTGGTCCGCTGGTTCGAGGTGAGGCCGTAGCCGAGCTTGAACAGCGGGTCGTAGCCGGGACTCCACGGGTTGAGCGGCGTCTGGCAGGCACTCTTCGGCCACGAGTAGGACAGCTTGCCGCGGTATCCGCCGTGGTCCTTGCCGCGCACCAGCATGTCCGCGACGCCGCCGCCTTCGGTGCCGGGCAGCCAGGCGGCGACGAACGCGTCGGAACGGTTGAGTTCCTTGTTGACGTACAGCGGGCGGCCGCTGACGTACACCGTCACCACCGGAGTGCCCTTGCCGCTGACTTTGTCCAGCACCGCAAGGTCTTCCGGATACAGCTTCGCCGCTTCAAGGCTCTTCCGCTGCAGATCGCCGACGCCTTCCGCGTACGGAGTCTCGCCGACGACCGCGATGACCGCGTCATAGCCCTTGGGATCGACGGTGCCAGTCGGATCGAAGGTGACGTTGGCGAGATCCTCCTTGAGCCCAGCGAGGATCGAGGTCGCTCCGGGGAAGTCCGCGTTGGTGTTCCCGGTGCCCTGCCAGGTCAGCGTCCAGCCGCCGGTCTGGTTCGAGATGCTGTCCGCGCTCTTGCCGACCACGAGCACCTTCGCGTTGCGCGCCAAGGGAAGCACGTTGCCGTTGTTCTTCAGCAGCGTCTGCGACTTCCGCACCGCGTCGCGCGCGAGTGCCTTGTCCGTCAACGCGTCCGGCGAACCGGCGTACCAGCGCTGCGAAGGCTTGCGCTCCTCGAACAGCCCGGCGCGCATCTTGACCCGCAGGATCCGGGTGACCGCGTCGTCGATGCGGGACATCGGGATCTCGCCCCCGCGCACCTGCGCGACCGTGTTGGCGATGAAGTCTTTCCAGTCGTTCGGGACCATCACGACGTCGATGCCCGCGTTGATCGCGCGCGGGCAGCTGGAGTTGGTGCAGCCGGTCACCTGGCCGATGCCGTTCCAGTCGGACACGACGAGGCCGTCGAAGCCCATCTTGCCCTTGAGGATCTGGTTGAGGACCTTGTCGCTGCCGTGGATCTTGCCCTCGTTGATGCCGAGGTCGGGGTTGGTCCAGCTGTTGAACGACGCCATGACCGTCTGCGCGCCCGCGGCGAGCGCGCCGTAGTAGCCCTGGCCGTGCAGGTTGATCATGTCCGCTTCCGACGAAGCGTTCACGCCCTGGTCCTGGCCGTTGGTCGTGCCGCCGTCGCCGATGAAGTGCTTGGCGGTGCCGATCACGCCGTTCGCGCCGATGCGCAGGCGGGCCCCGGCTTGCAGACCGTTCATGGCCTCGTACCCGTAGGCGCGGGTGATGCGCGGGTCCTCGGAGAAGCCTTCGTACGTACGGCCCCAGCGGTCGTCCTGCACGACGGCGAGAGTCGGCGCGAACGCCCAGTCCTGGCCGGTCGCGCGGATCTGCCGTGCGGTCGAGTTCTCGACATCGCGCACCAGGCACGGATCGTGCGCCGCGCCGAGCGCGATGTTCTGCGGGAAAACAGTGGAGCCGTACACATTGTTATTCCCGTGCACGGCATCTATGCCCCAAATTACCGGAATCTTTGTCCTCGTGGCCTTGGCCGCGTCCCAATAGGAATCCGCGAGCTTGAGCCAGTCCTGCTGGCCGGCGTGCTTGTTCCCGCCCGGCCACGAGCCGCCGCCGTTGAGCACCGACCCGATCGAGTACTGGGTCACCTCGGCCGGCGTGATCGCGGCGATCTCGGGCTGGGTCATCTGCCCGACCTTTTCCTCCAGCGACATGCCGGAGACGATCTGCCTGATCCGCCATTCGTCGACCGGGTTCTTCGGCATCGCGCTGCGCACCTTGGGCCAGTCGGCCAGCTGGGGCAGCGAGTCTTCGATGCGGGCGCACCCGTTGCGGTCGAGCGCGGGACGGCCGATCTCCGGCTGGCGCGGGGGAGGGGCGGCCTGGGCGGCCTGGGCGGGGACGAGCCCGCCCAGGAGGACGAGCGCGGCGAGCGCGACCCGGTTCCGGGCGCGCGGGGAACGTGGAGGTCTGGCCATCGACAGTCCGTTCTGCGGAGGGCGGCCCGGAGCGGGCCCGGTGATCCTGACCGGGCAAACCGGACTCCGTCAATCCGCCGACCGCAGTGGTTCAGTCCAATAACCGGACAGGAAACGGGACATTCGCGCGGCGCGGGCGCAGGGATAGATTGATCTCGTACGCACTGCAATCAATGGAGGACAAAGCGGATGCGCAAGGAAAAGCCAGACGTTCCGGCCGCTGACGGGACCGCGGACGCGTACTTGGCCGTGCCGGACGGCGGGCCGCATCCCGGGGTGCTGCTCTTCCCGGACGCGTTCGGGCTGCGGCCGCGGATCGAGGAGATGGCCGACCGCATCGCCGAGAAGGGCTATGCCGTGCTCGCGCCGAACCTGCTCTACCGCGGCGGCCGGACGCCGCTGGTGGACTTCGCCGCTCTGGAAGACCCGGAGCGACGGGGCGAGGTCTTCGGCAAGCTGATGCCCATGATCGAGGCCTTGGACACCGAGGCGATCACTCGCGACGCGGAGAAGTACCTGGACTGGTTCGCCGCGCAGGACGGCGTCGCGCCGGGGCCGGTCGTGATCACCGGGTACTGCATGGGCGGCACGAACGCGCTGCGCGTGATCGAGGCGTTCCCGGACCGGGTCAAGGCGATCGCGTCGTTCCACGGCGGACGCCTCGCCACCGACCAGCCGGACAGCCCGCACCTGCGGGTCGGCTCGATCACCGGCGAGGTGTACTTCGGGCACGCCGACCAGGACCCGTCGGCCACCGCCGAGCAGATCAAGACGCTCGAGCACGCGCTCGACGAGGCCGGGGTGACCTACCGCTCGGAGGTGTACGAGGGCGCGTCGCACGGGTTCACGATGTCGGACACGGCGGCGTATCACGAGGAGGGCGAGAAGCGGCACTGGGAGAACCTGTTCGCGCTCCTGGAGCGGGTGCGCTGACCTGCGGAAGAGCAGGGCCCGGCACGCGGGACGCGCGCGCGGCCGGGCCCTGCGCGCGGAATCGGCGGCGGCCGTTTACGCTGGCCGCATGGCCGAAGGTGCGCTGTGCCGCGAACCGGTGGAGCTGACCGGGCGCGAGCGCTCGGTCCTGCGGAGCGTCGCGGTCCGCGGGACGGAGCCCGAGCTGTTCTGCGAGCTGGAGGCCGGGCACGGCCACGAGCACGCGACGCCCGTCGGCGGACGCGGCGAGGAGCCGCTGATGTGGCTGCGCTGGTGGCCCGGCCGCCGCGTGCTGGAGACCCGCGCGCGATGCGGCGCGGAGTCCGACGAGGGCGTTTTCTGCCGGGTTCCCGGCGGGCACGAGGGCAGCCACAGCTACGAGCTGGCCGAGCCCGAGGAGGCCTGGCCGCTGGCCGACGCGGGCCTGTTCGCCGGCCGCCGGTAAAGTCGCTCGACATGCGCGAAGGCTTCCAGGACGACCTGAAACAGCTCGAAGGGCGTCTGGCGGCGATGGCCGAGGCGGCGGCGGAGGCGATGCGCCGGGCCACCCGGGCGCTGCTGACCATGGACCTGCCGCTGGCCGAGCAGGTGCTCAGCGGCGACGCCGACCTCGACGACCAGCGCGCGACCTGCGAGGACGAGGCGTATTCGCTGCTCGCCCTGCAAGCCCCGGTGGCCGGCGACCTGCGCGCCGTGCTGGCCGCGGTGTACTGCGCGGAGAAGCTCGAGCGGATGGGCGATCTCGCCGCGCACATCGCGGGCACCGCGCGCCGCGGCCACCCGGAGCCGACCGTTCCCGCCGATCTGGAGGCGGTGTTCGCGGAACTGGGCGAGGTCACCTCGGCGATGGCCGAGCGGCTCGCCGACCTCGTGCACGGCGAGGCCCGCGGCGGCTACGCCGAACTGAGCCGCGCCGACGAGCGCGTGGACGAACTGCACGCCCGCGTGATGGCGACGGTCACCGCCCCGGACTGGACGCAGGACCAGCGGATCGCGGTCGCGCTGAGCCTGCTCACCCGTTTCTACGAGCGTTTCGCCGACCAGGCGGTGTCGGTCGCGAAGCGCCTGGAGTTCGCCGCGACGGGCGATCTCCCGGGCTGACCTCCGGCGGCGGACCGGCCTGGGCCTGGTTCGACGGACGCGGCGGCGGCGAACCCGCGGCGCGGCCCTGCGGCGGACCGGCCGGACGCGGCTGCTGCCGAGCCGGACGGACCGGCGGCTGCGCGGGCGGACGGTTCTGCGGCGGGCCGTCGACGGGCCGGGCCTGGGGCATCGGCTGCGAGTTCTGTCGGCCCGGAGCGGGTGCGTCCGCTCCGCGAGGCGGCGTCATGCGGGGCGGCTGGGGGTTTTGCCGTCCGGGAGCCGGGGCGTCCGCCGCGCGGGGCTGGGGCGCGGCCGTGCGGATCGGCTGGGAGTTCTGCCGTCGTGGTGCCGGTTCGTCCGCCGCACCCGGTTGTGGCGCGGCGGTGCGGAGGGGCTGCGAATTCTGCCGCCGGGGCGGCCGGACGGGGCGACCGCTGGCGTCGCGGGCTTCGGGCGGCCCGACGCGGCGAGTGGGAGGCGCACCCGCGTCGCGAGCACCCGGCCGAGCGCCGGCGGCCTGGCCTGGCGAAGCATCGCCGTCCGGATCGGGCCGAGCGGTCGCAGCCTCCGCGCCTTCCGGTGCCACGCCCAGCAACCCGAACGGCACCTTGCCCGCGAACCGCCGCACGAGTCCGGCGGCCGGACCCAGCGCGTATCGCTGCAGCAGCAACGCCATCCCGGCCCCGAGCGCGAGCCCGATCAGGACGTCGTGCGGATAGTGCGCCCCCACGAACACCCGCGAAAAGCCCATCGTCGCCGCGAAGGCCGCGAGCCACGGCGCGCCCTTGTGCCACGCGAAAGCCCCGCCGAGCGCGACCGCGGCCGCGATGGTGGAGTGGTTGCTCGGGAACGACCAGTCGCCCGGCGGCGGGCAGGCGCCGACGATCGCGTCCGGCGGAAGTCCCCGGCAGGGCCGCTGCTCGTGGACGAAGGCCTTGATGATCTCGCTGAGCACGTAAGCGACCACGGTGGCCGCCGGAACGAGCAGCGCCGCGGCCATCCGCTCGGGCGAGCCGGTCCCGCGCGCCCGCCACCAGAGCCACGCGAAGAACGGGGCCACGAGGACCAGGCCGTAGTGCGTGTACGCCAGCACGAGAGACTGCACCCAGCCCGGCATGGCGTGGGCGAAATGGGTGATCGCGTCGTACGTCTCGCTGCTGGAAGCTCCGGCCGTGGTCGCCATACAACCCCTCTCCGGTCCGCCGGTTCGCCTGGCGGCCATCTCGCGTTCACCCGAAGGTCACGAGCGTACCGAGCGGCGGAGGGGAGCCGGCGACGCCCCGCGAGTCCGCGGGGACGCTCCGGGACAGGTCAGGAGTCGGTGGTGTGCTCGCAGGTCACCGGCTTGCCGGGACCGGGAGCGCTCGCCTTGGCGAGTTCCTTCGTCTTGTCCAGCAGGATCCGGCAGCGCAGCGTCGCGGCGGTCGACGGCGTGGCGGTGACCGAGGCTTTCTGTCCGGCGCTGACCACGACGTCCTGTTTCCACGGCAGCCCGAGCGGACCGGTGAGCTGGTGCGGCGCGACCTTGTCCTCGTAGCGGTTGCCGGACTCGCCGTAGGCGACGCCGGTGGCCGTGGTCTGCTGGTCGGAGGTGATCTCGTAGGTGATCGCCCACGACTTGCCGGTCGGGTTGGAGCACGCGGCCAGCCCGGCGAGCGCGACGGCCGCGCAGGTGGCGGAGAGTGCCTTGGTGATCACGCTGGGACTGTACCGGAGCCCTTTTTCCGCAGCCCGGCGAGGAACGTCCGCGCGGCCGGTTCCTCCCGCGCGGCCTGGGCGAGGATGCCGAACTGCAGCATGGTGACCACGAGCGACGTGCCGCCAGCGGACACCAGCGGCAGCGTCACGCCGGTCACCGGCAGCGCGCCCGCGACGTAGCCGATGTTGATCAGCGCCTGCGCGACCAGCAGCAGGGTGGTGGTCCCGGCGACGAGCCGCACCCACGGATCGGCGACCCGCGCGGCGGTGCGCAGGCCGATCACAGCCAGGTAGCCGAACAGGCCCAGCACCACGAGACACCCGGCGAACCCGAGTTCCTCCCCGACGAGCGCGAACACAAAGTCGTTCTGGACGTCCGGCAGATAGCTCCACTTCGCCGCGCCGCGGCCGAGACCGACGCCGAACCAGCCGCCGTCGGCCAGGGCGTATTGCGCCTGCTGTGCCTGGTAGCCGCTGCCGCTCGCGTCGGGATTCGGCGAAAGAAAAGAAAGGATGCGCGCGAGACGATAACTGGCGAAAAGGGCGAGTGCGACGATTCCGGCGACCCCGCCGGCGAGAATGGCGGCGAACAACCGCTTCGGCGCGTCGGCGAACCACAGCAAGCCCAAGGTGATCAGCGCGAGCGTGACCGTGCCGCTGAGATTCGGCTGGGCCAGCAGCAGCGCGCACAACGCGAGCGTCACCGGGATCAGCGGCACCAGCAGATGCCGCCAATGGTGCAGCACCTTCTGTTTCGACACCAGCAAATGCGCGCCCCAGAACACCAGCGCGACCTTCGCGATTTCCACTGGCTGCAGGGTGAACGGCCCGGCGGAAAGCCAGCGTTGCGCGCCGCCGTGGTCGGAACCCAGCGGGGTCAGTACCAGTAGCAGCAGCACCACCGCGGCGGCGAGCGCCGGGGTGGCGGCCTTGCGCAGCCGGGAAAACGGGACGCGCAGTCCGAGCACGAAGGCGACCACGCCGAACGCGACGAACGTCAAATGCCGGAAGAAGGCTTGGTACACCCCGGTTCCGGGGGCAGGGGAGGACGACAGCGCCATCACCGCGCCGAGCAGCGTCAGCAGCGCCCAGATTCCGACGATGATGCGGAACGACGCGAGCGGATGCGCGAAAAACTGCCCGATTGCATGCCGTGCCGGTTTGCGGTCCCGTTCGGTTGGCGATTCCACTTGCGCGAGTGTGTGCCGTATCCGCTTCGCGGTGGCCGACCGACTCGCCGGTGTGCGGAAAATTACCGCTCTGATTTCCGATTGGCCTCGTCGACCTCGGCCATGTGTTCCTCCGCCCACGTGCGCAGCGCCGCGAGCGCGGATTCCAGCGACGTGCCCAGGGCGGTAAGCCGGTAATGCACCCGCGGCGGCACCGTGTCCTCGACCCGCCGCGTGGCGAGGCCGTCGCGGACGAGGCTTTGCAGCGTCACCGAGAGCATTTTCTGCGACACCCCGGGGATGCGGCGGCGAAGATCCGCGAAGCGCACCTCGTCCGGCGCGGCCTCGGCGAGGATCTTGACCGTCATCGACGTCCACTTCGTCCCGATCCGGTCGAGCAGCCGCCGCGTCGGGCAGGCCGGGTCGAACAGATCGCCGCGGGCGGAGGGGGTCACCTCGGGCTCACCACCTGTCGGGAAAGTGCCGTCTTGGCGGCATCCTTGGAGTTACCTACCGTGTGCTGGTAACCAATGGTAACCACAGGAGGCACGATGAACGCGGTGCGGCAGGTCGAAGCGAACGGGGTCCGGCTGAACGTCGCCGTCGCCGGGAGCGGGCCAGCGCTGGTGCTGGTGCACGGATTCCCGCACACCTGGCAGCTCTGGAGCAAGGTCATCCCGACCCTCGCCGAGCGGTACCGGGTGCTCGCGCCGGACCTGCGCGGGCTGGGTGCGAGCAGCCGTCCCGAGAGCGGCTTCGACGCTGGGGCGGTCGCCGCTGACGTCGCGGGCCTGCTCGACGCGCTGGGGGAGCCGGATGCCGAGGTGGTGGCCATCGATCTGGCGGTTTCGAGCGCGTTGCTGCTGGCGTTGCGGCAGCCGGAGCGAGTGCGCCGTCTGGTGCTGATGGAGTCGCTGCCCTGGGGTTTCCCGGCGAGCCCGCCGTGGTGGTTCGGTTTCCACGCGGTGCCGGGACTGGCCGAGACTGTCCTTAATGGACACGAGGCGGAGTACGTCGGCTGGTTTCTCGAGCAGGGCACGCTCGGCCGCGGTGTTCCGGCGGAGGTCCAAGCGGCCTTCGCCGAGGCGTACACCGGCACCGACGCGCTCCGTTGCGCCTTCGAGTACTACCGCGCGATGCCGGAAAGCGCCCGGCAGCTGACCGAAGCGGCAGCCAAGCGGCTGACCGTCCCGACGATGGCGATCGGCGCGAACCCCGTGGGCGATGCGCTGGAGCAGCAGTTGCGCCCGATCGCCGACGACCTCACCGGGCACGTGCTGGCGGACTGCGGGCACCTGATTCCGCTGGACCGTCCGCGCGAGTTCCTCGATCTCCTGCTGCCGTTCCTGTCCCGGGAGATACTGGCCGGGTGTCGTTGACGTCCGAACTGGCCGACCCGCGCGGGAAACTCTCGCGTTGGTGCGCCCGCGTCTTCACCGGCACCGCAGCGGCCGCGCGCCGGGTCGAGGAGGCGACGAACGGCGTCCGCCCGGTCCGTCCGGCGCTCGCGCGGCCGCCGCGGCAGCACTGGGCCGAGATCGGCGGTGCGTTCGGCCAGCGGATCGCGGATCTCGTGCAGCCCGCGCCGCCGTACTACGCGCTGCTCGGCATGGTGCGGGCGCAGTGGGGCAGCGGCCCGTGGGCGCACGCGCAAGCCGCCCAGTACCCGACGCACGACGAGCTTCCGCCGGAGTACCAGGCGCGGGCGCTCGGGATCCGTCCGGCGGCGGCGACCTGGCTCGACCTCGGCGACGGGCTGCCGGACGGCGGTGCGCTCCCGGGCGCCGAGGAGCTGTGGGGCGAACTGCTGGGACGCGCGCGCCGCTACCAGGCGCAGCACGCCCCGCCCGGCATGCTCGGCGGACCGGGCGCGGAAGCCGGACTGGCGCGGACGAACTGGGTGCTGTCGGCGTGCGAGGACATCTACCGCTCCGGCCGCATCGACCCTCGCCTCGCCCGGGTCGTCGACGGCGGCGGCACGATCGCGGACCTGCGCGCCCTGCCCGCCGACGCACAGGTGACCGAGCTGGCGGAACTCGCGAAACGCTTACACGACAACGGCGCGCTGTGGGAACTGCGGCGGCTCGGCGGCGCCCCGCCGGAGGGCTATCCGCTCGGGATCGCCGGGCCGACCATCGTGCCCGGCTGGGCCGACGGCGACCTCCTGCTCGGGACGCTCGACGCCGAAGCGGGGATCGCCGAGGGCACGCTGCTGGACGTGAAAACCGTGCTGACCGTCGGCGATCCGGACCGCGCCGGGCGCTGGCTGTGGCAGATCCTGCTGTATGCCTGGCTCGACGTCGCCGACCTCTACCGGATCCGGGAGGTCGGGCTGCTGCTCGGGCGGCACGGCAAGCTGGTCTGCTGGCCGGTCGACGAGCTGGCGGCGGACCTGCTCGGCGGCGACGGCCTGGTCGATCACCGCCGCGACGAGTTCAGGGACATGGCGCGCGGGCTGCTCGACTCGGCCGGGCTGAGCTTGGCCGACGGCTGAACCGCGGGCTTCTTGCCCGCGCCGCGGCCGGCGAAGCACACCGCGCCGAGCACGATCACGCAGCCGACGAGCTGCAGCGGGCCCGGCCGTTCGCTCAGCAGCAGGAAGCCGAACGCGACCGCGCCGACCGGCTGCAGCAGCATCATCGTCGCGCCGGTCGAGGCCGCCAGCCGCGGCAGCGCCCCGGCGATCAGCAGCCACCCGACGACCTGGCCCACGAGGGCGAGCGCGGCGAACCAGCCGAGCGAGGGCAGGCTCGGCGCCAGGTCGAGGCGGCCGAACGGCAGCCCGAGCACGACGGAGACGAAGCCCGCCGACACGGTGGCCAGCGACAGCGAACGGACCTGCGTCGCCGGGGTGCTGCTGAGCCGGAGCAACAGCAGGTACGCCGAGTAGCCCGCTCCCGCGGCGAGCGCGAAAACCATGCCCAGCACCGGGTTCGAGCCGGTCATCGACGAGCCGAACACGCCGCCGGCGAGCACGATCCCGCCGATGAGCGTCGGCGCGACGAACTTGAACCGCGGGTCCGGCCGCTCCTTGAGGAACACGAACGCCAGCAGCGGCACGATCACCACCTGCACCGAAAGCAGCATGGTCGCGACGCCCGCGCCAACGCGCGGGATCGCCTCGCCCCACAGGACGAAGTCGAGCCCGAGGCCGAGCCCGGCCAGCAGCGGCAGCAGGATCTTCGCGCGCTTGCGGGTCCGCCGCGCCTCGCTGAACGCGAGGATCGCGAGCAGCGGCAGCGCGAGGGCGCAGCGCCAGAACGCGCTGGTCGCGCCGCTGGCCCCGGAAACCTTGATGAGCACCGAGGTCAGCGCGATGCAGAGGCAGCCCGCCGCGGCCAGCAGCCGGGGGTCGGCGCGGCCGGTGAGCGCGGCGATCGGGCCGGCGGCAGGCAACGAGGCGGATTCGGTGGTCATGCCTTCTATGGTGGGGGCGCTAACTATCAAGGACAAGTGAATGTTCCTGCGGAAAATCCGGTAGCATCGCTACCGTGTTCAGTGTGGATCGGATGCGCGCCCTGCACGCGGTCGCGCAGCACGGCTCGGTCGCCCGCGCGGCGGCCGCGCTGCACGTCACGCCATCCGGGGTGTCGCAGCAACTGGCGAAACTCGAACGGGAAGCGGGGCTGGCGCTTTTGGAGCCGCGCGGCCGGACCGTGCGGCTCACGCGCGCCGGGCAGGTGCTGGTCGGGCATGCCGAACGCGTGCTGGCTCAGCTGGCCGAAGCGCGCACGGATCTCGAGCGGCTGCGCGAGGACGTCTTCGGGCCGTTGCGGATCGGGTCGATCGCGACGTGCGTGCACGCGCTGCTACCGCCCGCGCTCGCCATGCTCACCGAACAGCACCCGCGGCTGAACGTGACGCTGGGCGAGGGCGAAGCCGAACAGACGCTGCCGAAGGTGCTCGCCGGGGACCTCGACGTGGCGGTGTTCGAAAGCTGGGCGGACCGGCCGACCGTGGTGCCGGCGGGGATCACGCAGGTCACGCTGTTCTCCGACGTCGCCGATCTCGCGCTGCCCGCCGGGCACCGGCTCGCGCACCGTCGCACGGTCGATCTCTCCGAGGTGGACGACGTGTCGTGGATCAGCTGGACCGGCCGTTCCGGCTGCTACGAATGGCTCGTGCACGTGCTCCGTTCGCAGGACCTGGAGCCGCGGATCAGTTGCACCATCGGGAGTTACGTGACGCAGCTGGCGCTCGTCGCGGGCAACGTCGGCGCCGCGCTCGTCCCGCGGCTCGCCCGCGGACCGGTGCCGGACGGCGTCCGGATGCTCGCGACGCGGCCGGTGCTGAACCGCACGATCATCGCCGCGTGCCGGTCCGGCGAGGAGGCGCACGGCGGGGTCCGGGCGGCGCTGGAGGCGCTCGGCGAGGCGTCGGCGGCTTATGTGAACCGCTGAATCTCGGTGCGCGGCTGCCTTTTCCGGCCGGTTCGGCCCTAGAGTCGGAATCGACGAGCAGGGGAGCCGCCCATGACTGCCGAGGATGCCGCCCGTGCCTTGCGGGACCGACTGCCCGCCGGGCAGGTGCACACGTCCGGCCCTCAGTACGAATCGGCGGCGGCGGTCTGGAACGCCGCCGTCGTCGCGCGTCCGGCCGTGGTGGTTGAATGCCGGCGCACGGCGGATGTCCAGGCTTCGGTGCGTGCCGCGCGCGAACTGGGTCTGCCGCTGTCGGTGCGCAGCGGCGGGCACGACTGGGCCGGACGCGCGATCGCGGACGGCGGGATCACGCTCGATCTGCGTCCGCTGAACCGGGTCTCGGTCGATCCAGGACGGCGCGCCGCGGTGGTCGGCGGCGGCGCCCGGGCGAACGATGTGCTGGCGGGAGCGGAGGCGCACGGCCTGACCGCCGTCGTGGGCACGATCGGCACGGTCGGGTTCGCCGGGCTCGCGCTCGGCGGCGGATACGGTCCTTTTCTGGGCAAGTATGGGCTCGCCTCGGACAACCTGCTCGGCGCCGAGGTCGTGCTCGCGGACGGCGAGGTTGTGGTCGCCAACGCTTCGCGGCTGCCGGACCTGTGGTGGGCGTTGCGGGGCGGCGGCGGGAATTTTGGCGTGGTGACCGCGCTCGGCGTGCGCTTGCACGAGGCGCCGCAGATCACGACCGGCCCGGTCTGGTATCCGGCATCGGACGCGGCCCGGGTTTTCGCTGCGGTAGCCGAAATCCAGGCCGACGCGCCGGACCAACTCACCGTGCAGACTGGCATCCTCGCCGGTGCCGACGGCTCGCTGTGCGTGCTGGTCTGGCCCACCTGGTGCGGCGCCGCTGATCCCGAGGGCTTCCTCGCCCGCCTCGGACCCCCGCTCGCCTCGCAAATCGAGCCGGTGTCGTCCTACGCGGCGGAGATCGCCCGGCGGGATGCGATGTTCCCCAACGGCCGTTCAGTCACCATCCGCACGCGGTCGCTTCCGGCGTTCACGCCCGAGGCCGCGTCGGTGCTCGCCTCGGCTGCGGAAGGCCGGACCTCGCCGATGTCCGGACTGTCGATCCACCACTTCCACGGCCTGGCCGCCCGGATTCCGGCCGCGGACACGGCGTTCCCCGTGCGGGAGGACCATCTGATGGTCGAGATCCTCGGGCTGGGGGAGGGCAACGACGACCGCGCCTGGGCGGATGCCACGTCGGCGGCCTTGGCCCCCTATGCGTTGCCCGGCGCATACGCGAACCTGCTGGGCCCGGACGTCCCTTCGGCGAACGTCTTCGGCCCCAACTCGGCCCGGCTGCGGGACGTTAAACACCGCTACGACCCGGACGGGGTTTTCCGCGCCATTCCGCTGGGCTGACCTTTTTGCCGAGTACATTGGTGAAAAAGACGGCGGAAGGAGGCGGGCCGTGGCGTATGTGATCGCGGAGCCGTGCGTGGACGTGATGGACCGGGCGTGCGTGGACGAGTGCCCGGTGGACTGCATCTACGTCGGCGAACGCTCGCTGTACATCCATCCGGACGAGTGCGTCGACTGCGGCGCGTGCGAACCGGTGTGCCCGGTCGAGGCGATCTATTACGAAGACGACCTTCCGGACCGCTGGCGGATTTACGCCGAGGACAACGCCCGGTTCTTCAGCGAAACCCTGCCCGGCCGCGACGCGCCCCTCGACAGCCCCGGCGGCGCGGTGAAGCTCGGCGACCTCGGGGTGGACACGCCCTTGGTCGCCGGGCAGCCGCGACCGGACGTTTCCGCGCAGCAGTAGCTCGCCCCACGCACTTCCACGAGCGCGCACCCGCTGTACCCCGCTTCGGATGGCGGAGAAAACCTCATTCAACTCGGTTAAACTGGTCCGCATGAGCGAGCAGACGCTGACCGATCCGCCCGCCTCCCGCGCACTGGGCGAGAGCCGGGCCCGGGTGCTGGCCGCACTGCGGTCGGCGGACGCTCCGGTAGCGGTGCAGGACGTCGCCGAGCAGGTCGGCCTGCACGCCAACACCGCGCGGTTCCACCTGGACGGCCTCGTCGAATCCGGCCTCGCCGAACGCCGAACGGAAGACCGCACCCGCCCCGGCCGCCCGCGGACGGTCTACGCCGCGATCGCCGAGGAAGCAGCCGAGGGCCGCCGCAGCTACCGCCTGCTCGCCGAAATGCTGACCGGCCTGATCGCGGAAAACGTCGCCGATCCCGGGAAAGCCGCGGAATCCGCAGGCGAAGCGTGGGGCCGCTACCTGGCCGACCGCCCGCCCCCGACCCGCCGCGTCGACGAGGCCGAAGGGATCCGCCGACTGTCCACCGTGCTGAGCGACGCCGGTTTCGCTCCGGACCCGTCGGGTTCTCCAGAGCAGCCGGTGATCCGGTTGCGGCACTGCCCGTTCCGCGAGATCGCGGAAGAACGCCGGGACGTGGTGTGCGGCCTGCATCTCGGGCTGATGCGCGGGGTGCTGGAGGAGGTACGAGCACCGCTGACGGCGGAGCGGTTGGAGGCGTTTGTCGAGCCGTCGTTGTGTTTGGCGCATTTGAAGCCTGTTGGTAAGCGTCGTCGCTGACCATGCGCATTGCTCCCCGCGGCGCTGGATATTCCTGGCGGGTCGCAGATTCGCGGTGACCAAGTGAAACTCTGCCAGCGAGATGCAACGGCTACGCGCAGAGAGCGGATTCGAGGCGGCCGACGAGCCCCCTGCGAACAGTGGTGGCCGGATGACCGTTTTCTGTTGCACGGCAATCAGTTCGCGATGGCCATGGGCTTTCCTTCCGCGAGTTTCGTGGCTGGGCGGGGGTTTCTGATGCACCAGCAATCCGTCTGAGGCTGCGGGTTAGGCATGGGGCGTGGATTCGCGGCGGCCAAGGCAATTCCGCCCGCAAAGCGCAGCAGCCGGGTGCGCGTTTCCCATTGCACAGCAAGCCGGTCCGCGGCGGCCGGGGCGGGGGAGACCGGCCGCCGCGGGGAGGCGCGCCGAAGGGGGGTCGGCGCGGGTATCGGGGGTCAGGCCGGGACCGCGGCGCGGCCGATCCGGACCTGCCACTTCTCCGGCCCGGATTCCACGTACTCCCACGTGAAATCCTCGCCGTGCGTGGCGGTGAACTCGCGGCGCAGCGGCTTCGGGTCGTGGTTGTTGACGAGCACGAACGATTCCCCGGGCGCGAGCCGCGCGTAGCGGCCGAAGATGCGCGGATGCCGGGTGCCGTGCGGGATTTCGCGGACGTCGAGGACTTCCGCGCGGTCCAGTTCGCCGCCGTCGAGGAGCGTGCGGAGGTCGTCGACCAGGATGGGGACGTCCGCACCGGGGAGATCGGCCAGCGCGGGCAGCAGGACGCTGGTTTCGGCGTCGAGATAAGCGCCGAGGAGCGCGTCCAATGCCTGCGCGGCATGGCTGACCTGGGCCGAGGTGTCGGATTCCCGCAGTTCCTCGACGGTGCGGAGCACGGCGTCCTGAATCCGTCGCAAGGCGCGGACCAGCAGGCGCGTCGCGGGCGCGCCGGCGGCGGTCGCGTTGAGGACGCGGTCCGCGGCGGACAGGTACTCGGTCAACCGGCCCGTCGCGAACTCGATCAGCCGGGCGTTGGCCTCCTCGCGGGCGCTGCCGTCGAGCTGAAGTTCCGTGACCACGGCGGCTTTTTCCCGGTATTGAGCCAGCACGCGTCCGGATTCGGCGCGGAGGGCTTCGCTGGCGCGGAACGCGGGGTCGGTGCTGGTGCCGCTGATGTACACCTCGGACGAGCCGGTCACGGGAACCTCCCGGAAAGAGTATTTACGAGAATACTAGTGCAAAAGGACGGGCTTGCGGGCGTGACCTGGGACTCAGGTCGGGCCGATCCGCGCGAGGACGAGCCCGACCGGGATGCTGACGAGCAGCAGCACGACGAGCGCCTGGAAACCGTGCCGGACCCACCGGGCGCGACCGTCCGGCGAACTGCCGCGCACGCCGAGAACCAGCAGTGCCAAGCCGACGACCAGAACCGCGCCGCCGACGTCCACTACGGGCGTCACCCCGGAGAGCGTTCCGCCTAGTACGGCGGCATTTCCGAGATTCCAAGCCGCGACCTGAGCGACGACAAGCCGGCGGGACGGCAGCGCCGGGGCGAGCAATGCCTGCCCGATCCCGAGGCCGACCTGGGCGATCCCGCCAACGAGGACCAGATAAGCGACCGCCCACGCACCATGCGGGGTCGGCTGCGGGGCGATGACCGCGGACGCCAGCCCGCCAGCGATCGCGCACCCGAGGCCGAGCACGGCGAACGGGGCCGCGGCGGCGGTGCGAGGAGTCATAGATCCAAGTTAGCCTAGTGAAAAATAACGGCGCGGAATGGTCGGCGTACCTGGGGCGGAAAATTCCCTGCTGTGACGGGATTCGCGCCAGGTCGGCAGCGGGCGCGGGCGGCTGTTAGGTTCGCGGACGTGACAACAAACGCGATGCGGGCAGTCGTCCACGAGGGCGCGGCGGGAGTCGGCGGGGTGCGGGTCGCGGAGGTTCCGGCACCGGCGCCCGGTCCGGGTGAAGTGCTGGTCCGGCTGAAGGCGGCCGGACTGAACCACCGGGATCTGTTCATCGTGGACAGTCGCGGCCCGGCTGACCCTTGGACCGTGCTGGGCTCGGACGGCGCCGGAGTGGTGGCCGCCGCGGGATCGGACGCCGCCGTCGAGGTCGGCACCGAGGTCGTCATCAACCCGTCCCTCGACTGGGCCGAGCCGGACGCGGTCCCGGAAGTCCCCGCCATTCTCGGAGTGCCGACGAACGGCACGCTGGCCGAATACGTCGTCGTCCCGGCGGGCAACGTCGTGCCGAAACCCGAACATCTGAGCTGGACCGAAGCCGCCGCACTCCCGTTGGCTGCGCTCACCGCGTACCGGGCGCTGTTCACTCGCGGCGGGCTGACCGCAGGGGAACACGTGCTGCTGCCGGGCATCGGCAGCGGAGTCGCGACGTTCGCCCTCGCCATGGCGAAAGCTGCGGGCGCGACGGTCAGCGTCACCTCCCGCAGCCCCGAAAAGCTCGCCAGGGCAACGGAACTGGGCGCCGACCGCGCGATCGGCAGCGGCGGCGACTGGGCCGCTGAACTCGGCGCACCAGTGGACCTGGTCGTGGACAGCATCGGTTCGGCGACCTTCGACGCCTGTCTCTCCGTCCTCCGCTCCGGCGGCCGGATGGTGACGCTCGGCGCGACCACCGGCCCGGACGTCGAGCTGTCGCTGCGCAATCTTTTCTTCCGGCAGATCAGCCTGCTGGGCACGTCGATGGGCAGCGCGCGGGAGTTCGCGCAGATGGTCGCGCTGGTCGCGGAACACCGAGTGCGTCCGGTGGTGCACCACGTCTACGACCTGGCCGACGGGCCGCGTGCGCTGGCAGATCTGGCGTCGGGGGACCAGTTCGGCAAGCTGGTGGTCGCGATCGGCTGACCTCGGCCGTTTTTGTCGGTGCCTCGTGGTGAACTGTGGGCACGAACCAAGGGAGGGGAACCCTGATGAGCAAGCGCTGGAATCCCGAGACGGTCGCGGGCCCGGTCGGCCGCTACAGCCACCTCGCGCAGATTCCTGCTGATCACGAGCTGGTCGTGGTGGCCGGGCAGATCGGCGCACGACCGGACGGCACGCTCGCCGGGCCGGACGCGGAAGCACAGACGCGCGAGGCGCTGGCGAACATCGAACGCGTGCTCGCCGCGGCAGGCGCCGGGCCGGAGCATCTGGTGAAGGTTTTCAGCATGGTCGCCGGCACCGAGCACCTGCCCGGTTTCCGCGCCGCGACGGGGGACGTGTTCAGCCGCTGGTTCCCGGAGAGCGACTGGCCGACGCAGTCGCTGATCGTGGTGTCCGCGCTCGCGAAACCGGAGCTGGCCGTGGAAATCGAGGCGATGGCCGCGGTGCCCCGATGACCGTCACGCTCGGGCCGCTGCGAATCGATGCGGTCACCGAACTGGACCACTGGCCGTTCGCCCCCGCTGAGCTGTTCCCGGCTGTCACGCCCGAACAGTTGGGGGACCACCGCGGCGACCTCGACCTGTCGATCACCACGTACCTGGTGCGCACGCCGGACCAGACGGTGCTTTTCGACGCCGGGAACGGCAACGCGAAGGAACGCCCGGTCCTGCTGGCGCATCACCAGTTCGACACGCCGTACCTGGACCGCCTGGCCGCGACGGGTGTCATGCCGGAGGACGTCGACGTCGTCATCGCGACCCACCTGCACCCAGACCACTGCGGCGGCTTCACCCAGCTGGTCGACGGTTCGTGGGACCCGACCTTCCCACGCGCCCGGTACCTGATCGCGGCCGACGAATACGCCTGGCTGCAAGAGGTACACGCCGCGGCCCCCGAAGGCGGGGTGGCAGCCGACCTGGCGAGGACGTTCGAAGACAGCGTCCTCCCGGTAGTGGAGGCAGGCCTGGTCGAACTGATCGACCTCCCGTACGAGGTAACGGACGGCATCACCCTGCGTTCCCTGCCCGGGCACACCACCGCCCACCTGATCGCGGAACTCAGCGGCGGCGGTCAGCACGCGCTGGTGAGCGGGGATGTGCTGCACCACCCGTTCCAGTTCTCGGACCTGACGCTGGCCCAGGGCGGCGACGTAGACCCAGTCGCTGCCGCGGAGTCCCGGCGGACCCTGTGCGAACTGGCCGTCGAACGGGATGCCCTTCTCCTGCCCGCTCACTTCGGACCTGGACGAATCGACCGCACCGGCGACGGTTTCCGCTACCACCCCGCCCCGTTAGGAGCCGCCTGAGTCTCTGCTCGCGGGGCCGTGTCGATTCGATGCCGCTCCGTTCGACGCATAGGCATGACTGACTACGAACCGACCTCGACCCGCAACCTCGACCGCTACGGGAACGCCCCGCTGCCGTGGAGCCGCGCCCGCGACGTCCTGGCCACCGACACCCCGACCGCCGACCTGACGTTCTTCGTCGCGACCGTCCGCCCAGACGGCCGCCCCCACTCGGCGGGCGTAGGCGCGGTCTGGGTGGACGACGCCCTGTATTTCGTCGGCGGCCCGGGCACGCGCCGCTCGCGGAACCTCGCGGCCAACCCGGCGTGCAGCATCTCGGTACGCCTGCGCGGCCTGGACCTGGTCCTCGAGGGCGACGCCCACCGCGTGGTGGACACCGACACCGTGGCGCACCTAGCCGAGGTCTACCGCTCCGGCGGCTGGCCAGCGACGGCGTCCGGGGATGCTCTGACGGCACCCTTCAGCGCTCCGAGCGCAGGCCCGCCGCCGTGGCACCTGTACCGGCTCACCCTGCGCCGCGCGGTGGGAGTCGCTTCGGAGGAACCACACGGAGCGACGTGCTGGGAGTTCGCCGGAGCTTGAGCCCGCGGCCCGATCCCGCGGCGGGTGTCGTCGGCGGAGCTGTCTACCGGGAGTTCGCGGGCGCCGACGGGCGTCTGCCGGACGACGAGCCGTCGCCGACTTGGTTGCTGCCGTGTGCGGGGAACCTGTCTGACGGCGAGGCTGACACAGTCCGCGCGCGAGACCGCGGTGGCGTTGGCCGGTCCCGTGCGCGGCGAGTCTGCCGGGTGCCGAGAGCCGCGTGCGGGGAGTCTGCGGGACACGGAAGCGCGCCGCGGCAGGCGGGCTGTGGCCGCGTGCGCGTGACGATGAGTCTGTCGTGACGGTGATGGCGGCTGCCGCGTGCGAAGTGGCCGTGGCGGGGCGGGTTGCCGTGGCGTGCGGGTGGCGGCGAGTCTGTCGTGGCGGCGATGGCGGCTGTCGCGTGCGGAGTCTGCCGGGTCGGGAGGTTGGCCGTGGCGGGGTGAGTTGCCGTGGCGTGCGGGTGGCGGCGAGTCTGTCGTGGCGGCGATGGCGGCTGTCGCGTGCGGAGTCTGCCGGGTCGGGAGGTTGGCCGTGGCGGGGTGAGTTGCCGTGGCGTGCGGGTGGCGGCGAGTCTGTCGTGGCGGCGATGGCGGCTGTCGCGTGCGGAGTCTGCCGGGTCGGGAGGTTGGCCGTGGCGGGGTGAGTTGCCGTCGCGTGCGGGTGGCGGCGAGTCTGCCGTGGCGGCGATGGCTGCCGCCGCGTGCGGAAGCCTGCCGGGTGAGGGACTTCGCGCTAGCGGGTGCGCTGCCATCGTGTGCAGGGGAGTGCGCGTGGCGGCGATGGCTGCCGCGGCGTGCGGAAGTCTGCCCGGCTGGGAGCTTCGCGGCACCGGGTGCAGGTGAGCGCGCGTGACGGCGCATCCGCCGTGGCGACGATGGCTGCGGCCCCCAACCGATCACCCCCGCCCGTCAGGTCCTTCCCAGTCCAGCAGCAACTCCCGCAGCCCGGCATTCATCCGCTCCTGCTCCGCGCGCGGCAAAACCCCCAGCAACCGTGCCTCCGTCTGCGTCTTCATCCCGAACACCTCCTGCGCCCGCGCCAGTCCCTCGTCGGTGAGGCTCACCAGGATCTGCCGTCGGTCGGCCGGGTCGATGTCGCGGCGGACCCAGCCTTTGCGTTCGAGTCCGGCGACGCGTTTGGTGACCCCGCCGGACGTCAGGCGCATGCTGTCCAGCAGTTGCCCGGCCGAGAGCCGGTACGGGGGACCGGCTCGTTTGAGGGCGCCCAGCAGTTCCACTTCCCACAGGCCGACCCCGAAGGCGTCGAATTCGCGGCGCAGTTCCGTTTCCAGCAGCCGGGCGGCGCGCAGCAGGCGGAAGCTCAGCGCCTTGCTCACCCGGTCTTCCTCGCGCACGCCGGTGATCTGCGCCATGACTCCGTCGACGTGGTCCCGCTCCGCTGGCATGGGCGAGTATTCTAACACCAGTAATTATCTTACCGGTCTCGAATCAGGACGGTCCGTGCACGCTTCGCCTTCATCCGAGCCCGATCCGCAGCGCTGGCGCGCCTTGTGGGTGTGCCTCATCGCGGGGTTCATGACGCTGCTCGACGTCAGCATCGTCAACGTCGCGCTGCCCTCGATGGAGCACGGGATCGGCGCGACGCCCGCGGATGTCTCGTGGGTCGTGTCCGGCTACGCGCTCACGTTCGGGCTCGCGCTGGTGCCGTCGGGGCGGCTCGGCGACGACTACGGGCGCCGCCGGATGTTCCTGCTCGGGCTGGCGTTGTTCGTGGCGACCAGCGTGCTCTGCGGGGCGGCCCCGAACGCCACCTGGCTCGTCGTCGCGCGGCTGGGGCAGGGCGTCGCGGGCGGGTTGCTGAATCCGCAGATCATCGGCCTGATGCAGCAGCTGTTCTCCGGGCGCGAGCGCGGTAAGGCGTTCGGCGCGTTCGGGGCGACGGTCGGGCTTTCCACCGCGATCGGGCCGGTGCTCGGTGGGTTGCTGATCCAGGGCATCGGCGTCAACCAGGGGTGGCGCTGGGTCTTCTACGTCAACCTGCCGATCGGGATTCTCGCGATCCTGTTCGGGCTGCGCCTGCTGCCCAAGGACGCGCGCAGCGGCCGGAAACGGACGCCGGACCTGGTCGGCAGCGTGCTGCTCGGCGTGGCGGTCGTGCTGGTGATGCTGCCGCTGATCGAGGAAGAGGAACAGGCGGCCGCGCCGCGCTGGTGGCTGATGGGCGTCGCGGCCGGGCTGCTCGTGCTGTTCGTGCTCTGGGAGCGCTGGCTCGGCAACCGCGGCAAGCAGCCGCTGGTGAACCTGAAGCTGCTGACCGTGCGCAGCTACTCGATGGGTTCCGCGCTCGGCATGGTCTATTTCGCCGGATTCACCGGGATTTTCCTGGTCCTGACGCTCTTCTTCCAGCAGGGCCTCGGCTACACGGCGCTGCAGGCCGGCGCGGCGATGCTCGCGTTCGCGATCGGCTCGGCGATCTCGCCGACCATCGGCGGGCGGCTCGTGCACCGGTTCGGCAGGCCGATGGTCGTGCTCGGCACGCTGCTCGTCGCGGTCGGGCTCGCCGCGACCGCGTGGCTCGTCCGCGACTACTCCGGCGCGAACACCGCGTTCGTGCTGGCCGCGCCGTTGTTCGTCGGCGGGTTCGGCAGCGGGCTGGTGATTTCGCCGAACTCGACGCTCGCCTTGGAAGAAGTCCCGCCCGCGGAAGGCGGCACCGCGGCCGGCGTGCTGCAGACCGGCCAGCGGATCGGTTCCGCGGTCGGCACCGCGCTCGGCGGGTCGCTGTTCTTCGGCGAGCTCGGGCGTTCGCACGGGGACTACCACTCCGCGACCGCGCTCGGGCTGATCGGGTCGACCGCGCTGGTCGGGCTCGCGTTGCTGTTCGGCGTCGTGGACATCCTGCTGTCGCGGACGCGCAAACGCCGCAGCACAACGCAAAGCGCGCCGCCCGCGGCGATTTCGGGTGCGGTCAGCGGCCTCGCGCCCGCGGAAACCGCGTCTGTTTCGTTGACGTCCCTGGAGACCCACGAAGTACGCCGCACCACCACCGGCGCGGACAACACGTTCGCCCTGGACGCTCCGGCGGGCTCGTATCTGCTGCTGGTCCAGGCGGGCGGCCGGGAGCCGGTGGCTCGCCATGTCCAGGTGGGCGCCGAGCCGGTGCGCGAGAACGTCGAACTGGCGCGGTCGGTCCGGCTCACCGGCACCGTGCACGCGGTCCGGGGTCCGTTCCCGGGCGCGCAGGTCGCGGTGCTGGACGCGAAGGGCCAGGTCCAGCGCGTCACCGTGACAGACGAGGCGGGCCACTACACCGTCGAGGACCTGTTCCCCGGCGAGTACACCGTCGTCGTGACCGGATATCAGCCGGTCGCGGAACCGGTGCAGCTGACGACCGAGGGCCCGGCCCGCTTCGACCCGTTGCTGCGCTTGGTTTCCGCGGACAAGGCCTAGTCGGAGACGAGCGCCAGCACCGCCAGGGCCTGGTCCCGCATCGCGACGTCCAGGAACGTCCCGTCGGCGAGTGCGATCGCGCCCACCCCGGCCTGAGTGGCACCGTCCATTCGGGACAGCACCTCCCGCGCCCGCGCGACCTCCTCCGCCGTCGGCAGGAAAGCCGCGCGGATTGTCGGCAGCTGCATCGGGTGGATCGCCGTGCGGCCGCGGAAGCCGAGCGCTCGCCCGGCCCGGCAGCTTTCCGCCAAGCCGTCGAGGTCGCGGACGTTCGCGTACACCGACATCGCCGGCGGGGGCAGCCGCGCGGCGCGGGCGGCGTTCACGATCCGGCTGCGCGCCCAGGTGAGCCCGGCTTCGTCGGCGAGCCGCAGGTCGGACCGCAGATCCGCCTCGCCGAGCCCCAGCGACGCCGTCTGCGGGGAAGTGAGCGCGATCTCCAGCGCCCGCTCCACCCCGAGCGCCGACTCGATCAGCGGGTGCAATTCCCGCCCCGGCAAGGCATCGGCGTGCGACCGGACGTCGAGCGAACTCTCGACCTTCGGCAGCCGCGCGCCCACCCACGCCGGCAGTGCGGCGACCGCGGCCACGTCCGCCGCGTGCCACGGCGTGTCCGGGTGGTTGATCCGCACCTGCACCGGCCGCGACGCGGGCACCTCGGCCAACAGCCGCATCGCGTTGTCCCGTGCGGCGTCCTTCTGCGCGGGAGCGACGGCGTCTTCGAGGTCGACCAGCACGACGTCGGCGTCCGAGGCGAGGGCTTTGGCCACGCGGTCGGGCCGGTCGGCGGGGACGTAAAGCAGGGTCAGCGCGGGTGTCATACCGCTCCCTCCGCCCGAAGCTCAGCGATCCGCGACGCCGTGAAGCCCAGCGAACCGAGCACCTCGTCGGTGTCCGCGCCGTGCGGACGTCCGGTGAAGCCGATGACGCCGTCGTTGTCCGACAACCGGAACAGCGGCCCCTGCATCAACGTCGTGCCCAGTTCCGGGTCCTCGATCTCGTGGATCGTGCCCAGCGCGCGGAACTGCGGATCCGCGACGATGTCGGCCGCGTCGTAGATCGGTGCCACGGCCGCCTGCGCCTCCTCGAAGGCCGCCACGACCTCGTCCCGGGTGTGCTGCGCGATCCAGCCGCCGACAGCCTCGTCCAGCACGTCCGCGTGCGCCGCCCGGTCCGCGCCGGTCGCGAACCACGGCTCGTCCGCGAGTTCCGGACGGCCGACCAGCCGCACCACGCGTTCCGCGATCGACTGCGCCGACGTCGACACCGCCACCCATTGCCCGTCGCTCGTGCGGTAGGTGTTGCGCGGCGCGTTGTTCGTGGACCGGTTGCCGGTGCGCGGCTGGACCGTGCCGAGCTGGTCCCATCGCGTGATCTGCGGTCCGAGCATGGCGAGAATCGGCTCGATGATCGCGACGTCCACGACCTGGCCGCGGCCGCTGGCGGTCCGCCCGGCGAGCGCGACCATGATCGCGTACGCGGTGGCCAGCGACGCGACCCCGTCGGCGAGCCCGAACGGCGGCAGCGTCGGCGGCCCGTCCGGTTCGCCGGTGGCCGCGGCGAATCCGCTCATTGCCTCGGCGAGCGTGCCGAAACCGGGACGCGGCGAGTACGGCCCGAACTGGCCGAAACCGGTCACCCGCGCGAGAACCAGCCCGGGGTTGCGCGCGGACAGCTCCTCGTAGCCGAGCCCCCAGCGTTCGAGCGTGCCCGGCCGGAAGTTCTCGATCACCACGTCCGCGGTCTCGGCGAGCGCCAGGAACACCCCGCGCCCGCCGTCGCTGCTCAGGTTCGCCGTGACGGTTCGCTTGTTGCGCCCCAACGTCTTCCACCACAGGTTGACGTCGCCCTTGGCCACCCCGTGCGTGCGCGACGGGTCCGGTCGCGACGGATGCTCGACCTTGATCACCTCGGCGCCCATGTCGCCGAGGTGCATCGCGGCCATCGGACCGGCGAACAACGTCGACGCGTCGACCACCCGCAACCCGGCCAGCGCCCCGGCGGACGCCTCCCTCGACACGGTCATCGCGTCACGTCCCACGCACAGCGGAAGCCGACCGTCGCGCCGCGCGCCAGCCCGAACCCGGGCAGCAGCAGCTTCACGCTGTAGTCCGGCGCGTGCCGTCCGCCCTCGACATACCACTCGGAACCCTCGGCGCGGTAATCGCTGCCGCCCTTGAGCATCACGAACCGGGTCCTCCCGTCGGAGTGTTCGCTTTCGGTCCAGTTCCACACCGCGGGCGTGCCGCGCCGCAGCCCGCCGGTCTCCCCGGCGAGCTGCCATTCGTCCTCGGTCGGCAACCGGCCGCCGCGCCACGCGCAGTACGCCCGTGCGTCGTCGAGGTCCACAAAGGTCACCGGCTCGTCCGGGGCGAGCGGACGGCCGTCGGCCCAGTGCGCGAGGAACCGATGCGGCTCGACCGGCTGATACCCGGTAGCGGCAAGGAATTCCGCGAAATCGCCGTTCGTCACCTCGGCAGCGGCGACCGCGACCGGCGACGCCAGCGAACCGTCGCGTTGCAGCGTCCGGGCGTCGTGCAGCCGAGGCGGCAGCGGCTTCCACTCGTCCACATACGGCGCGCCCTGGTACATCCCGGTCTCGCGGCCGCGGTACCGGACCGTCAGCGCGTAGTGCCCGGCAGGCACCACGACCGCGTCGTCGTCGGGCGTGCCGTTCGTCGGCTGCGGCCGGACCCGCGTCGCGAGCCGATGCGGGAAACGCGCGTGCGGATCGTGGGGGAGCGTCGCCACCTGAGACAGCCACGACGGCTCCGCCGCGCCATCGGTGACCCGCAGCAACGCCGAAATCCCGCGCGCGGGCACACGTCCGTCGGCGAACAGATCGATCACCGGACCGTCCACAACGGACCCGAGATAGTCCGAGTCAGAGCGGTTCACGACCGTCCACAGTGTCCAGTCGCCGAGTTCCCAGCGCGACGCGTAAACCCCGGCGGCTTCGGCCTCGGGCGTCAGCGGCGCCAACGGCGTCCACTCGCCCTCGCGCAGCAGCTCACCCGCCGCACGCTGCACAGACACCATCCGGCGCACCGTCGCCGCGTCTCGCTGCGACCAGCCGACCCACACGCCGAACACGACTTCCCACACCATCACGCCGACGCCGTTCAGCCACGCCGACTGCAGCTCCTCGGTGTGGTCGCGGTGCCATCGCCGCACGTGGTGCTGCATGTGCCGCCGCTCGTACCAGTGCGAACGCAGCACGCCCGGCACCGGTGAATCGGCGAAGAACTGCGCCCACGACGCCGAATGGTCCTCGATCCGCTCGACCGGCAGCTTCGATTCGCCCTCCAGCACGACCCCGGGCCGCGCGCGTTCGAGCTGCTCGACCAGCGCGGGGTCAGCCTTCTTCAAGGTGTCCAGGAAGACGCCGTCCGCGCCTAAATCGGCCAGCACCGCGGCCAGTTCCGCGGCGTCGTCCTCGCCGCGGCGCGTGCCGACGTCCCACGGGTTGTAGTCCACGAACACCCGCACGCCCGCCGAGTGGAACACCTCGACCAGTTCGCGGAGACCGGGCACGTCGCGGTAGAAGTCCCACTGGTTTCGGTCGTCGAGACCGATCACCGGGTACGCGTGCCACAGCACGACCGCGTCGAGGCCGCCGAACCGCTGGTGCGCGTCGGCGAGGAACCGCTCCGGCGTGAACCGGTGCTCCTCGAACGAATACAGCAACTCGTCCCACAGCCATACCTGCGCGACCGTGTGGCATCCGGCGGCCCACGCGGCTTCCGGCCGGTCGTAGGCGCGGCCGTGGTAGCTGTGCCGCTCGTGCGCGTCGGCACGCCACTGCCGCAGCCGGGCCCGCCATTCCGGCCGGTCGGCGGGATCCGCCGGGCCGACGAAGATCTTGGCCTCGTCCAGCGCCGCGAGCTGCTCGGGGGAGAGCGGCGCGCCGAGCGGGACCTCGGTCGGCCGGTCGATCGGGCGCGGGACGAGCGGGTCGAACACGTAGGTCATCGGGCGTTTCCTCCGGCCGCGAACTCGGCGACCTCTGCGACGGTCGGGACAGCGGATTGCGCGCCGGGCCGGGTGACGGCGAGCGCTGCGGCGGCCCCGGCGCGTTCGGCGGCTTCGCGGAGCGGACGCCCCTCGGCGAGCGCCGCCGCGAGCACGCCGCAGAACGTGTCCCCGGCACCGGTGGTGTCCACCGGGGACACTCGGAAGCCGGGCAGGTGCACGATGTCCTGCTCAGCGACAACACAACCGGCCGCGCCGAGCGTGATCACCACGGCGGGTGCGCGCTGTTGCAGCATCCGGGCCAATTCCTCTGGCGCACCGGACGCACCCGCCAGGTCGGCCGCCTCGTGCTCGTTGACCACCAGCACGTCGAGGTCGAGATCCGGCAGCGGCCGGGACGGCGCGGCGTTGAGCACCATCCGGGCGCCAGCTCGCCGGGCCGCGGCGGCAGCGGTCACGGCTTCGATCGGAATCTCCAGTTGCGCGAGCACGACGTCCGCCGCGGCGATCCGCTCCAACTGCTGCCCGGCAAGCGAGAGCCGCGAGTTGGCCCCGGGCGCGACCACAATGGAGTTCTCGCCGTCCGGCGAGACCATGATGAACGCGGTCCCGGTCGCACTGTCCACTCGCGACACCAGGTCCGTCCGTACCCCGGCGTCCGTCAATGACGCCAGCAGAAAGTCCGCGCCGTCGTCCGGCCCGAACGCGCCGAGGAAGGTCGTCTCCGCGCCACCGGCGAGCGAAGCGGCGACTGCCTGATTGGCTCCCTTGCCACCCGGACTGCGCCGCAAATCGCCGCCGAGGACGGTCTCGCCCGCGCCCGGATGCCGCGGAACGTCGACCACCAGATCGACATTCGCCGACCCGACCACCACCACTCGCCCAGTCATCTCGGCACCCCGGCCGTTCGTGCCGCGAGGTCGGTGATCCGCTGCTCGCCGCCGGGCAACGACGTCGCGATCCGGTTGTCGAGCGGCTTCGTCCACTGCTCGCCGATCCCGTCGAGCCCCACCAGCGCACCGACCACGCCGCCGACCGTCGCGGCCGCGGAATCCGTGTCCCATCCAGCCGTGACGGCGAGCGAGATGCTCTGCCCAAAGTCGCCATCGCCGCAGGCCAGCGCGTACGCGATCACCGCCGCGTTGTTCAGCACGTGCACCCAGTGCAGGCCGCCGTACCGGGCATGCAACCGGTCCAGCCCGTCGTCGTAAGCCGCGGCTTCTCGCCCGAACCGCACCGCTTCGGCCAGCCGACTGTCCGGCGGCAGAACGGTTTCCGCCGCATCGAGGACACTGTGGACGGAGTCGCACACCATCGCCGCCGACGCGAGCGCAGCCGCCCACATCGCGCCGTAAATGCCGTTCCGGGTATGGCTGAGCCGCGCGTCCGCCCACGCGAGCCGCGCGGCACCGCGGACGTCGCCGGGGGAGACCCAGCCGAAGACGTCGGTCCGGATCAACGCGCCGATCCACTCGCGGAACGGGTTGAGGTGCGTCGCGGTCTCCGGCACCGGTCGCGCGTCCAGCAGATTCCGGTACGCGGCGCGCTCGGCGGTGAACACCCGCCCGGCCGGAAGCTGCTCCAGCCAGAGCTGCGCGACGTCGTCCGCGGTGAACTCGCGGCCGTGCCGTTCCAGCAGCGTGAGCGCGAGGATCGGGTAGTTGAGGTCGTCGTCCTCCGGCATCCCGGAGATGTTCTCCTCCAGCGAAGTCGGCGCGGACCGCCGGTTCCACGGCCACCGCGCCGCAACGTCGTCCGGCAGGCCGACCGCGGTGAACCAGCGGTCCAGCGGCCAGCGTCCGGTCGCGCGCAGGATCTCCTCGATGCCCTCTCGCGGGATCTTCTCCACCGGCTTGCCGAGCAGGCATCCCGCCGCCCGGCCGGTCCACGCGCCGAGCGCGCGGTCCGCGGCGGGGGCCGGGAGCACCGGCGCGGGCGGGAGCAGCGCCACGATCTCGTCCCATCCGTCCGGCTCGTGCGGCGCGGGCGGGCAGGGGAGCGCGGCCAGTTCGTCCAGCAGCGTCCGGGCCAGCGCCCGCAACGCTGGGGGCGCCGGCCGCGGTCCTGCCCCGCTCACCGCGGGCACCGGATCACCGCCGGCGGCGATCCAGCGCTCCCGCACCGAGGTCACGTCCTTGCCCTCCACAGTGGACTGGACGAACTCGTGCGCGAGCAGGTCTTCGGGCTGCGCCCAGGTCAGCCTCATGCCGCGGCCAGCGCGTCGAGAGCGGCGAGCCGCGCCTGGACCCGCGCGCGGTCGGCCTTGACGATGTCCGCCGCGGCCGAAGCGAGCAGCCGCCCGGTCTCGCGCAGGTCCATCTTGCTGGCCTCGCCGATCGGGTCGATCCACTCGTCCGGCACCGAGGCCGCCCCGCCGAGACCGGCGCAGAGCGCACCCGCCATCGACGCGATCGAATCGGCGTCCCGGCCGTAGTTCACCGAAGCCAGCACCGCACCGCGGTAATCGCCCTGATGGCCCAGCACAAACCCCAGCGCGGCAGGCAATTCCTCGATCGCCTTGGTCCGCGACGGCCGCCGCGCGTCCATCGACATCTGCCGGTACTCCGGCCCGACCGAATCGAACGGCGCGACCACCTCGCGGATCTTCCGCGCGAGCGCACGCTCTTCGTCGTCGGTCTTGGGCGCGGCGTTCCACCCCTGGAAGGCGTCGACCACCGCCCGCATCGCCGCCAACGTCCCGTCGTGCGACACCGCGAGCGCAGCCTGCACGACGTCGTCGATCGAGGCACCCGGCGCGACCGCAGCGGCGACCATCGCGGCCAGCACCCCGGCGGCCTCCCGGCCGTAGCTCGACTGGTGCGGCGCGGTCAGGTCGATCGCCTCGGCGTACGCGGCCTGCGGATCGCCCGGGTTCACCACCCCGACCGGTGCGATGTACATCGCCGCACCGCAGTTCACGATGTTGCCGACGCCCGCCTCACGCGGGTCCACATGCCCGTAATGCAGCTTCGCGACGATCCACTTCTCAGCGAGGAAAACCCGCTGCAGCAACAGCGCCGTCGACTCCAGCTCCGGCACCCAGCGCGGTTCGCCGATCATCAGCGGCACCAGGTCCTCGGCCATCGAGTACGCGTCGAGGTGCGCGCGGCGCTTCGCGTACACCTCCACGATCGCGCGGGTCATCAAGGTGTCGTCGGTGATGTGCCCGTCGCCCTTGTGGTACGGCGCGATCGGGCGCGCGTCCCGCCAGTTCGGGTACCACGGCGGGACGATCCCGGTCACCCGGCCGCCGTGGCGCTCCTCGATCTGCTCGGGCGTCCACCCTTCGGTCGCGCCGCCGAGCGCGTCCCCCACTGCCGCGCCGGTGATCACTGCCACCGCGCGGTCCTCCAGCCAGGTCACCGGCTTGTCCCTTCATTCCCCGGCACGGGCATGCGGCCCGCGCCTGTCGTGCGCGCCGGGACCGGAGCAAGCGCCCAGCCCCGGCGCGGCGGTCACTTGCCGACGCTCTTCCAGCCGTCCTTCAGCTGCTGCGCCAGCGTGTTCGCGTCGATCTGGTTCGCCAGGAAGCGCTGGTAGGCGGGCGTCGCGACGGTGTCCTTCCACTGCGCGTACTTGCCGGCGAACAGATACGGCGCCGAGGTCAGGTACTTGCCCGAGGCCAGGATGGTGCTCCAGCCCTTCTTGGCGCCGAGCTTCTTGTCCAGCGCTTCGCGAGCGGAGTTGCTCGCCGGGATCAGCGTGTCGGCCTCGTTGAGCGCGGCGAGGTTCTCGGTGCTGGTGAAGAAGTCCAGGAACTTCGCGGCCTGCTCGACGTGCTTCGAGTCCTTGTTGACCGACAGCGTCTGCGGGTTCGCTGCCTGCGCCGGTCCGGCCGGGCCCGCGATGGGCGGCAGCGCGACCCAGTCGAGATCCTTCGGCGCGTCCTTCTCGATGTTCGCCGCCTGGTAGGAGCCCTGGACGGTCATCGCGACCTGGCCCGCGTAGAACGGGGCCAGCGCCTTGCCGCCGGACTGGGTCAGCGTCACCGGCAGGATCGAGTGGTCCGTCGCGTTCATGTCGTGCACCAGCTGCGGCAGCGCCATTTCGCCCTGGCCGACAGTGATCTGCGCCTGATCGCCGGTGCCCTCGAAGTACTTGCCGCCGAACGCCGGGGCCATCGCCACGAACGTCGCGGTCGGGCTCGACAGGCCCCAGCCCAGGCCGTACTTGCCGTCCTTCGTGGCGGTCTTGGCCATCTGGCGCAGCTGGTCCCAGGTCATCGTCTCGCCGGTCGGGAGCTGCGCGCCGGACTGCTCCAGCAGCTTCTTGTTCGCGAAGACCACATAAGACTGCAGCTCGGTCGGGTAGGCGACGACCTTGCCGTCGACCGTCACCGAGTCGAGCACGCCCTTCGGGATGTCCGCGCGCTTCTGCTCGGACAGATACGGGGAGAGGTCGGCGAGGTAGCCGTCGGTCGCGAACGGGCCGATCCCGGCCGCCTCGTAGTGCACGATGTCCGGCGCGGTGCCCGCGTTGAACTGGGTGATCAGCTTGTCGTAGGCGCTGTCCCAGCCGGCCTGGACGACCTTCACCTGCGTGTCCGGATGCGCCTGGTTCCACGCCCCGACGATCTTGTTCGTGGCGGCGATCGCGGCGGGCTGGTCCGACAGGGACTGGAACGTGAGGGTGACCGGGCCGCCGTCCCCGCTGTCCCCGCCGCTGCCGCCGCACGCGGCCGCGAGCAGGCTGGTGAGGGCGAGGCTGGCGGCGACTGCCGCGCGTCGTGTCTTCATCGACCGACCTTTCGAACTGTTTCCGATGGGGTTGGGGCTCATCCCTTCACCGCCCCGGCCATGAGGCCGCCGGTGAGCCGCTTCCGCAGCAGGCTGAAGAAGGCGATGCTCGGGATCGCCGCGAGCACCGCGCCCGCGGCCAGCGGACCGAGGGCGACCTTGCCCTCGCCGCCGATGAACATGGTCAGCGTGATCGGCAGCGTGTAGTTCTCCGGCGACTGCAGCAGCACCAGCGCGAAGAAGAACTCGTTCCACGACGACACGAAGCTGAACATCGCCGTCGCGACCACACCGGGGGCCAGCAGCGGGAACACGATGGTGCGCAGCACGGTGAACCGGTTCGCGCCGTCCATCGCCCCGGCCTCCTCGAGTTCCACCGGGATCGCCGCGACGTAGCCCTGCAGCATCCACAGCGCGAACGGGAGGATGTAGGTGGTGTGCACGAGCGTCAGCCCGACGAGGCTGTCGGCGAGACCGAGCGTCCGCAGCACGAGGAACAGCGGCAGGATCACCAGCACCACCGGGAACACCTGGCTGACCAGGATCCAGGTGACGCCCGCGACGCGCAGCTTGCCCTTGAGCCGCGCCAGCACGTAGGCCGCGGGCACCGAGATCAGGATCGCGAGCACGGTGCTGGCCAGCGCGACCAGCAGGCTGTTGAACGCCGAATGCAGCAGGCCCTGGCGGGAGAGCGCCTCGCCGTAGTTGTCCCAATGCCATTCGCTCGGGATCAGGTTGACCGACAGCGAGTTCAGCTCCGCCGACGACTTCACCGACGCGGAAATCAGCCACAGCAGCGGAAAACCGAGGAACAGCAGGTACAGCACGAGAGCCAGGTACTGCGCGGGGCGCACGGACCAGCGCATGGATCACCGCCCCCTTTCCGGGCGGTCGCCGCGGAACTGCGACCGCAGATAGATCGCGAGCAGCACGACGACCACGATCACGAGGACCAGCCCCATCGCGGCGGCGTAGCCGATTTCGCGGTTCTTGAACGCTTCGAGGTAAACGAACAGCACCGGAACCATGGTTTTTCCGCCCGGGCCGCCCGCGGTGAGCACGTAAACGAGCGAGAAGGAATTGAAATTCCAAATAAAATTGAGAGAAGTAATGGAACTGACGATCGGGCGCATGCTCGGCCAGGTCACCGCGGTGAACCGTCGCCACGCCCCGGCTCCGTCCACTGCTGCCGCCTCGTGGAGTTCGGCCGGGATCTGTTGCAGGCCAGCGAGAAGCGTCACGGTGGTCTGCGGCATGCCGACCCAGACGCCGACCACGATCACCGCGGGCAGCGCGGTGTTGAAATCGCCGAGCCAGTTGATTCCGTCCGGCAATCCGATACTGCCGAGGAACGCGTTGAGCGGACCGCCGTTGGCCGAGTAAATCATTTGCCACATGATCGCGACGACCACCGGCGGCATTGCCCACGGAATGAGCGCGAGCACCCGCGTGAGGCCCTGGAGTTTGAGACCGGAATTGAGCAGCAGCGCGAGACCCATCGCGGCGGCCAGCTGCAGGACTGTCACCCCGACCGTCCAAATCAGACCGATCCGGAGCGAGTCCCAGAACAGCGAGTTCCCGCCGAGGCGGACGAAGTTGTCGATCCCGGCGAAGCCGAAGTCCGGATGCCGCACCAGGCGGGTGTCGGTGAAGGCGAGCACGATGCCGATCACCAGCGGGGCCACCGACAGCACCAGGATCGGGATCAGCGACGGCATCACCAGCGCGATCGCCTCGCGCCGGCGGGTGCGGGCCTGGGTGGTCTTCTTCGGGCGCGGCGGGGGAGCGGGGGCGACCCGCGGCTGCGTCGCGGTGGTCATTCTGCGTCCTCCGCGGTCTGGTCCGGAGTGGATTCCCGGGTGGATTCCCGGACGAACAGCTCGGTCCCGACCGAGATCTGCTGCGCCGGAGCCTCCGCGTCGTCGGTGAGCCCGAGCATGAGCCGGGCGGCGGCGCGCCCGCGCTCGGCCGAACCGAGGGACACGCTGGTCAGCCGGGGCAGGAAAACCTGCCCGAGCTCGGTGTCGTCCATCCCGGTGACGGCGACGTCGCGCGGGATGCTGAGCCCGAGTTCGTGGGCGGCGCGGATGGCTCCGATGGCGAGCAGGTCGTTGGCGGCGACGATGGCGTCCGGCCGTTGTGGACGGTCGAGCAGCTTCCGCGCCGCCTCGATCCCCGCTGCGACAGTGAAATCGGCGGCGACCTCGACGTCCGTCTGCGCGGAGAAGTCCTTTGCGGACACTGCCTCGTCGAACCCGCGCTGGCGCGAGGAGCCCGGTGTGGTGTCGAGCGGCCCGTTGAGGAACCCGATCCGGCGGCGGCCCAGCGAAACCACGTGCTGCACCGCCGCGCCGATCCCGGCCGCGGAATCGGTGGAGACCGAACTGATCCCGCGGTCGCTCATCGCCCGGCCGATCACCACGACCGGCACCGGGGCCCGGCCGATCTGCTCGATCAGCTCGTCGTCGGTGCGCAGCGGGATCACGATCATCCCGTCGACGAACCCGCCGTGCAGGCTGTGCATGAGCTCGGCGGTCGACGCCGCGGTGTCCCCGGTGGACATCACCACGACCCGGTACCCGTGCGGCGCCAGGACCTCGTGGATGCCGCGCATGATCTCGACGTAGACCGGGTTGCCGATGTCCGCCACCGCGAACGCGATCTGCGACGTCTTCTTCAGCCGCAACGACCGCCCGATCGCGTCCGCGCTGTACCCGAGCTCCGCCGCGGCGGCCCGCACGCGCTCGACCATCGCCTTGCTCGCGCCGGACCCGTGCAGCGCGCGCGAGGTCGAAGCCAGCGACACGCCGGCGCGCTCGGCCACCTGGATCAGCGTGGCTCGGGTTGACGTCATCGTCCCTCCCAGTCGGACACAGCAACAGCGGCGGAAACCGCTGTTGGAAACGTTTCCAAGCTACGCTCTGGTTAGTTTGGAAACGTTTCCAAGCGGTGGCGGAATCATGTCACCCGGATGGCTGACGTGTCAACGGAGCTGCCGCGGGGGCCGGGGATCCGTGACGTCAGCGTGATGTGTGCCGGTGTGGCGGCGCGACGGTCGGCCGCGGCTCCGCGCGGGACGAACTCGGCTGCGGACGGCGGGATTTCCTCGGCCAGTTCGGGTTGTTCGCCTTGCTGGTCGCCGACGAGATCCGCGCTTGCTCCGGTTTAGACCGATCGCCAGTCGGCGCGGACGACGTCCGCCGCCGAGGGAGCGTTCTCCGGATCGGTCAGCCACTGCAGCGCGGTCCCGACGAGCAGCGAGTAGTAGTGCGCGCCGATCGCGTGGACGTCCTTCGGATCGGCGTCCGGTCCGAGGTCGCCGAAGGCCTTCGCGAGCGAGACGCGCGCCTGTTGCTGGCCCTCCGCGTTGATCTTCCGGATCGTCTCGTCGTGCTGTAAGTAGCTGACGCTCTCGAAGTTCACGAACCACAGTTCGCGGTGCTCCTGAATGGACTCGATGATCCGCGCCCAGCGCCGCTCCGGACCGGCTTTCTCGTCGTCCGGGTCGGAGAGGACGGCGAACAGCAGCTCGCCCCACTCCGCGTTGAGGTCCTGCAGCGCCTGCGTGAGCAGCTGTTCTTTCGACCCGAAGTGGTAGTTGATCGACGCCTGGTTCGCTCCGGAGGCGGCGACGAGGTCGCGCACCGTAGTGCGCGCGTAACCGGCCTTGAGGAGGCATTCCCGGGCGGCGGTGATCAGGTTCTCGCGGTGTCCCACGCGTGCTACCGTATCAGGTAAACGTTCGTTTTAAACGATCGTTCATAACTCTGGGAGGACTCGAGATGACCGCACCCGCGATCCGCACCCGGCGGCTGCGCTGCCGCTTCGACGGCGAAGGCGGTCCGGTCGACGCACTGCGGGGCGTGGACCTGGACGTTCCGCGCGGTGCTTTCGCCGCGATCATGGGCCCGTCGGGCTCAGGGAAAACCACGTTGCTGCACTGTGCGGCCGGTCTGCGCACCCCGACCGAGGGGACCGTCGAACTGGACGGCACGGATCTGTCCACTTTGGATGAACCGCGGCTGGCGGAACTGCGCCGCCAGCGGATCGGTTTCGTGTTCCAGCAGTTCAACCTGCTGCCCGCACTGACCGCGGAGGAGAACATCGAACTGCCGCTGCGGTTGGACGGCCGTGCTCCGGACCCGCGGCGCACTGCGGCGTTGCTGGCACAGGTCGGCCTCGCGCAGCGCGGGGGACACCGGCCGGGACAGCTTTCCGGCGGTCAGCAGCAACGGGTGGCCGTGGCCCGGGCGCTGGTGACGGACCCGGAGGTGGTGTTCGCCGACGAACCGACCGGCGCGCTGGACATCCGCAGCGCGCGGGAAGTTCTGGGCCTGCTGCGGCATCTGGCGGACCGGGGGCAGACGATCGTGATGGTGACGCACGACCCGGTGGCCGCGTCTTATGCCGACGCGGTCCTGTTCCTGGCCGACGGCCTGGTGGTCGACCAGTTGGCCCGGCCCACCGCGGCGGCGGTGGCGAACCGGATGGCGGTGCTGGTCGAGTCCGCGGAGCGGGCGGCGAATGCCGTGGGTGCTCGGTGATCCGGCGCGAATGTCCGGTGACCACAGCAAGATCGAAGGGGGATTGACATGCTGAGACTGGCTCTACGGCTCTTCGGCCACCATCGGGCCGCCGCGGTGGCCACCGGTCTGGTCGCGCTCGTCGGGATGGCGCTCGTGGTCGCGATGACCGCCCTGCTCGGGACCGGCCTTTCCGGCGGCACCGCCGCTGCCGATCGGGGCTTCCTCACCCAGTTCCCGCTGATCCTGGGCGGCTGGGTGGTGGCGATCGTCGTGTTCGCGATGGTGTCGACGATCGGCGTCACGCTCGCCGGGCGGTCCGGCGAGATCGGCGGATTGCGGCTGATCGGTGCGGCGCCGCGGCAGATCCGCGTGCTCGTTTCGATGGAAACCCTCGCGATCACCGCCGTGGCCGCGCTGCCCGGGCTGGGGCTCGGCTACCTGCTCGGGCTCCTGCTGCTGACCGGCGTGCGGTCGACTGGGCTCACTTCGCCGCGTACGTCGTACGCACCCGGCATCGGGCTGCCGCTGCTCGGCGTCGCGGTGGTGCTGCTGGCCGGAGTTCTCGCCGCGTGGATCGGCAGCCGCGGCCCGGCTCGGCGGAGCCCGGTGGAAGAGGCGTCGTCCGGCCCGCGCCGGGCCAGGTCGGCGCGGCCGCGGCGGATCTCCGCAATGGTGTTGCTGGCAGCGGGTTTCGGCTCGGCAAGTGCGGTACTCGCCCTGCCTGCCGACAGCATCGCGACCACCGGCCTGACCGGTCCGGCCGTAGTGCTTTGCTCGATCGGGTTCGCGATTCTTGCCCCGGAACTGATCGCCGCGGCCAACCGGATCGTCGGCCGGCTCTCGCACGGGGCGAAGAACGCCGAGGCGCACCTGGCGGGCGTGAACCTGCGCGCGGCTCCGGAACGCGCCCGTCCGATCGTCACTTTCCTAACCCTGCTGGTCGGCGTTTCCGCGGGCACGCTCGCCATGCAGGGCATCGAAAACCAGCACAGCGTCCCGGGCAGCACCGGCGAGGTGCTGGCGTCGATCAACTACCTGGTGGTCGTCCTGATTTCGCTCTTCATGGCGATCGCGCTGACCAACAACCTGGTGGCCGCGATCGGCGACCGGCGGACGGAGTTCGCGACGCTGTCGCTGATCGGCTCGACCGTCCGGCAGGTCCGCGGCATGCTCCTGCGCGAAACCGCCGCCGCGGCCGTGCTGGCGATCGTCGTCGCGGTCGTGGGCTCGGTGCTGTGCGTGCTGCCGTTCTCGATCGTCAAGACGGGCGGTCCGGCGGCCGCGTTCAGCGGCTGGCCGTTCCTGGCGAGCGCGGTGTTCGGGGGAGGAGTGGTGCTGCTGGCGACGGCTTTGGCCGGGGCACGGGTGATTCGCGCCGCAGCGCTCGCTGGGTAGCCGGTCGCTTGCGATACTCGGGGCATGATCTTGATCGTCCTCAAAGCACAGATCCGTCCCGAGAAGCGAGCCGAGTGGCTGGAAGGCATCGAGCGCTACACCGCGAACGTGCGGAGCGAACCGGGCAACGTCTCGTTTGACTACTACCAGAACGGCGGCGACGAGAACGAGTTCGTCATGGTCGAGGTCTTCGCCGACAGCGCCGCCGGGGACGCGCACGTCGCGACCCAGCACGCGCAGGAGTTCTTCCCGTTCATGTCGACGGTCGTCGCGAAGAAGCCCGAGATCAACTACCAGAACCTCGACGGTGCGGCCTGGTCGGAAATGGCCGAGGTCACGCCGGTGGACTAGCCGGACGGCCGATCGCGGTGGCCAGCAGGTCGCCGCGATCGGCCGTTTACTCCACAGTGGACACTTCAGGGAGACTCAGCCGCGGCGTTCCGCCCGCTGCGACTGCTCGACGATCTGATTCAGGGCCGCGACATGCGTGCGCAGCGCCTGGTGCCCGGAACCGCTGAGGTTGAGCCAAGTTCGCGGCCGTTTGCCCACGTATCCCTTTTTGACTTCGACGTATCCGGCGTTGGCCAGGTTCGCGATCTGCTTGGACAGCGCGGAATCCGATAGCCCGGCCGAGTCGCGGACCCAGCTGAACTCCGCCCACTCGGTCCCGGACAGCAACGCCGCGATGGACAGCCGGGTGGGGTCGAGGAGGAGCGGATCCAGATCAGGCATGGCCATGCGGCGCGCCTCCCGAACGGCTGCGCCGGATCAGCGCGGCCAGCCCTCGTCGCAGGTGCTGCCCGAACCCGATCAGCACGATCGCCAGTACTGCGCCCAGGATTGTGTTCCCGTAAGGGATCTGCACGTGCAGCAGCGCCAGCGCGACGGCCGCCGCCACGCACACGAGGACGAAGACGAGCGCGATGGCGAACCTCGGCCGGATCGCGGACTTGTCCATTCGCACGCGGTGACCCAGTACCGCCGAGCCTCGGCGGGTGCGCAGCATCAGCACGTAGCCCACGACGAGCACGGCGAGGACGAGGCCCTTCCACTCGGCGGCGCTGGGCAGGAAGTCTGCCGAAGCCAGATACAGGAAGACGACGAGCGCGAAGACGACGTCGACCCACTTCGCGCCCTGCAGTTCGTCCAGCGCCTGATCCCTGCGGTGGTCGACGTCCCGCAACGCGCGGGCCGCCTCTTCCGGGGAGGGTTGCTCAGCCATGGCCGCCTCCTTGTCTGTCCGAGAGTACTTGCCTGAGGAGAAAGTACACTGCCACTTTCCTCTTGGGCAAGTACTGGCTTGGCGGGGAACAGCGTTGGGCTGGCGCGGTTCGCCGTGGGGGCGGCTGCGGCTGATGGGGTGCGCGCGGGTCCCGGACCGGCAGCGGGAAGGCGGCCGCCAGGCTTGACCTGGCGAGTGCTGGAGGTGCTGCGAAAACGGCGGTGGGAACTGGCGGCTGCCAGGTTCGACCTGGCGAGTGCTGGACGCGCCTGGGGAAGCGCCGCTCATGTCGGCAGGGGGAACTGGCGGCCGCCGGGTTCGCGCGTGCTGGAGGTGCTGCGAAAACGGCGGTGGGAACTGGCGGCCGCCGGGCTCGACCTGGCGAGTGCTGGACGCGCCTGGGAAAGCGCGGCTCGTCTCGGCGGCGGGAACGGGCGGCCGCCGGGTTCGCGGGTGTTGGAGGTGCGGCGAAAGCGCGGCTCATCTCGGCAGCGGGAACGGGTGGCCGCCAGTCTCGTGAGTGCTGGACGCGCGGCGAAAAGCGCGGTGCATCCCGTCGGGAGTCAGCCCTCGCGCCGAGTCGACCCCCGCAGTCGCAGTTCCGGAGTCAGGAACACCGGCCCCGCAGGCGTTTCGGCACCCGACAACCGAGCCAGCATCAGGTCGACCGCGCGTTCGGCCAAAGCTTCGTGCGTCAGGTCCATCGCGGTGATCGGCGGGGTGCTCGTGCGGGCGTGTTCGCTGTCGGTCAGTGCGGCGAGCAGCAGATCGTCCGGGATGCGCAGGCCCTGTGCGGCCGCGGCGTCGGCGATGAGCGGGGCGAAATCGCTGGTCGCGACCACGATCGCGTCCGGTCGGTCCGGGCCGGACAGCAAGGGCTGCACCAGTTCGGGCACGTCCCCGGGCGTCAAGCCCTCGCTGAGCAAGGCGGTCCGCGGCGGCAGCGCGCGCCGTTTGCACCACGCGAGATAGGTTTCGCGCGGCCGTCGGTTCCAGGCGTTGTCCTCGGTGCCGGACAGCAGCAGCACGTCGCGCGCGCCCTGGTCGTAGAGGTGGTCCAGCAGCGCTTCGACCACCGGCGGGTAGTCCAGCCGCACCGCCCACGGCAGGTCCGGGTGCTCCGGGTCCTCCTCGACGGTCACCACCGGCAGGCCGCGGCCGAGCAATTCGGCCAGAGCGGTGTCGCCGCCGTAGGGGTGGGCCACGATGCAGCCGTCCATGGGCACGCTCGCCACCGCCGGGTCGTGCAGGTCGGGGACGTGGATCAGGCCGGTCTTGTGCCGCAGCATCTCGGTCGCGATCGAGCCGACGAGCCTGTTGAACGTCTCGGCGCGGTCGGGCGTGCCGGCCACCGCGTAGCGCGGCCGCAGGATGAGCCCCACCAGCCCGGACCGGCCGGTGCGCAGCGAGCGCGCGTTCGGGTTCGGGTCGTAGCCCAGCTCCGCCGCGGCCTCGCGCACCCGCGCCTTGGTCGCCGCGGAAATGGGCCTGCGCCCGGAAAGCGCGTGCGAAACCGTGCTGATCGAAACCCCGGCGCGCTCGGCGACCTCCCGGATCGTCACCGGCCGTTTGCCGCCCTCGGTCTCCACCGTCGTTCCCCTTCGCGCTGCCTCCGGACGGCCCAGTATCGCCCACCGGCCGGCCCAGGAGGTCTTGACACCGCACCGGCGCGCGGGTTTGATGCCGCGAAAGCTCATCAAAACGTTTTGATGATGATAGGAGGCGCCATGGCCGCCCCGCACGAGCCCGCCCCGCCCACCGCCGCCGCGCCGACCGTCGGCGACGTCTGCACCGGGATGGGGCTGACCCGACGGCATTGGCTCGCCGGATCGGTGCTGTTCTTCGCGTTCGTCGTCGAGGCCTGGGAACAGGTCGGGCTGGTCTACGTCTCGAACGGGATCGCGGGCGAATTCGGCGTGGACAACACGAAACTGGGCTGGGCCCTGTCCGCGGTCGCGTTCGGCATGGTCCCCGGCGCGCTGCTGTGGGGCGGGCTGATCGACCGGCTCGGCCGCCGCCGCGTGACGGTCGCGAGCCTGCTGATTTACGCGGTCCTCGCGCTGGCGGCGGGGCTTTCGCCGGCGTTCTGGCCGTTTGTCGTGCTGCGGTTCCTGTCCGGCGTCGCGTTCGGCGGGGTTTACGCGGTCACGTTCCCGTACTTCCTCGAACTGCTGCCGACCGCTCGCCGCGGCCAAGGCGCGGTCGCGCTCAGCATCGGGTTTCCGATCGGCACGCTGCTGTGCATCGGCGTGAGCCAGTCGCTCGGCACGATCAGCTGGCGTGCGGTCGCCGTTGTCGCCGCGCTGGCCGGGCTGTGGGCGTTCGCCGTGCTGCGCTGGGTGCCCGAATCGCCGTACTGGCTCGCGCGGCGCGGGCGGCACGCGGAGGCCGCCGCGGTCTTGCGTGGTCTCGGCGCGGAAATTCCGGCTGACACAACGTTTTCCGTCGAGGATGCCGACCGCAAGGCGGGTGCGGTGCGGAACCTGTTCCGGTCTCCGGTGCGGCGGCGGTTCCTGCCGTTGCTGCTCACGTCGTTCACGTTCAGCTGGGGTTATTGGGGTTTGCAGACCTGGCTGCCGGTCCTGCTGCAGAACCGCGGGCTGAGCGTGTCCGGCGCGCTGTGGTTCGTCGCGGTGACGCAGGTGGTGTCCGTGCCCGGCTACCTGCTCGCCGCGTGGCTGACCCGACGGCACGGGCGCAAGCGGATCTTCCTGCTCTTCGCGCTGGCCTCGGCGATCGGCGGGGTGCTCTTCGGCCTCGCCACCGGTTCCACGCAGCTGTACGCGGGCAACCTGATCCTCGCGTTCTTCTCGCTCGGCGCCTGGGGCATCTGGAACACCTGGTCGGCCGAGGTGCTGCCGACCGGGCTGCGCGGCGTCGGCTACTCCTGGTCCACCTCGGCGATCCTGCTGGCGAACACCGTTTCGGTGCCGGTGATCGGCGCGATGATGGACCACGGGGTGGCGTCCTCGCTGACCGTCGCGTCGATCGTCGCCTTCCTCGTCGTGGCGCTGCTCGCCGTCCTTCCGCTGCCCGAGACCGAGGGTCGCGCGCTCACCTGAGTTCCCTTATCCGACAAGGAGTTCCCATGACCTACCGGGTCGCCATGGACATCGGCGGCACCTTCACCGACGTGGTCGTCCACGACGGCGCGACGCAGCGGCTGCGCGCGGGCAAGGTGCTCACCACCCCCGACGACCTCGCGCGCGGCGTTTTCGGCGCGCTGGAAGGGTTCGACCTGCCGTTCGCGGAGATCGAGTTCTTCGTGCACGGCACCACGCAAGGCCTGAACGCGCTGCTCGAACGGCGCGGCGCGAAGGTGCTGATCCTGACCACGAAGGGGATCGGCGACGTCTACCGGATCGCGCGCGGCAACCGGAACCGGCTGTTCGACCTGCATTACCGCAAGCCCGCGCCGCTCGTCGGCCCGGAAGCGGTCGCGGAGGTCGCCGGACGGCTCGACGCCACCGGCGCGGAGCTCGAACCGCTCGACGAGGACGCCGTGCGGCTGGTCGCGAAACGCGTGCGCGAAGAGGGTTTCGAGGCCGTCGCGGTGTGTTTCCTGTTCTCCTACCTGGATTCCGGGCACGAACGCCGGGCCGGGGAGATCCTGCGGGACGAGCTCGGCGACGACGCGCTGGTCGTGCTCTCCCACGAGGTCGCGCCGGAATGGCGGGAGTACGAGCGGACGTCGACGGCGGTGCTCGAGGCCTACACCGGCCCGTCGGTGCACCGCTACCTCGACCGCATCGAAGCGCGGTTCACCGAGAAGGGCCTGCACGTCCCAGTGCACGTCATGCAGTCCTCCGGCGGTCTGGTGAACGCCGGGTTCGCGCGGCGGCATCCCTTGCAGACACTGCTGTCCGGCCCCGTCGGCGGCACGATGGGCGGCGTCGCGGCGGCAAAGCTGCTCGGCCGCCCGGACCTGATCTGCGTCGACATGGGCGGGACTTCGTTCGACGTCTCCCTGGTCATGGACTACGCCGCCGACGTTTCGCCGGACGGCGAGGCGGAGGGTTTCCCGCTGCTGATGCCGCTGGTCAACCTGCATACCGTCGGCGCGGGCGGCGGTTCGCTCGCCTACGCCGAGGGCGACGCGCTGCGGGTCGGCCCCGAGTCGGCGGGCGCGGTGCCCGGTCCTGCGTGCTACGGCCGCGGTGGCACGCAGGCGACGGTCACCGACGCGAACTGCGTGCTCGGCCGCGTCGATCCCGAGTCGTTCGCCGGCGGCGGAATGCCGCTCGACCTGGACGCCGCGCGCACCGCCGTCTCGACGCTGGCGCAGCAGTTGAGCATGGACCCGATCGAGCTGGCGTCCGGGATTTGCGACGTCGGAAACGCCAAGATGGCGCAGGCGATCCGCACTCTGACCGTCGAGCACGGTCGCGAGCCGGGCCAGTTCGCGCTGCTCGCGTTCGGCGGTGCCGGGCCGATGCACGCGGCGTTCATCGCGCAGGAAATCGGCATCACCGAGGTGATCGTGCCGCGGTTTCCCGGCGCGTTCTCGGCGTGGGGAATGCTGGAGGCGGACGTCCGGCGGGACTTCACCATGCAGTTCTTCGCCAACGGAGCCGAACTCGACACGCGCGCGTTGCGGGTGGCGCTCGATTCGCTGCGCGATCAGGCGCTGGAAGCGTTGCAGGAGCAGGGGATCCCCGAGGACCGCCGCTCGGTGACGCACGGCGTCGACATGCGGTACGAGAGCCAGGACTACACCCTGACTGTGCCGATCCTGGACGACGATCCGGTCGACAGCCCCGATTTCCTGCCCGCCGTCGAAGCGCGGTTCGCCGAAATCCACCACCAGCGGTACGGCCACGCGACCCCCGGCGCGCCCGTGCAGTTCGTCGCGCTCCGCACCACCGGACACGGCGTCGTCGACCGTTCTGCGGCGGCTGCCGAAGCGAGCGCCGAACGGCCGGATCCGGTGGTCCGCGACGTCGTCTTCGCCGGACAGCCAGTGCCCACCACGATCGTGGCGCGCTCGTCGCTCGCGCCCGGCAGCCGGTTGGCCGGACCCGCGATCGTGCACGAGGAAACCGCCACCACGGTCGTACCGCCGGACGCCGAACTCGCCGTCGACGACCGCGGCTTCCTGGTCGTCACCCTCGCGGCCGCCGGCCACCTGCAGGAGGAACACGCGTGAGCATCAGCCCCGTCACCACCGAAATCATCCGCTCGGCGCTGATCCAGGCAGCCGAGGACATGAACATGACCCTGATCCGGTCGTCCTACACGCCGACGATCTACGAGGGCAAAGACTGCGCCGTCGCGCTGCTGGACCGGAATCACCGCGTCCTCGGCCAGTCCTCGGGCCTGCCGATTTTCCTGGGGAACCTGGAGATCTGCACCAGCCACACCGAGGATCTGTTCGGCCCGGACGTCTGGCAGCCCGGCGACGTGTGGGTGCTCAACGACTCCTACATCGGCGGCACCCATCTCAACGACTGCACCGTGTACGCGCCGATTTTCGTCGGCGACGAACTGGTCGGCTTCGCGGCTTCCCGGGCGCACTGGATCGACATGGGTTCCAAGGATCCCGGCGGTTCGATGGATTCGACGAACATCTACCAAGAGGGCCTCCGGATGGGTCCGACGCGAATCGTCGCGGGCGGCGTCGAATGCATGGACATCCTGCGATTGATCGAGACGAACGTGCGGTTTCCGTACGTGACCCTGGGGGACATGCGCGCGCAGATCGCCTGTGCCCGGATGGGCGTGCGGCGCCTCGGCGAGTTGTTCGCCCGCTATGGCGCGGAAACCGTCGACGCCGCGCGCGAGCAGATCTTCGCCCAGACCGAACGGCTGGAACGCGAACGGATCGCGGCGATCCCGGACGGCGAATACGAGGCGACCGGATACCTGGACAACGACGCGATCGACCCGGACACGCCGCTGAAGGTGCGCGTGCGGGTCGTCGTCGAGGGCGAATCGATGACGATCGACCTCACCGACTGCGCCGACCAGGCGACCGGCCCGGTCAACTGCGGCCGCTCCCAGGCGATTTCCGCCGCGCGGGTCGGGTACAAGCTGCTGATCTCGCCGCAGGTGAGCCTGAACGGCGGTTCGTTCGCGCCGCTGGACGTCCAGGTCCGCGACGGGTCAATGCTCGGCGCGCGGGAACCGGCGGCGTGCCAGTACTACTACTCGAGCCTCGGCATGCTGATCGATCTCGTGGTGGCCGCGCTCGCGCCCGCGATGCCGGACCGCGTCGCCGCGGCCAGCTACGGCGATTCGATGATCGTGCAGTTCGCCGGCGACCACCCGCGGACGGGCGAGCCGTTCGTGACCCTGGAAGCGACCGTCGGCGGCTGGGGCGCCTGGGAAGGCGGCGAAGGGGAGACAGCGCTGATCAACAACGTCAACGGCTCGCTGCGCGACCTGCCGGTGGAGGTGGTCGAAACGCTGTATCCGGTGCGGGTGAACGAATACCGCATCCGCACGGGCTCGGGAGGCGCGGGCCGCTGGCGCGGCGGGGACGGGGTGATCCGGGAGTACGTGATGGAAGCGGATCAGGACCTGTCGCTGTGGTGGGAGCGCTCGGTGACCCCCGCGTGGGGCCTGTTCGGCGGGTCGTCGGGCGCGCCGCCGCGAGTGGTGCTGAATCCGGGGACGCCGGAGGCGCGGGAGATGTTGAAGGTGAACAGCCTTCGCGTGCGGCGCGGGGACGTGCTGCGGTGCGAGTCTGGCGGGGGAGGGGGGTACGGGGTGCCGGAGGTTTAACGGGCGCTTTTCGCTCCAGGCGCGCGCGATGAGTGTCTAATGTGGAGCGTCTGCTAGCAGGCCGGTCTCGCGCAGGTGGTCGAAGATGACCTGGTCGACCGGGGACACCCGGCTCCGGTCGGCGTAGGTCAGCCAGACGATTTCCTCGATCTCGCTGCTGGGGGTCAAGGTGCCGCGGTAGTCGGCGGTGTAGCAGGTCATCCGGACAGGGGTGCCTGCTGCGTGACCGTGCGCCTGGGCTTGGAAAGTGCCGAAATGCCTCGCGCTCTCGGGCGTGATGGCGACAGCGAGTTCCTCGTCGATTTCGCGGACGAGAGTCTGGAGGTCGGTCTCGCCGGGCTCGCGTTTGCCGCCGGGGAGGTAATAGACGTCCTTGCCTCGGGAGCGGGTGCTGAGGATCCGGCCCGCGTCGAACCGGATCCAGGCGATCTTGTCGATGACCGTCACGGGCATCCCTCCGTTCGCCGGTGAACGTAGCTGCGACGGTGATGCCGGTTCAACTGGATAAGCTGGCACCGCGATGAAATCTTCCCTGGATCGCCGTTCGGTGCTCTTCCTTGACGTCGACGGAACGCTGCTTCCCTTCGGACCGGGCTGCGAGCAGCGTGAGGCGGATCCGCTGCGGCGGCTCGATTCCCGGTGGGGGATCCGGCTCGCCTCGCTGCCGGTCGAACTGGTGTGGGCGACGACGTGGGAAGACGAGGCCAACACCGAGATCGCGGCGCGGCTCGGGCTGTCGCCGCTGCCGGTCGTGCGCTGGCCGGAGCCCTCGCCGGCGGAGGAGCGCGAAGACCAGTGGTTCGGCATGCACTGGAAGACCCGTACCTTGGTCGCCTGGGCGGACGGGCGTCCGTTTGTCTGGGTGGACGACGAGATCACCGACGGCGACCGGGAGTGGGTGCGCGCTCGGCATCCCGGCCGTGCGCTGCTGCACCGCGTCGAGCCGGGGCGCGGTCTTGCGGAGGCGGATTTCGCGGTTATCGGCGACTGGCTGAAGGCAAGCTGAAAACTGGCGCTCAGCGTGGTGCCGCGGAGCGGCCGAGGCCGGTTTGGCGGACCTACCGGAACGCGAGGGGGCACGGTCGCTCCGCGATGAACGCGAGTCGTTCGGGACTGTTCATCAGGCTTCGCCGCGGAGAGCTTCCGCGAGCGCGCGTCGGCACAAGGAATCCGCTCTGCGGGTCGTCTCCGGCAAGCGGTACTTCGGGGCCAGCGCCAGCGTCGCGTCGCAAGCCTCGGCCAGGCCGATCCGGTGGCCGACCGACACGAAGACCGGCTTGACGTCCGCGCGCGTGCGCAGGGCGCGGCCGACCACTTCCGTGCCTTCCAGCAGTGGTGACCAATCGCCGCGCAGAGGGCCGGGTTGGCTGTGCGAGAAGGTGAACGGCGTTTTGGCGACTCCGGCTGTCGGGAGACCGGTCAGGACGCCGAGATGGCTGGCCAAACCCAGCCGGCGCGGATGGGTCCGGCTCGCTGTTCAGCCTGCTCACCGGCTTCGTCCTGCTGGTTGCCGCACGACGACGCGGGAAGCGAAGCTGAAAATCGTTGGCGGACCGGCGGTGAAGAAGGCAGGGTCCGCGGCGTGACGATCTTCCTGGTGACCGGCATCCAAGCGGCGGGCAAGTCGACCGTGGCGCAGGCGCTCGCCGAACGGCTGCCGAAATCCGTGCACGTGCGCGGCGACGTGTTCCGGCGGATGGTGGTCAACGGCCGGGTCGAGATGGGTCCGGCCGACCCGCCCGCCGAGGCGGTCCGCCAGCTGCGGCTCCGGTACGCGCTTGCGGCGCGGGTCGCGGACGGGTACGCCGACGCCGGATTCACCGTGGTGCTGCAGGACATCGTGCTCGGCGAGCACTTGAGCGAGATGGTCGGCGCGCTGCGCACGCGCCCGTGTTACGTCGTGGTTCTGGCGCCGAGCGCTGAGGTGGTGGCGCAGCGCGAGGCGGCGCGGGGGAAGGTCGCGTACCAGCCGGGCGACACCGGGATCGCCGGGCTGGACGCGTACCTGCGGGAGAAGACCCCGCACGTCGGGCTGTGGCTGGACACGTCGGAGCTGACCGTCGGAGAAACCGTGGACGCGATTCTTGCCCGCGCCGAAGCCGAAGCGGCGGTCTGACCGGCGTCAGTTCGGCGGCTGCTGCGGTCCCTCGCCCGGGTTGGGCTGCGGCGGCAGCGGCTGGGAGTAGCCGGACTGCTGCCCGGGGTCCGGCTGGGGATAACCAGGCTGGGGCTGCGCGGGATAGCCCGGCTGCGCGTACCCGGCCTGCGGATACCCGGTCTGCGGATACCCGGGCTGTCCGCCCGTCGGATACCCGCCCGGTGCGAAACCGGGCTGCGGCGCGCGGCCGCCCTTCGCGATGCCGAGCACGACCAGCAGCCACGAAAGCACTTCGAGCACGCTGAGCGTGAGGCCCACGATCGTGAAGATCGTCGTCATCTCGGAGGTGCTCAGGTGGTCCGACGCCATCCAGGACGCGGCGTTCGCCAGCATGATCCGCCAGGCGATGTCCAGCGCCGTGGTGACGAGCATGACCGCGAAGGCGGCCACCGTCAGCCCGGAGCCGCCGCGCGAGCGCCGGTTGATCGAGAGGATCAGGCCGAACAGCCCCACGATCAGCAGCAACGCCTGCGGGAGGATCTGGAGCACAGTGTCGGTGAAGGTCGTCATGCCTGCTCTCCGCTCGAGGAACGTCGGGCAGATCCTAGGGCGCGGCCCCGTCCGGCGCGGCCGGTTCGCCGAACATCCCGGTCTCGAAACGGCTTCAACTTCGGTGCGCGGGACGGTATCCGGCGAACCGCTCGTCGACCTCCCCGGCGGTCAGGCCGAAGTCGGCGAGGTCGTAGCGGTGCCGCGGTTTCGCGTCTCCGGTGCGGCTCCGCTCGTGCAGCGCGGTCATCGCTTCGCGTGCTTGCGGGGCGAGATTCAGGCCGAAGTGCTGGTAGACGCCCTCGACGGTGCCGATCGGGTCGGCGACGAAGTCCTCGTACCGGACGTCGCAGAACTGCGCGGGGTCGTGCCGGGCGCGGGCGGCGGCGAACTGTTCCGCGCCGCGGGCCCACAGATCGAGCTGGCTGCGTCCGACGACCTCGCCGCGGAAGGTGTCCGACCAGCCCTCCGACGCCTGTTCGGTGAGGCTGCAGACCGAGGCGATGATGGTGCTGGGCGCGCGGTGGGTCTGCACGATCAGCGCGTCCGGGTAGACCTCCAGCAGCGCGTCGAGGGCGAACAGGTGGCTCGGGTTCTTGAGCACCCAGCGGCGGCCGGCGTCGGGCAGGCCGATGAGCTGGAGGTTGCGCCGGTGCCTGCGGTAAGCGTCGGTCCAGTCCTGGCCGTCGAGCCAGCGCGAGTAGCCGGGCACGTGCGCGAGGCATTCGTACGAGACGGATTTCAGCGACTGCCGCAGGAGCTGCCAGCATTCCTCGACCTGGTCGGCCGACATGTGGTGCAGGCCCATGAACTCCGGATGCTCGACGTGGTGCTGTTCGTATCCGGCCTGGATCGCTTGGAAGACCGGGTTGTCCGGCCACGTCTCGCGCGGCGGGCGCGGCTGCGGCATTTCGGTCAGCCACACCTCGAGGCCCTGGTGCGCCGGGTCTTCGGTGAGCAACCGGTGCAACGCGGTGGTCCCGGTCCGCGGCAGGCCGGTGACGAAGATCGGCCGGTCGATGGGCACGTCGGCATACTGCGGATGCTGTTTCCACGAGGCTTCGCTCAGCAGCCGCGCGACCAGCGCGCCACGCAGGAAAGCACGGTGGACTTTGTTGCCGTACGGGGTCAAATCCGCTTCGGTGGCATAGGAATCGAGCAGCACGCGGAGGCCTTCGAGGTGGTCGTCGCCGCCGAAATCGTCGAGGCCGGTGAGTTTCGCGGCGGACGCGTGGAGGTCTTCGACCGTGCCGACGCTGTCTCGTCCTGGACGCATGCTCTTCCCCTCAGTGATGGTATTCGCCGGCGTTGACGTCGAGGCATTGCCCGGTGACGCAGCGGGCCAGCGCGGACGCGAGGAATACGACAGTGTCGGCGATCTCGTCCGGTTCCGGGAGTCGGCGCAGGTCGATCGTCTCCGCTGTCTCCGCGTACACCTGCTCCGCAGGCACGCCGCGTTCCTTGGCCAGGTAAGCGAAATACCACTTGAGCGAGTCCGCCCAGATGTAGCCCGGGGCGACCGAATTGACCCGGATCCCCTGCGGGCCGAGTTCCGACGCGAGGCTCTGCGCGAGGGCGAGCAAACTCGCCTTGGCCATTTTGTACGCGCCGAAAGTGCGGCGGGAATGCCGCAGCACGGCCGAGTTGATCATCACGACCGAACCGGCGCTTTCGGCGAGCGCGGAGGTGCAGAGCCGGGTCAGCCGGAGCGCGGCGAGCACGTTGGTCTCGAATCCGGCGCGGACCGCGTCGAGGTCGACTTCGGCGAGGTCGGTGATCGGCGGGATCGCGAAAGCGTTGTTCACCAAGGTGTCCAGCCGCCCGAACTCGTTCAGCGCGGTTTCGACGAGCTTGGCTGCCGAGGCGTCGTCGGTGATGTCGGTCGGCACCTGGACAGCGCGGCGGCCGAGCGCTTCGACTTCGGCGGCGACCTCGGCGAGCCGGGATTCGGTGCGGGCCGCGAGCACGACGTCGGCCCCGGCGGCGGCGGAACGCAGGGCGATGGAGCGGCCCAGCCCGGGGCCGATTCCGGACACGAGAACGACTTTGCCGGTCAAAAGGTCCATGGGTCAGCCCAGCATCCTGGCCGCCACGGCAGCCTGTCGCGCGGCGATCCGCTCCGCCCATTCCTCGGGGGTCACGCGAGCCTCCTTGTGGTACGGCAGCCGGTCGGCGAGTTCGTCGAACTTCACGACCTCGACCTCCGGACCGTCTTCTGCGGTCAGCTCCCGGGAAAGCCGCTGCCAGCGGATCTGGACGTAGCCGCGGTCGTGCCCGGTGCGTTCGAGCCAATTGGCGACGCCGGGATCGCGTTCGCTGATCACGAACCGCATCTTGCCGTCCGGGTCGACGCGGGCCTGGTCGGCGGTGAGGCTGGTCTGGTGGTTCAGGTAGTCCAGCGAGACATACCAGGTGCTGCCGAGCTGAATGCCCTGGTACGGCGCGTCCGAACGGGACACGGTGACGATCATGACCTCGTCGTCGGCGAGTTCGTAATGCCCGGCCGAGGAGTACTGCGTGGGCAGGCCGCCGGGCGTGCTGCGCGGTTCGGTCATCGTGTTCACCGGCAGGTTCAGGTAGAACCACTTGGGGAAGGCGAGGAACGTCTTGATCCGGCTGAGCAGGATCTTTCCGGTGACGCCGTAGCGTTTCTCCATCGCGGTGCGGGTCAGCGCGGGCGGCGCCTGGCCGGTGGTATCGGCGCACCGGAGCTGGATCGTGCCGCGGCGTTCGGTCGCCCAGTCGCTGTAGACCTCGCGGACGACGAGCATCGACGACCCGGGGCCGAGCACGAAATAGCCGGGCTCCGGGTCGGGTTTCGCCGGGCCGAAGCGGATTTCGAAGGAACCGTCGGCGGCGATGGGGATCTCGCGGTCGTCGAACGCGGTCACGCTGTCGGGCACCTCGACCGGCGTGTAGTCCCCGTTGAGGACCTGGAAGCTGAGGTCGGCGGTGGTGCCGCGGGTGCCGGTGACGACGTACTCGCGGTCCTCGCGGATGTTCGCGTTGAAGTACAGGGTGTCCGGGTTGTCCAGGCCCATTTTCGTGTACGGGCCGGTGGAGAGGGTGAAGTACGGGAAGTCCCGGTCGTAGGCCCACGCGGTCTGCACCGAGGCCCGGATGCTGCCCGCGAGGTAGTCGTACCCCTCGACCAGGTCCTGTTCGGTCCGGACGTGCGGCGCGTCGGCGATGATCTTTTCGGCTTCGGCGATCGCGCCGGCGAGCGGTTCGGTCAGCACCGGAGACTCCTCACTGGTCCAGATCTGTACCGGAGTGGTACGTTCACGGTCGGTTGAGACTAGAACGCGTTCTAAGGACGGGTCAATGGCGGTTACCCGGCGCTCGCCGCCGACGCAGCGGGTCGTGCGGCTGCTGGACTATTTCGCGGCCCGGCCGGGCCAGCGCTTCGGACTGTCCGCGCTCGCTCGCGAACTGGACCTGAGCAAGCCGACCTGCCTCGGCATCCTGACCGAGCTGACCGCGAGCGGTTACGTGGTCCGCGACCCGAGGACCACGACGTATCGCCTCGGGCCGGCGATGATCGCGGCCGGACGCGCGGCGGGAGAAGGCTTCGGCGCCAGCGAAATCGCCCGCACGCACTTGGAAGAACTCAGCGCCCGGTACGAGGCGACGTGCACCGCGTCGGCGGTGGTCGACGGGCGCATCCTGATGCTGCAGAGCGCCGGGCCGGGCAAGGTGCGGCTCGGCGAGACGTATCCGTTCGCGCCGCCGGTCGGGCTGATGTACGTGCTGTGGGACGCCGATTCCGCCTTCGACGCGTGGCTCGCGACGCCGCCCGCGGTGCCGGTCCGGCTGGACGAGACGTACCTGCGGCGTGTGGTCGCGGAGTGCCGGGAACACGGGTATCTGGTGGAAAGCCTGACGTCGGCGGGCCGTCGGCTCTACACCCTGATGGCCGGGGTGGCGGCCGGCGATCTGCCGCCCGAGGTGCGCGGACTGGTCGGCGAGCTGGTGTCGAGCCTGGGGGAGCGGGTGTACCTCGGCGCGGACCTGGAACCGCGGAAGAAGCACGCGGTGAGCCTGGTCGCCGCCCCGACCTTCGACGCGTCGGGGCGGCAGGAGCTGGTGCTGACGTTGTCGGTCGGGGAGCCGATCACCGGCGCGGAAATCGCGCGGCGGGGTGCGGCGCTGGCCGCGGTCGCGGACGCGGTGACCGCCGAGGCGGGCGGGGTCCGTCCGGATCAGGCGGGCTGACCCCACATGTTCGCCGTCAGCTTCCAGCCCGGCTGGTCCTTCATCGAGACCAGCGTTTCGTACAGCCGCTCGTACCCCGTGCTGCTGATCCGCCAGACGCCGTCTTCGCGCCGATAGGTGTCCTCGTAGTACGCGGCGCCCTCGATCACCACCCGGTGCTCGGCGACGATCACCTTGTCCTGGAACAGCCACCGCCCGGTCGCGGTGTCGCCGTCGATCTCGATCTCCGGGTGGCCGGCGAAGTGCATCGTCGTGATGCCGGGGCCGACGGTGGTGCGCAGGAACCCCATCAGCGCGTCGCGGGTGTCGAACTTCAGCGGTTCGCCGTAGGAGGGCGTGCCGTAGTGCACGCGGGCGTCGGCGGTGAGCGTCTCCGCCATCTCGTCCCAGCGCTTCAGGTCGAGGCACCGGAGGTAGCGGAATTTCACGCGGCGGATGTCTTCGAGTGCGGCCAGGTCCATGCGCTCAGGGTCCTCCGCCGCTTGACCGAGTGCAAGAACCTGTTCTACTTTTCTGTCCTCGAACCTCGGAAGGGCGGATCCGATGGCGTCCCAGGCACCCCCGGCTTACGAGCTGAGCCACCTCGGTGCGCTCGAAGCCGAAGCCGTGCACGTCTTCCGCGAGGTCGCGGCCACCTTCGAATGGCCGGTGCTGCTGTTCTCCGGCGGGAAAGACTCGATGGTGATGCTGCACGTCGCGGCGAAATCGTTCTGGCCCGCGCCGTTGCCGTTCCCAGTCATGCACGTCGACACCGGGCACAATTTCGACGAGGTGATCCGGTTCCGCGACGAAACCGTTGAGCGCTACGGATTGCGGCTGCTGGTCGCGAGCGTCCAGGACGACATCGACGCGGGTCGCAGCGTCGAGGATCCGAAGGCGGGCCGGAATCGGCTCCAGACAGCGACATTGCTGCGGGGCATCCGCGAAAACGCCTTCGACGCGGTGTTCGGCGGCGCGCGCCGCGACGAGGAGAAAGCCCGGGCCAAGGAACGCGTGTTCAGCTTCCGCGACGAGTTCGGGCAATGGGATCCCCGGCGGCAGCGTCCGGAATTGTGGAATCTCTACAACGGCAGGCATCGCAAGGGTGAGCACATCCGGGTATTCCCGCTGTCGAACTGGACCGAGCTGGACATCTGGCAGTACGTCGAAGCCGAAGACGTGACCCTGCCGTCGCTGTACTACGCGCACCGCCGGTCGGTGGTCCAGCGCGACGGGATGCTGCTCGCCGACACCCGGTTCCTCACCGTCGCCGAGGGCGAAGTTTCTTATCCGGCAACGGTTCGCTTCCGCACGATCGGCGACGCGACCTGCACCGGGTGCGTCGAATCGACCGCTTCGTCACCGGCGGAAGTGGTGGCCGAGGTCGCCGCGACGCGGGTGACCGAACGCGGCGCGACCCGGGCCGACGACCGGATTTCCGAGGCCGGAATGGAAGACCGCAAGAAGGAAGGCTACTTCTGATGAGCGCCGGGGACCGGGTCACGACGGTGCGGCTCGCCACCGCGGGCAGCGTGGACGACGGCAAATCGACCCTGATCGGCCGGCTGCTGTTCGATTCGAAGACGGTGTTCACCGACCAGCTCGAAGCGATCGAGCGCACCAGCCGGGACCGCGGCGACGCGTACCCGGACCTCGCCCTGCTCACCGACGGCCTGCGCGCGGAACGCGAACAGGGCATCACTATCGACGTCGCGCACCGGTATTTCGCCACGCCCAAGCGGAAGTTCATCATCGCCGACACCCCGGGACACGTGCAGTACACCCGGAACATGGTCACCGGAGCGTCCACTTCGGACGTCGCGCTGATCCTGGTCGACGCGCGCAAGGGCGTGCTCGAACAGTCGCGCCGGCACGCGTTCCTCGCCAGTCTGCTGGGCATCCGGCACCTGGTGGTGTGCGTGAACAAAATGGACCTGGTCGACTGGTCGCAGGAACGGTTCGAGGAAATCCGCGAGGACTTCCGCCGGTTCGCGATGAAGTTGCAGACCCCGGATCTGACGTTCGTGCCGATGTCCGCGCTGCACGGCGACAACGTGGTGCACCGGGGCGCGAGCATGCCTTGGTACGAAGGCACTTCACTGCTGCACCACCTGGAACAGGTGCACGTCGCTTCCGACCGGAACCTGGTCGACGCGCGTTTTCCGGTGCAGTACGTGATTCGCGAGCACAGCCGGGATTTCCGCGGGTACGCCGGGACGGTGGCGGGCGGTGTGTTCAAGCCCGGCGACGAGGTGACCGTGCTGCCGTCCGGATTCACCACGACCGTGCGTGCGATCTGGGGACCCGGCGGGGTCGAGGTGCCCGAGGCGTTCGCGTCGCTGGCGGTCACCATCGAGCTCGCCGACGAACTGGACCTCAGCCGCGGCGACCTGATCTGCCGTCCGGGCAACCGCCCGCACGTGGGCCAGGACGTCGACGCCATGGTGTGCTGGTTCTCCGACCAGGCCTCGCTCGCTCCGGGCGCGAACTACCTCGTCCGGCACACCACGCGCGAGACCAAGGCCGAGGTTCGCGCGCTCGACTACCGGCTGGACGTCACCACGCTGCACCGCGACGAGACGGCGGAGTCGTTGTCGCTCAACGAAATCGGCCGGATCCGGCTGCGGACCCGGCAGCCGCTCCTGTTCGACCCCTACGCCCGCAACCGGCCGACCGGCGGATTCCTGCTGGTCGACGAACACTCCGGCGACACCGTCGGAGTGGGCATGATCACCGGCCCGAGCGCGACCGCGCCGAACGTGGTCTGGCATCCCGCGGCGGTCTCCCGCGACGAACGCGCGACCCGCGGCCGGACGGTGTGGCTCACCGGGCTGTCCGCCTCGGGCAAGTCGAGCGTGGCCGTGGAACTGGAACGCCGGCTGGTCGCCTCGGGCCGTCCCGCGTACCTGCTCGACGGCGACAACCTCCGGCACGGGCTCAACGGCGACCTCGGCTTCGCCCCGGCGCAACGAGCCGAGAACATCCGCCGCGTCGCGGAGGTCGCGAAGCTGTTCGCCGACGCCGGGGTGGTGGCGGTGGTGTCGTTGATCAGCCCGTACCAGGCGGACCGCGAACTCGCGCGAACCGTGCACGAAACCGCGGGTTTGCCGTTCTTGGAGGTCTTCGTCGACACTCCGCTCGAAGTGTGCGAGGACCGCGATCCGAAGGGTATGTACGCCAAGGCGCGCGCGGGCGAAATCACCGGATTCACGGGGGTGGACGCGCCGTACGAACGCCCCGTGTCCCCGGACTTCGTGCTGCGCCCGGAACACGGCGACCCGGCCGCGATGGCCGCGCTGGTTCTCGACGCCCTGGAGCTGTCAGCCGATGAGCGTAAGGCATAACGTCGTTCGCGCTAGGCGGCGGAGACGTCCTTGATGATGCGGCGTGCGAGCGCGGCTGAGGATCCGGGGTTCTGGCCGGTGTAGAGGTTGCGGTCCACGACCACGTGCGACTTTAGCGGCAATCCCGAGGTGTAGTCCGCGCCCGCTTCCTTGAGCCGGTCTTCCAGCAGCCACTTGGCTTTCCACGCAAACGGGTTGAACCGTTCCTCGACGTTGGAGAGCCCGGTCATCCGGTAGCCCGCGAAGGGCCAGCTGCCGTCCGGGTTTTTCGCGGCCAGCGCCGCCGCCGGGGCGTGGCACAGCAGCGCGAGCGGCCGGGCCGAGGAGAGCCGTTTGGTGAGCAGGGCGCCGGATACCGGGTCGACGGCGAGGTCTTCCATCGGGCCGTGGCCGCCGGAGTAGAAGACGACGTCGAAGTCGTCCGGGTCCAGTTTGGACAGATCGGCGGGGTGTTCCAGGACGGGGGAGAGGCGGTCGAGTTCGGCGCGCAGTTTCTTGGCGGTGTGCGGGAGCACGCCGCCTTTGACACCGAGGCTGAGCTGGTCGACCACGGGCTGTTTGCCGCCGGGGGTGGCGACAGTGACGTCCCAGCCTTCGTCGGTGAACAGCGTGTAGGGGACGACGAATTCCTCGGCCCAGAACCCGGTGGGGTGCTCGGTGCCGTCCTTCAGCGTCCACACGCGGGCGGCGGAGAGCACCTGCAGAACCTTGGTCATCGCGAAACTCCTTGCTGGGGAACCGAATACGGGACCGGCAGGTGCAGGGCGAGCTGGCCTTCGGCGAGCACGTCCAGGCGGACCGGGCGGGTCGGCTTGAGCGAGCGCAGGTCGTCGCTCATCCGGCCGCGCCCGAGCTTGAGGTCGACGTCGCGCGGGAAGGACGTGCTGCCGGACGACAGCGCGTTGGTCTGGCTCAGCGTCGAGTGCCAGGCGCCGTTGATGGTGGTGTACGAGGTGAGCGTCGAAACGCGTTCGCCGCTGGGGTGCCTCGTCTGCGCGGGAGTGGCGGCCGACAGCGCGAGGTCGAGTTCGCCGGAGTCGTTGGCGACCCGCGCGGTGGTGCGGCTCGCGTCGATGTCGACGTCCAGTTCGGTGACCCACTTGGGGAAGCCGTAGCCGTCGTGGCCGCGGACCTGCGCGATGTCGGTGTTGACCGGCAGCGACAGGACGTAAGTGTCGAGGTGGTCGTTCTTGAGCGCGGCGACCAGGTCCACGAACCCGAGCTTCCCGTGCCGCGCGGGCTGGACCGCGACGCCTACGGCGGCCTCGGTGTAGAAGTCGATGTCGCACACGTCGTAGCGGAAGAACATCACCGACACCAGGCCGAGGCCGGGCGCGACCTCCAGCGGCGCCAGCTCCCGCGGCAGCCGGGCGCGGATCGCGCGGGACCGGGCGAGCATGGTCAGCCGGGCCGAGGACATCCGGTAGTAGAAGTTCGGCGTCAGCGCCGGGCCGATCGGCGACTCGACCTTCGTCTTGGGCAGGCCGCGGAAGAACTCGACGCCGCTGACGCGCGGGTCGCGGGCCACCTCGTCGAGGTCGGTGTCCATCCGGTAGCGGTCGAACAGCCCGCCCTCGGGAACGGCGACGCGGCGGCCGCCGAGCTCGACCTCCACTGTTCCGGTCCTCGCCGGGCTGTCCTGGCTGGACGGTGCCATCGGGGTGCTCCCTCACGTCATGTGTGCAGTGCTTACATCAAGGTAGGCTGCGATGTGAGCACTGTCAACACCGGGAGTCGTCAGTCACCCGGCCGGGCGGCGAAGACTGCGGTGAAGGACGCTCGGACCTGGTTCGCGACGTCGTCGGCGGAGGTGCTGGCGAGCTTGCCGTCAAGGTGCAGGCAGGCCAGTCCGTGCACCAATCCCCATCCGCCGACGGTGATGCTGGCCAGGTCGGCGTCGGGGAACACGTTCGCGACGGCGCGGGCGAGCGTCTCGTGCACCGCGGCTGCCGCGGTGACGCGATCGTCGTTCGTGTCGTCGCAGGCGTTGCCGAACATGAGCCGGAACAGCGCTGGGCGGCGGAGGGCGAAGTCGACGTACGCGACGCCCAGTTCGGCCAGCTCGGCGACCGTTTTCGGCGTGGTGTCGGCTTGGTTCAGGTCGGCATCGAGGTCGCGCAGACCCTGGGCGGCCAGCGCTGATTCCAGGGCGTCGCGATCGGCGAAATGCCGGTACGGGGCGGTCGGGGAGACGCCCGCTTTCCGGGCGACCGCCCGCAGGGAGAACTGCTCGCCCTGCTCGAGCATCCCCATCGCGGTCGTCAGCAGGGCTGCCCGCAGATCGCCGTGATGGTAGCCGTCCTTCGTGGAAGTTGACACTGCTTACATCGCCTCCTACTCTTATGTGAGCACTGCAAACATACCGCATGGAGCGAAGGAATCATGACGACCTCGCCGCTGTTCACGCCATTCGCGCCCGCCCACGGGCCCGCGCTCGCCAACCGGATCGTCAAAGCGGCCATGGAAGAGAACATGGCCGGCCCCGGGCAACTGCCCGACGAGCGCATCCGCCGCCTGTACCGGCGCTGGAGCGAAGGCGGCGCCGGACTGATCATCACCGGCAACGTGATGGTCCACGCTGAAGCGATGACCGGGCCGGCGGGCATCGTCCTGGACGACCAGTCGCCGCTGGAGCCGTTCCGCGCGTGGGCGGACGCGGCCAAGAGCGGCGGTGCACGGGTGTGGATGCAGATCAACCACCCCGGACGCCAGGTGATGGCGAACATGCCCGGCGTCGCGTGGGGTCCGTCGGCGGTCAAAGTGAACCTCGGCAAGCAGAGCAAACGGCTCGCGCAGCCGACCGAGATGACAGCAGTCCAGATCGGACAGACTGTGGCGAGGTTCGCCGAGACCGCGCGTCGTGCCGAGGAGGCCGGGTTCGACGGGGTCGAGATCCACGCCGCGCACGGATACCTGCTGTCACAGTTCCTGTCGCCGCTGGTCAACCGGCGGACCGACGAGTGGGGCGGGAGCCTGGAGAACCGGGCGCGGCTGCTGCTCGACATCGTGCGAGCCGTGCGCGACGTGGTCTCCCCGGCGTTCGCGGTCGCGGTGAAACTGAACTCGGCGGACTTCCAGCGCGGCGGGTTCGACGCCGCGGATGCGAGCCGGGTGATCGAGATGCTGGCTCCGCTCGGTGTCGACGTGGTCGAGCTGTCCGGCGGCAGCTACGAAAGTCCGGCGATGTCGGGTCGTTCGGCCGACGAGCGCACGGTGGCGCGAGAGGCGTACTTCCTGACTCTGGCCGAGGAACTCGCCCAGACGAGCCCGCTGCCGTTGATGCTGACCGGCGGCATCGTCCGGCGGCCGGTCGCCGAGCAGGTACTGGCCGGGGGCATCGACCTGGCCGGGATGGGGACGGCGCTGGCGGTGGATCCCGACCTGCCGAAGAAGTGGCTCCACGGCGAGGATGCGGCGGTGGAGCTGGCACCAGTGGCGATCAAGGACAAAGCGCTGGCTTCGGCCGCTGGGATGGCTCGGGTACGTCGGCAGCTACGGCGGGTCGGGGCGGGCCGTACGCCGCGGTTGCGGACGAATCCCAAGCTGGCGCTGGCGAAAGAGACCGTCCTGCAGCAACGCGCGTTGCGTCGCTACCGCGGCTGGCTCGACGACCGAGGCGTCAGCAGGACGTTTTCGGCACCGCAGTCGTGACCGCCTTGTTCCACGCTGTCGCGGTGGATCCGTCGGCCCTGATCTCGACGACCGGGAACGGCTTCTCCACCGGGTTGCCGTACTGCGCCTGATCGGGGCTGAACTGGATGGTCCCGCTCGCACCCTGGACGGCGTTCTGGCAGCGCATCTCCTCGATGAGGCCGATTTGGGACAGCGGCGTGCGCACCACCGTGTCGGCGTTGCCGTTCGCGGCGCGGCGGGCGGCCATGACGGCGACCATCATGGCGTCATGGGCGAGGATGCCTTCGCCGCTGCCGAGGTCGGCGACGGAGAACGTCAGCGGGGCGGCGCCGTCGTCCGCGCGGACGGTCTGGCCGTCGCACACGCCGGGTTTGCCGGTGAAGACCGACTGGAAAGTGTTGTAGGCGGCCTGTTCGGCGCTGCCGTTGCACGGACCCCATTCGTCCGGGCTGGCGAGCGACGTGAACAGCACCCGGACATGGCCGCCGCGGACGGCGTCGCGGAGGCTGGCCTCGTTGATCGCGGAGCCCCCGTCGTCGCCGGTGACGACGGTCAGTTTTCCGTTGGCGCACGGCGTGTTCCCCTGCGTCCAGGACTGCACGAACGGCCCGAGGTCGGTGCCGCGGCCGGTGAAGTAGACGACCGTCGGCGCGACTGAGCAGAGATTTTGGTTCAGGTACGCGAACTGGGTGAGCAGCGGGTCGGCGCGGGAGACGTCGTGCGGCAGCGCGCCCGGCGAGGTGAACGGGAACCGGTGCGCGGCGGGCATTTCCTTCACCGCCCGCGAGCCGAGGGTCTGGGTGTAGTCGTCGCCGGGGATGTTGTCCTGCACGATCGCGACCCGCGACGGATCCGGCTCGATGCTCGCGATGAACCGGGCGGCGGCTGCCACGGAATGCGTGTTGGTGGGCGAGGTGCGGAAGAACCCGGTGTTGAGCTTGCCCTCGGGGGTGAGGTTCATGGTGTCCCCGGTGACGGTCGCGCCGATCACCGGCAGATGCGCCTGCGCGGTCAGTTTCGCGGCCGCCGCGCGGGTGTTGTCCATGCTCTGGCCGAGCCCGATCACCGAGACCACGTGGTTGCCCGCCGCGTGCTCGGAAATCTTGTCGACGGCCTCGGACCAGCTCGCGTACTGGCTGCCCATGTTCGCCAGGAACAGCTTCACCTTCGGCACGCTGCCCTGGAACGCGGCGGTGTGGTTGGCCCGCCACGCCCCGGCGATCGCGCCCTCGATGTCCGGGTACAGATCGGGATAGAGCCGGGTGTCGACGCCCTCGTTCGGCGACATGTCCTGGAACAGCACCACGGACACGTAATTGTCCGTGATCGCCGCGTTGTTGGCCCGGACCGCGGCTTCCAGCTCCCGCATGTGCTCCGGCTCGTTCTGCCGGAACTGCGCGCTGTCCAGGTTGATGCCGACGCACGCGTCGTTCGCGTCCGCGGTCATGCCTTCCCCGCACCGCGCGAACAACGGCGGGACGAGCAGGCCCGCGGCGACGAGGACGACCACCGTCAGCGTGGCGAAACTGGTCGCCAGCACCGGACGCCGCAGCACCCAGTAGGCCAGCCGCGGGAATCGGTAGGTGAACCAGCGCAGCAGCTTGCGAATGCGGTCCATCACGCTCCTGTCGGGAAAGAGGCTTTCACCGGCCGCCGAATTGCGCGGCGGCGTCGGTCAGCGCGTCGGTGTCGTCACGGGCCGCGTAATTGCCGGCCAATCTGGTGAAGTTCTTGGAGATCCGCTGGTCGTGCGCCGGGCTGGGAACGGTGTGCGGATCGTGGTAGAGCCAGAGCCGCGCGACGATGCTGGTGATCGCGGCTTCGGCGGACTCCCGTCCCGGCTGCCCGTCCGGCACGAGCTTCGCGACGCTGTCGTCGGTCGGCTCGACCGCGGCCAGGCGGCACGGCGCCCGCGTGATCTGGTCGACCAGCCGGACCCAATCCGGGTGCCCGCTCTTGGCGAATTCGGTGACCAATTCGTCGACGACGGCCGCGAAGTTGTCGCAGGCGAGGGCGTAATACAGCCGCCGGGCCTGGTCCTCGGCCTCGCCGGTCGGCTCGGCGCAGGTGTTCGCCATCCGCCGGAACACCTCGGCCCACGTCATGGCTACCGGATGGCGGTCGGCGGCGCTCTGCGCGTGCAGACCGGCCAGCAGGCAGGCGAGGAGCCACGGGTGCAGGGCCGCCGGGTGTTCCCGCCCGGGGACGGCGACCGGCCACAGCCGCGAGGGCCGGGCGGCGAAGGTGCTGACCCACAGGTTTTCCCGCAGTGCGCGCAGGATGTCGTTCGCGTCGGGGAAGGCGGCCGGATCCAGCGGGGCCGACTGTCCCGGCTGGCCGAGCCGCACCCCCACCGCGACCGCCTGCGGAACGACGGCCGGCAGCGAGTCCGCCAGCAGCGACCGGGGCAGGAAAGAGGTCAGCGCGCGTTCCCACAGCGCGATTCCGTTGTGCGGCTGGAACAGCAGCGACCGGGCGGGCGGGCCGGCGTCGTCCGGCAGTTCGCCGGCGCGGCGGCCGATCTCCTGCGCGGCGGCGGGCAGGCCGCCGGAGAGCCGCTGGACGAACTCGTCGAAGACAGCCGGTTCCCAGCCGTCCGGCGGGGTCGGGGCGAGCTTGCGCAGCACTTCGGGACCGGGCGGGTCCAGCCACACTGGATACCACGCACGGGTCGGGGAGTCGCCCCGGTCGGCAGTGGCGGCGAGATGATGGGTCCACTGCTTGAAATCGGCCTGGGAGAGCAGAGGGATCGGCCGCTTGTCCGGGCAGTCCGCCTTCGTCCGCCACGGTTCCCGCCACCAGTGCCCCCAGGCGGACGACCACCGGTCCATCGCCGCCACGATCAGCAGCGGATCGCGTTCAGGCAGCCGATTCTGCCGTGCACGCACGAACGCGGAGAGGAATTCGCGGCCGGCGGGGGTGGCATCGACGTTGTCGATCAGCAGCGCCCAGGCGTGCTCGTGCGGGACGTCCTGTCTGTGCGGGGCCAGGCATTCGCACCGGCGCACCGGCGTCGTCCATTGATCGGCACTGCGCGACAAATCGGTCAGGAACGCGTTCAGCACGTGTGGGACCGGGTCCGAACTGCGCTGGCTCAGGTCGATCAGCGAGTCGATCGTGCTGGCTCCCTCCAGCAAGCCGCTGAACCATTTCAGCGCCTGCCGCACGCTTCGCCGCCGCCGGTTCGCGAGCCGCAGCAGCGCGCCGATTCCGCTGCTGACCGCTTGCTGGACGGCGGGTCCCGGCACCTGCGCGCCGATCCCGGACAGCGACAGCGCGAACCGGACCGCCTCGCCGGCCAGGTCCGCGACCGGGTGCTCGTCGCCCTGGTGCAAGTAGCTCCCGACGAGCTGGAGGACGTGCGCCCGGGCCGCGTCCCGGTCCTGCGGCAGGGTTTCGTTCAGTGCCAGCAGGGAAAGCCCGACGCGGTGGAAGGCCGGGTCGCGCGGCAGGTTGTCCCAGTGCCGGGCGAGTAGGAAGGACACGTACGCCGCGGCGGAGATCGGATCGGCGACCTGGGCGTCCTGGAAATCGAGCCGGGCGTGGACGAGCGTGCCGCCGCAGGCTCCGGAGATCGTTTTGAGCGCGGTGCTCTTGCCCGAACCTTTCGGCCCAAGCAGCGCGACAACCGGCTCCGGCACGGCCGTTCCCGCCGCAGGTCGCCGGAAGGCTTGCCGGACAAAGAGTTCTGCGGCGGTCAGCACGTGCGGTTCCCCCGGGTCCTGCCGTTCGGCGCGCGATGCGGTACGAGGCACGGCAGAAGGTGTATCGGTTCAGATGTGGGCCGTGTCACAGGTTTCGCGGCGGTTCACTCCAAAGTGTGGCCCTCGCGGTCGTTCGCGCAAGCGGCTGTCCGGGGGTGTTCTGCTAAGCGGAAGTCAGGATCCGCCACGATCGGGCGAAGGGTCCCGTTCGGCGCGTTCGCGGGCGCTTTCTTGTCGGGGCGGCTGCTTAAAGTGCGGGGCATGGCAGTGGAGGAGCGCGAACGGGCGCGACGGGTGCTGAGCTTCGCCCTCGAGGTGGCGATGCAGATGTTCCGGCAGGGCATCGAAACTGCCGTCGTCGTGCGCACGGTCCGCGGGCTGGCCGCGGCGGGCGGCGTCGAGGATTTGCGGATTTCGGTGGGAGTACGGGCAATTCACCTCCAATACTGCGGCGGCGGGGAAGAACCGCTGGTGCTGTTCGGGAGCGTGCAGGCGAACGACGCGCGCGACATCGGCCGGATGGGAGACTTGGAGGCGCTCGCCGTCCGTGCCGCCGCCGGTACGATTTCGCCTGCCGAAGCCGAGCGCGACGCCGGAATCCTCGCTCAAGCCGGACCGACTTGGCCGTGGTACGTAAGTTTGCTCGGCGGCTGCCTGCTCGCGGCGATGATCTGCCTTCAGGCGAACGGAACCGTGCTCGCCGCGGCAGTGTCGGCCGGGCTGTTCGTTCTCGCCAACCGGGTGGGTTGGGCGTTGAGCACGGTCGGCATCGCGGAGTTCTTCCAGGTCGCGGCCAAAGCCAGCACGGTGCTGGTCGTCGCGATCTCCTTGCTGTCGCTCGGGATGCTGACCGGGCACGAGGCGGCGAGCCTGTCGGCGGCGAACCTGGTGCTGCTGCTGCCGATCCTGTCGCTGGTGTCGCTGGTCGAGGACGCGGTCGGCGACTTCCACCTGATGGCGGCCGCCCGGATCGTGACGGTCCTGCTGCTCACCGGGGCGATCGCGACCGGCGTGATGGTCGTGGTGTCGGTGGCGAACGACCTCGACATCCTCGGCGCGGCAAGCCGGGTGCAGCTCGCCGCGCTGCCGCTGGCCCTGGTCCCGGTGACGGCCCTGGTGGGTGCACTGGGCAACGCGATCCTGATGGGCACGCCCGCGCGCTGGTGGCTGCTCGCCTGCGGGGCGGGGATCGTGACGTCACTGGCCAACTGGACGGGCCGGTCCGCGCTCGGCCTGTCGGCTCCGGTGTCGATTTTCCTTGCCACGACGGTGCTGGGCATGCTGGCGGGGGTGGCTTCGCGGACGCTGAAGGTGCCGACCGCGGTGGTCACGATCCCGGGCTTGACGGGTGCGGTGCTGCCGGGGCCTGCGCTGTATTTGAGCCTGTCGCAGGTATTCGCACGGATCCCCGGCGCCTGGGACGCGGTAGCGGAGGCGATTGTGTCCACCGCAGCGATCGGGGTCGGCGTTGTGCTCGGGTTGCAGCTCGCGGCTTTGCGCCGACCTGAGGCTGCGGTGTCGGGGGCTCCTCTTGCTTAGCCGAGGGCGAAGAATGTGGAGGTTCCTGTCGTGGTTGTCTCGACCACGCTTGCCTCGGTTGCTGCGGTCTGTGCTTCCGAAGGTCGGCGCTGGCCGGAGGCCAACTGTCGCCGCTGCATCACCAGCCGCTGCGGTAGAAACTCCGCGAGACGTAACTGCTGGCTTCCTCGGCCCGTACGGCGCACAGTTCGTCCTTCATCGCCCGCGCCTGTTTCATCAGTGGATCGTCGCCGTGCAGCCGTTCGGCGTGGTCGAGTACCGCGTGCTTGTCCGTGATCCCCTCGGCGCTGGCCGGATGCCAACTGTCGTCGCGGCATCACCAGCCGCTGCGGTAGAAACTCCGCGACACGTAACTGCTGGCCTCCTCCGCCCGCACCGCGCACAGCTCCTCCTTCATCGCCCGCGCCTGCTTCACCAACGGATCATCGCCAGGTGCGAGCGCCAGCAAATCGATGACATGCAACGCCTCCTGCACCCGCCCGTCACGACGCAGCCGTTCGGCGTGGTCGAGCACAGCCTGCTTGTCCGTGATCGCCTCCGCGCGGGCAGCGGCCGCGACGTCCGGGCGGGACGGGTGCAGGGTCGTCGGGTTTCCGTCCCACCACCCGGTTTCCGAGCGGACTATGTCCCGGACGATGTACTCCCGGTGCCCGTAGTGCTCGCGCATCCACGGCACGTCGAACAACTCGGCCGGGTACCGGAGATCGTGCACGATGTCGTCCATCCTCCGGCCCCGGTTGAGCTCGTCCACCACCGCGCTGCGCAGCCACCGGAGCGCGGCGGCGGTCATGGTGAGCTGCCGCACCGGATCCTCGCGCACCACCGGGCCGAATTCCGGCACCAGGACCGCCGGGTTCAGCGCGGCGAGCCGGTCCAGGGTGTCGGCCCAGCGGACGGTGTCGCGCATGGTCCGCATGGGCGTCCCGATGTTGGGGATGCCGTTGATCACGGCAGCACTGCCGTACAGAACCCGCTGGGAAGGCAGCCACACCGCGGTCACGTCGTCGGTTTCGGAGGGCGCCCACAACAGCCGGACGTCCGGGGTCAGCGTCAGCGCTTCCCGGTAGGTCTGGTCGGGGAAGGTGAGCGGCGGGGGAGCCGACAGGTCGTCCATCGGGCGGCGGAACTGCCGGGTGTTGATGTGGTTCTGCAACCCGGCCGTCTCGAGATACCGCTGGTAGCGCCGGACGACGTTCTCGTGCGCCACGACGGTCGGGCGGCGTTCGCCGTGCGCGGCCGCGTAATCGAAGAACCCTGGCACGCCGTAGTTGTAGCCGAGATGCCCGTGGCTGTAGACGATCCACCGCACCGGTTCGCGCAGCTGGTCCAGCACCGGCGCGACAAGGTCGGGGGACGGTCCGGTGTCGACCACGACGAGGCCCGACGCGGTTTCCACCGCCAGGCTGTTGCCCTGCAAGCCGATCGAGCGCACGCCGGGCGCGACCTCGGTGACCTGGCCGCTGCCGTAGAGCGGGTTTTTGGTGTCCTGGAAAGGCATCAGCGAACCACCTCGGTGCGGAGCCCGAGCCGCCGCGCGGTGCGGTCGGGGTTGACGAAGAAGACGGCCAGCAGGCCGCCCGCAATGGACAGCAGGCCGCTGATCGTGAAGGCGAGCGTGAAGCCGCTGACCGGCGACGAAGCGGCCTGGATCAGCCGTCCGGTGAGGTACGGGGCGAGCAGTCCGGCGGTCGTGACCAGGCCGACGGTGATGGACAGCACCGCGCCGCGCTGGCGGGTCGGGCTGATCTCGGCGTTCATCGTGACGCCGAGCGCGAACACGACGCCGCCCAGGCTGAAGGCGACGGTCAGCAATGCGATCTGGAACCAGCCGCCGGTGTGCGGGAACAGCAGCATCGCGAGACCGGAGATCAGCACCGCGATCCCGCCGAGCACGCCGCGCGCCACCCGGCTCGACACGCCGCGCCGCATCAGCCGGTCGCTCAGCGCGCCCTGGGCGAGGTTGAACACGACCGAGGCGATCCACGGCAGCGCGACCAGGGTCCCGGTGGTCACCGTGCTGTAGTGCAACGCCGTTTCCAGGTAATGCGGCACCCACGCGACCAGCACGGCCAGCGCCCAGTACGCGGCGAATCCGGCCAGGAACCCGCCGAGCCAGGTGCCGTTCAGCAGGATCCGCCGGTACGGCACACGCGGTTCGTCCGCTTCGGACTTGACCGCGTTCGCGTGCACCGACGCGGTTCCGGCGACCTTGCCTTCCCGCCCGAAGATCGCCCACAGCACCGACCACAGGAGGCCGACGACGAGCAGCGCGAAGAACGCCCACCGCCAGCCGTACCCGACGATCAGTGCGGTCAGCAGCGGCGACGCGAGCGCCACGCCGATGCCCGAACCCGCGTTCAGCAACGCGCTCGGCAGGCCGCGTTTCTCGTTGGGGAACCACTTGTACGCCGCGTGCATGGCCAGCGGGTTCGCCGGGCCCTCGGCCGCGCCCAGAACGATCCGGCTGACCAGCACCGCCCCGAACCCGACGGTGCCGAGCATCGGGGCCTGGGTCAGCGCCCAGACGACGCCCAGCACCAGCAGGATCCACTTGGTCGGCACGCGATTCGACACGAAGCCGACCACGATCGCGGAAATGCTGAACAGGAAGTAGAACCCGCTGCTGATCAGGCCGTACGCCTCGGGCGACAGGCCGAGATCGTGCATCAGCGGTTTCGCGGCGAGGCCGAGCACGGCCTTGTCCGCGAAGTTGATCAGCATGAACACCAGCAGCAGCCCGGTGACGACCCAGCCGCGGGCGCTGGTGCCGCGGGTGCGCCCGCCGGCGGCGGTTTCGGCGGGGAGAGCGGGAGCGTTCATCGTGGGGTCCCCATTTCAACGTCGTTGTCGGACGGGGTGGTGCGGAAGGCGGGTCAGAAGGCCCAGCGGGTGCGGCCCGCGGTGCGGGCGCGCAGTTGTTCGGCGCGGTCGGTTCCGTCGAGCACGGCTTGGGATTCGGCGGCGGCCCAGGCGTAGACGCCCTTGGCCATCGTCGAGGTCGCAGCTTTTTCCAGTGCGGTGAACACTTCCGCGCGGGCGGTGTGCGCGGTTTCGTCGTCCGGGGCCGCGTCCACGGCGAGCTGGGCGAAGTGCCCGGCCAGCCGGTGTTCGCCGGCGGTGAGCAGTTCCCGTGCTCGCGCGGCCAGCCGGTCGGAGCCGCCGGACAGGTCGGCGAGTTCGCGGGACAGTTCGGCGCGGCGCGCGGGTTTGAGGTTGGCCGGGTTGCCGTCGTACCAGCCGCCGTAGAGCCGCCAGACGTTGCGGACGACGAACTCCGGCTCGTCGTAGGACGGTTTGAGATACGGCTTGGCCAGCAGTTCGGCGGGCGCGGTGACGCCGTGCACGACCTCGTCGAGCGTGGCTCCCGCGTTCATCGCGTCCACGGTCTGGTCGTGCAGGGTCTCGAGGAACTCGGCGGTGTCGGACAGCGCGGTCCGGATCCGGTCGGCGCCGACGATCGGCACGCCGTGTCCGGGCAGCAACAGCTCCGCGCCCAGCCCAGCCATCCAGCGCAGCGCCCGTGCCCACTCGGCGGCGTAGCGCTGGACCTTCTGCGGGTTGCCCGGGTTGGGGGAGGACCAGATGAAGAAGTCGCCGCAGCACAGGATTTTCCGGTCGGGCAGCCACGCGATCGTCGCGTCGTCCGTCTCGCCGCGGCCGTGTTTCAGCTGGACGTCCAGGTCGCCGATCCGGAGGGTCGTGGTGTCGCGGTAGGTGACGTCGGGGTGCCGGTAGCGGTCCGGCCAGCGGAATCCGGGCGACTGGAACTGCCGCTGGTTGATCACCGTGTTGTAGCCGCGGGTGCGTTCGTACCGCTCGAAGCGCGGCGGCGTGTTCTCGTGGGCCAGCACGGACGGGCGACGGCAGCCGCGCTCCTCGGCTTCGAGGTCGAACGGGCCGACGCCGAAGACGTGGTCGATGTGCCCGTGCGAGTAGACGGCGGTGTGCAGCGGCGCGTCGGTGCGGGCGCGGGTCGCGCCGAACAGGTCCTTCGCGGTGCGGCGTTCGCCGGTGTCGAAGCAGAACAGGCCGTCGGCGGTGGGGAAGAGGAAGACGTTGCCGAACGCCGGCCACATCCAGACGCCCTCGGCCAGCTCGTGCAGACCGTCCTTGCGCAGCGTGCCGGTGTGGTAGACGCGAGTGTCGGCCTCGCCTCGCCAGACCTTGTCGGCGTAGTCGAGCAGGTCAGTCACGGGATGCCTCCTGAGCGTTCTCGGTGAAGAGCGCGTCGACGGCGACCAGGTCGTCGCCGGTGACGCAGAGCGGGTTGAGGTCGGCTTCGGCGAATTCCGGATGGTCGCCGAGGATGCGGACGAGCCCGTCGATCGCGGCGGCGACGGCGGGGACCGGTGCGGCGAGGACGTCGCCGGCCCACGCGGCCAGTTCCGTCCGCTGCTCTGGGGTAGCCGGGAGCAGCAGCGCGCGCCGGGGTGCGGTGGGGTCTTCGGCGCGGTCGCCGCCCGCGCCGAGGACGATTGCGGTGCCGTACAACGGGTCTCGTGTCGCCCCGAGGGCGAGCTCGGCGGTGTGCGGCAGCAGGGGTTGCACGACGAGGGTGCGGTCCGGGTCGGTGGAGACCTCGGCCAGCCGCGCTTGGAGCGTGTCCAGCACCGCGGGGAGTTCAGCCGCCGTGACGCCGACGCGGACGAGTCCGGCCCGGGCCCGGTGCGGCACGTCGGCGGCGTCGCCCTTGACCACATACGGCCCCGGCCAGCCGTTTTGTCTTATCTTGGCGGCAAGATCGACCCCGGCGACGGTGTCCACGTGCGGAATGCCAGCGCCTTCCAACAGCGGAATGGCGCGCAGTTCAGTCCACACTGGACGGTCATCGGCCGTGGTGTGGCTCGCGGGCTCGGGGACCCGTTCGGGCACCAGCACCCGAAGCCGACGCACGAGAGTGCCGATGCTGGGCAGCACGGTGTCCGGCCGTCCGACGCTCGCCAGCTCGCCGGGCGGTGCGCAGGCCCAGACGAACCACGTCGGCGTCCGCATCGCGGCGGCGGCTGCGGCCAGCCGGTGGTAGGCCCCGCGGAACCGGTCGCCGAACGTCAGATAGAGCACGACGCCGTCCAATTCCGGGTCCTCGTCGAGCGCGCCGAGCAGATCGCCGACCCGGTCGAGCCAGCGGTCGATGTTGCCGCCGAGGTCGACGGGGTTCTCGTCGGCGGCCTCGACGCCGCCGACCTCCGCGAGTTTCGCGCGCGTCGCACTGGAAAGCGGCGGAATCCGCACTCCCAGCGCGGTCAGGTTGTCGGCGAGGATGCCGCCCGCGCCGCCGGACATGGTGAGCACGGCGAGCCTTGGTGCAGGAGGAAGCGTCGTGCCTTTGCGGGCGCAGAGCACCGCGTCCACGAGCTGGTCGTCGTCGGTGACCAGGTGGATGCCTTCCTGACGGCACAGCGAAGCGAGCAAGAAGTGATCACCGGCGACGGCCGCGGTGTGCGACAGCGCGGCCTGTCGTCCGGCGGCGCTGCTGCCCACCGCGAGCGCGACCACGGTCTTGCCCGCCGCCCGCGCCTGACGGCCGAGCGCACGGAGACCGTCCGCGTCGCGCACGCCTTCGAGGTAGAGCACGAGCACCTCGACGTCCGGCTGGTCGAGCAGGTCGCTGCCGATTTCGTGGCTGGACAGGCAGGCTTCGTTCCCGACGCTCGCGTAGTAGGAGTAGCCGATCCCGGCCTGTTCGAGCAGGTCAGCGAGCACGAATCCCATCGCGCCGCTCTGCGTGACGATCGCGATCGGACCCGGCGGCACGCGCTCGCGGTCGAGGAAAACCGTCGTCGACAGTTGCACTCCGGCCGGGTGGCTCACCACGCCCAGGCAGTTCGGGCCGAGCACCGGCAGGTCTCCGGCAGCTTCGCGCAGTTCGTCTTCGAGCGCGGTGTTGCCGCCCTCGGCGAAACCCGACGCGAAGACGACGACCGCTCCGGAGCCGAGTTCGCGCGCCTCCCTGACCAGCGCGGGAACCGTTTCCGCCGGGGTCGCGAGGACCACGAGGTCGGGGCCGTAGCCGATCTCGGCGAGCGAGCCGACCGTGCGGACGCCGGGCAGGTCGAGCGGGCCGCGGGAGACCGCGAAGACCTCGCCGCCGTAGCCGCCGCGCAGCAGCCGGTCCAGCGCGATCCGTCCCCAGGACAGCGCGGTGGTCGCGGAAACGCCGACCACGGCGACCGATTTCGGGCGGAACAGCGGCTCGCAGCGCATCGGTGCGGGACCTCCTGTGATCGCGGTCATGGACACAACCCCAACTGTCGCCGCTGGCCTGTCCAGCTGGTAGCGCACATTGCCCAGGTTTTCGGCTACCGTGCTGTGACATGTCACAACTGTCGTGGCGCAGCTTCGAGCACCGGCTGCCGAAGCTGGCCGAGCGGACGATCCGCCGGTACGTCGAGACCTCGCCGCACTACCGCGGCAAGGCGCCCGCGCACCTGCACCAGCACATGGCGCACACGGTCCGCGAGTTCGGCCGGATGTTCTCCCGCGCGGCGCGGGAGGGGGACGGACCGCGCGAGGACGAGCTGGAGCTGTTCCGGCAACGCGGCCGGGAGCGAGGCGCGGAGGGGCTGCCGGTCGGCGAGTTCGTGCACGCCTACCTCTTGGTGGCCGAGGAGATGTGGGCGGAGGTCGACGACCTGTCCGGCGGGTCTCCGCCGGACGGCGCGGCGGCGGTGCTGCTGAAGTGCACGCACCGGGTGATGAACGCGGCGGTGCAGGCGCACCAGAAAGAATTCCAGACCGCGGACCACGAACAACGCGAGGCGGCGCGGGCGCTGGTGCGGCGGCTGGCGGCGGGGGAGTCGATCCCGGAGCCGGCGGACGTCCGGCTCGCCCCGGCGTACGGCGTGCTGGCGCTGCGGTTCGCCGTGGACCCAGCGGATTCCGTCGGCGACGCGGTCGGCCGCCATCTCGCCGGGCAGCGGAAGGTGCGGTTGCTGTTGCAGCACCTGCGTCGCGAACTCTCCGGAGACGTGCTGGCCGCGCTGGATCCCGACGGCGGCCTGTTGTTGCTTCCGTCCGGTTCGGACAATGCCGAAGCGGTGCTGGATGAGGCGCGGTTGGCGGTGCCGCGAGCGCATCAGACCACGGGCGTGGAGATCACCGGCGCGTTCGCCCACGCGGCCGAACTGTCGGAAATCCCGGCGGCGGTGGCAGAAGCGGAGCGGCTGCTGCGGTTGAACGCAGTCCCGGATACCGTTGCGGTGCTTGCGGATCATCTCTTCGAATACCAGCTGAACCACGACAGCGCGGCCACCCCGCAGTTGCGCGCGCTGGCGGCGCGGCTGGATGGCGAGCCTGATCTGACGACGACACTGCGGACCTATTTCGAGACAGACTTCAATCGTCGCGAGACCGCGCGGAAGCTGCACGTCCATCCGAACACAGTGGACAATCGCCTGTCGCGCATCGCCAACCTGACCGGCGCGGATCCGCGCACCGCCAAAGGACTTTTGCTGCTCGGCGCCTCGCTGGGACTGACGGGCTGATCACCCAGCGAGGGAAGCGCTGCCGTTGGGGCCGGTGACCGTAACGCGGATGGTGCGAGCGGACGGCAGCTGCACAACGGTGACCTGCCAGGTCTGCGGTGTTCCGACGTCGAGGGTCTGCAAGGCTTTCCGGACCAGGCGCGGGATCTCGGTGACGGGCAGGGTGCGCAGGTCGAATCGCGGGACCTGGACTCCGGGCGGGGCGAAGACGACCGTCAGCCGGTGCTCCTGGACGACTGCGGTGAGCGTCTGCGAGACGTCCGTGGCCTGGGCCAGCCCGTCGACGGCGCGGCGCAGTTCTCCCTCGTCCAGCAACGATTGGTCGGGGCCGACGTCGACCGTCGCGGACCCCGAGGAAGTGGTCTCCGTGGAGGACGCGGGCGGCGGTGACGGAGCTTCCGGAGCGAACAGTTCGGCGCGGAAGAGCCCGAGAACGGCGCCCGCGCCGAGCAGTATCCCGACAAGGGTGAGGGCGCCGGCCGCGCACCCCTCCGGCGGCGGGGCGACCAAAGCGGACTCGGGAGCGGGTTCGATGACCGCTTCCGCCGCCCGGCGCTGCCATTCCGGCGTCGGGTTGTCCACGAGCCGGACCTTCCACGGCCGCTCCGGCGGGTAAGCGACCACCAGGACGTCGCCCTTGCGGTAGCTCGGGAGATCGACCAGGTTGACCGTGCGGGTCGCCGTCGCGCGATGCGCCGGCTGCCCGTCCGGCGCCACCGTGAGGACGAACTCGACCGGGAGATCGCCCGTTTCGGTGCCGCCGGCGCGGAGGCCTTCGATCCGGGCGAGTGCCACTGTAGGCGGGACTGCCGCCTCGCGGGCGCGTCGCGGCAGGCCGCCGAGCCAGACGAGAACGCCGTAGCCGAGCGGAATTCCGAACCCGGCCACGAACAGCGGAACACTTTCGACGATGATCCCGACGACGAGCGAGCAGACGGTCGCTCCGACGACGATGCCGGTCAGGAAACCGAGCGCGATCGTGCGCATGGACGTGCTCCAGACTTGGTCAGCGGGAAACCGGTTCCACCAGAACGGCTTTCGGGTCCTGCGGGTCGTAGCGGACCCGCACTGCCGAACCCTCGGAAGGGGCTTGGAAGAGCGGCGTGATCATCGTGGTCACGGCCTCGCGCTCGCCGGTCTCGGTGGGAAACCGCACGTGGACGCTGAATCGCGGATTCCCCATCACCCAGACGTTGGTGAAATCCACCCGGGTGAGGACGCCCGTCACCTGGCGGCCGCACCGCCGCAGCGCCTGCTCGCGATCGTCCGCCTCGGCCGCGCGGAGGAAAGACCGCAGCAGCACCACGATCAGGACCAGCGCGATGAGCCCGGACACCGCGGGCACTAGAAACGGCTCGTAGTAGATCACCCAGTCCACATCGGACCACGGCTCGGCCTTGCCGTCGAGGAAGGGCAGCCGTTCGCCCACCGATTCTGGCGGTGTCCACGACGGAGCCGCCACGCCGCTGCCCAGCGTCACGCCGAGCGCTGCCGCCAGTGAGCTGGCCCGGAAGCTGATCCCCATGCGGCGCAACGACATCCCGCCGCCCCACAGCATCGCGAATCCCAGCGACGACGCGATCGTGACCGCCAGGCTGAAGAACAACACGAGCGAACCCGCGGGTCCCGCGTCGGCCCCCCACGCGCCGACGCGGTTCAGCGACATCAGGCGGAAGCCGTCCAGCAGCCCGAGCGCGCCGGACCAGCCGGCGACCGCCCAGGCGAGCGTCGTGGGAATCCCGAGAAGCCACAGCCGCCGGCTTGACGCGCGGTTCTGTTCAGGGTCGTCCGGGAACCCGAATGCCAAGGAGTTGAACACCGCGGCCGCCTACGCGAGCGGGCCGAAGACGGCGACCTTCGCCGGATCGGCGGGGTCGAGACGGGCTTCGTGCCGGGTGCCGGGCGCGTACTGCTGGATCGTCGCCTGCGGGGTGATCAGCGGGGTGACCGTCCGGTACATCATGCCGTCGGCGCGGGTGACCTCCAGAGTGGCGGTGTACTGCGCCTGCCCGGCGACCGTCCGGCCGGTGGGCTCCAGCGCGCGGATCACCAGAGTGGCCTTCTCGCCGGTGTCGTACAGCCGGCGCAGTTCGGTGCCGTAGGCCTGCAGTTCCTGCTGCTGACGCAGCTGCTCCTGCATCGGCAGCGCCAGGAACGCAGCCATCTCGGGGTCGGCCGCGACGTTCCGGTACGCCTGCGCGGCCAGCTGCGGCGTCGGCAGCTGCGGGGTGATGTCGTGCCCCTGCGCGGCGGCCGCCTGCCGGAACTGCTCGGCGTGCTGCTGGAAGTCCTGCGCGCCCTTCGCCATGCCCTGCTGGGTCGCTTCGTTGATCTTGTCGCGGATCTTCTTGAACATCGGGTGCCTTTCGCTGTGCCGGTGTGCTGGACACAGCTTCGGGCGGGCGGGCTGCTACCGAACCCAAGTTTTGGCGTCGTCGGTGGCGTCGAGGCAGGTCAGGGCTGCCCAGAAGATCGGGGAATGGGCTGGTTCGGGTCGTTCGCGCCAGTGGGCGAGCCGGGCCCGCTGCCAGGCACACACCTCAGCAACCGGGTCCGCTCCGGCAAGCGCGGTGTCCACGGCGATGATCAACTCAGCCATCGGATCCGCGCCCGGCACCGCGGCCGACGTCGGCAGCGCCCACACCGTTGCGGCCACCAGCCCGGCCCCGGCGGCGACCGCGGCGAGCAGGACGCCGAACGGTTCCGGCAGGCCGAAGTCGCTCGCGCTGGCGCAGCCGATCAGCGCGACCCGCGGGGGCATGTCCACTTCGGACAGTGCCAGGTCGGCAGCGGTGAACGGCCGGTGCGCCCCGATCGGTGCGGCGGTGCCGGGCAGGTCGGCCGAGCACGACAAATGCAGCGCGGTCTGCGCACCGTGGACGTCCTGGATGCGGCTGACGTGCCCCGCGAACAGCAGCCGCGAACACGGTTCCGCCAGCAGGTCGGCGAGGAGCTGGCGGTCGGTGTCGGTGCGGCGGACCAGGTCGAGGCCGCGCGCGGCGGCGGGGCGGACGGGGCCTGCGGCGAGTTGTGCGTCGAGGTGGCGGATCAGCGGGGAAGCGGCGGTTTGCTTGCCGAGCACGGAGCCCAATTCGCCGAACGCGCTCTGCCCGGGGATCCGCGGGTCGAGCAGGTAGACGGGCGGTCCGGCGGGAGCCGGTTCGCGGCGCGGGATTCCGGCGGGGGCGAGCAGCGAGACGTCGGCGAGGTCGAGGATTCGGACGTCGCTGTCGAAGCAAGTGTCGACGTCGTCGGCGTCGAGCGCGTGGTCCGGGCGACGGTCGGGCAGGGCGAGCAGGCCCCACGGGACCGCGGCGAGCGCGGGGGACGGCTGGATTCGCAACAGCGGACGCGTGGCGCGCCGGAGTTGCGCGACGAGATCGGCGGGCAGGAGGTTGAGCGCGAGGACGCGAGCAAGGCGTTGCTCCGCGGCGAAACTGCCGAAAGCGTCGAGCGAACGACGGACCGCGGCCGCGACCGGCTCGCCTTCCCGCGGTGTCGGGGAAGCCTCGGCGAGGAAGCCGCGCGCGGTGTCGACGAGATCGGCGTCGATGGGGTGCGTGCGGACAGAGTCGAGGTCGCTGGTGGTGCGCCAGCTGAGGTAGGTGTGCCCGGCGTCGGCGTAGCGCAGGATGAATGTCTCGCGACCGGGTGCGGCGGCGGGCCAGGTCTCGACAGTCCCCGGCACCGATCCGCATCCGTAACGTTCGGCGGCCAGCTGGGACCAGGCGTCCAGCTCCATCGGCGAGGACGGCGACCACCGCAGCCCGGGCGGCGCGGCGAGCCGGAGCGGTAGCGACGAGGTGACCGAACCCAATGCTGCCAAGGGAAGCTGACCGTCCTCGACCGCCGGGGCCAGCGCAGGGAGCGCGCCGGTGAGGTTCAGCGAACGGTCCTCCGGGTACGCCCCGACTGCGCACGCGCGTTCGATCAGCTCCGCGGTCAGTCGCGTTTCGCCGAGTTGGGTCAGCAGGACCATCAGCAACTCCGTCGCCGGACCCGCGACGCTGTTCGCCCACGCTGTGCGGGCCTGAGCCGACGCGAACGCGAACCGGTACTCCTGCGCGGCGAGGGTCACCGGCAACAGCAGGTCCAGCACCGCTCGCGGGTCTTCGCCGCGTTCGTAGCCGATCGCGGCCGCGAGATAATCGGCTCGCAGGCACTCCAGCCATTCGCCCGACTCGCGCGCCGCCGCCTGGAGCTGGGCCACGTGCTCTTCCGCCGACGTCCAGTCGCCGTCGGCCGCCGCACAGCGTGCCAGCGCCGCTGCGAGCCGTCGCGCGCCGGGCGTGTCGCCGTTCGCGGCCCACAGCTTTCCCGCGTGCTCGAACTGTTCTCGCGCCTGCCCTGCAGCACCCGCGAGCAGGAGCAAGCTGCCCAGCGCGTAGCTCGCCTCGGCGACGTCGCCGGTCACCCCTGCGGCAGCGAGTTTGTCTCGGGCCTGGACTATCGCCGCCATCGCGCCGCGGAAATCTCCGTCGAGCGCGCGGGTTTCGGCCAGGCTGATGGCGAATTTCGCCGCTGTCGGACCTTCGTGCCGGGCGTTGAGCCGCAGGAAATCCGCCGTCGCGTCCGCTTCCTCGCCGCCTGCCTGGCGGATCCGGGCGCGTTCGGCCCGCGCCATTGCTTGCAGCGCCGCCACCTCGTCACGGACCTCGGCTATGTCCGCGAGGCGGTCCAGGCTAGTGAGGATCTCGTCGATCGCGTCCCGCGCACCGGCCGGGTCCCCGGCGGCCACCTGCACGCGCACTTCGAGGATGCGCAACTCCAGTTCGTCGGCACCGTGCGGGTCGAGTTGTTCGCGCGGGAACTGGCCGGGTTCGGCGGCCTTCCGGAACGCCGCGCGCCGCCGCTGATCCGCCAGCAACTCGCGTGCCCTGGCGAGGTCGCCCTCCTCTGTGGACAGTGAGATGAGGACGCGTTCCGCTACCTCGCGAGAGCCTTCGATCATCCGCAGTTCGGCGTACTGTCCGAAGTGGACGATGGCGGCGGTGCTGACCGCGAAGACGTGGAGGACGGCTTCCGCGCACTGGCGCGCATTGCGGAGGTCGCCCGCGGAGTAGCAGACCGTGGCCAGATCGCTGACCGCGGCGACTTCGAGGCTGACGCGGTCGAGCTGCTGAGCGAGCTGTCGCATCCGTGCATAAGCCCGCTGTGCACCGGCGACATCCCGTGCCGAGGCGAGTTTCTTGGCCTCGTTCTGGACGGCGAAGGCCTCGGCGAGCAGCGCATCGTACTCGGCTTGGCTCAGCGAGCAGGCGGGCAATTCCTGGTACGCCACTGGGTCGAGACCGAAATGCCTTGCGACACAACGGCAGTTGTAGCCGTGCGACACCGCATCGGCGAGTTCGGCAGGCAGCGGCCGGTCCGGCGACGCGAGCGGAGGCGGCAACCCCACGAGCACGTCAGAACTCCTCGTCGGCTGCGGCTCGCTCAGCCAAGGTGCGGGCCTCCGGCGGCAACGATTCGCGGGACCGCACCAGGGAGATCACCTCTGCGCGGTCCTCGGACGTGGTGCCGTCGACGTCCGGGCCTGCCGCGCCGACGATGAGATCGATCCGGCCGGAGGACGTCGCTGCGAGCCTGGCACCGGCTTCGTCCAAGTCGGTCGTTCCAGCGAACCCTGCGCTGCCCAGGTGCAGGGCAACCTCGGCGAACGGCTCACCGTCGTGGGTCGCCATCGCGGTAAGCGACGCGTCGTTGAGCGCGCCCGAGACCTCGACATCGAGCCGGGCAGCGGTCCTGGTCGCGACGATCCGCCAGGCCACCGTGTCCTCCGCGGCGTCCAGAACACCGGGCGGCACCCGCGCCCAGTCGACACTAGCGCGTCCCTCGGCCAGTACGCCCTCGCCAGACGCGGCGGGGCCGGAACCCGCCGCCAAGGCGTACGCACGTTGCCCTGGAGCCACCCGCGCCGCCAGTGAGGCCGCGGCTTCGGCCCGCTCGAGGTCGTCCTCGCGGTTGAACCAGGCCGAAAGCTGCTCGCACAGACGGCGTACTTCATCGGCCACCGGTCCGGCCACGGCGACCAGACCCGCGCTGACGGCCTGGTCGAACAGCTCAGCCGGGGTGGCCTCGAACCCGTCGAGCAGTCCCTCGGCGACGTCCGCGGTCGCGACGGCCGCTTCGAAATCCAGCAGCGCCGGATCAAGCGACGGGATTCCGATCAACGGGCTGGCAGGCCACCAACGCCGAGCCCACAGCAGCAGTGCGAGGCGGGCCAACTCCGGGCTCGCCGGGACGTCGACGTATCCGTCCCGGAGCGCGGTCAAGCTGGCTTCGGCGCCGACGAGCCTGGTCAGCCATGGTTCGGCCGCGCTGGCGTCGGTAAGTTCGATTCGCATCGACGGCACCGAAGCGCCCAGCAGATCCGTCAGCGCGAAGCGAATGAGGCCGCCGTCCGCCGCGAGGACCGGAGTGTGCACTGGATGGGTCACGAGGCGGCCTCCAATCGCGGCAGGTTGGCGACGAGTGCGCGGCGCACTTTTGTCCGCAGGTCGAGCGAGGTCGACCGGACCACCCCGGTGAGGAGGTCTCGGAAGTCGTCCGGGACCTCTCCGCAGACGTCGAAGCCGTGCAGCCGCGCCCACAACCGGGCGAGGAAGCGCTTCGCGAATTCGCGCAGTTCCCGGAGGATCTCGGCGTCCGGCTGCGCGGTGAGGGCCGTCGAACCGGCCAGCGCCCGGCGTGCGTACAGGACGTATCCCTCCCGCGCGACCTGAGCGTTGAGCCGCTGGGCGAAGCCCGGGAGGTCGCGGGGCCCGTCGAGCGGCCGAAGCGCGGGCGCGAGGACGACCCCGAGCACGAAACACGTTGCCAGCACGGGTAATTCCAGCCCGAACCCGGCGGCTGCACGGCGGAGTTCCTCGTCGACCAGGTCGGCGACGGCGCTTTGCCCGTCCACCCGGCGCAGCGTCGCTCGGACCCGGCGTTCGATGCTGCGTTCGAGAAGCCCGTTCCCCGTTTCGTCGCGCTGGCTCAACGGAGGTACAGCAGTGCGTTCGCCGCGTTGCAGGCCGAGATCAGGCGTGGGCAGACCGGAAATCTCGCGGACGGCCCGGGTGAGCACGGCAGCACCGCCGGGCTGCCGCAACGCGAGACCGAACGCGTGCCCAGCGGGGGAGTCGGCGAGCTTCTCCCAAGCCTCGTCGGTGAAGCCGTCGGCGACCGCGTCGAGCAGCGCGACGAATGCTGCGGGAGATCCGTCCGGTGCCGCAGCCCAGCGACGGCGCAATTCAGCGGCCAGTTCAGCGGCGCGCTGGGGATCAGCGAGGTACTGGCTCACCTGATCGACCCCGGCCGCACCGTCTTCGCCGTGCCATTCGCGCAACGCCGCCGCGGCCCGCTCCGGCGCGGAGTCGTCCGGCATGCCGAAGCCGGTCGCGAGTTCGTAGGCGAGGGGAAAACACACGTCCTGAACGTTCCCCGCGGTGATGCGCAAGGCCCGCCGCTGGCGCTTGAGGTGGGTGAACCACGCCGCCGTGGCGCGCAGCCGCGCCGAATCGGCCAGCAGCAAATCGGTCACTTCCGCCGCGGCGGCCGGATCCAGCAGCGGACGGCCCAGCCGGGTCCGCGCCGAGGTGCGGATCACGAGCGGGTCGATGATCTTCTTGATCGTGCGCGTCAGCGGCCCGCCGTCGGCCGCCGAAAGCACCTCGACGTCCGGGATCCGCTGCCAGGCCCGCGCGAGAACAGCCGAGCGCAGCTGGGACTGCCCCTCGCCTGCCGTCATCACGCCCCCCTCGCTCCGACTGCACTTTATCCTGCCGGGCAGTTCCGCATCCGCGCGGAATTCGCGCACTCAGCTGTTCCCGCCGCGATCGCGGCTTCGACGGACAACCCCGCGCCACGCTGGAACGCCTCGGCGAAGCCGGATTCCGAAAGGATCGCTTGTGCGGCCGCGGTAATGCGGTCCGTGTCGCCGCGTTCGGCGCGGGGGAGCGGCGCGTCGACCCGGCGGCGGGCGGCGTCGGCGGTGCCCAGCAGCAGTGCGGCGCATTCGGCGGTGCCCTTCCGGGCGGCCGCTCCCGCCAAGCCTTCCAAGGACAGCGCCAGCGCACGCGGTTCGTCGAGCGTCCGGGCGATGTCCAGGCTCCGGAGATGAAAAGCCGTTGCCTGCCCGGCATCGCCACGGAGTTCGGCGACGAATCCGAGTTCCGCGTACAGCAAATGGTCCCCGGCCAAGGAGGACAGGCCGGCGTAGCTGTCGCGGATGTGGTGTAGGTGCTTCTCGGCGGTGTCGAGGTCGCCGGAGCGGCGCGCGCCGAGGGCGAGGCCCATCTTGGCGTGGATCTGGCCGTAGGTGTAGCCGTGTTCGACGGCGATGCGGTGCGCCTGCTGGTGCAGGTCGCGAGCGCGTTCCCAGTCGCGCTCCAGCAGCGCGAGCCTGCCGAGGCCGGACAGCCGGGCGGCCACCTCCGCCTGCAGTTCCAGTTCGCGGGCGATCGCGAGGCCGGCGTGCTGACGGTCCGCCGCGTCCTGGTAGTCGCCCTTGATCTCGGCGAGGGCGGCCAACGGTGGAATGGTCTGCATTTCGCCCCAGCGGTCGCCGAGAGCGCGGAAGAGCGCGGCGCTGCGGACGCCGTCGCGGCCGAGACTGGCGAGGTCGCCGCGGACCAATGCGAGCATGGCCCGCAAGCCCAGCGCCGCGGCGACGCCCCACTGGTCTTCCTCGGCGGTGAAGAGATCGAGGGCGAGGGCGTTCGTTTCAGCACTGGCTGTCGCGTCGCCGACGCTGAACAGGCTGTAGGCCCGCAGCCACAGCGCACGACCGCGGCGGATCGGGTCGCGAATGGCCGCGGCGTCGGCGGGGGCGGCGGATTGGTCGCCGGTCAGCAGGGCGAAAGCGTGGTGCAGCACAGCGAGTTCCGCGTCCGGGGATACCGCGTCGAGAACGGTCGAGAGGGCGCGGCGGCCTTCGGCGAGACGGCCGCGAAGCAGCCACCACCACGAGAGCGCCGTCGTCAGCCGGACGGCCTCCTTTGCGGCGCTCGCGCGGACCGCCTCGTCCAAAGCCGCGCGCATGTTCCCGGCTTCGGCGTCCAGACGCGTGAGCCAGGTTCGCTGTTCGTTGCCGCGCAACCGGGGCTCGGCTCGCTCGGCGAGAGCCAGATAGTGGCGCAGGTGCCGGATGCGGGTTTCGGCAGCGTCCGACATTTCGTGGAGGCGTTCGGTGGCGTAGGCGGCAACCGATTCCAGGAGCCGGTAGCGGATCCCGGCGGGCCCGTTCGCCACGACGACGAGAGAACGGTCCACGAGCCGCGTCACGAGGTCGAGCACCTCCTCGTGCCGGACGCCGTCTCCCGCGCACACCGCTTCGGCGGCTTCCAGGTCGCAGCCGTCGCGGTGGACGGCCAGCCGCCGCAACACGATCCGCTCCGGTGCGCTCAGCAACTCCCAACTCCAGTCGATCACCGCGCGCAGAGTCTGCTGCCGGGCCGGGGCACCGCGCTTTCCCCGGGTCAGGAGCGAAAACCGGTCGCTGAGCCGCGTCGCCAGCTCACGGACGCCGAGGCCGCGGACGCGGGTGGCGGCGAGTTCGAGCGCGAGCGGGATGCCGTCGAGCCGACGGCAGATTTCGGTGACGGCCTCGAGATCGGCGGGCGCGCAATCTTCCGGTTGCCGGGGAAAACCGGGCGCGGACGCGGCGGCCCGTTCGACGAACAGCTTCACCGCTTCCGTCGTCGGCAGCGGTTCCACCGCGAAGACGCCTTCGCCCGGGAGGCCGAGAGGTTCCTGGCTGGTGGCCAGAACGCGCAGTCCAGGTGCGGAGTGCAGGAGCAGTTCGGTGAGTTCGGCGGCGGCGTCGACCACGTGTTCGCAGTTGTCCAGCACGAGCAGCGCGCGCCGGTCGCGCAGTGCGGCCGCGAGACGCCGCGCCGGTGCGGCGGCCCCGGTGCTTGGCGGTGTCGCGGAGGAGTCGTCGCGGATGCCGAACGCGGCTGCGGCAACTTCGGCGAGGTCGTCGGCCGTCCCGTCGCGCACCCCGGCGAACTCGACCAGCCGGACGCCGTCCGGGAATTCCGCAGCGGCTTCGGCTGCGGCCGCGACGGCCAGGCGCGACTTGCCGACCCCGCCGGGACCGGTGAGGGTGACGAGCCGCGTCGTGCCCAGCAGGCCGGTCAGCTGCGCGAGTGCCTGCTCCCTGCCGATGAGCGGGGTGAGCGGGTTGGGCAGGTTGCTGTGCGGGCGCGGTGCGGCGGCGTGCGGGGTGAGCGGGTTGGGCAGGTTGCCGTGCAGCTGCGGTGCGGTGGCGGCGAGCCCGGTGGGCAGGTTGCCGTGCGGCGGCGGTCCGGCGGCGAGCCCAGGATCCTGCCGGAGCATCGCTTCGTGCAGGGCCCGCAGCTCCCGGCCGGGGTCGACGCCCAGCTCCTCGGCGAGACGTTCGCGCAGTTCCGCGTAGGAGGCGAGCGCATCGCCCTGCCGCCCGCTCAGGTACAGGGCTCGCATCTGCACCCCGCGCAAGCTTTCCCGCAGCGGGTGCGCGGACACGAGGACCGCGAGTTCGTCGGCTGCGGCAGCGTGGTCTCCCGTGTCGAGCCAGGCTTTCGCCCGTTCCTCCGCCGCGGTCAGCCGCTGCTCGGTCAACCGGTGCGCGTCCGCCCGCGCGAAATCCTCGTCCGCGAAGTCCGCGTACGCCGCTCCGCGCCACAACTCCAGCGCCTCGGTGAGCAGCGCCGCCCGGCTGCGCGGGTCCGGGGTCGAGCGGGCCCTGGCGACGAGTTCGCGGAACCGCCGGGCGTCGAGGTCTTCGGAGCGCTCGATCCGCAGCCGGTACCCGGCGGGCTGGCGTTCCAGCCGCTCCCGGCCGACGACCCGGCGCAGCTGGGACACCTTCGCCTGCAGCGCACCGAGGGGCTTGCCCGGCAGCTCGCTGCCCCAGAGGTCGTAAAGGAGCCGGTCAGCGGAGACCGGCCCGCCGTCGCTGGCCAGCAACACCGCGAGCAGCCTGCGGACCTTGGCCTCAGGCACGGCGACCGGTTCCCCCGTGTCGTCCCACACCGCCAGCGGGCCGAGAACCCCGAACCGCATCCCGTCGCCCCCGCGCTGTCGTCAGATCGCCGTCAGCCGATCGTAAGCAATCCCGAAGCCCCCGTCCGCAGAGTGGTCGCCGGGGCGCGGAAGGAACGGTCCGACGACCGGACCCGGAAGCGACCTCCACCAGCAGTCACTTCCAGAAGAGAAGCCGGAGCATGAGCACCACACCAGAATCCACTGTGGAGACCGCAGCGGGAGAAGACCCGGCCGGACCGCGGTTTCCGCTGTTCGCGCTGCTCGCCCTCGCCACCGCCGTGTTCATCACAAGCCTCACCGAAACCTTGCCCGCCGGCCTGCTTCCCGCGATGAGCGGTTCGCTGGGTGTGAGCGAGTCCGCGACCGGCCAGACCGTCACGATCTACGCGCTCGGCACGGTGCTGACCGCGATCCCGCTCTCCGGAGCCACCGCGGGCTGGCGAAGGAAACCGCTGCTGCTGACCGCGATGGCCGGGTTCGCCGTTGCCAACACGGTCACGGCGGTGTCGTCCGAGTACTTCCTGACGATGGTCGCGCGGTTCGTCGCGGGTGTCGCAGCCGGGCTGGCCTGGGCGCTGCTCGCCGGGTACGCGCGGCGGATGGTCCCCGCCCATTTGCAGGGCCGGGCGATCGCAATCGCGATGGCGGGCATCCCGGTCGCGCTGTGCCTCGGCGTGCCCGCCGGGACCTTCCTCGGCCAGGCCGCGGGCTGGCGCACCGCGTTCCTCGCCATGACCGGCCTGACGGCGGTGCTGCTGGTCTGGATCGCCGCCGCAGTGCCGGACTTTCCTGGCCACCGCAGCGGCGAGCGGCCGAAGCTGCTGCCGACACTGCGGGTGCCCGGGGTCCTCCCGGTGCTGTTCGTGACGCTGGTTTTCGTGCTGGCGCACACGATCCTGTACGCCTACATCGCCACCTTCCTCGCCGGACTCGGCATGGGCGGAAGCACCGATCTCGTCCTGCTCGCCTTCGGCATCGCCTCGATCGCGAGCATCTGGCTCGTCGGCGCGCAGATCCACCGGCGGCTGCGGCTGCTGACCATCGTCAGCTCGCTGCTCGTCGCCGCGGCCGCGCTGCTGCTGGCCACCATCGCGCACGATCCGGTGCTGATCTACGCGTCGGCGGTGCTCTGGGGCCTCGGCTGGGGCGGCGTGCCCACCCTGCTGCAGACCGCGGCGGGGGAGGCGGGCGGAGAATCCGCCGACGCCGCACAGGCGATGCTCGTGACCCTGTGGAACGTCGCCATGGCGGCGGGCGGCGTCGTCGGCGGGGTGCTGCTCGGCCTCGCGGGCAGCGGCTCGTTCCCGTGGACCGTACTGCTGCTGATGCTGCCGGTGATCGTGGTCGTCGTGGCCGCCCGCAGGCACGGCTTCCCGGCGGAAACCCAGGGCTGACCGGGCGCACGACCCGCCCGCGGAGCTCAGGCCGAGACGAGGCTCGTGACGGCCCAGGTGACGCACGCGACCCCGGCGATCTCGAGAACGATCGCGACGAGCAAGGTCCGCGCGGTGCTGATGTTGATCGCTCGCGAGTTCTGCAGCACCGTGAGCCGGGTTTTGGCGACTTCCCTTTCCGCGTAAATCGACGGCGCGTTCCAGTAGCGGTCCTCGGCGATCAACGGCGTGAGGTTTTTCAGCGCGATCGCGTCGCTTCTTCGCGGCGCGTTAGTGAAGATTCCGGCGGCCGCGGCGAGCACCAGCAGTGCGGCCGCCAGGTACAGCGGAAGCTTGACCGCGTCCGGGAGCACGAAGTTCTGGGCTTTCGTCGACAGCGCGGAGAGCCCGAAAAGCAGCGTGACCAGCGTTCCGGAAGAACTGATCACCGCCAGTCCGCGGACCTGCAGGGAACTCGCGTTCGCGCGAGCGTTGTCGATCTCTTTGTCTATCAGGCTCGCGATGACCGGCCCGGATTTCTTCGCGCTGTCCGCCGGTTCGGGCCCGGCGGTCATTTTTCGCGGTCTTCCGCGGGGTCAGGAAGAATGCCGCCATCGAGGACTTTTTCGGTCCCGATCGCCGGATAGTCGAATTCCGACTGAGGGGACGGCGGCGCGGCCGGGATCGGCGGGGTCGTCTCTGTGCGGTCGTCGTCGGACACGGCGTCCTCCGGGGTTCGGCAGTGCCGGATTCTGTGCCAGTGAGTCGCCGTGCCGCGGTGTTTCGTTACCCGGGCGGAGGTCAGCCCGCGGTGGGCGGTTGATCCACGAGCTGCGCCAGATACAGCTGCTCGCCGAGTTTGTCGATCAGCTCCAGCTGCGTTTCCAGGTAATCGACGTGATGCTCCTCGTCGAGAAGGATTTTCTCGAGCAGGTTCGCGCTGCCCGCGTCGCCGTGGGCGCGGCACATCGGGATGCCGGGCCGGAGCCGGTCGAGGACGTCGATTTCGATCGCGAGGTCCGAGGAGAACATCTCGGGGATCGTCTGGCCGACGTTGATCGGCAGAAGCCGCTGGTAGTTCGGGAGGCCGCCGAGGAGCAGGATGCGGTCGGTCAGCCATTCGGCGTGGTGCATTTCCTCGATCGACTCGGCGCGGGTTTGCGCGGCCAGCTTCGTGAATCCCCAGTTCGCCTGCATGCGGGCGTGCAGGAAGTACTGGTTGATCGCGGTCAGCTCGCTGGTCAGCTGCTCGTTGAGCAGCGCGAGAACTTCGTCGTCGCCTTGCATCGTCCGCACCTCCGGCCTCGACCGGTCCGGATGCTACCCACGCGTGATGCGCCTCACAACCGGAGCGGAACGTGCCGGTCAGGCGCTGTGCGCGAGGTCCTGCGGTGCGGCGCGCTCGAGAAGGATCCGGTTCAGCCGTTCGTGACAGGTTCCGCAGCCGGTCCCGGCGGCGCAGCGCTCGCCGATCTCCTCGACGCTGCGGGCTCCGGCCATGACGGCGGCCTCGACCTGCGGCATCGTCACAGCCGCGCAGACACATGCGTACATCGCCGACGACACCCCTTTGCCGGTCCGGGTGATTAGGTAAGGCTAAGCACAACAGATCAACTGGGGTCTGGCAAGGCGCGGGCCGAGTGGCCGCGGTCACGCGGGGCGGGCGACCGCGGCATCGGCCGAGGGGCTCGCGGGTGACGCCCGGGCCGCCAAGAATCCCCGTCGGTCGCGTGTGGACTGCGGACGCGAGCTGGAACTCGGTTTTGCGGCATCGTCGGGGAAGAGCGCGGCCCGGCCCGGTCACTCGCGATGCAGGCGGCGCAGCGTGGCCGGAAGGTCGAGGCCGAAGTCGTCCTTGTCGTCCGCCCAGCGCGACATCACCTCGGCCGCGCCGGTGGCGAGGGCGTCCGGGAGACCGAGCGCCCGTGCGGTTTCGGCGACCTCCAGCATTTCCGGCGCCCATCGCCAGGCCCGCGCGGCCGCGGAAGGCAGCCCGTCGGTGTCCGCCAATGCGTTGCCGCCGAAGGCGTTCGCTTCCTTGAGCAGGTGGTCGCCGACGCCGTAGTCGTCGGCGATCGCATGGCTGACCGCGGCCAGCGCACGCGAGGCCTTCTGGAACGATCCGTAGGCCATCTTCACCGCGCTCGCCGCGCCGATCCGTCCGCCCAGCGGCACCGGTTCGGCTCTGCTGCCGGCCAGCAGTCCCCGCACCAGTTCGACGGCTTCGTCCGGGCCGGACAGGTAGACGCGGGCGGTCGAGCGCTCGTCCGGGGGAGGGCCGATGATCGATCCGTCCACCACGGTCGCGCGGACCCGGTCGGCGATCGCGACCGTCCGATGCGGACTGATCGCGTTCGCCTCGACGCAGATCCCGCGGTAGTCCTCGAGGCTTCCGGCGACTTCCTCGGCCGCGGCGGGCGGGCAGATCGAGAACACGACCGCGCTCCGCTCGAGGAGTTCGGGAATCGTCTCCGCCGCGGTCAGCCCGGTCTCCTCGGCCCGGCGCGCGGTTCCCGCCGACCGCCCGGCCGGGCACCACAACACCCGATGCCCGCCCGCGATCAGTTGCGCCGCGATCGCCGAACCCATCCGGCCCGGATGCAACAGCCCCACCGTCGTACCCGTCACCGCACGGGTATACGTCACCCAGGACGGTTCCGCCACCGCCGCGCTAGGCAGGCCTGGAAACGCCCGATTCGGCGCGCTGCCGGAGGATTCGCGCGGCGTGCTCGCCCCACCGCAGGTTCTCCTTCTCGAACGAGATTCCGCGCAGCAACGTCAGATAAGGCCCGACGCGGTCGTTCTCGCGCAAATAGTCGCTTTCCGACCGGCCGTCCAGCATGCGCTCGCGCAGCCGCTCGAACCGGGCGAGCTTGGCGCGGCTCCACTCCATGCGTTCCTCGACGGCGGCGATCACCGCCTCGGCGTCGCCCGCGTCGCTTCCCTGCACCTTGACCAGGAGGTCGTCCCGGATCGTGGTGGGCTGGACCGGCGTCGCGGTGAACTCGTGCAGGGCGCGCCGCCCGGCGGGCGTAAGGCGGAACACGCGCTTGTTCGGCCGGCGTTCCTGCTCGACGACGCGCGGCGCGATCATGCCCTCGGCCGAGAGCCGTTCGAGCTCGCGGTAGAGCTGCTGCGGGGTCGTCTGCCAGAAGTTGGCGACCGACGCGTCGAACGACTTGGCCAGGTCGTACCCGGAGAATTCGCCCTCCAGCAGGGCGGCGAGGATCGCGAACTTCAAGGACACCTGGACACGGTAACACCCCGGTGATTAATCTCGGCTGCACCTAATCAACAAAGTTAGTAGGAGGCAGCGTGCACCCGTTCCGCAAGGCCGTCGAAAGCGGCGACCACACCGCCGTCGAAGCCCTGCTCGCCGACGACGTGACCTTCACCAGCCCGGTCGCGTACCGGCCGTACCCCGGCAAGCCGGTCACCTCGGCCATCCTGCGCGCCGTGAGCCGGGTTTTCGCCGACTTCCGCTACGTCCGGGAGATCTCCAGCGCCGACGGGCGCGACCACGCCCTCGTCTTCACCGCGAAGGTGGGGGACAAGGAGATCAACGGCTGCGATTTCCTGCACACCGACGACAACGGGCTGATCGACGACTTCGTGGTCATGGTGCGCCCGCTGTCCGCGGCGACGGCGCTGAGCGAAGCGATGGCCGCCCGGTTCGAGCAGATCAAACAGGAGGCCGGTGCGTGACCATCCGTTATGTGGCCTTGGGCGACAGCCAGACCGAGGGCATCGGGGACGGCGACGAGGCCACTGGCCACCGCGGCTGGGCGGACCGGTTCGCCGAGCATCTCGCCGCGACCGGCGAGCGGGTGGAGTACGCCAACCTCGCCGTCCGCGGACGCCTCGCGGGCCAGGTGCGTGCCGAACAGCTCGCTCCGGCCCTGGCTCTGCGGCCGACGCTGGCCACCGTGGTCGCCGGAATGAACGACGTGCTCCGCCCCGGCTACGACGCCGGCGCCGTGGAAGCGCACCTGACGGCCATGTTCGCCGCACTCACCGCCGCGGGCGCCGAAGTGGTCACCCTCGCCTTCCCCGACCTCGGCCGAATCGCGCCGATCGCCGCGCCGTTGCGCCCGCGAGTCGCTGATCTCAACCGCCGGATCCGTTCCGCGGCAGCCCGATACGGGGTAACAGTCGTGGACTGCGACCGGCACGAGGTCGCCAGCGACCCACGCCTCTGGTGCGCGGATCGCTTGCACGCCAACCCGATCGGACACGCCCGCATCGCGGCGGCCGTCGCGCACAGCCTCGGCCTCCCCGGCAGCGACGACAGCTGGAGCGCCCCGCTGCCGCCCGCCGTCCGCGAACCGGTGTGGCGCACGGTCGGCGCGGAACTCCGGTGGCTGGCGGAGTTTCTCGGCCCTTGGCTGGTCCGGCGGTTGCTCGGCAGGTCTTCCGGGGACGGCCGCAGCGCGAAACGTCCATCGCTGCTTCCCGTGTGAGCGCGAACCCGTCGCGGTCTGCCGCGGCTCAGCACCGGGAGCGGCAACGCCGATCGAGACGGCCGCGCGATCGGTGCCGGTCCGACAGCGCACCGCGCGACGGCCCGCCGCCCGGAAAGGCGGCGGGCCGTCCAGGCGTCAGTGCTTCCCGTTCACCACAGCCGCGGAAGTGCCGCCGCGTCGTGCCGGTTCCCCGGCGGCCAGCAGCTGTCCGTGCGGCAGGAATTCGATCCCCGCCGCCACGCCGATGCTGCCGGCGTTCTTGAACTGCTGCCCCAGCGCCTCGAGACCCTTCACCACGGGCAGGGCGAGGAATCCCGGTTCGGCGTCCGTGGTCGCCGCGTTGCGCTGGGAGGCGCGCGGGGCGGCGATCGCGTCCGGCAGGGTCATGCCGAGGTCGAGCCGGTTGACCAGGATCTGCAGGACGGTCGTGATGATCGTCGCGCCGCCCGGCGAACCGACCGCGAGGAAGGGTTTGCCGTCGTGCAGCACGATCGTCGGCGACATGCTCGACCGCGGCCGCTTGCCCGGCGCGGGCAGGTTCGGGTCGGGCGCCGAACCCTGCGTCGGGGCGAAGTTGAAGTCGGTGAGCTCGTTGTTCAGCAGGAACCCGCGTCCCGGCACGGTGATGCCGCTGCCGGCCAGCTGCTCGATCGTGTTGGTGTAGGACACGATGTTGCCCTGCTTGTCGGTGACGACGAAGTGGTTCGTGTGCTGCTCATTGCTGTCCGACGACGCCGCCGGAGCGGTGGCGCAGCCCGAACCGGTCGCGTACGGATCGCCCGGCGCGACTGGGCTCGACCCCGCCTTGGCCGGGTCGATCAGGCACGCGCGGGTCGCGGCGAACTGCTTGGAGAGCAGTTGCTGCTGCGGCACGTTGACGTAGCGCGAGTCGCCGATGTACCGGTTGCGGTCGGCGAAAGCGAGCCGGCTCGCCTCCAGGTAGTGGTGCAGCGCCTGCGTCTGGTCCATTGTGGACATCGGGAAGTTGCCGAGGATGTTCAGCGATTCGCCGACGGTGATGCCGCCGCTGGACGACGGCGCCATGCCGTACACGTCGTAGCCGCGGTAGTTGATGTGCGTCGGCGTGCCGTCGAGTGCCCGGTACGCGCGCAGGTCGGACAACTGCATCGGGCCGGTCAGCGGGGTCGTGGTGCCCGGCGCGGCCGGCGGGTTCTGCACCGTGCGCACGAGATCGCGGCCGACCGAGCCGCCGTAGAACGCGCCGATGCCCTCGCGCGCGATCTGCCGGTAGGTCGCGGCGAGATCGGGGTTCCGCAGCACGGAACCGGCCTTCGGGGCGGCTCCGCCGGGCAGGAACAGCTGGGCGCTGGGGGAGAAGTGGCCCAGCTTCGCCGCCACGGACTGCGTCTGCCGCTCGAACTCGGGCGTGACGACGAACCCGCGCTGCGCGACCTTTTCCGCGGGCTTGAGGTTGTCCGCGAGGCTGAACTTGCCCCAGCGCTGCAGCGCACGCTGCCAGGTGGCGAGCATGCCCGGCACGCCGACGGACCGGCCGCTCTCGACAGCGGTCTCGAAGGCGTACGGCTTGCCGGTGGCCGGGTCGATGAACATCGACGACGAGTCGCCTGCGGGCGTGGTCTCGCGCCCGTCGATGGTGGACACGGTCTTGGTGCGGGCGTCGTAGTAGACGAAGTACCCGCCGCCGCCGAGCCCGGCGACGTACGGGTCGGTCACGCCGAGCGTCGCGGCGACGGCGACCGCGGCGTCCGCGGCGGTGCCTCCCCGGCGCAGCACGTCGATCCCGGCCTGGGTGGACTCGACGGTGTCGGAGACGACCGCGCCTCCGGAACCCTGCGCTACCGGAGTCGGCGGCGGCGCCGGTCTCGCCGAGGCAGCGGGCGCCGCGGCCAGTGCGCAGACGGCGGCGAGCCCGGTGGCCATTGTGGAGGTGAAGATGCGCTTCACAGGCATGGCAACCCTTTCTCGGCGGTGCGCCCGGGACCCCGGACCGGGCGCACCGGGTAAAGCGGCGGTGAAACCAGGGAGGTCCTGTTTAGCATCCGGCGCGCCGAGATGACAGAAGCTTCGCGGCGGCGGGGTCAGCTCCGGCCGGCGGGCTTCTCCGGCGGCAGCCCGAGCAGCCGCAGGTACATCCGGGTGAGATCGGCGAGGATCCGGTCCCGGCGTTCGGGGTGCCGGGCCAGGACGGGCGCGAGGACCGCGACGAGACCGCCGCCGCCGAGCGAGACTGTCTCCGGGTCGGCGGCCGGGTCGGCCAGCCCTCGCTCGGCGAGCCGGCGGATGTAGCGGCCGCCCCGTTTCGTGGGCAGCTCGTGGATCTCCTCGCGCAGTTCGGCCATCGCCGGGTCCGCGATCGCCTGGTGGTCGAGAACGGTCAGGAAGGACAGGTTCTCCGCGTACGCGTCGAGGTACGCGGTGGTGGTCGCCGCCGCCACCGCCCACGGGTCGTCCGGGTCGAGGCCGGTCAGCTCCTGCGCCTGCACCAGCTGGTCGCGCACCTGGCGCGCGAGCACCGCGAAAACCTCCTCCTTGGCCGCGAAGTACACGTAGAACGTGGCGCGCCCGACCCCGGCCTCGCGGGTGATGTCCGCGACCGTGGCCAGCGCGAAGCCCTTCGTTTCGAAGACGCGGCGGGCGGCGGCCAGCAGCACGTGCCGGGTCGCGCTGTCGGCGCGGTCGAGCTTCTCGCGCACGGCCCAGGTTCCGGATGCCATGGGCGCCAGCATACCTATTGACGTTGACGTCAATGTCAACGCAGGATGAGGGCGGCTCACGTCCCGAAGGAGCAGCCCTTGCCTTCCGTCCTCATCGCCAACCGCGGCGAGATCGCCCTCCGTGTCCTGCGCGCCGCCCGCGCTCTCGGCTGGCGGGCGGTGGCCGTCAAAGCCGCCGAGGAGCCCGACGGCCCGGTGCACCGGCTGGCCGACGAGGTCGTGGTACTCGCCGGGGACCGGCCGTACCTCGACGCGGACCAGCTCGTGTCGGCCGCCGAACGCACGGGCTGCGAGCTGCTGCATCCGGGTTACGGCTTCCTGTCCGAAAGCGCCACGCTGGCGGAACTGTGCGCGGCGCGCGGGGTCCGGTTCGCCGGGCCGGACGCGGCGGTGCTGCGGACGTTCGGGGACAAGGCGGACGCGCGGCGGCTGGCGGAGAAGCTCGGTGTGCCGGTGCTCCGCTCGACCTCGGACGTCGCCGAGGCTGGCGCGTTCCTCGCGAGCCTCGGCGCGGGGCGCGGGGTGATGGTCAAGGCCGTCGCGGGCGGCGGGGGACGCGGGATCCGGCGAGTCGTCGACGCGGCCGAACTGCCGGGGGCGATCGAGCGGTGCCGGTCGGAGGCGTTGCGGGCGTTCGGCGATGACACCGTGTTCGTGGAGGAGCTGGTGCCGCGGGCGCGGCATGTCGAGGTGCAGATCGTCGGCGACGGCACGGGCTCGGTCAGCCACGTGTGGGACCGCGAGTGCAGCCTGCAGCGCCGCCACCAGAAGGTGGTCGAGGTCGCGCCCGCCCGCACGGTGCCCGAAGAGTGCCGGGCGAGCCTGCGCGACGCGGCGACGAGGATGACAGCCGCGGTGTCTTATCGCGGATTGTGCACCGTCGAATTCCTGGTCGACGCGGACGATCCGGCGCGGTTCGCGTTCCTGGAGGCGAACCCGCGGATCCAGGTCGAGCACACCGTCACCGAGGCGGTCACGGGACTGGATCTGGTGGTCGCCCAGCTGCGGATCGCGGCGGGCGCGGCGCTCGGGGAACTCGGGCTCGCGCAGGAAGACATCCCGCCCGCACGCGGGACGGCCGTGCAGTGCCGGGTCAACCTGGAGGAACTGCGGCCGGACGGCACCGCGCACGCCACGGCCGGGCGGATCGAGGCCCTGGACCTGCCGGGCGGGCCGGGGGTGCGGGTCGACACCGCCGCGCACGCCGGCACGGTCGCGACCACGACGTACGACTCGCTGCTGGCGAAAATCGTCACGCACGTCCCGTCGGCGGAGCTGCCCGCGGCGATCGACGCCGCCCGTTCGGCGCTGGCCGAGGTGCGGGTCGACGGACCGGGCACGAACACGGACTTCCTCCGGGAACTGTTGTCCCGCGACGAAGTCCGGCAGGGATCGGCGACGACGTCCTTTGTGGACGAACACCTCGCCGAGCTGGTGCCGGAACATCGTCCGGCTGCGGCGGAAGGCGACGGGATCGCGGCCGACTTCGCCGGTTCGGTGGTCTTCGTCGCCGAGCCAGGCGCTCGCGTCGCGGCTGGCGACCCGGTCGTGGTGCTCGAAGCGATGAAGATGGAACACGTGCTCGCGGCGCCGGTCGCGGGCGTGGTGCGGTCTGTCCACATCGGAGTCGGTGACCTCGCCCGGCCCGGGCAGCCGCTCGTGGAACTGACCGCGGACGCCGACCAGCACGGGGCGAGCAGCGGGCCGGCCGAACCGGACCCCGCGCACGTGCGGCCGGACCTCGAAGAAGTGCTGGAGCGGCACCGGGTCGGTCTCGACGAGGCACGTCCGGAAGCGGTGGCGAAGCGTCGGCGCACCGGGCACCGGACCGCGCGGGAGAACATCGCGGATCTGTGCGACGACGGCAGTTTCCTGGAGTACGGCGCGCTCGTGATCGCCGCGCAACGCCAGCGCCGCAGCGAAGCGGACCTGATCGCCGCCACCCCGGCGGACGGCCTGGTCGCGGGAATCGGCACGGTCAATGCCGAGCACACCGGCGACGCGCGCTGCGTCGTGCTCTCCTACGACTACACCGTGCTCGCCGGCACCCAGGGTTTCATGAACCACGAGAAGACCGACCGCATGCTGGATCTCGCTGCGCGGCAACGGCTTCCGCTCGTCCTGTTCGCCGAGGGCGGCGGCGGGCGGCCGGGCGACACCGACGTGGTGACGGCGGGCGGGCTCGATCTCGACACGTTCGCCGCGATGGGCAGGCTCAACGGGCTGGTGCCGACTGTCGGCATCGCGTCCGGCCGCTGCTTCGCCGGAAACGCGGCGCTGCTCGGGGTGTGCGACGTGGTGATCGCGACCGCGGACGCGAACATCGGCATGGGCGGCCCGGCGATGATCGAGGGCGGCGGCCTCGGCGTGCACCGGCCGGAGGAGATCGGCCCGGTTTCGGTGCAGGAACCCAACGGCGTGCTCGATCTGGTCGCCGCGGACGAGGCCGAGGCAGTGGAGCTGGCGCGGCGGTACCTGTCGTACTTCCAGGGCGACCGTCGCGAATGGACAGTCGCGGACCAGCGCCGGTTGCGGCACGTGGTGCCGGAAAACCGGGTCCGGGTCTACGACGTGCGGCGCGCGATCGAGCTGCTGGCCGACGAGGATTCGGTGCTGGAGCTGCGCCGCGGATTCGGAGCGGGCGTCGTCACGGCACTCGTGCGCATCGAGGGCAGGCCGATGGGCTTGCTGGCCAACAACCCGCGCCACCTCGGCGGTGCGATCGACGCCGACGCCGCGGACAAGGCCGCCCGGTTCCTGCAGCTGTGCGACGCGCACGGGCTCCCGGTCGTGTCGCTGGTGGACACACCGGGATTCATGGTCGGCCCGGACGCCGAGCGGACCGCGACCGTGCGCCGGTTCGGCCGGATGTTCGTCGAGGGCGCGCATCTGGACGTGCCGATGGTGGGCGTGGTGCTGCGCAAGGCGTACGGGCTCGGCGCGATGGCCATGGCGGGCGGCGGGTTCCGGGTGCCCGAAGCGATGGTCGCGTGGCCGACCGGCGAGGTCGGCGGGATGGGCCTGGAGGGCGCGGTGCGGCTGGGCTACCGCCGCGAACTCGACGCGATCTCCGACCACGCCGAGAAACAGCGCGAGTTCGACCGGCTTCTCGCCGAGAGCTACCGCCGCGGCAAAGCGCTGGCCGCGGCGACCGTGTTCGAAATGGACGACGTGATCGACCCGGCCGACACCCGCGCCTGGATCACCCGGACGCTGCCGCGCGAGCGCACGGCCGGTCCCCGCAAGCGCATCGACACGTGGTGACGAAGGAGCCCGACATGGACCTCGAGACCTATCTCGACGACGTCCGCGCTCGCCAGGCCCGGGTACGGCCGGCGAACACCCCGGACCGCCTCGTGCTGCCGCTCGGCGAACTGAGCATTCCCGGGCACGTCGACCACTGGGCGCGGGAACGGCCCAACCAGCCCGCGATCGTCTACGAAGGACGGACGATCGACTACCGCGAGCTCGCCGACCTGGTCGCCCGGGTCGCCGGATGGCTGGCCGCCGCGGGCGTGCGGGCAGGGGACCGGGTGGCGGTGGACCTGCCGAACTGCCCGCAGTTCACCGTGGCGATGCTGGCGGTTCTGCGGCTCGGCGCGGTGCACGTGCCGGTGAACCCGATGTTCCAGCGGGAGGAACTCGTCTACGAACTCGCCGACAGCGGCGCGACGGTCCTGGTCGCGGTCGACACCGTGCTGCCGGTCGTGGCGGCCGCGCTGCCGGAGACGCGGGTGCGGCAGGTGCTCGTGACGGCGCTGGGGGAGTTGTCTGCGGCGGGCGGTTCCCCGGTGCTGCCCGCCGGTTTCGCTGCCACCGCCTGGGCGGAAGCGACCGCGCACCCGCCCGCGCCGGAGCACCCGGCCGACCTGGACGCGTTGGCGGCCTTGAACTACACCGGCGGGACGACCGGTCTGCCCAAAGGCTGCCAGCACACGCAGCGGCACATGCTCTACACCGCGGCGACGGCCGTGGCGGCGACCGGGCACACCGTGGAGACCGGGTATGTGCCGTTGTGCTATCTGCCGGTTTTCTGGATCGCCGGCGAGGATCTGGGAATCCTGAACCCGCTCGTCCTCGGCGGCACGTCGGTGCTGATGACCCGGTGGGACGCGGAAGCCGCCCTGACGGCGATCGAACGGCACGGCGTGACGTCGATGGTCGGCACGGTGGAGAACTACCTTGAACTCCTGGAGCGCCCCGACCTCGCGGCCCGCGACCTGTCCAGTCTCAAGATGCCGATGGCGGTTTCGTTTGTGCGCAAGCTGACCCAGGACGTGCGCGCAGCGTGGCGCGAGGTCGTCGGCGCGCATTCGGTGCTTTGCGAAGCGGCGTACGGGATGACTGAGACGCACACCTTCGACGCGACGCCGTACGGCATGGCGGACGAAGACCAGGACCTGTTGGCGGAGCCAGTGTTCTGCGGTGTCCCGATGCCCGGCACAGACCTCGCTGTGGTCCGCTTCGGCACCCTCGACCCGCTCCCGCTCGGCGAAGCGGGGGAGATCGTGGTGCGCAGCCCGTCGGTGATGACCGGTTACTGGAACCGCCCCGACGCGACGGCCGCGCAGTTGACTGGCGGCTGGCTGCACACCGGCGACAACGGCCGCCTCGACGAGAACGGCTGCCTGCACTATCTGGGGCGGGACAAGGATTTGATCAAGGTCAAGGGGATGAGCGTGTTCCCGGCCGAGGTGGAACTCCTGCTGTCCCGGCACCCCGCGGTCCGCACCGCCGCGGTCGTGCCCGCGGAGCATCCGGAATCGGGACAGGTGCCGGTGGCGTTCGTGAGCCTCGCCCCGGACGCGTCGGTGACCGCCTCGGACCTGCGCACGTGGGCGAAAACCGCGATGGCGCCGTACAAAGTGCCGCTGGTGGAGGTCGTCGGCGAGTTCCCGATGACCGCGACGGGCAAGATCCGCAAGACCGAACTCTCCGCCCGGGCGCAGCGCGTGGCCGACGAGCACTGAACCCAGTTCGGCTCTCGCCCAGGACGAAACCCCTTAGTACCGGAGCGCCCACCGGCCAGGTTTCGTCGGAACCAGACGAGACCGGATCCCGGCTTCGGCGAACTCGCGCTCCAGATCAGCGAAATTCTCGCTGTAGACGGACCAGCCCTCGTGATGGACCGCGACGACCTGGCCGACGTCGAGCAACGCGGCCACGTCAGCGGCCCGGGCGGAGGTGAGAGTCAGCGCCCGCCCCGCGTTCTTGCCCGGCACCCGCGCGGCCCCAGCGTGCAGAACCGCGACGTCGATGCCGGGAAACGCCGCCCCGATCGCCTTGACCGGCCCGATGCCCGCGTTGTCGCCGCTGACGTACACCGTGGGCAGCCCGGCGGATTCCAGGACGAACCCGTGGACTTCGGTGTTGATGTTGCCGGCGTCGTCGCGCTCTCCGTCGAGGGGCCCGTGCTGCGCCGGAACCACGTGCACGCGAACCTCCGCTATCCCGTGCACCTCGAAATCGCCAAGCCCGATCGCCGGAGCCCCGAGGCGCTCGGCACTCTGCCTGCCCGTGACGATCAACGGAGCGCGCCGGGCGAAAACCCGGCCCTCGCGGTCGAAGTTGTCCCAGTGCAGGTCATGGCTGAGCAGAACCGCGTCCACCCTCCCCAACGCGGCGGGCGAAACCGCCGGACCTGCGGTCTTGCGATACGCGCCGTAATCGCCGGGCGGATCGAAGGTCGGATCGGTCACGAACCGCAGCCCGCCGTAGTCGATGACCGCCGTCGGCCCTCCGACCGTGCCGATCGCGAAACGGTGCCGGTCCGGAGTGATGTCTTCGCTCATGCAGCGACCATACCTAGAGGTAGGTATGCTTGGGGCGTGAGCGACAACCGCACGAAGCTGATCGAGACGGGCGCAGAGCTGATCTGGCAGTCCGGCTACACAGCGACGAGCCCGCGCCAGGTGATGGCCGCCAGCGGGGTCGGCCAGGGCAGCTTCTACCACCACTTCCCGGCGAAGACCGACCTGGGAGCAGCCGCGATCGCCGCGAACGCGAACGCCGTCGTCGCAGCTGCGGAGTCCGCCCTCGCCGGAACAGAACCCGGTCTAGTCCGATTGCGCCGCTACCTGCTGGACGAGCGAGACGCGCTCGCCGGATGCAAGATCGGCGGTCTCACGTACGACCGCGCGGTACTCGACGACCCACGCCTGTCCGAGCCCGTCGGGGAGGCCTTCCGCCGCGTCGCCGAATTGCTCGAGCCCGCGATCCAGGACGCTCAGGAAGCCGGTGCCGTACGGGCCGACCTCCCGGCGGCGGAGCTGGCGACGATGGTGCTGTCAGTAGTCCAGGGCGGCTACGTCCTGGCCCGCGCCCGCTCGGACGCGAGCCTCCTTCGGCAGGCCGCGTCCACCGCGTACGCACTGCTCGCCCGCGGTTGACGTCAGGCGAGCTCTTTTGTTCTCCGGCTTGGCACCGGGTGCGCAGCTACGAGAACAGCTTGGTGAGCCGATCAAGGAGCTGGCCGAATCTGTCGACGTCAAGCGGATCGTTCCACCCGGGCGCCTCCACGATGCCGATGCCGTCGTCGACGCCGTTATAGAACATGAAGTCCGCCCAGCCGCCGGCGAACAGCACGATGATTCCCAGCTGCGTGCCTTTGGCGAGCTCAACGCCGATCGAATCGGCGTCGGCGACCGTCGCGCGATCAGTCGTGATCCGGTGCGGCCATCCGTCGCACTCCCGCCAGGTGGTCTCGCCCGCGAGAATGCCGAGCGTGCGCCAGCCGACGCGCCGTTGTGCGATCTGCTGCTCGGCCGCGTCGAGGTCGATGTTGTTGTCCACGAAGCCAGTCTGGCCGTGGTTCTCAATCATGGACCGTCCGGCAACTGCCTGCGACGTCGCCGGGGAATCGATCCGGCCGGAAGCGCGGCATCGAGCACGAGCGCCGTGTCAGCGACCAGGCCGGTCAGCGTCGCAGCCAGCCTGTATAGCCCGGTGCCCTCCACCATCGCCCCGCCGTCGGGGGAGATGCCGCAGGCCCGCATCTCGGCGACCAGACTGTCGGGGCGGCTTCCTGTCCGGACGGAGGGATTGATCGGGTCGAACTGGCACCACTGTTCGCCGTCGCGCCAGTAGCTGAAGTTCTCCATCCCCGATCCGGTGCGAAAAACCTGCACGACCTCACGCCCGCGGGACAGCGCGGCGAGGATCTCCGATTTGGTAGCCGCCAGGGATTCCAGCTCGACGACCACCGCCCACTGACCGTCCTGCGCGATGCGAATGCCGCTGTTGGTGCTGTTTGTCAAGTCGCCCAACGAGAAGGGCGTGGCCACTGTCCCGAACGGCTGCGCGGCGAGCACCCTGAAGATCTCGTCCAGGGATGCATCCCGGACGAAGGTCAGGCACACCATGACCACCGACGGATCATTGGTCCAGCCGAAAGGTTCGTCCCCCACATCCGACACCCCGGGAATGCTATCCGGCCCGCAACCCGCTTTTCCCATTGATCGGGGGAGAGCCCGGATCACCCTCCACATCGGACGCGGCGGGGTCCCCATCTGGTCCCCAAGCGGCTGCTGGGGACGTCGTGGGCAAGACCAAGTCCCCGAAGCAAAAAAGCCGCCCGACCTGGGTTCTCACCCAAGCCAAGCGGCTTGTTCGTCCGGTCGGGCTGACAGGATTTGAACCTGCGACCCCTTGACCCCCAGTACTTGGAGGCTGGACGTTGTGCTCGCCAGTGTCTTTCCAGCTCGGCGTCGAGCATATCATAGTCAGTTTTGAAGTCTGCGCCGAACTGGTGCGTTCGTGGTATAGACGCTGGTTAGTCAAGCGGTGACATGGAGGTGGGCGCGTGATTCCGAGTGTCGCGGTGGGATGGTTGCGTGACGTGAGGCGCGCGGCCTTTGGGGCTAGTGGAGTTGTCGACGACTTCGCTCGTAGCGACTGTGTGCATGGCGACAGGTTCTGCATCGGCATCCGTGCTTCGCGTAGCGGGCGTTTGTCCCGTGTGATGGCAGGATCCGAACCTTGGCTGTGCCTGCGATCAGTTCGCGCTCGTCGGGGGTTAAGCCGCCCCGGACGCCCCACGCGTCACATTCCTCGACTGCTTCTCTTAAACATGCCGTACGCACCGTGCAAGAGGCGCAGATCAGGCGGCACAGTTCAATTTCATCTGGATTCGTGGAATGCCAGTCGAGACTGGTTCGGTCACGGCATGCGGCATGCCGGTACCATTTATTCGAATACGCGCACATTTGCTCATCGAGTCTCAGGAGTTCCCCGGCGTCGGGCGCGGGAGCTAAGCAGGGCGAGGCCTGAAAGTGAGCTCTTTTAGCAGACTCCGCGCGTTGCGCGCGGGTTTCCGCGTCCAGGGCACCGGTTGGGTCGACTTGAGGTTTCCCCGAACAGTGGGCAGTTCTTCAAGCAGCTTTCGCTGCGCCTATCAGGACTGCTCGTAACACGCGGGATTGAGCATCCCGACCGAGGAGCGACGCCGCTTGTTTTTGTAGTGTCCGATCCAATTGTCAACCGCAGCAACGAGTTCCGCCTTGGTGGCAAACGTGTGACGGTAGTAGTACTTGTGCTTGAACGTCGACCAGAACGATTCCGCAGGGCTGTTGTCCCAACATATTCCCGTATCGCTCATCGACCGCGCCGGCTCGTGTGCGGCGCTGGCTTCGGGGGCCAATGCCGCGGTGAACTCCCCGCCGCGGTCGGAATGCGGCACCGTGCCGGCGGCGGTGTCGCGGCAGGCGACCGCCGCGTCGATCGCCTGGCACACCATGTCCGCGTCGATGTGGTCGGCAACGACTGCCCGAGCATCCCGGCGGCGGGTACGGGGCCGGCGAGCGATGGCGTCGATCACCAGGCATGCGCCCGGCGCGCGGCTCAGCACGGGGCAGGAGCGTGAATGCCAAAATTCGTGCGGGAACGCGCATGCCCGTCAGTCAGTTCGCGGACGTTGCCGTCGCCGAGAGGGCAGACGGCACCGCCCCCGCCAGCGGCAAGGACGCAGACTTTCGCGATCGGCCGCTGATTTCTTCACCGGCCGAAGTGCGCCCGCAGGTGACGCGCCGCATCGGTCGCCGCTGACTCGGCCTTCCCGATCGTCGCCACCTCGGTGAAAAACCCGTGCGGGACACCGTCGTATCGGCGGAGTTCCACGTCGGCTCCGTCGGACTGGGCAAGTGTCGCGAAGTCCTCGTAGTCCGATCGCAGCACGTCCACCTGTGCGGCCACGAGGAAAGTCGGCGGCAGGGCGGACAGTGCGTCCGACAAACAGGGAACCGCTCGCGAGTCCTGGTCTGCGCCGTAGAGCGACCAGAACCAGAGAGCGTCTGCCTTGCAGAGGATCGGCGCGTCCTCGAAGGCATCCCAAGACGGTCCCGAATGAGTATCGGACGTCGCGGGGTAGGCGAGGACCAATGCACACGGCATGGGGCGTTCCGCCGCGGCCAACGAGGTGCAGACGGACAGTGCGAGATTCCCGCCCGCGCTGTCGCCGGCCAGGGCGATCCGGGAAGGGTCGGCGCCGAGGGACGCGGCTTCTTCGAAGATCCAGTCATAGACCCGCAAGCAGTCGTCCGCGGCCGCGGGGAAGACATGCTCGGGAGCGCGTCGGTACTCGACTGAGATCACGACACAGCCCGCTTCGGCGCACAAGAACCGGCACAGGTCGTCGACACCGTTGAGCGTTCCCACGACGAATCCGCCGCCGTGGGCGTACATCAGCACGGGGAGATCGACTGCGGGCGAAGGCCGGTAACAGCGCACTCGCAGCGGGCCGGCCAGGCTGTCGATCATGCGCTCGTCGACGCTGTGCACGGGGCGGATCGGGTGGCGCGGTGCCTCGGCGGCGTCGAAGAGCCTGCGCACGCCCTCAACGCCGTACTGCGCGTACGGCGGGGGAGGTGCGTCGCCGAGCAAGGTCTGCGCAAACGCGCGCGCGTCGTCGTCGAGCAGGTCGAGCATCGCGAGAACGGACAAACCCATCGGAGTCCCCTTTTCAGGCCGTTGATCTCGGGTTTTGCCGCGGAAATACGGCGGCGGGTGTTGACAGGACTTCTGATTAGATCACATGATTAAGTCGCCCGATCGGAAAGTGAGGCAGCGATGTCCGAATCCCCGACTCCCGCGGTGGGTGTGCTCGACCGGCCGACCCCGATGGTGCTGTCCGTAGCGCGCCGGCTGCGCGAAGCGTTCTCCCGCGGCGAAGTTTTCACGGCGGCCGACGAACCCCGAGTGATCGGTCTGTCGTCCGCCACCGATGCCCAGAAGGCGTTCGTGACCTTCACCGGAACGGAGGTCACGGTCTCCGCGGACAGCCTCGCGCCCGCTCAGGTCGCCTGGGACGTGCGATGGCCGGATCCGGTGCCGGCGGAGGCGGACCCGGAGGCGCTGAACGGTTTCGCGGGAGAGGTGCGGACGCTGCTGACCGGGCTCGACGTCGACTGGCGTTCGGCAGCGGAAACGTTCTGGGAGCGCGCGAAAACGCTTCCCGGTATGCCGGGCGGGCTGTCGGTGTACTGCTTCGACGAGGACGCGGCGGCCGAATTCGGCGACGTCGCGAACGAGGGCTACGGACTTCTCGGCACCGCCGCCGCGCTGGCCCGGATGTTCGGCGGCAGTTCGCTGCTGTCGGAGGAACTCGGGGGCGGCGAACTGGCCCTCAACGGCCCGTTGTCCGGATTTTCCGCGCTCGTCGGCGCGAACCTGAAGGTGGTGTGCGGTGAACTCTGACCGGCTGAGCGCGATGGCATCCGTTTCACGGGTACGCCTCGAGGCGACCAACAACGACGGCGTCTTCATGGGCAAGACGCTCTCCGCGGCGAAGTACCGCGCGGGCGGCGGCAAGGGCGTCGCCCTGCCCGATCTGGCGCTGGGGCTGGACCTCAACAACCATTCCGCGCTCGGCTTCGGCTATCCGGCCTGGCGGCGCGACGGGCTGATCACCGACATCGTGCTGCGGCCGGACGAGGACACCCTGGTCGAATGGAAGCCCGGCATGGCCTCGGTGATCGGCGATTTGTGGACGCTGCAAGGGGAACCGGTCGGGGCCGACCCGCGCCAGGCGCTCAAGCGGATCGTCGCCGCCTACCGCGAGCGCGGGCTGAGCATCCAGGCGTGCGTCGAGATCGAAGCGACCGTGTTCGAGGAATCCGTCCATCAGGCTCGCGCGCAGAAGTACCAGGACCTCACCCCGCTCGGCGGCACTGCCGGAGCGGCGCTGGTGCACGCGAAGTCCGCGGACTACACGGAGTACCTGGAAGCGGTCGCGGCGCGCTTCGACGAGATCGGAATCCCTTGGGAGGCCTGGTCGGACGAGGCTGCGACCGGCCAGATCGAGTTCAACATCGCCCCCGCCGACCCGGTCACCGCCGCCGACTACTGGGCGCGGGCCCGCCAGATCATGCGCGAGGTCGCCTATTCCCTCGGCCGGTCGGTGACGTTCATGTCGAAATGGTCCGCGGCCTACGGACAGGGCGCGCACCTCAACGTCTCGGTCAGCGACGAGGACGGCAACATCTTTTTCAACGCCGCCGCGCCGGCCGAACCGTCCGAGCGCATGCTGCATTTCCTCGGCGGCGTAATGGGAACTCTCGAAGCGTCGACCAGTTTCGCGCTGCCGACCATCACTTCCTACCGACGCCTGATGGAGCTGGAAGGCCCGCCGACCACGCAGACGTGGGGCGTGGCCAACAAATCCTGCGCCGTGCGCGCGGTGCTCGCCGACGCCGCGGCGACCCGGCTCGAATACCGGCTGCCTGCCGCGGATTCCAACATGTACTCGACGCTCGCCGTCTTCCTCGCCGGCGGTCTCCTCGGGCTGGACGAGAAAACCACGCCGCCGCCGGCGTTCGACGGGATGGCGTGGGCGCTGGCTCCCGGCAGCGTCGCGCCGGTTCCCAAGAACCTGTACGACGCGATCGCGGCGCTCGAGGCCGACGACCAGCTCCGCAAGTACCTCGGGGAAGAGTTCATCGACTACTGGATCGGCCTGCGCCGCTGGGAATGGCTGTCGTTCCATACCGAGGCCGACCGCGACGACGCCCAGCTTTCGGTGTGGGAGTTCCAGCGCTACTTCGAGCTCGCCTGATGGCGGGCGAGGAACGCCTGCGCGCGCTGGCCGCCGCCGTCCCCGCGTCCTTCGGGATGTGGGAGGGCGGCGGCTGGTCCAAGGCGAGCAGCGGCGAGACGCTTCCCTTGCGCGATCCCTGGTCGGGCGAACACTTCACCACGGTCCCGGCCGCCGGGCTTGTCGACGTCGCGCGGATCGTGGGGGAGGCCCAGGCCGTTTTCGAGGGCGGCAGCTGGTCTCGCCTGGCACCCACGGCACGGGGCCGAATCCTGCTGGCCTGGGCGGACCTCATCGAGCGGAACGCCGACGAGCTGGCCGTCCTGGTCTCCCGCGAGATGGGCAAGCCGGTCCAGCAAGCCCGCGATTTCGAGGTCGTCTCGGCGGTGCGGAACCTGCGCTGGTACGGCCAGCTGGCGGACAAGCTGATGGACGATTCCCCGCGTGGTCTCCAGGACGCGGTGGCTCTCGTGACCCGCGAGCCGCTGGGCGTGGTCGCGGCCATCACTCCGTGGAACTTCCCGCTCAACCTCGCGATGCTCAAGCTGGCCCCTGCCCTCATGGCCGGAAACAGCGTTGTCCTCAAGCCTGCTTTGCAGACCTCGGCGTCGTCGCTGCGGCTGGCCGAGCTGAGCAGCGAGGCCGGGCTTCCGGACGGGGTGCTCCAGGTCGTGACCGGGCGCGGCTCGACGGTCGGCTCGGCGCTCGGTCGGCACCACGGCGTCTCCTGCGTGACGTTCACCGGCTCGACCGAGATCGGCCTGCAGCTGCTCGGCTATGCGGCGGAGTCCAACGGTAAAACGGTTTCGCTCGAACTCGGCGGCAAGTCACCGAACGTCATCTTCGCGGACGCGCCCGATCTCGAGCGCGCCATCGACACCGCGGCCTGGGCGTTCACCTTCAACACCGGGCAGATGTGCACCGCGGGGTCACGGCTGTTCGTGGAGCGCTCGGTGTACGACCAGGTCGTCGAAGGGCTCTGCGCGCGGGTGTCCGTGCTCTCGATCGGCGATCCGCTGGACCCGGGCACCGACCTCGGGCCGTTGAGCAGCCGCACCCAGCGCGACACAGTTCTCGAGTACATCCAGTCGGGCCTGCGCGACGGCGCCACATTGCGCACCGGGTCGGAACACGCGCTGGACGAAGCACGCTCTCTGGTCGCACCGGCGGTGTTCACCGGCACGACCACGTCGATGCAGATCGCTCGCGAGGAAATTTTCGGGCCGGTCGTCTGCGTCCAGCCGTTCCGCGAGGAAAGCGAAGCGCTGCGGCTGGCCAACGACACCGTTTACGGACTCGGCGCGTCGGTGTGGACCTGCGACGTGTCGCGCATCCACCGGATGGCCCGCGGGATCAACGCCGGGAACGTCTGGGTCAACTCCTACGAGGAAGGCGTGCCGTCAACTCCGTTCGCGGGCCGGAAGCTGTCCGGCAACGGCGCGGACAAGGGCACCTATGCCCTGGACAAGTACTGCCAGCTGAAAACCACCTGGATCGCCCTCGAGCCCGGGAGCTGAAAGAGCCATGCCCGTACCCGTCACCGCCGCGGTGCTCAACGACGCGCCCGGCAAGCTCGAGCTGGAAACGCTCGTCCTGGACGATCCCGGCCCGGACGAGGTGCTGATCGACGTGCACTACGCCGGTCTGTGCCGTTCGGATCTGCACGAGATCGAAGGCACGTGGCCTGCGTCGTGCCCGACCCTGCTGGGGCACGAGGCGTCCGGCGTCGTGCGGCGCGTGGGCGAGCGGGTTCGTTCGCTGCGGCCCGGCGACCACGTCGTGACGTGCTTGAGCATCTACTGCGGCAGTTGCCGGTTCTGCCTGTCGGGCCGGATGACCCTGTGCCCGCACCGGGGTTCGCTGGGGAGCCGTTCCCGGCCGGTTCTGGTCAACGAGCGGGGACGGCCGGTGCATCCGACGGCACGGCTCGGCGCGTTCGCCGAGGCGATGGTGGTGCACGAGCACTCCGTCGTGCGCATCCCGGAACGGATGCCGCTCGGCGCTGCTTCGGTGCTGGGCTGCGCCGTCGTGACCGGGTTGAGTTCGGTGTTCCGGAGCGCGCGGGTGGAACCGGGATCGACGGTCGCTGTCGTCGGCTGCGGGGGGATCGGCATCGCGGCGATCCAGGGCGCCCGCCTCGCCGGTGCACGCGAGATCATCGCGGTCGACGCGGTCGAGGCCCGCTTGACCGACGCGAGACGGTTCGGCGCCACCCTGACTGTCCGGTCCGGACAGGAGGACGCGGTCGAGGCAGTCCGGGAGCTGACCCAAGGCGGGGTCGATTACTCCTTCGAGGCGGTCGGGCTCGCGGCCACGGTGGAGCAGGCCTTCGCCATGCTCGGCCCGGGCGGCACCGCGACCGTCGTCGGCCTGGTGCCGGACAGCCAGCCGGTCTCGATCCGCGCCTCGGAGCTGTTCCTGCGGGAAAAACGGCTCCAGGGCGCGCTGATGGGCTCCAACCAGTTCCCCTCCGACATCCCCGGTTACATCCGCTACTACGAGCAGGGCCGGCTGAACCTCGACGACATGCTCTCGGCGACCGTCCCGCTCAACCGGATCAACGAGGGGTTCGAACTGATGAAAAACGCCGGCGGCACCAGGGTTCTCGTCGCGATCGGGGGAGACGCGTGAAACCCGTGATCGCGATTACCGGGCGGCGGATCTCGGCGCGGACGCTCAACGGCGTCGACAGCCGGTGGGCAGCCTGCCAGGCGGACATGTTCTGGGCGGAATTCGGCATGAAGATCGCCGAGGCGGGCGGGATTCCCGTCCAGCTGCCCTACGAAAGCGCGGGGCCGGAGGTCATCGGACGCGTCGACGCCCTGGTCCTTACCGGCGGCCAGGACGTCGATCCGGAGAACTGGGGAGGGCCGCCCCCGGCCCACAGTCCGACCGACGGCGAAATCCTGGTCATCGACCGCCGCCGCGACGAGTACGAGATTTCCCTGGCTCGCCACGCGATCACGCGCGGAATCCCGGTCCTCGGGATCTGCCGGGGCACTCAGGTCCTCAACGTCGCCCTCGGCGGCACGCTGGTTCCGCATCTGATCGACGGCGAGATCACGCACTACTCCCTCGCCGCCGTCCCGGATCGGCGGCCGGACCGCGAACATCCGGTCGATTTCGCGTCCGGATCGCTGGCCGCGGCGCTCTACGGAGCACAGCGACCGGCCAATTCCTGGCACCACCAGGCTGTCGACCGCCCCGGAGAGGGGCTGGTGATCTCCGGACGAGCGCCCGACGGCGTGGCCGAGGCGATCGAAATACCGGGCCGTCCGGTCCTCGGCGTGCAGTGGCATCCCGAGGCGTCCGAAGGACTTGAGCCGTGCTTCGCCTGGCTGATCGACCAGGCATCGACGACAGGGAGCCGAGCATGACCAGCCCGCCAGAGGTCGATGTCGTCATCGTCGGCGCCGGCATCACCGGCATCGCCGCGGCAGCCGAGCTTCAGCGCGCCTGCCCGGACAAGAGCTATGCCGTGCTGGAGATGCGCGATTCCGTGGGCGGCACCTGGGATCTGTTCCGCTACCCGGGCATCCGCTCCGACAGCGACATGTACACGCTGGGCTTCGGGTTCAAGCCGTGGGTCGAGCCGGAAGCGATCGCGTCCGGCGCGTCGATCAAGAGCTATCTGGCCGAAACCGCCGACCAGTTCGGGATCAGCGAGCGGATCCGGTTCGGGACCCGCCTGGAGTCCGCGTCCTGGAGCAGCGCGGACAGCACGTGGACCCTCGGGGTGCGCGACGCGTCCGGCGAGGACCGGGTGCGATGCCGGTTCCTTTATCTCGCCACCGGCTATTACAGCTACCGCGGCGGGTTCAACCCCGCGCTTCCCGGCGAGGAGTCGTTCGAGGGCCGGATCGTGCACCCGCAGGAGTGGCCGGACGACCTCGACTGCAGGGGCCGGAACATCGCGGTCATCGGCTCGGGCGCCACCGCCGTGACGCTCATTCCCAGTCTCGCGGACCAGGCCGCGAAAGTGACGATGGTCCAGCGCTCGCCCACGTACGTCTACATCGCGCCGACTGTCGACCCCGAGGCCGAGCAGTTGCGCGAGGAGATCGGCGCGGAGAAGGCGTTTCACGAGATCCGCCTGCGCAACCTTCACAATCAGCAGGAAACGTACCGGCACGCGCGCGAGAATCCGGAGGAGTTCAAAAAGCTGATCTTCGACGCCATCGACGAGGTCGTCGGCGCCGACGTGCGCGAAGCCCATTTCACCCCGGACTACGAGCCCTGGGACCAGCGTGTGTGCGTCGTGCCGGGAGGCGATCTGTTCCGGGCGATCCGCGACGGAGCCGCGGAGGTGGTGACCGGCCACATCGAGCGAGTCACCCCGACCGGCTTGGCCATGCGGGACGGGACAGAGGTCGGCGCCGACCTCATCGTCAAGGCGACCGGGCTGAACGTCGTCATGGGCGGCGAGGCGACGTTCGAGGTCGACGGGGAGCCCGTCGACCTCGGGCGCAGCTGGACCTACAAGGGCTTGGCTTTCTCCGGCGTGCCGAACCTGGTCTACGGCTTCGGGTTCGTCAACTCGTCGTGGACCCTGCGAATCGAGATCGTCAACGAATTCTGGTGCCGCGTTCTCCAGCACATGGACAAGACCGGCGCCACGCGGGTCACTCCGGTGCCCGCTGACGACGCGATGCCGCGGCTGCCCTACACCCCGGGCGTCACCTCCGGGTACATGCAGCGAGCTGCCGACCGGGTGCCGGCGCAGGGGGACCGCGAGCCGTGGGTCAACCCGCAGAACTACGCCGAGACGGTCCGGCTCTTCGAAACGGTCGACGACGGGGTGCTCCGCTATGGCTGACTCTTCGCACGCGTGGGCGGCGATGACGCCCACCGCGTTCCTGGACCGGGCGGCCGCGGCGCACGGCTCGCGAATCGCTGTCGTCGACGGCGAACAGCGTTGGAACTACACGGAATTCCGTGACCGGTGTCGCAGGCTCGCCGGAGGGCTTCGCGCGGTCGCGGCCGGACGGCCGGTGGCGGTACTGGCCCCCAATACCCATGTCGCCCTCGAAGCGCACTACGGCGTGCCGTGGGCCGGAGTTCCGTTGGTAGCGCTCAACACCCGGCTCGGCACGCGGGAACTGACCTACATCCTGGAGCACTCGGACGCCGGAGTTCTCGTCTACGACCCGTCCTATGCCGAGATCGTCGGCGAGGTCCGCGCGGCGCTGAAGACTCCGCTCGTGGCCATCGATGCGGGCTCCGCCTACGAAGACCTGCTCGCGGGGGCTGAGCCGGTCCAGGAGGAAGTCGCCGACGAACGGTCCCTGCTCGCGGTGAACTACACCTCCGGCACCACCGGACGCCCGAAAGGCGTGATGTACCACCATCGCGGGGCGTATCTGCAGGCGCTGGCGATGGCGAACCAATTCGCGCTCAGCCCGCACACCGTCCACCTGTGGACCCTGCCGATGTTCCACTGCAACGGCTGGTGTTTCACCTGGGCGGTCACCGCGGCCGGCGGCACGCACGTCTGTCTGCCCAAGGTGGAGCCCTCGGAGATCTGGAGGCTGATCCAGGAGGAAGGGGTCACGAGTCTCAACGGCGCACCGGCGGTTCTCGACCTGATCGCCCATTTCGAGGGTGCTTCGCCGCTGTCTCGGCAAGTTTCCGTGGGCACCGGCGGCGCACCCCCGGCACCGGCCGTGCTCCGCCGGACGACCCGGCTCGGGTTCGACGTCACGCATCTCTACGGGCTGACGGAAAGCTTCGGTCCCGCGCTCGTCTGCGAGCCCGTGCCGGAGTGGCAAGACCTGGCCGAGGAGACCGTCGTGCGGCTCAAAGCGCGCCAAGGCGTCGGCAACCTCGTGTCCCTGCCGCCCCGGGTGGTCGACGGCCACGGCGGCGACGTGCCCGCCGACGGCGCGACGGTCGGGGAGATCGCGCTCCGCGGCAACAACGTCATGCTCGGCTATCTCCGCGACGAGGCGGCCACCCGGGGGGCGATTCCGGACGGCTGGTTCCGCACCGGCGACCTGGCGGTGCGCCACCCCGACGGCTATGTCGAGATCCGCGACCGGAGCAAGGACGTCATCATCAGCGGCGGCGAGAACATCGCCAGCGTCGAGGTCGAGCACGTGCTGGCTGAGCATCCGGCAGTGCTCGAAGCCGCGGTCGTCGGAGCGGCGGACACCCGGTGGGGCGAGATCCCCGTCGCGTTCGTGCAACTCGCGCCGGGCGCCTCTGCCACCGCTGAAGAACTCGTGGACCACGTGAAGGCCCGGCTGGCGCGCTACAAAGCTCCTCGCCTCGTAGTCTTCGGGCCCCTGCCGAAGACGTCGACCGGCAAGACGCAGAAGTTTCTCCTCCGCGCCCGTGCGGCCGAGGAACACTTGTAGCCAGTTGGCGACCTCCGGTCGCGCGGGCCGTCAGCAAGGCCCCGCGCGACCGGAGGCGGTCTATCGCGTGCGGTAGAGATTGAAGAGCGCGTACAGGGACTGGGCGCCGAAGCCGGCTTCGACTCCGCGCTTGAGCAGACCTGTCGCGGCCTCGAACATGGGTGCCGACTCCAGCCGCTCGGAGATGGCGTCGCGGAACGGCCCGACGCCTGCGTGGTACACGTCGATCGTCGCCTGGTCCGTGGAGAAGTCTCCGGTCTCCAGCGCCTCGGCGAACTGGTCTTGCGCGGCGTGCAGAACCTCTTCCAACTGCCGGGCCAGCTGAACCATTTCGCTCACGGCGACCCCGCTCGCCGTGACGAAGCGCGCGGCCTCGATGAAGGCGAGGATGCTGGTCCCGTAGAACGCGCCGACCCCGGCGATGTCGAGCACGTTCGCTCCGTGCGCGTCGTTGGACACGTGCCGGGAGGCTCCTCCCAAGCTGCGCACCAGTTCCCGGTGCGACTCCCAGACCTCCAGCGGCCCGGCGACGAGCAGCTGGCACTCCGGGCCGCCGATCTGCTCGGGGAACGCCAGAACCGCGCCGTCGAGGTAGTGCACTTCTTGTTTGTCCGCCCATCGCGACATCCGGTTGGCGTCGCCGGGAGCGCCGGTCGTCACGTTGATCAGGGTGTGCCCGGCCGGCAGGTCCGCGTCTTCAAGGACGTTCTCGAGAACTTCGTAAGTACTGAGGCAGGCGAGCGTCGTCCGGGCCGAGCCCACCGCTTCGCGCGCACTGCTCGCCGTTCGCGCTCCGAACCGCTCGAGGGACTGGGCTTTCTCCGCTGACCGGTTCCAGGCGGTCAGGCTGCGTCCCCCGGCGAGAACCGCGCGGCCGAGCGCGGCTCCCATGTTCCCGCAGCCCAGGAGCGCGACGTCGAATTCTGCTTGCTCGTCCATGAGTCTCCCAACATCGGTTCACCGGGATTAGCGGGGAAGCGGCGAGCGCGTGTCGAACAGGGACGGCCGCGCGGGCGTTGTTGGCCGGCGGGCGGGGCACCTGGGGCTTCCCTGGTTGTGACCTGTCGCACGGACTGTAGGCGTGCTTGGTCATCCGATCAAGCCGTTTGATTAGATCAACTGTGCAGACCGCGGCGCGGCGGAGTCGGGACATTTCCGGCTTCCAGTGCGAGTCGGTCGGCTCCGGTCTCGCCGCGTTCGTACAATTGACTTGGTCAAAAGCCCAGGACGGAGACGTCCAGGGGGGAACGAGGGAGATCCGATGGCGCACGTGCCGACGCAGGTCCGTTCGGAACAGTTCATCGACGCAGCGGTCCGCATCATCGCCGAGCAGGGGGTGCCGCGCGCGACGACGCGGCGGATCGCGGAAGCGGCGGACGCCCCGCTGGCGTCGCTGCACTACTGCTTCCGGGACAAGGACGGTCTTTTTCTCGCCGTCTTCCAGCATCTCGCGGACGAGGCCGCCTCGACGTTCGCCTCCCTGGAGCCGGCTGAGCTGGAGGTGACGGTCACGCGGCTCGTCGAATTCATGGGGCGCTGGGTCGTCGAGCACCCGGACTACGCGCTGGCGCAGGTCGATCTGTACCTGTGGATGGCCCGGCACCGGCCGGCGCTCGCGGCCGAATCGGCCGAGGTGTACCTCCGGTCGGTGGCGGACGTCCTGCAGCGCTCCGCCGGCCCGTCCGTGCCCGCCGACCGCATCAAAGCCCTCGCGTCAGTGCTGGCGGGCGTTGCCGACGGGCTGGTCGTGCAGCGGGCGGCCTTGCGGGGCCAGGCGCACGTCGACGCCTATGTCGCGGCGTTCCTCCCTGCCGTTCCGGGGCTGTGCGCCCGTGCGCGCGGGGAGGAATCCGCCTCGGACGCCTCGTAGTCCGATTCCTCCGCGACGATTCGCGGTTCGCCTCTTGACACCTCATGGGACGCCGCTCACACTCTTGGTCACTCGACCAGATCAAATGACCAAGACGCTTGGTCGGGCGTCGGAGTGGAGAGAGCGATGACTACCGAGACCAAGGCCGCACTGCGTTCCGTCGAGGTCGCGACGCCGCTTGCCGAGATCCTCGAGATCGTCGCGCAGGACGGCGGCGTGATCATCAAGAACTTCTTGTCGGCGGACCAGATCGCCCGGTTCAACGCCGAAGTCGACGGGCCGATGACCGCGCTGTCGCCCGGGTCGAAGCACGAGGACGAGACGGTCGCCGAATTCCACGGGAGCAACACGAAGCGGCTGACCAACCTGGTGACGCACAGCAAGACGTTCCGCGAGGAGGTTCTCGACAAGGACCTGATCCACTCGCTCTGCGACGCCCTTTTCCTCGAACAGTCCGGCACCTACTGGCTCACCACGGCGCAGCTGATCGAAATCGGCCCAGGCAACAAGGCGCAGATGCTGCACCGGGACCTGGAGAACTGGTACCCGTTCGTCGGCATGGGGCCGCAGGGGCCGGAGGCGTGCGTGAACTTCATGATCGCGTTCACCGATTTCACCGAGGAGAACGGCGCGACGCGGGTGATCCCGGGGAGCCACCTCTGGGACGACTTCGAGGACCGCGGCTGCCCCGAGGACACCATCCCCGCGGTGATGAACGCGGGCGACGCGTTCTTCTACAGCGGCAAGACCGTGCACGGCGGCGGCGCGAACGTCACGACCGACGAGTACCGCCGCGGGCTTGCCTTCCCGTTCAACCTCGGGTTTCTCACCGGCGAGGAGGCTTACCCTTTCCTCGTCGACCTGGATATCGCGCGCACGCTTTCGCCGCGGGTGCAGCGGATTCTCGGCTTCCGGTCCCAGTACCCCATCGGTTCGCCCGGCCTCTGGCAGGTGGACTACGAGGAGCTGGGCGACTACCTCGGGCTGTGAGCCCGTCCGGCCGGTTCGCACGACGGGCCCGGGTGCCGGAGAGCGGCGGATCGCTCTCCGGCGGGCCGGACCCCTTGTCCCGAGGGAAGATTCATGGCCATCGATTCGTCCAGGACCGCCTACGAACGCACGAAGCGGAGCGTCGGAGGCGGAGTCAGCTCAGGACTTCGCGCCGCGATGCGGCCGGTCCCGTTGTTCGTCGAGAGCGCCCGCGGAGCGCATCTGTGGGACCTCGACGGCGACCGCTACGTCGACTACGTCATGGCTTGGGGCCCGCTGGTGCACGGCCACAGCCACCCTCGCGTGATCGACGCGGTCGCCCGGGCGATGACCTCGATGCAGGTCGTCGGCATGGGCCACCGTCTCGAGTATGAAGCCGCGGAAGCGGTCCTCGAGTCAGTGCCGGGAGCCGAGCGTCTCTTGTGGACCAACACCGGGACGGAGGCGGTGCAGATCGCCTTGCGGCTCGCCCGGGCCGCAACCGGACGGCATCGCGTCGTGAAGTTCACGAAGGCTTATCACGGCTGGCACGACAGCGTTTACGCGAGCCTCGGCACCGGAGACACTGGCGAAACCGCGGTTCCCGCCAGCCGCGGCCAAAGCCCAGACGCCTGTGCTGACCTGATCATCGCGCAGTTCAACGACATTTCCGGAATCGAGGCGCTGCTCGCCGAGGCGGAGGAACGCCGGATCGCCGCCGTGCTCGTCGATCCGATCATGAGCAACGCGGGCGTGCACGCCCCGGCACCGGGTTTTCTTGAAACGTTGCGGCGTTTGTGCGACGCGCACGGCGTGGTGCTGATCTTCGACGAGGTCATCACCGGGTTCCGGATCGCACGCGGGGGAGCCGCCGAACTGTTCGGCGTGCGCCCGGACCTCTCCACCTTCGGAAAAGCCATCGCCGGAGGTTTCACGCAAAGCGCGGTCGCCGGACGCTGCGACATCATCGACCTGGTGGAAGACGGCGTCACGCATGCGGGCACCTTCAACGGAAACCCGGTGGCACTGGCCGCGGTAACGGCGTCGATGGAACTGGCGGCGGAGCCCGGCGTCTTCGACCGGCTCGACGCTATGGGTGCGGCCTTCGAAAAGGTCATCGGCGACGTGCTGCTCTCGGCTGACATCCCGGGCTCGCTCCGGCGCGTCGGTTCGCTGCTGCAATTCGTCCCGCACGGCGAGCAGACGAGCCTGCACGGCACCGGCGGCCTCTGGGCCGAAATCACCGGCGGAATGCTCGGCGCGGGCGCCGTTTTCATGCCGTCGGGAAAGATCTTTCTCAGCACCGCACACTCGATCGCCGACATCGAGCAGACCGCGGCGGCTCTCGAACGAGTTCTCAGGCAGGTTAGCGCGGATCCGCGCTAATGCCGTCAACCGCCATTCCACGAGACTGACGATTGCGCTTGACACTCGGGCCTATTTCCAAGAACGCCTGTTCTTCACTGTCGAATAGGGATGAACCGAATGACTCAAGACAACGATTCCGCCGTAGTTTCCGCCATTCCGGTCACCGAGCGCGCCGCCCGGCGAACAGCGCTGATCGGCGTTTCCTGGTTGTTGTGCACCGTGACGATCGCGGTCGCCTTCATGCTCGCTCCGCTGCTGCCGGCCATGGAGTCCCAGTTCCGGATCGGCGTCTCGGCCGCGACGTGGGTCTTCACTGTCCTGGCGCTGGGCAGCGGCGCCGGGTTCGTGCTCATCCCGCGGATGCAGGACGTCGTCGAGGACCGCACGATGCTGCTCGGGTCTGGGCTGTTGAACGTCGCGGGCGCCCTCGTCGCGGCGATCGGCGACTCGTATCCGGCTTTGCTCGTCGGATCCGCGATGCTCGGCTTCGGCAGCGCTGCCCAGATGCTCCCGCTCGGCTTCTTGCGGCGCAACCTGACCGGCGCGTCCATCGCCACGGCCGTCAGCGTGTTGATCATGACTACCGGCACGGGCGTGGTCGCCGGAATGGTCGGCGGCGGTCTCGCCGTGAAATATCTGTCCCTGCAGTCGTTCTTCTACATCCTCGCCGCGGCCTTCGCGGTGACGACTGTCGCCTTGCTGATCGTGGTGCCGCCGTCGCGGCCCGCCTCGTCCGCGCGCATCGAAGTCCTCGGCACCGCATGGATGATCGCGTGGGTGAGCCTGGTGCTGCTCGCCGTCTCCGAGGTGAGTGTCTGGGGCGTTGTCAGCCTGCTGGTATTCGTGGCCGGTGCGGTGCTCGGAGTGTTCTGGGCCCGCGCGGAACGCAACTCGAAGGCCGCGATCTTCGATCTCAGCCTGCTCAAAAAGCCTTTCGCGACGACGGCCTGCGTGTCTTCGTTCCTCTTCGGCGCCGTCGACGCGGGTTTCGTCCTCCTCGTGACGTACTACACCCAGACCCCGAGCGAGGTCGGCTACGGCCTCGGTGCGGACGCGCTCTCCACCAGCCTTCTGATGCTTCCCTTCGCGTTGACGATGTTCATCAGCGGCAAGGCCGCCGAGCGGATGGTCCAGCAGGGGAGGCCCGCCGTGATTCTCGCGGGCGGGGCCGCGATCTGCATGGCCGGGCTGCTGTGGCTGGCGGTCGCGCACGAGCACACCTGGCAGTACCTCGTCGGCTCGGCGATCGTCGGCCTCGGAAGCCGCGCCGGCTACAGCGGATCGTTCGCTGTCCCGCAACTCGTCGTCAGCGACGAACAGGCCGGAATGGCCGCTGGCCTGCCCGGGACGGTCATGATGATCGGCTCCGCGTTCGGCGCCGCGGTGATCACGGTCGTCCTGTCGCTTTCCTTCATTCCCGGTCTGCCCGGCGTCCCGGTAGCTTCCCTGTACACGGCCGGATACGTGGTCACGGCGCTGTTCCCGGTCGCGATCCTCGCGGCGGTCGTCCTGTCGACGCGACGCCATCCGGGAGCGTTCAAAGCGCTCATGACGCAGCACCCATAGGAGGGCGGGCGGACCTGCCGCCGCGGCTGGCTTCTCGGCGGCTTTGTTCCCGGCTGGCAATGTCTCGGAGCGCTCAGCCGCCGCGGCGATGGCGGGTCCGCGATACGTTCTCATGCATGCCAGCAGTGGCACACGGCGACCGCACGCCGTCGTGGCCGCGTCTGGCGGGGTCTTCGACGGTGCCCCCTAACCGAACACCTTCCGAACAGGCAAGTCGCCCAAATCGTGCAAGAGCTCATGAGTGGCAAGATCAGCTCTGTGCCTGCGAGCACTGCCGGGACTGTAAAACGAGCGGCTCTGGCGCACCTTCGGTGGTGTGATCCGGTGGTCCGCGGCCGAGACGGGTCGAGGGATTGCCATGATCGTTTGTGGCTGAGATGGCGAACCTGGTCGGTGCTCCGTCCGATGACGGCAATGCCTGGCCGTCTTCCGGTCAATCAACGAGGCTGGGCCTGGGAACTGAAACAGCCCGGCTCCCGGACACTGGCGGTGATCGACGGCGACGCGGTCGACCTGCTGGGGCCCGAGGGCGAACCGGTGACGGGCGCCTACCCCGCGCTGGCGAGGCTGGCTCGTGATCTGGGCGGCCGGCGGATGGTGCTCGACGGCGTGCTCGCCGACGGTTGCCGCCAGGTCTGCCGAAACGGCCCGTGCTACCGCGTTTTCGACCTGCTGAGCGTCGACGGGCAGGACCTCGTCGCCGAGCCGTATCTCGTCCGCCGGAGGCTGCTCGCCAGCCTCGCGCTCACCCGCTCCGCCATCGTCGAAGTACCGCCCCACCACCAAGAACTCACGCCGGCTCAATTGGCACAGCTCGCGCGCGAACACGACGCCCCGGGCATCATCGGCAAACACCTGACTTCGCCCTACCAGCCCGGGCACGCCTCCCCGGACTGGGTCGAACTCGACCTGCTCCGCGGCTGCGAGGCCGTCATCGGCGGCTGGCAGCCCGACCCCGCCGACACCGAACGACTGGAATCGGTCTTGCTGGGCGTCTACGACGAGGCCCAGCGACTAGTCCACATCGGACGAGTCGGCAAAGGATTCACCGACGCCTCCCGCCGCGCTCTCGGCTCGATCCTGAACGAGCTGTCCACCGACACGTGCCCATTCGCTCGCCGACCCCCAGCCAGCAACCGCAACCGCCCACGCTGGGTCACGCCCACCCTCGTCGCGGACATCGACTACCGCGCGATCGACCACAATGGACAGTTGCGGAGAGCATCGTGGCGGGGACTGCGCACCGACATCGACCCGCACGATCCGATATGGAGCGGATCACTGCGACTGCAACTGTTGCGACCTGGCTGATTACGTGTCGGCCGGACCTGTGATCTCGTCAATTGACGACATTGGACAGCCGCTCCCGCAGGACTGGAGCTGTTCCTGCTCCAGCAGCAGCCAATGTATCGGCGGGTGCGCCTAGCCAGATAGTAGGAGATGTGCACCGGGTCGAGGAGCCGTCCTACGGTTCTTCGCAATTCGACGGTCGCACTCGTCAGCAGTCCGTGGGTCTGTCAAACGAGTGGCTCTGGCGCACTTTCGGTGGTGCTATCCGAGGAGAATGCGGTAGCGCAGGAGAGCAAAACCTGCTCGTCCGTACATCTGCCGCTTGATCAGCTTCGTTTTTCTGTGGAATCTGATTTGTCAAGTTCATTCTGGTTTGCCCTGGTTGACCGCGACGATCGGCAGCAAGGTGGCGGTCGCCGGGACACCGATGTCGCGTGGAGTGCTTCCCGACGGCGTGGGAACGTCGATTAGCCGTCCCAGTAGGCTGTCGAGGGCGGCCTGCCCCTCGTCGACGGCTGCTTGCTCGTCGTCGTTGAGGGGGATCGTGGCGAGCATGCGCTGGAGATTGTCCTTGGCCTCCAACAGTTGTCCCTTGCTGGATGCCTTGGGGATGTAGAAGTCGCAGCGGGCGCAGGCCATCCTATGTGGACATTGCTCGAAGAAGGTGTAGGAGCAGTGTCCATGCCCGAGGTCGTAGTACTGCCAGGGCTCGCCGGCGGCGGCCTGCCCGGAGGCGACCGCGTCGCGGTCGACGAGGACCTCGATGGTGCGGACGTTGCGGGAGAAGTACCCGGCGTCGTTGTATGCCTTGGCCAACGTCTTGGGGCTGATCTTGGCGTAGAACTGGGTGGATTGCGGGGAGCGGTGCCCGAGCCAGGCTTGCAGTTCGAACAGGGTCAACGGCTCTTTGGCGTTGTAGAGCTGGCTGGCGATGGTGGACCGCGCCCGGTGGCTGGTGATGTTGCCGCGGACGTCGGCGGCAGGGACTCCGGCTTTGCGACAGAGCATCGGGATGACGGTGTTGTTGATGTAGGCGGTGGAGATCCGGCGCGCGCGAAACGCGAACAGCAGGTTCACACGCTCGCCGGTGCGCCGGTCGGTGAACTGCGGCTGCGGTGGGCGGGCCGCCTGCCAGGCGTCGATCGCCTGGCCGAGGATCGGGTCGACGGGCTTGGCGAAGGCGGTGCCGGTCTTGTGGGTCGGGACATCGAGCAGGCAGACCGCGTCGCGGGCCAGGACCTGGTCCGAGTCGCCGGTGATCGCGGCCCCGTCGTGCTGCCAGCGGATGCAGCCGACGCGCAGCCGGGCGATCTCGTCTGAGCGTTGGCCGGAGAACAGCCAGGCCAGGGTGACCGCGCGGACCAGCTCGATCGGGTAGAAGTGCCCGGAGGCGGTCACGGGGAGGTCGTCCTGGCCGAGGTTCAGCCCGGCCCACAGCAGTTTCGCCCAGATGTCGTCGGCGATCACCCGGGGGTCGGGGCCGAGCAGGGCGGCGATGCTGCGCGGGGTGGCCAGCGCGCGCAGGGGGTCGAAGCGGCGGGGCAGCCATTCCCATTCCTGGCAGTCGGTGAAGAACTTGCGGATCGCGGCGAGCTGGCCCTCCTTGCTGGATGCCTCCATGGGCTTGCCAAGGCGGTCGCCGAGCCCGGCGGTGCGTTGCACGTAGTCGCCGACCCGCATTCGCTCCAGCGCGGCGACCCAGGCCGCGCAGGTCTTGCGGGTCCAGTCGGCCGGGTCAGCTGCCTCGGGGTGCTCGGCGACGATCCAGCGGCCGACCTTGAGCAGGCTGGAACGGACGTGGCCGCGGGTGCGGGGTGTCAGCGTCGAGGTCTCGTGCCACCTGTTCACCCACTGCTCCCAGGCCGGGGCTCCGCCGGTCGCCCGGCTGGAGTGGTCGCCGATGCGCAGCCGGGGCGGGTCGCAGAACCCCAACTCGGCCACCGCCCGCTGCGTCGCGTAAAGGGTGTTCAGCCGAGATCCCTCCAACAGCCGGTCGCCGCGAAAACGGTCGAACAGCTCCGTGGCCAAGTCCTCCAGGTGAGGGCTGCGGTTGAACAGGAACAGCTGGCAGACCACGTTCGGCAGCAACTGGTCGTCCTCGCGGCCGAGCTGGTAGCCCCACCGCGCCAGGACCGCGCGGACCCGTGCGATCTCGTCGTTCACGCGGTCCTGCCCGAAGATTCGCCAGGACAGCCTCAGCCGGTGGAAGCCGCCCATCGCGTGGAACTCGTTGAAGGAGCCCAAAAGATAGGCATGCGCCGCCAGGTAGGGCCGGACCTCGTCGCCGGCCCAGGCGGGCGCGTGGCGGCAGAACTCCGGCTGATCGCGGCCCAACAGGCAGACCCACTCCTCAGCGGTCCAGCCCCAGAAGGTCCGGCCGAGCTCGGCGGAGCGCACCAACAGCACCGCGACCACATCCAGCATGGCGCGCCGCCGATGCGGGGTCGGCGGCGAGTCCAGGCCGGCGTTGACCGTGTCGATCGGGCGCAGCAGCCGCCTGATCACACGCCAGCCCGGCGCGGACGCATCGTGGCGTTGCAGCCGGCGCAGGTTGTCCACGCCCAGCTCCTGGATCGCCGCCGCCTCCTCGGCCCGGACCTCGACCGTGGTATCGAACCGTCGCCCGGCCAACTGCGAGCGCCACCGAGCCCCGGAAACCGCCACGGCAGTCCCCGGCTGCGACGCGGTCACCGCGGCGTTCCCGCAGCCGGACCGCCGGTGAGCGCGGCGACGCGCCAGGCGTGGATGTGCTCCATGCCCTTGGCGAGCTTGTCGGCCAACTCCCGTCCGGACAGATGGATGTAGGCGAGGGTCGCGTCGGTCGAGCGGTGCCCGGCGAAGGTCGCGATGGCGTGCAGCTCCCAGCCCATCCGCGCCAGGTCCGTCAAACACAGATGCCTTGTGGTGTGGGTGGAAAACCGCGGGACCTCGGCCTCCAAGGCGATCCTCCGGACAACCTTCGACCAGGTCCACAAGCTCAACGGCTGCGCGTGATTGCGCCGGGACTCCGACAAAAACAGCGGCCCCCGCGCACGGCTGATCCTCGCCCGATGGGCCAGATAGCCCGACAACAGCACGCCAGTGGAGGCCGAGTACGGCACCACGCGCTCCAGCCGATTCTTGGTCGTCTCCGCCCGCACCCGCAGCGTCCGGTGAGCCGGGTCCAGATCGTCGGTGCGCAACGAGCACAGCTCCTCCCTGGGCAACGCCGCGTCGTAGGCCAACGCGAGCATCACCCGATTGCGAACCGGCTCTTTCGACGCCACAGCAAGCAATTCCGCCCACTCCTGCTCCGACGGGATCCACGGCAGCTTCGTCAACCGTGGCACCAGACCGCGCTCGCGGCCGCCCCGGCGGCGCCCGGGCGTGTAACGGCCCCGGCCCACCGGGTTGGCCTCCCGCAGCCCCTCCTCCATCAAGTAGTCGTAGAACAGCCGCACCGGCACCAACCGCTGCTGGATGGTCGCGTTGGCCAGCCCCGATCCAGAGTCGATCGACACGACGTTCACGCCCCTGCGGCCGGGCCGCTCGGTCAACTCGCGGACGTAGACGGCGATGTGCGCACGAGTTGCGGTAACCGGGTCGACGCCCTCCCGCTCACACATCAGCAAGTACTCGGCCAACCCAAGGGCGTAGGCGTCGATCGTCCGCCGCGCCCGCCCGAGATCGGCCCACACCCCCAGCCACTCAGCCGCCCGCCCGTGTCGGCCGAGCACCGGCCACTTCCGCTCCAGCACTGTGCTGTCGCTCAAGCCATCTCCCAAGTCCGTGGTCGTACCGGACGGACATGATCACCCATCCGGCCAGATTCCACGTAACTTTTATGGTGTTCACGCCTTCGGTGCGCCCATTGTGGTGATCGAGGGTGATCGCAGCGGTGACGGCGTCGGTGTCCTGTTCGATGCCTCGGGCGAAGGAGTGCACGTGGGGTAGATCCGCCTCGCGTGCGGCGGTGGTCCACGCCGCCAACTGGCCGGATTGTCCTTGTGAGGCACGAGAAGGGCGGCGAAAGAACGCACGACCGCGGCCAGCGCCGTCATCTCGGGGCAGGCCGCGGTCAGGGCTTCGAGTCGTTCACGTTGCGATTCGGTGAGACTCTCGGGCCGGGTCAGCAGCAGGCGGGCGGCCCGGCGAACCAGCGGGTCGATCCTTTTGCAGTAGCTGCTGGGATCGAAGCTGCTGCCGCCGCTTTGAGGCGGAGGCAGCAACTTCGCGAGGCATGCGGATCAGACGCGGTTGCCAAGATTGAGTGTGCGGTGAGTGTGCTGCGCGCGTTCGGCGGCAGCGCTCTTGCCGTACCGGCGCAGCATTTCGGGGGATCGCCAGCCCATGATGGCCATGAGGTCGGATTCGTTGCCTTGTTCGAGCTGCCAGGTGTGGGACAGGGTGTGGCGCAAGCGATGAGCGTGCATGTGCGGGATGCCGGCGAGGTTGCCGCGGCGGCGGAGCATGATCTTGATGCCGTTCGGTTTGAGCTGCTTGCCGCCTCGGGCGGTGAGGAAGAGATACGGGACGTCGGCGGCCGCGTGGCGGGTTCGTGCCCGCAGGTATCGGCTGAGGGCCTGGCCGGTTCGTTCGCCGAACGGGATGAAGCGGATGCGGTCGCCTTTGCCTCGGACGACGATGCCGTCTCGGGAGAGGTCGAGGTCGTCGGTGGTGAGGTTCGCGACCTCGCTGAGGCGTGCGCCGGTGTCGAGGAAGAGCCGGATGAGGGCGGTGTCTCGACGGTCGCGGAAGGTTTTGCCGTGGCAAGTGTCGAGCAGGCGGGTGAGTTGGTCGTCGTCGACGATGGGCACCAGCTTTTCGGTGGCGGCCGGCTGGGTGAGTTTGGCCATGGGGTGCCGGTCCATTTCGTCGGACTCGACCAGGTAGTTGTAGAACTGCTGGAGTGCTTTGTATTTGTTCAGGGCGGTCGAGGCGGAGCGGGTGTGGATCATCCAGGCGATGAACCATTCGATGTGCTTGCGGCCGACGTCTGTAGGGTCTTGAGCCGCGTCGCTGTCGTCGGCGGAGTCCATGTCCATTTCGGCGAGGAACCGGGGGAGTTCGTCGCCGCCGAGGAAGTCCGCGAACTGGGTGACGGCGAGTTCGTAGTTGTAGCGGGTGGTGTGGGGGCGGTTGGCGGCGCGGAGGCTGCGGTCCCACTCTTCGACGTAGGAGCGCCATGCGTCGTCGATCGGGCGGGGCAGACCCTGTTTGGTCACATTGGTCGGCATGAGGAGAGCCTCCAGTCAAGGTGTCACCGAGCGCTGTGCTAGTCCGGAAGGACACCTGCGACCACACGAAAAAACGGGCTCCCGCTGCTCTGAGCTGCGGAAACCCGTCGTCCGGTCGGGCTGACAGGATTTGAACCTGCGACCCCTTGACCCCCAGTCAAGTGCGCTACCAAACTGCGCCACAGCCCGGACTCCTCACTCCCCGAGGAACCCCTCGTGAAGTGCGATGCGACTACTCTAGCGGGTCCTCCAACCGCCCCTGCAACGAGGTCTCCTTTATCTCCTGACCTGCACAAACCGGCATAAAGACCGACCCCGGCACAGGGGGCAGCGAAGCCGCGTCAGCGGCCGCTGAACTGAGCCTTCCCGGGGCCCTCAGCGAGGAACGACTTCACCGCACCCCGCAAGTCCTCGGTGTTGTACAGCTCTGCTGCAATGGCAGTCACGTGCTCGTTCGCCTCCGGCACCCCGCCGTGTTCGAAGTGCGCCAGGATCTGCTTCGTGGCGGCATGAGCCCGCGTCGGTCCCTCGGCGAGTTGCCGCGTGAATTCCCGGGCAGCCTCGTCGAAGCCTTCGTCTGGCAGTACCCGGTTGACGACATTCCATCGCTCCAGCGTGGCGGCGTCGAAAGGAGTGCCGGTGAAGACGAACTCCTTCGCGCGGGCGACCCCGGCCCGGGCGGCTAGGCGTTGGGTGCCGCCCATGGTGGGGGTCAGGCCGACGACCTTCTCGACCAGGCCGAACTTCGCGCGGGAGGACGCCAGCAGCAGATCGCAGGCCATCGCGACCTCGAAAGCCCACGTCAGGCAGAGGCTGTGGGCGGCGAAGACGGTCGGGAACGGCAGTGCGGCAAGGCGATCCGGGAGGCTGAGCATCTCGTCGAACAGCACTTTGGCTTCGGCCGCAGAAGACTGGGCGTCGAACAGTGCGACATCGACGCCGCCGCTGACGACGCGGCCTTCGGCGCGGATCAGGAGGGCTCGGGCGGGGGTTTCCTCCAGCGAGCCGATCGCGTCGAGGAGCGCGTCCTGCAGCGGCTTCGTGTACAGGTTGAGCGGCGGTTCGTCGATGGTGAGCACGGCGAGTCCGCCGTCGCGTTCCAGCCTCGTCATGCTTGCTCCTCGTTCGCGGTGAGTTCGTCCCAGTACGCCTGTGCGGCCGGCCGCCATTCCACGTGTTTGCGGTGGAACAGTTCGGCTGCCTTGGCTCCGCTCCAGCTCGCCGGCAGCAGCTCCGCGGGCAGCTGCGGGTCGAGGAACGGGAAACGCCGCCACTCGTGCACCAGTTCGGTCTGCGCGCGCAGGACCGCCTGCGCGCCCGAGGGCGACACGCCGGTGAAGCGGTCGATGAAGTCCTCGTACCGGTCGGTCAGCTCGGACAGGTCCCACGACCGCGCGACCATGCTTTCCTGGTCGCCGATCGCGCCGTACTCCGCGGTGAAGGACATGGCCTGCGCTTCGAGACCCAGTTCCGCGACGATCTTCTGCGCCTCGGGCTCGCGGCTCGGGTCCGGGCTCACCCAGACGCCCGCCACCGGCGAACCGAAACCTGCCCAGGTGAGGCGGGTGCGGAGGCGGTGGCGCAGGTCGCGTTTCGCCTCCGGCACCGAGACGATCAGCATCAGCCAGCGGTTTTCCCAGGCGTGCGCGTCGCGGCCGAAGGCGTATATGCGCTCGGCGCCCTCGGTGAGCAGCCGCCGCCCCGGCGGGGTCAGCGACCACCGGACGCGGCGGCCGATGCGCTCGGACACCAGCCAGCCCTCGCCCGCGGACCGGGCCAGCGCCTGGCGCGCGGACTTCTCCTCGATGTCGAGCATGCCGAGCGATTCGACCAGGATCGACGTCCACACCGGACGGTCGCGGGGCAGCACGTACTCGCCCAGCACGGTCATCAGCAGCGACCGCGCGCTGGCGTGGCTCACCTCGCGCCGCCTGCTGACGGTCGGCCGGGGAGCCCGCTGCTTCCCCTGTCCGAACGGGACCGGGGCGGGTTCCGCCATCGCTTTTCACCGACCTCACTGCTCTTGTTGGACCCGGCAACCCGCCCAGAGTACCCACTCGGAGTGACGGAGCCGACACGCGGCACGCTGCGCGCGGGCCCCCCGTAAACTCGGCTCCGATATGAGCGCCACACTCGTCGCGAAGGACCTGGCCGCGGGCCACGGTGACCGCGTCCTCTTCTCCGGTCTCGATCTCGTCGTCGCCCCTGGCGAGGTGATCGGGCTCGTCGGCGTCAACGGCGCCGGGAAGTCCACCCTGCTCCGGACGCTGGCCGGGCTGGCCCGCCCGGAATCCGGGGAGGTCCGGCTGAACCCGCCGACCGCCACCGTCGGGCACCTGCCGCAGGAACCGGAGCGGCGCGAGGGGGAGTCGGTCCGCGCCTTCCTCGCGCGGCGCACCGGGGTCGCGGCCGCGCAAACCGCACTCGACGCGGCGACGGATGCGCTTACCGCGGGGGAGGACGGCGCCGACGACGCATACGGCACCGCGCTGGACCGCTGGCTCGCGCTCGGCGGCGCCGACCTGGACGACCGCGCCGGCGAGGTCGCCGCGGACCTCGGGCTGGCGGTCGACCTCGACCAGCCGATGGTTTCGCTCTCCGGCGGGCAGGCCGCGCGCGCCGGGCTGGCGTCGCTGCTGCTCAGCCGCTACGACATCTTCCTGCTCGACGAGCCGACGAACGACCTCGACCTCGACGGGCTCGCCCGGCTCGAGCGGTTCGTCACCGGGCTGCGCGGGGGAACCGTGCTGGTGAGCCACGACCGCGAGTTCCTGGCCCGCACGGTGGACCGCGTGGTGGAACTGGACCTGGCGCAGCAGCAAGTGAAGACGTACGGCGGCGGGTACGAGTCCTATTTGGAGGAACGGGCGGTCGCGCGGCGGCACGCGCGCGAGGACTACGAGGAATATGCCAACACCCGGGCGGCGCTGGAGGCCCGGGCGGGCATGCAGCGCGCGTGGATGGAGAAGGGCGTCAAGAACGCCCGCCGCAAAGCGACCGACAACGACAAGGTCGGCCGCAAATTCCGCAGCGAGGCCACCGAGAAGCAAGCCTCGAAGGCGCGCCAGACGGACCGGATGATCGAGCGGCTCGACGTCGTCGAGGAGCCCCGCAAGGAGTGGGAGCTGCGGATGGAGATCGCGGCCGCTCCGCGCGCGGGCGCGGTGGTCGCGACGCTGCGGGGCGCGGTCGTGCGGCGCGACGAGTTCACCCTCGGACCGGTGGACCTGCAGATCGACTGGGCGGACAAGGTCGCCATCACCGGGGCGAACGGCGCGGGCAAATCCACGCTGCTGGCGGCGTTGCTGGGCCGGCTGCCGCTGGCCGAGGGCGACGCCGCGCTCGGACCGGGTGTGGTGGTCGGCGAGGTCGACCAGGCCCGCAGGCTGTTCCTCGGCGACCTCCCGCTGGCGGACGCGTTCGCGCAGGAGGTCCCGTCGCTCGCCGACGCGGAAGTCCGTACCCTGCTGGCGAAATTCGGGCTCAAGGCCGCACACGTGCTGCGCTCGGCCGCGACGCTTTCGCCGGGCGAGCGCACCCGCGCGGCGCTGGCGCTGCTGCAGGCGCGCGGCGTCAACCTGCTGGTGCTGGACGAGCCGACCAACCACCTGGACCTGCCCGCGATCGAACAGCTCGAGTCCGCTTTGGACAGTTACCCGGGCACGCTGCTGCTGGTGACGCACGACCGCCGGATGCTGGACGCAGTTTCGGTGACGCGGCGGCTGGAAGTCGACGGGGGCAAGGTTTCCGAGCGCTAGAACGGAACCGCGGTCACTTCGGTGCGCCCGCGGACCACACGCCCGTCGCCGCCGCCCGCTTGGCGTAGTCGGCGAAACCCCTCGGCTCGCGCCCGATCGCGCGCTGGACGCCGTCGCTGAGGAAGCCGGTTTTCCCCCGGTGCAGCCATTCGAACGGGCCTGCCTGCATTTCCGCCGACGCCCGGTCGTAGCCGCGGCCGATCAGGCGGCGCACGTACTCCGGTATCTCCACCGGCATCTGCCTGATCTCCCGGCCGGTCGCCCTCGCGATCTCGGCTACCGCCTCCGGGAACGTCAGCGGTTCCGGTCCGGAAAGTTCGTAGGTCTGCTCCTGATGCCCGTCTTCGGTGAGGGCGGCGACGGCGACCGCGGCGATGTCGGTGGCGTCCACGAAGGGCACTGCGCCGTCGCCGACCGGGATCGCGACTTCGCCGTCGCGCAGTTCGGACAGTTTCGGGTCTTCCTCGAAGGTCTGCGCGAACCAGCACGGGCGCACGATCGTCCATTCCGCGCCGCTCTCGCCGGCCGCGCGCTCGCCGTCGATCACCGCCTGCGCCCAGGGGCCGTAAGGGGTTTTCAGCAGGTAGTCCTCGCCGTCGTCGCCGCGGCCGGACAATGCCACGATCCGCCGGACTCCCGACCGCACCGCCAGTTCCGTGAACTCCGCGGGATCCGCCGTGCCGACCACGCCCCATACGTTGAGGTACAGCGTGTCCGCCCCGGCGAGCGCGGGCTGCCAGGTGGAACGGTCCGCCCAGTCGAAGCGGACCGGGCTGGACCGGGAGACGGGCCGCGCCGCGTGCCCCAGTTCCCGCAAGCGGGCCACCACGTGCCGGCCGACCTTTCCGGTCGCGCCCATCACCAGAACAGCGCTCATGCCGACAGGCTAGCGGTGCGAGGTAGGTAAGGCTAATCTAACTTGAATCTCGGCCTCGGACCCGGCTCGTCGCGGAGGTGGGGTCCGAGGCCGAGGGCGGCGGCTACGGACGGTCGGTGAGATACCCGCCCATAGTCGTGAAGTACTCCGCCGCCGACAGTTCCCGGTCGTCAGCCGTGCGGACGCGTTCGATCCGGAGCCCTGGCGACTGGCCGCGCCGTGCGTCCCGTCCGGCGACGATCACCACGCCCTCGCCTTCGCGGATGAAGATGCGGCCCGGGGTTCCGCCGTAGCGGCCGTCCGAAACCGAGGCGCGCACGATGCGCAGTTGCTCGCCGCGGTGGTAGGCGAAGGCGTTGGGGTACGGGTCGGATTGGGCGCGCACCAGGCGGTCCAGTTCCTCGGCCGACCAGGTCCAGTCGATGAGGCTGTCGCGCGGGGCGCGTTTGTGGAAGAAGCTCGCCTTGGTCCGGTCCTGCGCGATGGGGACCACCGTGCCGGATTCGATCAGGCCCAGTGCTTCGGTCACGAGCGGTTCGATGAGATCGACGGTGCGGTGGAACAGATCCGTGGCGGTGTCGCGCGGGCCGACCGCGACCGCGCGCTGGGCGACGATGTCGCCCGCGTCGAGTTCGTCGTTCATCATGTGCGCCGTGACGCCGACTTCCGGTTCACCGTTGATGAGCGCCCAGATGATGGGGGAGAAGCCGGCGTACGCGGGCAGCAGCGAGTCGTGCACGTTGAGGGTCCCGTGGCGCGGGAGGTCGAAGATCTCCGGCGGCAGCCAGGTGCGCCAGTTGTTCGCGACGATCAGGTCGAGGTCCGCCGCCTTCAGTTCGTCGAGCAGTTCCGCGTCGTCCGGGCGGGTGCGCAGCAGGGTGCGGATTCCGTGCTCCCCGGCCAGTCCGGCGACGGAATCGCTCCAGATCCGTTCGTAGGCGTGGTCGCTCGGCGGGTGGGTGACCACCAGCCGCACGTCCTGGCCTGCGTCGAGGAGGGCCTTCAGGGTGCGGTGTCCCCAGGTCTGGTAGCCGAACATGGCCACGCGCATCGGCGGTGCACCTTTCGTGGTCGGGACGAACATCACCCAGACAGTACTAGTTGAGGCTTACCTAAGTTAGGTTAGGGTTTCTTGAGCATTGGTCAGTCGAGAACGGTGATGCGGCAGTGCCGCGCTAGGGGACTTTCATGTCACGAGCAGGGGCCGAGGACAGCCAGGTGCCGGTGTACGACGTGGTCGGAGTCGGGTTCGGGCCGTCCAACCTCGCGCTCGCGATCGCCCTCGCCGAGCACAACGCGGGCTCGGGGGAGACGGTCACGGCGCACTTCCTGGAGCGCCAGCCCCGCTTCGGCTGGCATCGCGGGATGCTGATCGACACCGCGACCATGCAGGTGTCGTTCCTCAAGGACCTGGCGACGATGCGGAACCCGGCGAGCGCGTTCACCTTCCTGAACTACCTGCACGAGAAGGGGCGGCTGGTCGATTTCATCAACCACAAGACCCTGTTCCCGCTGCGCGTCGAGTTCCACGACTACTTCGAATGGGCCGCGGCGAAGGTCGACGACCTGGTGTCCTACGGCAGCGAAGTCGTTTCGGTCGAACCGGTGCACGACGGCGCCGAGGTCGCGTTCTTCGACGTACGTGCCCGCGTGGACGGCGAGATCACCGAGCTGCGGGCGCGGAACCTCGTCCTGGGCACCGGATTGCGCGCGAAGCTGCCGGACGGGGTCGTCGCCGGAAACCGGATCTGGCACAACAGTGAGCTGCTGCACCGCGTCGAGTCATTGCGCGGCACGGACGCGCGGCGGTTCGTGGTGATCGGCGCCGGGCAGAGCGCGGCCGAGGTCGCCGCCTTGCTGCACGACGAGTTCCCGCGCGCCGAGGTGTGCGCGGTGTTCGCGCGCTACGGCTACAGCCCCGCCGACGACAGCGCGTTCGCCAACCGGATTTTCGACCCGGAGGGGGTCGATTCCTTCTACGCGGCAAGCGAACCGGTCAAGGAACGCCTGATGCGCTACCACGGCGCGACGAACTACTCCGCGGTCGACCTCGATCTCATCGACGAGCTGTACCGGCGGCGCTACCAGGAAAAGGTGCTCGGCGTGGAACGGTTGCGGCTGTTCAACGTCTCGCGTCCGGTCGAGGTCGCCGACCAGGGCACGCACGTGCGCGCGACGGTCGAATCGCTGGCGACCGGCGAACGTTCGGTGCTGGACGCCGACGCGGTCGTCTACGCGACCGGCTACCTGCCCGCGGACCCGACGCCGCTGCTCGGCGGCCTGGCCGGCCACTGCCGCCGGGACGGCGAGGGCCGGTTGAAGGTCGAACGCGACTACCGGATCACCACCGACCCGTCCGTGCGCGGCGGGCTCTACTTGCAGGGCGGCACCGAGCACACGCACGGGATCACGTCGTCGCTGCTGTCGAACACCGCGGTGCGGGTGGGCGAGATCCTGCAGTCCATTGTGGACCGGCGGGCGGCCGGAGCGGATCCGGTGGAGTACGCGGTCAGCGGGATCCGCTGAGGCACGGAAAGGACTGAGCGATGACGAATCCGTTCGAAAACCCCGACGGCGTTTACCGGGTCCTCGTGAACGACGAGGGCCAGCACAGCCTGTGGCCGGATTTCGTGGCCGTGCCCGACGGGTGGCGGACCGCTTTCGGGCCGGACGCGCGGCAGGCCTGCCTGGACCACATCGAGCGGACCTGGACCGACCTGCGCCCGCTTTCGCTGCGCCGAACCTCCTGAAGGCCGTGAGGGGAACTCGACCAGGGTTCCCCTCACGGACGGTGGCTGCGCAGGCCGGACCAGGCGGTCCAGAGCGTGGCGTACCGGCCTCCGGCCGCGACCAGTTCGTCGTGCGTCCCGGACTCCACGACCACTCCGGCGTCCAGAACGACAATGCGATCCGAAGCCGCCGCCTGGGTCAATCGGTGTGCCACGATCAGGCCGGTGCGTCCTTCGAGTGCGGCGGCTGCGGCGGCTTCCAGCGTTTTCGCCCCTGCGCTGCCTGCCTCAGCTGTCGCCTCGTCGAGGATCGCCACCGGCGGATCGGCGAGCACCAACCGTACGAGCGCCAACTGCTGAGCCTGCGTGACAGTCAGCCGATGCCCGCCCTCGCCGACGATCGTCGCGAGCCCGTCCGGCAAGGCCTCGACCCACTCGGTCGCGCCGACCTTGGCCAGTGCCGCCTGGAGGTCTTCGTCGCTGGCTTCGGGCGCGGCCAGGCGGAGGTCGTCGGCCAGCGACCCGCTGAAGACGTGCACTTCCTGGCTGATCAACGCGACCGCGCGCCGGGTGGCGGCCGGGCCGAGCTGGTCGAGCGGAACGCCGCCGATGGAGACGGTGCCGCTGCTGGCCTGGTGGATCCCGGCGATCAGCTTGGCCAGCGTCGTCTTCCCGGCCCCGCTCGCCCCGACCAGCGCGACGCGTTCGCCCGGCGCGACCTCGAGGTCGACGTCACGCAGCACCGGATGGTCGTCCACATAGGAGTGTCCGACATCGGCGGCCTTCACCGAAGCGTCGACGGGACGGCCGACGCGGGTCGGTTCGGCCGGTGCGGGCAGATCCGCGACGCCGATCAGCCGGGACAGGCTCGCGGTGGCCGCCTGCGCGTCGTCGACCAGCGCGAGGGCGGTGTTGATCGGCCCGAAGAGGCTGTGGAAGTACAACGCGGCCGCCGTCGCGACGCCGACCGTCGCGAGATTCGCGCCCACCAACAGAAAACCGGCCGCCAGTACCGCGGAAAGGCCGACGAACTCGGCGAGATTCAGCCGGCCGTAGAACCGGGTGGCGAGGCGGACTCCGCGCAATGCCAGCTCCACCGCGCCGTTAGACCGTTCGCGGACCCGGTCGACGTGCGCGTCCGCGAGCCGGAATACGCGGACGGTTTTGGCACCGCCGATGGTGTCGAGAAGCTGTTGCTGCTGCGCGCCGACGGCGGTTCGCTGGGCGGCATACAACGGGGTCGCGCGGCGGACGTACCAGCGGACGGTGTGGAGCTGGATCGGGACAGCCAGCAGGGCGGCGGCGAGGAAACGCCAGTCGAGGATCGCCATCGCGACCAGGGTCAGCACGATCGTCAGCACCGAACGGGCGAGCGCGGGCAGCGCTTGCCGGACCGCGTCGGCGACGACGGAGACGTCGTTGGTGACCCGGGCGGTCAGGTCGCCGGAACCGGCTTTTTCGACCTGCTCCAGCGGCAGGCCGAGGGCGCGGTCGATGAACCGTTCGCGCAGGTCGGCGAGCATGGTTTCGCCGAGCCGGGCGAGCATCGAGACGCCGATGGCGGTGGCGACCGCGGACGTCGCGGCGACCAGGACCAGACCGGCGATCGGGTACGCGAGCGCGGCCGCGGGCTGCCGGGTGGCGACGAGGTCGACGACGCGGCCGAGCAGGGGAGCGGTGAGCAGGCCGATCGCGGTCGCGCCGACGACGAAGGCGAAGGACCCGATCGCGCGGGCTTTCGCTTGCCGCAGGAGGTCGAGCAGGACGGCCCGGATGCGCGGGCCGGGGGCGGTGGGGAGGAGTTCGCGTTGGGTCATGGGAGGACCGCTGTTCGGTGGGCGGGTTCGGGGTGGGTGCTTTGGGTGGTGATGTGGCTGTGTTCGGGGAGTGCGGTGACGACGATCGTGGTGTGGTGGGGGCGCGGTTCCGTGACGTGTTGGTTCATGGGAGGACCGCCGTTCGGTGGGCGGGTTCGGTGTGGCCGAGTTCGGGGAGTGCGGTGACGACGATCGTGGTGCGGTGGGGGCGCGGTTCCGCGATGTGTTGGTTCATGAGAGGGCCGCCGTTCGGTAGGCGGGTTCGGTGTGGACGGGTTCGGGGTGGGTGCCTTGGGTGGTGATGTGGCCGTGTTCGAGGAGTGCGGTGACGACGATCGTGGTGCGGTGGGGGCGAGGTTCCGCGACGCGTTGGGTCATGAGAGGACCGCCGCTCGGTAGGTCGCGTTCGTGCGGACGAGTTCGGGGTGGGTGCCTTCGGCGGCGACCTGGCCGTCCTGGAGGAGTACGACCCGGTCGGTGACGGCGAGCAGCGCCGGGCTCGTGGTGACCACGATGGTGGTGCGGGTGCGGCGAAGTTCCGCGACCCCGGCGGCGATGCGGGCTTCGGTGACGGTGTCGACGGCGGTGGTCGGATCGTGCAGCACCAGGACCGGAGCTTCGGTGGCGAGGGCGCGGGCGAGGGCGACCCGTTGTCGTTGTCCGCCGGACAGGGAGCGGCCGCGTTCGGTGACGGTGGTGGCGGTGCCGGAGGGGAGAGTCGCGGCGACCTCGTCGGCGGCTGAGGCGGTGAGCACTCCGTCCGGGATGGCGGGCATGCCGCCGCGGACGTTGTCTTCCACGGTGCCTTCGAAGAGGTCTGTGTCGTGCGCGGCGACTAGGACGACCTCGCGGACTCGGTCGGGGTCCACAGTGGACAGATTCACTGCGTCGACGTGGACAGCGCCTCCGCGTGGATCGGCGAAGCGGCCTAGGCAGTCAAGGAGATCGGTGGCCGTGGCGGGGTCGGTGGTGACGATGCCGAGCAGTTCGCCGGGCGGGACGGTGAGGTCGAGTTCGCGGAGTTTTCCGTGCGATACCGCGGAAAGCTCAACGCTGCCGGTCGCTGGGGCGGGCATTTCGCCGGTGCCGTCCGGGACGGCGGGAGGTGTGCTGAGCACTGCGGCGACTCGGGCGGCGGAAGCGCGGCCCTGGGCGAGCTGGCCATTGACCCAGGCGAAGATGGTGAACGGCGTCTGCAGGAACTGCGCCAGCCCGACCGCGGCGACGAGGTCGCCGACGGAGATCTCGCCGTTCGCAGCGAGCGAGCCGCCGACGAGGGCGACGATCGCGATGAAGATCCCGGTGAGCGCGAGCAGAGCGCCGTTGTGCCACGCCTGCGCACGCGCCGCGCGGATGGTCGCTCGCAGGGAGTCCCGGCTGGTGCGCCGATACCGCGCGGTCGCCGCCGGTTCCGCGCCGATGCCTTTCAGCACGCGCAGCCCGCTGACCAGGTCGGCCGCGACCCCGGAGGCGTGCGCGGCGCGTTCCTGCTCCAGTTCGCTGCGCTTCTCCAGCGGTTTCCCGATGAGGTGGGCGAGGAACAGCAGCGGAGGAGTGCCGAGAAGGACGAGCAGCCCGAGCGGCACCGACATCCGGAGGAGCACCACCGCGCTCACGACCAGCCCGGCGAGCGCGGCGATGCCGAACGGAAGCACCGCGTTGATCATCCCGACCCGGCGGGCGTCCGAGGTCCCGACGCTCACCAGTTCCCCGGCGAGCGCACCGTTCTCCGCGCCGCCGCGAGGATGCAGGACGCGACGGCTGACCGCGAGCCGGATCTCGTGCGCGGCCCGCTCGGACGCGCCCTCCGCGGCCCGCGCGCCGAAGCGGTAGCTGGAGGAGAGCACGAGGAAGACCACCGCCAGCACGGCCAGCCAGCCGAGGAGCGTCAGCACGGAGCTGTCGGCGACGGCCCGGTCCAGCACCACGCCGATCACTACCGGGACGAGCGCCTCGCCGCCCTGGTGCCCCGCCGCGAGGACGGCTGCGGCGAGGACGGATTTCCGTTGTCCGGCGATCGCACTGCGCAGGACGTCCCGGCCGGTGGTCATCGGCGCCTCCGTTCGTGCGGACGAGGCCGGTCCGGTCGCCGGTTCCTCCCTTTCGTCCACTGAAGAAGGCTAGCCTAACCTTTCACCAAGACCGTGCCGGGCGCAGTCATCGGCGGACGTCGCGACCTGCGGGCTCTGCTTCCGGCGGCTGGTCTCCGGCCGAGGCGACGGCCGGTTCGGGCTCGCCGAAGCGCGCCAGGGCCAGCGCGGCGGCCACGGCGAGGACGAAACCGATCAGCGCGACCACGGCGAACCCGGGCCGGGTCCGGTCGCCCAGCAGCAGGACGCCGATCAGCGACGGCATGACCGTTTCGCCGAGCACCATCATCGCGGTGGCGGTGGTAACGCTGCCGCGTTGCAGTGCGGTGGCGAAGAACAGCATGGCCAGCGCGCCCGCCACAGCGACGACGTATAGCGCGGGGTCGCGCAGCAGGTCCAGCGGCGCGAGGCTCTGGATGACCCGGCCCGCCACCGCGACCAGTCCGAAGCACAGCCCGGCGACCAGCCCGAGCCCAGCGGTGCGTACGCGGTCGCCCGCGCGCCCGGCAAGGAGACCGGCGATCCCGAGAACCACGGCGGCACCGGCGAGCGTCAGGCGGAAACCGAGGCCGACCTCGCTGGAACCTTCGCTTTCCGCGGACGAACCGAGCAGCGCGAGCCCAGCGACCACGACGCCGACAGCGGTCCATTCCCGCGCTCCGAGCCGGACTCCGAACACCCGCACCGCGACGGCGGTCACCGCCAGGCTCGCGGCTTGCGTCGCCTGGACCAGAAACAGCGGCAGGACGTGCAGGGCAGCGATCTGCGCGACGAAGCCGACGCCGTCGAGCAGCAGTCCGACGACGAACCTCCACTGCTTCAGCACCCGGAGCAGCAACCGCGGGTCGACCCCGGCACCGCCCTCGTCCGGCGCGGCCTTCGCGGCCACCGCCTGCATCACCGAAGCGACGCCGTAGGCCACCGCGGACAGCAGCGCGCACAGAAATCCCCACACCATGACGCCGAGCGTATTCCTCTCCGGCGCCAGTAGGGTCGGGGCCATGGCGGAGGCAGAACGCGTCTGGCCCGATCCGCTCGACGGCGACGAGATGACCGTGCAGACGCGGTTCCTCGACTTCCTCCGGGCGACCGCGGTGCAGAAGATCACCGGGCTGACCCGGGAACAGGCGGCCGCGGCGCCGCTGCCGAGTTCGCCGCGCACCAGCGCGCTGGGCGTGCTCAAGCATCTGACCGCCGTCGAACGGTGGTGGCTGGTGATCGAGGCGGGCGGTGCCGACGAGCCTTCGCTGTGGCCGGGCTCGCCGGATCCGAGCTGGGACTTGACGCCGGAAGACGACGTCACGACGGTCGCCGCGGCTTACCGGGCGGAAAGGGAACGGGCGGCGGCAGCGCTGGCCGGGCTCGCGCCGGAGGACCGCACGCGCCGGTCGGGGGAGTTCACCGTCCGCTGGGTGCTGGCGCACGTCGTGCAGGAGACCGCGCGGCACGTCGGGCATCTCGACGCGCTGCGGGAACTGGCCGACGGCTCCGTGGGGGAGTGACGTTACGCTGCGGGCATGGCAGACCAGCTCTACTTCCGCCAGTTGCTCGCCGGCCGCGATTTCGCCGTCGGGGACCCCGTCGCGACCCAGATGGTGAATTTCGCTTACCTGATCGGGGACCGCGAATCGGGCGAGGCGGTGCTGGTGGACCCCGCGTACGCGGTGGGCGACCTGGTCGAGACGCTGGAAGCCGACGGGATGCGGCTGACCGGCGTGCTCGCGACGCATCACCACCCCGACCACGTCGGCGGCGACATGATGGGCTTCTCGCTGCCCGGGATCGCGGAACTGCTCGCGCTGCGGCCGGTGCCGATCCACGTCAACGCGCAGGAAAGCGAGTGGGTGCGCCGGGTGACCGGCGTGTCGGACACCGACCTGCGCGCACACGACCACGACGACGTGGTGACGGTCGGCTCGATCGACATCCGGCTGCTCCACACGCCCGGGCACACGCCGGGCAGCCAGTGCTTCCTGGCCGGCGACCGGCTGGTCTCCGGGGACACGCTGTTCCTGGAGGGCTGCGGCCGGACCGACTTCCCCGGCGGCGACGCGGACGCGATTTTCCGCAGCCTGCAATGGCTGGCGACGCTGCCCGGCGACCCAGTGGTGTATCCGGGACACCAGTATTCGCCAGAGTCTTCGGCATCGCTGTCCCGGGTGAAGAGCTCGAATTTCGTGTTCCGGCCCCGATCGCTCGAGGAATGGCGGATGATGTTCGGCGGCTGAGCCGGCCCCCCGCCGGTCCGGCTCGGTGGAGAGTGCTTGCTGTGCCTGGAAAAAGTACATGGTGATCTTGTACCCCACGGCACCGACAATTTCGTGACGCCCGCGCGCCGGTGTTCGGCAGCGGACCGGGAAACCTGTCCCGGATCCCGGGCACAAGGCTGCCCGCCCGGTGAACAAAACCCGTACACCGCGGCGCGGATTCCAGTGCGTGAGAGCCGTCCGGCCCGACATTGACTTCACCCGTCCGGGGATCGAAGCTCGGGGACATGAAGCGCGGCGTCCTCCTCGTGTGCCGCCTGCACGTCGACCTCCGGCAGCAGGCGAGCGCGGTCTGTCCGACCCGCCGCTGAATTCCTTTCCCTGAACCGAAAAACCCCACCCGGGAGAAATCCGTGTCGATTTCCACCACGGGCGTGCTGCCGCGCGCCGAAACGGCCGTGCCCAAGCGCGCGCCGCGGCGGCTGCCGTCGCTGCGCCGCTGGATCAGCCCGGTCGCGCTGGTCGCGGCGTGGCAGATCGCCAGCTCGACCGGCGCGTTGCCGCCCGACAAACTCAGCTCGCCCTGGACTGTCCTGCAAGCCGGGGTCGATGTCGCGCGCAGCGGCGAACTCGGCAGCGCTTTCGCGGTTTCGCTCGGCCGCGTCGGCGCGGGATTCGCGCTCGGGGCGCTCGCCGGACTGCTGCTCGGGGCCGTCGCGGGGTTGTCCCGCTGGGGCGAGGCATTGGTCGATCCGCCGGTGCAGATGCTGCGGACCTTGCCGTTCCTCGGGTTGATCCCGTTGTTCATCCTGTGGTTCGGGATCGGCGAAGAGACCAAGATCTTCCTGGTGGCGCTGGGCGTGGCGTTTCCGCTGTACTTGAATGTCCACTCGGGAATCCGCACCGCCGACCCGCAACTCGTGGAAGCCGCGCGGGCGCTGGGATTCACCCGCGCCGAACTGCTGTGGCACGTCGTCCTGCCCGGGGCGTTGCCGCAGGCGCTGGTCGGGCTGCGGCAGTCGCTCGGCGTCGCGTGGCTGGCGCTGATCGTCGGCGAGACCGTCAACGCGGACGCCGGGATCGGTTATCTCATCAACAATGCCCGCGAATTCCTGCGCACCGACGTCGTGGTGGTCGGGCTCGTGGTCTACGCCGTGCTGGGCCTCGTCACCGACGCCCTCGTCCGGCTGCTCGAAAGGAGGGCCTTGCGATGGCGAGCCCGGTAGTCGAGGTCCGTGACCTCTCGAAGAAATTCGGCGACCGCACTGTCCTCACCAGACTCAACCTGGACATCGGCCGCGGCGAGTTCGTCGCCTTGCTCGGGCGCAGCGGGTCCGGGAAGTCGACGCTGCTGAAGGTACTGGCCGGGCTGGACCAGGAGATCGAGGGCACGGCCACCGTGGACGGCACGGTTTCCGTCGCGTTCCAGCAGCCGCGGTTGCTGCCGTGGCGCAAGGTCTGGCGCAACATCGTGCTCGGCCTGCGTCCGGACAACGACCGTGCGGTGGCGGAGAAAGCGCTGGCCGAGGTGCGGCTGGCGGAGCATGCCGACAAGTGGCCGCTCACGCTGTCCGGCGGTGAGGCGCAACGGGTTTCGCTCGCCCGGGCCTTGGTCCGCGAACCGGATCTGCTGCTCCTGGACGAACCGTTCGGCGCGCTCGACGCGTTGACCCGGCTGGCGATGCACCGGCTCGTCGAAGACCTCTGGCGCACGCACGAGCCCGCCGTGCTGCTGGTGACCCACGACGTCGACGAAGCGCTCGTGCTCGCCGACCGGATCCTCGTCCTTGGCGAGGGCCACATCGTCGCCGAACACGTTCTCGGCCACCCGCGTCCGCGGAAGGCCGCCGACCACGCCGAGGTGCGCAGCCGCGTCCTGGCCGATCTGGGAGTGACCGAAGGTGCACCTGCGTAACGTCCTGGCCGCAGCGCTTCTGCTGACCGGGCTCGCTGCCTGCTCGTCGTCCGCTTCGGACGGTCGCGCGCCGGTTCCCGCCGCGGTTTCGCCCGCGGAGCTGAAGAAGGTCACGCTGCGCGTCGGCGATCAGAAGGGCGGGGTGAAATCCCTGCTCACCGCGGCGAATCAGCTGACCGGCACGCCCTACCGGATCGAATGGTCCACGTTCACTTCCGGGCCGCCGTTGCTGGAGGCGGCTTCGGCGGGAGCGATCGACGTCGGCCGCGTCGGCAATACGCCGCCGATTTTCGCGGCCGCGTCGAAGGCGAAGATCTCCGTGGTGAGCGTGGCGAAGAGCAATGTGGAGCGGGAAACCATTCTGGTGCCGCCGGATTCGCCGCTGACGGATGTCGCTTCCCTGCGGGGCAAGACGGTCGCTGTCGCGAAGGGGAGTTCGGCGCACGGGCAGCTGCTCAACACGCTCAAGAAGGCTGGTCTTTCCACCAAGGACATCAAGATCTCGTTCCTGCAGCCATCCGAGGCGTTCGCGGCGTTTACCCAGCACCAGATCGACGCCTGGGCGATCTGGGATCCCTACACCGCACAGGCCCAGATCGACGCGCACGCCCGCGTGCTCGCCGACGGCCGCGGCGCGTCCAACGGGCTCGCTTTCGAGACCGCCAGCACGACCGCGCTGGCCGATCCGGGCAAGAACTCGGCGATCAAGGATTTCGTGCAGCGCGTGGTGAAAGCGCAGCTCTGGTCCAATTCGCACCCCGACGAATGGGCGCGCGCGTGGGCGGCGGAGACCGGGTTGAAACCGGAGGTGGCGAAGAAGGCGGTCTCCGCCGGACGGGACCGGCCGATCCCGTTGGACGACGCCGTCGTCGCGTCCGAACAACAGCTCTCCGACGCGTTCACGAACGAGGGCACGCTGCCCGGGAAGGTCGACTTCGCGGCGTTCGTCGACCGCCGCTACGGGCCCGACATCGAGGCCGCGAGGAGGAACGGATGAGCCTGAAACTGCACTGGTTCCTGCCGACCACCGGGGACGGCCGGACGATCGTGGAACGCTTCCACGCCAACAAGTCCCAGGGCCCCAGCGCGCAGCGACCGGCGGATCTCGACTACCTCGCGCAGGTCGCCCGCGCGGCCGAACAGCTGGGTTTCGAGGGCGTGCTGACCCCGACCGGCACCTGGTGCGAGGACGCCTGGCTGACCACCGCCGCGCTGATCCGCGAAACGAGCAGGCTGAAGTTCCTCGTCGCGTTCCGGCCGGGCGTCATCTCGCCGACGCTCGCCGCGCAGATGGCCGGCACCTTCCAGCGGCTGTCCGGCGGCCGGGTCCTGCTGAACATCGTGACCGGCGGCGACGCGGTCGAACAGCGCCGGTTCGGCGACTGGCACGACCACGACGCCCGGTACGCCCGGACCGACGAGTTCTTGTCGATCGTGCGCGGCGTGTGGTCGGGCAAACCGTTCGACTTCGCCGGCGACCACCTGCGCGTCGAAGGAGCCACGACGCTCGCCGCGCCGGACCCGGTGCCGCCGCTGTACTTCGGCGGTTCGTCGTCGGCGGCGCTCCCGGTCGCCGCGCGGCACGCCGACGTCTACCTGACCTGGGGCGAACCGCCCGCGCAGGTCGCGGAGAAGATCGGCAAGGTGCGGGAACTGGCTGAGCAGCAGGGGCGCACGGTCCGGTTCGGCGTCCGGCTGCACACGATCGCACGCGACACGTCGGCGGAGGCTTGGGCGGAGGCGCAGAAGCTGCTGGACGCGTTGAGCCCGGAGCAGATCGCGAAGGCGCAGTCGCAGCTGGCGGCGAGCGAGTCGGTGGGGCAGCGGCGGATGGTCGCGCTGCACGGCGGCCGGGCCGGGACGACGGCGCGGGAGCTGGAGATCCATCCGGCGCTGTGGGCCGGGATCGGCCTGGTGCGCGGCGGTGCGGGGACGGCGCTTGTGGGGAGTTATGCGGAGATCGCGGACTTGATCGAGGAGTACCGCGAGGCCGGGGTCTCGGAGTTCGTGCTGTCCGGGTATCCGCATCTGGAGGAGGCGTACTGGTTCGGCGAGGGGGTGCGGCCGGAGCTGGCTCGGCGCGGGTTGCTGGACGCGGGACCGGTGGCGGTTCGGGCGGTGCCGGGGGAGCGGGCGGTGGCTGCTCTGTAGGGGAGCCGGGGCCCGGCAAGAACGCTCACGGAAGCAGGTGGGGAACCTCGTTCCGGCGGCGCAGCGCGAGGTGCATCATCGCGCGGCCGCCGAGTTCGAGGTCGTCCTCCAAGGCCTTCAGGGCGGTCTGGCCGCCGATGCGGAGCTGGTCGACGAGGTGCCGGTGCGTCGTCGCCAGGTGGGCGGCGGAGGACTCGGCGCGGATCGTCGCGAGCATGCAGTTCAGTTCGTTCTCGCAGGCCCGGTGCGCGGCGAGCACGCGAGGGTTTCCGCTGGCCTTCACGATTTCCGTGTGGACCGCGCTGTGTGCCTCGATCACGTGTCGCCACGGTGTTTCCGCGGTCATCGCTTCGAGTCGCCGCACCGCTTCGTCCACTGCGTCGAAGTTCGCGTTCTGCAGCAGAGCCAGCCGGAGTGCGCCGAGTTCGAGGATGGAGCGGTACGAGCACATCGCGTCGATGCGTTCGGTCGTCACTGCGGGGACGACGATCCCCTTGTTGCGCTGGTGCTCGAGGAGGCCCTCGGACACCAGCGTCTGCAGGCCGGACCGCACCGAATGCCGTCCGGCGCCGAAGCGGGCGCTCAGCGATTCCTCGGTGAGCCGCGTCCCGGGCTCGAGGAGGCCGTCCAGGAGGTCGTCGCGGAGGGCTTGCGCGATGCTTCCCGGCGTACTGCCCGCCTGTTCGCGCACTTCGCCACTCGTTTCAGCAGAACTTCCCACAGCGACTGCCGATCTTAGCCGAGCCCGCCGTCAAATCCGGGCGGGCAGCCGCAGAGAGGCGTGTTCCGCGGTGATCTCGTCGGTGCGCTTGACGCCGAGAAGCCGCAACGTCCGCACGTACTCGGCGCGGAGGATCTCGATCGCGCGCTCGACACCTTGCTCTCCGGCCGCCATCAGGCCGTACAGGTAGGCCCGGCCGACCATCGCCGCCGACGCGCCCAGCGCCCGTGCGGCAACGAGGTCCGCGCCGGTCCGGACGCCGGTGTCGAGGATGACCTCGCAGTCGTCTCCGACGGCGTCCACGACGCGCGGCAGCAGTTCGAGCGGGGTCGGCGCGCGGTCGAGCTGGCGGCCGCCGTGGTTCGAGAGCACCAGGGCGTCGACGCCGCAAGCGGCCATCTCCTTGGCGTCCGCGACGCTCTGAATCCCTTTGACGATCAGCTTTCCCGGCCACAGCCCGCGCAGCCACCGCAGGTCGTCGACGGTCAGCGACGGGTCGAACATCGTGCCGATCAGTTCCTCGACGGTGCCGTCGAAGTTGTTCAACGCGGCGAATTGCAACGGTTCGGTGGTCAGCAGGTTCATCCACCAGGACGGCCGGACCGCGATCCCGGCGAGGGTGCGGACGGTCAGCGTCGGCGGGATCGTCAGTCCATTCCGGACATCGCGCATCCGCGCCCCGCCGATCGGGGTGTCGACCGTGAGAACGAGCGCCTCGTACCCGGCCTGAGCTGCGCGTTCGACCAGTGCTTCGCTCGCGGCGCGGTCTTTCCAGAGATAGAGCTGGAACCACTGCCGCGCGGACGGTGCGCTGACGCGGACGTCTTCGAGGTCGGTGGTGCCCATTGTCGAGAGCACGTACGGGATCCCGGCGCGGGCGGCTGCGCGGGCGACGGCGATCTCGCCCTCGTGGTGCATCATGCGGGTGAAACCGGTCGGTGCCAGCACAAGCGGCAGCGCGGACTGTCCACCGAGGACAGACGTCGACGGGTCCACCTCGGTGACGTCCTGCAGCACGCGCGGATGCAACTCGACGTTTTCGAAGGCCCGCCGCGCCCGGCCCAGGCTGATTTCCTGCTCCGCCGCGCCGTCGACGTAGTCGAAAACCGGCCGCGGCGTGCGGCGGCGGGCGATGGTGCGCAGGTCGTCGATGGTGTGCGCGGTGGCGAGGCGGCGCTCGCGGACGTCGAACCGGGGCTGCCGGAATTTGAGCAGCGGCCGGATCTCCGAGGGTCGGGGCAGCCGCCGCTTGATCGCCCGCCGGGGCAGGTGCTCGGGTTCGAACGTGGTCATCCGCTGCCTCCTGGCCGCCGGGGATCAGTACACAATCGCGAGCCGGTGAACTTCGTGCTCTATCGGCGTTTGTGCGATTCATGGGCAGGAGGAGTGAAGCATGGCCCCATCGGGAGCGCAAGGATTGTGACACAATCAGCGGTGCGCGGCCTCCAGCGCGCCGAGCGTGTCGAGGTCGTGCTCGAGCGCGTGCCGGGCCAGCGCGGTCCGGTTCGGGCAGTCGAGTTTCACCAGCGAAGACTCGACGTGGCTGCGCACCGTCCGAACTGCGATCCCCAGTGCCGCCGAGATCCGCTCGTTCGACCATCCGCGCGCGACCAGCCCGACGACATCCAGCTCCCGCCCGGTCAACGGCCCGGGATCGGGCAGGCGGGAGATCCGCAGCAGCACTCCGTCCGGACGGCGCATCCGGGCGAGCACCTGCCACCAGACGCCGTCCGCGTCCCGATGGCGGAATCCGGTCCGCTCGCCCTTGGTGCACCGCGCGGCGAGCCGGGCCTCGTGTTCGCTCAGCGGCAGGCACTCCGTCGCAGCCGAGCGCACGTCGACCTTCCCCGGGGAGACGAGCAGGACGACGTCGGCCGCGGGATCGCCCGGTTCCGCGCCGGGGTCGGCCAGCGCGGCGAAATCATGAGACAGCATCGTGAGCGCGAGGACGGATCCGTCGTCCAACGGCCGATCGTGAAGGGAACTCAGCGCGACGAAGCTGCGCTCCGGACCTGAACTGGGCGAGAGCGGCAGCGTCACGCCTTCGCGGAAACCGTAGGGCTGAATGCCTTCCCGGTACGTCCTGGTCTCGTGGACCTCCGGGATGTCGACGAAGCGCAACGGCAGGCCCAGCCGGGTCGCGCGCAGGTGGATCGGGCACTTCCAGCGGTAGGTCGTGGTCAGGTAGCCGAGCATGTCCGCGGGATAGCCGAGGTTGACCGTCGTGGTGTGCTGTTTGCTGCCGCTCACCAACGCGACGCAGGCGAAACCGAGTTTGTCCCGCACCGCGCGGAGCGGGGTTTCGACGGGCAGTTCGCCGCGGCCCGCCGCGCGCACTTCCCGGGCGAGCCGGGCCCACCACTGCACATCCGCGGTCATTTCCGCACCTCCGCTGCCGGACGGAGCATGAACGGCCGCCGCCGCGGATGTCAACGGGACGCACATCCGCGGCGGCGACGGAACGGCTTTTCGGCCGATGCCGCCGCCCGCGCCCGCTCATAGCCTTCCGTTCCCCGGCTGAAGGAGACTTCGATGAACCTTGACGAATACGCCGCCCTCGACGCGACCGCGCTGGCCGCGGTCATCGCCTCCGGGGAGGTCACCGCCGAGGAGGTCGCGGCGCTGGCGGTCGAAGCGATCGGCAAGGTGAATCCGGAGCTGAACGCGGTCGCCGACGGCCCGTTCGAGCGCCCGCTCGACTACTCGCCCGACGGGCGGTTCGCCGGAGTCCCGTTCGCGATCAAGGATCTCGTGCTGCACGCTGCCGGAGTGCCGACCCGGATGGGCACGCGGATGCTCGGGCAAGGCATCGTGCCGCCGGCGGACACTCACCTGATGGAGCGCTTCCGCGCGGCGGGCCTGGCGACGCTGGCGGTCACGACCACGCCGGAGCTGGGGTTCAACGGCAATTCCGAAGCGCTGGCCTACGGTTCGACGCGCAATCCGTGGAACACCGGGCACAGCGCAGGCGGATCCAGCGGCGGGTCAGCGGCCCTCGTCGCGGCCGGGGCGCTCCCGATCGCGCACGCCAACGACGGCGGCGGCTCGATCCGCGTACCCGCGGCCTGCAACGGCCTGGTCGGACTGAAGCCCAGCCGCGGCCGGGTGCCGACCGGCCCGGACTACGCCGATCCGTTGTACGGAATGGGGGTCGAACTCGCGGTGTCGCGGACGGTCCGGGACACCGCGGCCCTGCTGGACGAGGTCGCGGTGAGCTATCCGGGCGACCCGTACGTCCTCGCCCCGCCCGCACGCCCGTGGCTCGACGAGGTCGGCGCCGATCCCGGACGGCTGCGCATCGGCCTGCACACCGAATCCTGGGCGGGCAGCTACGTCGACCCGGAGGTGGCGCGCGCGGTCGAAGCCGTGGCCGAGGTGCTCGAAGCGGCGGGCCACCACGTCGAACGCGCGACGCCGGTCTTCGACTGGGAAGCGTTCCTGCACGCGAATCAGGTGCTGTGGTCCGGATTCCTGGCCGGTTCGGTCGCCGGGATCGAAGAGCTGACCGGGGTCGCGGCGAGTCCGGAGAATCTCGAACGCACCACGTGGGCGTGCGTCGAGTACGGCCGTTCGATCAGCGCGATGGAACTGACCGCGGCGTTGGGCGCGATGAACGCCGTTTCCCGGGAGGCAGGCCGCTTCTTCACCGGATACGACCTGCTGCTGACCCCGACGATCAACACCCCGGCGCCGCCGCTGGGCCGTCTGGACGCGAACGCGGATCTCACCGCGGCCGAGTGGACGAAGCAGCTTTTCGACGTTTGCTCGTTCACGCCGTTGTTCAACCTGATCGGTGCTCCGGCGATCAGCCTTCCGCTGGGCGAGTCCTCGCGGGGGTTGCCGATCGGAGTGCAGCTGGGCGGGCCGGTGTGTTCGGAATCGTTGCTGCTGCGGGTCGCCGCGTTCCTGGAAGAGGCGATGCCGTGGGCAGCCCGGCGACCCGCAGTCCACGCCGCTACTGGGACCGGCACGTCCTGAGGTAGCTGAGGAACGACGCTTGCAACCCGGTCACGTGCGTTTCGCGCAAGACCTCGCTGGTGACGGCGGGCGACGTGACGCGGTGCAGGAACGTGGCCGCGTGTTTCGCGAGGTTCTGGTAGACGGCCAGGTCTCCGAAAAGCTCCCGGTCGTTGACGGTCACGTGCAGCTTGGCGGCGGGCCGCCGGTCGCCAAGCTCGCGGAGTTGGGCGAAAACCTGACTGTCTTCACCGATAACGCCGGGGCTGCCCGCTCCGACGCTCTCGAAGAGCGGGCAGCCGCTGAGCCAGGCGTAGAGGCTGAAAAGTCCGCCGTAGGAGTAGCCGAAGAGGCCGTGACCGCTCTCGGCCGTGCCGTAGTCGCGTTCGATGCGCGGGTGGAGTTCCTCGGTGAGGAAGGCCAGGAACGCGTCGGCGCGGGTGTCGCGCAATTCGGCGAGGTAGGCGTCGGCCTCTTCGCGGGTCATCCGGCCCGTGCTGACGCCCATCTCCACGGCATCCACGAATTCCGGGGCGACGGGTTCGCCGGGCGGCACGAGGTCGCGGTTGCGCAGCCGCGCCCAATGCTGCGCGTCCTCGCCCGCGTAGCCGACGCTGACCTGCAGGTACGGCTGGATCTGCTGCATGGGATCCGCCTGCGTGACGATCAGCGGGGCGGTCTGGCCCACGGCCCAGTTGCCGTCGAGCACGTAGACGGCCGGTGCCCGCGTCGTGGCGGGGTCGTAGCCCGGCGGCGTGGTGACCCAGACGCCGTAGTCGTACCCGCTGCCGGAACGCATTTCGAAGTATTCGGTGTCGGCGAAGCAGCCGTGCCACAGGGTGCTCATCGGAGGTCCTTCACTACGCGTCCGGCCTGGACGACGACGATCGCGTTGGCCGGGTCGGAGAAAAGCTGCGGATTCTCGAGCGGATTTCCGTTCCAGAGCACGAAATCCGCCTGAAAGCCGGGAGCGATGACTCCCACTTCGCCGGCAAGGCCGAGGATCTCGGCGTTGGTTTTCGTGGCTGCCACGAGAGCATCCATCGGCGTCTCCAGACCGGCTCGCAAGGCGAGTTCTTCGCCTCGGTGGTGCTGGGCCGGCCCGATGAGGTCGGACCCCAGCCCGATCCGCAGCCCGGCCTTCTTGGCGACAGCGAGCGCCTCGGCCATCCGCTCGCGAACGCCCAGCACTCGCTCGCGGATCGACTCGTTGAGGCCAGTGCTCGCGGTGTCTCGAAGCAGTTGTTCAACGACGGCGAACGTGGGCACCAGGGCAACGTCGTGCGCGGCCATCAAGGCGGCTGTCGGCTCGTCGATGTCGGTGCCGTGCTCGACGCAGCGCACCCCGGCCTCGACGGCGTTCCGGATGCCTTCGTTGTTGTGCGCGTGAACCGTCACGTAGGTGCCGCGCGCGGCGGCTTCTTGAACCGCGACAGCGATTTCTTCGCCGGTGAACTGGGTGTCGGTCAGCTGGTCATGCGAGCTGACCACCCCGCCGGTCACGCAAAGCTTCAAGAAAGAGGCTCCGCGACGGAAGGCCTCGCGCACGTTGCTGCGCAGCTCGTTCGCGTTGCCCGACTGCATGGACAGGGCGCACAGGCCCGGGATGTGATGGTCGCTCCACCGTTCGGTCGGCTCCCATTCGGCTCCGTAGTAGCCGTGGCCGCCGGTCTGGCATTGAACCGGTCCGCACGACAGCACGCGCGGCCCCCGGACCTTCCCCTTGGCGATCGTGGTGACGACGCCGCCGTCGATGCCGCCGGTGTCCCGGACCGTCGTGAACCCGGCGTCGAGCGCCGCGCCGGCCGTGGCGAAGATGTCCGCCGCGAGCTCGGCGGTACTGAGCCGAAACGCGAACTGCGGTTCGATCGGGCTCGACAGCCCCAGGTGGACGTGCGCGTCGATCAGGCCGGGCGTCATCGTCAGCCCGTCGGCAGCGAAGCGCTCGCCGGACGCGTCGGACTCCGCGATCACCCCGTCTTCGACCGTGACCGTGACCTCGGCGGGATCTCGCCCCGACCCGTCGACGACCGTCGCGCCGACTACCTGAAACCGTCCCACGAGCTGTCCCTCCGCCGTTGCACCGTTCTTTTCCAATGGATAAACTGCGGAGGTGACCTTGTCAAGCACGGAACCCCAGGGCGACGCCCGCGAGCGTCTTCTGGCGCGGCTTCTCGACGCCTTCGACGGGACGCTTCCCTCACCGGAGGTCTCGCTGCGCGAGGTCGCCGCCCGGGCCGACACCAGTCATGCCCTGCTGCGCTACCACTTCGGATCGCTGCCGGGGGTCCTGGCGGCGATGCTCAAGGCGCAGCGAACCCGCGACAACGAGGCACTGTTCGAGACGGCTCGCGACAGCACCTTCGACGAGTTCGTCGTGGCGATCTGGCGGACCTATACCCGCCCGGAGCAGCTGTCTCGGGTTCGCGGGTTCTTTCATGTCGCAGGGCTGGCGGCGTACCGGCCGGAGGACTTCCGCGAGCTGGTCGAGTCGCTGGACGACCTGACGAAGATGCTGGCTTCGCTCGCGGAACGCGAGGGGCGGAGTGCCAGGGATGCGCTGACGATGGCGACTGTTGCCGTCGCGGCGATTCGTGGTTTGTTGTTGCAGGAGGTGCTGACTCCGGAGGGCCATTCGGAGGATGCGGTCGCGTTGATCCTCCGGATGAGCAAGGGCTGATCAGGTCTCGGAAACCGTCCGCGACAACGCCAGTGCCACCGTCCGCACCGCGGGTGCGACGCGTTCGGTGCGCATCCGCGTTGCCCATCCGGAGATCGACACCGCGGCCACGGCGAGTCCGTTCGCGTCGACCAGCGGGCTCGCCGCGCAGACGACGCCGACGCCGGATTCCTCGCGCTCGAAGGCGATCCCGTCCTCGCGGATCCGCGCCAATTGGCGGCGCAGCAATCCGGGCGCGGTGATCGTCCGCGGGCTGACCCGGGGCAGCCCGGCGTCGATTACGCGCGTCACGACGTCGTCGGGGGAGCAGGACAGGATCGCCTTCCCGACCCCGGTCGCGTGCGCGGGAAACCGTCCGCCGGTGCGCGAGGGAAGATCCGGTGCGTCCGGACCGCGCAGCACGTCCAGGTACACCACTTCGGTGCCTTCCAGGACCGCCAGATGCACCGTGTTCCGCGTGGCCTCCCGCAGATCCGCCAGGTACGGCCGCGCCGCCTCCACCAGACCGCGGCGGCGCACCGCGAGCTGGCCGATCTCGAAGAGCCGCAGTCCTAATCGGACCGAGGTGCCGTCGCGTTCCAGCAGGCCGGTGTCGGCCAGGTGCCCGGCGAGCCGGTGCACGGTCGTCTTCGCCAGCCCGGTCCGGCGCGCCAGCTCGGATACGCCGAGCGCGTCGTCGCCGGGGCGGAAGGCTTCCAGCACGGCGGCGACCCGTGCGGTCACGAGCCCGTCGCCGTTCCGTCCAGTGGTACGCATGGGTTGAGTGTGCCCCATCCCGGCGAGCACCGTGGCGGCATGGCGGAACGCAAGGTGACGGCCGCGATCGTCGGCCCGGGCAACATCGGTACGGACTTGCTGGCAAAACTCCAGCGCAGCGAGCACGTGGAAGTGCGCTACATGGTGGGCGTCGACCCGGCGTCGGACGGGCTCGCCCGCGCCGCGAAGCTCGGGCTCGAGACGTCGGCCGAGGGCGTCGACTGGCTGCTGGCGCGCGCGGAACTGCCGCAGCTGGTATTCGAATCGACGTCGGCGAAGGCGCACAAGGCCAACGCGCCGCGGTACGCCGAGGCCGGCATCCGCGCGATCGACCTGACGCCCGCCGCGGTCGGCCCGCTGACCTGCCCGGCGGTGAATCCGCCCGACCAGCTGACCGACCGCAACGTCAACATGATCACCTGCGGCGGCCAGGCGACCATCCCGATCGTGCACGCGGTTTCGCGGGTGACGCCGGTGTCGTACGCGGAGATCGTCGCGTCGGTGTCGTCGCGGTCGGCCGGACCGGGCACGCGCGCGAACATCGACGAGTTCACCGAGACCACCTCGCACGCGATCGAGAAGGTCGGCGGCGCGGACAAGGGCCGCGCGATCATCATCATCAACCCGATGGACCCGCCGATGATCATGCGCGACACGGTGTTCTGCGCGGTCGACCCGGACGCCGACTTCGACGCGATCAGCGAATCCGTGCACCGCATGGTGAAAGACGTCCAGCAGTACGTGCCGGGCTACACGCTCAAGGCCGACCCGCAGTTCGACCCGCCGCGGCCGGACTGGAGCGGCAAGGCCCGCGTGGGCGTCTTCCTGGAGGTCGCGGGCAACGGCGACTACCTGCCCAAGTACGCGGGCAACCTCGACATCATGACCGCCGCCGCCGCGCGCGTCGGCGATCTCTTCGCCGCTCAGGAGGTGGCCGCGTGAACAACACCGACGTCCGGCTGGTCGACACCACTCTGCGCGACGGCAGCCACGCCATGGCGCACCAGTTCACCGAAAAGCAGGTGCGCGACACCGTCCGCGCGCTCGACGACGCGGGCATCTCGCTGATCGAGGTGACCCACGGCGACGGCCTCGGCGGCTCGACCTTCAACTACGGCTTTTCCTTGGTGGACGAGCGAAAGCTGATCGCCGCCGCGGTCGACGAGGCGAAGCAGGCGAAGATCGCCGTGCTCCTCCTGCCCGGTCTAGGCACGGTCACCGACCTGCGCGCGGCGGCCGACCTCGGCGCGGGCGCGGTGCGGATCGCGACCCACTGCACCGAGGCCGACGTGTCCATCCAGCACTTCGGCGCGGCCCGCGATCTCGGCCTGGAAACCGTCGGCTTCCTGATGCTGTCGCACATGTCGTCCCCGGAGGACCTGGCGAAGCAGGCCCGGATCATGGCCGACGCGGGCTGCCAGTGCGTGTACGTCGTGGACTCCGCGGGCGCGCTGATCCTGGACGACGCGTCCGACCGGGTCGCCGCGCTGGTCGCGGAACTCGGCGACGATGCCCAGGTGGGCTACCACGGGCACCAGAACCTGAGCTTCGGCGTCGCCAACTCGGTGCTCGCGTACCGCGCGGGAGCCCGGCAGATCGACGGTTCGCTCGCCGCGCTCGGCGCGGGGGCGGGCAACTCGCCGACCGAGGTCCTGGCGGCCACGTTCGAGCGGCTCGGCATCAAAACCGGCGTGGACAAAGACGTGCTGATGGAAGCCGCGGAGAACGTGGTGAAGAAGTACCTGACCCGGCTGCCGGTGATGGACCGGTCGTCGATCATCCAGGGCTACGCCGGCGTGTACTCCAGCTTCCTGCTGCACGCCGAACGCGCCGCCGAGCGCTACGGCGTCCCGGCGCACGAAATCTTGTACAAGGTCGGCGAGGAACGCTACGTCGGCGGCCAGGAGGACATGATCATCGACATCGCGCTGCGGCTGCGCGACGAGCGGGCAGCCGCTCAGTGAGCCCCCGGGTCGAAAGCGTCCGCGCCGAGCACGAGCTGCACGCAGTGCTCGACGAGACGCTCGCGGCTCACCTTCAGCGTGCCGTCGAGGTAAGCGATGAACACGTTGCTGAGCGCGCCGACGAGACCGATCGCCACCAGCTGGCGGCCGGTTTCGTCGCCGCGCGACAGCTGTTCGCCGACAAGCGTGGTGAACGCCGGGAGCAGGTGCAGGCCGCGCTGGGTCAGCGCCGGATCGGTCAGCGGCGCGAGCAGCAGCACGCGGCCCTTGCGCGGGTCGTCCAGCACCAGCTCCACGAAAGCGGTCACGGCGCGTTCGGCCCGGCGGCTCGGATCGGCTTCGCCGGACACCGCGTCGGCCAACGCTTTCCTCGCCTGGTCTCCGACGTCCTCGTACACAGCGGCGACCAGGCTTTCCCGGTCGGCGAAGCTTTCGTAGAAGTACCGCTCGGTCAGTTTCGCCGACCGGCACACCGCGCGGACGCTCACCGCCGCGCTGCCCTGCGCGCCCAGCAGGTCGAGCCCGGCGGCCAGCAGCTGGGCCCGGCGCTGGGCCTTGCGGTCGTCCAGCGTCGTGCCCGCCCACGTGCGGCCCGGCATGCCCCGCTCCCGTCCCGAGTTGACCACAGATGTTGTCACATCCTAACCTGACAACAGCTGTAGTCACTTCGCCGACCCGCCGAGGAGCCGCGATGAGGGACGCACCGGAGCCGCTGGGACCGGACTCGCTGACCTGGAAGTACTTCGGGGACTGGCGCGGGCTGCTGATCGCGCTGTGGGCCGGGTCGATGCAGAACATGCACCCGGGCCTCGGCGCGGGCGTCGAGGAGCATTCGAGGTTCTTCGAGGAGCGCTGGCAGCGGCTGTTCCGTTCGCTGTACCCGATCGGCGGCGTGGTCTACGACGGCCCGCTCGCGCACCGCACGGCGCTGGAGGTGCGCGGTTACCACGACCGGATCAAGGGCGTGGACGCGAAAGGCCGCCGCTACCACGCGCTCGACCCGGACACGTACTACTGGGCGCATTCGACGTTCTTCGTCAGCACCATCCTGATCGCCGACCATTTCATGGGCGGCATCGGCGAAGAGGAGAAGCGCACCCTGTTCGACGAGCACGTGCGCTGGTGGCGGATGTACGACATGACGATGCGGCCGGTGCCGGAATCGTGGGAGGACTTCCAGCGGTACTGGAAGCACATGTGCGCCGAGGTGCTGGAGGACAACAAGGCCACCCGCGACGTCCTCGACCTCCGCGGCATCGCGAAACCGCCGTTCCTGCCGTGGCTTCCGGATCCGCTGTGGAAACCGGTCTCGAAGGTCATCGCGAAACAGTTCGTGTGGCTGACCGTCGGGCTGTACGACCAGGAAGTGCGCGACCTGCTCGGCTACCGCTGGACCGCACGGGACGCCCGCCGGCACCGCCGTGTGGGCAAGCTGATCAACGCGGCGTTCTCGCTGCTTCCGCACGACCGCCGCTACCATCCGCGGGCACGGGCGGGCTGGCGGCGCGCCCGCGGCGAACTGGCCCCGGGGACGCCGCCGGTCGAAACCCCGCGCCGCAATCTTCCCCCGCTCGCCGAGCGCGGGAAACCGGAGCACTACTCGCCGGACGTGCCGTGAAGGACTCCTTCCGGGACTCTGGTTCCCGGAAGGAGCCCTGCACGGGCTTCGAGATCAGGAGGGCTTGATGAAGCTGGGCTTTCACCTCGGGTACTGGGGGAGCGGGCCGATCCCGGGCGCGCAGGAGACCGTGCTCGAAGCCGAACGGCTCGGATTCGACTCGGTGTGGTCGGCCGAGGCGTACGGGTCGGACGCGTTCACCCCGCTGGCCTGGGTCGGCGCGGCGACCAACCGGATCAAGCTCGGCACCAACATCGTGCAGATGTCCGCGCGCACCCCGACCGCGACCGCGATGAGCGCGCTGACCATGGACCACCTGTCCGGCGGCCGGTTCGTGCTCGGGCTGGGCGCGTCCGGGCCGCAGGTGGTGGAGGGCTGGTACGGGCAGCCGTATCCGAAGCCGCTGGCGCGCACGCGCGAGTACGTCGAGATCGTGCGCAAGGTGCTGGCCCGCGAGGAACCGGTGACCCTCGACGGGCAGTTCTTCCAGCTGCCGCTCAAGGGCGGGACCGGACTGGGCAAACCGCTCAAGCCGACCGTGCACCCGCTGCGCGCCGACCTGCCGATCTACCTCGCCGCCGAAGGCCCGAAGAACGTCGCGCTGGCCGCGGAGATCTGCGACGGCTGGCTGCCGCTGTTCTTCTCGCCCAAGTCCGACGGCTTCTACCGGGCCGCGCTGGAGGAGGGCTTCGCCCGCCCGGGCGCGCGGCGGAGCGGCCTGGACGGGTTCGAGGTCGCCGCGTCGGTGCCGGTGATCGTGCACGACGACGTCGAGGAGGCGGCGAGCTTCATCAAGCCGGCGCTGGCGCTGTACATCGGCGGGATGGGCGCGAAGAGCGTGAACTTCCACCACGACGTGTTCGCCCGGCTCGGCTACGCGGACGTGGCGGACAAGGTGCAGGAGCTGTACCTGGCGGGGCGGAAGGAAGAAGCGGTCAAGGCGATCCCGACTTCGCTGGTCGAGGACACGTCGCTGATCGGCCCCGCGGAGAAGATCCGCGAAGAGCTGGCAGCGTGGGAAGCGACGGTGGTGACGACGCTGCTGCTGCGCGGGGACGCCGGGTCGCTGGCGAAGGCGGCGAAAGCGCTGTCCTGACGAGAGAAGGTCGTGAGCGGCGAGGCCGGTCAGAAGCGGCACCCCGCTCACGAGGCGGTAGTCGGCCCGGTACGGCCAGTGCATCACGACGGTGGCACGATTCCTCCCGACCACTACCCGGAACCGGCGAAGATCCATTAGGCATGCGTTCGTCGTTCCGCCTTGGAGGAGGACCTTTGGCGTCGCTGTCCCGCCGCACGAGATTCCGCTACTCGCTCGGCTCCTTCGTCACCGGCGGGTTCGGCACGGTGCCCGGGCTGCTCCTGCTCCCGTACCTGACCGACACCATGGCGGTGCCCGCCGCGGCGGCCGGGATCATCGTGTTCGTGCCCAAGGCGTGGGACGTGGTTTTCAACCCGGTCGCCGGGCGGCTGTCCGACGCCGACCTCGCGCGCACCGGCAGCAGGCGGCGCTTCCTGCTGCGCGGCGGGATCGGCGTCGCGATCCTGTTCTTCGCCTTGTTCGCGCATCCCGGCTTCGGCACGCCGGTGTGGGACGCGACGTACGTCGTCGTGATGTTCTTCCTGTGCGCCACCGCGTACGCGTTCTTCCAGGTGCCGTTCAACGCGCTTCCGGCCGAGCTGACCGATTCCGCCGAGGAACGCACGAAGCTCACCAGCGTCCGGATCGGCGTGCTGGCGGTCGCGGTGCTGGTGTCCGGCGGCGGCGCCCCGGCGATCACCGACCTGCTGCCCGGCGTGGCGGGCTACCGGGTGATGGGCCTGGTGATGGCGGTGATCATCCTGGCCGCCACGCTCGGCGTCTACTTCGGCCTGAAGGGCGCGCCGGTCGGCTCGCTGCGGCCCAACACGGTGCGGCTCAAGGAATTGGCGCGCACCATCGCGCAGTGGCGTTCGTTCCGGTGGCTGATGGGCGTCTACTTCATCCAGGCGCTCGGCATCGGCACCGTGCTGGCCGCGATCCCGTACTTCGCGCAGCACGTCCTCGGCGACCCGAGTTACCGCACCTACCTGTTCGTCGGCTTCGTCGGGCCTGCGCTCGTCACGATGCCGCTGTGGCCGCGGGTGGGCGCGCGCTGGGGCAAGCTCGCCGGCTTCCGGATCGCCACCACGTCGTTCTTCGTCGGCCTGGTGGCGATGTACTTCGCCGACCGGCTCCCGTTCGCCGCGACGCTGGTGTTCGTCGCGCTCGCCGGTGTCGGCTACGCGGGCATTTCGGTGTTCCCGCTGGCGATCCTGCCGGACCTGATCAGCGCCGAGGAGGAGCGGACCGGCGAGACCAGGGCGGGCGTGACGGCCGGCGTGTGGACCGCGTCCGAAACGCTCGGGCTCGCGCTCGGGCCGGGATTGTTCGGGCTCGTACTGCAGGGCGGGAGCTACGTGTCGAGCACCGGCACGACCGCCGTCCCGCAGCCGCATTCGGCGATCACCGCCATCGTGATCGGCGCGTCGGTGCTGCCCGCGGTGCTGATCGCGCTCGGCATCCCGCTGCTGCGCCGTTCGGTCCTGGAGAAGCAGGCGTGAACGACGTACTGGCGCGGCTGCGCGAACTCCGCTCCGGCGACCTGCCGACGCACGGCGGCCGCACGCTCGCCTACGTGTACGACAGCGGACTGTCCGAAGTGGACGAAATCGCCGCCGCCGCGCACGCGCTGGCCAGCTCCGCCAACGGACTCGACCCGACCGCGTTCCCCAGCCTGCTGCGGATGGAGAACGACCTGGTCGCCCGCGCGGCCGGACTGCTCGGCGGGACGCCGGAGACGGCCGGCACGGTGACGTCCGGCGGCACCGAATCGTGTCTGCTGGCGGTCCTCGCCGCCCGCGAGGCGCGGCCGGACCTCGCTGCGCCGTCGATCGTGCTCCCGGAAACCGCGCACGCCGCGTTCCACAAGGCCGCGCATCTGTTTGGCGTGCGGAAGATCGTGGTGCCGGTCGATCCGGAAACCTTCCGCGCGGACCCGGCGGCGATGACCGCGGCCATCGACGACTCCACCGTGCTCGTCGTGGCGAGCGCGCCGTCGTACGCGCACGGTGTCGTCGACCCGATCGAGGAGATCGCCGCCGCCGCTTCGGCACGCGGGGTGCGCATGCACGTGGACGCGTGCATCGGCGGCTGGGTGCTGCCGTACTTCGCGAAGCTGGGCGCGGACTTGCCGCCGTTCGACTTCCGCGTTCCGGGCGTCACCAGCATTTCCGTGGACCTGCACAAATACGCCTACTGCGCCAAGGGCGTCTCCGTCCTGTTGCACGCGTCGGCGGAACTCCGGCGCACTCACTACTTCGCAAGCGCCGCCTGGCCCGGCTACACGATGCTCAACCCGACGCTGCAGAGCACCCGCTCCGGCGGTCCGCTCGCCGCCGCGTGGGCCGTCGTGCACCACCTCGGCGACGACGGTTACCTCCAACTGGCCTCGCGGACGCGGGAAGCCGTCGGACGGATTCGTGCTGGCGTGGCTTCGATTCCGGGCCTGCGCGTGCTGGGCGAGCCGGTGTCGACGCTGGTCGCGTTCACCGGCTCGGACGGCTTCGACCTGTTCACCGTCGCCGACGAGATGAAGGTACGCGGCTGGTACGTCCAGCCGCAGTTCGCGCACGGGACTTCTCCGCTGAACCTGCACCTCACCGTCACCGCCGCGAACCACGGCAGCGAGCCGGAATTCCTCGCCGATCTGACGGCCTCGGTCGAGGCGGCGCGGACGCAAGGCCCGGTGCGGGTCGATCCGGACGTCGCCGCGTTCGTGGCCGCGTTGGATCCGGAAACATTGACGTCTGAGCAGTTCGGTGGGCTGCTCGCTGCGGCGGGTCTGACCGGTGGCGGTGGGTTGCCGGAGCGGATGGCGTCGATCAACGCGTTGCTGGCGGCTGCGCCGGAAGCGTTGCGGGAGCGGCTGTTGGTGGAGTTTCTGGGCGCGCTGTACACGCCGTCGCGCGACTAGTTCATCGTGCGGCGCGGCACGTGGCTGACGTCTGAGCAGTTCGGTGGCCTGTTCGCCGCGGCGGGCCTGACCGGCGGTGGCGGGTTGCCGGGGCGGATGGCTCCGGTCAACGCGCTGCTGGCGGCCGCGCCGGAAGCGTTGCGGGAGCGGCTGCTGGTGGAGTTCCTCGGCGCGCTGTACACGCCGTCCTCGGAGTAGCGCAACCGATCGGCCGGTCGCCCGTCCAGGGATCGTGGGGAGTTCCGAGGAAAATCGAAGACCGGGTTTGGTGCGGGCTGCAGTCGTTTTCGGGTGTTGCTGGCTGCCCTTGGCCGCGGTGAAGTACTTCGCCGTCGGTCTCGGCCGGGCTATTCCGTTGCCCGAGATCCTGTACCTCGCTCCGGCGTGGCTGCTCGCCGCGATCGGGACCGCGGTCAGCGCGCGGATGGCGACGCGCAGGCTGGGCCGGCGCGGCACGGCCGGGTGGGCAGTGGCCACCGCTGCGGCGATCGCGCTGATGGTCTGTGTCAACTGGGTGCACTTCCATGCCACGACCTGGTACGCGATGCACCGGTCGGAGTACGCCGCCGTGCTGCGCGATGCCGAACACCGCGTGCCGACCGAGCCGTTGCCCGAAGACGTCTTGTCGATCGACACCGGGAACGGCCCGCGGGTGTGGTATATCCGCGTCTGGAAGGGGTTTCTCGCGTGCTCGGCCGGATACGCGCACTTCGACGGTTCCCCGGAGAAGTACATGCCCGGCGTGGTGATCGACTCGCACGACTACCTCGACGACGGCCTGGGCTGCGCCCTCCGTCCCACCGTCGAGGTCGGCGACGGCTGGTGGTGGGTCGAGTAGCGGCCGGACCCGGCGCCCGGTCGTGATCCAGACCGGTGCGCCGGGTCAGCTGTTCAAGGCCCTCAGCCGCGGGGCAAGGCGCGTCCGAGGAGCGGCACCAGGCTTTCCCAGTGCTGCCGCAGCGCGGCGGGATCGAACGTGTCGGTGTCGGCCATGGTGAAGCCGTGGACCGTGCCGGGGTAGATCTCGGACGTGCAACTGACCCCTGCGGCATCGAGCGCGCGGTTGAGTTCGGCGAGAGTTTCCGGCGTCAGATCCGATGCGGCGTGGCCGAAGTGCGCTTCCGCGGTGATCCGGGAGAAGACGTCCGGCCCGGCCGCGCCGACCGGGGCGTGGAATCCGGCGACGGCGGCCACCTGATCCGGATGGGCCGCGGCGGTGCGAACCGCGAGAAGGCCGCCGATGCAATAGCCGGTGACCCCGACCGGCCCCGCGCTGACTTCGGGCTGGGCGGCGAGGAATTCGAGATAAGCGGCGGCGTCGCGAAGGACCAGTTCGGGGGTGTGCGCTTCGATCATGGGCAGCACGCGAGCGAAAACCCCGGGACGCTCCTCCGCTCCGATGAACTCCGGAAGTTCGAGCACTGGCGCCGGGCCGTGCCGGTAGAAGTAGTTGGGCACGAGCACGTAATAGCCGTGTCCGGCCAGTTCTCGGGCCATCTCCCGGATTGCGGGCCGGATCCCGAAGCCGTCGGCGTACATCAGCACGCCGGGGTGTGGCCCGCCGTCGGCGGGGAACGCGGCGAACGCGTCGGCCTGGCCGTCAGGGGTGGGGATCCGCAAAGTCTTGTCGGGCATGAATTCTCCTGTCGTCGGTTGAGGTGGCTGTCAACACGACGAAGCAGGCGGGGCCCGCGCGGCGCTCAGGAGAGCGCCGGGTAGCCGATCCGTGAGTGGCGCGAGGCCGTCCCGGTAGTCATCGCTGATCAACCTAGCCCATCGCGCGGCGCCGGTCGACCCCGCGGCTTGACGTCAAGTCCGCTTGATGTCGAACACTGGCGGTGATCGACACGAGCGCTGGAGGCGGCGATGAGCAAGGCGATGGGGTTCCGCGAACTGGGCGGGCCGGAAGTGCTGCGGCTGGAGGAGGTGGCGGAACCGCGTCCCGGGCCGGGGGAGGTCCGGATCCGGGCGAAGGCGGCGGGGGTGCAGGCGTTCGACATCGCGGTGCTCGCGGGGCTCATCCCGGTGCCGGAACCGGGCGCGTTCACCGTGCCGGGCAACGAGTTCGCCGGAATCGTCGACGAGGTCGGGGAAGGCGTCGAAGGGTTCGCGGCGGGCGGCGAGGTGCTCGGCTTCGGGCGGCTGGGCGCGTATCAGGAACTGGTCGTCGCCGGAGCGGACCAGGTGGTGCCCAAGCCACCGGAGATGCCGTGGGAGGTCGCGGGTGCGTTCACTGCGGCGGCGCAGACGGCTGAGATCGCGATCGAGCGGATCAACGTCGGTCCCGGCGACACGGTGCTGGTGCACGGCGCGGCAGGCTCCGTCGGGGCGATGGCGGTGCAACTGTCCCGGTTGCGTGGCGCGAAGGTGCTCGGCGTCGCGCGTCCGGCGTGGCACGAGCAGGTGCGGGCGCTCGGGGCGATTCCCCTTGCCTACAGCGAGGATTTCGTCGAACGGGTGGCTCCGCACGGCGTCACGGCGGCGATCGACGGGGTCGGCGGCGGCGCGCTGGAGTACACATTGGACCTCATCGAGGACCGGTCCCGGATTCTCACCCTGGTCGAGCACGACCGCGCCGACGAGCTGGGCATCAAGCTCACCGTGAACGACCGCTCGGCGGTTCGCCTCGCGCGGTTGGCGGGCCTGTACGCGAAAGGCGAGCTGACGCATCGCATCATGGCGACCTTCCCGCTCGCCGAAGCCGCCGAAGCGATGCGGACCTATCAGGCGGGCAACATCCACGGCAAGATCGTGCTCACGATGGACTGACCTAGTCCTGGTGGAAGTACCGCTTCCCTCGCGACGCGGACGCCAGCGCGGCGACCAGCGCCATCACCGCGGCCGCGACGAACACGGTGACCAGTCCGTCGTGGAACGGCCCGGAAATGAGGGTGGGGAAGAACTCCTTGCCGGTCAGTGCGGCGGAATCGGCGGGGGAGAGCTGGCCGAGCACGCCGGGGCCGACCAGGTGCGCCACCGGGTTGCTGCCCAGGAACGCGGCGAAGAGGGTGCTCACCGGCGGCAGCTGGGCGATGTTCGCGGCGACGTCCGCCGGGACGCCGTGCGCCTGCAGCCCGCCGGTGAGCGTCGCGGGCAGCGACCCGGCCAGCCCGGCGATCATGAGCGAGAAGAACACGCCGATGGACAGCGACGTCCCGGAGTTCTGGAACGTCGAGCGCATGCCGGACGCGACGCCGCGCTGGTGGTCCGGCACGCTGCTCATGATCGCCGAGGTGTTCGGCGCGGAGAACATGCCCTGGCCGATCCCGCTCAGCACGAGCAGCAGCGCGAACGCCGGGTAGCTGAAGTCCACCGGCAGCGCGAGCAGCCCGAGAAAGGACCCGGCGACCAGCAGCAGGCCGCCGGTGGAGAACAGCCGCGCGCCGAACCGGTCGGAGAGGAATCCGGACACCGGGCCCGCGATCAGGAACCCGGCGGTGAGCGGCAGCAGGTAGATCCCGGCCCACAGCGGGGTCTGCTCGTAGTCGTAGCCGTGCAGCGGGAGCCAGATCCCCTGCAGCCAGATGATCAGCATGAACTGCATCCCGCCGCGCGCGATCGCGGTGAGCAGCGCGGCGAGGTTGCCGGCGGTGAACGCGCGGATGCGGAACAGCGACAGCTGGAACATCGGCGACGGCACCCTGGTCTCGATCACGCAGAACCCCGCCAGCAGCGCGATCCCGGCGCCGAGCCCGCCGAGCACCCACGGGTTGCCCCAGCCGGTGGCCGCGCCGCCGTAGGGCTGGATGCCGTAGGTGATCGAGGCGAGGATGACCGCGGTGCCGAGCGCGAAGGTCACGTTGCCGCCCCAGTCGATCCGCGACCGTTGCGGCGTGCTGATCTCGCGCAGGCTGCGGATCGACCAGACGGTGCCGAAAATGCCGAACGGCACGCTCACCCAGAACACCGCGCGCCAGTCGAGTTCGGCCAGCAGCCCGCCCGCGACCAGGCCGAGGAACTGCCCGGCCAGCGCGGTGATCTGGTTGACGCCCAAGGCCATTCCGCGCTGTTCGCGCGGGAAGGCGTCGGTGAGGATCGCGGCGGAGTTCGCGGTGAGCATCGCGCCGCCGACGGCCTGCACCACCCGCCAGCCGATCAGCCACAGCGCCCCGCCGCCCGCGTGGAACGGGTCGAACGACAGCGCCACCGAGGCGGCGCTGAAGATCACGAACCCGATGTTGTACATCCGGACGCGGCCGAACATGTCGCCGAGCCGCCCGAGCGTCACCACCAGGACCGCGGACACCAGCAGGTAGCCGAGGATCATCCACAGCAGGTAGCCGATGTTGGCCGGGGCCAGCGGGTCGAGCCCGATGCCGCGGAAGATCGCCGGCAGCGAGATGATCACGATCGACCCGTCCAGCGCCGACATCAGCACGCCGAGCGTCGTGTTGGAGAGCGCGACCCACTTGTAGCGCCCGCCGTGCCGTGCCTGGGTGTCGATCGTCCGGTCCGCCACAATCGACAGCCTAGACTGATAAACCTAGCCTGTTCAACTCGTGCGAAACGGACGAACCATCCTGGTAGCGACGGACTCCTGGCTGCCCTTCCCGTTTGTGTCGACGATGGGGGCGGGACGAAGGAGGATTCGGTGAAGGCTGCTGTGCTCAGGGAATTCGGGCGCCCGTTGTCGGTCGAGGAGGTCGCGGAGCCGGTGCCGGGCACCGGGGAAGTGGTGGTGGACGTCGTCGCGGCGCCGGTGCTGCACTACACCGCCGAGGTGGTCAGCGGCGCCCGGCGGTACGCGCTGGAACTGCCTGCGATCCTGGGCACCGGCGCGGTCGGCCGGGTGCGGTCAGTCGGCCCCGACGCGACGAAACTCCGGCCGGGCGATTGGGTCCGCTGCGATCCGACCGTCCGCTCCCGCGACGACGCGGTGACGCCGGATGTCGTCCTGCAAGGTTTGACGGCGCGCGGCGACGGGGGACTGGCTCTGCAGCGCCACTTTCGGAACGGCGGGTTCGCCGAGCAGATCATGGTCCCGACGGAGAACGCGGCCCCGCTGGGAGAGATCGACGAGGCCGACGCGGGCCGTTGGGCCGCGCTCGGGATCTGCTTGGTGCCGTACGGCGGACTGCTCGACGGCGGATTGCAGCCGGGGGAAACGGTGCTGGTGAGCGGCGCGACCGGCACGTACGGCGGGGCGGCGGTGGCTGTGGCGCTCGCGATGGGCGCGGGTCAGGTGATCGCGCCGGGCCGGAACCGGGCCGCGCTGGCCGATCTGGAACGGCGCTTCGGCCACCGCGTCCGGACGGTCGTGGTGAGCGGCAACGAAGACGAGGACCGCGAGGCCATGCTCTCCGTGGCGGGACCGGTGGATCTGGTGCTGGATCTGCTGCCGCCGTCCGCGTCGGTCGCCGCCGTGCGCGCGGCCGCGATGACGGTCCGGGAGTTCGGCCGCGTGGTGCTGATGGGCGGGATCGGGGACGACCTCGCGCTGCCGTACCCGTGGCTGATGCTGAACAGCGTGACGGTGCGCGGCCGGTGGATGTACCCGCGCGACGCGGTGCCGAAGCTGATCGCGCTGGCGAGGTGCGGACTGCTGGACTTGACGCAGTTCTCGGTGGACGAGTTCGCGCTGTCCGCGGTCGGCGAGGCGGTGGAGCACGCGGCTGCGGTGGGTGGCCGGTTCCGGCTCACGGTGGTGCGGCCGTGAGCCGGAACTGTCCTTAGTGGACGTGGACCGGTTCCCATTCGGGGAACGGGTCGTCGGTGGCGGGGGCTTCGGAGAGGCAGGTTTCGAGCGCGCCGAGCAGCGCGGCGTGCTCGAGCCCGACGCCGATGAACACCAGCTCCTGCCGCGGCCCGTCGGCAACGCCCTGTGGCTCGAACCGCGCGACGCTGCCTGCCTGTGACCACAGCCCGAGCGTGCCCGGCCGGGTGCTGAGGCTGAAGAATCCCTTCGACCGCAGCACCGTGCCGAACTCGCCGGAGTCCAGTCGCGAGGTCACGAACTCCCACAACCGCACCGGGTCGAACGCGCGCGCGGAGCGGAACACGACGCTGGAAATGCCGTACTCCTCGGTCTCCGGCACGTGATCGCCGTTCAGTTCCGCCACCCAGCCCGGCGCTTCCTGCGCGCGTTCGGCGTCGTACCGGCCGGTGCCGAAGACCCGCTCCAGCGGGACCCGGCCGAACTCGGCGGACACGACGTCGGCGGCCGGGTTGAGGCGGCGCAGGGAGGCGAGCAGCCGGTCCCGTTCGGCCGGGGTGACGAGGTCGGTTTTGTTCAGCAGCAGCACGTCGGCGAACTCCACCTGGTCCATCAGCAGGTCGCTGACCGTCCGCTCGTCGCCCTCGTACTGGTCCAGCCTGCGCTCGGCCAGGCTGTCCCCGCGCGCCAGTTCGCGCGCGAAGTTCGCCGCGTCCACCACGGTGACCATCGTGTCCAGCCGCGCCGACGACAGCACCGGGGAGCCGTCGTCGGCGGGGAAGGAGAACGTCGCCGCGACCGGCATCGGCTCGGAGATGCCGCTCGACTCGATGAGCAGGTGGTCGAACCGGCCGTCGTCGCACAGCCGGGCGACCTCGTCGAGCAGATCCTCGCGCAGGGTACAGCAAATGCACCCGTTGGTCATCTCGACCAGCCGCTCCTCGGTCCGCGACACGCTGTCCCGCACGAGCGCGGCGTCGATGTTGACCTCGCTCATGTCGTTCACGATCACCGCGACCCGCAGGCCCTCGCGGTTGGCGAGGATCCGGTTGAGCAGCGTGGTTTTCCCGGCGCCGAGGAATCCGGAAAGGACAGTGACCGGGACGCTCACCGCTCGAGCCGCTGGAAGTGCTTGATCAGCTTGCGCGGCACCAGTTTCCGCTCGCCGTCCACGACGATCGGCACCAGGTCCGGCGCCGCCGCCTTCCACTGCGAGCGGCGGGACCGGGTGTTGCTGCGGGACATTTTCCGCTTCGGGACGGCCATCAGCGCGCACCCCCTGCGCGGCGCTGCCCGTACCGGCGGTGGAACTTCTCGACCTGGCCCGCCGAGTCGAGGATCCGCTGGGTGCCGGTCCAGAACGGATGCGACCACGAGCTGATGTCCACCACCACCAGCGGATAGGTGTTCCCGTCGGACCATTCGATGGTCCGGTCGGAGGTGGCGGTGGAGCGGGTCAGGAACGCGTCGCCGGTCGACGAGTCCTTGAAGACCACCGGGTGGTAGTCGGGGTGGATGCCGGGTTTCACAGGGTTTCGTCCTTCTGGTTGGCGGCGTTCGCGTGCCGGTCGGGTTCTTCGGTTTCTTCGCAGGGGTCCTCGTGCCAGTCCCCGAACGGGTCGGGGTAGGCGCGCCAGGCCGCTTCGCCTTCGGCGAGTTCGGCGTCGGTGAGCAAGGCGGCTTGCAACGCGCTCTCGATTTCCGCGGGAGCGGCTTGGTCGGTGACGATCACCAGCTCCTGCGCGCGGTCGCCGTGCACCGGGTCCCAGCGCAGCGAGGCGAGCGTGCGGCGTTCGGGGGAGACGTCGGCCCAGTCCGGTCCGTCCGGCGAGGCGAGCCACGGGCCGGCGTGCCCGATGCCGAGCCCGCCGCCCGCCGATTCGATCCAGAACGCGACGTCCGGCTGACTCGCCACCCAGGCCCGGCCACGAGTGCGGACCACGCCGTCGAGCAGCAGGTCGATCGCCTCGTGCAGCCGCTCCGGATGGAACGGGCGCTGCGCGGTGAACCGCAGCAGTTCGATGCCGCAGTCCGGGTGCAGTGGCGGAGCGCCGCGCAGCAACGCGCCGTGCAGGTCGGTGACCTCGCCGCGGCGGGCGTCGGCCGGGATCGCGGCGAACAGCCCGGCGGCGTCGGTGCGGGCCAGCTCGACGCGCGGGACGGACGGCGCGACCCGGTCCAGCACCGCGGCGGATTTGGCCGCGCACCACGCGTCCGGCGCGGCTCCGGCGAGCACGAGCACGTCCGCGGATTCCACTTGGGACAGTGCGACCTGCGCGACCGTCCGCTCGTCTTCGGGGCTGCCCTGCAGGCCGCGCTCGGCGAGCAGGTCGTCGCCGGTGACGTCGGCGAGCCAGGTCGCGCAGTCCAGCACGGTGAACACCGCTTCGAGTTCGACGTCGTCGCTCACCGGGCGGTCGCCGACCAGCACGTTGCGGATCGCCCAGCTCACCGGCTCCGGCTCCATCGCCTCGTCCAGCCGCACCACGATGCGGTCGACCTGCGGCATCCGGGCCAGCCGGCGCAGCAGCGGCAGCAGGTCCTCGCGCAGCGTGCAGTTGACGCAGCCGTGCGCGAGTTCGAGCGGGGTCAGCTCGTCGCGCCCGCGCAGCAGGATCCGGCGGCGGACGACGCCGGAACCGATGTCGCGCAGGTCGTGGTGGACGACGGCGGTGCCGGGGCTCGCGCGGAGCAGGAGCGCGGCGAGGTCGCCGGTGCGGGCGATCCCGCTGCAGAGCACGAGCGGGACACGCGGACGTTGGGGCACTGGATCTCCAGACGACGGGGCGGGGTACGGTGACGAGCGTAGTTGAACATGAATGTCACTATCAACTTGGGAGGGTCCGTGTCAGCCGTGTGCCAGGTCACCGGCCGCAAGCCGGGCTACGGCAAGCAGGTCTCGCATTCGCACCGCCGCACGTCGCGCCGGTGGGAGCCGAACCTGCAGACGCGCCGCTACTACGTGCCGAGCCTCGGCCGCACCGTGCGGCTCAAGGTGTCGGCGAAGGGCATGAAGACGATCGACAAACGCGGCATCGACGCCGTGGTCGCCGATCTCGTCGCGAAGGGAGCGAAGTTCTAGATGGCGAAAAGCACCGACATCCGGCCGATCGTCAAACTGCGGTCGACCGCGGGCACCGGCTACACGTATGTCACCAAGAAGAACCGCCGCAACAATCCGGACCGGATGGTGTTGCGGAAATACGACCCGGTGGCGCGCAAGCACGTCGAATTCAAGGAAGAACGCTGATGGCGAAGAAGTCGAAGATCGCGAAGAACGAGCAGCGGAAGGTGATCGCCGCGCGGTATGTGGAACGCCGGCGCGCGCTCAAGGCGGTGATCGCGTCGCCGTCCGCCTCGGCCGACGAGAAGGCGGACGCAGTGGTTGCGCTGCAACGGATGCCGCGCGACGCGAGCCGCACGCGGATTCGCAACCGCGACGCCGCCGACGGCCGCCCGCGCGGATACCTGCGGAAATTCGGGCTGTCCCGGGTGCGCATGCGGCAGATGGCGCACAACGGGGAACTGCCCGGCGTCTCGAAGTCGAGCTGGTGATCGCCGTGCCCAAACCGGACCGCACGCCGCGCCGCCGCCCGAATCCCTTCCATACGGCCGGAATCACCCAGGTCGATTGGAAAGACGTCGACCTGCTGCGGAAATTCATCTCCGACCGCGGCAAGATCCGGGCCCGCCGGGTCACCGGATTGACGCCGCAGCAACAGAAACAGGTGGCCACCGCGATCAAGAACGCACGGGAGATGGCGCTCCTGCCGTACCCGACGGCGGCGCGGAGCTGAAAAAACCGGATGCGGGCAGCGGGCCGGGCGCGGGACGATAACGGCACGAAACGGGCGTCGCACGTGGATGTCCTGAAACCGGAAAGGTCCGCGTTGTGCACGCCCAGCTCACGGTCACGCCTGCCCAGCTGCCCGACATCCTGCTCACGACCGCCGTCGTCCGGCCGGTCTTCCTCTGGGGCGCGCCCGGAATCGGGAAGTCGTCGCTGGTCCGGGAATTCGCGGCGGCGCTCGGCCTCGAATGCGTGTCGCTGCTCGGCACCCAGCTCGCGCCCGAGGACCTGATCGGCGTCCCGCAGATCGCCGACGGCCGCAGCCGGTTCTGCCCGCCGGAGCAGATCGCCCGCGACGAGCCGTACTGCCTGTTCCTGGACGAGCTCAACGCCGCGTCGCCGGACGTGCAGAAGGCGTTCTATTCGCTGATCCTCGACCGCCGGATCGGCTCCTACGAGCTGCCGCCCGGTTCGGTGGTGATCGGCGCCGGGAACCGCGCCACCGACCAGGCGCTCGCCCGGCCGATGGCCTCGGCGCTGGTGAACCGCCTGGTCCACCTCCACCTGCGCGCGTCGGCGGGCGACTGGCTCGCCTGGGCGGCGGGCAACGACATCCACCCGGCGGTGGCCGAGTACCTGACCCAGCGCCCGGACCACCTGTGGAGCCAGCCGCCGAAGACCGAGGAACCGTTCTCCACGCCGCGGTCCTGGCACATGCTGTCCGACCTGCTGCACTCGGCGGGCGATCCGCTCGACGACGAGACCGTCGGGCTGCTCGCGTACGCCACGCTCACCCCGCGGCACGCCGGAGCGTTCCGGTCCTACCTCAAGGTCGCGCGGCACGCCTACGACCTGGAGGCCATCCTCAAGGGCGACGCGCGCTGGCCCGCCGAGCCGGACGAGCGCGACCTGCTCTACTTCCTCGCCGAGACGTTCCGCGTCCGGCTGGCCCGCGACCTGCCCGCGGACAAGCGGCACGCGTCGTCGGCGGTGCGCCAGTTCGCGTTCCGCGCGAAGAGCCTGCTGGTCGAGCTGGCGGAGATCTCGCTGGAGATGGCGCAGCTGGTGATCGCGGACGACGAAGCGGGCAACCCGCGCCTGCCTTCGTGGTTCCTGGTCGAGGCCGCGCGCGACTTGCCGCGGCTGGTGGCGGCTCGGGCATGAGCAGTGTCCGTTCCGACGCCCGCCTCCGCGAACGCCGCAACAAAGCGATCGACGCGGGCTGGGCACTGGTCCGCGCGAACACCGTGCTGAAGCGGCTCGCGGAGCGCGCGAGCCTGGACCGCACCAGCCTGACCGGCTCCGAGGCCTGGGCCGTCGTCGCCGACACCGGACTGATCACCGCGAACCGTGCCCGCGACGCCGATCCCGCCGAGTGGGCGTGGGTGTTCGCGCATCTGCTGCTGCATCTCGGCCTCGGCCATCTGGACGAGGAACAGCTCGACGAGGCGGACGCGATCACCGCTGACCGCGCCGTCGAGGCGAGCTACAGCGCGGCGTGTTGCGTTGCGGTGCACCGGTTCGCGGAGGCGGTACGGGTCGGGACGCCGCTCACGCTCCTGCCCGAACTTCCCGGCACGGACGAGCTTTCCCTTGCCCGCGCTTGGCGCGACACCGGCGTCCCGGAGGTCTTCCGTGCGCTCGGCACCGGCGGCGACCGGCCGTGCCTCGCGCTCGCGGAGCCGCCGAGCCGCTGGCACGTCCAGTACCACGGGAAGTCCGCGCCGTGGACCGAGCGGTTCGCGCAGGGCCTGATCGCCTCGGCCACCGAGGCGATGGAGCGGGCCGCCGACGCGCGCGGCCAGACCCGGCACCGGCGGACCCTGGGGGAGTGGGACCGCGCGCTGGGCTGGTTCGCGTCGTCGTTCCCGCTGCTGGGCGCGGTGGCCGCCGGGTTCACGCTGATCGCCGATCCGGAGGTGGTCCGCGCCTGGGACATCGCGGTCGCGGCGGTCGACGCCGAACACGGCGAGATCTACGTCAACCCGCACGCCGCGCTGACCGCCGAGGAATGGCGGTTCGTGCTCGCGCACGAGATGCTGCACGCCGCGCTCCGGCACGACCGCCGCGCGCTCGGCCGCGACCCGTACCTGTGGAACGTCGCCTGCGACTACGTGATCAACGGCTGGCTGGTCGTCCTCGGCGTCGGCGAACTGCCCGGCGACGGGCTGCACGATCCGCAGCTCGCCGGGCTGTCCGCGGAATCGGTGTACGACACGCTGACCACCGACCTGCGCCGCGCCCGCAAACTGCGCACGCTGGGCGGCCGCGAGGCAGGCGACGTCCTCGGCGACTGGCTGTCCGAACCGGACGCCGCCGCCCGCCGCTCCTCGCGCCGCGCGGAACCCAAGCCGCTGCCGTGGCGCGAGGGCGACCGGGCCGGCGGCGTCGACCTGGACGAGTTCTATCGCCGCGCGCTCAGCCAGGGCCTGGTCTATCACCACGCGCAGGGCCGCGGCCTGCTGCCGCTCGGGCTGGAACAGGAGATCCGCGCACTGGACCACCCGCCGCTGCCGTGGGACGCGCAACTGGCCCGGTGGTTCGACGAGCACGTCCGGGCCGAGCGGCCGGTGCGCAGCTACGCGCGGGCGTCGCGCCGCCAGTCGGCGACGCCGGATATCCCGCGCCCAGGCCTGGTCCGTCCGGAACGCGTCGACCGCCGCGCGACCTTCGGCGTCGTGCTGGACACGTCCGGGTCGATGAACGCGGAACTGCTGGGCAAGGCGCTCGGCGCGATCGCGTCGTACGCGCGGGCCCGCGACGTCCCGGCCGCCCGGGTGGTGTTCTGCGACGCGGCGGCTTACGACGCCGGATACCTTGCGGTGGAAGACATTGCGGGCCGGGTGAAGGTCCGCGGCCGCGGCGGCACCCGCCTGCAGCCCGGGGTCGATCTGCTGCGTCGCGCGCCGGATTTCCCGGCGGACGGCCCGGTGCTGATCATCACCGACGCGCAGTGCGACCACGTGCGGCCGTTGCGGGAGCACGCGTTTCTGGTTCCGCGCGGCGCTCGGCTGCCGTTCGTGCCGCGCGGTCCGGTCTTCCGGGTGGAGTGACCGACGATGCGCGGACCCGTCGGTGACATGTCCGAATTGCGAAGCGCGCGGGCGGACTCAGCGGCCTGAGCCACACTCCGGCGTGGCATGACCCACGCTCGCCGTGCGAGACCGCGCCTCGCCCATATGCTTCCGCGCATGGACGACCCGCACTACCTTTCCGGCCTCAACCTGACCGGCCGCCGCGTCGTGGTGTTCGGCGGCGGTTCCGTCGCCCAGCGCCGGCTGCCCCGCCTGATCAGCGCGGGCGCCCGCGTCGAACTGGTGTCGCCGCACACGACGCCGTCGGTGCAGGGGATGGCGGACGCGGGCGAACTGGTGTGGCATCAGCGCCGCTACGCCGAGGGCGACCTGAAGGACGCCTGGTACGCGCTGGCCTGCACGAACGACCCGGAGACCAACGCCGCGATCTGTGCCGAGGCCGAGCGGGAACGCGTCTTCTGCGTCCGCGCCGACGAGGGCGAGTCCGGTTCGGCGGTGACCCCGGCGACCGGGCGGCACGGCGGTCTCCTGTTCGGCGTCCTGTCCGGCGGCGAGCCGCTCCGCTCGGCCGCGGTCCGCGATTCGATGCTGGACGGCCTGCACGCGGGCACCATCGAGGACGGCCGCCAGCCGCATCCGGAAGGCACGCTGCCCGGCGTCGCGCTGGTCGGCGGCGGGCCCGGCGACCCGGACCTGATCACCGTCCGCGCCCGGCGGCTGCTCTCGCGCGCCGACGTCGTGGTCGTCGACCGGCTCGGCCCGCGCGATCTGCTGGACGAGCTCGCGCCGGAGGTCGAGGTCGTCGACGCGGCGAAGATCCCGTACGGCCGCGCGGCGAGCCAGGACGTGATCAACCGGACGCTCATCGAGAAGGCCAAGGAAGGCAAGTTCGTCGTCCGGCTCAAGGGCGGCGACCCGTACCTGTTCGGGCGCGGGTTCGAGGAGGTCCAGGCGTGCGCCGAGGCGGGCGTGCCGGTGACCATGGTCCCGGGCATCACCTCGGCGTTCGCGGTGCCCGCGGTGGCCGACGTGCCGGTGACGCACCGCGGGGTCGCGCACGAGGTGGTCGTCGTGTCCGGGCACGTCGCGCCGGGGGACGAGCGGTCGCTGGTGGACTGGTCGCTGCTGGCCCGGATGCGCGGGACGATCGTGCTGATGATGGGCGTCGAACGGCTGCCGAAGTTCGCCGCCGCCCTGCTCGAGGGCGGCCGCCCCGGCGACACGCCGGTCGCGGTGATCGAGGACGGGACGATGCGGACCCAGCGGGTGCTGCGCTCGACGCTCGCCTCGGTGGCCGAGGAAGCGGCGGCCGCGGGAGTCCGCCCGCCCGCGGTGATCGTGTTCGGCCCGGTGGCCGGGCTGGACCGGAATCAGCCCGGATAACGCAGACAGCGGGCCGTCCGCGCGCGAAGATGTCCGGTATGACCTTGCCTGCCCTGCCCGAGGAGTCCTTCCGGCGCGTGCTCTGCGTCGTCGCGCACCCGGACGACATGGAGTACGGCACGTCCGCCGCTGTCGCACGCTGGACGGCGCGCGGCATCGAGGTCGGCTACCTCCTGCTCACCCGCGGCGAGGCAGGCATGCCGAACCCGCCCGAGGAGACGGCCCGCCTGCGCGTCGCCGAACAGCGCAACGCGTGCGCGGCCGTCGGCGTCGAGCGCCTCACCGTCCTCGAACACCCGGACGGCGTGCTCGTCTACGGCCTCGACCTGCGCCGCGACATCGCCCGCGAGATCCGCCGGTTCAAGCCCGACGTCGTGCTCGGCTGCGGATTCGACGTCGAAACGCCCTACGGCTTCGACCAGGCCGACCACCGCGCCGCCGGGCTCGCGACCCTCGACGCGATCCGCGACGCGGGCAACCGGTGGGTCTTCCCCGAGCAGATCGACGACGAGGGCCTCGCTCCGCATTCGGCGCGCTGGTACCTGGTCCCGGGACTTCCGGGTTCCGGGGCGACCCACGGCGTCGACATCACCGGAGAGCCGCTGCGGCGCGGCGTCGCTTCCCTGGAGGCGCACGCCGCGTACCTGGCCGCGCTTCCGGACCACCCCGCGCCCGCCGACTTCATCCCGCAGTTCACGGCGATGAGCGGCAAGGCGATGGGGGTGGCGCACGCGGTGCTGTTCCGCGCCCACGACCTCCAGGCGCCGCCGGAATTCCCCGAAGCCGACCAGGACTGACCCCGGCCGGTCGGAAGTCTCAGGGGAGTCCGGCGGACGCTGCTTCCGCAGGTCTCCCTTCCTTGCCGGGCGCGGGTCGGGAGGGTGCCTTTCGCGGACGAGCCCTGCCGCCGGAACGCACCCAATGCGGCATTGGTTGCGTCGCACGCACCCAATGCCACATTGGGTGCACTCGCCCGGCCCCCGCGAGTCCCAAGCCCGCCCGCCCAGCCGACCGCGGTCGAGCCACCAGCGCAGCCGCCCCGCTGTGAAGCCAAAACGCGGTCGCACCCCACCAAGTCCGTGAAGGGCTCCTTGAGGGAATCAGATTCCCGGAAGGAGTCCTTCACGGACCGCGGGGGCCGGGCTCAGGCGGGGTAGCGGCGAAACGCGAAGTCCCGGATCGCCGCGCTCAACCGCTTCGGGTCGAACCGCAGCTCGACCGGGCTGCGGGCCTGGACGAACTCGGCGTTCGGCAGGTCCTCGGCCAGGCTGCCCGCGTCGCCGAACGGGTGGATCGGGTCGCCCTCGTGCCCGATCACCAGCGTCGGCGTGGTGATCGTGCCCCGGATCGACTTGGGCGGCGCGACCCGGCCGAACAGCACGCCGTGCAGCAGCGCGGCCATCGGCGCCGGTTCCTGGCTCAGCGTGTCCGTGATGACGTCCACCCACTGGTTCCCGTGCGGCACCAGGTGCGCGGCCAACGCCACTCCGCGCACCGTCGCGGGCAGGAAGCGCGCGGCGAACAACAGGGGTGCGAAGGTCAGCAGCCCGGCGATGATCGCGTTGTCCAGCACCGGCATTTCGACCACCAGCCCGCGCACCCGCGACGGGGCGGCCACGGCCACCTCCAGCGCCACGTTCGCGCCCAGCGAGGTGCCGCCGACCACCGCGTCCTCGATCTCCAGATGGTCGAGCAGCGCGACGGCCTGTTCGCCGAACGCGGGCATCGAATAGCGCCAGGACTGCGTCGGCCGGTCCGAATCGCCGTGGCCGAGCAGGTCGAGGGTCACCACGCGGAACCCCGCGCGGGCGAGCCGCCTGGCCAGCGGCGCGTGCATCCGGCGGGTGAACATGATCCCGTGCATCAGCACCACGACGCGGTCGCCGCTGCCGTATTCGGTGTAGCACAGGCGCTGGCCCTCGTGCCGGAACGAGCCGGACAGCTCGATCGGCCGGGCCTTGCGGGCCGCCGCGGGTTCGGCCGGCGGGGCGTCGGCGACGGGCACGGGTGCCGGGTCCATACGGGCGCCTCCCTCTCCACCTCGGGTCTCCAGGAAAGCATCCCGCAGCGCCGTTGGCACAGTGTCAACCGGATGGGCTGGGGTCGGGGGGATGAGTCAAGATGATCGGCATGACCGAACCAGTAGCCGCCCTTCCCGAACTCGCCTCGCTCCGCGTCGACCTCGACGGACCGGTCGCCGAGGTGACCCTGCTCGGCCCGGGCAAGGGCAACGCGATGGGCCCCGACTTCTGGCGCGAGCTGCCGCTGGTGTTCGCCGCCCTCGACGCCGACCCGCGCGTGCGCGCCGTCGTGCTGACCGGAAGCGGCAAGCACTTCTCCTACGGCCTCGACCTGCCCGCGATGATGGGCGGCTGGGCCCCGCTGCTGGCCGGCGACGCGCTGGCCGGGCCGCGCACCGAGTTCCACCGCGAGATCCAGCGGCTGCAGCAGGCGGTCAGCTCGATCGCCGAATGCCGCAAACCGGTGGTCGCCGCCGTGTCCGGCTGGTGCATCGGCGGCGGCGTGGACGTCATCACCGCCGCCGACATCCGCCTGGCCAGCGAGGACGCCAAGTTCAGCGTCCGCGAGGTGAAGGTCGCGATCGTCGCCGACATCGGCAGCCTGCAGCGGCTCGCGCCCATCATCGGCGAGGGGCACGTCCGCGAGCTGGCGCTGACCGGCAAGGACGTCGACGCCGCGCGCGCCGAGAAGATCGGCCTGGTCAACGACGTGTACCCGGACCAGGAGACGCTGCTCGCCAAGGCCCGCGAACTGGCCGCGGAGATCGCCGCGAACCCGCCGCTGGTCGTCCAGGGCACCAAGCAGGTGCTGTCGGCGAACACCGAACGCCAGGTCGCCGAGGGCCTGCGCTACGTCGCCGCGTGGAACTCCGCCTTCCTGCCGAGCAAGGACCTCCAGGAAGCCGTCCAGGCCTTCCTGGAGCGACGAGCGCCGGACTTCAAGGGCGAGTAAAACAGGCACGGGAAAGCGAGCACGAGGAGTACGACGTGAGCAACGGCGCTGAGGTCACCGGCTACCAGGCATTCCGCGCGGCGCGGGACTATCTGCAGGCCCACCGCTTGGACTACGAAACCGCCTACCGCGAGTTCGCGTGGCCGCAGCTGGACGAGTTCAACTGGGCCACGGACTGGTTCGACGCGATCGCGGCGGACCCGGCGAACGCGCAGCGGTACGCGCTGTGGATCGTGGAAGAGGACGGGACCGAGAACCGCTGGACGTTCCCGGAGATGTCGGCGCGGTCCAACCAGGTCGCGAACTGGCTGCGCGGCCTCGGCGTCGCGCGCGGCGACCGGGTGATCGTCATGCTCGGCAACCAGGGCGAGCTGTGGGAGACCATCCTCGCGGCGATCAAGCTGGGCGCGGTCGTGATCCCGGCGTCGACGCTGCTCGGCCCGGCCGACCTCGTGGACCGGGTGGAGCGGGGCAACGCGAAGCACGTGATCGTGCGCGACGTCGACGCGGAGAAGTTCGCCGACGTCGCCGGCGACTACACGCGGATCGCGGTCGGCGAGCCGGTTTCCGGTTGGCACGCCTTCGAAACCGCGTACGCCTCGGCCGCCGAATTCACCCCGGACGGGGTCACCCGCGCCGAGGACCCGCTGCTGCTGTACTTCACCTCGGGCACCACCGCGAAGCCGAAACTCGTGCAGCACACGCACGTTTCCTATCCGGTCGGCCATCTGTCCACAATGTACTGGATCGGCCTGGAACCGGGCGACGTCCACCTCAACATCTCGTCGCCGGGCTGGGCCAAGCACGCCTGGAGCAACTTCTTCGCTCCGTGGAACGCCGAAGCGACGGTGTTCCTGTACAACTACGCGCGGTTCGACGCGGCCGCGCTGATGGCGCAGATGGACCGCTGCGGCATCACCAGCTTCTGCGCGCCGCCGACGGTGTGGCGGATGCTGATCCAGGCCGACCTCAGCGCGCTGCGGACGCCGCCGAAGAAGGTCGTCGGCGCGGGGGAGCCGCTCAACCCCGAGGTGATCGAGCAGGTCGAGAAGGCGTGGGGCGTCACCATCCGGGACGGCTTCGGGCAGACCGAGACCAGCGTCCAGGTCGCGAACACGCCGGGCCAGGACGTCGTGGCCGGGTCGATGGGCCGCCCGCTGCCCGGGTTCGCGGTCGCGCTGGTCGACCCGGTCACCGGCGAGCGCGCGACCGAGGGCGAGATCTGCCTGGACCTCGCGCACCGGCCGGTCGGCCTGATGGCGGGCTACGCGGACGACGACGAACGCACGTCGGCGGCCTTCGCGAACGGCTACTACCACACCGGCGACGTCGGCTCGATCGACGAACGCGGCTACATCACCTACGTCGGCCGCACCGACGACGTCTTCAAGGCGTCGGACTACCGGATCTCGCCGTTCGAGCTGGAGAGCGTCCTGCTGGAGCACGAGGCGGTCGCCGAGGCGGCCGTGGTGCCCGCGCCGGACCCGATCCGGCTGGCCGTGCCCAAGGCGTACGTCGTGCTCGCCTCCGGGCGCGAGCCCAACGCCGAGACCGCGCGCGAGATCCTGGCGTACGCGCGGGAGCACCTCGCGCCGTACAAGCGGATCCGGCGGCTGGAGTTCGGGGAGCTGCCGAAGACCATCTCGGGCAAGATCCGCCGGGTCGAACTGCGCGGCCGGGAAGGCGGCGAGCGGCCCGAGGGCGAGTTCCGCGAGGACGACTTCCCGGACCTCAAGTCCTGAGCCGCGGCGGCGGTCCCGGTCCTATTCGGCCGGGACCACCGCCGCCAGCACGGTCTGCTCGCTCTTGCTGCACGTGGTGCCGCCCTGCGCGGCGGGCGGGCCGGACACGCACAGCCAGCCGTCGACGGTCGCGTTGACCGGGTTGTTCGAGCCCGCCGCCTGGCGGCCGTTGATCGCCTGGTGGAACTTCTTGACGAGCGCCATCGCGTCCGCGCACGGGATGGCTTTGTTGTCGTAGACGTACAGCGTCATCCCGCTCGCCGCGGTGACCGTGCCGCACGTGCCCGGAGTGGACGGCGGCGCCTGCTTTGACGGTTTCGGCGCGGCCGCGGTGCTGCTGGGCGCGGCGGGCGGGCTGCTCGCGCCCGCGGTCTGCGGCAGCGGCGGGGGAGCGTGCGTGCTCGGCGCGACCGAGGCGATAGCGGAGGGCGCCGACGACGCGGCTGCCGGTGGCGCTTGATCCCCCGAACAGGCGGTGAGCGCGGGCAAAACCACCACAGCCGCGCACAGCGGCCCGTACACGGTTTTCGACGGGAGCACCGCGATCCTTTCTCCGGGGTCGCGCCCATTCTGGCCCCTGGCGCCCCCGCTGAGCGGCACCGACACACCGGAGCGGTGCCGGTTGAGTCTACTGTGGACGGTTGGTTTCGCTTTCCGGACGGGGAAATCCGCATCGCCGGGACGCATCGTTCGGAGGAATCCGTCCCGGGGCGGTTAACGCTCGGCGGTCCCGCGCCGACGTAGAGGGCAGGCGCCCCGCGCGTTCCAGGTCCCCGAAGCCCGACGCCAGAGAGCACGAGTCACCGAGAGCATGAGCACCGAAACCGCCCCCGCAGCCGAGACCGACGCCCCGACCGACCCGCCGACCGAACCCTGCAGCGTGGTGTGGTGCGGCGGCCGCCCCTACGTGCTCGAAGCCGGAGCCGTGCGCCCGCGCTGGGTGGGCACCGACGGCCGCGGCCGCCCCGAAACGCTCAGCAACGCGCAGCTGCAGCGCCGCGGCTGGAGCCACCGCCGGGCGGCCAGCAGGCGACGCTCCCGCTGAATCTTCCGCCGGACGGCGGCCGGAACCGGGGAGGGGTTCCGGCCGCCGTCCGGCGGATCCGCGTTTTTTCCCGGCGCTGCACCGATTCACCCGCTGCGGCGGCTCGGCCGCGGCATCGATTCACCCGCCGTGCTGGCCCGCCTGCCGCACTGCCTTGCCGCACTGCCTTGCCGCGGCGCCGGTTCGCTCACCGTGCCAGCTCGCCCTGCCGCGCTGGCCCGCCTGCCGCACCGGGTTGCCGCACTGCCTTGCCGCGGCACCGGTTGGCTCGCCGTGCTGGCCCGCCTGCCGTATCGGGTAGCTCGCGCTGGCCCGCCTGCCGTACCGGGAGCTGCCGCACCGGCTTCCCGCGGCACCGGTTCACTCACCGTGCCAGCTCGCCTGCCGCGCCGGACCGGCTGCCGCACCGCCTTGCCGCGGCGTTGGCCCCCCGCCCTGTTGCCCTCCCCGCTGCTGCGATTCACCTGCCGCACCGACGGAATCGTTCCAGCGCCGAGCCGAACGGCTCCGGCCGCGCCGATTCGCCGAGCACCCCGCGCCGCGCAGCGAGGTGCGGGTGCGCGGCGGGCCCGCCGCAGCGCGCCTCCCCAAGGCACCGCACCGGCGGCGAGACCCACCCCGGCCTCGCGCAGCGCCCGTCAGCCGAAGCGAGGAACCCACCGCCACGCATGCCCCACCGCCGCACCAGACCAGAGCACCCTGGGACCTCCCGCGCCCGAAGCCACCCCCAGCACAACCTAACCCCCGCCTTTCACCCGCCAGGACAAACCTCGCGATCCCGTCCGCTCTAGGCTGACCGGCGTGACCACGGTCCCCGACGAGCCCCAGACCGAGCCCTCCCTGTGGCGGCAGGCGCTCAACGTCCCCAACCTGCTGTCGCTGCTGCGCCTGGCGGGCGTCCCGGTGTTCCTGTGGCTGCTGCTCGGCCCGAAGGAGGACGGCTGGGCGCTCGCCCTGCTGATCTTCTCCGCGCTCACCGACTGGCTCGACGGCAAGCTCGCCCGCTGGCTCGACCAGATGTCGCGGCTCGGGCAGCTGCTCGACCCCGCCGCGGACCGGCTCTACATCCTCGCCACGCTCGTCGCGTTCCTGATCCGCGACATCATCCCGTGGTGGGTCGTCGTGCCGCTGGTGCTGCGCGAGCTGGTGCTCGGGGTGTGCGTGGTGCTGCTGCGCCGCGGCGGATTCGCGCCGCCCGAGGTCACCTACATCGGCAAGGGCGCGACCTTCGTCCTCATGTACGCCTTCCCATTCCTCCTGCTCACGCAGGGCGGCTCGGACGTCGCCGCGGTCGCGCGGCCGATCGCCTACGCGTTCATGGTGTGGGGCGGCGTCCTGTATGTCTGGTCCGGGGCGCTCTACGTCGTGCAGGCGGCTCGCGCGCTGCGCACCCGGTGATGGAAGATTGTCGGCACGGAAGCCAGCACCAGGAAGGGGAGCGGCGTTGACCACTCCGGAAGAACTGCGCTACACCGAGGAGCACGAGTGGGTCGCGACCCGCGAGGGTTCGCTCGTGCGGGTGGGCATCACCGAGTACGCGCAGGACCAGCTCGGCGACGTCGTGTTCGTCGACCTGCCCGAGGTCGGCAAGCAGGTCGGGGCGGGCGACGCGTTCGGCGAGGTCGAGTCCACGAAGAGCGTCTCGGAGCTGTTCGCGCCGGTCGACGGCGAGATCGTGGCGGTCAACTCGGCGGTCGCCGATTCGCCGGAGCTCGTCAACTCCGACCCCTACGGCGAGGGCTGGCTCGTGGAGATCCGGCTCGACGACCCGGCCGGTCTCGAGGCGCTGCTCGAGGCCGAGGCGTACCAGGCCCTCATCAAGGGCTGAGCCGTTCGGCCGGGCCCCGGAGCCTCAAGGGGAGCCCGAGGGTTCCGGGCCGGTCGGGCACGGTACGTTGACAGCTGCACGTTCTTGGTCGATGACAACACTTCATGCGTAGAGGAGAGCTCAGGTGAGCACGAACGACGGGCCCGGCGTTCCCCCGGAGCAGTCTCCGGAGCGGACCTCTGTCTTCCGGGCCGATTTCCTGGCCGACATGGAAGGCCAGCAGGAGTCCGCGCCGGCCGCCGAGGCACCGGTGCAGGGCGTCGACGCCCTTCCGCCGGGTTCCGCCCTCCTGGTCGTGAAGCGCGGGCCCAACGCGGGCTCCCGCTTCCTGCTCGACCGCGACACCACCAGCGCGGGACGGCACCCCGACAGCGACATCTTCCTCGACGACGTCACGGTTTCCCGCCGCCACGCGGAATTCCGGCGCGAGGGCGGGGAGTTCGTCGTGATCGACGTCGGCAGCCTGAACGGCACCTACGTCAACCGCGAGCCGGTCGACCAGGCCGTCCTCGCCGGCGGCGACGAGGTGCAGATCGGCAAGTTCCGCCTGGTCTTCCTGACCGGCCCGGGGCACGGGGGCCAGGGGGCGCAGTGACGGCGGCCGGGCAGCCCGGTCGTCAGGAGGCCCGGCGGGACGGGTTGAGCATCGGGGCGGTGCTCGCGCAGCTGCGCGGGGACTTCCCCGATGTCACGATTTCCAAGATCCGCTTCCTCGAGGCGGAAGGCCTGGTCCGCCCGGGCCGCACGCCCTCGGGGTACCGGCAGTTCTCGCCGGCGGACGTGGAACGCCTGCGGTACGTGCTGTCCGCGCAGCGCGACCACTACCTCCCGCTCAAGGTCATCAAGGAGCAGCTCGACGCGGCCGACGCGGGCGCGCAACCGCCCGCGCCGGTCCCGTCGGCTCCCCAGCTGCCGCGGCGGCTCGTGCCGCTCGGCGACGGGAGCGATCCGGCGGGACTGCCCGCGGCGGCGGACTTCGAGACCGGGCCGGACACCCGGCTCACCCAGGAAGACCTGCTGGAGCAGGCGGGCATCGACGACGCGATGCTCGCCGAGCTGTGCCAGTACGGCCTGCTGCGCCCCGGCGCGGCGGGTTTTTTCGGCCCGGAATCGGTCCTGATCGCCCGCACCGTCAAGGCGATGACCGAATTCGGGCTCGAACCGCGGCATCTGCGCGCGTTCCGCGCCGCGGCCGACCGCGAGGTCGGCCTGCTGGAGCAGATCGTGACCCCGGCGTACCGGCATCGTGACGCGGACGCGAAAGCGCGCGCGGACGAGGTCGTGCGCGAACTGGCCGCGCTGTCGGTCACGCTGCACACGCTGCTCGTCAAAGCGGGCATCCGCGGCGTCGCCGGCGATTGACCCTTATGCCCGAGACGCGTTGTCGGTCACTTGTCAATGACTGAACCTCAGCGCCGGGATGCCGTACCGTGAGAGACGGTTCGCGAGACCACGAACCGAGAATGTCCGCTGCGAGCGAGCACAGCGCCCGGATGACGGGTAGCGTCGGAGACAACGGTCGTCAGCCGTCGCCAGCGCTGCGGCCCGTGTGCACGAGAGGGAGGCGAAGCCCGATGAGCGAGATGCGCGTCGTCGGAGTGCGGGTCGAACTGCCCGCGAATCAGCCGATCTTGTTGCTGCGGGAGACCGAGGGCGAGCGGTACCTGCCGATCTGGATCGGCTCGGTCGAAGCCACCGCGATCGCCCTGGAACAGCAAGGCGTGCGGCCCGCCCGGCCGCTCACCCACGATCTGCTCAAAGAGGTCATCGGCGCGCTCGGCCGCGAGCTCGAGCAGGTCGTCATCACCGACCTCAAAGAAGGCACGTTCTTCGCCGAGCTGGTCTTCGACGGCGACATCCGGGTCTCGGCCCGCCCGAGCGATTCGGTCGCGCTGGCGCTGCGGATCGGCGTCCCGATCCACGCGGTCGACGCGGTGCTCGAGGAAGCCGGCCTGATCATCCCGGACGAGCAGGAGGACGAGGTCGAGAAGTTCCGCGAGTTCCTCGACTCCGTGTCCCCGGAAGACTTCCGCGGCGCCGACACCTGATCGCCCCTGCCCGGCGGTCTCCCGCCGGGCACGAGCTCACCGCGCGGTCGCGCGGGCGAACAGGTCCGCCAGTTCCCGGCCGTACCGGTCCAGGTCCACGGACGGATCGGCGGCGTAGGCGGCCGCCACCCCGTCGACGGCCTGCGCGATCGACAGCGCCACGATCTCCGGCGAGATGTCGCCGAACGCCCCCTCCTTGCGGCCCTGTTCCAGCTGCCGCTGCAGCGCGCCGGTGCGCAGCTGCCCGACCATGACGCCGGTCATCGCCCAGCCGTCGCGGTCGTCGGCGTGCGCGGCCATCTCGACCAGCACCCGTTCGCATTGCGGGTAGTCGCGCAGGAACGCGACCGAAGTCTCGATGTACGCGCGCAGGTTCCCCGGCCGGTCCGCCGGGTCGACGCCTTCGCTGCGCTCGCGCAGGTATTCCGATTTGGTCTCGGACACCGTGCTCAGCACCGCCTGCATGAGGCCGGCCTTGTTGGTGAAGTGGTACGAGATCAGCCGCGTGCTGCTGAGCCCGGCCCGTTCCTTGATGCGCGCGAAGGTGGTGCGCGCGTACCCGTGGTCGGCGATCGTGGCGATGGTCGCGCCGATGATCTGGGCCCGGGTGGTGGCCTCGGTGACGCTCAGGCCGAGTTCGGCTTGCGTGTCGATGTTTACTTGCATGAGTAATAAGTTACTCGGCCGAGTAAAAAAGGTCAATCCCGTACGGCGAACGGGCCAAAGCCTCGACACGGCCTCGAGGTCCGCCGCGCGTCGCGTTGACCGGCTCGCGGCGCAGCCTTACCGTCAAAGGCGGTAAATCGCCACGATGTGATTCGCCGACCCGGCGCGCTCGTGGCAGTTTTCCCCGGCCGATCCCGATCCTGGGCTCGACCGGCCTGTCGAACGCCCCGCCGCGAGGCCGGGCGAGGGGAGGCTTGCGGTGGTCGAGGCTGGTCGTCCGGAGATACCTGCCGGACCTGTCGCCGACGGCGAGCAGGGCGAGCTGTTCCCCGACGCCTCGCTGCCCGACGAGCTGGTCGGCTACCGCGGTCCCGCGGCCTGCCAGATCGCCGGGATCACCTACCGCCAGCTGGACTACTGGGCGCGCACGAAGCTGGTCGCGCCCAGCATCCGGACGGCGCACGGTTCGGGGTCGCAGCGGCTGTACTCGTTCAAGGACATCCTGGTCCTCAAGGTCGTGAAGCGCCTGCTGGACACCGGGGTCTCGCTGCAGAACATCCGCGTCGCGGTCGACCATCTGCGCGTGCGCGGAGTGCGCGACCTGGCGAAGGTCACGCTGTTCTCCGACGGCACCACGGTGTACGAATGCACGTCGCCGGAGGAGATCGTGGATCTGCTTCAGGGCGGCCAGGGCGTGTTCGGCATCGCGGTCAGCGGGGCGATGCAGGAGATCAGCGGCACGATCCACGAGTTCCCGGCCGAGCGCGCCGACGGCGGACTGGTCGAGGCCGTCGTGCCGGACGAGCTGACCCAGCGCCGCAACGCCCGCCGCACGGGCTGATCTTCGTCCGCGCTAGACTGGGCGCGCGATCGACGAACCCGCGCGGGAGAGACCGAACCGGCATCCCCGGTCCGGCGCCGAAGGAGCAAGTCCTCCCCGGAACCTCTCAGGCACCCTGGACCGCGCGGACGAGACGCCTCTGGAAAGCGCATCGGCAGGAGACCACCAGCCGGTGCCGCCGACGGTGCAAACCCGGCTATCCACGCGGGTGAAACTCTCAGGCGCCCCGCGGGGTACGGACAGAGTGGGGAGGGCCACGCCTTTCGTCCGGCGTGGCGGCTTGGCCGGGTGAGGTTCAGACCTCCCGGGTGGTCTGAACCTCGTGCCTGTGGTCAAGACCACATCCCCGGCGTTTCCGGCGGCTCAGCCCGGAATCTTGTCCAGGAAGCCGTGCACCTTGGCGATCCGGCCGTCGGCGATCTCCACGACGTCGAACCCGATCGCGATCGGCTCAGCGGCGCCGGGAGCCGACAGGTGCCACTGGAACCGCGCGAGATCGTGGTGCGCGTCCGGCTCCGCGGGCAGGCTGAAGACGAGCCCGGCGAACTGCGCCTGCGCGCCGCCGATGAACCCGTCGATCTCGTCCTGGCCGGCGACCGCGCCGAGCGGATCGGTGTAGGTCGCGCCCGGCGCGAAGACCTCCGAGACGAGCTGGCGGCGCCGCTGCGGGTCGGTCTCGTTCCAGACGTCGATGTAACGGCGGGCGAGGTCGGCGGCGGTCGGTGCGATGGTGGTCATGTCGGGGTTCTCCTTGCGTTGTCCCGTTTTCGGTAAGGCCAAGCCTGGCCGACGATCGGCGGCTGGTCGATTACGCGGGAGGTAATCGGCTGGCCGTGCTAAACCGGGGCATGGACTACGGCCGGATGGCGATCGACAGGCAGCTCGGGACCTTCCGCGAGCTCGTGACGCGCAACGAGCTGGTGCCGGAAGTGCTGGCACGGGCGGCGAAACTGGCTCTTCCCGGCTGGTACCTGACCGCGGGCTGCCTGTGCCAGACCGTGTGGAACGTGGTGACCGGACGCCCGCCCGCCGAGAGCATCAAGGATTACGACCTGTTCTACTTCGACGACTCGGATCTCAGCTGGGACGCGGAGAACGCGGTCATCGAGGAGGGCGCCCGGAGGTTCGGGGATCTCCCGATCACGGTGGAAATCCGCAACGAGGCGCGGGTGCATCTCTGGTACGAGGACCGCTTCGGCGTCCCGTGCGCGCCGTACCCGTCCACCGAGGCGGCCATCGACTCGTTCCCGTCCACGACGCCCTGTCTGGGGATCCGGTTGGCCGAAGGAGGGGAGTGGCAGGTCTACGCGCCGCACGGGTTCGCGGACATGTTCAATCTCGTCGTCCGGCCCAATCCCGGACACGCGCCGCGGAGCAGTTACGAGGCGAAAGCCCGGCGCTGGCAGGAACAATGGCCGGAGCTGACCGTCCTGCCTTGGCCCGGTTGACGGGGTGCCGGCTCGGGCGTACTTTCGATACGCAACGGGAGCGTATCGAAAAGAGGCATCGTGTCGGAGGAGTTCTCGGTGGGCAGGCCGCGTGATGCCCGAAGGGATGCCGCGATCCACGAGGCGGCCCTCGCGCTGCTGCCCGAAGTCGGCTACGACCAGTTGTCCATCGAGGCGATCGCGGCCCGCGCCGGTGTTGCCAAGACGACGGTTTACCGGCGCTACCGCGACAAGGCGGCTGTCGTCGCGGCGGCGGCGGAGCAGCGGCAAACCTCGGCTCCGCCCGAGGCCGTCTCCGGCGGACTGCGGGAAAACTTGCTGGCCGTCGTGCGGTGGCTGGCGCGCGAGATCGCCGAGCAGGAGATCGGGGTGCTGGGCGCGCTGTTCGCGGGGATGCGCAGCGATCCGCGGCTCGCGGACGAGATGCGCCGGATCCTCCGCCGGGACCAGGCGGCGATGGCGGATCGGGTGCGGCGCACCGCATCGGCGCCTGGTGCGGCCGAACTGTTCGCCGAGGTCGCGCCGGGAGTGATCGTGCACCGGATCGTCTTCGCCGGCGAACCGTGCGACGACCGGTTCCTGCGGCATCTCGTGGACGACATCCTGCTGCCATTGCTGAAGGGAATCCGGAGATGATCGTGATCACGGGGGCGACCGGCGCGCTCAACGGGGCGACTGTGGAGCATCTGCTCAAGCGCGTCCCGGCGGAGGAGATCGGCGTCAGCGTCCGGGATGTCGCCAAGGCGCGGCACTTAGCGGACCGGGGCGTACGGGTGCGGCAGGGGTCCTACGAGGATCCCGAGGCATTGCGGAAATCGTTCGAGGGGGCGGAAAAAGTCCTGCTGGTGTCCTCGAACGATCCGCACGCGGACGGGGTCAGCCTGCATCGGGCGGGCGTTGAGGCGGCGGTAGCGGCCGGGGCGCAACGGATTCTGTACACCAGCCATCAGAATTCCCGGATGGACACACCTTTTCCGCCAGGCCCGGAGCACGCGGCGACCGAGCGGATCCTCGCCGGGTCCGGGGTCGCGTGGACCGCGCTGCGGAACGGTTTTTACGCGCACAGCATCGGCTGGCTGCTCGGGAACTGGCGGGAGGACGGGGTGATCGCGGCCCCGGAGGACGGCCCGGTTTCGTGGACCGATCGGGCTGATGTCGCGGAAGCGGCGGCGGTGATTCTGGCCGGGGACAGGGAGTTCGACGGGCCGGTTGCGCTGACCGCGCGGCAGGCGGTGACGTTCGACGACGTGGCCGAGCTCGCGTCGCGGGTCAGCGGGCGTGCGGTGCGGCGCGTAGTGGTAGCGGACGAGGAGTGGGTCGCGGGCGAGCCGGAGGAAGTGGCGCGGATGAAGCTGTCGATGTTCGAGGCCTCCCGGCAAGGCCACTTTGCCGAGACGAGCCCAGTACTGGCCGAGCTTCTCGGCCGCGAACCACGCGGAATCACGCTCTAGCACCGAAAAACTCCCGGCAGAAAGTGCGAAACGTCTCCGCCCGCCGAGTCAGCCGCGCACCCTCCGCGCGAGCCAGCACGACCGGTGTCGTCGGGACTCGCTCCCGCAGCGGACGTACCGCGAATGGCGTGCCCTCGACGGAAAGTTCCAGCGGCGGCCGCTGCACCGAGAGGGTGTAGCCGAGTCCTCGCGCCACTAACGCGCGAGCGAGTTCGAAGCTCGTCGTGCGGTGTGCGACCGGCATCGGCAGGCCGACCGCGGCGAAGACGTCCCGGAAATAGCGTTCCGACGGCGGTACGTCCAGCAGGATGAACGGCTCGTCGGCCAAGGCGCGCAACGAAACCGTCTTCCGGCGCGCCAAGGGATGCGCCGACGGGAGGAGCACGCTCGGCGGCTGGTCGTAGAGCTGGTCCACTGCGATGCCCGGCACGAGATCCTGCCGGTACAGCACGGCGAGGTCGCAGCGGCCTTCCAGCAGGAGGTGCTGCAGGTCCGGCAGGGTGCCTTCGACGAAGGAGACGTCGACTTCCGGGTGCTGGGTGCGGAAAGTCGCCAGCGCGGCGGGCACGTGCAACGGCGCGAGCGGGGTGTAGCAGCCGAAATTCAGGCGTCCGGCGAGGTCTTGGCCGTAGTCGCGGGCAGTGGTGCCGAGTTCCGCCACCGAGGTGAGCACCGCGCGGGCCTCGCCGACGACCTGGCGCCCGGCGTCGGTCAGCGCGGTCGTGCGGCCGGGGCCGCGGAGGATGAGCTGGACGCCCAAAGTCCGTTCCAGCGAAGCGATCGCCAGCGACACCGCCGACTGCGACACGTGGCAGCTGTCCGCGGCCGCGGTGAGGCCGCCGGTGTCGGCGACCGCGACCAGGTACTCGAGCTGGCGCAACGAGGGTGACATCAGTTCAGCTTATGTCCTTCACCAGAAATGTGAACTGGACCGATGACCGTCGACGCGGCAGGGTCGGGGCATGACCCGGCACCAGCACCCGTTCGTCCCGTACGCGCCGCCGCGGCTGTCCCCGGAGGAGAGCCTCGCGCGAGGGCAGGAGCTGTACCGGCTGCTCGACCGCCGCCGGTCGGTCCGCTGGTTCTCCCCGGACCCGGTGCCGCTCGAAGCGATCGAGACCGCGGTGCGGATCGCGAACACCGCGCCGAGCGGGGCGCACCACCAGCCGTGGACGTTCGTCGCGACGGCCGCCCCGGACGTCAAGCGCGCGGTCCGCGAGGCGGCCGAGGTCGAGGAGCGGAAGTTCTACCGCGAACGCAACGCGCCGGACTGGCACGCGGCGCTCGCCCGGCTCGAAACCGACGAGCACAAGGAATTCCTCGAGGTCGCGCCGTGGCTGGTGGTCGCGTTCGCGCAGAAGAGCACCCCGCTGCCGGACGGTTCGCTGCGGAAGAACTACTACGTCAACGAGAGCGTCGGGATCGCGTGCGGCATGTTCATCACGGCGCTGCACACGATGGGGTTGGCGACGTTGACGCATACGCCGAATCCGATGGGTTTCCTCAACGAGGTTTTCGAGCGGCCGGTGACTGAGCGGCCGTACATCTTGTTCCCGGTGGGTTATCCCGCGCCGGACTGTGAGGTGCCGGATCTGGACCGCAAGCCGCTGGCGGAGGCGTTGGTGGTGCACGCGCCGTTACCTCAGGGGTAATGGTCTCCCGGCGCGCGACCCCGTAGCTTCGGACGCGTGACGACCACGGTGAAGGCCCCGATCGGCGAACTGCTCCGGGAATGGCGCGACCGCCGCCGCATCAGTCAGCTCGATCTCGCGATCTCGGCGGACATCTCGACGCGCCACCTGAGCTTCGTGGAGACCGGCCGGTCCAAGCCGAGCCGGGACATGGTGCTGCGGCTGGGCGAGCATCTCGACATCCCGCTGCGCGAACGCAACCGCCTGCTGCTCGCCGCGGGCTACGCGCCCGCCTACGGCGAGTCCGACATCGGAGCGCCGGAAATGACCGTGATCCGCGAAGCCGTCCGGCGGCTGCTCGCCGGGCACGACCCGTATCCGGCGGCGGTGGTCGACCGCGGCTGGAATCTCGTCGACGCCAACCTCAGCCTCGGCGTGCTCACCGAGGGCATCGCGCCGTCGCTGCTGACCGGTCCGGTGAACGTGCTGCGCGCGACGCTGCACCCGGACGGGATGGCGCCGCGGGTGCTGAACCTGGGGGAATGGCGCGCGCATCTGCTGGGACGGCTGCGCCGTCAGGTCGAGCAGACCGCGGACGCCGGGCTCGCCGAGCTGCTGGAGGAACTGCGCGGGTATCCGTGCGACGACGAGGTCCCCGAGGTGGAGATCCCCGGCCCGGGCGACATTTTCGTGCCGTTGCGCTACCGGCACGGGGATCTGGAGCTGACGTTCTTCAGCACGGTCGCGACCTTCGGGACGCCGCTGGACGTGACGGTCGCCGAGCTGGTGATCGAGTCGTTCTATCCGGCCGACCCGGCGACGGCGGCGTTCCTGCGCGAGCGCGTGACCGGCTGAGCGCCGCTACGATCGGGGCCATGCGGGCGTTCGTGGTGACCGGACCGGGGGAGGCCGGGCCTGCCGAGGTGCCGGAGCCGGAGGCCGGGGTCGGCGAGGTCGTGGTCGACGTGGAGCGGGCCGGGGTGTGCGGCACCGACGTCGAGTTCTTCACCGGCGAAATGCAGTACCTCGCCGACGGGCACGCCCGGTACCCGATGCGGCTCGGCCACGAATGGTGCGGCACGGTGTCGGCGGTCGGCCGGGGCGTGCATCCGGCGTGGGTGGGCCGCCGCGTCACCGGCGACACGATGCTCGGGTGCGGGGACTGCCGGCGGTGCCGGGGCGGGCATCAGCACGTCTGCGCGGACCGGCAGGAGGTCGGCATCCGCGGCGGCCGGGCGGGAGCGCTCGCCGAACGCCTCGCCGTGCCGGTGCGCTCGCTGCACGAACTGCCGGACGCGGTGGATCCCGTCGCGGGCGCGCTGGCCGAACCGGGCGGCAACGCCTTCCGGGCGGCGCGGGCGGCCGCGGGCGAACGGGTGCTGGTCCTCGGCCCGGGGACGATCGGGTTGCTCACCGCGCTGTTCCTCCGGGCCGCGGGAAGCGAGGTCCATCTTGTCGGCGCGACGCCGTGGTCGGTGGAATTCGCGCGCGGCTTGGGTTTTTCCGCCGGGACGAGCGTTCCGGAGCCGCCGTTCGACGCGGTGGTCGACGCGACCGGCGATCCTTCCGCTCCCGCGCTCGCCGCCGAGGTGGTCGAACCCGCGGGCCGGATCGTCTGCATCGGGCTGTCCGGGCGGCCGAGCCTGCTGGACACGCGGATGCTGGCGTTGAAGGACGTCACCGCGATTGGCGTGCTGAGCGGTTCGCCGGGCTTGGCGCAGGCGATCGACGCGTACGCGTCCGGCGAGGTGGATCCGCGGCCGCTGGTGGCGGCGACGGTCGGGTTGGGCGAGGTCGCGGCGGTGCTCGGCGGGGAGCGGCCGGCGGGGGCGCCGAAGATCCACGTCGACCCGCGCCGGTAACCAGGTTGCCCGGCGGGCGCGGAAACGAGAGGGTCGGGACATGAGTGCCGACCTGACTTTCCGCCAGCCGACCGAAAACGACCACGCGCGCGTGCTCGCCGCGCTGGGACCGTGGTGGGGCGGCCTGAAGGGCGAAGCCGGTGCGCAGGAGCGGGCGCTGCTGGTGCCGCGGCTGTACTTCCAGCACTTCACCACGACGAGCCGCCTGGTGGAGCGTCCGGACGGGACGCTGGCGGCCTTCCTGATCGGCTTCGTCTCGCAGACCGACCCCGACACCGCCTACATCCACTTCGTCGGCGTCGACCCGGCGCTGCACGGGCAGGGGATCGGCCGTTCGCTGTACGAGTGGTTCTTCGGGCAGGTGCGGGAATCGGGGGTGCGCAAGGTGAAGTGCATCACCAGCCCGCAGAACACCGCGTCGCGCGCGTACCACGCCCGGCTCGGGTTCGAGGTGTCCGACGTACTCCCGGATTACGACGGGCCGGGCTTGGACCGGGTCGCGTTCACCCGTAGCATCGCGGCCTGACTCCCGGCAGAACGCGGATCCGGCTTCGGGAGCGGGCTGGCCGGGTATGCGGTCGGCATGGGAGGACGAAGACCGGAGGAGCTGGAACCTGGCGAGACGGTGCTGTGGACCGGCCAGTCGCCACCCGAACGGAGAAACCGGTGGCTGCGGCTGGGATTGCTCGGGTGTGTGCTCGGACTGTTCGTGCTCGGAGCCGCCGGGGGCTGGGACATCGTGTTCCGCGTCGCGGGGATCGCGCTGACCTGCACGCTGCTCGAGCGGTACAGCATGAAGAGGACGCTCACCCGCGGCCGCTACACCGTCACGACCCGGCGGGTCTTGGTCGAAGGCTCGTGGTGGGGGCGGCCGATCTGGCGCACTGAGCGCCTGGCGGATCTCGTGAAGCCTTCGATCACCGACTACCGGGGCGGCCGGGCGGTCGAGTTCGGCGACCGGGAGAAGCGCGAACTCACCGGGCATCGCGCCAGCGGAGCGCTGATCGCCCCGCTGGCGCTGTTCGTGGGCGATGAGGCGAACCAGGTGCTCGAAGTGGTTCGCGCGGCGCAGAAGCGCTGAGCAGGCCGTCGGTTCACCGATCAAGCCGTTGAGCGCGTACGCGAGCTGCCGTCAGGTAGGCGAGAACCGCGTCCGGGCGTGGATGCACCGTAAAGGGGCGCGAGACCGTGGTCACCGGGCTTCGATGACCGTCCGAAACTGTTCGGCAGCCCGCTCGACCTTCTTCTGCGGATCGGCCAGCAGCGAAGCGACCGCCTCGCCGAGTTTGCCTGCCGGGGGCTCGTATTCGAGGGAGATCTCCACGCCGGTGCGGCCGTGGCCCTTGTCGTCGAACCGGACGACGCCGGAGTTGCGCACGTCCGGATCGGCGTCGTCGACCGTGGTCCAGGCGATCTTGCGCGGCGGTGCGTCCTCCACGATCCGGGCCTGCCATTCCACTGTGGACCCTGCGGGTCCGTCGACCTTCCACCGGGTGCGCGTCCCGTTGCCGTCCAGGGCTTCGACCGACTGGACGTCGGAGAAGAGCTCCGGCAGCCGGGTCAGCGGACGCCACCAGTCGTAGCACGCCTGCGCGGGAGCGTTGACCTCGACGTAATGCGCTGCAGCAGCCATGGGCACCTTTCCTCGGAGTTCAGCGAAGTCTTGCCGAACTCCCCGGCTACCCGGCTGATCGGAGGCGCAAACCGCCCGCGGTTACGAGAGTTCCTTGCGGGGCAACGGAACGAGACGGGCGTCGGCGCGGACGTCGAGGGTCCGGTCGAGTCCGAGCAGCCGGAGGGGACGCAGCACGGCGCGGTGGCGCGCCAGCACTGTGAACGACACCTCCGCGAGGCGAGCCGTGTGGTCGGCCGCCAGCAGGACGGACAGCCCGCGGCAGCTGCAGAACGTGACGGCGCCCAGATCGGCGATCACTCCGCCGGGCGACTGGGCGATCGCCGTGACGGTGTGCTCGAAAAACGTGTCAGCGCTTGAAGAATCGAGGTCTCCGGAGACCGCGACGACCGTGTGGTCGTCGGCGGTGCTGACGGTGATGTCCGTGAGGGGCGCTGCGCCGGTGGGCAGCCTCGCCGGGCGAACGGGGTGAGTCATCGGGGGCCTCCTGCGGACCGGCGGAGGCGGACCGGCGCTGGACTGCCTCGCTTGTGCTGGGCGGCCGGCTCCTTGCTGAACCGATGCTGCCACGGTAGCTGCGCCGCGGAATTCCGACAACCAGGTGCCGGGCGCCCGGGGGATCCTCGGTTTCGCCGCCTGGTCAGGAGTGCCGGGCGAACGCGTCCTCGCCCGCCCGGACGCGTGCTGGTTCCAGCAGCGAGCGCTGCCGGTCCGCGCGCAGCAGGAGGGCGTCGAAATCCACGTCGGCCAGCCGCTTTCCCAGGTTCGCCGAGTCGCGCAGCGTGGTCCACAGGATCTTCTTGCCCTCGACCCCCATGGCCAGCGCCTCGAGTTCCCAGAACCGGCTCAGCGGCGAGTGCGACGTGATCCTGCCGTTCAGCTTGAACCGTCCCAGCCGCTCGGCCACGATCGCGAGCCCGGCTTTGACCGGGTTCGCCCGCACCGGAACTGCCCGCAGGATGCCGCGGAAAGTCTCGACGTCCTCCGCGATCGCCGACGCCACCTCGCGCAGCGGCGTCTCGAATTCGGTGCCCTGGTTGGTGCGGGCGGCCCGGCGCGCCAGCTCGCGCCAGGCCAGTCCCATGGCCAGCTGGTCGTTGAGGTAGATCCCGAGCAACGTGTCCATGCGGGCGGGGATACCCGGCCGGGCGGCGGGTAACCGGCGGCCGCGCAGCGGTCCACAGTGGACCGCTCGGCTTTAGCGCGGAACAGGACGTTTCGCCGCGCCGGTGCCGGGTATCAGGGCGGAATGTCTGTGCGAGCTGTGGTGATGGACGAGTTCGGCGGCCCGGACGTTTTGACGCTGCGCGAGGTCGAGTGTCCCGAGCCGGGGCCGGGCGAGATCCTGGTGCGCGTGGTCGCGTCCGGCACGAACCCGGTCGAGGCGAAGATCCGGCAGGGGGTGGCGATCCCGGATCTGGAACTGCCCGCGGTGCTGGGCGGCGACGTCTCGGGCGTCGTGGCGGCAGTCGGCCCCGGCGTGACTGACTTCGCCGAGGGCGACGAGGTGTTCTACACCCCGGAAATGGCGTCCCGCCTGGGCAGTTACACCGAACTGAACGTCGTCTCGGCGGCCATCGCGGCGCCCAAACCCCGGGGGCTCAGTCACGTCGAGGCAGCGGCGATCCCGCTCGCCGGCGGGACGGCATGGGAGGCGATCGTCCGCCGGTTGGCGGTCCGGCCGGGGGAGACGGTGCTGGTGCACGCCGGTGCGGGCGGGGTCGGCTCGTTCGCCGTGCAGTTCGCGGTCGCGGCGGGCGCCCGGGTGCTGGCGACGGCGGGCCCGGACAACCAGGATTTGCTGCGTGACCTGGGTGCCGTTCCGATCGACTACCACGAGGCCGACCCGGTCGAAGCGGCGTTCGAGCACACCGGCGGCCAGGGTGCCGGCGCGGTGCTGGACCTCGTCGGCGGGAAGAACGTCGCGAAGAGCTCCGCCGCGGCCCGGGCGTTCGGCCGGATCGCGACGGTGCTGCCGCCGAAGGGCGAGCTGCGCTCCCTCTACCAGCGGAATCAGCAGCTGCACGGGATCCTGCTCACCCGGGAGCGTCGCCGGCTGGAGGAGCTGACGCCGCTGTTCGAGCGCGGCCAGGCCCGTCCCGTCGTCGACCAGGTCCTGCCGCTCGACCAGGTGCGCCAGGCCCACGAGCGGCTCGATTCCGGGCACGGGCGGGGGAAGACAGTGCTCGACCTGGCCTGATCGGCGACAGAAGGGCAGGTCTCCGGGCCTGTCGCACCGCGGCGTCCGGTCGGGCGTGCGGAACTGTCGGACGGCTGGGTTAGCCTTGAGGGGCAAGGTGAACCGAGCTGTCCGGCGGACGGCAGAGGTGAGGTAGTGATCGTGGTGGCCGCGAAGATGTCGGTGTTTCCTTCGGGGCGTCCATGAAGTACTCGGAGCAGGCGTTCCTGCATCCGGCGCTCTTCTACCGAAGCGCCGAGGAGTTCACGGCCGGGGTGGTCGCGTTCGTCCGCGAGGGGCTGGCGGCGGGCGAGCCGGTCGCGGTCGCCGCGCCGCCGGAGCACGTGAGCCTGGTCCGGGCCGAACTGGGCGCGGACGCCGAGCGGGTGTTGCTGGTCGACATGACCGAGGCGGGCCGCAATCCGGGCCGGATCATCCCGGGCGTGCTGCGCGCGTTCGCCGACGGGCATCCGGACCGGCACGTGCGGATCGTCGGGGAGCCGATCTGGGCGGGCCGGTCGCCGGCGGAGTACCCGGCGTGCGCGCAGCACGAGGCGTTGATCAACCTGGCGTTCGAGGGCCGCTGGGCCACCATCCTGTGCCCGTACGACGCCGAAGCGCTGGGCGCGACCGAGCTGGCCGATGCGCTCCGCACGCACCCCTGGCTGATCGACGGCACGGGGGAGTGGCGCTCGAGCGGCGACTACGCGCCCGACGCGGTGGTCGCCGACTACAACCGCGAGCTGCCGCCCCCGCCCGGCGCCCGGTCCTTCGTCGTCGCCGAACCCGACCTCGTCGACCTCCGGGCGGTGACCGCCGAGACAGCGCGGCGGCACGGCCTGCCCGAGGACCGGGTCGAGGACGCGGTGATGGCGGTGTCGGAGCTGGCGGTCAACAGCGTCGAGCACGGCAGCGGGGCCGCGGTGGTGCGGCTGGGGTTCGCCGACGGCGAGCTGGTCTGCCAGGTCCGGGACGAGGGATGGCTGGCGGATCCGATGGCCGGTCGCGTCCCGGCTGCCCCGGACCAGGTCCGCGGCCGGGGTCTGTTGCTGGTGAACCATCTGGCGGATCTGGTGCGGATGCATTCGGATCCGGCGGGGTCGACGGTGGAGGCGCGGTTCGCTGCCGGGTGAAGTCGCCTGGCGGGGGCGGCTTGGGCTGACGGGGCGAGGGAACTATCTGCGGCAGCTGGTGACATCGAGAGGGTGGCCGGGGCCTGCTGCTGGTGAACCATCTCGCGGCGGGTGCATTCGGATCCGGCAGGGTCGACGGTGGAGGCGCGGTTCGCCGCCGGGTGAAACCGCCCGGCGCGGGCGGCTTAGGCTGACGGGGCGAGGAAAGCTATCCGTCTGGCAGGAGAGTGCGAGCGTGACCGCGGCAGCTGGCGACATCGAGAAGGCGGCCTGGGTGCTGCGCGCCGGGGGCTTGGTGGCCTTCCCGACCGAGACGGTCTACGGCCTGGGCGCCGATGCCTCGGACCCGGCCGCGGTGTCTCGCATCTACCAGGCGAAGGGCCGCCCGCCCACGCATCCGCTGATCGTGCACCTCGCCGGTGCCGGGCACCTGGACGGCTGGGTCGAGAAGGTGCCCGAGCCCGCGCGGCTGCTGGCCGAGCAGTTCTGGCCAGGACCGCTCACCTTGGTGCTGCGGCGCGGCCCGCGCGTGTCGTCGGCGGCGACCGGCGGGCTGGAAACGGTGGGGGTGCGCGTCCCGGACCATCCGGTGGCGCTCGCGCTGCTGTCGGCGTTCGGCGGCGGCGCGGCGGCTCCGTCGGCCAACCGGTTCGGCTCGGTCAGCCCGACCACCGCCGAGCATGTCCGCGCGGAGCTGGACGAGGCTGTCGATTTCATTCTGGACGGCGGTCCCTGCCAGGTCGGTGTCGAGTCCACCATCGTCGACGCCACCAGCGACACCCTCAGCGTGCTGCGGCCCGGCGGCGTGCCGCGGGAAGACCTCGAAGCGGTGCTCGGGAGTTCCCTCGAGGTGCCGTCCGTGAGCCCGATCCGGGTTCCTGGCCAGCATCCGTCGCACTACGCGCCGCGGGCCCGGGTGATTCTCGTCGAGCCCGACGAGGTGGCCGCCGAAGCGGAGCGCGCGCGGAAACTCGGGCACCAGGTGGGTGTCTTCCTGCCGCCTTCCCAGGACGTCGCAGCGCCGGGGGCGCACGCGGTGGTGGCGGTTCCGGCTTCGCTGGCCGAATACGCGCGCGGTCTTTACGGCTTTCTGCGCGAGCTGGACCGGAAGGGATGCGACCTGATTGTCGCGTCGCTGCCGGAGGAGAAGGGGCTGGGGCTCGCGATCGCGAACCGGCTTCGCCGCGCCGCGGGGCCGCGCGGCTGAACGGGCCGCTCCGTCGGTAGTCCACAGTAGACAGTCCGGCCGGGAACGCCCGCCGCCGGTTCCGGCGTGCCCCGCTCCGGCGGAAGATCGTGCCGGGTAGGCTTTTTCCTCGGTGCGTTAAGCAGGCAGCGTCCACAACTCCCTGGCTGAGGCGCGCCCTGCGCCCGGTCCGGCCCGCTCCTAGGAGTGCGTGTGGCGACCGCCGAGAGCCGAGCATCCCGTCCGGCGCAGAGATGCGCGGCCAAGCCCGATCCGGGCGATTTCGGGCGAAACGTGGTCGTGCGGCTGCCGTGACGGAGCTGAAGATCGCCCCTCGGCACCTCGGGGATGCCGTGGTGCTGACCTTGCCGGACCGGCTCGCGAAGACTCACTCGGCCGAAATCGTCGAGGCGCTGCACGCGGCGGGCCGCGCTGTCGCGCCGGGCCCGCGCCTGGTGGTGGACCTGCGCGGGATCAGGCCGCTGACCGCGCTGCTGGCCCGGGCATTGGTCTCGTTCGCCCGCGATCGCGACTGCGTGCTGGTGGCGGCACCGGATCAGGCCACGAGGCTGGACAGCGCTGATCCGGACGCGGCCGTCCGGCGGGCCGCGTCGCTGGCGGAGGCGCTGGCCGAACCCGGTGACGTCCGGCAGCCGTTCGCGGCGAGCGGCGCGGTGCGGTCGCTCGCCTTCGACAGCGACGATCTCAGCCGGACCGAAGCGTTCCTGAGCAGCGCGTACGCGCCGATGCGGATCGGCAGCGACACCGGCCACGCGCGCACGCACATCAGCAGGCACGCGGTGGACGGCCTGAGCGCCGACCGGCTCGACCTGGCTTTCGAGATGAGCTACGCCGTCGAGCCGCTGGGCACGATCTGCCTGTGCGACCTCGAATCGGGCACGATCGAGGACCACATCGTGCACGGCTGGCCGGAAGCGGAGACGTTCGGCCCTGGGGATCTGGTGTCCTTCTCGCCCCCGGACCGGCCCTACACTGGGCGGATCGCGCGCGCCAAATACAGCATCACCATGCTGGATCCGACCCTGCTGAGCCAGGCCGCGGGCGTCGACCGGCCGGTGCGGCTCCTCGACCACCGGCCGGTCGACGCCAGCGCCGCCCAGCACCTGCGGTCCACCGTCGCGCATTTGCGCGACGACGTCCTCGGCGTGCCCGGCGTCGGGGAGAATCCGCTGGCTGTGGCGACGGCGGCGCGCTACCTCGCCATAGCCGTGCTGAACGCGTTCCCCCACACGGCCTCCGCAGAGCGCACCGGGGACGGGCTCGACGCCCATTCGCAGACGCTCCGCCGCGCGATTTCCTTCATCGAAGCCAATCTCGACCGGCCGATCGACATCGCGGAGATCGCCGCGGATGCCCGGGTCTCGGCCCGCGCGGTGCAGTTGGCCTTCCGCAGACATCTCGGCACGACTCCGATGGCCTACCTGCGCCGGGCCCGTCTCGACCGCGCCCGAGCGGAACTGCGCGCCGCCGTGCCGGAGCAGGACACCGTCGCCCGGATCGCGGCCCGATGGGGCTACGCGCCCAGTGTGTTCGCCGCCCACTACCGGGCCGCGTACGGCGAGTCGCCGTCGTCGACGCTGCACCGGGACACAGCCGAGCAAGTTCGTTTCCCTGGCAGCCGGGGCTTCGTTCGGACGGCGATCGCGGTGAAAAGCGAATCCGGTGCGGCTGATCGCGCCAGGCCGGACGCCGCGGACCGGTTCGAGTCGCTGAGCAGGATGCTGTTGTCCGCGAGCTCGGTCGCGGACGTGCTGCGCCAGGTCGTGGAAGCGACCGCCGCGGCGGTCGCCGGAGCGGACTGGGTCAGCGTCACGGTGCTGGGTCCAGACGGCCGCTTTTCCACCGCTGCCCGGACCGGGAAGACCGCCGCGGAGCTGGACCGGATCCAGTACCGCGACGGGGAAGGCCCCTGCGTGGAGGCGGCCCGCGCGGACGGCCCGAGCTATGTCGCGAGCGCGGACCTGGCAGCCGAACCTCGATGGCCCCGGTTCACCGCCGCCGCACGCGCCCTCGGCTGCCGCGCGGCGTTCTCCACCGAACTCCCGGCAGCACCCGGCCTCGACCGGACGGCGGGCTCGCTGACCGTCTACTCGCGCCGCCCGGACAGCCTGGCCGAGACCGACCGCCGCATCGCCCTGCTGCTGGCTACCCACGTGTCGCTGGCGCTGGCGAACACGCATCTGCGGAAGACCGCCGAACTGCGCCGCGCCGAGTTCCGGCGAGCCGTCGATACGCGGGACGTGATCGGGCAGGCCAAAGGCATCCTGATGAACCGGGAGGGCCTCACCGCGGAGGAAGCGTTCGACCTGCTGCGGCGGACTTCACAGGACTTGAATGTGAAACTCGTCGAGGTGGCCCGCACGCTGGCGGACCGCCACGGCGAACTCGGACAGGAGTGACGGTTACCGGGCGGCTCCGCCGGCCTCGGGTCTTGACCGGCGGAGCCTCGGTCCCGGTCTCCTGCGCGCCGGAGGCCGACCCTGGTCCCCGGCTACCCGTTCGCCGGGAATTCACACAAGCCGGACGGGCCGGGACGGAAACCGGCGGGAGTCAGAGGTCCAGTTCGCGGTGCCGTTCGGTCACCGTGCGGGCGAGTTCGACCAGCTTGACATTGAGGTCCTGGGACGTGCGGCGCAGGATGTCGAACGCCGCGTCGGCGGTGACCCCGCGCCGGTTCATGAGAATGCCCTTGGCCTGCCCGATGAGGTCGCGGCTGTCGACGGCGCGCTGGAGGTGGACTTCCTTGAGCGCGGCCGCGGTGTGCGCGGAGGATCCGGCGAGGGCGAGCGAGGCGTGCGAGGCCAGGATGAGCGCGCTGTCGACGGCGTCGTCGTCGAACGCACCGGGCTGGCGGCTGTAGAGGTTGATCGCGCCGGGCTGCAGGTCGGACTTGGCGTCCGGCAACAGCGTCGTGGCCAGCAGCGAGCCGAACCCGAGCCGTCCCGCGCGCACGCCGAATTCGGGGAAGGCGTCGGACTCCGGAAGGTTGTTGGTCAAGGCGTGTCCCGGCCGTTCGTGCCGGGCGGCCTCGAGGCACGGGCCCTCGCCGGTCTGGTACTGGATCCGGTCCAGCTCCTCGGCGGCCGGGTCGGTGCAGACCGGGGTGTGGAACCCGCCGTCGGACGACCGCAGGGTGATGCTGGCCAGATCGGCTTGCGGCACGATCCGCAGCGCGGCGGACACCACGCGCTCCATCGCCTCGTGCAGGGAGTCCGCGTCGAGCAGGAGAAGCGCGAGCGTGCCGAATTGCCGGGAGAGCGGGCCGTCGAGGGCCACGCCGCTGCGGGCCCAGCCGTCGACGGCCGGTTCCGCGCAGAACGCGACCCGGTCGGCTTCCCAGCCCTGATCGGTCTGCGTGTCGGCGTCCGTCACCCCGGCCTCCTTTGCCGCTGCCCGCCACCGGGCCGCACCGCCGGACTTTACCGGGCCGCTAAACCGGACCGGCGGACTGGAGGACGGGCGGACGCGAAGCGGCGGCCGGAACCGCAGTCCCGGCCGCCGCTCGGCGCCGCAGGTCAGTCTTTCACGCCTTTGACGGCGTCCTTGACCTTTTCTCCCGCTTGCTTGAGCGCGCCCTTCGCTTGTTCGGCCTTCCCCTCGGCCTGCCACTGTTCGTTCCCGGTGGCGTTGCCGAGCGCTTCCTTGGCCTTGCCCTTGAGCTCCTCGGCCTTGTGTCCGGCGGTGTCGCTCATCGTCGATGCCCTCTTTTCGTGTCCGGGGAATCGCGGATTACCCGCTGAAGGCAGTGCGCAAACCGGCCGCGCGGTCAGCGGGGCGCCTTCGCGGCGGCGACGTACTGATTGGCTTCCGGCAGAAAGGAAAGGACCACGCCGAGCACGGCCAGGGCGGTGCTGACGTAGCCGATGACCGTGCTCTGCCCGGCCAGCAGGGAAATCACCTGGAGCGCGGTGAGCACGGTGAGCACGATCCTCGCCCAGTTGCGGCCCGCGCGGAGTTTGAACGCGAACAGCAGGCGCAGCAACGCGATCACGACCGCGATCACCACCCCGACGACGATCCCGATCGTGACCGCCTGGTCGATCTGGGCGTCGGTGAGACGCGCGGCGTTCTGCCCGTTCGCTCTTCGCATCGCGTCGGCCAGCGCGTCATGCGCGAAAAACAGGAACACGGCTCCGGCCAAGCCGACGAGCGTCGCGGCGACGAACGCCCAGAAAGCGCCCGTGATCACCGCGGGGCGCGGCGTGGCTTCGGCGGGAGTTCCGGCGGAAGGGGACGGGTAAACAGGCATGTCAGTCATGAAAAAACGGTGGCACAGCACACGAAACCCCGCACGGCAAGCGCGAAACCGGGCCGGGAAAACTGCGCGGCGGGCGACTTCGCGCGCCATTCCCGGGTTTCCGGTTTGCCGCCTGCGGCCTGCGGGTATCCAGTTCCGGAGAACTGCCGGGAAATCGCCGCGGAATTCGCGGGCAGCGCCGAAAGATTGGCACGACGTCGCGCGGGTACCTGTCCCCGGACAGGCGCAGTACGGCCGAGAGGAGGTCAAGCGATGAGTGTGGACGAGTTCCAGTCCAGCCGCTTGCCCGCGCGCGCCGCGTCGCCGGAGGGCGCGATCCCGCGACTGGACCTGATGCTGACGCAGGATTCCACGACGTTGCGCGGGATCCGGGACCAGGCAGCGGCGTTCGTGCACGGCCACCGCCCGCACGCTGACGCGGACGCGGTGGCGGACGTGCGCCTGGTGCTCGACGAGATGGCCTGCAACGCGATGCGGCACGCCCGTCCGCCGTGCACTGTGGCCCTGTCCTTGCCGGGAGACCGGCTCCTGATCGAGGTGTCCGATTCGCTTCCGGTCCTCGCCCGCTACCGGGAGGGGTACGAGGGCGGCGGACGCGGATTGGCCTTGATCAACGCGATCGCCGTGCGCTGGGGCCAGACGCCCCAGGAAGGCGGGAAGACCGTCTGGGCCGAACTGGCCCTCTGATCCGCTATGTTGCGGCAGTGGACATCCAGGTGGTGGAGGGGGCGCTGCTCGAGGCGCCGACCCGTGCGGTCACGGGAATGGACCGGCGGGCGTTCGGGGAATTCGTGGGACCGCGGGGAGAATTGGCTTCGTACGCGCTCGGCTGGACGACCGGCGCGGACCCGCACGTCGCGCGGTTGTCGGTCGGGATCGGTGCGGGCAACCCCGGCGGCGGGACCTTTCACGCGGTCATCTTCGACAGCGAAGACGGGCACGCCTTCTCGCTGACCGACGACCCGTTCGAACGCGTTCCGGAAGGCGGCCCGGACCTGACGGCGGACCAGGCGCGCGCTCACCCGGACCTGCCGTTCGTCTGGGCGGTCGCCGATCTGGTCGTGGAGCGCGATCGGCGGGCGTGGTGGCTGCTGCACTGGCTGCTCGGAACGCCCTGCGTCCAGACCGCCGAGGTTTTCGAGCGCCAGGAGCCGATTCTGCACGTCCGGCACGACGCGGCCGACGGCGTCTGGCTTCTGTCCGGCGCTTCCGAGCCCGACCGGGGCACGGTGAAGGTCGGCCATCTGCACCACGCCATCGACGAAGACCAAAGCCTGCTCGACGTCCTCGACCTGGAACCCGGGAGCAGCGCGTTCCGCACGGACGCCGGATCCCCTTGGAGCGGCAGGGGTTAACCGCGCGAAAGTTCGTGAGGGGAACCCTCAGGGAAGGTGATTCCCTGAGGGTTCCCCTCACGTACCGCGTCAGGCGCGGGCGAGATACTCCGCCGCTGCCCGCAGGCTCACGTAGGAGCCGCTGAACGTGTCGATCCGCGGCGCGGCACCGGCTTCCGGCCCCGGCACCCCGGTCTCGACCCGAATGTAGTCCACAGTGGACAGACCGGCCAGGAACTCCCGCACCGCCGGGTGCCGGTGCGCTTCCCGGGTCACCACCACGATGCTGTCCACTGACGAGGCTTCGGCCACCACCGTCGCGACGTCGTCCGGGGACACCGAAAGCGTCCGGGTTGCCGGAACCAGTTCCGCCAGATGCGCGCCCAGCCCCCACGGCATCGGCCCGGCGGCGATGCCCGGTTCGGTCTGCACGTCCACCACGAGCGACCGGCCGGTCAACCGCGGCGTGCCGGTGATCCGCAAGGCGGCCCGCGCGGCGGACAGGCCGAGCGAGTAGTCCACCGGCTGCACCGCGGCGGGAGCGGGGGAGGAGCCCAGCGAAGCGGTCCGGGCCGCGGCATCGGCCAGGCGCGCCAAGGAAAGCCGCCCCTCGGTCACCGCCGCGACGATCGCCTCCGCGGTCCGGTCCAGCGTCTCCGCGTCGAACGCGGCCCCGCCGAGGCACAGCGCGTCCGCGCCGCCCAGGAGAGCCCGGACCGAGGCTTCGCCGATCCCGTCGTGCCGCCCGTACGCCCCGGAGATGGCGCCCATCTCCAACGCGTCGGTGATGACCGCGCCGGTGAACCCCAGTTCGCCGCGCAGCACGTCGACGAGCGCGGTCCGGTTGAACGTCGCCGGTTCCTCGCCCCATTCCCGCACGACGAGGTGCCCGGACATGACCGTCCGGACGCCCGCCTCGATCGCCGCGGCGAACGGAACCAGTTCCACCTCCCGAAGCTCGGCGGCGGTCCGCGGCAGCACCGGCAGCGAGAGGTGCGAGTCCTCGGTCGCCGCACCGTGTCCGGGGAAGTGCTTCGCGCACGCGGCGACCCCGTACTTCTGCATGCCGGTCACGAACGCCGCGACGTGCGGCGAGGCGGCCGCCGGGTCCGAGCCGAACGCCCGCACGCCGATGCCCGGATCCTCCGCCGCGAGCGTGAGATCCGCGCACGGCGCGAGGTTGACCGTGACCCCGCACGCCGCGAGCCGCTCGCCGAGAGCGGCCGCGACGGACGCGGTCAGCTCCGGATCCCCGGCCGCGCCGAGTGCGAGCGGACCGGGCACGAACGAGCCCTTGCCGACGTCGAGGCGGGTGACGTCGCCGCCTTCCTCGTCGATCCCGACGACCACGCCGTCCCGCTCGGACCGCAGCGCCGAGGTGAGCGCGGCGACCTGTTCGTCGTCGACCACGTTGCGGCCGAACAGGATCACGCCGCCGAGCCCCTCGGCGAGCCGGCGGCGCACCCAGTCCGGCGCCGTGGTCCCGGCGAATCCGGGCAGCAGAACGGCTTCGGCCAGCCGGCGGGTTTCGGACAGGTCAGCCACCGTCATCCCTTCACCGCGCCGGCGGTCATGCCGGACACGAGTTTCCGTTGCACGATCAGGAAGAAGATCACCGCGGGGATCGCGTAGATCACCGAGGCCGCCATGACGCCGCCCCAGTCGATCGAGAACGCCGTCTTGAACGACGACAGCCACACCGGCAGCGTCTGCTTCGACTGGTCGCGCATGAACACCAGGGCGAACAGGAATTCGTTCCACGCGGTGATGAAGCTGAACACCGACGTGGTGACCAGTCCCGGCCCGAGCAGCGGCAGCGTGACCCGGCGGAACGCGCCGACCCGGCTGCAGCCGTCGATCATCGCGGCCTCTTCGAGGTCGTACGGGATGCCGTTGACGAACCCGTAGAGCATCCACACGGTGAACGGCAGCGACGTCGCGAAGTACACCAGCAGCAGCGACGGCAGCGTGTTCAGCAGCCCGATGTCGCGCATCAGCAGGTACATCGGGATGAACAGCGCCGAGAGCGGGGCCAGCTGCGCCACCAGGATCAGCAGCAGGAACCCCTTGCGGCCGCGGAAGCGGAAGCGCGCCAGCGGGATCGCCGCGAGCACGCCCACCACCAGCGCGGCCAGCACCGCGCCGAGCGTCACGATCAGGCTGTTGGTCAGGTACGTGACGAACCCGGGCTTGGTCAGCGCCGAGGCGAAGTTCGACAGCGTCGCCGAAGTCGGGATCAGGTCGTACTTCGGCGACAGCACGTCGCCCGGCGTCTTGAGCGACGTCGTGAACATCCAGTACGTCGGGAAGAGGAACAGCAGCGCCACGAGGATGCCGGCGGCCGACACCAGCACCCGGGCGGGCAGGGACTTCCTCATGCGATCTCCCCGTCCTTGGTCCGGACCAGCAGCTGCACGTACCGGCCGGTGACCAGCAGGAGCAGCACCAGCATGATGGTGGCGATGGCCGCGGCGGAGCCGAAGTGGCTGCCCGCGATGCCCTTGAGGTACTGCAGGATCGCCAGCGTCGTGCTCGCGCCGTCCGGGCCGCCTTGGCGGATGGCCCACACCTGGGCGAACATGTTGAAGTCCCACAGCATCGACAGGAACGTCACCATCGTCAGGATCGGCCGGATCGCGGGCCAGCTGACCGCGCGGAACGTCTGCCACGGCCCGGCCCCGTCGATGCCCGCCGCCTCGTACTGCTCGCGCGGCACGCCGATGAGGCCCGCGTAGAGCGTGAACGCGACGAACGGCACGGCCTGCCACAGCACCAGCAGCCCGATCACCACGAGCGTGCTCGTGCCGGTGGAGAACCACGAGTACCCGATGAACGAATGGAAGCCCAGCCGGTCCAGCGTCTTGTTGAGGATGCCGTACTGCTGGTCGAAGATCCACTGGAACACCGTGGTGGTGGCGATGACCGGCACCGCCCACGCGAGCACCAGCGAAACCTGCACGAAGATCCGCAGCACCGGGTTGAGGTGGCGCATCAGCACCGCGATCAGCAGCGCCACGAGCAGGGTCCCGGCGACGAGCGCGCCGGTGAAGAGGATCGTGCGGAGCGCGACTGCCCAGAACTCGGGGTCGGACAGCACGTCGGTGTAGTTCTTGAAGCCGATCCACACCATCTTGCCGGTCACCAGCTCGCGCAGGTCGAGCCGGCGCAGGCTGATGCCGAGCATCTGGACGGTGGGCCAGCCGAGCAGCACCAGCACGGCCGCGAGCGCGGGAAGGATCAGCAGGTACGGCATGAGCCGTTCGCTGAACCAGCCGCTTCCCCGCTTCCGCGCCGCCCCGACGTGCGCCGATGCCGGCGGGGTCGCCCCCGCCGGCATCGGCTTGTCCTTCGTCGCGGTCATCCGCCGATGATCTTGTCGAGGGCCGTGTTCGCGTCGGCCGCCGCCTGGTCGAGAGTCTTCTTCCCGGTCAGGTACGCGGTCAGCATGTCCTTCAGCGGGTTCTGGCCGGATTCGACCTCGCCCCACTTCGGGCTGGCCGGCATCGCGCGGCCGTTCTTCGACGCCTTCGCCATCACCGCGCCCAGCGGGTCCTTGTCCAGGGCGCTGACGTCGGTGGAGGTGCCCGGCACGTAGCCGCCGGCGGCGAGCTGCGTCATGTACTTGGTGCTGGTCAGCAGCTTCAGGTAGTCCTTGGCGAGGTCCTGGTGCTTGCTGTTGAGCGGGACGACCAGGTTCGAGCCGCCGAGGAACACCGGGGCGGTCTGGCCCGCGGTCTTCGACGGGATCGGGAACGCGCCGGTCTTGGCGGTGATGCCCGGGTCGGTCTTGGCGGCGGTCGCCACCTCGTTCGGGGTGCCGATGAACATGGCGACCTTGCCCGCGCCGTAGATGCCCGCCTGCTGCGGCGTGGCCTCGTCGTTGTCCTTGGGCGCGGTGGTGCCCGAGGAGTCCACGAGCTTCTTGTAGAACTCGAGGCCCGCCTTGGCTTCCGGCGTGTTGAGCGACGACTTGAACGACTTGCCCTCGGCCTTGGCGATGTCGCCGCCGTTGTCCCAGATGAACGACGACAGCGCGTACCAGTTCTGGCCCGGCATGTAGAGCGGCTGGAACTGCGGGTCGCTGCCGAACTTCGTCTTCAGCTTCGCGATGTCCGCGAGCCATTCGTCGTTCGAGGCGGGCGGCTGGGTGATGCCGGCCTGCTCGAACATGTCCTTGCGGTACATGACGACGCGGTTGGCGGCGTAGAACGGCACGCCGACGGTTTTGCCGTCGTACTGGCCGGACGCCTTGAGCCCGGCGAGCCACTGCCCGCCGTTGAGGTTGTTGACGTCGCCGGAGAGGTCGGCCAGCACGCCCTGCGCGGCGAACGCGGGCGTCTGGGTGTTGCCGACCTCGATGACGTCCGGCGGGGTGTCGCTCGCCAGCGCGGTGGTCAGCTTCTGCTGGATGCCGTTCCACTGCTGGATCTGGTAGTCGACCTTGACGCCGGGGTGGGCGGCTTCGAATTCCTTGTTCAGGGCGGCGGTCAGGCTGTCCGGCGCGGAGCCGGTCATGAGCCAGACCGTCAGCTTGCCGTCCTGCGCGCCCCCAGCGCTCGAGGCGTTCTCACTCCCGCCCGAACCGGCACAGCCGGCCGTGGCGAGCGTGATGGCGGCGGCTCCCGCCGCCAGCATGAGCCAGCGCTTCACGTGTCTCGTCCTTTCGGTGCCCGGTCGTCGGCGACCGGGGCGGTATGACAAATGGTGTAGACCAATGTCCTGCAGGGTGGTCCGGACCACAGCCGGTGTCAAGCCGGTTGCCAAGATGTTGCGAAGACGTCCGCCTGGTTGACGCTGTGTGTCCGCGCGATTACCGGCGCTGGCGCGAAAAGTGCTGGTAGAGCGCGATTTCCGCAGTGCGGGCAAGGGTTTCCGGTGCGGGGGAGTTGTTCGTGAACGGCTCGCCGGGCCGGGCGTGTCGCGCGCCGCGGGCGGGTCTCGGACAGTTCCGGGCGAACGACCTTCGGCCCTTGCGCGACGACAAGACTTCGGATCCGGGGCGGCCGCTGTCCGGTCCGGACATGACGGCTGCTCCGGCGCGGCCGAGCGTGATCACCCGCTGCTACGAGTGCCGGAATCGCCGCCGACAGTGACCCGGGGTGGGTGAGTTTCATTCCGGCGCGGACCGGGCGCACCCCTGGTGACCTCGGAAAACCTCTTGTGTACCACGCGTCACATCACTCCCAGTGGTTTACAGGCGTCCCGCGTGTCACACACACTGGGGCTCGCCCAGGTGATCCGGTGCCGCTCTTGGGGAAGAGAGGCGGACGGCCGGAGCGCTCCCAGGGCGGGAAAAGAAGAGGGAGTAGAGGATGACGGGCTCCGGGCGGATAGCGGCTCGGGCGGGTGCGGTCGTCGCGGCGGCAGCGGTGGCTGCCGCCGGTGCGCTGGGGCTGCTGCACGCGCCCCAGGCGGTGGCAGCGCCTGCCGAGGTGCCGGGCATGGACGTGTCCGGGCACCAGGGCAATGTGGACTGGAAAGCGGCCTGGAACGCGGGCGCGCGTTTCGCGTACGTCAAGGCGACCGAGGGCACCGGGTATCGCAACCCGTACTTCGCGCAGCAGTACAACGGTTCTTACGACGTCGGGATGATCCGCGGCGCGTACCACTTCGCGCGTCCGGACGTGTCCGACGGCGCGACGCAGGCGGACTACTTCGTCGCGCACGGCGGCGGCTGGTCCGCGGACGGCCGCACCATGCCGCCGATGCTGGACATCGAATACAACCCCTACGGCTCGACCTGCTTCGGCCTGTCCAAGCCGGCGATGGTGTCGTGGGTGAAGTCGTTCTCCGAGCGGCTGCACGCGAAAACGTCGCGCTGGCCGATGCTCTACACCACGACCGACTGGTGGAAGACCTGCACCGGGAACTCGGCGGCGTTCGGCGACACGCATCCGCTGTTCATCGCCCGGTACGCGCAAAGCGCGGGCCCGCTGCCCTCGGGCTGGCGCTACTACACGATCTGGCAGTACTCCGACTCCGGCAACAAGCCCGGCGACCAGGACTCGTTCAACGGGTCGATGGAGCAGCTGATCAAGCTCGCCGGGGGCGAAGCCCCGAAGAGCGAGGCCCCGGTGCCGCCGAAGCCGAGCACCTCGACGAAGCCGCCGACGTCGGCCAAGCCGACCACGAGCGCGCCGCCGACGTCCTCGGCGACCAAGACTCCGACGAAGACGCCGACCAGCTCGGCCACCGCGTCGCCTTCGCCGAGCACCACGACGAAGGCGAGCCCGACGACGTCCAGCAGCCCGACGTCCTCGGCGACGAAGCCGCCCGCGTCCACCTCGTCGCCCGCGGCGAAGAAGGACATCAGCGGTCTCGTCTGGGCGGGCGGCAAGCAGGCGAACCCGCCGGGGTCGCTCTCGGACGCCAAGCACGCCGACTCGCTCACCGCCCGCGTCCACGAGGTCGCGAAGGTGACGCCGAAGGCTTCGGCTCCGCAGAAGGTCACGACGAGCCAGCCGACGCAGACCTCCGCGCCGGAAGCCAGCCAGCCGAAGCAGCAGGCGCTCGCGAAGACCGGGGTGAGCACGCCGCGGCTCGCGGTGTTCGGTGCGGCGTTGCTGGTGTTCGGGGCGATTCTGATGACGTTGTCCCGGATGGTGGCGCGACGCTGATTCCGGCCGGGTCCGCACTCCGCGCACGGAGCGCGGGCCCGGCCGTTAGGCTTCGCGGCGTGACCACCACTCGACCCGCATCGCGCGGTTTCCCCGGCGCGGTGCTCGCCGTCCGCTTCCTGACCGAACTGGCGCTGCTGGCCGGTCTCGCGGTCGCCGGCGCGCGGCTGGGCGGGAACGTGTTCCTGAACATCCTGTCCGCGGTGCTGTGGCCCGCGCTGGCGGCGGCGATCTGGGGGCTCGTGATCGCGCCGAAGGCGAAGCGGCGCAGTCCGGAGCCGACCCGGTTCTTCCTGGAGGTCGCGCTGTTCGCGGCCGCGGCGCTCGGGCTCATCGCGTCCGGGCTGCTGGTCGCGGGGATCGTGCTCGGCGTCGCCGGGATCGCGGTCGCGGTGGCCGTGCGCGTGTGGGCGAAAGACGGCTGAGCGGATTTCCCGAGCGGGGACCGGTCCCGGCCGCGGATCAGTACGGTGCGCGCATGGAACTTCGCACTGCTGCCCGGACGGTGTTCGCGCCGGTCGCGCTCCTCGCCGCACTGACCGCGTGCTCCGGCAGCCCCGCCCCGGCCCCCGCGCCGTCGTCTTCTTCCGCCGCGCCGGTCAAGGAACAGGTGCCGGATCGCCAGCCGCACACGCTCGTGCTGAACGCGACCGGTTCCGGTTCCCTGAAACAGATCACCTACACCTTGGACGGCGTCACCAAGGAAACCGGGCAGGTGAAGATGCCGTGGCGGCAGTCGCTCACCGTGCCCGCCGACGGGAAACCGCACCAGTGGACGCTGGAGATCACCTATTCCGGCGCGAGCGGCCAGGTGGACATGTACTCCGTCGTGGACGGCAAGGAATCCGTGCACACCGCGAGCGGCGGGCACGGGAACGTCACCGGGTCGGCCTCGATCGGCGGCTCCGTGGAGGGCTGAGCGCTCAGGACGGGCCGGAGTCGTGGTTCCACCAGTCGATCATCGCGAACGGCTCGGTGCCGCGGTGCGCGACCGCGAGGATCCCCGACTGGTCGTCCGTCCACTTGAGATAGCGCTCGCCGCTGGGCCGGAGGGTCGCGCAGGCGAGGCGTCCGGTGCGGCCGCCGCGCGCGTACGGGCGGTCGGCGGCGAAATCGGGCGGCTGGTCGGTGCACGCCTTCTCGGTGGTCTGGGTGCTGTTGAAGACCTGGTTCATCGTGGCGGCGTCGGGCAGTTGGTAGTAGACGACCAGTCCGGCGCCGCTGGTCTGTCCACACGCGACAGCGGCGTCCGCTTGCACCGCGCCGAGGTCTTGCCAGCGCTGGTCCGCGGACGGGCGCACGCAGTTGATCCGCGAGGCTGGCGGGATCCGGTGCAGCAGCGCGTTTTCCGCCGGGGTCGGGAACGCGGGGGAGGACTCGCGGTTGACCTGCGCGACGATCCGGCTCAGCGGCGCGAGATGCCATTGCGTCCACCAGCCGCCGGTGCCTTCCTGGCTGGCGCCGGCGACGTGGCCGAGGACGTGGAAGGAATCGAGGCTCCAGTCGATCGCGACGGTACCTTCGCGGCCGGGACGGCAGAGCACCTGGCCGAGGTCGACGCTCAGCCAGTCGAAACGGGTGGTGCTCGGCGACGCGCCCGGACAAGGTTTCCCGCTCGGCGCCTTCGCGGCGGTGACGAGACCGTCGAAGCTGGCGCGCAGCGTCCGGGTGTCGGGGAAACGGTAGTAGGACACGTCGCGGGCGCCGGTCCCGCGTGGCGTGCAGGAGATTCCGGCGATGGCTCCGGGGTAGTTGCCGAGATCCGCTGGTGCCGCGCGGTGGCATTTGTTCCCGGCGGCGATCTCGGCGAGGGCGGTTTCGTCCGGGGTCGGGAATGCCGGTGCCCCGGTCCAGCCGACCCAGGCGGCGCGCAGGGCGGCGTCGTCGTTCGCCGAAGCCGTGGCGGTGGTGACCGCGCGGACGGCGTCGTCCTTCCAGACCACCATGGACTGTCCGCCTCCGGCATGGCAGAACACGCGGCCGAGTGCGGGACCGGTTGCTGGGTAACGATGTTCGGCCCCCGAAGCGACGGCGCAGTCTCCTTGCCCGGCCGTCTCGCCGACGCGGGACAGCAAGGCGGAGTAGGCGTCGGAGGCTTGTTTCTGGTCGGCGTACAGCGCGGTCGTCGCGGCGCGGCCGGACGGGTCGTGACAGGTGATGGTCGCGGTCGCGCCGGAGACGGGCGTGTCCGCGGTCGCGCAGTCGGTCCGCAGGGCGGCAGGCATCCGGGCGAGCGTGGCGTCGTCCACCCCGGACAGGGCGCCGGTGGTCAGCGAGGCGACGAGCAGCCCGGCCGCGGCGACCGCCGGGACTCCCGCGCGCAGCAGCCACCGGCGCCGCCGGTCCCAGCGTTCGGCGGCGACCAGATCGTCGACCAGCGCGGTGCAGGTCGGATGCCGGGCGGCCGGATCGGTGCTGAGCGACCGGCGAAGCGCGCGCACGCCGGGGTGGCCGAGTTCGGCGTGGTGGCCCGGGGGAGCGCCGGCCAGGCATTCGCAGAGCACGCAGGCGAGCGAGTACACGTCAGCCGCCGGTCCGGCCGGTTTGCCCTGGCGTTGTTCGGGCGCGGCGTAGCCGACCGTGCCGAGGAACGCGCCGGTCGCGGTGAGCTGCGTGAGGTCGAGCTGGCGGGCGATGCCGAAGTCGCACAGGTACGCGCGGCCGTCGGCGTCGAGCAGGATGTTGCCGGGTTTGACGTCCCGGTGCACGAGCCGCCGGTCGTGCGCCGCGTCGAGGGCGGCGGCGATCTCGCGGCCGATGCCGAGAGTCTCCTTGAACGACAGCGGACCCCGGTCGGCGAGCGTCCGCGCGAGGTTCGTGCCCCGCACGTACTCCATCGCGAGGTAGCCGAGGTAGCCGTCTTCGGTGAACCCGGCGTCCAGCACCGGGACGATGTTCGGGTGCTCGAGCTCGCGCGCGATCCGGGTTTCGCGCTCGAACCGGGTGCGGAATCCGGGCACCGCCATGAACTCCGGCCCGACGACCTTGAGCGCCACCGCGCGCCCGTCCCTCGTGTCGGCCGCCTCGAAGACCTCGCTCATCCGGGTGCGTGCGAGCTGGCGGACGAGCCGGTACCGGGGCAGCCGGCCGGTGATGTCCGGCCGGTCGAGCGTCGGTGCTTCGGTCTCGTCCACGCGCCCCTCCCCGGGTGGTGCCGGAGAGCCTACCGAGGGCCGCCGCCGGTCCTGCTTGCGCGCGCCGCGCCGGTGGATGAGACTCCCGCTATGCCGAGCCCGTTCAGCGCCGAAACGGCGGAAGCGATCCAGCACGCCCGCCAGCATTCCGTCGGGGATCTCCTGCGGCGCACCGCGTTGCGCCTGCCGGACAAGCTCGCGATCGTCTCCGGCGAGCGCCGCGCGACCTACCGCGAGTTCGACGCGGCGGTCAACCGCTGCGCGCACCGGCTCGCCGAGCGCGGCCTCGCGAAGGGCGACCGGCTCGCGCTGCTCAGCCGCAACTGCTGGGAGTACGCGGTGCTCGTGTTCGCCACGGCCAAACTGGGCGTGGTGCTGGTGCCGGTGAACTTCATGCTCGGCGCGGAGGAGGTCGCGTTCATCCTCGGCCACGCCGGGGTGTCCGGGCTGATCGCCGAGGACGCCTTGCTCGACACCGCCGCGGAGGCGTTGAAGCGCTCCGGCCGCACCGACGCGCTGCGGGCCCGGATCGGCGGTAGCGGCGGCGAATGGGAGAGCGTCGCGGACTGGATCGACCAGCCCGGCGACGAAACGGCGCCCGCGGTGCTGGTGGCGGACGACGACCCGCTGCGGCTGATGTACACCTCAGGCACCGAATCGCGGCCGAAGGGCGTGCTGCTGTCGAGCCGTTCGCTGATCGCCCAATATGTCTCATGCGCGATCGACGGCAGCATGACCGGCGACGACATCGAGGTGCATTCGCTGCCGCTCTACCACTGCGCGCAGCTGGACTGCTTCCTGTCGGTCGACGTCTACCTCGGCGCGACGAGCGTGATCCTGCCCGGCCCGGACCCGGCGGCGCTGCTGGCCGCGGTGGAACGGGAACGCGCGACGAAGCTGTTCGCGCCGCCGACGGTGTGGATCTCGCTGCTGCGCCACCCGGCGTTCGACACGACCGACCTGTCGAGCCTGCGAAAGGGCTACTACGGCGCGTCGCCGATGCCCGCCGAGGTGCTGCGCGAACTCGCGCGCCGCCTGCCGGACGTGCAGCTGTGGAACTTCTACGGCCAGACCGAAATGGCTCCGCTCGCCACGATTCTGCGCCCGCACGAACAACTCGCGAAAGCGGGTTCGGCGGGCCGGGCGTCCATCAACGTCGAAACCCGGATCGTCGGCGAGGACGGCCGCGAACTGCCGCCCGGCGAGGTCGGCGAGATCGTGCACCGCAGTCCGCACGCGACGCTCGGCTACTACGAGGACGAGGAGAAAACCGCGGCGGCCTTCGAGGGCGGCTGGTTCCACTCGGGCGACCTCGGCGTGCTGGACGAAGAGGGCTATCTCTCGGTGGTGGACCGGAAGAAGGACATGATCAAGACCGGCGGCGAGAACGTCGCGAGCCGCGAGGTCGAGGAAGCGCTGTACCTGCTCGACGGGATCGCCGAGGTCGCGGTGTTCGGCGTCGCGCACCCGCACTGGATCGAAGCGGTCACCGCGGCGATTGTGCCGCGCGAGGGCGTCACGCTCACCGAGGACGAGGTGCTCGCGCACGCCCGGCAGCACCTGGCCGGGTACAAGTGCCCGAAGTACGTGGTGTTCGTGGACGCGCTGCCGAAGAACCCGAGCGGGAAGATCGTGAAGCGCGCGCTGCGGGAAGGGCACGCGGACCTCGCAAAGGCGTGACGCCCGGACGCGAAAATGAGCTGTGCGGCGGGCTTTCGGCAGGGAGACTGGGCCGATGATCCGTCTCGTCGAACCGCCGCGTCTCGTCTTGCCCACGACTGCGGTGCGGACGTCGTACCTCGTCGGCGAGCAGGCTGACTGCTTGCTCGAAGGCCGCCCGACTGAATGGCTCGACGAGGCGAGCGACGACTTCGCCGGGTTCGTCGCCGCCCGGCGCGGGGTGCGGCAGCGGTGGGGAGTGCCGTCCACGATCTTCTGGTACGTCTCCGGCGAGTACTACCTGGGAACCTTGGTGGTCCGGCACGAACTCACCGCCGAACTCGCCGAAGCGGGCGGGCACATCGGGTATCACGTGGTGCCCCCGTGGCGGAGGCAGGGCCATGCCACGCGGATGCTGGCCGCCGGGCTCGCGGAATGCCGCGGCCTCGGTCTGGACCGCGTCCTGCTGACCTGCGCCGAGGACAACGAACCCTCGCGCCGGGTGATCCTCTCGAACGGCGGCGTGCCAGATGGTCGGAAGCGGGGCGAGGATCGGTTCTGGATCGACCTCGGCGGCGGCGGGCAGCCGTCCGGCGAGGTCAGTCGCTGAGGTAGCGGCGGGTGACCGCGCTGTTGTAGCGGGTCAGCAGCCCGGCGAAGGCGTCGAGTTCGCCGGGTGTCCGGTCGCTCGGCGGTTGCGCGATTGCGTTGGGCCGGTCGTCCGGCGAGGTCAGTCGCTGAGGTAGCGGCGGGTGACGTTGTTGTTGTAGCGGGTCAGCAGTTCGGCGAAGGTGTCGAGTTCGCCAGGCGTCCAGTCGCCCAGCAGTTCCCCGACGGTGGATCGCCGCCGGGCCCGGGTGCGGTGCATGAGGTCGCGGCCGTGGTCGGTCGGGGTGATGACGCAGCGTCTGCGGTCGTCGCTGACGGGGTTGCGTTCGGCCAGTTCCTTGCGGAGCAGGGCCGAGACCTGCCGTCCGGCGGTGGACGGGTCGAGGCCCAGCGCGCCGGCCAGGGTGCCGATGTCGGCGGGGCCCAGGTCGTCGAGCGTGCGCAGGATCAGGTACTCGGCCTGGTCCAGTTCGGCGTAGACGTCGGTGCGGCGGCGCAGCATCTCGAAATTGCGCACCAGCACCGCGGTGGCGCGTTCCAGCACGTCGAGCGGTTCGGGGGGCTGGTCCATGGCCCGGGTCCTCCGATGAGCCGAAGAGGCGTCGCGGAAATATCGGTATCATACCGGTGATCGCGCACGAGGACGGGAAGGCGGGGTGGATGCTGCCCAGGGCAACGGAGATCCGGGACCGGGTGGCCGCCTCGGATCCGGGGCTGAGCCGGTTGCGCTCGGCGCTCGCGGCGACCGTGTCGATGGGCACCGCGCTGGGGGTGGAGTACCTGCTGGCGCATCTCACCGGCGCGGATCCGAAGGGCGCGCTGGTCGGGATGCTGCTCGGTGCGGTGGTCGCGATGATGGGGTCGATGGCCCTCGGCGATTCGCCCGCGTGGACCAAGGTGAAGACCGCGGTGTTCTTCCCAGTCGCGTTCGGGGCCGGGATGGCGCCGGGTGCCGCGGTCGGCGCGCATCCGGACCTGATGCTCGTCGTCTTCGTCGTGGTGATGTTCCTGGCGGTGTTCGTCCGCCGGTTCGGGCCGGTTTTCTTCTTTTACGGCTTCATGGCCTGGATGGGGTATTTCTTCGCGTCGTTCCTGCACGCGAGCGTCGCGACGCTGCCTTCGCTGCTGCTCGCCGTAGTCGTGGCGTCGGCGTGGGTGCTGCTGTTGTCGCTGACGGTGTTGCGCACCAGCCCGAAACGCACGCTCGGCCAGGTGGTGCGCGCATTCGATGCACGGGGCCGGGCGCTCGCCCGGTCCTGCGCGGATCTGCTGACCAGCCCAGACCCGCATCAGGACGCGCGGCTCCGGCGGCGAGTGCAGCGGCGGCAGGCGCGGATCGCCGAAGCCGCGCTGATGATCGAGGCGTGGTCGGCACAACCCGGTGCGGTGCCGGAGGGCTTCTCAGCGGCCGCGCTCCGGCGCGCGATGGTCGACGCGCACCATCTGCTCGACCAGCTGGCGACCTCCGCGTGCGCGCTCGTCGACAGCGGTTCCGGGCTGACCGTGCTGGCCGCGGAGGTGTCCGACCGCCTGGCCCGGCACGACGACCGGGGCGCGGCGCAGGTCGCGTACCGGCTGGCCGCGCTGGCGGAGAGGACGGGCGGCACGGCGGGCGGGTGGTGGCCCGCCCGGCACTTCGCGGCGGCCGCGCTCGAACTGGCCCCGGTGCTCGAACGGGCGCGGCGGCCCGGTGCGGCCGGGGCCGAACCCGTCGACGATTTCCAGCCGGCGGTGGGCCTGGTCTTCGGCGCGCTGCCGGGTTCGGCGGCGGCCGCGGGCGAGGTCCCGGCCCGGCACGCCGGGTGGAACCCGTTGTCCCGCCTCGATTTCGTGAGCAGGCAGGCGGTGCAGGGCGCGATCGCGGGCGCGCTGGCGATCCTGGCCGGCAAGCAGTTGTCCGACGCCCGCTACTACTGGGCGGTGCTGGCCGCGTTCGTCATGTTCACCGGCACCGCCACCCGCACCGAAACCTTCCTCAAAGGCTTCAACCGGGTGCTCGGCACGTTCGTGGGACTCGCCGCGTCGATCGGCCTGGCCGCGCTGACCGCGGGCAACGCCACGGCCGTGCTGGCGACCATCTGCGCGAGCATGTTCTTCGGCTTCTACCTGATCCGCCTGTCGTACGCGTACATGATTTTCTTCGTGACGATCATGGTCGGCCAGCTCTACAGCGTGCTGCACGAGTTCTCGCCCGGCCTGCTCCTGCTGCGGCTGGAGGAAACCGCGATCGGCGCGGCGGTCGGCCTGCTGGTCGCGCTGCTCGTCACCCCATTGTCCACTCGGGACACTGTGCGCACGGTGCGGAACAACCTCCTCGGCGCACTGCACGAGGTGCTGACCGCCGCCGCGGCCCGGCTCGAACGGGACCCCGGCGCGCAGGCGGACTTCGACGCGCTCGCCCGCGATCTCGACCACCGGCTGTACCAGCTCGCACTGGTCGCGCGCCCGCTCACCCGCCCGGTCCTCGGCGGTACGACCTCGCCCCGGTTGCGGCACCGATTGTCGCTCTACGCCGCGCTGACCACGCACGGCAGGGCGCTCGCGGTCGCGATGCGGTCGCCCGGTTCGTGCACCCGACATCCCGAAGGCCCGGTGGCGGCGTGCACCGCGCTCGCCGAGGCGGTCGAGGAATTGACCGCGGCTCCCCCGGGAACGGGTCGACCGGCCGCGGAGGGCCCGCTGGCGCGCGCCGATGTGGCCCTGTTCGCGTACACCCCGGCAGCCGCCGGAGAGCGGGCGAAAGACCCGGCTTTGCGCGCGCTGAGCCACCTTTACCACGTCTTGTGCGATCTGGCCGCGACCGGATCGGCCAGCCCGCGCCGGTTGTCGGCGCTGCCTGCGCCGACGGTGCCGCGGCTGTACCGGCAGGTCCGCGCGGGGATCCCGGGAGAGGCTCCGAGCGGGTGACGGACAGCGTGGTCGGGCGGTTTCCGCGCCGCGCTGACACCCGCCCGGTGCGCGGGTTTGCCGTCCGTGAGAGAAACCTGCGGGAATCAGAGTCAATGCCAGAAACTTAAGCCGTGCCGATTCCGCCCGCTGACCGTCCACACGAGACGCCAGCGGTGCCGAAATGCCCAATTGATGGTCATCTGACTGATGTTTGAGGTCCGTGAAGGGCTCCCTGAGGGAATCTGATTCCCTCAAGGAGCCCTTCACGGACCGCTGGCCCCACATCCCGCCCCGGACGCGCCGTCGACCCTGGCGAACGCATCTGGAAAGGTGCCTGCCGCACCTTCTTAAGCTCCGGGCATTGGCGCTCAGGCGAGCGTTGCTCCGTAGGCGGCGAGCACCGGAGGCAACGGCTGGAAGAAGCTGACCTGGTTGTTCCCGCCGGACAGCACCCCGTACCCGACCCCGGCGTAGAACAACGGGCCGCCGCTGTCGCCGGCCCCGACCGGGATGTCCGTGGCGATCGTCCCGACGACCTGCTTGCCGTCGCCGAAGTTCACGGTCTGGTTGAGGCCCAGGACCTTTCCGCACGTCTTCTTCGTGGTCATGCCGCTCTTGCACACCAGTTGCCCCACCTGCGGGGTGCCTGCGCGCAGGATCCGCTGGGTGCTGCCGTCGTACAGATCGACCTGGCTGTGCCCGGAACCGGAGCGGTCCTCGACGCGGCCGTAGTCGGTCACCGGGAAGTGGCTGTCCACATTGCGCCCGATGTCTTTCCAGTCGAGCCCGTGCTCGGTGCAGTGCCCCGCGGTGAGGAGGTAACGGACGTCCTTGACCAGGATCGCGAACCCGGCCGAGCAGTAGTAGGGCTCGCGCCCAGGGCCCGGCGAGACGGTGTACATCGCGTCGCCGCCGTTCACTGCCGCACCGGCCGCCGAGGCGGGCGGGCTGACCAGCAAGACGGCCGCGGAAAACGAGCACTCCGGCCAGCTTGCGCGAGCAGCGAGACATCGGCGGGTCCTTCCGTCCACAGGAGACTGGCTACGTGCGCCCAGTCCAGTGCCGGGCGGGCGGCGGCACAAACGGAGTCAGCCGACCGTCCCGAGACTGCGTCCGAACGGGTGACAACAAGGCTGGCCGGACAGGTGTCCGCACGGCACACTGGCCCGGGCCGCGCGACCGCCGGTGACCTGCGCGAACACCACGTATTCCCGGGGGAGGTGCGATCTTGCCGGCGTCTCACGATCCGGGAAGGGCGCCGCCGTCGTGGTGAATTTCCTTCGGGTTCTTTACTGTCACGTCGTCAAGTAACGCTGATCTGCATAGGGAACCGTTGTCCGACATCCTGTCGCCGGGCGGCGCTGGGGTCCCGGCGGCCGCTCCGGCCTCCCGGAACCTGTGGCGCGCGTTGCGGCACGACCGCTGGGCGCAAGCCAGCGCGGTCGTCATCGTGCTGGTGATCGTCACCGCTCTCGCGGCTCCTCTGCTCGCCCTGATCGAGGGCCAGGATCCGTACACGTACCACACCGACCTGCTCAATCCGGCCGACGGCACCGGCGCGGGATTCCTCGGCGGCATCAGCGGCAGCCACTGGTTCGGCGTCGAACCGCTGACCGGACGGGACCTCTTCGCGGTCGTCGCGTACGGCGCGCGCACGTCGTTCCTGATCGGGCTCGCCGCGACCGCGGTGTCGATGCTGCTGGGCGTGCTGCTCGGGGCGAGCGCCGGATACCTCGGCGGCTGGTGGGACACCGCGGTGAGCCGGGTGACCGACGTGCTGCTCGGGTTCCCGCAGCTGATCTTCATGATCGCGCTCGGCGCGGTCGCCCCGCAGTCGATCCCGCGGCCGCTGCTGCTGATCGCGGTGATCGGCCTGTTCGGCTGGCCGCGGGTGGCCCGGGTGGTCCGCGCGCAGACGCTGAGCCTGCGCAACCGCGACTTCGTCAAGGCGGCCCGGGCGCTCGGCGCGGGCGGCGTGCACGTCTTCCGCCGCGAACTGCTGCCGAACCTGTGGGCGCCGATCATCGTGCTGGCGACGGTGAGCATCCCGGCCAACATCGGGCTGGAAGCCGCGCTGTCGTTCCTCGGCGTCGGCATCCCGCCGCCCACGCCGAGCTGGGGCCGTTCCATCAGCGACGCGATCAACTGGGTGCAGACCGATCCGATGTTCCTCATTTTCCCCGGCGCCGCGCTGTTCGTCGCGACGCTCGCGTTCAACATGCTCGGCGACGGGCTGCGCGACGCCCTCGACCCGAAGACGGCGGTGCGCCGGTGAACCGCACCCTGCGTTTCGTGGGCATCCGCCTGCTGGGCATGCTCGGCGTGCTGCTCGTGGTCAGCTTCGGCACCTTCGCGGTGTTCTACCTGCTGCCCACCGACCCGGCGTACATGTCCTGCGGCAAACCGTGCACGCCCGAGAACCTGGCGCTGGCGCGGGAGTTCATGGGCTTCGACAAGCCGTGGATCCAGCAGTACTTCGACTTCCTCGGCGGCATCTTCACCGGCCGCACCTTCGGCGCCGGCGTGACGGCGATCGTCTGCTCCGCGCCCTGCTTCGGCTACTCGTTCCAGCAGAGCGAACCGGTGCTGACGCTGATCGGCGACCGGCTGCCGATCACCGTCTCGCTGGCCATCGGCGCGTCGGTGATCTGGCTGATCGCCGGGGTCGCGACCGGGGTGTTCTCCGCGCTGCGGCGCGGGAAGTTCGCCGACCGGGCCGCGATGACGGTGACGCTCGCCGGGGTGTCCGCGCCCGCGTACCTGGTGGGGCTGCTGGGAATCCTGCTGTTCGGCTTCACGCTCGACGTGGTGCCGGTGAGCGGCTACGTGACGTTCGCGCAGAGCCCGGTCGACTGGGCGTGGCACCTCGTGCTGCCGTGGCTGGTGCTGGCGTTCATCAACGCCGCGGTGTACGCCCGGCTCTCGCGCGGGCAGATGCTCGAAATCATGGGCGAGGACTTCATCCGCACCGCGCGGGCGGTCGGCCTGCCGGAGCGGACGGTCGTCGGGAAATACGCGCTGCGCAACGTGTTGCTGCCGGTGGTGACGGTGTTCGCGGTCGACCTCGGCGCGCTGCTCGGCGGCGCGGTGATCACCGAGCGGGTGTTCGCGCTGCCCGGGCTCGGCGGGCTGCTCGTCGACGCCGTGCACCAGGTGGACCTGCCGGTGCTGATGGGCGTCAGCCTGTTCGCCGCCTTCTTCGTCGTCCTCGCGAACTTCGCGGTGGACGTGCTCTACGGGGTCCTCGACCCCCGCGCTCGGCTCGGTTCGTGAGAAAGGGAACGGAAAAACCATGGATCGCAGGGACTTCCTGAAGGCGCTCGGCATCACCGCCACGGTCACCGGGGCAGGGGCGTTCCTCGCCGCGTGCAACGCGAACGAGCAGTCCGGCGGAGGGGGAGCGGTCGCGGTTTCGTCCGGCGGCACGCTGTACATCCTCAGCGACACCACCTCGCAGCACCTCGACCCGGCGAAGAGCCAGAACCTGGCGATCACCACGATCAGCCTGGTCCACCGCAGGCTCACCGCGTGGAAGACCGCCGGGGACGGCCCGGCGACCGTGGTCCCGGACCTCGCCACCGACACCGGCCGGGCGAGCGCGGACGGCAAGACCTGGACCTACACGCTCAAGGACGGCCTGAAGATGGCCGACGGCACGCCGATCACCAGCGCCGAGATCAAGTACGGCATCGAGCGGTCGTTCGACTCGGCGTTCTCCGGCGGACTGGGCTACCACAAGAACCTTCTCGCCGGCGGCCCCGACTACAAGGGCCCGTTCAAGGGCGGCGAACTGGCGTCGATCGAGACGCCGGACCCGAAGACGATCGTGTTCCGCCTGGCCCGCCCGTACGGCGACTGGCCGTGGATCGCGAGCATGCCCGCGTTCGCGCCGGTGCCGAAGGGCAAGGGCACCGACGCGACTTATGACACGAAGCCGGTCGCGTCCGGCCCGTACCAGGTCGAGACGTACCAGAAGGGCGTGCAGGTCAAGTTCGTCCGGAACCCGAACTGGGACGCCAAGACCGACCTCGCGCGCACCGGCCTGCCGGACTCGGTGGTGATCCAGATGGGCCAGGACACCGGCGTCGTCGCGAAGCGGCTGCTGGCCAGCCAGGGCAACGACGCGTTCGCGTTCGGCTCGTCGTTCGTGAACCCGGCGCAGCTGGCGCAGATCCGCACGAACCCGGCGGCGAAGAACCAGCTCGTCACGTCGAAGTCCGGCGCGCTGGCCTATCTCGCGCTGAACACCAAGCGCGGTCCGCTGGCGAATCCCAAGGTGCGCCAGGCGTTCCAGTACGCCGTGGACAAGACCGCCTACCAGGTCGCCGCGGCGGGCAGCGCGGACCTGGCCGGTCCGATCGCGACGACGCTGATCACCGAGGGCATCGCGGGGCGCGAGGTGTACGACCTCTACCCGGCCCCGCCGAACGGTGACGTGGCGAAGGCGAAGCAGCTGCTCGCCGAAGCCGGTTTCCCGAACGGCATCGACAACCTGGACTTCCCGGTGTCGACGGCCAACAACGAGGCGGACAAGGCGCAGGCGATCCAGGCCGCGCTGCAACGGGCGGGCATCCGCGCCAAGCTGCGCCCGCTCGACGACGAGGCGTGGACCACGCTGGTCACCGGCAACGACGGCAACTACGACCTGACGCTGGGCTCGTGGCAGCCGGACTTCCCGAGCGCCAACGCGAACATCGAGCCGCTGTTCGGCACGTCGGAGATCGGCAACGGCGGGTACAACGAGTCGCGCTATTCGGTGCCCGAGGTGGACGCGCTGATCACGCAGGCGCAGGGCACGGTCGACCCTGCGGCGGCCGGGAAGCTCTGGGCGAAGGCGGACAAGCGGATCATGCAGGACTCGCCGGTGGTCCCGCTGATCTACACGCGCAACTCGTTCCTGCACGGCGCGAAGGTCGGCAATTTCGCGATCGGCGCGTTCCCCGCGTACCCGAACTACCTCCAGATGGGCCTGGCGAAGTAATCCCGTGTCCGAGCAGCTGCTTTCCCTGTGCGACGTCTCCGTCCGGTTCGGTTCCGCCGAGGCGGTGCGGGAGGTGACATTCGACGTGCACCCCGGCGAGGTCGTCGCCCTCGTCGGGGAATCCGGTTCCGGCAAGTCGGTCACCGCGCTGTCGCTGCTCGGCCTGCTGCCGGACACCGCGACGGTGACCGGCTCCGCGGTGCTCGACGGCCGCGATCTGTACACAGTGGACGGTCCGGCGCTGCGCGCGGTGCGCGGCGGCGAGATCGGCATGGTGTTCCAGGAGCCGATGAGCGCGCTGAACCCGGTGTTCCGGATCGGCACGCAGCTCGTGGACGCGGTCCGGGCGCACCGGAAGGTGTCGCGGGCCGCCGCGCGGGAACGGGCCCGGGAACTGCTGGAGCTCGTGGAACTGGACGCGCGGCGCGTGCTGCGGGCGTACCCGCACGAGCTGTCCGGCGGGCAGCTGCAGCGGGTGGTCATCGCGATCGCGCTGATCCACGACCCGAAACTGCTGGTCGCGGACGAGCCGACGACCGCGCTGGACGTCACCGTGCAAGCCGGGATCCTGCAGCTGCTGCGGTCGCTGCGGGACCGGCTCGGCACGGCGATCCTGCTGGTGACGCACGACATGGGCGTGGTCGCGGACGTCGCGGACCGGGTCGTGGTGCTGCGCGAGGGCCGGGTCGTCGAGCAGAACACCGCGGCCGGGCTGTTCGCGTCGCCGCAAGCCGACTACACGCGGGAACTGCTGGATTCGGTGCTGTCGCTGGGTTCCGCGCCCGGCGGTGCGGTGCGGCCGGCGTCGGCTCCGCTGGTGTCGGTGGAGGATCTCGCGGTGACCTACCGGGTCGGCGGCGGCGCCCCGCCGGTGCGCGCGGTCGACGGCGTGTCGCTGACCATCGGGACCGACGAGGTGCTCGGTCTCGTCGGTGAATCCGGTTCCGGCAAGAGCACGATCTCGTCCGTGCTGACCGGCTTGGTCGCTCCCTCGGCGGGCTCCGTGCGGATCGACGGCGTGGACGTCGCGCGCGCGTCGGCCCGGCAGCGGCGGGAGATCCGGCGGCAGATCGGGATCGTGTTCCAGAACCCGGCCTCCGCGCTCAACCCGCGCGCGACGATCGGCGCGAGCATCGCCGAACCCCTGGTGGTGCACGGCGAACGCGGCGAGCACCGGGAGCGGGTCGCGGAACTGCTCGCCGCCGTGCGCCTGGACCCGGGCTGGAGCAACCGGTACCCGCACGAACTGTCCGGCGGCCAGCGGCAGCGGGTCGGGATCGCGCGGGCGCTGGCGCTGCGGCCGCGGCTGCTGATCGCGGACGAGCCGACGAGCGCGCTGGACGTCTCGGTGCAGGCTTCGGTGCTGGACCTGCTGGCGGACTTGCAGCGGGAACTGGCCTTCGCGTGCCTGTTCATCAGCCACGACCTGGCGGTGGTGGAGCGGGTCGCGGACCGGGTCGTCGTGCTGCACCACGGCAAGGTGGTCGAGGAGGGCCCGGTCGCGTCGGTGCTGGGCTCGCCGCAGGAAGACTACACGCGCCGCCTGGTCGCCGCGGCCCCGGTGGCGGATCCGGAACGGCAGCGGGAACGCCGGGAGGCTTGGCGCGCACTGTCCGGCTGACCGATGAGTTTCGGCCCTTCCGGGAGTCGGTACGGAAAACGGAAGGGGCTGAGATGGGAAAGCTGCTGTACTCCGCCGCGATGTCGCTGGACGGGTTCATCGCCGGGCCCGGCGGGGACATGGGATGGCTCTCGCCGTACACCGGGGAGGCCGCCGACGACTTGGCCGCGGAGGTCGGCGCGCTGCTGGTCGGCCGCCGGACTTTCTCCGGCGACGACCCGTATCGCGGCACCGAGGGCGAAGGCAAGGCTTTCGGCGGCGGCTGGGAGGGGCCGCAGGTGGTCTTGACCCGGGGTGACGCGCCTGTGGCGCCCGGGGTGACGTTCTGCTCCTCGCTGGAGGAAGGCGTCGCGACGGCGCGGGCGGCGGCGGGGGAGAAGACGGTGAACGTGCTGGGCGCTTCGGTCGGGCGGGCTTGCCTGGAGGCTGGCCTGCTGGACGAGGTCGTGGTGGTGGTGATGCCAGTACTGCTCGGCGGCGGGGTGCGGCTGTTCGAGCGGCCGGGCCCGCCGGTGCGGTTGGAGTTGCTGGCGCAGCGGGGGACGAGGCTGCGGTATCGCGTGCTGGCTTAGCGGTCCTCGAAGCGGGTGATCGCTTCCAGTACTGCCGTTCCCATCGACGGGCTGCCAGTGTGCCCCGCGTCGTCGATGACGACGAGTTCGGCGTCCGGCCAGGCCTGGGCGAGTTGCCACGCCTTCCGCAGCGGGGCCCTCAGGTCGGCCGGGTTCGCCGCAGCAGGGGACGAGGCTGCGGTATCGCGTGCTGGCTTAGCGGTCCTCGAACCGGGCGATCGCCTCCAGCACCGCCGTCCCCATCGAGGGGCTCCCGGTGTGTCCGGCGTCGTCGATGACGACGAGTTCGGCGTCCGGCCATGCCTGGGCGAGCTGCCACGCTTTCCGCAGCGGTGCGCTCAGGTCGGCGCGTCCGTGGATCAGCACCGCCGGAATGCCGTGGAGCAGGTGGATGTCGCGCAGCAGCTGATCGTCCTCGAGCCAGGCGTGGTGGCGGTAGTAGTGCGCGCAGAGGCGGGCGAGCGTGATCAGTTCGTCGTCCGGGCCCGCGCTGAACTGGCCGGTTCGTCCGCCGACCCATTCGTGCGAGATCACCGCGTCTTCCCAGGCGCACCAATCGCGGGCGGCGCGGAGCTGCACAGCGCGGTCCGGGCTGGCGAGGAGCTGCGCGTACCCGGCGAGGAGGTCTCCGTCCGGGTCGGGCGCGCCTGCCCGGAACGTTTCCCATTGCGCGGGCAGCAGCCGCCGGACGCCGCGGTAGAGCCAGTCGATCTCGTCCGGCGACGAGGTGAACGCGGCGACCAGCACGATGCCGCTGACCCGTTCCGGATGCCGCTGCGCGTAGGCCAGCGCGAGCGTCGCGCCCCAGGAACCGGCGTAGAGCAGCCAGTTCTCGAAGCCGAGGTGGACGCGCAGCCGCTCCATGTCGGCGATCAGGCGGTCGAGGGTCTGGTGCTCCAGGCTCACCGCCGGGTCCGCGACGCTCGGCGTGCTCCGTCCGCAGCCGCGCTGGTCGAACACCACGACGCGGAACTTCTCCGGGTCGAAGCCGCTGCGGCCGAAGCTGCCGCCGCCTCCGCCGGGGCCGCCGTGCACGCACAGCACCGGCTTGCCGGAGCCGCTGGCGTCCCAGTAGATCTGCTGTCCGTCGCCGGCGTCGAGCATGCCGGTCGCGTCGGGTTCGACCGAAAACGGCCGCATCGCGGGCCTCCTCCCCGGGCCGGAAACCCGTCGAGCGTACTGGATCACGCCCGAGCCGGGTTTACAGCGCGGACCGGGGGTCCCTAGGATCTGGCGCGCCGGAAGCGCCGCGGACGCGCGGCCCCGGAGGGGTGGAGGTCTGGATGGGGAACCCGGAGTCCGGCAGCGACCTCGAGTCGGTCGCGAATCTCGTGCGGCTGTCCGAGACGGCGCCGATGCCCCGGATCGACGGCAGCGAACCTCCGCCGCTGGTGCGCCGCCGGGCGGACAGCGCCGACGAACCGACCTCGGCGTTCGGCGGGGTCCTCGACGTTTCGACCGGCTCCCCGGCCGAACAGCTCGCCAAACGCGGCCCGGCGCCCGTCGCCGACCCGCCCGCGCCGGCCGCCGAGACCGCGCCGCCCGCCCAGCGAAAGCCGCGCTACGGCCTCTTCGCCGGCGCTGCGGTGGTGGTGTGCGCGGGGCTGGGCTCGTGGGCGTTGTGGCCGTCGGCGTCCGGCGGGACGGACTCGCAGCCGGTGCAGCCGCCGCCCGCTCCGGTCCGCACCACGTCGTCCGCGCCGCCCGCGGTGAGCACGCTCAGCGCGTCCCCGGCCCCGGCGAGCGACCAGGTGCGCGACACGGTGATCCGGGCCAGCAGCCGTCCCGCGACGACCGCGCCGCCGCCGCGCGTCCAGCCGACGCAGAACCCGCAGCAGGACAGCCGGGACCAGTCCCACGACTCGATGGAGGACGCGTTCCGCTCGGCGGTCAGCTCGTACATGGAGCAATGGGGCAACGGCGACGGGCCGCGCCGCTGGCACGGCTGAGCGGCAGTACTACTCTGAGTAGGTCACTGCCGACCGACCGCTCCGCGAGGTGTCCATGACCGGCTCGTCGTCCCCGTTGTCGCCCAGCCAGGTGCCGGTGGGGGTGGACCCGAACCGCCCGAGCATCGCGCGGATCTACGACGGGTTCCTCGGCGGGAGCCACCACTACGAGGTGGACCGCGCGGTGATGGAGAAGATCAGCACGGCCGTCCCGGAGGCGGTGCACATCGCCCGCGGCAACCGCGGTTTCCACAACCGCGTGCTGCGCATGCTGGCGAGCCAGACCGACATCCGCCAGTTCCTCGACTGCGGTTCCGGCCTGCCGACCGCCGAGAACACCCACCAGATCGTGCAGCGCTACCACCGCGACGCGCACGTGGTGTACGTCGACAACGACCCGGTGGTGCTCGCGCACGGCCGCGCGCTGCTGGAGGACAACGACTTCACGCACATGGTCGAGGCCGACATCTTCGAGCCGCGGGCCGTGCTGCAGCACGAAACCGTGCGCGAGTACATCGACTTCTCGGAGCCGGTCGCGCTCCTGCACATCGGCACCATGCACCACTACGAGGGCGACGGCGCGGTCGAGGTGATGCGCGAGTACATCGACGCCCTCGCGCCCGGTTCGTACGTCGCCATGGCGCACTTCTACGACCCCGAGGTGCCGGAGCTGACCGCGGTCGCGAAGCGGATCGAGGAGATCCTCGTGTCCGGACCGCTGGGCGCTGGGCGGTTCCGGACCCGCGCCGAGATCGAGGCGATGCTGCCCGGTCTCGAACTGCTCCCGCCGAGCCGCACGGACGGGCCCGGCTTGTCGGTCGCGGACGAGTGGTGGCAGGACGGTCCGAGGCTGAAGCCGCTGAGCGACGCCGCCCGGTGCGTGGCGGGTGTGGTGGGCCGGAAGGTCTGATTCCTACGCCGGTTGCGGGACTTCCGCGACCGGCGCGGGTTGCCTGCGGGCGATGAGGTAGCCGACGAACCCGAACCCGATCAGCACGGCCAGCGTTCCGGCGGTGAACAATTCGAAGGTCAGCCGCGACACGCCCCAGGTGCCCTCGAAGTCGTAGGGCACCCCGAGCGCGCGGTCCAGCACCCCGGGCACCACCGTCTGCCACGCGCCCAGCAGGATCCACGCGTAGATCAGCACCGAGCTGACCCACAGTCCGATCCGTCCGCCGGGAACCCGGAACGGGCGGTCCGCCGCGGGGTATTTCCGCCGCAGCACCAGGATTGTCGGGAAGATCAGCAGGTACGACAGCAGCAGGGTGCTCACCGCGATGTTGAGCACCACCGCGAACACCGCCGAGGCCGAACTGCTCTGCACGATCGTCGCCACCACCGTGAACGCGGTCGCGACCACGCCGGAGAGCAGGTTGACCCGCAACGGCGTGTTGAGCTTCGGATGGAACGCCCCGAACCATCGCGGGAACGCGCCGTCGACCGCGGCCATCGCCTGGATGCGGTCCGAGGCGATCATCCACGAGCAGCCCTGGTTCAGCAGGACGAAAATGAACACGACGGCGGCGAGCGTCAGCATCCCGTCCGCGGCGCCGCCGTAGACGGAGAACACCTGGCGCACCGCGTCGAGGAACCCGCCGAGCCCGTTGATCTTGTCCGGCGGCATCACCAGCACGATGCCGAAAACCGGCACCAGGTAGCACAACGCCGACACGAGACCGGAAACGCCGACGGTGATCGGGACATCGCGCCGCGGGTTGTGCATCTCCTCCGCGGCGCCGTTGGGCGCTTCGAAGCCGACGAGGGCGAACATCAGAACCGGGACCACGGCGAGGAATCCGCCGATGGTGGGGGAGAAGGCCAGTGAGCCGTGGACGCCGTTGCGCGCCGCGTAGATCGCCGCGGTGACGGCGAAAAGCACCACGAGCCCGACCTTCAGCAAGGCCCCGGCGGCGATGAACCACTTGCCGTACCGCAGGCTCACCACCGCGCCGAGGATGGCCAGCCAGATGAACACCAGCTTGAACGTGTAATCCGCGAACCCGCCCGGCGAGGCCGGCACGAGGTACTGCTGCCAGGTCGCCGCCGCGAGGAAGGTGATCGATCCGCCGAGCCACACCGGGTTGGTGATCCAGTACAGCAGCGTGCCGAGCGCGGCGGGCAGCTTCCCGAACGCGAGGCGCAGCCAGACGAACGGCCCGCCCTCCGCCGGGAACGCGCTCCCGAGTTCGGCCATGACCAGGCCGTACGGGAACAGGAACAGCACGAGGAGCACGGCGGTCCAGGTGACCGCCTCCGCCCCGGAGGTCGCGATCTGGCCGATGGTGTCCACCGAGATGATGGCCGCGATCGCGAGGAAGATCGAGTCGATCCGGCGCAGATTCCGGCGCAGGTTTCCGGATTCGCTGTTGACGAAGGTGGGTTCGGACACGCTTCACCGCCTTTGGTGAATCGAGGGTGAGTCAGGCTTCGGTGTTCTCCAGGTCTTCCTTGTGCAGCAACGGGGTTCCGGCGGTCTCGCGCATCGAGAACGCGGCGACGAGACCGACCGCCGCGGCGGCCATCAGGTACGGGCCGGGCACGAGCGTGCTGCCGGTCGCGGAAATCAGGACGGTCATCAGGTACGGCACGGTGCCGGCGAACAGCGCCGCGGTGATGTTGTACGCGATGGACAGTCCGCTTTGCCGGGTGCGGGTCGGGAAGATCTCCGCCGACCACACCGCGTAGGTGCCGAGGATCGCCGCCAGGATCGCGCCGAGGGCGAGCCCGCCGATCCAGGTGCCGACGAGGCCGGTGCGCATCAGCAGGTACGCGGGGACGGCGAAGACGAACAGCGCCGCGCCCGCGCCGATCAGGACCGGCTTTCGCCCGACCCGGTCGGAAAGGCGGCCGAAGAACGGCACGAGGACCAGCCCGACGAGCGAGATCACCGTGGACAGTGCCGCCGCGCTGCCGGACGAGTGGCCGAGGTAGTCGGTCTCGTAGGTGACCAGGTAGGTGAGCACGGCGTAGAACGGCACGTGCATCATCGTCATCAGCCCGGCCGCCTGGAATAGCTGCTTCTTGTTGTGGCGGAACAGTTCCCGGACCGGGCTGCGGGGCACGTTGTCGGTCGCTTCGAGGGCGCGGTACTCGGGCGTGTCCTCGATCTTGCTGCGGATGACGAACCCGATGATGCCCAGCGGCGCGGCGATCAGGAACGGGACGCGCCAGCCCCACGACGCCAGCTGTGCGTTCGTCAGGCCGATCGACAGCAGCAGGAACACGAACGAACCGGCGAGGAAGCCCAGCAGCGAACCGACTTCGAGCCAGCTGACGCCGAACCCGCGACGCCGCCGCGGCGCGTACTCGGCGAGGAAGCTCGCCGCGCTGCCGAATTCGCCGCCCGCCGCGAGGCCCTGCAACAGGCGCAGCAGCACCAGCAGGATCGGGGCCGCGATGCCGATCGTCGAGTAGCCCGGCAGCAGGCCGATCACGAGCGTGGCCCCGGACATCACGAAGATGACCACCGACAGCGTGCGCTTGCGGCCGATCTTGTCGCCCAGCGGCCCGAAGATCAGCGCGCCGACCGGCCGGATGCCGAACGACACCGCGAAGACGCCGAACACCGCGAGCAGGCCCGCGGTCGAGTTGCCCGCCGGGAAGAACACCGAGGCGATGGTGCCGGCGAGGTAGGCGTAGGCGGCCCAGTCGAACCAGTGCACGAAGACGCCGACGGCACCGGCGGCGACACTGCGGCGCAGCGTCGCGGGATCGGCGCTCTGTTCGGCGAGGTCGGGCGCCGGAGAGGCGTCGGATGCGGTCATGAATGGCCTCCTTGGACCGGTTCTCCGGGAGGACGCTAAGAGCGGCCCACGGCATCTAACAAGAAGTAATAAGCAAAGCAATGCATCGGTTCGAGTTATGCAGAAGCGCTGAGCTGTGCCGATACGAGGGTCTGACGGCGGCGAAACACCGTGTTCACGTGCGGGACGGCCCGCCGGTGAGCGCCTGCGGGGTGATCAGCGCGCCCACCTGGTCGTCGGTCAGCAACCGCCGTTCCCGCACCAGTTCCAAAGCCGGACGCCCGGTTTGGTGCGCTTCCAGGGCGAGCCCGCACGCGGTTTCGTAGCCGAGCGCCGGGCTCAGCGCGGTAACCAATCCGGTCGAGGTGGCGACGAGGTCGGCGAGGTGCTCTCGGCGCGCGGTGATGCCGCGTACGCAGTGTTCGGCGAGCACCCGGGCACCGGCAGTGAGGTGGTCGAGCCCGGCGGTCAGCGCTCGCGCGATGACCGGTTCGAAGGCGTTGAGCTGGAGCTGCCCGCCTTCGGCAGCGAGCGTGATCGTCACGTCGTGGCCGATGATTTCGAAGGCGATCTGGTTGACCGTCTCCGGGACGACGGGGTTGACCTTGCCCGGCATGATCGAGGACCCGGCCTGCCGGGCGGGCAGTGCGATCTCGCCGAACCCGGCCTGCGGCCCGGACGAGAGCAACCGGAGATCGTTGCAGATCTTGGACATTTTGACCGCCACGCGTTTCAGCACGCCGGACAGCTGCACGAACACGCCGACGTCCTGGGTCGCCTCGATCAGGTCGGGCGCGGAGACGAGCGTCGCGATGCCGGTCAGCTCGCGCAGATGCGCGACAGCCCGCTCGCGGTACCCGGGACGCGCGTTGAGGCCGGTGCCGATCGCGGTGCCGCCGAGGTTCAGCTCGTGCAGCAGCAACCGGGCTTCGGCGAGCCGCTGTTCGTCCTCGCCGAGCGTGGCGGCGAACGCGCCGAACTCCTGGCCGAGCGTCATCGGGACGGCGTCCTGCAGCTGGGTGCGGCCCATCTTGAGGACGTCGGCGAACTCGATCGCCTTGTCCGCGAACGCTTCCCGCAGCCCGGCGAGCGCGGCGAGCAGTTCGGCGAGATGCCGGTCGAGGGCGAGTTTGACCGCGGTGGGGTAGACGTCGTTGGTGCTCTGGCCGAGGTTGACGTGGTCGAGCGGATGCAGCTCGGTGTACTCGCCGCGCGCGTGGCCGAGCAGTTCCAGGGCGCGGTTGGCGATGACCTCGTTGGCGTTCATGTTCGTCGACGTCCCGGCACCGCCCTGGATGAGGTCGACGACGAACTGGTCGTGCAGCCGACCGCTCCGGATTTCCGCGCACGCCTGCCCGATCGCCGCGGCTCGGTCCGGCGGGAGGGCACCGACTTCCGCGTTGGCCCGCGCGGCGGCCTCCTTGACGGTGGCGAGCGCGGCGACGAGATGCGGCCGGTCGGCGAGGGTTTCGCCGGTGATGGGGAAGTTGACCAGCGCACGGGCGGTGTGCGCGCCGTAGTAGACGTCGCCGGGCACGCTGATTTCGCCGAGCATGTCGTGCTCGGAGCGGGTGCTGGACATCGGTGTCCTTCCCGGTGCAGGAGGTTCAGAGGGTGCGGTCGACGCCGGTCCACGCCAGCGCGATGGCGCCGTCGAGCAGGGCGCGCTCGGCGGTGCCGCCGACGCAGTGCGCGGCGAATTCGCGCTGGTGGTTGATCGCGGGCAGCGACCCGATGCCGATGTAGGGATGAATCGCGGGCACGACCTGCGAGACGTTGCCCATGTCGGTGGACGCGCGGTTCATCCGCGACGCCGTGCCGTCCGGCGCGAACTCGCGGCCGAGTTCGAGGGCGTTGGCGCGATAGGCGGCCAAAGCCCGTTCATCGGCGTGGAATTCGGCGTACGGCTTGCTTTCCGGCTCGACGCTCAGTTCACAGCCGGTGGCCAGTGCTCCGGCTTCGAAAGCCCGCATGACACGTGGCTCCAATTCGGACAGTTCCGCCAGCGTCTCGGCTCGCACGTACCACCGGCCGGACGCGTGCTCGGGGATCGCGTTGGGGGCGTCCCCGGCGTGCGTCACGATCCCGTGCACGCGTGCCGAGGCGGGAAGTTGTTGCCGCAGAAGCCCGATCGCGACCTGGGCGACAGTGAACGCGTCGGCGGCGTTGACCCCGGCTTCGGGATACGCGGCCGCGTGCGCGGACTTGCCGGTGTAGGAAATCTTCGAGTGGCTGACGGCGAACGGCCGCGCTTCGGCGACGTCGACCGGTGCCGGGTGCACCATCATCGCGAGGTCGACCCCCGTGAAAGCGCCGCGCTCCAGCAGTTCGATCTTCCCGCCACCGCCCTCCTCAGCCGGGGTTCCGTAGACCTCGACGGTGATCCCGAGGTCGTCGGCGACTTGGGCGAGCCCCAGCGCGGCCCCGATTGAGCTGGCCGCGATGAGGTTGTGCCCGCACGCGTGGCCCAGGCCAGGCAGCGCGTCGTACTCGGCGCACAGCGCGATCCGCCGGGGCCCGGAGCCGAAGCTGGCGTGGAACGCGGTGTCCAGACCGAGGTACTTCGCCGTGACCGCGAACCCGGCCCGGTCGAGCAGTTCCGGCACCGCGGCGGCCGCGCGATGCTCTTCCCACGCGGTTTCCGGGTCCGCGTGCAGGCGCTCGGACAGCTGGATCAGCTCGTCGGCGTGCCGCTCGACCGCGGCGCGGGCGGCCGCTTTGGGGGTGGCCATCACTCGTCTCCCGGCACGCCGTAGGACGGCGCGGCGGCGGGGTTCAGGCCGCGGGTGACGTAGTCGTCGCGCTGGGGGAGCCAGACGTCGAGGAGTTCGGCGAGCTGCTCGATCGGCTCGTCCGCCCAGTCCACGCGCAGATCGGTGACCGGCCAGTCCGCCCCGGACACGACGACCAGCCCGGCTGACCGCACCGGGCCTTCCTCGCCGCCCGCCGCGAGCCCGGCCCGCATCGCCGCGACGAGGCGTTGTTCCAGCTCGCCGGTGGCGTCGGTGAAAGCGTCCACCATGGACTGTGGGATGTGGTTACCCGCCAGCATGTTGCCCGCCACCACTACGCCGTCCGCTGTCGCCGACGCGTGCGTGCCGAGGGTTTTCGAGCCGCTGTAAGCGAAACCGGGCCCGGTCTGGCCGAGCACGGTCAGCTGCCGGTACTCGATGTGCTCCGCCGCCGACGTGACCTCGGCGAGCGCCTTTTCCGGGTCGCCGTGCTCGGCGAGCCGGTCCAGCAGGCGTCCGCCGAGCCGCGGGTCGGTGATGTTCTGCGAGGCGGCCGCGCCGAGGCCCGGGCGCAGGTGCGCGACCCGGGCGACGACCGCCGGACTGGACGAGCTGGCCGCGATGCCGAATCGGACGGTGCCGCCGGACGTGTCGCGGGCGACGATCGAAAAGGTCACTTCTCCTCCTCCGGGATCACCGCGATGGCGTCGATCTCGCACAGCCACTCCGGCCGGGCGAGCGCGGACACGACCACGCCGGTCGAGATCGGGTGCACGCCCTTGGTCCAGCGCCCGACGGTGCGGTAGACCGCCTCGCGGTAGCGCGGGTCGACGAGGTAGATGGTGAGCTTGACCAGGTGTTCCATCCGGCTGCCCGCTTCTTCGAGCAGCATCTTGATGTTCGCCATCGCCTGCTCGGCCTGCGCGGCGACGTCGCCGATCCCGACCGATTCGCTCGTGTCGAGGTCCTGCCCGATCTGGCCGCGCACGTAGACCGTGCCGTTGGCGACGACGGCCTGGCACAGGTCGTTGTCGAGGTTCTGCTCCGGGTAGGTGTCCCGCGTGTTGAACGGGCGGATGCGACGGTGGACAGTCACTGCGGGGCCTTCCGTGCGGCGGTCGTCGGACGCCTCAGCCTGACCGCGCCGCCGAGGTTCTGTCCAGTAGATGTTTCCGGACCAATGCATCGGTTGAAGCGATGCACTCTGCATCGGGAAAACAGATCTTGAGTGCCGGAAACATCTGTTGGACACGGGCAGGGCGGGCCGTGAGGATCCGGGGAGACGGCGCTGAACCGCGCCGGAGCCGGAGCGGAGGTCTGGGATGTCGAGCGAACAGGTGGAGGCCCTCGTCGTGGGCGGGGGACAGGCCGGCCTGGCGATGAGCGAGCACCTGAGCGAGTGCGGCGTGCCGCACGTCATCCTGGAACGGAACCGGATCGCCGAACGCTGGCGCTCGGAACGGTGGGACTCGCTCGTCGCGAACGGCCCGGCGTGGCACGACCGGTTTCCCGGCCTGGAATTTCCCGACGTGGCCCCTGGTGAGTTCGCGTCGAAGGAGCAGGTCGCGAACTATTTCGAGGCGTACGCGGAAAAAATCGCCGCGCCGGTGCGCACCGGGGTGGAGGTGACGTCCGTGCGGCGGCACAAGGGCAGGCCCGGATTCCGCGTCGAAACCTCGGACGGCGCCCTCGACGCCCGGTACGTCATCGCCGCGACGGGCCCGTTCCAGCGTCCGGTGATCCCGCCGATCGTGCCCGCCGATGCCGGTCCGGTGCAGTTGCACTCCAGCGGTTACCGGAACCCCGGGCAGCTTCCCGAAGGCGCGGTCTTGGTGGTCGGCGCGGGTTCGTCAGGCGTGCAGATCGCCGAAGAACTTCGTCGGTCCGGACGCGAGGTCTACCTGTCGGTCGGCCCGCACGACCGGCCGCCGCGCAGCTACCGCGACCGCGACTTCTGCTGGTGGCTGGGCGTTCTGGGCAAGTGGGACGCCGAGACGCCGCCCGCCGGAGCGGAACACGTCACCATCGCGGTGAGCGGCGCGCGCGGCGGGCACACCGTGGACTTCCGCGCGCTGGCCGGGCTCGGCATCACGCTCGTCGGCATGACCGGCGCGTACGCCGAAGGCAAGCTCAGCTTCGCGACCGACCTAGCGAAGAACATCGCGGCGGGCGACGAGAATTACCTTGCCCTGCTTGACGAAGCCGACGCCTACGTGGCCCGCAACGGCCTCGACCTGCCCGAGGAACCGTCCGCCCGCGACCTGGGCCCGGACCCGGCGTGCGTCACCGATCCGGTGCTGGAACTGGATCTGGTCGCGGCCGGGGTGACCTCGATCGTCTGGGCCACGGGGTTCGCCGTTGACTACAGCTGGCTGCAGGTGGACGCCTTCGACGAAAACGGACGGCCGAAGCACCGTCGCGGAGTGTCGGTGGAGCCGGGCGTGTACTTCATCGGCTTGCCGTGGCTGGCGCGGCGCGGGTCGAGTTTCATCTGGGGCGTCTGGCACGACGCGAAGTTCGTGGCCGATCACGTGGCGATTCAGCGCGGGTACCAGAGCCAGCCCTCGACGGCGGCGAGCCAGCGGTCCGGCGCCCGGGAATGAATGCGGTGCCGGACGCTGACCTGGACCGTTTTCGCCGGGAACGAGCGGATCCCAGGTCCTTCACGGACACGTCACGACCTGTCCGGCCCAGGAGAGCCCGCCGCCGAACGCGAACAGCAGCACCGGTCCTCCGGCCGGCAGCTCGCCGCGCGAGACCATTTTGGACAGTGCGAGCGGGACGGACGCCGCCGACGTGTTGCCGGAATCCACCACGTCACGGCCGATCACCACGTCCTCGCGCAGTTCGAGCCGGGCGGTCAGCGCCTCGATGATCCGCAGATTCGCCTGATGGGTGACGACCCCGGCGAGGTCGGTGGTGGCGATGCCCGCGCGAGCGCAGGCTTCCGCCGCGACGGCGGGCAGTTCCTGGGTCGCCCAGCGAAACACCGACTGGCCGTCCTGGGCGAACGCGGGCTGCCATTCGTCCACGAGCCGGACCAGTTGCCGGCGCGTCGGGTCGGAGCCCCAGACGACCGGGCCGACCGCCGGAGCGTCGGCCGTGCTGAGGATTGCGGCACCCGCTCCGTCACCGAGGAGGACGCAGGTGCTGCGGTCGGTCCAGTCGGTGATGTCCGACATCTTCTCCGCGCCGATGACCAGCGCGTGCCGGGCCGCACCGGCTTGGACGGCGTGGTCCGCGGTGGCGAGCGCGGTGCAGAAGCCGGCGCAGCCGTTGTTGAGGTCGAAACAGACCGCAGCCGGGATGCCAAGACGGCCCGCGACCTGGGCGGCGATCGACGGGCAGCGATCGATCGCGCTGCAGGTGGCGACCACGACCAGGCCGATCTCGGCGGGTTCGAGCCCGGCCCCGGCGAGTGCCTTCGCAGCGGCTTCGGCGGCCAGGTCGGCGACCGAGCCGTCCGCGATGTGCCGGGTGGCGATGCCGGTGCGGCGGCGGATCCATTCGTCGGTCGTGTCGACCATGTCTTCGAGGTCGGCGTTGGTCAGCACGCGGGCGGGCTGGTGGTGGCCGAGCGCGGTGATGCGGGAAGCGGGCATCTGGGTCTCCTCACGGGGGTCCGGCTCAATATAGCGACCGATCGTTCGTAATCTATAGTGGTTTCATGAGTCCCCGGAAGACCGCCGCCGAGACCCGCCATACCCGGCAGCGCATCCTCGACCTCGGCCTGGTGCTCGCCTCCGCCGAAGGCCTGGAGGGGCTGACGATCGGGCGGCTCGCCGCCGAGCTGGGCATGAGCAAGGCGGGCGTGATCGGGCATTTCGGCACCAAAGAGAGCCTGCAGCTGGCCGTGATCGACGCCGCCGCCGAGCTGTTCGTCCGCGAGGTGCCCGAACGCGCCCGCGGCGTCCCGCGCGGCCTGCCCTACCTCCGGGCGGCGGGGGATGCCTGGATCTCCTACCTGGAACGCGACCTGCTGCCCGGCGGCTGCTTCTTCACCGCCGCGGCGGCCGAATTCGACGGCCGCGAAGGACCGGTGCGCGACGCCGTCGTCCGGATGAGCGCGTTCTGGCAGCGGGAGCTGCGGGTCAACATCTGGCGCGCGGTGAGCCTCGGGGAATTGCCGCCGGACACGGACATCGACCAGCTGCTCTACGAGATCGTCGCGATCATGCTGGCGCTGAACCATTTCCGGCAGTTGCACGGCGATGTGCAGGCTCCGGCTCGCGCGCGCCGGGCGCTGGAACGGCTGCTCTGACGCGGCTCTTCGCTCAGGAGGAGTACTGCGCGCGGCACAGCTCCCGGAATTCCTGCGCCCGCCGGGTCAGCCGAACCCCGCGCATCGTCGCGAGCACGATCTCCAGCGACGGAACATCGTCGGTCAGCGCCAGCGGCACCACGCTCGCCCCCGCGTAGGTCGTGTCAGCAGGCGGACGCTGGTTGAGCAACGCGAACCCGTGCCCGGAAGCCACCAGCGCCCGCACCGTTTCGTATCCGCTCGTCCGGTGCCGAACCCGCGGCGCCACCCCGGCGTCGCTCAGGATCGACTGCAGGTACTCCCGGCTGTGCGGCAGGTCGAGCAGCACCATCGGCTCCTCCGCCAGCTCGTGCAGCGACACCTTGCGGTTCTTCCGCCGGGCGAGCCGGTGGTCCTCGGAGACGAGCGCGTACGGCGCGGCGGTGCCGACCACCTCGCGGTCGATGTCGTCGTCGAGGTCGTAGCCGTACAGCATCGCCAGCTCGGTCTCGCCCGCTCGCAACGCGGCCTTGAGCGCCTTGTGCTCGCCCTCGCGCAGGGACACGTGCACACGCGGATGCCGGGTCTCGAACTCGGCCAGCAGGCTCGGCAGGCGGAACGGCGCGAGCGTAGTGAAGCAGCCGACGGTGAGCGTGCCGACCAGGTCCGTGCCGGACTGCCGCGCGGTTTCGACCAGTTCGGCGCCGTGCGCCAGGAAATCCAGCACCCGCTTGTAGAACTCCTCGCCGGCGGTGGTCAGGCTGAGCCCGCGGGCGTGGTGGCGCAGCAGGAACTGCACGCCCATTTCCTTCTCCAGCTGCGCGATCGCCGTCGAAACGGCCGACTGCGAAACCATCAGCTCCTTCGACGCGGCAGTCATGCTCAGGTGCCGCGCCGCCGCCTCGAAATAGCGCAGCTGCACGAGGGTGAAGGAAGGCTCGCTCATGCCGACATCCTGCCTCAGTGGCAGCAGCCGGGATGCTGCGGTTTCGGCGCGGGCGTGTCCAGCGCGGGGTTGACGTCGAAGAATCCGCTGGGCTTGAGCGTGAACCCGGTGTGGTCGACGGGCATGATCGGCCAGTCCTCGGTGCGCGGGTAATGGGTGAGCCCGAAGGTGTGCCACACGACGAGGTCCGCGCCGTCGAGGTCGCGGTCGGCCTGGATCCAGGTGTCGATGCCGGTGTTGCCGTCGTTCTGGTTGACGTACTCGCCTGCCGGGAAGCGTTCGTCCTCGGCATACGCGGTGACCCAGAGGTGCTTGCGGGTGAAGGCGGCGCGGCGGGCGATCGAGGACGCGTCGTCCGCCAGCAACGGCGGCAGGCCTTCGGGATGCAGCGTGTACCCGACGGGCTTGCCGAGGGTGTTGCGAGACTCGGGATTGCTGATCCGCCAGGTGCGGCCGAGGTTGCCGTCGGCGAGCCGGGCGGCCTCGGATTCCTTGGCCAGCCTGGTGATCTTCCGGGTGAAAGCGTTGCCGTGCGGATTGCCCGGGCCGATCGGGACGCGTTGCACGTCGATTTCGTCGACAGCGTTCGTGAGGCCGTCGACCATCATGTCCAGCCGCGCGGAGAACAGGTGCTGGTGGAACGGCGCGCCGATGCCGGGGGCGATTTCGGAGGCCCACGGGTAGTCGTCGTCGGCGGGGAAGGCTGAGGTGAAGACGATCCCGGTGGCCTTGCACTCGAGTTCGATCGTGCCGTCGAGGTAGAGGTACCAGTAGAAGCCGTAGTCGTAATTGCCGACCGTCACGAAGAACGAGATGACGAGCCGACGCTGCCGGCGGGTGGAAACACTGCCGTTGTAGTGGTCAGTGTGCTTCCACAGCACGCCCGCGTCTTCCTCGTGCATGCAGATCGCGTTCGCGATGGTGTGCGGATGGCCGTCGTCGTCGTGCAGGACGGCGTCGAAGTAGCGGATCTCGCCGAGACAGTCGCAGCCCAGCGTCAGCGAGTTGGCCTCCTTGCCCAGCGAATACTCGCCGGCGTCGAAGTAGTTCTGCCAGAACCGGACCGGGCTCGGATCCCCGTACGGCACGACCATCTCGGCGACCGAAGCGCGGTAGACGACCGGACGCAGCCGGTCGCCGTCCTGGAAGCCCATTTGGTGCAGGGTAAGGCCTTCGACCGCGTTGAAGCCGATTCGGAACTGCCACTTCTCCCACGTGACGACGTCGCCGTCGACCGTGAAGCTCGGCCCCTCGGGCTGGGTGATCACGATGGGTTTCTGCGTGTCGCGGACGGGCCCGTCGAGGTGGTAGTCGTAGGCGGTGCGCGGGATGTCGGCCGGGCCGTCGTCGATGAGGTCGTGCACGCGGCCGGCGATCAGGTCGACGTAGGCGACGACGCCGTCGATCGGGTGCGCCCAGAGGTTGTCGTCCTTGTTGAGCTGCAGGAACGCCAGGCAGCGCACGAGCCGCAGCCCGGTCTCTCCGGGAATGTCGAAGCATCCGGCGCTCAGGGCGGAGATCCGGACCGAACGGGGCTCGTCGATGCCGCGGCGGCGCATCGCCGCATTCCACGCCTCGTCCTGCCAGAGGATCTCCTCGACCAGGTCGAACTCCTCGTGCAGGATCGGCGGCTGCCCCTCGGCGACCACGTCCACCGCCCGGTCGGCCACGACCTCGCCGCTGGTCAGCGACACGACCGTTTCGCGCACCGCGCCGGTCCGCCGGTCGAGCAGCAGCGAACGGATGCGGCGGTCGACCGGGTCGCCCGGCTGCCAGGCCAGCACGGCCGCTTTCGCCGGTTCGAGCAGCGAGACGAGCGCGAACCGGGTGCTCTCGGTCGCGATCCCTGCTCCGGCCAGCAGCGCGCGGTTGCGGGCGACCTCGTCTTCGGTCAGGCGCGAGAGGGGGTGGGCCATGCGCGTCTCCTCATTCTTTGCGGTCTGTCGCAAAGAATGCGCGCTGCCGGTCCGGGAGGCAAGGCCCTTACGGGGCGGGTTCTCCGGAAGCGGTACTGGGTTTTTCGATGCACGTCATCAATAATCCTGGACGTGGCACGACCCAAGGACCAGGCGAAGCGGCGCGACGAGCTGGTGGCGGCGGCCGCCCGCGCGATCCGGACGCGGGGGCTGGCCGGGCTCCGCGTGCGCGACGTCGCCGAGGAGGCCGGGCTGTCGGCAGGCTCGGTCAGCTACTACTACCCGGACCTCGACGACCTGCTGTTCGAACTGCACCGCGACGCGGTCGACCGGTTCTACTGGGCGCGAGCGCGCGCCGCGGAAGCCGAGGACGATCCGGTCCGGCGGCTGGTGCGGCTGGTCGACGCGGGGCTCCCGGCGGGGGAGGGCGATCCGCTGAGCCGGGTGCTGTACGAAATGCACGTCCACGCGGCGCGCAACCCGGCGCACGCGGTGTTGATGACGGCCTTGTGGGACCGCGAGGTGTCGCTGTACTCGGCCGCGCTCGCCCACGGTCAGGACACCGGGGCGTTCCAGCTGCGGTCGCCCGCGGCGGACATCGCGGCGAACGCGGTGGCACTGGAAGACGCTTACGGCCTGCATCTCGCCGGGCGCAACACCAGCCTGTCCGCAGCCAGGACACGCGAGCTGCTGCTCGGCTACCTGGCTGCGGAAACCGGACGCGACCTCGGTCAGGCGTAGGCCGTCCAGACCGTCTTGAGGCCGGTGTACTTGTCGAACGAGTGCAGGGAAAGGTCGCGGCCGAAGCCGGACTGCTTGAAGCCGCCGAACGGGGTCGCGGTGCTGAGTGCGTCCACTGTGTTCACCGAGATGGTTCCCGCGTGGATTCCGTCGGAGACGCGGTGCGCGCGGGCGAGGTCGCGGGTCCAGACGGACGCGGCGAGGCCGTACGGGGTGTCGTTGGCGAGCCGGATCGCTTCGGCTTCGGTCTCGAACGGGAGGGTGGCGAGCACCGGCCCGAACAACTCGTCGGTGACCAGCGGATCGTCGGCGGCCAGACCGGTCACGATGGTCGGATCGAGGAACGCACCGCGACGCGAGCCGCCGGCGAGGACGGTTCCGCTGCTGGCCTCGACGGCAGCGAGCACCCGTGCTGCGGCGTTCTCGTCGATCATTGGACCCAGTGTCGTGGCCGGGTCCAGCGGATCGCCGGGCACCCACTCGCCGACCTTCTCTCGCAGCCGGGCGAGGAATTCGTCCGCCGCCGATGCCTCGACGAGCAGGCGGGTCGTGGCCGAACAGACCTGGCCGGAGTTCGCGCAGAACCCGAACGCGACCAGGTCCGCCGCGGCGTCGAGGTCGGCGTCGGCGAACACCACGACCGGGCTCTTGCCGCCGCATTCGAGCCAGACCTGTTTGAGGTTCGACTCCCCGGCGTAGCGCAGGAACAGCCCGCCGACCGGCGTCGATCCGGTGAAGGCGAGGACGTCGACGTCCGGATGCCGTCCCAACGCCTGCCCCGCGGTCTCGCCGAAGCCGGGCACGACGTTGAGCACCCCGTCCGGAATTCCCGCCTCCGCGGCCAATTCTCCCAGCCGCAGCGCGGACAGCGGCGACTGTTCTGCGGGTTTGAGGACGACGCTGTTGCCCGCGGCCAGCGCAGGGGCGAGTTTCCACCCGGCGATGTCGAGCGGGAAGTTCCACGGCACGACCGCGCCCACCACTCCGAGCGGCACCCGCCGGATCGCCGCGAAATTGCCCGGAGGGGTGGGCGCGACCTCGTCGTAGCGCTTGTCGAGTGCTTCGGCGTACCAGGCGAAGCATTCGGCGGTCGCGGGCACGTCCTGGCCGAACGTGTCCGAAATCGGACGGCCGACGTCCAGGGCGTCGCAGAGCGCCAGTTCCGGTCCGTGCACCGTGATCAGCTCGGCCAGCCTCAGCAGCCGTTTCTTGCGCTCGGCCGCCGCGAGCCGGGACCAGCGGCCGTCCTCGAACGCGCGTCGCGCGGCGGCGACCGCGGCGTCGATCTCGTTCCGGCCGCATTCGGCCACGTGCGCGACTGGGTGCCCGGTGGCGGGGTTGACGTCGGCGAAAGTCTTGCCGGACTTGGCTTCGAGCCAGTCACCGTCCACAAAGGCCGCTGTGCGGGGCCGCAGTCGCGCGGCCTCGTGCACCCAGTCGCCGTGGTTCATTCCCGGAACCGCCTTTCGTCGCTTCCGTTCACTATCGCCAGCTCACGGGGTGCGGGAAAGCAGAGCTTTTCGCTGCCCTGCATCGGGTCAATCGATGCAGGCCGACGAGCCCGGCGCGCAACGCCGAGGTACGTGAGGGCCACCCTGAGGGAACCAGATTCCCTCAGGGTGGCCCTCACGCACCTCCAACGAGAGCGAAGCCACGGCGCCCGTGTCACCGAGCCAGCTCCCACAGCGACGCCCATTGCCCGGCTGTCAGGTTGCGGGGGAGTGCTTGCGGCGACAGCCGTTGCCGGGCAAGCCAAGTCCGCGTCGCGCGGACGCTGAGGCGGCCGGTGCGGGGCAGGATCCCGCCGAGCCCGCGGCCGCGTCCGGTGAAGACTTCGCGGACGAACTCCTGGTACTCCGCCTGGCCGGTGACGAGCGGTTCCGGGCGGCGGGTGATCACGAGGATCCCGCCGTCCACGGCCGGGCGAGGACGGAAGGCGTGCGCCGGGACCCGGGCGGGGACGGCGAACTCGAACCACGGCCACCAGGCGGCGGTCATCTGGGAGGCGCCGCCGATCCCGGCGCGGCGGCGGGCGACTTCCCATTGCACCAGCAGCACCGCGAGTTCCCAGTGCGGCTGCCGGAACAACCGGCGCAGGGCCGCGGTGGTGAGGTGGAAGGGAAGGTTGCCGACGACGGTGTGCGGAACGTCGGGCAGCCGGTGCCGGAGCAGGTCGCCGTGGACGACCTCGACGTGGTCGCCGGTGCGCCGGGCGAGGCGGCGGGCACTGCGAGGGTCGAGTTCGACCGCGGTCAGCGGGCGGCCGGTGCGGCTGAGCGGGACGGTCAGCGCGCCGTCGCCCGCGGCGAGTTCCACGAGGGGGCCGGTGGTGCGGGCGGCGGCAGTGCAGACAGCGGCAATGACGGCGGGGTCGGCCAGGAAGTTCTGGCCGAGCTCGTGCCGTCCGCCGAAGGGTCGGGCAGACATCGGGGTGCGTACTCCGCGCATGAGGAAGCGACCCGGGCGCCAAGACAGGCAGCCCGGACGGACAACGGGAGAGCGCGACGGAGCGGTGTGCGTCCGGCGCTCAGGCGTTGCGCAGGCGAGTCAACGCGCAGGCGGAGAAAAAGGCACCCATGGGCCGGAAGCCTAGCCGACCGGTCCGGCGGGTCGCATCCGGTTTTCGCGCAGGCGGATCCCCGCGGGCCGCGTGCCGCTTCCGGAATTCGCTGGCGGCTATTCTTTCCCTGGTGGGCGAACAATTCGCGCCCATTCCGCAGCGCCCGTGAGAACGGTCCTCTTACGACGGAAGTACCCGCTGATTCCGGTCCGCAAACTGACACGAAACGGGGTCGCTCGGCTGAGGGGTATGACGCTTGCGCGGGGCTGTGACCAGCCGGAGAGTGGGACGCGGAGGAGAAATTCCGATTCGGGAAATGGAGTGGATCCATGGTACGCGCAATGCAGCCGCAGGACCTCGTCGACAGCACCGTGATGGACAATTCCGGCAGCAAGATCGGCAAGGTGGGCACGGTTTATCTCGCCGACGACACCAGGCGGCCGGAGTGGGTGACGGTGAAAACCGGGCTGTTCGGCCAGAAGGAGAGCTTCGTGCCGCTCTCGGGCGCGGACATGGAGAGCGACGGCCTGCACGTCCAGGTCGCGAAGGACCAGGTGTCCGACGCGCCGCGCATCGACGCCGAGGGCCATCTCTCCGAAAAGGAAAGCGTCGAGCTGTACAAGTACTACGGCCTGCCCGCTCCGCGCGCCGGGAACGGCGAGAACATGCGTGACCGCGGCCGCGACGCGGCAGCCGGTGGCGCGGCTGGCGGTGCGGCAGGCGGTGTCGCGGGCACGACGCGGCCGACCGGTCGGGACACCGCCCAGGCCAAGGGACGCCCGACCGCTGAGCACGCAGCCAAGGGCGGACGGCACGACGCGTCCGGCGCCGGCGACGTGGTGCGGTCCGAGGAACACCTGCGGGTCGGCACCGAACAGGTCGAAACCGGCCACGTCCGGCTGCGCAAGTATGTGGTGACCGAGGACGAGCAGGTGACCGTGCCGGTCACGCACGAGGAGGTCCGCGTCGAGCGCGAGCCGATCACCGACGCCAAGGCGGCGGGCCGGACCGAGATCGGCGAGGCGGAGCAGGACGTCGTGCTGCACGCCGAGAAACCGGTGGTGCAGAAGGAAACCGTGCCGGTGGAGCGGGTGCGCCTAGGCACCGAGCAGGTCACCGAGGAGCAGACCGTCCAGGGCAAGGTCCGCAAGGAGCGGATCGACATCGACGACGACACCAAGCGGGGCAGGAAGTCCTGACCTGCCCGCGCGGCGGCTGTCTCCCGCCGGAGCCGTTCCGGACGGGAGACAGCCGCGCGCGTCCGGGTACCGTCGTGAGCGGCTGGCTTTCAGGAATTCGCGGTTGAGGTTCGCGATGCTGGTCAGCGGGATGCCTTTGGGGCAGGAGGCGACGCATTCGCCGGTGTTGGTGCAGCCGCCGAAGTCGGCTGCGTCCATGGTTTCGATCATGTCGAGCACGCGTTGGGCGCGTTCGGGCAGGCCGCGCGCGCATGCGCGGCGGCGGTCTCCCGCCGGAGCTGTTCCGGACGGGAGATGGCCGCGCGCGTCTGGTTATCGTCGTGAGCGGCTGGCTTTGAGGAATTCGCGGTTGAGGTTCGCGATGCTCGTCAGCGGGATGCCTTTGGGGCAGGAGGCGACGCATTCGCCGGTGTTGGTGCAGCCGCCGAAGTCGGCTGCGTCCATGGTTTCGATCATGTCGAGCACGCGTTGGGCGCGTTCGGGCAGGCCGCGCGCGCATGCGCGGCGGCGGTCTCCCGCCGGAGCTGTTCCGGACGGGAGATGGCCGCGCGCGTCTGGTTATCGTCGTGAGCGGCTGGCTTTGAGGAATTCGCGGTTGAGGTTCGCGATGCTCGTCAGCGGGATGCCTTTGGGGCAGGAGGCGACGCATTCGCCGGTGTTGGTGCAGCCGCCGAAGTCGGCTGCGTCCATGGTTTCGATCATGTCGAGCACGCGTTGGGCGCGTTCGGGCAGGCCGCGCGCGCATGCGCGGCGGCGGTCTCCCGCCGGAGCTGTTCCGGACGGGAGATGGCCGCGCGCGTCTGGTTATCGTCGTGAGCGGCTGGCTTTGAGGAATTCGCGGTTGAGGTTCGCGATGCTCGTCAGCGGAATCCCTTTGGGACACGACGCGACGCATTCGCCGGTGTTGGTGCAGCCGCCGAAGTCGGCTGCGTCCATGGTTTCGACCATGTCGAGCACGCGTTGGGCGCGTTCGGGCAGGCCGCGCGCGCATGCGCGGCGGCGGTCTCCCGCCGGAGCTGTTCCGGACGGGAGATGGCCGCGCGCGTCTGGTTATCGTCGTGAGCGGCTGGCTTTGAGGAATTCGCGGTTGAGGTTCGCGATGCTCGTCAGCGGAATCCCTTTGGGACACGACGCGACGCATTCGCCGGTGTTGGTGCAGCCGCCGAAGTCGGCTGCGTCCATGGTTTCGACCATGTCGAGCACGCGTTGGGCGCGTTCCGGCTGGCCCTGCGGCAGCGAGTTCAGGTGCGCCACCTTCGCCGAGGTGAACAGCATCGCCGACCCGTTCGGGCAGGCCGCGACGCACGCGCCGCAGCCGATGCAGGTGGCGTTGTCGAAGGCGAGGTCCGCGTCCGGCTTCGGCACCGGCGTCGCGTGCGCTTCCGGTGCGCTGCCGGTCGGGGCGGTGACGTAGCCGCCCGCCTCGATGATCCGGTCGAACGCCGATCGGTCGACCACCAGGTCCTTGATCACCGGGAAACCCTTGGCGCGCCACGGTTCCACGTCCAGCACATCGCCGTCGCGGAACGAGCGCAGGTGCAGCTGGCAGGTCGTGGTGCGTTCCGGGCCGTGCGCCCGGCCGTTGATCACCACGCCGCACGAACCGCAGATGCCCTCGCGGCAGTCGTGGTCGAACGCGATCGGCTCGGCGCCGTCCTCGATGAGGTGCTGGTTGAGGACGTCGAGAAGTTCCAGGAACGACATGTCCGGGCTGGCGTCGTCGACCGGGTAGTCGACCAGCCTGCCGTCGTCGTCCGGGCCGGACTGGCGCCAGACCCGCAGGGTGAGTTTCACGTGTAGCTCCGCTGGGTGGGGTGGACGTGCTCGAAGTTCAGGATTTCCTGGTGCAGCACCGGCTTCTCGCCGTACTCCCAGGCCGAGACGTACGAGAACCGCTCGTCGTCGCGCTGCGCCTCGCCGTCTTCGGTCTGGTGTTCCTCGCGGAAATGGCCGCCGCACGATTCCTCGCGCACCAGTGCGTCGAGCAGCAGCAATTCGGCGAGTTCGAGGAAATCGGCGACGCGGCCGGCCTTCTCGAGTTCCTGGTTCAGTTCCGCTCCGGCGCCCGGGACGCGGACGTCCCGCCAGAATTCGGCGCGCAGCTCCGGAATGCGGTCGAGCGCTTTCCGCAGGCCTTCGGCGGACCGGGACATCCCGCAGTGGTCCCACATCAGGTGGCCCAGCTCGCGGTGGAAGGAGTCGACGCTCCGGGTGCCGCGCACCGACAGCAGCCGTTCCAGCCGGTCGCGCACCGCGGTTTCCGCTTGCGCGACCGCGGGATCCGCCGGGTCGAGCGCGGGGAAGCTGCCGCGGGCGATGTAGTCGTTGAGCGTGGCCGGGAGCACGAAGTAGCCGTCGGCGAGGCCCTGCATCAGCGCGGACGCGCCGAGCCGGTTCGCGCCGTGGTCGGAGAAGTTGGCCTCGCCGATCACGAACAGGCCGGGCACCGTGCTCTGCAGGTCGTAGTCGACCCACAGCCCGCCCATCGTGTAGTGGATCGCCGGGTAGATCCGCATCGGGACCTCGTACGGGTTCTCCGCGGTGATCCGCTCGTACATGTCGAACAGGTTGCCGTACTTGGCTTCCACCGCCGGGCGGCCCATCCGCTCGATCGCGTCCGCGAAGTCCAGGTACACGCCGAGCCCGCCGGGACCGACGCCGAACCCGGCGTCGCAGACGTTCTTCGCGGCCCGCGACGCGATGTCGCGCGGCACCAGGTTGCCGAAGCTCGGGTACATCCGCTCCAGGTAGTAGTCCCGTTCGGACTCCGGGATCTCCTGCGGCGGACGCGGGTCCTGCGGCTGCTTCGGCACCCAGATCCGGCCGTCGTTGCGCAGCGACTCGCTCATCAGCGTCAGCTTCGACTGATGTTCGCCCGAACGCGGGATGCAGGTCGGGTGAATCTGCGTGAAGCACGGGTTCGCGAAGTACGCGCCGCGCTTGTGCGCCCGCCAGATCGCGGTGGCGTTGGAGCCTTTCGCGTTGGTGGACAGGTAGAAGACGTTGCCGTAGCCGCCGGTCGCGAGCACGACGGCGTCCGCGAGATGCGTGGTCACCTCACCGGTGACCAGGTCGCGCGCGACGATCCCGCGTGCCTTCCCCTCGGACACGACGAGGTCCAGCATCTCCGTCCGCGGGTGCATCTCCACGCCGCCGGCGTCGATCTGCCGCGCCAGCGCCTGGTACGCGCCGAGCAGCAGCTGCTGCCCGGTCTGGCCGCGGGCGTAGAACGTGCGCTGCACCTGGACGCCGCCGAACGAGCGGGTGTCGAGCAGCCCGCCGTACTCCCGGGCGAACGGCACGCCCTGGGCCACCGCCTGGTCGATGATCTGCGTGGACACCTGCGCCAGCCGGTACACATTGGACTCCCGGGACCGGAAGTCGCCGCCCTTCACCGTGTCGTAGAAGAGCCGGTAGACCGAATCGCCGTCGTTGCGGTAGTTTTTCGCCGCGTTGATCCCGCCCTGCGCGGCCACCGAGTGCGCGCGCCGCGGCGAGTCCTGGAAGCAGAACTGGACCACGTGGTAGCCCTGTTCGGCGAGCGTCGCTCCGGCGGACGCCCCGGCGAGACCGGTGCCCACCACGATCACCCGGTGCCGCCGCCGGTTGGCCGGGTTGACCAGCTTCGCGCCGAAGCGGCGGCTGTCCCAGCGGCCCTCGATCGGGCCGTCCGGCGCTTGCGTGTCGGCGATCGGCTCGCCGAGCGTGTAGTCGCTCATGTCAGGCCACCCATCCCGCCATCACGGCGATCGGCACGATCAGGAAGCCGCCGGTGATCACGACGGCGAGGACGGACCCGACGGTTTTGAGCGCCCGGTCGCGGGTTTTGCTGGTGATGCCCAGCGTCTGTGCCGCGCTCCAGAAGCCGTGGTTGATGTGCAGGCCGAGCATCAGCAGCGCGACGATGTAGATCAGGTTGACCCACCAGACCTGGAAGTCCGCGACGATGTTGTGGTACGGCTGGCCGTCGCGGAAGTCCTGGTTGGCCACGCCGACGGTGAGGTCCAGGATGTGCCACACGATGTAGAGCGCGAGCGTCGCGCCGCCCCAGCGCATGGTGTGCGTCGCGAAACTGGCCTTGCGCCGCTGTCCGTGCGCGTACTTGACCGGACGCGCTTGCCGGTCCCGTTTGGACAGTTGCACCGCCGCGACCACGTGCAGCACCAACGCGATCAGCAGCACGACCCGCTGGATCGAGAGATACCAGGCGTTCTGCAGCACCGGTTCGCCGATGGTGCGCAGCCAGGCGGCGTAGTCGTCGAAATGCTGCGGCCCCAGGAAAACCTTGAGGTTCCCGGCCATGTGCACGAACAGGAACGCGACGAAGATCAGGCCGGTGACGGCCATGACGACTTTCTTGCCGATCGTCGAACGCCAGAACGTCACGAGCGCCGGGCGACGGCGGGGCGGAGCGGGTGCGAGTGCCACGGAACCGACGGTAAGTCGGCGCTGACGAGAGGGCAAACACATGATTTCTCTCGACAGGATAGGCAGCGCCTATGATGGCGGTCATGCAGTTCCAGCAGCTGGCGTATTTCCTGGCAGTGGCCGAGACGCGGCATTTCACGCGCGCCGCGGAACAGATGCGTGTGGCGCAGCCCTCACTGTCGCAGCAGATTCGCGCGCTGGAACGGGATGTCGGCGCGGGGCTGTTCCACCGGATCCGCGGGAACGTCACGCTCACCGAGGCGGGGGAGACGCTGCTGCCGATCGCGCGCCGGATCCTCGCCGAGACCGAGACGGCGTACCGGGCGATCCGGGAACTGGACGAACTGGGCCGCGGCCGGGTGCGGCTGGGCGCGACGCCGAGCCTGTGCACCGGCCTGCTGCCCGCGATGCTCGCCGCGTTCCGCCGGGACTATCCCGGGATCGAGCTGGTGCTGCACGAAAGCGGCTCGCGGGACCTGCAGACCGCGCTGTCGGAAGGCGGCCTGGACCTGGCGATGATCGTGGACAGCCGCGTCCACGACGATCCCCGGCTGGAGAGCCGCGCGCTGTTCGTCGAGGACCTGGTGGTGATCTCGCCGAAGGACGCGCCCGCACCGGTGCGCGGCCGGATGCCGATCACGGCGCTGCGGGACCGGCCGCTGGTGATGTTCCGGCAAGGCTACGACCTGCGTGAAGCGACCGTGGCCGCCTGCCGCGCGGAGGGTTTCGACCCGCTGTTCGCCATCGAAGGCGGCGAGATGGACGCGGTGCTGGAGCTGGTCCAGGCCGGACTGGGGCTGGCGGTCGTGCCGAGCACCGTGGTCGGAGACCGGTTCCGCCGCACGCAATTCACCTCGCCCGGGCTCAGCCGGGTGGTGCGGCTGGCGTATCGGCGGGATGTCGAACAGCCGCGCGCGGTGCGGGCGCTGCAGGAGGCGGTGGTGCAGTACCTGGGCGGCGGGGTGGCGCAGTTGCCGCCCGGCACGCGTCCGCTGGTGGGTCGTTGATCAGCGGGTGAGCGAGTCCAGCACCAGGCCGATCAACCGCTGCGCTTGCGGTTTTTCGCAGTGCTGCGCGGAATACGCGATCCCGCCGATCAGCACCAGCACGTCGTCGGCGCGCACGTCGTCCCGGAGCGTGCCGTCCGCCGCGCCTGCGGACAGGAGCTCGCTGACAGCGTCGACGAGCAGCTTCCGGCTGTCCGAGTAAGGATCGACGCCGGACGCGATCACCGCGTTGAGCGCCTCGGACATCCCGTGCTTCGCGCTGACGTAGGCGAGGAAATGCGTCAGCCACTCCCGCAGCGCTTCCGCGGCCGGGTGCTGCGCGAGGAGCGTCGATGCCTGTTCGCAGACCACCGCGAGCTGATGCCGGTAGGCGGCGTCGATCAGGGCTTCGCGGGTCGGGAAGTGCCGGTAGAGCGTGCCGACGCCGACCCCGGCCTGTTTGGCGATCGCTGCCGGCGCCGCGTCGAGGCCTTCCGCGGCGAAGGCCTTCGCGGCGACTTCCAAGAGCCGGGCGCGGTTCTCGAGCGCGTCTCGGCGGGGGCGGCGCGGGGCGTCGGGCATCGGTTCCTCCGGGGTTGCTATCCGGAATGCATTCCGGATAGCGTGAACCGGAACGCATTCCGCTTGACCTTACCCCTGGAGGATCCCGTCATGCCCGCACGGCATTGGTTCGTCACCGGCGCTTCCGGCGGTCTGGGCCGTCACCTGGTCGAGGAGGCGCTCCGCCGCGGCGAGCACGTCACCGCGACGGTCCGGCGGCCGGACGCGTTGCCGGAGTCGCCGCGGCTCACCGTGGAGCAGCTCGACCTGACCCGTCCGGCCGACGTCGCCGCCGTGGTCGAGCGGACGTTGCGGCGGCGGCCGGTGGACGTGGTCGTGAACAACGCGGGCTACGCCGTCGTCGGCGCGGCCGAGGAGATGACGCCCGAGCAGATCCGGGACCAGATCGAGGTGCTGCTGCTCGCCCCGATCCTGATCACCCGCGCGTTCCTCGGCCCGATGCGCGAGCGGGGCGGCGGCCGGATCCTCCAGATCTCCAGCATGGGCGGGCAGATCGGCTCGCCGACGCACAGCGCGTACCACGCGGGGAAGTGGGGTCTGGAGGGGTACACCGAGAGCGTCGGCCGGGAGGTCGCCGAGTTCGGCGTCCACCTGACGCTGGCACAGCTCGGCGGGACCCGGACCGGCTTCGCATCCGCGCTGCGGTACACCGCCGAAACGGCTCCCTATCGCGACAGCGCGGTCGGCCGGACCCGCCGCTACCTCGAATCCCTCGACGACAACGACCTCCCCGGCGACCCGGCCAAGATCGCCGCGCTGCTCTACGAGACCACCCTCCGGCCGGACCCGCCGTTGCGCCTCTCTCTTGGCTCGGACACCTACGAAGCCGTCCACAATGCACTGACCGAACGGCTGAACGTCCTTGAGTCGCAACGGGAACTGGCCGCGTCGGTCGCCTTCTGACTACATCCCCACCGACTGCGTCTCCGGCTCGATCAGGCCGACGACGCGCACCTGCTCGCGCGTGTAGGGCTGTCCGATGTACTTCTTCGCGACCTCGTCGACGATCTCCCACGCCGGATCGCCCTCGATCCATTCGGCCACCCGGCCGCGGATGATGATCGGCTCGAACGGATTGTCCGGCGGGGTAAGGGAAATCGCCACCCGGGGGTCGCGGCGGAGGTTGCGGGCCTTGCGGCTGTCCGGGCCGGTGAGGAAGACGATCCGGTCGCCGCGCGTGCCGATCCACACCGGGACGACGTGCGGCGACCCGTCCGGGAGCACGGTCGCGAGGTGGGCGATCGGGGTGCCGTCGAGGACGCGGCGGACTTCGGGGTTCAGCATGGGGATTCCTTTCAGCGGAGGATTTCGTAGTGAAGGTGGGTGACGCCGGGTGCCGGGACGGCCTCGACCAGCCGCAGCCGCACGTGTTCGGGCAGTTCGCCGAAGAAGCTCCGCCCGCCGCCCAGCAGGATCGGCACCTGGTGGAGCACGACTTCGTCGACCAGTCCGGCCTTGATCGCCTCGGTGACCAGAACGCCGCCCATGAGCGCGACGTCCTTGTCGCCGGCCGCCGCCCGCGCGCCTTTGACGGCCTCTTCGATGCTGGTCGCCTGGGTCTGCGCCTCGCTCAGTTCCGGCACCGGCTGGTGGCTGACCACGAACAGGGGAGCGGTCGGATGCGGACCACTACCGCCGAAGTGGCTTGAGTGGTCGTACGTCGCGTGCCCGACGACGGTCGCCCCGACGCGCGCTGCGAGCGAGTCGAAAACCTGGGCGCTGGGCTCGGAAAGCTTGAACCCGTCGAAGACCTTGCTGGGCGTGTCGCCGGTGAAGTACCAGTCGAACAGCGCCCCGGCGTCGCCGAGCCCGCTCCCGACCTCGTCCGCCCCTTTCTCGCGGCGGCCGCTGATGTACCCGTCCACCGAAACGGACAGGGCACTGAACACTTTGTTCATGACGCTCCTTAGTAGTCGCTCAGAGAGCCTGGGGAAAGTCGAAAAGGCGCTGCGGGTCGACGCTTTTCTTGACCGCGGCGAGCCTGGCGCGGTTGCCCGCGTGATACGCGCGGCTCGGATCATCCAGCGCGAGATCGGGAAAGTTCGGATAAACCCGGCCGGACGCCTCCGCGTGCGCGACGGTCCACGCCTCGTCCACCCACGGATCGCCCGGGTCGCCGGCCTGCTCCAGCAAGTACCGCTCACCCCGGTGGGCGAACGCGGTGTCCTCCTCCGCGACCCGGTTGTACGCCCCGCCCATCGCGGTGAACGCCAGCCGCCGGTTCCCGCCGAGACCCCGGAGAAGCTCGCCCGCGGTCCGCTCGGACAGCGTGCGCGCGAAGAACTCCGACCGGAAGCGGCGGGTTTCCGGGGCGGGATCCACCACGCTGAATGTCGGCTTCACCATGCTGTAGGGAACATCCAGTCGGATGTCTATTGCATACAGAACACCGGCCCGCGCGGTGAACTCCCGGAGCAGCCCCTCCGTCTCCGCGGGCGGCAAGGTGGAGATGCCGAAGAGCGTCACGCGTCCCGCTTGGACGGCGAGGTTCACGGTCAGCCCGTCCGGGGCGTCAGGTGCCCAGTCCTGCCAGGCCTGGACGACGTTTCCGTCCGTCCAGTTCCCTTCGATCCGGCAGACCGACGGCTCCGGCACCGTCGCGAACCGCAACTCCGTGACGATCCCGAACTGCCCGCCGCCCGCGCCGCGCAACGCCCAAAACAGGTCGGTTTCCCGGTGCTCGGAGCACTCCACGACGCTCCGGTCGGCGAGCACCACCTGCGCGCCGACGAGCCGGTCGCAGGTCAGCCCGTACTGGCGGCCGAGCAGCCCGATGCCGCCGCCGAGCGTCAGCCCAGCGATGCCGACGGTGTCGCCGCACCCGGCGGGAATCGTCCGGCCGCGCTCATGCAGTGCCGCGTACACCGGGCCGAGCCGAGCGCCCGCCCCGATCGTCGCGATGCCACTCTCGTCGACCATGATCCGGTCCATTCCGGACAGATCCGCCACGATCCCGTCGGCCGGGCACCGGTCAACGAAGCAATGCCCGCCACCGCGCGGCACCACGCGCCGCCCGGTGGCAGCCGCGTAATCCAAGGCTTGGACGACGTCGGCGACCGAATGGCACCGGAGGACGTCTCGCGAGGTCTGGTCGATCACGAAGCCGACGCTACGGGCCGGAGGGAGTGCGGTTCTTGAACAAAACGCGCACGCGCGGCTCAGTCGCGGAGGGTCTGAGATGGCAACTGCCCGTACCGCTCCCGGTAGGCCGCCGCGAAGCGGGGCACGTGCCCGAATCCCCAGCGGAACGCGATATCGGCGACCGACAGCCCGTCGCCCGGCTCGGCGTTCTGCAGGTCTTCGTGCGCTCGGGAAAGCCGCACGCGGCGCAGGTACTCCATCGGCGTGAGCCCGAGGTGCTCGGCGAAAGCGGCTTGCAGGGACCGGACGCTGGTCCCGGCGACCCGAGCGAGGTCGGAGACCGTGTGCGCGGCGGCGGGGTCGGCGTCGATCACGTCGACAACCCGCGACAGCAGGCGGGGCCGGGCCGGGCGGGCGGCGCCGCGGAGGAGGCGGTCGGAGAAATTGTTGGGCTGGGCGGCGAGGAGCTGCCCGACGACGAGTTCTTCGAGCGGGCGCAGGACCAGGTCGGGGGCGTCGGAGTCGACGGCGTCGCGCAGCAGCATGACGGCGCGGAGCCAGTTGCGGCCGGGTCCGTCGGCGAGGTCGAACCCGATCGAGAAGTGCACGGCCTCGTCGGGCGGGCAGCCGAGCACGCCCTCGACGGTCCGCTCGACCACCTGCCTGCTCACTTTGACCGCGAGCTGGGCGCAGTCGGCGCTCCAGCGCATGCTCGATTCCTCGGTCGGGGTGAGCACAGCCGCCCGCCCCGGACCGGACTCGATCTCGTCGGGTCCGCATTGCGACAGCGTGTGGCCGCGGAGCGGAACGTTGATCTCGTAGTAGGAGTGCAGCCGGCCGGGGCGGACCACGACCTCGGTGCCGTGCCGGATGTCGGCGATGGTGAGGTCTTCGGTGCGCCGGGCCCGGAGCGCGACGTCGAGGTCCGCCCCGGGGCCGGCCACCTCGAGGGTGTGCGTGCTGAACACCTCGGAGATCTCCCGCTGGGCCTCGTCCCGGTCGGCGGTGCGCACGACGTCGGTGGCCCACCTCGGCGAAGTCCGGGGGAGCGGCCGGTTCGGTGTCGCGGTCATGGTGATCACCTGGCGCAGTCGTCGTTGTCCACGTGGTGACGGGGCGTGGTTCAGAGTGCCCCGGAGAGGAAGGCGTCCGCAAGCGCGGCGAAGGCGGCGGCGTGTTCGATCTGGACCCAGTGCCCGCAGCGGGCGAACACGTGCAGCTGGCTGTTCGGGATCAGATCGAGCAGCCGATAGCTGGTCGAGGGCGGGATGACCTGGTCGTCGCGGCCGTGCACGAGGAGCGTCTCGTGCGGGAGGACGGCGATGGCGTCTTCCGGGACAGCCATGGCCGCGACCTTGTCCTGGCGCGGGGCCGGGAACATGGCCGCGTACGCCTCGTGCACGCCCGGCCGGGTCGCGGCGCGGTAGCGGAGTTCGGCGAGTTCGTCGGTGGCGAACCGGGGGTCGTGGGCGAACACGTCGAGCAGGCGGCGCATGTTCTCCACCGACGGTTCGAAGCCCCAGACCGCCTCCAGCCCCGGGGTGATCGGGAAGTGCACGCCGACGCTGCCCATCAGCACGAGCCGGTCGACCCGGTCCGGATGCCGGGTGGCCAGCCGCAGCGCCAGCGAGCCGCCGAAGCTGTTGCCGACCACGGACACCCGGTCGAGGCCGAGCGCGTCGAGGAAGCCGACGAGGTGCTCCAGCCAGCTTTCGGCGTCGTAGACGGCGTCCTCGGGCCGTTCGGTGTAGCCGAAGCCGAGGATGTCCGGAGCGACGACCCGGTGCCGCTTCGCGAGTTCGGGCAGGACGAGCCGCCAATTCGCCCACGCGGACACGCCGGGGCCAGAGCCGTGGATCAGCAGCACCGGATCGCCGGAGCCTTGGTCGTGATAGTTCGTGGCGACGCCGTGCACGTCGACCCGCAGTCCGATCTCGGGTGATTCTTCGGTCATCGCGAACTCCTTTTTCCATTACGTCAGTGGCTGGCTGTTGCGAATCTGACACGCGCGAGAACTGCTGGGCAACGGCTTGCGTGCGGTAGTGCACAAATGCTTGCGCGAACTGGATGAGCCTCGCGCGCAACGGATCGAAATGGGCCCGGGAGCCCGCCTACAGTCCCTCGGACAGCGCGAACGAATCGACTCGACGACGAGGCGGGGTGTGCGATGAGCGATCAACCGGAAGTCTCCGGCGCGGTGCGGATCCTCCCCGCCGACGTGCGGCTGACTGTCCACAACGGAGAGTCGATCGTGGACGCGGTCCGCAGGCACGGCTACCGGACGCGCTATTGCTGCCGCCGGGGCGGATGCCGCGCCTGCAAGGCCGATCTGGTCGAGGGCCAGGTCCGCTATCCCGTCCCGGTCGCCGAATCCGCGCTCAGCGCGGAGGAGCGCGCCGCGGGCAAATGCCTTCCCTGCCGGGCACGGCCCGAGGGCGAGGTCGTCGTCCGGCTGTCCGAAAAGGACGCTTTGACGCGGGTCTTCGGAGCTTTCCGGCCCGCCAGCTGAAAACCGGGAGCGAACATGGGTGTGATCAGACTCGGGTACGTCCACGTGCGAGTCACCGATTTGCCGGGCTCGGCCGAGCACTACCGCGAGACGCTCGGCATGGACCAGGTCGCCGAGCAGGACGGGCGGCTCTACCTCAAGTCCTGGGACGAGCACGACCACCATTCGGTCGTTCTCGAGGAGGGCGGCGTCGGCCTGGTCAAACTGGGCTACAAGGTCGAGAAGTCCGGCGACCTCGACGAATTCGAGCGCCGCGCGGCGTCCTTCGGCGTGCGGGTCGAGCGGATGAGCAAGGGCGACAACGAAGGCGTCGGCGACGGCCTGCGGCTGACGCTGCCATCGGAACACACCCTCGAGCTGTACAGCGACGTCGAATATCTCGGCAACGCGACCGGGAACTGGAATCCCGATCCCTGGCCGCGTTCGGGACTGCGCGGCATCGGCGTGCCGCGTCTGGACCACACGCTGATCACCACCGAGGACCCGGCGCTGCTGGAACGGTTCTTCTCCGAGGTGCTCGGCTTCCGGGCGGCGGAACGGCTGGTCGGCGGCGCGGGCAACGACGAGCTGGTCGGCTCGTGGATGTTCTGCGGCGAACAGCCGCACGACATCGCGTTCGTGAAGGGGGAGCAGGGAAAACTCCACCACTTCGCCTACCACGTCGACGACTGGAACACCCTGCTGCGCGCGGGCGACCTCTTCTCGATGCACGACGTGCCCATCGACTTCGGCCCGGCGCGGCACGGCATCACCCGCGGCGAGACGATCTATTTCTTCGACCCGGCGGGCAACCGCAACGAGGTCTTCGCGGGCGGCTACCGCACCGGCCCGGATTTCCGCACGATCACCTGGACGATGGACAAGGCCGCGCAGGGCATCAACTACACCCACCGCGAACTCGACCCCGACTTCCTCAACGTCGTGACCTGACCGGAGAAACGACATGACCACTATGCACGCACCGGGCAACGCGAAACGGCTCCGCACGGTTCTGGGCGAGTTCTCGACCGGCGTCACCGTCGTCACCTATCGCGACGCCGACGGGCAACCGCGCGGCGCGACGATGAACTCGTTCACGTCGGTGTCGATGGATCCGCCGCTGGTCCTCGTGTCCGTGGCACGGCAGGCGCGGGCGTGCGAAGGCTTGACCGGCAACGAGTTCACGGTCAACATCCTCGCCGCCAACCAGCTCGACGTCGCCCTGCACTTCGCGGGAAAACCGCGGAACGGCGCGGTTTCCTGGCACGAACCGGAAACCGGCCCGCCGCGGCTGACCGGTGCGGCGGCGTGGCTGCAATGCCGGCCGTGGCGCACCTACGACGGCGGCGACCACGTGCTGGTGCTCGGCGAGGTCGCCTGCCACGACGCCCGCCGGCTCGAACCGTTGACGTTCCACCGCGGCGAATTCCGCCGATCCGGCCTGAAACTGCCGCAGCTGCCGCGCACGGCGGCCTTCGCCGGGCGGCCCGCCTGCGCGTGGGTCGGCCGCGTGCACGAACTGCATGCCCTGTCCGACGCGGGGAACAGCGGCGAACCGCTCGACATCTGACCTTCGAACGAACTGGAGAACACCGTGAAAGTCACGTACTTCCAACAGGTTCCGTACCGGCACCTGGCCGAGGACTTCGAGCAGCGGTTCGAATCCGTCATCACGACGCCGTACCACGAAGTCACCGAACCGCAGCACGTCGCCGCCGCGTTCCGCGAAGCGATGGACGAGCTGATGCACGCCGCCCGCGCGGGATTCGACGGTCTCGCCGTCACCGAGCACGGCCAAAGTTCCTACGACATGGCGCCGAACCCCGACATCATCGAGGCCGCCCTCGCCTACGCCACCGAGGCCGAGAACATCGAGACGGCGATCTACCCGGTCGGCCGGTCGCTGGGCAAGAGCCGGGAACCGCTGCGGGCGGCCGAGGAGCTGGCGATGCTCGACTGCATGTCGAACGGCCGCCTGGTCACCGGGTTCCCGGTCGGCCTCGCCTATGACGCCAACCTCAACAACGGCGTGCCGCCCGCGCAGACCCGGCAGCGGTTCGACGAAAACCTCGAACTGGTGCTGAAGGCGTGGACGCACCAGGGCGGCGCCTTCCCGTGGAACGGCAGGTTCGGGCAGTACCCCGGCGTCAACCTCTGGCCGCGGCCGCTGCAGCAGGCCCCGCACCCGCCGGTGTGGATCACCGGCATCGGCAACCCGCGCACCATGCAGATGACGCTCGAACGGGAATTCGGGTTCAACTACTTCGGCTGGTTCGGCCTGAAAGTCACCGGCCGCCGGATCTTCGACCGGTTCTGGGAAATCGCCGACCGGCTCGGCAAGGACGCCAACCCGTACCGCCTCGGCTTCATGCAGACCGTGTGCGTCGCCGACACCGACGCGAAGGCCGAAGCGCTGTATGCCAAGCACGCGGAGTACTTCTTCCGCAAAGGCATCGGCTCGATCCCGATGGAGCGGCTCGCGCTGCCCGGCGGCATCGACATCCGCGGCGTCGAAGCGATCATGCGCGACCCCGGCGACTTCGGCATCTACAGCAAGATGCGCACCGCCACCTTCGCCGAACTGGTCGACGCGGGCTCGGTGATCTGCGGTTCGCCGGACACCGTCGCCGAACAGCTGCTCGCCTACGCGCGGGAATACCGCATCGGCAACCTGCACGCGATGCTGCAGTTCGGCTCCATGCCGCACGAACTGGCGAAGGACAACATCGACCTGTTCGCCAGCGCGGTCATGCCGCGGTTGCAGGAGCTGTGGACCGAAGAGGGCTACCGGCACCACTGGTGGCCCGAACGACTCGGCGGCACGCCGCTGGCCGATTCCGCCCGCTTGACAGGAGCCCTCGCATGACCAGCACCCTCGACCTCACCGAAAAGACCGTCGACGTCTGGGGCGGCGAGATCCAGCTCCGGGTCAAGGTAACGGGCCAGGGCCCCGGCCTGGTCTACCTGCACCCGGCCGCCGGGCTCGCGTGGGATCCGTTCCTGGAGCGCCTCGCCCAGGACTTCACCGTCTACGCCCCCGAATTCCCCGGCACCTCGCCCGCCGATCCCTACGCCGTCCACAAGGTCGACGATCTGTGGCAGCTCGTGCTCATGTACGAGGAGGCGATCCGGAAACTGGAAATCGGCACGCCAGTCCTCATGGGACAGTCCTTCGGCGGGATGCTCGCGGCGGAACTGGCCGCCGCCTACCCCGACCGGTTCGCGAAACTGGTCCTGCTCGACCCGATCGGCCTCTGGCGCGACGAGCATCCGGTCGCGAACTGGATCGCCGCCCCGCCCGCCGCGCTGCCGGAGCTGCTGTTCGCCGACCCCGAAGGCGACGCGGCGAAGGCGATGCTGACCCCGCCCGAGGACCCCGAGGAAGCGATCGCGGCGGGCGCGGGCCTGGTGTGGGCGCTGGGCTGCACCGGCAAGTTCGTCTGGCCGATCCCGGACAAAGGCCTCGAACGCCGCCTGCACCGGATCAGCGCGCCGACCCAGATCGTCTGGGGCGAGCAGGACAAGCTGATCCCGGCCGCCTACGCCGACGAGTTCGCCGCCCGGATCACCGGCAGCAAGGTCGCGATCGTCCCCGGCGCGGGACACATTCCGCAGGTCGAAGCCACGGACGCGACCTTCGCCTTGGTGGACGGATTCCTGCGCTGATCGGCCACGGGGTGGTGCGGGCCTCCGAGCCGGCACCATCCCGGATCCGTTTTATCCCGCAATGCGCACTAATTCCGTCTCCTCGCCGTCCTTTCGCTCCGATACGCCCGATTCGCCGGACCGCGGGTCGTTAGCGGAAGCACGACGGAAACATTCCGGTAACACCGCCCGGTTAACTTCCAGCGGCCGGGCGATGAGACGAGGAGTGTCTGAGGCGTGGTCGATACCGGAAGCACGGCGTGGTTGCTGGGCAGTGCGGCACTGGTGATGCTGATGACGCCCGGCCTCGCGTTGTTCTACGGCGGGATGGTGCGCGCCCGGAGCGTGCTGAACGTGATGGCGATGACGTTCGTCTGTCTCGCCACCGTCGGCCTGATCTGGGTGTTCTACGGGTATTCGCTCGCGTTCGGACCCGATTGGTTCGGCGGGCTGCTCGGCACTCTGCGGCTGGCCGGGCTGCACGGGCTCGCCGAGCAGACCGTCGGGCCCGCCGGGAACCAGGTGCCGCTGTACGCGTTCGTGGCGTTCCAGATGATGTTCGCGGTCATCACGGTCGCGCTGCTGGCCGGCGCGATCGCCGAGCGGGCCCGGTTCTGGACGTGGACGGTGTTTTCCGTCGTCTGGACCACCCTTGTGTACATCCCGGTGGCGCACTGGGTTTTCGCTCCCGACGGCTGGATCGCGGCCAAGCTGCACGTGCTGGACTTCGCGGGCGGCACAGTGGTCGAGGTGAACTCCGGTGCGGCCGCGCTGGCGCTGGCGCTCGTGCTCGGCAGGCGGCACGGCTGGCCGAAGCAGGCCGTCCGGCCGCACAACCTCCCGTTCGTGATGTTCGGGGCCGGGTTGCTGTGGTTCGGCTGGTTCGGGTTCAACGCCGGGTCCGCGCTGGTCGCGAAGGGCTCGGCGGCGACGTCGTTCCTGAACACGACCGTCGCGGGGGCGGCCGCAGTGCTGGGCTGGCTGCTGGTCGAGCAGTTCCGCGACGGGAAGCCGACGACCCTCGGCGCCGCGTCCGGCGCGGTGGCCGGGCTGGTCGGGATCACGCCCGGCTGTGCTTACGTCGAACCGCTCGGCGCGGCCGCGATCGGGATCGTGGCCGGGGTCGTGTGCTCGTTCGCGGTGAGCCTCAAGTACAAGTTCGGCTTCGACGACTCCCTGGACGTGGTCGCGGTGCACGGGCTCGGCGGCTTCGCCGGGACACTGCTGATCGGTCTCTTCGCAACCGCAGGGGTGGCTCCCGGCGGCGTGAACGGCCTGTTCTACGGCGGCGGCCTCGACCAGCTGTGGCGCCAAGCGGTCGGAACTCTGGCGGTACTAGGGTATTCGCTGGCGGTGACCCTGCTGCTCGGCTGGGTCATGCACAAGTTCATGGGATTCCGGATCGACCGCGAAGCCGAGATCGACGGCGTCGACGAGGCCGAGCACGCCGAAGGGGCGTACGAGCTGGCAGTCCAGTCCGGACGCCGGGGCAGCGCGCTCGCCGGCGGACCGGGATCGCACCGGCCCGCGCGCGAGGAGACCCGATGAAGCTGCTGACCGCCGTGGTCAAGCCGTTCGTGCTGGACGACGTCCGGATCGCCCTGCAGGAGCTGGGCATCGCCGGGATGACGGTGAGCGAGGTCCGCGGCTACGGCAGGCAGAAGGGCCACACCGAGATCTACCGCGGCGCGGAGTACGAGGTCGACTTCATCACCAAGTACCGGCTGGAGATCCTGCTCGACGACGACCAGGTCGACGCCGCGCTGCGGACCGTGCTGGACACCGCGCACACCGGCAAGATCGGCGACGGCAAGATCTGGGTGACCCCGGTGGAGACGGTCGTGCGCGTCCGCACCGGGGAGCGTGGCCGCGACGCGCTCTAGGCCTCCGTCACGAGGGTTTTCAGCGACTGGGCCGGGTTTGCGGCATTCTCCGGCGCGGTAGTACAGGACGGTCAGTCCGCCGCCTCGCACGGCGTACCGGTCGTGTTCGTCGGGGACCCCGGTGGAGACGGTTGTGCGCGTCCGCACCGGGGAGCGTGGCCGTGACGCGCTCTAGGCCTCCGTCACCAGGGTTTTCAACGGCCGGGCCAGGTCGTCCGCGTTCTCCGACGCGATCGTCTTCCCGGCGGCCAGCGCGCGTTTCACCGCCATGAAGTCGCCCGGCCGGTTGACCGCGTCGGCCGCGATGAGCGACCCGGCGCGGTAGTACAGGACGGTCAGTCCGCCGTCGCCGCCTCGCACCACGTACCGGTCGTGTCCGTCGGAAACCCCGGCGATCTGGATCTTCAGGTCGCCCTGATCGGACCAGAACCACGGGACCGCTCGCGGCGGTGCGGGCCTGCCGGTGAGGGTCGCGGCGGCGGCCCGGGCCTGGTCGCCCGCGTTCTGCACCGATTCCAGCCCGAGCGACGCGCCCGGCCGGTGCGGGTGGGGCTGGGCCGCGCAGTCGCCGAGCGCCACCACGGCGGGGTTGCTGGTGCGGCAGAAGGCATCGACGAGCACCCCGCGGTCGCAGGCGAGACCGAGGCGTTGGGCCAGGCCGATTTCCGGCACCGCGCCGACCCCGGCGATGATCGTGTCGGCGGCGACGAAATCCCCGTCCGCCAATCGCACGCCGTCCGGTTCGACCGCGGCCACTCCGGAGCCGAGGACGAACTCGGCGCCCCAGCCGCGGTGCGCGGCCAGCAGAAACTCCGACAGCGGTTCGGCGGCGACCCGGCTCAGCAGTCGCGGCTGTTGTTCGAGGACGACGACCTCGATGCCGCGTTTCCGGGCCACGGCGGCGATTTCGAGCCCGATGAAACCCGCGCCGATCAAGACGACCCGCTTGGCATGCTCCAGCGAGAGCCGAAGCCGGACCGCGTCGTCGCGGCTGCGCAGGACGTGCACGTTGCCGCCGGAAAACGGCAGCGTGCGCGCCCGCGCCCCGGTCGCCAGAGCGAGCCGGTCGAACGCGACGGTCGTCCCATCGGACAGCGAGGCGGTGCCTCGGCCGTCCGCGTCGAGAACCGCGTCCTCGACCCGCACACCGGTCCGGACGGTGATGTCCTGCTCCTGATAGAACTCGGGCGAACGCAGCGCGAGCGCGTCGTCCCCGGCGGTTCCGGAGAGGAACGCCTTCGACAGCGGCGGCCGTTGGTACGGCGGATGCGCTTCCTCCCCGACGAGCAGAATCGGCTCGGCGTAGCCGTTTTCCCGCAGCGCGGCGGCGAGCCGGACGCCCGCTTCGCCGGCTCCGGCGACCAGCACCCCGGCGCTCATTGGACCGGGGCGACGGTGACGGCGAGCCCGTCGAGCTCGTCGCACATCGCGATCTGGCAGGAAAGCCTGCTGGTGGGCCGCCGTTCGCTCGCGGCGTCGTCGAGCATCTCGTCCTCGAAGCCCGCCGCCGCCCCGACGAGCGGCAGGTGCTCCTCGCCGACGTAGACGTGGCAGGTCGCGCAGGACAGCGCGCCGCCGCATTCGGCGACGATTCCCGGCACGCCGTGCTTGATCCCGGTTTCCATCACCGACGCCCCCGGGCGGGCGTCGACGGTCTGGGCGGTGCCGTCCGGGCGGGTGAACACGATCTTGGGCATCGGTGCTCCTGAAAGAAAAGTCAGGGTCGGGGGCGGGGTTCGAGCCGGGTCGACCACGGGTGCCAGTGGTCGACCCGCGCGAGCGCGGCCAGCAGTGTTTCGGCGCCGCCGCGGTCCACGGCAAGCCACGAGGCATCGGGACTGACCCGGTACGGGCTGAAATCCCAGAAAGCCAGGTCCTTGACCTCCCGGACTACCCCGGCCGCGGCCGCCAGTTCGCGTTCCAGCCGGGCGACGCGCAGTCGCAGCAGCTCGTTCTCGTGGCGCAGCGCGGTTTCTCCTCGGGTGTCCATTCAGAACACCAGCGTCAGATTCTCGTGCAGCTGCTCGGAATCGAGCAGGTTGACCTGCTTGAGCCGGATCCGCCAGCCGGACTCGCCGGGCTCAAGGACGTGTCCGTACCAGCCCGCGTGGATTTTCGCGATCCCGGCGCGGAACTCGTGCACGGCGAAGTTCGAGCGGATCATCCGGACGCCGGAGCCGGGATCGGTGGTGGTCTCGACGTTCGTGGTCAGGCGGCGGGTGCGCGAGGCGGGGATCTGGCTGAACGCGAGGCCGGTGCGCAGCCAGTAGACGCGGTCGGTCAGCCGCCTGCGGTCGTCGAAGGCGTGCGACACCTCGGCGAGCGGGTCGCCCGCACCGGGGGTGACCGGGACCCAGTAAAGACAGTCGTCGGTGAACAGGTCGAGCCATTCGTTGAACCGGCCTTCGTCCAGCAGCCGGGCTTCGGCGGCGAGGAACGACTGCGCTTCGGCCAGTTCCGCGGCGCCGGCGGTCGGCCAGTCCTCGCGCAGTGCGGCCGAATCGCGGGCCAGGTCCGTGTAGAACTGGTCGTCCACGTGGTACGACCAGGCCGAGGTGTCCGCGTACTCGGCGGGGATCGGGCGCATCATCGGGTTTCCTCCTCCATCAGCGCGAGCCAGGCCGGGTAGTAGCTGCGCATGTGCAGTTCGTCGGTCGCGGTGCTGGTCACGACGCCGTCCGGGCCGACCTCCTGCCAGCCGTCGACGCCGAACCCGCGGTTCATCAGCACCCACTCCGCCTCCGCGGCGGCGAGGCCGCGCTGGACCTCCTCGAAGTTCGCCTGGTCGTCGGGCTCGCCGAAGGCCGGGAAGTCCTCCTGGGTGCGCATCCGCATCGTGTTCACGACGGGCGGCACGCCGGACACCGCGGTGGCGTGCCAGGTCAGCTGCGTGTGGTCGACGGCCAGCGGTTCGACGACCTGGATCTGATTGCCGATGACGAGCAGGTTGGGGAAGATGCTCAGGTTGATCTGCGAGCCGACGCACAGGTCGAGCAGCCGGTCCGCGTCGGCCCCGTGCTCGGCGCGGACCCGTTCCTCGAACGCCTCGCGGCCGGGCTGGGGCCGCTGGTTGGCCCAGAAGCTGCCCGGGCCGTCGTAGTTGGGTCGCTGGTCGATGACGCTGTGGCCGTTGCCCAGCATGTGCGTGCGCATCGGCCCGTCGTCCGGGGTGCGGCCGAAGTAGGCCATGTCCTTGCTTTCGCCGAGCCGGGACGCCATTTCGAGCAGCGACCGGTGGGAGAACGCGGGATGGTAGCCGTCGCCCGCGTTGTCGTAGGCGAGTTTCCAGTTGCCCCGGTAGCCCATCCGGTGGGCGGCGGCCCGGACGAGCACCTCGCCCGGCGAGCGGTCGATCCAGTAGTCGAGCCACGTCGTCGCCGGTCCCAGCCAATCGGCGACCGGGGGAGCGGCTTCGTTGAGCGTGCCGAACACGAAGCCGCGGTACGACTCCACCCGCGGCACGACGTGCAGCCCGAACTCGGTTTTGTCGAACCCTGGTCCGTACCCCTGCGGCCACGGCGTGCCCACGAGCTCGCCGGTGTTGCGGAAAGTCCAGCCGTGGTAAGGACATTGGAAGCTCTTGGCGACGCCCTGTTCCTCGCGGCAGATCGTCGCCGCGCGGTGGCTGCACCGGTTGAAGACCGCGTGCAGTTTCCCCGCGCGGTCGCGGGTGACCAGGACCGGGCGGAGTCCCATCCGGACCGACAGGAACGAATGCGGTTCGGGCAGCTGGGATTCGTGCGCGAGATACACCCACGAGCGGCCGCCGAAGACCTTGGTCATCTCCTCGGCGAAGACGGCGGGATCGGTGTAGAGCGTGCGGTGGACCCGGTCGGGCCGGACGAGCGGGCCGAAGCGCGTCGCCGCCGATTCCGGGGCCAGGGCTGGTTCTTGCTGGAGAGTCATCCGTCGACCTTCTGCGTTCGGGGGTGCGCGGCACCCTGGGACACGGTGGGGCCCGACGCGCGGTGCCGGGCGAGCAAACGGGCGCCCACCCGGGCGTATGCGGACGGGTTGAGCGGCCGGAGCCATTCGGCGAACCGCTCCCTGCGGCTGACGCCGATCCCGATGTCGCTGAGCAACTCGTCGATGTTGTGCACGGAGAACGGAACGATGTTGGTCCCGCGCGCGTGCCTGCCTTCGGTCCGCCGCTCCATCCAGGCGAGCCGTTCGGCTACCTGCGCCCGGCGTTCCTCGACCGGCGGCAGGTCGAGATTTCCGGTGAGGTGCGCGGCGATCCACCAGGCGGCGATCTCCGCGCTGAGCGGGCTGAAGAACGACGAGTTGTAGCCGCAGAACGTCAGCGCGGGCACGTCGTGCGGCAGCACCTGCCGGTACAGCGCGAAGTTGCCCGCCTCGTCGGTGATCCGGCGCTGCAGTTCGTCGTCCAGGAACGGGAGCGACTGCCGCCAGCCGGTGCCGCAGACCACGACGTCCGCGGGCAGGATCGTCCCGTCCGACAGCTCCGCGACAGTCTGTCCACTCCGGACCGCCAGGCGCTGGATCGTGCGGTCGCGGTGCACGGCGATCCGGCCGTCGGCCACCGACTCGTAGAACGATTCCGTCGCGAGGCTGACCGTGCTGCGCGCGATCCGTTCGAGCGGGCCCTCGGGGACCAGCCCGGTTTCGCGCAGCCGGAGCTGGCGGGTGATGAGCGCCTGCACGCTCGCCAGCATCGCGTTGCGTAGCGGTCGGCCTGGTCCGTGAAGGAACCGCTCGAACCCGCGCGGACGCAGGTAGCGGAACAGCCCTTCGCCGAGCCGGGTCAGCAGCAGGTACTTGTAGTTGACGACCCCGCCGAGCTTGCGTGGGATCTTCCACAGCAGTTCCCGCGCGACGACCGAGGTGGACGCCGCGACGCCGCTGAACACTGCCGCCGCGTCGCAGGCAGATTTCCCGTACCCGACAACGAGCGCGTGTTTCCCGGCGACCTGGTCGAGGTCGGCGACGTCGGAGACGCTGCAGATCCGCCCGCCGGCCGCGGTGAACTGTTCCGCGCCGGCGTAGTCCGGCACGAACGGGGTGCTGAAGATGCCGTTGGCGACCACCAGGTGGTCGACCGTGCAGGGCGGCAGGTCCTTGCCGGAGGCGATGTCCTTCAGCCGGAGCGTCCACTGTGGAACGGATTCGTCGAGTTCGGCGCGCGTGACCCGGGTGCTGAGCCGCAGCAGCGGTTTCAGGTCGCGTTCCTCCACATAGGACTCCAGGTACTGCTGCACCTGCTCGCCGGTCGGCCATTCCGGGTAGTCGCGCGGCATCGGGAAATCCGAGAGCGCGTAGCTGTCCTTGCCGTTCTGGGTGGTGAGACCGGGGTAGCGGCGGGTGCGGCTCCACACGCCGCCGACGTCCGGGCTGCTGTCGAAGACGGTCACGTCGAAGCCGAACTCGCGCAGCACCTTGGCGGAGCTGAGCCCGGCGAAGCCCGCGCCGATGATGCCGATCCGGTACGGCCTGGTCATGGGGTCACCTTTTCTGGTCGGGGGCCGTCGAGACGGGTCCAGCGACCCGGCGGCAGGACGGTCAGCCGCAGCGCGGGGTAGAGGACGGCGGTCGTGGCGATGGCGACGAGGAAGCCGAGTCTCGTGACCCCGCTCAGCACGAGCGTTTCCGCCAGCGTGGAGGCGGCCAGAAGACTGAGCACGCCCGCCCAGTTGACCCGCTCGACCGCGCCGGGGCGGGCCGGACGGCGGCGCCGGACGACGAAGTAGTCGACGATCATCAGCGTGCACAGCGAGGTGGTCAGGATGCCGAGGGCGTCCAGCCAGGACGCGAGCACGTTCAGGATCCCGCCCGCGATCATCGCGAGCGCGGCGGCGTTCGCGACCACCAGCATGACCAGCCGCCCGGGGCTGCGCCCGGTCAGCCCGTCGACGAGATTCGTCAGCGACAGGCTCGCCGAATACGCGTTGACGACCTGCGCTTTCGCTTGCGCCGCATAGACCAGCGCGAAGCCGACCGCCCCGGCGAGCACGACGAAGAACGCACCGGGATTGGCCGAGACCATGCCCGCGACCTTCTCCTCGGCCGACCCGCCGGGCTGTGTCGCGGCGAGGGCCGGATCGCTGTTCAGCCGGATCCCGACCACCACGCTGCCCGCCTGCACGATCAGCGTGCCGACGATCGGCACCAGGAGGTTCACCACGACCGAACCGCCGACGGCCATCACGCCGACGTCCTTGCTGGTGCGGGCGTACCGGGCGAAATCGGCGCCCAGCAGCGCGAGCGCACCCGCGATCCCGGCCAGCAACGCCAGCGCCGCCTGCACGCGGTCGGCCTGCCCGGCGAATCCCGGCACCCCGGGACCGGAGCCGAGGACGGCGCCGACGGAGCGTCCCGACGAGGACACCGCGATGCCCGCGACGACCACGAACAACACGGCCGAAACAGCGGTGAGGAGCCCGGAAGTCCGCTGTACCAGGGAAATCCCGAACGTCGGCAGCACGAGCCACAGCACGGTGAGGACGCCGAGGATCAGCACCGCGTGGCCGAGGCTCGGCGCCCAGCCGAAGAGGAACAGCGTGCCGTTGTACAGCATCGCGTTCTCCAGGGCCAGGAAGCTCACGATCATGACCGCGAAGATCAGCGAGGCGAGCACCGAACCGCGCGAACCGAGCCCGTAATACCGGGCGGTCAGCGTGCTGGAGGTCCCTTGCACGCGGCTGACGTGGCCGACCGCCCAGCCGAGCCCGCCGCCGAACAGGGCGGTGGCGGCTCCGACGGCGAGGCCCCAGCCGACCCCGGCGATCAGGGTCACGGCCGCGCCGACCGACAGCACGACGAGGGTCGACCCGGCCCCGGCGGTGTTCCACAGCAGGCCCCAGCCGCCGCGGCGGGCGGATTCGGGCACGCGTTCCAGCGCGTAGTCCTCGATCACGGCGCCGAGGCCGGTCTTCGGCGGCGCGGCGGCGGGGACGGGAGTTCTTGGCGACGAATCGGGTGTGTCGACAGACATTGGCGACGCTCCAAACGATGGCGGGTCAGAAGAGTTCGAAGTACTCGCGGTGCTCCCATTCGGTGACCTCGGCGGCGTACGCGGCCGGGTCGGGCTGCTCGTTGACGTGCGCCTCGTACCGCTCGACCTCGCTGCGCTTCATGCGCACGAGGTAGTCGACGAAGCTGTCGCCGAACTCCGCGCGGAAGAACTCGCTCGCGTCCAGTTCGTCCAGCGCCGCCCGCAGGCTCGTCGGCAGCTGCGGCGCGTCCGAGGCGTAGGGGTCGTCGGACAGCGCGCCGGGGCTGCGTTTGCCGAGGATGCCGTCGAGCCCGGAAGCGGTTTGCGCGGCGAGATACAGGTACGGATTCGCGGACGGCTCGCCGACCCGGTTCTCGACGTGCGTCGCCGGGTCTCCGTGCCCGCCGATGACGCGCATCATCGCGGCGCGGTTGTCGAGCCCCCAGGTGCAGCGGTCGGGCGCGAGGGAATGCGGGCGGCGTCGCCGGTAGCCGTTGATCGACGGGGTGGTGAAGACCGACGCCGCGGCGGCGTGGGCGAGCGTGCCGCCGACGTAGTGCGTCCCGGTCTCGGACAGCGCCTCCGCTTCGGTGCCGGGCACCATCGCGTTGACTCCGCTCACCGCGTCGACCAGCGAGGTGTGCAGATGCCAGCCGCTGGCGTAGAAACCGGGGATCGCCGGGGTGCACATGAACGTCGCGTGGTGGCCATGGCGGCGCGCGACCTGCTTGACGACACTGCGGAACAACAGCACCGAATCGGCGACCGCCAGGCCCTGCTGGACGTCGAAGGTCGTCTCGACCTGGCTGGGTGCCCACTCGTCGTCGATCGAGCGCAACGGCAAGCCCAGCGCGGAGACTGCTTTGCGGATAGGCCGGAGTACGTCGTCGATCTCGTCCAGGTGCCCGTCGAGCAGGTAGTTGTAGCCGCGGGCGACGGGCGCGACCTTGGGCGGGTCACCGGGCAGCCCGGGCGCGCCGAGCGAGCCGGTTTCGAGCATCGGGTCGAGCACGCGGGTGAGGTACCACTCGAGTTCGATCCCGGCGACCAGCGAGAACCCGGCTTCGGTCAGTTTTTCCAGCTGCCGCCGGAGAATCGCGCGCGGAGCGAAGGGGAACGGCGACCCGTCGCGCAGGTACAGATCGCACACGACCCACGCGGTCTCCGGCACGTGCGGCAAGACGGCGAACGTCTCCGGGTCCGGCACCATGGTCACGTTCGGGCTGCCGGAGAGTTCCGGGATGCCGAAACCGCCGCCGGGGCTGAACGGGTTGAACACGATGGCGTTGGCGGTGTCGAAGAAGAACGGCGCCATGGTGATCTCCATGCCGTCGCGCAGCGCCGCCGCGTACGCCTTGACGGTCACGGACTTGCCGCGCGGGAGGCCGTGCTGGTCCGGCCACACGAGGCGGACCATTTCGACCCCGGCGGCCTCGATCTCGGCGAGGTTCTTCTCCGCGGCGGCGCGCTGCTCCGGGCTGTGCAGGCCGTGGCGGTCCACGAAAGTGCTCACTGGGTTTCTCCTTGTCGGCCGGTCACTCGGCCAGCTGGGGGATGAGGATTTCGCCGCGTTCGGGCCCGATCGCCGAATAGCCGCCGTCCACCGCGAGGTCGGCGCCGGTGACGAACGAGGCCGCGGGGGAGCAGAGGAAGAGCACGGCGGCGGCGATCTCGGCCGGGTCGCCGGTGCGCCCGAGCGGATGCAGGGGAGCGGCGACCCGGTCGGTCTTCTCCCGGTCTCCGCCGGACAACCGGTCCATCACCGCGGACCAGGTCCAGCCAGGGCAGACGGAGTTGACGCGGATGCTGTCGGCGGCCAGGTCGAGCGCCATCGACCGGGTCAGCTGCGCGACCGCGGCCTTGCCCGCCGGGTAGAGCCAGCGCCCGGCCTGGGCGACGCGGCCGGAGATCGAGGTGAAGTTGACGACCGCGGGCCGGTCCGAGGCGGTGAGCAATGGCAGCAGCGTGGTGGTGACCAAAGCGGTGCCGATGACGTTCACGTCGAGGCTCTGTCGCCAGTCCGCCCGGGTGGACTGGCTGCCGTCGTCCACATAGGAACAAGCGAGGTTGACCAGCGCGTCGACCTTGCCCGGACCGGCCGCGAGCGCGTCGCGGACGCGGCCGAGCGCGGCGTCGTCGGTGATGTCGACGTGGTGGAACGTGACGGCTTCGCCCAGTTCGCCGGCCAGCGCGGTTCCGCCGGGTTCATCGATGTCGAGCACCACGACCTGTGCGCCCGCGTCGGCGAACGCGCGGACGATCGCCGCGCCGATGAGCGTCGCCCCGCCGGTGACGACAGCGGTCGTTCCCTCGAAGCCGGTCATCGCAGCACCAGGTCTTCGGCGAGGGACAGCCGGTCGGCCAGCTCGTGCGCGCGTTCGCGGAGATACAGCACGAACGAACCGCGCGGGTCGACCACGAGGTCGTATTCGTCCAGCACCACCAGGGAAGTGGTGCCTAGTTCGACCACGGCCGGTCCGGACAGCCGCGCACCCGGCGCCATCCGGTGGCCGTCCATGATCCGGGCGGGCACCATCGCGCGCCGTGCCGGCGACCAGATCTCCCGCTCGCCGATCTGCGGGTCCTCGGTCAGATCCGCGTCGAGCGCGCCGAGATCCAGCGGCGGACGAGGCGTCGCGCCGATCGCGGTCAACCGGACGTTGAGCACCTCGACCGGCTCGTCCTCGGCCCGGTAGCCGAACAGAATGTCGTGCTGGGCGTGGAAAAGCTCGGCCAGCTTCGTTCGGTCGGGCGCATCCATGCCGTCGATGCCGACCGGCACGTTGATCTCGAACCACTGACCCGCGTACCGCATGTCCAGCGACGGCTCGAAGGTGACAGCGCTTTCGGGAATTCCTTCCCCGCGAAGGGTTTCGCGCCCCTCGGCGGCCATCGAAGCCCAGATCTCGCGCAGCCGGTCCAGGCTGAACTCGGCCAGCGAACCGGAAATGCTGCGCACGTAGTCGTGCTTGAAATCGCAGGCGAGCATCCCGGCCGCGCAGAAAATGGAGGACTGCCGCGGCGTCACGAGGACCGGGATCTCCAGTTCCGACGCGATCGCCGCGGCGTGGACCGGGCCCGCGCCCCCGGCGACCACGATCGGGAAGTCGCGCGGGTCGAGCCCCCGCCGCACCGTGATCGCCTGGACCCCGGCCGCCATGGTCACGTTCACCAGGTCGTAGACGCCGGCCGCGGCCGAGATGACGTCGAGGCCCAGCGGCTTGGCGACGTCCCGTTCCAGCGCGGCCCGGGACGCCGCCGCGTCGAGAGGGATCCCGCCCGCCATGAACGAACTCGGGTCGATGTAGCCGAGCGCGACGTCGGCGTCGGTGACGGTCGCGCGGGTGCCGCCCCGGCCGTAGCAGGCGGGCCCGGGGACGGCTCCGGCGCTTTCCGGCCCGACCCGCAGCATCCCGCCGTCGTCGACCCGCGCGATGCTGCCGCCGCCCGCGCCGATGGTGTGGATGTCGACCATCGGGAGTGCGATCCGCCAGCGGTCGATCGTGCCGTCGGTCATCACCAGCGGGCGGCCGTCGTTGACCACGGCGGCGTCGAAACTGGTGCCGCCCATGTCGACGGTCAGGCAGCGGTCCCAGCCGTGCGGGGCGACCTCGAACAGCCCGGCGGTCGGGCCGGAGGCGGGCCCGGACAGCAGGGACAGCGCGGCGCGGCGGGCGAGTTCGGCGGGGGTGGCGACGCCGCCGTTGGACTGCATCAGCAGGAGCAGGCCGCCGAACCCGGCTTCCTCCAGCGTTTCGGTCAGCCCGGCGAGATAGCGGCTGATGATCGGGCCCGCGTAGGAGTTCAGCACCGCCGTCGAGGTCCGGTCGTAGTAGCGGACCTGGGCCAGCAGCGCGCTCGACCGGGTCACGTAGATCCCGGGCAGTTCCTCGGCCAGGATCTCGGCGGCGGCGTCCTCGTGCTCCGGGCTCGCGTGCGAGTGCAGGAAGCTCACCGCGACCGCTTCGACGCCCGCGTCCCGGAACGTCTTCGCCGCGCGCCGCACGGCTTCCGGATCGAGTCCGGTCACCTCGGCGCCCGTGTGGTCGAGCCGGCCGGGCACGGGAAGCCGGAGGTGGCGCGGGACGAGCGGCACCGGAGCTTCGAGCCGGTTGTTGTACGCCTCCTCTCGGGTGCCGTCGCGCATCGGCAGCACGTCGCGGAATCCTTCGGTGGTCAGCAATCCGGTGGCGGCGCCGCGCCGGGTCAGCAGCGCGTTGGTGGTCACGGTCGTGCCGTGGACGATGGTGCCGACGCTGCCGAGCAGTTCCTCGACGGACTGCCCGCGCAGGTCCGCGATCTCCCGCAGCCCCTGCACGACCGCCCGCGAGGGATCGGACGGGACGGAACTCGTCTTGTGGGCGAGATGGCTGCCGTCCGGGTGGACCACGAGGAAGTCGGTGAAGGTGCCGCCGACGTCGATCCCGATCCGCAGCTCGCCGCTTCGTGCCGCGCTCATCAGTGAGTCCTTCCGTTCGAGTTCCGCAGGGCGGCCGTGGCCGCCTCGTCGACGGCCCAGCCGCCGTCCGGTCCGCCGGCCAGGACGACGCCGTAGTCGTCCCGCGCCCGTTCCGCGCTCAGCAAGCCGTCGCGCACCTCGCGGCAGACGGTCTCCGCCGGGCGCCGCCGCGGATCGCCGTATCCCGCCCCGCCGCCGCTCTCCGAGCGCACGACCGATCCCGCGGGCAGCGCGACCATTTCCTTGGAGCCCCATAGATGCGTGGTCCCGTCCGGGAACTCCACGACGATCCGGTTGCGCCCGGCCGGATGCCCGCCGAACAGGCCCGGCGCGGCTTCGGCCCCCTCGCATTCGACGTCGTCGCCGATCGTGACCCCGACCTCGGTTTCGCCGTAGCATCGCCAAGCCGAGCGGGTGCCGAGGCCGCCGCGCCATTCGCCCGCGCCCGCCGAATCCGGCAGATACTCGTGGTATTCCAGGAAATGCGGCGACGTGAGTTCGAACATCTCCGGGTCGGGCGCGCGCATCTGGCCCGCGGTGCCGGTGAAGCCGAACGCGTCCCAGCCGTCGGCTCCGCGCATCGCGCCCGGTCCGCTGCGCTGGAACACCGTCAGCGTCACGAACGGGCCGCCGCTGCGCGGGTCGACGCCGTTGAGCGCGGTGCAGATGAACTGGTTCCAGCCCGCGGTGACCCGGTCCGGCAACGCGTCCGCCAGCGCGGTCATGATCGCTTCGAGGACTTCGTCGCACATCTGGTTGCCGAAGATCGTCGCGGCCGGGAACCGCGGGTTCAGCAGCGAGCCCTCCCGGAAAACGGTGCTGAGCGGGGCGAACAGTCCCTGGTTCGTCGGGATGACGATGCCGCCCGCGGCGATCAGCATCAGGAACACGATCCGCACCGCGCCCTTCGCCGACGCGGGCGGCATGTTCGCGATGCCGGGGGACTGGTCGTCGGTGGCGCTGAAGTCGAAGGTGATCTCGTCGCCCTCGATCCGGACCTCGCACGCGATGCGGTACCGGGCGGAGGCGTCGACGCCGTCGGACACCATCCAGCTCTCGCCGTGGTAAACCCCGTCGGGCCAGCGCGCGATCTCGGCGCGCACCTGGCGTTCGGAGCTTTCGAGGACGTAGTCGAGATGCCGGTCGAAGGTGTCCCGCCCGTAGCGCTCCAGGACGTGCAGCAGCCGGCGGCGGCCGACCTGGCAGGCCCCGATCATCGACTGGATGTCCTGCATGACGAAGTCGATCCGGATGTTCGCGCCGACGAAGTCCCACACGTCCTTGCGGACCTCGCCGCCCGCGTGGATCTTGACCGGGGTGATCCGCAGGGCTTCCTGCCAGATCTCGCGCGCCTGCGGGTTGTAGCCGCCCACGGTCATGCCGCCGATGTCGGCCATGTGGCCCTTCGCCGCGGCCCACGCGACGAGTTCGCCCTCGTGGAAGATCGGCAGGTACACGCCGGTGTCGGCGTTCTGGTTGCCGCCGGTGAAGACGTCGTTGTGCAGGATCACGTCGCCCTCGGCGAGGTCGTCGCCGAAGTAGTCGATGATGTACTCCAGCGGAGGCTGCGCGCCGAACGCGATGATCGCGGCGAACTCGGCCTGCGCGAGCGCCCGGCCCTTCGCGTCGAACAGCACGGTCACCAGGTCGCCGATCTCGTTGAAGATCGGGGACCGCGACGAGCGCATCAGCATCGTCGCCATTTCCTTGGCGATCGCGTCGACCCGGCGCTGCAGGACCGAGGCGAGGATGGGGTCTACTTCGGTGGTCGTCATTTCCGGCCTCCCGCGGCCAATCGGTAGAGCTGGACCGGGAACTCGGACAGCGTCCGGCAGCCCTGTTCGGTGACGATGTGCGTGTCGGCCATGTAGCCCATGGCCGAGGTTTCGGCTTCCCAGAGCATCGGGTGCAGCGCGAGCACCATGCCCGCGCCGAGCACCGGCACCGCGCCCGCGGAACTGTCGTCCTGGACGACGTCGAGGCCGACCCAGGGCTCTTCGAGAACGTCGAGCCCGAGCCCGTGCCCGGACCAGTACGACGATTCGACGCCCTGTTCCTCGACCGCCCGGATGACGTTCTTCTGAACGTCCGAAGTGGCCACGCCGGGCCCGATCGAGGCGGCCGCGGCGGCCATCCCGGCAGTGACGGCGTCGGAAACCCGTTGCACCGCACCGGAAGGCGGCGCGAAAGTGACCATTCTGGACAGTTCGACCCAGTACCCGGCCGGTCCGACGACCTCGTAGGAGAAGGTGAACACGTCGTGCGCGCGCAGGATCCGGTCGCGCGGAGCGCCGAAGGTCGGGCACGGCCCGGACGGTTCGTCGTCGGCGTACATGGTGAGGAACAGCGGATCCTCGCCGCCCAGAAGTGCCGCCGTGGCATGCATTTCCGCCGCCACCGCGCGCTCGGTGATGCCCGGGCGGGCGATCTCGAGAAGCCGCTCGAAGCAGCGATCGGTGATATAGGCCGATTCCTCGGCTCCGGCGAGTTCTTCCGCGCTCTTGACCGCGCGCACCCGCTCGAACATCGCGGAGGCGTCGACCAGCTTGGCGCGCGGAAGCTCGGCGGCGAGGCGCAGGTATTCGCGGACCTTCATGATCTCGCCGAGCCCGACGATGCCGATCCGCCCGTTGCGCGGCCGGGATTTCAGGACCTCGACCAGTCCGTCGCCCAGCTCGTGCGGATACCGGTAGTCCGACACCCACGCCGACCGCGGCCGCCTGCCGCCGGAGAGGTTCTGCGGCAGCACCATGACCGGTTCCTCGCCCGCGAAGACGACGCAGTACCCGTAGCGGTGGGCCAGGTTGTAGTCGGCCACGTACCGGAGAGTTCCTTTGTGGCCGCGGTAATCGCTGCCCGCGACCACCAGGACGTCGAGACCTTCCTCCGCCATAGCGGCGTGCAGCCGCTCCCAGCGCCGGTCGCGTTCCCGCAGTGAAGCACTCATCCGCCGTTTCCCTCCCGGTGTGAACCCGTTCACGCCTGGGGGAAAAGCTACGAGCGCGGCGACGTCAGGCCGATCCCTCGCGGGAGGCCGGGCCGGTTACCCCTCGAAGGAGGGAGGCGCGCTCAGGACGACGCGGGTGAGCGCTTGCCGCGAGCCGATTCCGAGCTTGCGGTAGACGGCTTTCAGGTGCTGTTTCACCGTGTAGGGGCTCAGCAGGACCCGCGCGGCGATCTGGTCGTCGCTGAGGCCTTCGACGGCCAGCACAGCGATTTCGCGTTCCCGCGGCGTCAGCCGTGCCGCGATCGACGGCGGAAGCCCGGCCGCGTCCCGTTCGAGCCGCAGCACCGCGACCGCGACCTCGTCGTCCGGAACGGGTCGGGAACGCAGCGAGAGCCGCAAACCGCGCTCGGCAAGGGGCACCGTCCACGCGAACCCGTCGCGGGGATTCCGGGCGGCCATCGTCTCTTCCAGCCACGATTCGGGGTCCTCATCGGACACTTCGCGCAGCAGCTGCCGGGCCGCTTCGTTGAGCCGCCGCTTCCCGGTGCGCAGGTCGGTCGTCACGAGCGCGACGGCGGCGAGATCCAGCGCGGCCCACGCGTTGTCGCGTTCGCGCCGAAGATCGTCGCGCGCTTCGAGCGAGGCGACCGCCGACCCGACGACCCGCCCCAGCGCCGAGGCGACCGCGACCTCGGCTTCGCCGGCGAGCAGCCCCGGATCCTGATCGGCGAAGTTCAACGTCCCCAGTATCCGGCCGCCCGCGACGATCGGGGCCTCGAGCACCATCCGCATCCCGTGCAGCGCGAGGACGTCCTGGTAGAACGGGAGATCCTGCCAGTCGTCGGGCGGCATCAGGTGCGCGCTGTGCGCCGCGCTGCGGGTGTCCACCGCCCGGCGCAGGACCGGATCCTGCTCGCGTCCGGCGTCCTCGTACCGGGCCAGGAAAAGGTCGCTGACGCCTTCGGTCGCGGAACGGTGCCGCGCCGAGGAGAAGAGATAAATGCCGAACGACCGCGTCGGCAGCGCGGACCGGGCCACGCGGAGATAGACCTCGAGCAGCTCTTCCGTGCTCGTGGCCGCCGACAGCTCGTCGGTGGCGGACACGACCAGCCGGGCTGTTCGTTCGTCGGGACCGCGCTGGGACATCGTTTCGTTCTCTCGGCCGGATTTTCCGGATTCTAACTCCTCCGGCCGGAGATCACGTGCCGTGCAGCACGAGCCGCGCGAGCGCAGTGCGGGAATCCACGCCCAGCTTGCGGTAAACGCTCTTCAAATGTTGCTTCACCGTGTAGCGGCTGAGAAAGATCTTCGCCGCGATCTGATCGTCGTGCAGCCCCGACACCGCCAGTCGGGCCACCTCCCGTTCGCGAGGCGACAGCAATGCCGACAGCGAAGGACTCAGCGCGATCTCGCCGCCCGGGCCGTCCTGGATGTCCAGTGTGGTCACCGAGAGCGCGGGCTGGCTGGGCACCCGCACCGTGCGCAGCGTCGCTCGCACCCCGCCGGACTCGGCGACCTGCGTGCTGGCGTCGGGATTCGCCGCCATCACGTTCTCCAGCCACTCCGTCGGCCCGTCCGGCGCCACCCGGCGCAGCGCTGCCCTCGCGGCCGCGTTGAACCGCCGCTGTCCGCCCCGATGGTCGGTCAGGACCAGTGCGTTGTCGCACACGTCGACCGCCGTTTCGAGGTGATCGCGTTCCCGGAGAAGGGTTTCCTGCCGGAGCAGCCCGCTCAGCACCAGCCCCACGACCCGCCCCAGCGCCGTCGCGACGGCCAGGTCCTCGTCGGAGGAGAGCGCCCCGGCGTCGCGATCGGCGAAGTTGAGCGTGCCGACGATCTCGGCCCCCGCGACGATCGGGGTCTCCAGCACCATCCGCCAGCCGTGCAGCGACATGACTTCGCGGTACACCGGATGCTCGGTCCAGCGGTCCTGGCTCATCAGACGCGAACTGTGCGCCGCCTGGTTCGCGGTGAGACAGTGCCGCAGGACGGGGTCGCGCTCGCGGCCGAGCTCCTCGTACCGGGACAGGAAGACGTCGCTGGCCCCTTCGGTGGCCCGGCTGACCGGCGCGCGGTTACGCGGGTCGCGCACGTAGATGGCGAACGAACGCGAGGACAGCAACTGCGGCACCGCGCGCATGTAGCAGTCCTGCAACTCGGCGACGCTGGCCGCGGCGGCCAGCGAGTCGACGACCGCGACGAGCGCCGGGGACGCCACACCGGGGCGAGCTGGTCCGGTCATCCAAGACCCTCCTCCGGATCGTTCTTCCCGCCCGCGCGGTGGGGTTGCGGCCTGCGAACGGGGCCACAGTGAACCATCCCGGGCATCCCTCGTAGGAGGGAATCGCCTGGTCGTGCCGGGTGGAATGGGTGCTTGGCCGAGCCGCCGGGCTCGTGGCACGGCAGGCTGGGGGCGGGTCGGCCCGTCGTCGGGGCGGATGGCTGGACTTGGCGGCGCCGGATGTGCGGGCGGCGGGTCGCGGGCGAGTCGGCCCGTTGTCGGGAGTGCGTGGCTGGGCTTGGCGGGGGTCGGATGTGCGGGCGGGGTCGGCCCGTCGTCGGGAGCGGGTGGCTGCGCTCGGCGGGTTCGGATGTGCGAGCGGCGGGTCGGCCGATGTCCGGAGCGGGCGGGCCTGGGCGAAGGTGGTTCTTCGAGATCCCGCCCAGCCGCGATCGCCCGCAGCCCATGCTCCGCTCACCCGCGCAACGGCGACCGCCCGCGCCCTTCCAGAAACGGCGTGTAGGACGCGGAATGATCATGCCCGCACGCGCACCGGTCGAGATCGCCCCCGAGGAGCTGCCTCGGCGTGACCCCAGTCAGCCGGAGACATTCCCGGCTGAGATGCGCCTGGTCGGCATACCCCGCGTCGACGGCCAGCCCCGCCGTCCCGTCCGCACCCCGCCGCCCGGTCGCGACCGCCCCGGACTGAGCCAGCGCCAGAAACCCTTGGAACCGCAACGTCCGCTGAAGCACCTTCGGACTCGTCCCGACCGTGTGCAGGCACCTCCGCCGCAACTGGCTCGCCGACAACGCCAAGTGCGCCGCAACCGCGTCCACGCCGACCGGCTCCCACGGCATCAGCACCCGCACCGCTTCCCTGATCAGCGGATCCAGGCCGCCGACCCGCCGGTACTCCCGCAGCAGATGCGCCTGCAACGCGGCAAGCCCCGCCTCGGGCGTCGGAGCGACCGCCACGGCCTCCACCAGCCGATCCACGACCCGCCCCCACACGTCAGCCAGCCCGACGCACTGGTCAGCGAGTTCGTCGAGCCCCGCAGGCAGGGGAGGAGCCGCCCCGGGCCGGAACCGCACCCCGACGACCGTTGTATGCGCCGGAATAACCTCGACCTGCGGCCCGGTCAACGGCCCGAGCAACTGCGGACGACCACCGACCGGGAAGTGAATCTCGACCCCGCCCGCAGGCAGATGCCGCTGCACATACGGGACGTCGCCAGTGCGCTGGATCCACACCGTGCGCACCACCGCACTCAGACCCGGCACCGGCGGACGCTCCACATACGCAGTCACCCTCGTACCGAAGCGCCCCACCAGCCGCGCGTCAAGCACGGACACACTGTGCCCCTATGTCTGGCGCAGTTTTTCCAGATAGTCACCTAGTGCGGCAAGCATTCCCCGGCTGGCGGTTCGCTCCTCCGCGGCACGACAACACCGCTCGGCATCCGCATCGCGGGGAGTCCGCCCACAGCGCATCCCATCCTCGACGACGCGCAGACTGCCGACCGGAAGACCGAAGATCGCCAACTGCCGCCCGGCGGACTGTCGGCCAAAGACTGCCGACTGGCAGACCGCCGACCGAAGACCGCCGACCGGCGGACTGTCGACCGGAGACAGGCGACCGGAGACGGGCGACCAGTGGACTGGCGACCGGAGACAGCCGACCGGAGACAGCCGACCGGCGGACTGTCGACCGGCAGACCGCAGACGGTAGATCCCAGACCGCAGATCCCAGACCGAAGACCGCCCACCGTCGACCGGCAGACCCCCGACCAAATACTGCATACAAAATCCAGCCGAACGAAGACCGTCCGCAGGATCCGGCTCAGATGTACCCGCACACGTCCATCGCCGCGACCACCTTCCGGAACCCCGCGATATTCGCCCCGCTCACGTAATCCCCGGCCACCCCGTGCTCGTCGGCCGTCTCGAGGCACGTCCGGTGAATGTCGGTCATGATGTCCCGCAACGTCCGGTCGGTGCGCTCGAACGTCCACCGCTCCCGCGCCGCGTTCTGCTGCATCTCCAGCGCGGACACCGCGACCCCGCCGGCATTCGCGGCCTTCCCCGGCCCGACCGCCACCCCGGCCTCGCGGAAGATCTGCAAAGAACCGGGCGTGCACGGCATGTTCGCGCCCTCAGCGACCGCCCGGACGTTGTTCTTCACCAGCCGCAATGCGGACTGCTCGTCCAGCTCGTTCTGCGTCGCGCACGGCAACGCCAGGTCACACGGCACGTCCCACGGCGTGCCGTCGGTGACGTACTTCGCGGACGGCACATGGTCGACGTACTCGGAAAGCCGCCCGCGCCGCGCGACCTTCAGCTCGTGCAACAGCTCCAGGTCGATCCCGCGCGGATCGTGGACGTACCCGCCCGAATCCGAGCACACGACCGGCTTCGCGCCGAGCTCCTGAAGCTTCGCGATCGCGTGGTAGGCGACATTGCCCGACCCGGACACCACCGCGGTGCGGCCGGAGAACGAGTCGTCGCGCGCGCCGAGCATCGCCTCGAGGAAGTACACCGTCCCGTATCCGGTGGCCTCCGGCCGCGCCGGAATGCCGCCCAGCAACGGGTTCTTGCCGGTGATCGTGCCCGCGTCGTACCGGTTGGTGAGCCGCTTGTACTGGCCGAACAGGTACCCGATCTCGCGCCCGCCGACGCCGATGTCGCCCGCCGGGACGTCGGTCTCGGGGCCGATGTGCCGGACCAACTCGGTCATGAACGCCTGGCAGAACCGCATGATCTCGCCGTCGCTGCGGCCGGCCGGGTCGAAGTCGGACCCGCCCTTGCCCGCGCCGATGCCGAGGCCGGTGAGCGCGTTCTTGAAGATCTGCTCGAAGGCGAGGAACTTGACCGTGCCGAGCGTGACGTCGCCGCGGAAGCGCAGCCCGCCCTTGTACGGCCCGAGCGCCGAGCTGAACCCGACCCGGAAGCCGCGGTTGACGTGCACCGCGCCCGCGTCGTCGGTCCAGACCACCCGGAACATCACCTGCCGCTCCGGCTCGCACAGCCGCTCCAGCATCGCCGCGTCGCGCAGGTCCGGATCCCGTTGCAGCGCGGGCCGGATCGCTTCCAGCACTTCGAAGACGGCCTGGTGGAACTCCGGCTCGGCCGGGTTCTTCCGGACGATCTCCTCGTACACTGCGCGCGATGTCTGGTCGAGAGCCATCCGCCGATGATGCCGTCCGAATGCCGGATTTCGCACCCCAGACGGGGTTTGCGAGGTTAGGGGTGACCAGACTCACGCATCGAGCACTACATCCGCAGTGGGGATCGCCTGACAGGAAAGGCACTGGTCAGCGGGCAGATCGTCGGCGATCGCGACCAGGTGCGCGACCGTTCCGCCCAGCACCGTCACGGCGCAGCTCTCGCACTGCCCGAGCCGGCATCCGCTGGGCAGCGCGACCCCGGAAGCCTCGGCGAACCGCAGCAGGTCCCCGTCGCCCGCCCGCCAGGTGGCCTCGCGGCCGGACCGCGCGAACCGCACGGTGGCTGTCGCGTCGTCCGGGATATGGACCGGCGCGGGCGCGGCGTGGAACTTCTCGGTGAAGATGTCGAAGCGCGGCACGCCCCGCTCCACCAGCCCAGCGGTCAGCTCGTCCAGCATGCTTTCCGGACCGCACAGGTAGAACCGGGCCCGCCGCCGGATCAGTTCGGCGTCGACGCGGTCGGCGGTGATCCGGCCGGTGAAATCGCAGGACTCCTCCGGACCAGGGCGGCTGTAGTGGTCCACGATCTGGACAGAGGGCAGCCGAGCCGCCAACCCGGCGATGCGCTCGCGGAACGCGTGCCGGGAGCGGTCGCGACTGCCGTGGTGCAGCACGCTCTCCGGCGCGGACGCGGGTTCGAGGGATTCCAAGTAGCTCAGAAACGGCGTGATCCCGATCCCGGCCGCCAGCAGCACGATCGGCCGCGAATGGACGGTCGGCAACGCGAATCCGCCGGAGGGAGCCGTGACCAGCAACTGGGTCCCGGGCTCAAGCCGGTCGTGCACGGCGGGCGAGAACTGCCCGCCCGGCACCCGCCGCACCGCGATCGCGTACCCGCCGTCGGCGGCTTTCGCCGACCCGGTCAGCGAGTAGCTGCGGGTCAACCCAGGCGCGTCCGGCCAGGCGACGGTGATGTGCTGCCCGGCGCGGAACTCCGGCACCGCCCGCCCGTCCACCGGCTTGAGCCGCACCGACCGGATGTCCTCGGTCTCCAGCTCCGCCCGCTCGACCGCGAACTCCCGCTGCCCGGTCCACGGCTCGGGCTCGTCCGGCCGGACGTCGCAGAACGTCGAACGCAACGGCACCGACCCGCTCACCGGATCATGGGCGTCGTCGCCGACGAGCAGGTTGTAGTTGGTCCCGCCGTCCTCGAGCGGGTCCGAACCGGGCAGCGCGAGGTCAGGAGCCGGCTGCCACCAGCCGTACTCCGCCACGACCACGTCGCGGTGCAGTGCGGGATCGATCCGCGCGCGCATCCGGACGTCCGCCGAGGCCGTCGTGATGCGGACCCACTGCCCGTCCTGAATCCCGCGCTCCGCGGCGAGTTCCGCGCTCAGGTCGACGGCCGGTTCGGGAGAACGCTTGCGCAGCGACGAAATCCCGCGATGCTGGCTGTGACAGAAGTATCCGTTCTTCGCGCAGGTCAGCACCAGCGGATGCCGAGCGTCCGGGACCGGCGGCTCGGCAGTCGGAACCGCCGGGTAGCCGTGCTCAGCGAGCCGTTCGGAATACAGTTCGACCCGGCGAGTCGGCGTCGCAAACCCAGTCACCGCGCCATTTTCCGCAAGATCGGCGTATTTGCGATATTCATTTTGCAACGGCAGATCGACGCCGCCGGGCTGTTCGCGCAACTGCGCGGCAGTGAGGCCGAGCGGGGCCAGTTGGTGATCCCAGCCGTCCTCGATGCGGCCGTCGAAGAAGTCCGCGCCCATCCCGAGTCGTCCGGCCAGCTCGAACACGATCTCAGTGTCCGAACGCGACTCGCCGACCGGATCGGTCATCCTCGGCCGCAGTTGCACGTGTTCCTGCGCCGCCTGGCTGATCTCGAAACCGGCCTTGACCGCCTCGTGCTCCCACGGCGTCTGAACCGGCAGCAGCAGGTCGGCGAAGCGCGCGGTCGGATTCTCGAACAGATCGAGATGCACCGCGAATTCCAAGCGCCGCAACGCTTCTGCGGTACGGTTCGGGTCCGGTTGCGACAGCAGAAGATTCCCGCCGAAGGACACCAGCGCCCTTACCGGATAAGGCTTTTCTTCGAGGACAGCGCGGCAGAAGTTCCGTGCAGTCACCCAGCCCTGGTCCGGCGGACCGAGTGGGAACTCTTGCAGGCCAAGGGCTTTCGCTCGCTGCTCAGGCGCGAGCTGGTCCGCCGACGTGACCGGCGCGACCGCGAGCTTCGGAAGCACGACGTTGCCGCCGGGGGAGTCGTAGCTGCCGGTGAGCGCGTAGAGCGTGGCAATCGCGCGCTCGGTCTGCGTCGCGTTCGCGTGCTGCCCGACGCCCGACCAAGCCGCATACGTCACGGACTTCGCCTCGGCAAGGTCGGCCGCGAAGGCTTCGATCGCCGGGGCTTCGACGGTCGTCACGGCTTCGGTCCGATCGAGCGGCCACGCGGCACAGGCCTGCGCGTAATGCTCGAATGCGGGCACGCAGTCGACCGGGCCAGCCAGCGTGCGCACCCGGCGTTTTCCGTGCAGAGCAAACCTTTCCGGACCGCTTGCTGGATAATTCGTGTCGTACGGCTCAGCTCGTCCGGCGACCTCGTCCCACACCGCGAACCCAGCCGCGCCGGGATCGATTTCCGCCGCCCGGAGAAACCGGCCCGTGTCGGTGCGGACCAGCAACGGAGCGTTCGTCCACGACCGCACGAAAGCCTCGTCGTGCCCGCGACGTTCGAGCAACTCCCGTGCGACGCCGAGCGCGAGCGCGCCGTCCGTGCCCGGCCGCACCCGGAGCCAGTGCTCAGCCCGCACCGCGCTGGCCGTCCGCCGCGGATCGACGACGGCCAGCTTCGGCGTGCGAGCCTCAGCCAACGCGGCGGACTGAGCGAGCCATGCCTTGGCCGGATTGTGCCCCCATAGCACCGCGAATTCCGTACCCGCGTAATCCGGGGCGGGCAACGCCGAGCCGAACGTGAACGCGTGCGCGTAGTCCTTGTGCCAGTTGCAGATTTCGGTTGCGTACAGCGTATTGGGGCTGCCGAAAAGCCGGATGAACCGCTCGACCCAGTCGATCGAGTCGGACATCGGCGTGCCGCTGGGGGAGGTGACCGAGAACGCGACAGCCTCGGCCCCGCTGGTCGCGCGGATGCCGCCGAGCCGTTCGGCGATCTCGGACAGCGCTTCGTCCCAGCTGATCTCGCGCCAGCGCGGATCCGGATCGGACTTCGGCGTCGTGCGGCGCAACGGCCGGCGCAGCCTCTCGGGGGAGCGCACGAGCTCCGGCGCGGCGCGGCCCTTCGGGCACAACGCGGCACCGGTCGGATGTGCCGGATCCGGCCGGACGCCGCGCAGCGCGCCGTTCTCGACCGTGTAGACCGCGCCGCAGCGCGACCGGCACAACGTGCAGTAACCCCGGATCTCAGGCATTAGTTACTCCTTAGTAACCGGCTACCGGTTACTCCTGTACCCTGCTGGACCTAGGCGGGCGAAGTCAAGCCCGGGGAAGCGGAGGTGCGTCCCGTGACGCAGCTGCAGCGCACTAACCTGCGCGAACAAGTGCTCGAAGTGGTACGGCAGGCGATGGTGTCCGGCGAACTGCGTCCCGGCGACATCTATTCGGCCGCCGCGCTCGCGACGCGGCTGGGCGTGTCGAGCAGCCCGGTGCGCGAGGCGTTGCTGACGCTGGTCAACCAGGGCCTGCTGGAACCCGTCCGCAACCGGGGCTACCGGGTCGTCGCGATCACCGAACGCGACCTGGACGAGATCTACGAGATGCGGGTGCTGCTGGAGATCCCGGCGACGCTGTCCGCCGGGGCGGCCGCCGGTCCGGACGACCTCGCCCGGCTGGACGCGCTGGCCGGTGAGATCGAGTCCGCAGCCGAGGCAGGCGATGTCGCGCGCTTCCTGGAGGCGGACCGCCGGTTCCACCTCGATTTGCTGGCCCTGGCCGGAAACGGGCGGCTGATCGACGCCATCGCCACGCTGCGCGACCAGACACGCTTGTACGGCTTGGAAAAGCTCGCCGAACGCGGCCGGCTGGCGGACTCGGCGCGGGAACACCGGGAGATGCTGGCGACGATCGCGGAGCGGGACTGGGCTCGGCTGGAGGACCAGGTCCGGGCGCATCTGAAGCACGTCAGGGCCGAATGGGCGGCTGGCTGAACGAGGGTGCGCTGGATCAGGTCAGGTGCCGCAACACCGCCGCCACCGCGGGCCGCGGATCGCCCGGGTGGGTCGCGGTGATGTTCCAGGTCGGGCCGCCGCGCGTGAACCGGCGGCCGGTGAGGTCGGGGAACTGCGCGGCGACGGACACCGGCAGCACGCAGCCGCCGAGGTCGTGCCGGACCAGTTCCGCCGCGGCGGACGCGTCGGTGACCTCGTGCACGACGGTCCGGCGCACCCGAGCCGACTGGAAAGTCCGGTCGGTGGCCTCCCGGATCGCCCAGCCCGGCGCGAAATCGACCACCGCGGTACCGGCGGCTTCGGCGGCCGACACCGGCCGGTCCGCTGCTCCGTCGCCGGCTGCGGTGACCAGCACCATCTCCTCCCGCCGGACCGGGCGGCTGACCAATCCGTCGCTCGGGGCGCACCCCGCGACGGCGACCATGATGTCCACAGTGGACGTCACGACCGCCTCGCGGAGCTGATGCGGCGGCGCGGTCCGCACCAGCACTCGCACGCCGGGGTGATCCCGGCGCAACGCGCTCAGCGCCCGGTGCGGTTCCGGCCACGCCCCGGGCATGACCCCGATCCGGACCTCGCCGGTGATCTCCCACCGCGCCCGGTCGACGGTGGCCCGAGCGTGGCTGGCCGCCTCCAGCGCCGCTCGCGCCGCCGGGAGAAACGCTTTGCCCGCAGGCGTCAGCGCGACCCGGTGGGTAGTGCGCTCGAACAGTTCAGTGCCCAGATCGCGTTCGAGCGCACGGACCACAGTGGACACTGTCGACTGCACGGTATGCAGCCGACGCGCGGCAGCGGTGAACCCGCCCTCCTCGGCCACCGCCACGACGGTTTCCAGCTGCCGCAGGTCCATCCGTCCTCCTGGGTTCGTCCTTGAACCACTCCGGTCGTAGTACTACGCGTGCTACGCGCTGGTCCCGGCGAGTACCTCGCGCACCAGCCGCGCGGTTTCGCTCGGCGTGCGCCCCACCCGGATCCCGGCCGCCTCGAGTGCTTCCTTCTTGGCCGCCGCCGTCCCGGAGGACCCGGACACGATCGCTCCCGCGTGTCCCATGGTTTTGCCTTCGGGAGCGGTGAATCCCGCGACGTACCCGACGACCGGCTTCCGGACGTTCTCCCGCACGTACGCCGCCGCGCGCTCCTCCGCGTCACCGCCGATTTCGCCGATCAGCACGATCACATCGGTGTCCGGGTCCTTTTCGAACGCCTCGACCGCGTCGATGTGCGTGGTGCCGATGACCGGGTCGCCGCCGATGCCGATGCAGCTGGAGAAACCGATGTCGCGGAGTTCGTGCATGAGCTGATAGGTGAGCGTGCCGGACTTCGACACCAGCCCGATCCGTCCCGGGCCGGTGATGTCAGCGGGAATGATCCCGGCGTTCGACAGCCCGGGGGAGATGAGCCCGGGACAGTTGGGTCCGATGATCCGGGTGCGGCTGTCACGCGCGTGCGCCCAGAACGCGGCGGAATCGTGCACCGGCACGCCCTCGGTGATCACCACCGCGAGCCCGATGCCCGCGTCGACCGCTTCGAGCACCGCGTCCTTCACGAACGGCGGCGGCACGAACAAGACCACTACATCCGCACCGGTCTCCGCCATCGCTTCGGCGACGCCACCGAAGACCGGCAGCTCGTGCCCGTCAAGGGAAACTGTCTGCCCGGCCTTGCGCGGATTGACCCCGCCCACGACATTCGTGCCCGCTGCCAGCATCCGGCGGGTGTGCTTGGTCCCTTCCGCGCCGGTGATGCCGGAAACGAGGACCCGGCTGGTGCTGTCGAGGAAAATCGCCATCGTTCAGCCCTCCGTCCCGGCCGCGAGCTTGGCCGCTTCGCGCGCGGCGTCGTCCATCGTCGCGACGACTGTCACCAGCGGATGCGCAGCCTCGTCGAGGATCCGCCTTCCTTCCGCGACGTTGTTCCCGTCGAGCCGGACCACCAGCGGTTTCGTCGCGCGATCGCCCAGCAGCGCCAGCGCTTTCACGATGCCGTCCGCGACCGCGTCGCACGCAGTGATGCCGCCGAAGACGTTCACGAACACACTGCGCACGTCCGGATCCCCGAGGATCACCCCGAGCCCGGCCGACATGATCTCCGCGGACGCCCCGCCGCCGATGTCGAGGAAATTCGCCGGCCCGACCGCGCCCGCGTCCCGCGCCGCGGCAGCCACTACATCCAGAGTGGACATCACGAGCCCGGCGCCGTTGCCGATCACGCCGATGTCGCCGTCGAGCTTCACGTAGTTGAGCCCCTGCTCGGCGGCCTGCTGCTCGAGCGGATCCCCAGTCTCCGTTTCCGCGAACGCCCGATGCCCGGGATGCCGGAACGCGGCGTTGCCGTCCAGCGTGACCTTCCCGTCGAGCGCGACGATCTCCCCGCCGCGCGTGCGGGCGAGCGGATTGACCTCGACGAGCGTCGCGTCCTCGGCGGTGAACACGTCCCACAACCGGACCAGCACCCCAGCCGCTTCGACCGGAAGCCGTGCCGCCGCCGCGATCCGGCGCGCTTTGACGAGGTCGACCCCGACCCGGATGTCGATCGGCACCTTGACCAGCGCCTCCGGCCGGGTCGCGGCGACCTCCTCGATGTCCATCCCGCCCGCCGCCGACGCCATCGCGAGGAAACTCCGGTCGGCGCGGTCGAGGAGATAGGAGACGTAGTACTCCTCGGCGATATCGCTGGCCTCGGTCACGAGGACGCGATGCACGCGGTGCCCTTTGATGTCCATCCCGAGGATCTCGCCGGCGACCGCCGCCGCGTCCTCGGGCCGGGCCGCGAGCTTGACCCCGCCCGCCTTGCCCCGCCCGCCGGTCTTGACTTGCGCCTTGACGACAACCGGCCCGCCGATCTCGACGGCCGCGGCGCGCGCTTCGTCCGGCGTCGCGGCCACGCGGCCACGGGGAACCGGCACGCCGTGCGCAGCGAAGAGGTCGCGCGCTTGGTGTTCCAAGAGGTCCATCGGAATTCCTTCCTTGCGGGCGGGGGAGCGGGTTCTTCGGGGTTGGTGGTTCTGCGGTAGCGGAGCGATTGCTGGTTCGGCTGCGGGTTCTGGCAGGGCCGTGGATAGCTGGTCTGGATAGCTGGGGCTGGATGGCCGCGCGGCGAACGACTCGGCGGCCCGGTGCCGCGCGAGCGACCGACCTTCGAACCGGCCGCCGCGCCGCAGCCAGTTCAGCCGAGCGGCCCGGCGGGCTTGCTGCCGTGCCGCAGCCCGCTCGGCTGAGCGATCCGACGGGCTAGCGCCGCCGTGCCACCGAGCCACCTCGCCCGAGCGGCCCGACGGGCTAACCGCCGTGCCACAGCAAGCTCCGCCGAGCGGCCCGACGGCTAGCCGCGGTACCACCGAGCACCTCGGCCGAGCAACGACGCCCGCCTTGTCACCAAACCCCGGCCGATGAGCCGCCCCGCCGCGCGCGTCGCACAGCAGGCCGACCCCGCGAATCAGCCGGCGAGCCGCCCGTCGAAGCCGGTGGCGGATCGTCCGGTCGGTCGGCCGGACAAACCTGCGGATGCCCCTGGACAGCGGGCGGCTCGAAGAGTAAGTCTAATGCCTACCTCATACGGTATGCAATCTACAGTCTTCGGCGACGAGCCGCTGACCTGCGGCGACAGATCCGGCGGGCCGCGGAGAGGCACGAGCAGACCGGGACGAGCGCGCGGGTCAGAGAGGTCCGGCGCGGGACAGGAGGAGTTGCGCATGTCGCCCACCACGACCGGCCGGCAAGCAGGCCAGCACACCGGCGAGAACGCCAGCGGGCAGACCGGGGAGAAGACCGAGGCGAACCCCGTCGGCGAAGCCAGCGAGAACCCGCAAACTAGCCAGAGCGCCAGAGACGAGAATCGGCAAACTAGCCAGAGCGCCGGAGACGAGAATCGGCAAGCCAGCCCGAGCGCCGGGGACAAGGACCAGCAAACCAGCCCGAGCGCCGGAAGCAAGGCCAGCAACGAAACCCGCCAAAGCGCCGGACACAAGGCCAGCGAGAACGGGCAAACCAGCCGGAGCAACCCGGGCAAAGCCAGCGAGACTGCAGGTCAGCACCCGGCCACCACCGGGGGAGCGCCGGACACAATCTCCGGCGGCCACCTGGTCGCGAAAGCCCTGAAGGCCGAAGGCGTGGACACCATCTTCACCCTCTGCGGCGGCCACATCATCGACATCTACGACGGCTGCGTCGACGAGGGCATCAGCGTCATCGACGTCCGCCACGAGCAGGTCGCGGCGCACGCGGCCGACGGGTACGCGCGGATCACCGGCCGCCCGGGGTGTGCGGTGGTCACGGCGGGGCCGGGGACGACGGACGCGGTCACGGGTGTCGCGAACGCGTTGCGCGCGGAGAGTCCAATGCTGCTGATCGGCGGCCAGGGCGCGTTGAGCCAGCACAAAATGGGCTCGCTGCAGGACCTCCCGCACGTGGACATGATGACCCCGATCACCAAGTTCGCCGCCACCGTCCCGCACACCGCGCGGGCCGCTGACCTGGTGTCGATGGCGTTCCGCGAAGCCTTCGCGGGCGCGCCCGGACCGTCCTTTTTGGAGATTCCCCGCGACGTCCTCGACGCGCGCGTGCCGGCGGAGAACGCGCGCATCCCGCAGTCCGGCCGCTATCGGGCCTCCACGCGCAACGCGGGCGATCCGGCAGACGTGGAAAAGCTCGCGGATCTGCTGGTGCACGCCAAGAAACCGGCGATTCTGCTCGGCAGCCAAGTCTGGACGACTCGCGCCACCGAGCCCGCGACGGAACTCGTGCGCGCGCTGAACATCCCGGCCTACATGAACGGCGCCGGCCGCGGAACTCTGCCTCCGGGCGATCCGCACCATTTCCAGCTTTCCCGCCGTTATGCCTTCGACAACGCGGACGTGATCGTCATCGTCGGCACGCCGTTCGACTTCCGGATGGGTTACGGCAAAAGGCTTTCCTCGGACGCGAAAGTGGTGCAGATCGACCTCGACTACCGAACTGTCGGCAAGAACCGCGACATCGACCTCGGCATTGTCGGCGACGCGGGACAGATCCTCGCCGCGGTCGCGGACGCTGCGTCCGGCCGGGTGGACAACGGGGCGGTGGGGCGCAAGCAGTGGCTGGAGGAATTGCGGGCGGTCGAAGAAAAAGCCAAGCAGAAGCGGTTGCCGCAGCAGCATTCCGACGCGAATCCGATCCATCCGTACCGGCTGGTGCACGAGATCAACGAGTTCCTGACCGAGGATTCGATCTACATCGGCGACGGCGGCGACATCGTCACCTTCTCCGGCCAGGTCGTGCAGCCGAAGGCACCGGGGCACTGGATGGATCCCGGTCCACTCGGGACACTCGGTGTCGGGATTCCGTTCGTGCTGGCCGCGAAACACGCGCGGCCGGACCAAGAGGTGGTCGCGCTCTTCGGTGACGGGGCGTTTTCCCTTACCGGGTGGGATTTCGAGACGCTCGTGCGGTTCGACCTGCCGTTCGTCGGGATCGTCGGCAACAACTCGTCGATGAACCAGATCCGTTACGGCCAGGCGCAGAAATACGGCTTGGCCCGCGAACGCATCGGCAACACCCTCGGCGACGTCCCCTACGACCAGTTCGCCCGGATGCTCGGCGGCTACGGCGAGGAGGTCCGCGACCCGGCGGACATCGCCCCGGCACTGCGCCGCGCCCGGGAATCCGGCAAGCCGTCGCTGATCAACGTCTGGGTCGACCCGGACGCCTACGCCCCCGGAACCATGAACCAGACGATGTACAAGTAGTCGGGAGGAGCCGAAGATGGGAAAGGCACTGGAGGGCGTCCGCGTCCTCGACATGACCCACGTCCAATCCGGACCGTCGTCGACGCAGATCCTCGCCTGGCTCGGCGCGGACGTCGTGAAGCTCGAAACCCCCGGACGCGGCGACATCACCCGCGGCCAGCTGCGCGATCTGCCCGGAGTGGACAGTCTCTACTTCACGATGCTGAACGCCAACAAGCGCAGCATCACGCTCAACATGAAAAGCGAGCAGGGCAAGGAAGTCTTCACCAAGCTGGTGTCCTCAGTGGACGTGCTGGTGGAGAACTTCGGACCCGGTGTCGTGGATCGTTTCGGGTTCTCCTGGGATCGGCTCCGCGAGATCAACGAGCGGCTGATCTACGCGTCCATCAAGGGTTTCGGCCCGGGCCGGTATGCGAATTTCAAGGCCTACGAGGTGATCGCGCAGGCGATGGGCGGCTCGATGAGCACGACTGGCTTCGAGCAGGGACCGCCCACCGCGACCGGCGCGCAGATCGGCGATTCGGGCACCGGCATCCACCTTGTCGCGGCGATTCTGGCGGCGCTGTACCAGCGCACGAGCACCGGGCGCGGCCAGCGGGTGCAGGTCGCGATGCAGGACGCCGTGCTCAACCTGTGCCGGGTCAAGCTGCGCGACCAGCAGCGGCTGGCGCACGGGCCGCTGGGGGAGTACCCCAACGAACGGTTCGGCGACGAGGTGCCGCGGTCGGGCAACGCGTCCGGCGGCGGCCAGCCGGGCTGGGCGGTGCGGTGCGCGCCGGGCGGGCCCAACGACTACATCTACGTCATCGTCCAGCCGGTCGGCTGGGCTCCGCTGACCGAGCTGATCGGGCGCCCGGAACTCGCCGAGGACCCGGACTGGGCGACCCCGGAGGCCCGGCTGTCCAAACTGGACAAAGTGTTCGCGATGGTCGAGGAATGGACCGAACAGCGCACCAAATGGGAGGTCATGGAGCTGCTCAACGCCCGTAACATCCCTTGTGGACCGATTCTGTCCACTAAGGAGCTGATCGAGGACGAGACGCTGGCCGAGCTGGGGTCGGTGGTCGAGGTGCCGCATCCGGAGCGCGGCGCGTTCAAGACCGTCGGCTGCCCGTTGAAGCTGTCCGATTCGCCGGTGGAGGTCGAGCGTTCTCCGTTGCTGGGCGAGCACAACGACGAGGTGCTCAGCGAACTCGGCTACAGCGCGGCGGATGTCGAGCAGCTGCGCACGGCGGGCGTGATCTGACGATGACGACGGAAACGGGCCGCGCAGCGGTCGAAGAAATTCTGAAGCGAGTAGCCGAGGAAGGCCGCTCCGCGTTGACCGCGCCGGAGGGTCGTGCAGTTTGCGAGGCATACGGCATTCCGACGCCGCAGGAACGGCTCGCCACTTCCGCGGAGGAAGCGGTGGCACAGGCCGGGGAAATCGGCCTTCCGGTGGTGCTGAAGATCGTCTCGCCGGACATCCTGCACAAGACCGAAGCTGGCGGCGTGCTCGTCGGCCTCGGCAGCGAACAGGAAGTCGCCGACGGCTACGCCAAGATTCTGGCTAACGCCAAGGCTTACGACGCCTCGGCCCGGATCACCGGCGTGCAGGTGCAGCAGATGCTGACCAGCGGGCAGGAGGTGATCATCGGCGCGGTCACCGATCCGAGCTTCGGCAAGATCGTCGCGTTTGGACTCGGCGGAGTTCTGGTCGAGGTGCTGAAGGACGTCACCTTCAGGCTGGCGCCCACCAGCACCGACGAAGCTCTGTCCATGGTGGACGGCATCGCGGCCGCGGAAATCCTCAATGGAGTGCGCGGCAGCGAGCCGGTCGACAAGGCGGCGCTGGCCGACGTCGTGCATCGGCTGTCGCAGCTGGTCACCGACTTTCCGCAGCTGGCCGAGGTCGACCTCAACCCGGTGCTCGCCACCGGCGACGGGGCGACCGCGGTGGACGTGCGGATCCTCGTCGACCCGGCGGCGGCCGCGGAACCGGTGCGGTTCAGCCAGGACGAGATCCTCGCGGCGATGAACCGGATCATGAAACCGGCCGCGGTCGCGGTGATCGGCGCGTCCGCCGAGGACGGGAAGATCGGCAATTCGGTGATGAAGAATCTCGTCAACGGCGGCTACGCGGGCGAGATCTATCCGATCAATCCGAAGGCCGCGGAAATCCTCGATCGCAAGGCGTATCCGAGCATCGCGGACGTCCCCGGCGACGTGGATGTGGCCGTCTTCGCGATCCCGGCCAAGTTCGTGCCGGCGGCGCTGGAAGAGGCGGGCGAGAAGGGGGTCGCCGGGGCGATCCTGATTCCGTCCGGCTTCGGCGAGACGGGGAATATCGAGCTGCAGAACGAGGTTCTGGCCATCGCGCGCAAGCACGGCGTGCGGATTCTCGGCCCGAACATCTACGGCTATTACTACACGCCGGAGAATCTGTCCGCGACGTTTTGCACCCCCTATGACGTCAAAGGCGGCGTCGCGCTGTCCTCGCAGAGCGGCGGGATCGGGATGGCGATCCTCGGCTTCAGCCGGTCGGCCGGGATGGGCGTGTCCGCGATCGTCGGCGTCGGGAACAAGGCCGACATCGACGAAGACGATCTCCTCACCTTCTTCGAGCACGACGACAACACGGAACTCGTCGCCATGCACCTGGAAGACCTCAAGGACGGACGAGCGTTCGCCGAGACCGCGAAACGGGTTTCCGCGAAGAAACCAGTGGTGGTGCTGAAGGCGGGACGGACGTCGGAAGGCGCGAAAGCGGCCGGGTCGCACACCGGCGCGCTGGCCGGCAACGACCGAGTGTACGACGACATCCTGCGGCAAAGCGGTGTCATTCGCGCACCAGGGCTCAACGACCTGCTCGAATACGCGCGAGGCGTGCCGAAACTGCCCACGCCGAAGGGCGAAAACGTCGTGATCATCACCGGCGCGGGCGGTTCCGGAGTGCTGCTTTCGGACGCCTGTGTGGACAACGGGCTCACGCTGATGCGGATCCCGGACGACCTGGACGCCGCGTTCCGCGAGTACATCCCGCCGTTCGGCGCGGCCGGAAACCCGGTCGACATCACCGGCGGCGAGCCGCCGTCGACCTATCGGAACACCATCGCGTTAGGACTGTCCGACGATCGTATTCACTCGTTGGTTCTCGGTTACTGGCACACGATCGTCACGCCGCCGATGGTGTTCGCCGAGCTGGTCGTGGACGTCGTGGAGGAGTTCCGGCGGAAGGGCGTCCACAAGCCGGTGGTGGCGTCGCTGTCCGGAGATGTCGAGGTCGAGCAGGCCAGCGAGCACCTGTACGCGCACGGCGTCGTGGCCTATCCCTACACGACCGAAAAGCCGATCGCGGTGCTCGGCGCGAAGTACCGGTGGGCGCGTTCGGCGGGTCTGCTGCCTTGATCAAGTCCGGAGGGAGGCGTACGTTGCCCGACACCTAACCGCTGGTCAGCGGAGTGCGGCGAGGAAGGGACGCCGGGACGCGGGGTCGCGTCCCGGCTCGGGGGAACGGAGACAGCCCGGCACGGGAACCGAAGTCAACGGTGACGAAAGAGAATTCTCATGACCGCAGCCCAACCGACATACCAGGAGATCGTCGACGACAACGGGCGGACGTACCGGATCGGGGAGAGCCCCCGGGACCTGATGGGCCGGTCCCGCAGCTGGATGGTCTGGCTGCCGTGGGTGGCCATGATGGCGGTGAGCGTTTTCGAATACGGCTGGGGAGCCGTCGAGGGGACGCTGGAGGAAAAATACGGCTGGTCGTTGTCGGACGCGTTCTGGCTGGCCAGCATCTGGGCCGTGTTCCAGGCCGGGGTCGCTTTCCCGGCCGGCCGGCTCCGGGAGAAGAACATCGTGTCGGCGAAAACGGCGATGCTGGCCGGGGCGGTGTGTTCCGGGATCGGCTACTTCTCCATCGCGCACAGCGGAAATCTGGTGGTGGCGTTCATCGGGTATTCGGTGCTGGGCGGGGTCGGCGCCGGACTCGTGTACGCGACCTGCATCAACATGGTCGGGAAATGGTATCCGGAGAAACGCGGCGCCCGCACCGGATTCGTGAACGGCGGCTTCGCGTACGGTTCGGTGCCGTTCATTTACCTGTTCAGCGCCTTTCTCGGCCATGAGAACGTGACGATCACGCTCGACGCGATCGGCCTGTACATGCTCGTGGTGGTCGGGTTGTGCGGGTTCGTCTTCAAGGACCCGCCGAAGAACTGGTGGCCCGCCGAGGTCGACCCGATCGCCTGGCTGAAAGGCAGCGCGGCGGGGAAGGCCCGCAGCCTGGAAAAGAACCCGCCCGCGGTACGGCAGTTCACGCCGATGGAGGCGATCCGCACCGGAATGCTGCCGCTGATGTGGGTCACCCTCGTGGTGATCGGCGGGGTTTCGCTGTTCGGGATCAATTTCCAGGTCGATTTCGCCAAGGAAAGCCAGTTCGGCGCCTTCGTGGCGGCTTCGTCGGCGGGAATCCTGGCCATCGTGAACGGCGTCGGCCGGGGGATCGTCGGCTGGGCTTCCGACCGGATCGGCCGGAAGGCGACGTTGTTCTGGGTGCTGGTGATCGCGGCATTGGCGCAATTCGGCGTGCTGTGGTCGGGCAAGACGCACAGTTTGTTCTGGTTCATGGTATTCGCGGTGCTGACCGGATTCGGCAGCGGCGCGTTTTACCCGCTGTTCGCCGCGTTGGTGCCGGATTACTTCGGCGAGAACCACAACGCTACGAACTACGGCATCGTCTACAGCGCGAAACTGGTCGGCGGCGTCGGTGGCGGCGGTTTGGCGGCCGGAGTGATCGCCGCGTGGGGCTACACCGGCGCGTATGTGCTGGCCGGGTGCATTGCCCTGTTGTCCGCGGTGATGACGTTGTTCCTGCGGCAGCCGGGACGTTCCGGCCGCGGCTCGCCGGAAAAGACGGGCGAGCGGATCGCGCGCACCGCTCCGGCGGCGGGCAACTGAATTTCCCTTGCGGGCCCGGGAGCGACGGGACGGCTGGCACCCGCCCCGTCGCTCCCGGGTTGCTTTGTTTCCTTCGAGGGGACCGTTCGGCTGGCTGACCCGGCGCGCGCGGATTACTCCGCCGCGTCGGGCCGTTCGTGGAATGCCTGGCGCGTGCGTTCGGTGTGCTGAGCCATGATTTTCTCGGCTTTTTCGACGTTGTGCGCCGCGATCGCCTCGATCAGCGCGGCGTGTTCCTGCCACGCGTCGCGCCCGCGGGGCCGGGCGATCGGCGTGTAGTACCAGCGCACCCGGCGGTCGACCAGGCCGATGAGCTCGGTCAGGACGGCGTTGCCGGTCAGCTCGGTGATGTACGCGTGCAGGTCGGCGTTCGCCGCGACGAGCCGCTCGCTGTCGTCCGCGGCGAGGGCCTTCATACCGACGTCTTGCAGCTCCCAGAGGCGCTTGATGTCGTCGTCCGTCGCACACGCCGCGGCGAGACGCGCGGAGTGGGTCTCCAGCACCGCCCGGACGCCGAGGAGCTGGTCGGCTTCTTCGTCGGTGGGCAGGTGCACGAACGCGCCCTGCGCCGGCCGGAGGTCGACCCAGCCCTCGCTTTGCAGGCGCTGCAACGCCTCGCGCACCGGCTGGCGGCTGACGCCCAGGTACTCGGCCAGGTCGGCCTCGACGAGGTGCTGCCCGGGCTCGAGGGTGCGGTTGATGATCAGCTCGGCGAGCGCGTCGTACACGACCTGCCGCAGCGGCGCGGGCCGCTCCACCCGGTTGGCGCTCTTTCCGGAGAGCGACCCCTTGGCCGTCCGGCGGCCGGTAGGCCCGCGTTCGGGCAGGGGAGAAACGGACTCGGTCACGGTGCACCTCGGGTGGGATCAGCGGCGGGGTTCGAGGAACTCAGTTTTCAGGATACAGGTTTTAGTATGCAAAATCCCAGGATTCTGGATCACGTGGGCGATCTTCCCTCGCGCGGGTGGCGAGCCGGGTCGGGCGAGGGAGCCAGACGCTGGTGGGGAGCGGTTGCCGGTCTGCGTCCGACAGGGAAGTGGATCCGCGGCGGTCGGCCGTTCCCGACGAGGAGGTGGATCCGTGGCGGTAGCCGCATCGGGCACGCTGGGCATCGGCACGGATCCTGATGCGCGAAGCTCGTCCGCGGGGATCTGATGCTTAGGCTAACCTAACTCCATGGGGATCATCCGTGCGGTGCCGGACCTGGAACGTGTCGTGGGCGAGCGGCCGCTGCCGGTCATGATGAAGTCGATCGACCATCTCGACCCGCATTGCCTCGCGCTGCTCGCGCACAGCCCCGCCGCCGTGCTCGGTTATGTCGACGCCGGGGGACGTCAGCGGGCCGAACTGGTCGGCGGGACACCAGGATTCGCCGCAGCGGTGAACAGGTCACGGCTGCGGCTGCCGGTCCCGTCGTCGGCCGCGCCGGGTGCCGGTGCCGCGCTGCTGGTGCTCGTCCCGGGGTGGCGCGAGACTTTGCGGATCAACGGAACCCTTGCCGAAGACGGTCTTCTCGTCGAGGAAGCGTTCCTGCACTGCGGCAAAGCGGTCCTCCGCTCGAACCTGTGGGGACCGGTGTCAGCGCCGGAGGACGCCGTCGAGGAGGGGAGTGCGCTCGGTCCCGCGGCGGCTGCTTTTCTTGCTGCCGCACCGTTCGCGGTGGTGACGTCGCGGGACGGCTCCGGGCGCGCCGACGCCAGTCCGAAGGGAGATCCGCCCGGCGTGGCCCGGATGATCGGGCCGACGACGGTCGCGCTCGCTGATCGGCCCGGCAACCGGCGTACCGACACGTTCCACAATGTCGTCGAGCGGCCGGAGGTGGCTGTCTTGGCAGTCGTTCCTGGCGACGTTCGCACGTTGGAGATAACCGGGAAGGCGGTCGTCAGCACGGAGGACGAGCTGCGCGAGTCGATGACCGAGCGCAATCGCACCCCGAAAGTAGTGCTCAAGTTGGAGATCGAGACCGTCCGGCTGGCGCGGAACGACGCCCTGCGCGAGTCCGGGTTGTGGGTCTCCGCCAACCACGTCGATCCTGCCGACCTGCCCCGGTCGTCAACCATCTGGACCGATCACCTCAAGCTGAACGAGACCGCGGGCGCGGCCGCGGAACTGGTGCGGTCCGGGGTGAACGAATCGCTGCTCCGAGCGGGTCTCGACGAGGATTACCGGCAGAATCTGTGAGCCGCCGGGTGGGCTGAGGGTGATCATCGGCCCGGCGAAGATTACTCAAATGACCGATGTCCGTCCCGGCGATCTCCCGTAGCGTGAGGCGCGCCCAGTCGTCGACGTTGCGAGGTCCGGATGGCTCAAGAACGCATGACAACCGACACCGACACGGCCGCCAGCGGTCTGCTGCTGAGCGTGGAACCGCTGACCGCCGCGGTGGACCGCGGCAAGGCCAACGGCGCCGTGGCCGACAACGACGGCAACGACTAGCCGTTGTCGCGCTCCATGACGGAGATTCCCGGACTGGCCGGCCTCGTGGCACCGCTCGAGGCCGGCCAGTTCTTCGCAGAGGTCCTCGGCAAGGAGCCGCGGCGGTTCCCGGGGGAGAAGGGCCGGTTCGCGTCGCTGCTGCCGTGGGCGGAGCTGGACCGCGTGCTGCGCCAGCACCGCCTGGAGTTCCCCCGGCTGCGGCTCGCGCTCGACGGCGACGTCGTCCCCGCGCACACCTACACCGAAATGGTGTCGACGCGGCGCAACGGCCTGGTCCCGCGCGTGCTGCCGGCCCCATTCGCCGAACATCTGCGCGCCGGCGCGACGCTCGTGCTCGACTCGGTCAACGAACTGGTCGGCGAAGTCGGCGAACTGGCGAGCAAACTCGAGCACGATCTGCGCGAGCGGATCCAGGTCAACCTGTACGCGGGCTGGGGCACCACGCACGGCTTCGACGTGCACTGGGACGACCACGACGCATTCATCATCCAGCTTTCCGGGCGGAAACGGTGGCGCCTGCACGGGGTCACCCGGCGTTCGCCGCTGCAACGCGACGTCGAACTTCCGGAACGCCCCGAAGGCGAACCGCACGACGACTTCCTGCTCGAGGACGGCGACGTCCTCTACCTGCCGCGCGGGCATTGGCACGACGTGTCGGCGGTCGGCGAGGAGTCGCTGCACCTGACGATCGGGTTCAATGCCGCCACCGGCGTGGATCTCGTGGCGTGGCTGGCTGACCAGCTGCGCTCCGACGAACTGTTCCGCGCGGACCTGCCCCGGTTCGCTGGTCCGGACGCGCGGGCCGAACGGGCCGAAGCGCTCCGCCGGCGGCTCGCTGAGGTGACCGCGGGCGATGTCGTCGATCGTTTCCTCGCCGACCGGGACGCCCAGGCTCCGGCTCAGACCCGCATCGGCCTGCCGTGGGCGGCGACGGCGGACCTGCTGCCGCCGGACGACGACTTCGAGGTCCGGCTGCTCGTCCCACGCGCCGCACTGGTGGACGACGACGGGACGGTTGCGCTGGTCGGTGCGGGGAAGCGGCTGGTCTTCGCGGAGGCCGCGCGACCGGTGCTCGCTGCGTTGCTCGGGTGCGGTCCGCAGCCGTTCAAGGTTCTGGTCGACGCCGCGCCCGGGGTGCCGCCGGAGACGGTGCGGGCGCTGTTGAAGGAGCTGGTGGTTCAAGGGCTTGTTGCTCGGGCTTGACTGCGGGCTTTGTCGGGGTGCCTTGGTGGTGCGGGGCAGCGTGAGTTGGGTGCTGTGAGGCCTCGACGCTCGGCCCTGGTCGCAGGGTTCGTCGGGGTGCGAGGCTGGCTCCCGGTCTGGGCTGCGGAGTTTCGCCAGGCGCGATCGCTGAGGCCACGGCGCTCGGCCCTAGTCACCGCCGTCGTCGGGCGTGCGGGTGCTGCCCGGGTGGCTGGTGGTGAGAGGTGCCGCCCGGGCTTGATGGAGGGCGTCACGCGCCCCGGCGATGGCATGTCCGCATAGCCGCCGCGACCTGGCGGTGCGAGCGCTGGTCGCCAGCGGCCTCGGACGCCCGGAGCATTGCCCGATCGAGTGACGTCGCGCGACAGTGACGGTCGCCTCGAAAAGAGCTGGTGCGCCGTCAGCTATACTTAGGCATGCCTAAGCCCGACGTGCCGCACTCGGGCCCGGGGATCTGCTTCCCGGGCCGGAATGCTGCGCCCGGATGCGCCGCGCTCACCCGAGAGCTCGGCGGCGAGCCTGCGGGGACCGCCGCGCGTATGACGTCCTGGCTGCTGGTCGAGCAGCCGGGCTCGTGGGGCCCGGACGCGCTCGAAGACGTGCTGTCCGCCGTGTTCCCCGCCGAACGCCTCGATGCCGCGCGCGCCGCTGGCCTGCGCCCCCTGCTGATCCGGAAGCCGGGACGGCACGCGCGGACGCCAGGCGCCCCGCGCACGGTCTACGTCGCTAGCGGACACCCCGGCGACCGCTGGACGGAACGGCTCGACCTCGCTGACCTGGCTGATCTCGCCCATCTCGATCTGGAAGCGGTCGCGGCCGGACGTCGCGGGCACGGGGAACCGGTGTCCGGTCCGCTCTTTCTGGTCTGCACGCACGGCAGCAAGGACATGTGCTGCGCCGTTTTCGGCCGTCCGCTGGCGACGAGCCTCGCGCAGAACCATCCCGGGCGGGTGTGGGAGGTCAGCCACGTCGGCGGGGACCGCTGGGCCGGAAACCTCCTGACCGTGCCGGACGGTTTCCTCCACGGCAGCCTCGCGGTGCCCGACGCCGAACTGGCGGCGAAGGAGGCGCTCAGCGGCAACGTCCGGCTGGAGAACCTGCGTGGCCGGACGTCGGCGGAGAGCGCGTGGTCGCAGTTCGCCGAGATCGAGGTCCGCGGACGCACTGGCTTGCGCGGTCTCGACGCGGTGCTGGCCGTGACCGAGGAATCCCGGGGCGACGCCCGGAGTGTCCTGGTCGAGGCGGGACAGCGACGCTACGAGGTCGTGGTCCGGCGGACGGCGCCGACGTCCTCCGTGCACAGCCGATGCACCGCGCGGCTGGTCTTATCGGGGTTCGTGGCGGAGTCGGTGCGCGAAGTCTGACCTCGGTGGTTGGGCTGCTCGGCGAGGGACTCCGCAGGCTGGCCACGCTACTGACCGACGGTCCGTGAGCGGCGGCTGGTCTGCCGGACTTCAAGCGGGCGCATCGCAAGACACGAAGGTCCCCGGCAGTTCATGCTCGTGAGTGGCGATGCCGGTTCTAACCGGCATCGCCACTCACCCAACCAGGCTTCTCCGCAGCGGGTGGGCAGGGTTCGCCCCGCCGATGGGCGCGGTCGGCCTCGCGGAGTTCCGCAAGGGGGCTGGTTAGGTGCTCTGCGAGGGGGACCTTGCAAAGTTCCGCGAGGGGAACGTTGTGGTGCTTGACAAGGGGGGCCTTGCGGAATCCTGCAACAGAACGTTGCGGTGCTCAGCTAGGGGATGCTGCGGGGTTCCGCGAGGGGCGTTGCGGCGTTCGGCGAGTGGCACGTTGCGGGCCCCGCGAGGCGAACGCCGCGGTGCTCAGTGAGGCACGTTGCGGGGTTCCGCGTGGGAGCGCTGTGATGCGCGGCTTGGGGATGCTGCGGGGTTCCGCGAGCGGGACGGTGCGGGATTCCGCAAGAGGAGCGCTTCGGTGCTCAGCGAGACGAATCAGGTTCCCCCAACGGACCTTTCACCGTCCGCCGCGGTAGCGGGAGCACATGCCCGGCGCACCGACCCCTGCGGACCGACCCCGTCGTTCGTCATCGGCGCTTCCGATCACCAAAACCTGGCCCGCAGTCACCAGACGGGATACTGTATGCAATCTATCATCGGCGGGATACCGACCGGGAGGCGACCATGCGGGTGGCGGTTCTGGGCGCAGGAGCGATCGGCGCGTACGTCGGCGCGGCGCTGCATCGCGGTGGCACCGAAGTTCACCTCATCGCGCGCGGTGCGCATCTCGCGGCGATGGCGGCGGACGGGGTGCGCGTCCGGAGTCCCCGCGGGGACTTCACGGCGCATCCGCACGTCACGGCGGATCCGAGCGAGGTCGGGCCGGTCGACTACGTTTTCCTTGGCCTCAAAGCACATTCGTATCCGGACTGCGGTGCCCTCCTCACCCCGTTGCTGCGGGAGAACACCGCGCTCGTCGCGGCGCAGAACGGCATTCCGTGGTGGTATTTCCACGGGCTGGCCGGTCATCCGCTGGCCGGCCGCCGCGTGGAAGCCGTCGATCCGGGCGGGGCTACCAGTCGGGTGCTGGACGTCGAGCGGGCGATCGGGTGTGTCGTCTACTGCTCGACCGTCATCGAGGAACCGGGCGTCATCCGGCATCTCGAGGGCACGCGGTTTTCCCTCGGGGAACCGTCCGGGGAGAGTTCCGTCCGCTGCCGGAAGCTCGCCGACGCGATGGTCGCGGGCGGGCTCAAAGCCCCGGTCGAGCCGAGGCTGCGCGACGACATCTGGGTCAAGCTGATGGGCAACGTCGCGTTCAACCCGCTGTCCGCGCTCACCCGGGCGACCATGGCGCAGATGTGCGAGCACGACGAAACCCGCGCGCTCGTCGCGGCGATGATGACCGAAACCCTGGCGATCGCGCGGGCGGCGGGTGCGGATCCGCAGGTCTCGGTCGAGAAACGGATCGACGGCGCGTGGCGCGTCGGGCACCACAAGACGTCCATGCTGCAGGATCTGGAAGCGGGCAAACCGCTGGAGATCGACGCGATCATCGGTGCGGTCGTGGAACTCGCGGATCTCACCGGCGTCGAGGCGCCCGCGTTGCGGCATGTGCACGCCGCGATCGGATTGCTCAATCGGACGGCGATTCCGGTCGGCTGAAAAGGAAATCGCGCGACCGTCCACTGTGGAATAAAGAGTGACCACTGTGGACGGTCGCGGCTAGAGCCGCTCGCCGAAGAGGTCGGCAAGGGTGCTGCGCCCGGATCGAGCGACGCCGTGGCGCGCCCGGCGTCTCGAGGAAACCTGCCCGCTTCCCGTTGACCGGAGCCTCCGCATCCAGCTATTCTCGAACTACGGAAGAAAACTTCCACGAAGCGAAATTAGCTGATCGAGATGTGAGGAGCCGAGGTACTCATGACCGGTCCCGCCGGGGAGCGGCACTCGCTGCCCTACACCGCCAACCTGTCGATCCTGTTCACCGAACTCCCGCTGCTCGAGCGCGCGCAGGCCGCTCGGGCAGCGGGCTTCACCAAGGTGGAGTACTGGTGGCCGTTCGACAGCGCCGACCCGTCGGGAGCCGACGTCGACCGGTTCGCGCGGTCGATCGAGCAGGCGGGCGTCCAGCTGACCGGGCTGAACTTCTACGCGGGCGACATGGCCGCGGGCGAGCGCGGGCTCGTGTCGTGGGTCGGCCGCGAGGCGGAGTTCGCGACGAGCCTGACGGTCGCGCTCGGGCTCGCCGAACGGCTCGGCTGCCGCAGCTTCAACGCGCTGTACGGCAACCGGATCGACGGGACCGCACCGTCCGAACAGGACGATCTGGCCCGCACGCACCTCGCGACCGCGGCGAAGGCGGCCGAGGGCATCGGCGCACAGCTGGTGCTCGAACCGCTCTCCGGCACCCCGGCGTACCCGCTGAAGACCGCGGCCGACGCGGTCGCGGTGCTCGACGAGCTCGGCCTGGACAACGTCCGGCTGCTCGCGGACCTCTACCACCTGGCGGTCAACGGCGACGACCTCGACACCGTGATCGCCCGCTACACCCCGCGCACCGGGCACGTGCAGATCGCCGACGCGCCGGGCCGGCACCAGCCGGGCACGGGGGAGCTGGATCTCGAAGGACATCTGGAAAAGCTGCAGGCGGCGGGCTACGCCGGACCGGTGGGCATCGAGTACAAACCGGACGGTTCCACTGTGGACTCGCTGGCCTGGCTGCCGTACGAGCGAAGGGGAAACTGATGAGCAGGATCGGGTTCATCGGACTGGGCGTGATGGGCACGCCGATGGCCGCGCACCTGGCCGCCGCCGGACACGAGGTGAGCGGGTTCGACCTCAACGCCGACGCGCTGGCGAAGCTGGAAGCGGCGGGCGGGCGCGCGGCGAAGGACGTCGCCGACGCGGTGTCCGGGGCCGAGGTCGTGATCACCATGCTGCCGAACCACCCGCAGGTCGAGCAGGTCGTGCTCGCCCCGGGCGGCGTGCTCGACACGATCGCGCCCGGCACGCTGCTGGCCGACATGAGCACCATCCGGCCGGAGACGTCGATCGAGGTCGCGAAAGCCGGTGCGGCCAAGGGAATCCGGGTGCTGGACGCGCCGGTGTCCGGCGGTCAGGCCGGGGCCGAGCAGGCCACTCTGTCCATTATGGTCGGTGGCGACGAGGCCGATTACGCCGCGGCGAAGCCGGTTTTCGACACGCTCGGCAAGACCGTGGTGCACGTCGGCCCGCACGGTGCGGGCCAGGTCGTGAAGGCGGCCAACCAGCTGGTGGTCGGCGGGATCTACGGGCTGGTCGCCGAGGCGATCGTGCTGCTGGAAGCGTCCGGAGTGGACGCGGGCACCGGGCTCGACGTCCTCGCGGGCGGTCTCGCCGGCAGCCGGATCCTGGAACTGAAACGGAAGTCGATGGTCGCGCGGCAGTTCGAGCCGGGCTTCCGGATCGACCTGCACCACAAGGACATGGGCATCGCGCTGGCCGCGGCCCGGCAGTCCGACGTGGCGCTCCCGCTCACCGGCCTGGTCGCGCAGCTGGTCGCGGCCGGGCGGGCGATGGGCTACGGCTCGCTGGACCACTCCGCGCTGCTGAAGGTCGTCGAAGAACTGTCCGGCCGCTCGTCCGAGGAGGTTTGACCATGGCCCGGGTCCCCGCTATGCAGGCAGTCGTCGACGTGCTGGTCGACGAAGGGATCGACGTCGCCTTCGGCTGCCCAGGAGCGGCGATCCTGCCGCTGTACGACGCGATGCAAGGCCGCGGCATCGACCATCTGGTGGTCCGCCACGAAGAGGGCGCGACGCATATGGCCGACGGCTGGGCGCGCACCACCGGCAACGTCGGCGTCGCGATCGGCACGTCCGGTCCGGCCGGCACCAACATGATCACCGGCCTCTACACCGCGCACGCGGATTCCGTCCCGATCCTGTGCATCACCGGGCAGGCCGCGACGACGAAGCTGCACCAGGAAGCGTTCCAGGCGGTCGACATCGTCGAGATCGCGCGGCCGGTCACGAAGTGGGCGGTCCAGGTGAAGGAAGCCGCGCAGCTGCCGTGGATCTTCCGCGAGGCGTTCCGCATCGCGCGGTCCGGACGGCCCGGCCCGGTCCTCATCGACCTCCCGATCGACGTGCAGAAGCAGATGATCGAGTGGGATTCGTCGATCGACTCGGCGTTGCCGGTCAGCACGGTCAAACCCGCTCCGGCGCGGGTCGAGCGGGCGCTGGACATGCTGCTCGCCGCCGAACGCCCGCTGATTCTGGCCGGCGGCGGCGTCGTCCTCGGCGAGGCGAGCGAACCGTTGCGGCAGCTGGCGGAGCGGCTCGGCGTCCCGGTCGGCGTCACGCTGATGGGCAAGGGCAGTTTCCCGGAGGACCACGAGCTGTTCGCCGGCATGGCGGGCATCCAGACGTCGCAGCGCTGGGCCAATGCCGCGTTCCTGGAGTCGGACCTGGTCCTGGCGCTGGGCGCGCGGTTCGGCGACCGGCACACCGGCGAGCTGTCGGTGTACCGCGGCGACCGGAAGTTCATCCACGTCGACATCGAGCCCACGCAGCTGGGCAAGGTGTTCGGGCCGGACCTCGGCGTCGTCTCGCACACGCGGGAGTTCCTGGAAGCGCTGCTGGCGGCGCTCGACGCGCGCACCGCCCCGGCGCGGGACCGCGCGTGGGTCAAGCGGCTCGGCGACCTCAAGGCGGAGCTGCCGCGCAAGGAGGACTTCGACTGCACGCCGATCAAGGCGCCGCGGGTGTTCAAGGAGCTCAACGAGTTCTACGGCCCCGAGACGTACTTCGTCACGGCGATCGGGCTGTACCAGATCTGGTCCGGGCAGTTCCAGCGAGCGCACCTGCCGCGGCATTACCAGGTGTGCGGCCAGGCAGGCCCGCTCGGCTGGGAGATCCCGGCGGCGATCGGCGTCAAGAAGGCCCGGCCGGACGCGGAGGTCGTCGGCGTCGTCGGCGACTACTCGTTCCAGTTCCTGGTCGAGGAGCTGGCGGTCGCCGCGCAGTACGACGTCGGGTTCGTGCTCGTGATGCTCAACAACGAGTACCTGGGCCTGATCCGCCAGTCCGAGCTGCCGTACGAGATGAACTACCAGGTCGACATCCACTACGACGACCACGGCACGGACAACGTGAAGATCATGGAAGCCTACGGCTGCTCGGGCACCCGCGTCGAGGACCCGGGCGAGATCCGGTCGTCGCTCGAGTGGGCGCGGAAGGAAGCCGAGCGCACCCGGCGGCCGGTGCTGGTCGAGATCATGATCGAACGCGAGGGCAACGCCGCGATGGGCGCCGCACTGGACGCGGTGCGCGAGTTCGAAGCGGCCGACTGACCGGGAACCGGGCCGGAGCGGGCTTGCTCCGGCCCGGTTTTCGGTGCTACGGCGCGGGAATCAGTTCGGCGAGGGAAGCGAGGGCCTCGGCGTTGCGGGTTCCCGGCGTCGCGTGGAAGACCACCAGCTGCAGGCTGACCGGTCCGGGGATGTCGAGTTTGTCGCTGTGCAGATCCAGATTTCCGACCGCCGGGTGGCGGAACCGGACGAGGTGGCCGGTGCGGGGTTTCACGTCGTGCCGGGCCCAGAGGCCCCGGAACTCGTCGCTGCTGGCGGTGAGGCCGGCGATGAGTTCGGCCGCCGCGGGGTCGGCGATGCTGGGGCCGAGCGCGGCCCGCAGGCCCGCGACGCCGTCTGCGGCCATTTGCTCCCAGTCGTGGCGGAGTTCTCGTTCGGCCGGGTCGAGGAAGACCGCGCGGAGCAAGTTCCGGCCGACCGCGTAGTTCGGCGAAACCGCTGCGGCGACGGGGTTCGCGGCGAGCACGTTGGTGAGCCGGTCCTGGACGTACGCGGGGTTCGTCGCCCAGGTGGAGATCAGTCCGGCGATGCTCGCGGGCACCTGCGGCTCGGGCTGGCCGGGTTGGTTCGGGCTCGCGAGCTGATGCAGGTGCTGGCGGGACGCGTCGTCGAGGCCGAGCGCCCGCGCCAGCGCGTCGAGCACCTGCGCTGACGGGTTCTGGTCGCGGCCCTGTTCGAGCCGGATGTAGTAGTCGCTGCTGATTCCCGCCAGGAGCGCGAGTTCCTCGCGGCGGAGGCCTCGCACGCGGCGTCGTCCGTTGTCCGGCAGCCCGACGTCGGCCGGGGAGATCCGCTCTCGCCGGGCGCGGAGGAAGTCGCCGAGGAGGTTGTCCACCGCGTCAGTGTATTTGATTCAGTGACTGCTGTACTGTTGCGCCTGTGCTGACCTCTGAGACTCGCGAACTGGCGCTCGCCCGGCTCGGCCGCGCGCTGGCGGACCCGACGCGCTGCCGGATTCTCGTGGCGCTGCTGGACGGGGTGGCGTACCCGGCGCAGCTGGCCGCGGAACTGGAGCTGAGCAGGTCGAACGTCTCGAACCATCTCGCGTGCCTGCGCGGGTGCGGGCTGGTGCTCGCGACGTACGAGGGCCGGCAGGTCCGGTACGCGATCGCTGATCCGCATCTCGCGCACGCGTTGGCGGAGCTGACGAAGGTGGTTTTGGCGGTCGCGCCGACGGACGCGTGTGCCGACGAGCCGCAGGCGGCGCGATGACCGAGCCCGATCGGGACTGTTGCGCGGATTCAGAGGGCGGCGAGGCCGTGTCGCTGGCTGGCCCTCCGGTAGTGGATGCCGCGCGGCGGGCGGTCTTGCGGCGGCGAGTGCGGTGGCTGGTCGCCGGGACCATCACGTACAACGTGGTCGAGGCGATCGTCGCGGTGTCGGCCGGGACGATCGCGTCGTCGTCGGCGCTCATCGCGTTCGGGCTCGATTCGGTGGCCGAGGTGCTGTCCGCGGTGGCGGTTGCGTGGCAGTTCGCCAGCGCGGATCCGGAGCGTCGGGAGCGGGCTGCACTGCGGGTGATCGCGGTGTCGTTCTTCCTGCTGGCGGCCTATGTCGCGGTCGATTCGGTGCGGTCGCTGTTCGGCGAGGAGGCTTCGCATTCGACGGTCGGGATCGTGCTCGCGGCGGTGTCCTTGGTCGTGATGCCAGTGCTTTCCGGCGCGCAACGCCGGGCCGGGCGGGAACTCGGCTCGGCGAGCGCGGTCGCCGACTCGAAGCAGACGCTTCTCTGCACTTACCTCTCTGGCGTGCTGTTGGTCGGGCTGCTCGTGAACGCGCTGTTCGGCTGGTACTGGGCGGATCCGGTCGCGGCATTGGTGATCGCGGCGGTCGCGGTCCGCGAGGGGCTCGAGGCCTGGCGGGGCGAGCACTGCTGCTGATCGCGGGTCAGGCGTTGCTGGATGGCGCGCAAGGTCATCGCCAGCGCGACGAATACGCTGATCAGCAGCAGCGCGGGGACTAGATCGCTCACCTCGGTTGGCCTTTCTCCGGTTGGTCGTCTCGGATCGAGAGCATGACCTGGTGCGGGCCCGGATTTCGCCGCCGCTCACGCTTCCTTGACTGCACTCCGGCCGATGTTGATGCGGCACTGCCCTTGCGTTATGCGGACACGTGTCCGGTAAGCTATTCGGACACGTGTCCGTATCGGTGTCAGGGGTAGGAAATGTCAGGTGTGGCAGGGAAAGTCGTCGCGATCACCGGGGCGAGCAGCGGAATCGGCGAGGCGACCGCCCGGCTGCTCGCCGAACGGGGCGCGGCGGTGGTCCTGGGGGCGCGTCGCGAGGATCGGCTGGACGCGCTGGCGAAGGAAATCCGCGACGAAGGCGGTCGCGCGGTCGCGTGCGTGACCGACGTGACCCGGCGCGCGGACCTGGACCGGCTGGTGCGGCGGGCGGTCGAGGAGTTCGGCCGGCTGGACGTGCTGGTCGGGAATGCCGGGATCGCCAAGCTGGGGCCGGTCGCGGACGCGGACGTCGACGGATGGTCGGCGATGATCGACGTCAACGTGCGCGGGGTGCTGAACGGGATCGCGGCGGCGATGCCGGTGTTCCGGCGGCAGGGGCGGGGCCATCTGGTGACGACGGTGTCGACGTCCGGGTTGAAGATCGTGCCCGGGCAGGCGGTTTACGCCGGGACGAAGAACGCGGTGCGGACGATTCTGGAGGCGCTGCGGCAGGAATCGACGGACGGCGTGCTCCGGACGACGTCGGTGTCGCCCGGGTTCGTCCGGACGGAGCTGGCGGATTCGATCGACGATCCGGGGGAGCGCGAGCAGATCCGGCGGCGGGTCGAGGAATTCGCGCTGGATCCGGCCGCGGTGGCGCGGGCGATCGCGTTCGCGGTGGAACAGCCGGACGATGTGGAGATCGGCGACATCACCGTCCGGCCCGCGGTGCAGAACTGAGGGCTCAGAGGCACGGCGGCTGGTAGCCGTCGATGAGGAGTTCGCGGAAGTCGAGCGAGTTGGGGGTTTTGCCGACGAAGACCAGGCCGCGGGCTTCGGTCAGCGCGGAGGCGAACGAGTACTGCGGCTGGCCGAGTTCGGGAAGCCAGGTCCAGGAATCGGGGTCGAAGGGGAAGAACTTGCGAACCAGCTGGCCGCCGGTCGCGGGGATGCGGGTGAGCCATTTGTCGCCGCCGCTCCAGTGGGAGGCGGGGCGCAGCTGGACGTAGAAGTCGTCGTCGGCGCTGTAGGTCAGCCAGAATCCGGTGGAATGGCTGAGGTCGGCCTGCGCGTCGAACTGGTTGCCCAGCCAGACCACGGCGACGTGCCATTCGTTGTTCTGGAAGACGATTTTCGCCGCGTAGCCGTCGCCTTCGGGGACGAGGAGGCTTCCGGTGGGCGGGACGGTCGTGCCTTCGCCGCTGGCCAGCCATTTCTGGAGGCGGTTGATCGAGGGGGTGTTGCATTCGTCGTGCACGTGGCCGCCGCGGTGCGCGGTGTGCGCCGTGTGCGAGGCTGGCGCGCCGGGTGTGGCCTGTGCGGCGTGGGCGGCTGGTGCGGAGAGCGGGGCCAGCAGCAGTACGGAAATCGCGGCGAGGACTGTGGTTCCGGCCTTGGTCCGGCGAAGTGCGGGCATGGCCGGGAAGCTACCAGCGGGATTTCCGGCCGGTCAGGGCCGATAGTCGGCTTCTGGGCAAATGGTATGGACCTTTGTGGGAAAGGGCCAGACCACTGCTGTGTGGCGGTGTTTGCGAGCGGTCAGCATGCTGCGGCCGGTGGCTGGGGCTCGGCTGCCGAATTGCGGCCGGGCTCCCATCGGCTGCCGGTAGCTGGCATCTGGTTGCCGAGTAGCGGCTGGGGCCCTTGGGCTGCCAGTAGCTCGCGCCGGGCCGCCGAATAACAGCTGGGCACCCTTCGGCTACCGCTGGCAGGCACCCAGCCGCCGAACGGCGGTTGGGTGCCCGTCGGCTGCCGCTGACTGGGGCTCGGTTGCCGAAGGGTGGCCGGGCACCCATCGGCTGCCGGTAGCTGGCACCTGGCTGCCGAGTAGCGGCCGAGGCTCTTAGTCCGCCGGTGGCTGGCGCACGGCTGCCGAATCGCGGCTGGGCACCCTTCGGCTACCGATGGCTGGCACCCAGCTGTCGAACGGCGGTCGGCGCCCCTCTGGGTGCCCCTCGGGCGGCGTGGCTGCCGCCCGAGGTGTGCGTGGGGGTTCCGGCGTCAACGGTCGGTGTGCAGCTGAGCATCCTTCGGTTCGCCGCGGGCGAGCGGCACGGACGGCAACGTCGGTGAGGGCGACGGCATGCGCGGGCCGGGCTGGCCGGAATGCTCGGCTCTTGGGCATTCCGGCCAAGCTCCGGTTACGGGGGAGCAGTCGCCGAGATTGCGGGCTGCCGCGTCGCCTATCTCGCTGGCCAGCGGGCACGCGGGAGGTCAGAAGGGCGGCTCCTCAGTCACTCCGACCCCGGCGGACACTGGCGCAGCGCCCCAGGCATCCCCGCCTGGTCCTCCCGTCTCGTTGTTGTTCCGGCTGACCTTGGTGGCTCTGGCGGTCGCGTACCGCAGCGACGGGCCGATCTCGTCCACCTGCAGTTCGACTACGGTGCGTTTCTCGCCTTCCTTTGTTTCGAAGGATCGCTGAACCAAACGTCCGGTGACTACGACCCTTGCTCCTCGGACGAGGCTTTCCGCGACATTTTCCGCTGCTTGCCGCCATATGCTGCACCTGAGGAACAGGGCCTCGCCGTCCTTCCATTCGCCGGATTGTCGGTCGAGGGTGCGCGGGGTCGACGCGACCGTGAAATTCGCGACTGCTGCTCCGGACGGGGTGAAACGCAGTTCCGGGTCTGAGGTCAGGTTTCCGACCACTGTGATGACGGTTTCTCCAGCCATGATCACACTCCTTGGTTTCGGGTCGCCAAGTCCATGGCGACAGGTCTGAGGATCGGTTCCCGTCCATCGTTTGCCGGGAACAACCGTTCAGTGCTGAATAAATGCGTGTCTCGCGCGCGTCTGTCTTGGTCTTGACGGGAAACGCGGCACTGCGGGGCGAAGCTGCGGAAACGGGCTGGGCGAAGGGTGGCTCCGGTCATGGTGACGGCTCCTCAGGTCGGTGCGGACCCGGACCTGGGCGCCGCTTCGGGAACTAGGAGACCATCCGGGTACGACAGTTTTCGGGGCTTCCCGGTCACTCCATCGGGTGGGACTCTTGACGGCGGGGAGAGAGCGGGAGGGTTCCCGCCGTTCGGCTGTTGTTCAAGGGCGGGGCACCGGGGCAGCATGAGCGGCATGGTCGGTGGGAAGTGGGGACGGGCGGCGGCGGTGGTCGCGGTCGTGGGGATTTCGGTGGTGGGGCAGGGGATCGCGCCTGCGGGAGCCGGGGCGAAGCCCGGTGCGGCGGTGCAGAACAGTGCGCAGCCGCCGGGGGATTGCTGTGGTGGGCCGTCATCGTGGACAACTGGGGACAAAACGGCGCTCGGGACGGCGGCGGGGACGGCCAGCCCGTTGTGGTTCACCGTTGCGGGAGGGGTCACGTCGGAGGTGTTCTATCCGCGTGCGGACGTCGCCAACATGCAGGACATGCAGTACGTGGTCACGGACGGGAAGTCCTTTGTGGACCTTGAACGCGACGCGACGGAGCATGTCGTTGCGATGCCCGACGAGAAGGCGCTCGAATACACGGTCACGAACACCGCGAAGAGCGGGCGTTATCGCATCACCACGACGTACGTCACCGACGCTGGGCGGCCGACTCTCCTTACTCGCACGCGGTTTCAGTCACTTGACGGTGGCCAGTATCAGGTCTACCTGCTCGCGAATCCTTCGATGGCGGGCGGTGCAGCGAATGACACGGCGGGGTGGGACGGCACTGGGTTGACCGCTAGCGGGACGGAGGAGTTGTTCGGGGCTACGACTACGGTGGCGTCGGCGTTGCGGGCGTCGACCGGATTCATCGCGCACGACAACGGATATTCCGGCGCCGCCAGTGATTGCCTGGTAGACTTGCGGGCACATCGAACTCTTGCGAATCACTTCGATTCCACTGACCACGGCAATGTAGTCCAATGTGGACAGATCCCGGTCGGGCAGGACACGACGTTCTCGGTCGCGCTCGGCTACGGGAGCGACGCCCAGGGCGCGGCGGCGGCCGCGGACGGGTCGCTGGCGAGTGGATTCGGCAATCTGGAACAGGCGTATCGGCGCGGGTGGGAGGAGTATGTCGGCAGCCTGAAGGCGGTGCCGGGCAGCGTGGCGGGCGACGAGCGGCAGCGCAGGGCGTATTACGTCGCGCTGATGGCGTTGCACGCGGCGGAGGACAAGGCGCATCGCGGCGCGAGCGTCGCGGGGCTGGCCACGCCGTGGGGCGACGTCGTGAACGGCGACGTGCTCAACGACGGGTACCACCGCGTGTGGGGACGGGACCTGTACCAGCAGGCGACCGGGCTGCTCGCGGCGGGCGACGCGGCGCAGGCGAAGCGGATGGCGCAGTTCCTGTGGTCCTCGCAGTGGATTTCGACGCCCACCCAAGGCGACGGGACGACGTACCCGGCCGGCGCGTTTCCGCGGTACAGCCCGGTGAGCGGGGTCCAGGGGGCCACGCCGCAGCAACTCGGCTGTTGCGAGCAACTCGACCAGGATTCCGACGCGATCGTCCTCGCCTGGATGACCGGGCTCACCGACGCGGCCACGTACGCGCGGGTCAAGGTCACGGCGGAGCACATCCGCACGAGCGGGCCCGCGACGACCGAGCGGTGGGAGGAGCAGTACGGCCGGTCGCCGTCGTCGATCGCGGCTGAGGTGGCCGGGCTCGTGACGGCCGGGGCGATCGCGCGCGCGAACGGCGACACCGCGGCGGCGCAGCAGTGGGAGTCCACTGCGGACTCGTGGCGCGCGCAGCTCGACAGCTGGACGCGCACGACCGCCGGTTACTGGGGCGGGCACACGTATTACGAGCGCATCGACAAGGGAACCGACCCGAACGACACCGGGCAGATCTGTTTCGACGAAGGCTGCTTCTACGAGCACGACGTGGTCGACTTCGGGTTCCTCGACCTCGTCCGGCTCGGGCTCCGCGGACCGGCCGATCCCGAGGTCGCCGAGTCGCTGGCCCCGACGGCGGCGGCCCGCGACGGCAACGCGCCCATGCAGGTCACGACCCCGAACGGCGACATCTACTTCCACCGCTATCCGCACGACAACTACGGCGAGAGCACCACGGCGTGCACTGGCTGGCCGGCGAACGGGCCGCAGCGGTTCGGGCGGCTCTGGCCGGTCCTGTCCGGCGAGCGCGGCGAGTACGAGCTCGCCAACGGGCGTTCGGCGGCGGTGTACCTGAAATCGATGGCGGACGCGGCGAACGACGGGTACTTCATTCCCGAGCAGGTGTGGGATCGCGCCGACGTCGCGTGCTTCGGGCTGGGCCGCCCGACCGGGAGCGCGGCGCCGTTGATGTGGGCGGAAGGCCAGTACCTCCGGCTCGCGCAGAACATCGACGCGGGGAAGAACCTGGAGACTCCGGAGGTGGTCCGGCAACGCTACGGCGGCTGACCCGGCCGTTCGCGACGACGGCGGCGACCAGGGCCAAGCCGAGGCCCACGCCGGTCAGCACGGTGAACGGTTCGCCGAACAACACCGTGCCCCACACCGACGTGACCGGCGCGATCAGGAACATCAGGCTGTTCACCGCGGTCATGCCGATCCGTCCGGCGAGCAGCCAGTACAACCCGTACCCGCCGAAGGTCGCCAGCACGATCAACCACGCGAGGGCGAACCAGAAGTGTCCGGACGCGGGCGGTGCCGCGTTCCCGGTCGCCAGCGCGAGGGCGGTGAACACGACCGCCGAGGTAGCGCAATGGACGGCCAGCGCGCGCAACGGGGGAGCGGGAACGCGAGCTCGGCGTTCGAGCACGGTGGAGGCGACTAGCCCGAGCATCCCGGCGAACGGGATCAGGTACGCCCAGGCCGGGGCGTGCGAAGCAGCGTTCGACCAGCTGACCAGGACCACGCCGACGAGACCCAGTGCGAGCCCGATCCATTGCCGTCCGGTCGCCGCGACGCCGAGAAGCGGACCGGCGAGCGCGGCGGCGACGAGCGGCTGCACGCCGTCGATGAGTGCGGTGGTGCCGGTGCTGACTCCTTCGCCGATCGCCCAGTAGACGGTGAGCAGATAACCCGACTGGGACAGCAAGCCGATCAGGACATGCCTGCCCAGTTCGCGCATCGAACCGGGGCGCAGGAAAGGCGCGAGCAGCAGCGCCAGCGGCAGGAACCGCCACATCAGCACGGTCGGCACGGGCGCGTCGGCCGCGCCGAGCTTCGCGCCGATGAACCCGGACGACCAGCACGCCACGAACAGGACCGCCGCTCCGACTATACCGATCTGTTTACCCATGCCGCCGGACTATACAGATCGGTATACACTGGGGCCATGGCCATCGACTGGACCCCGAAAGCGCAGGCGGTGCTGACCGCCGCGTCGGAGCTGTTCTACGAGCGCGGCATCCACGCGGTCGGCGTCGACGTCATCGCGGCGAAGGCGGGCGTCGCGAAGAAGACGCTCTACGACCGGTTCGGCTCGAAGGACCGGCTGGTCGTGGAGTACTTGTCCGCCCGGGACGTGCGCTGGCGGGAGTTCCTTGGCGAATGGCTGGAGAAGGCCGGAACAACGCCGCGGGACCGGCTGGTCGCGGTGTTCGACGCGTCCGAGGCGTGGGCGAAGAAATACGGCGGCAAAGGCTGCAGCATGATCAACGCGCACGCGGAGATCAGCGATCCGGCGCATCCGGCGTACGCGGTGATGACCGAGAGCAAACGGTGGCTGCTCGGCGTCCTCGTCGAAGTGGCTGAATCGGCGCGTGTTCCGGAGCCGCGCAAGGTGGCCGAGCAGATCATGCTGCTGCACGAAGGCGCGATCGTGATGGCCGGCATGCAGGTTGGCGAGAACGTCTTCGCGCGCGCCGCGGAAACGGCGGTGGTGCTGCTGGGCTGAGCCGTCAGCGGGTCGATCGGATCTTTTCGTAATGCCGTGCGGCGCGCGCTCGGTTGCCGCAGGCGACGGAGCACCATTCGCGGCGCGGATGCGTCTTCATGAAGTAGAGCACGCACCCCGGCGCGTAACAGGCGCGCAGCTTGGCGGCATCCGGTCCGCCTAGTAGCGCGATCGATTCTCGTGCCACGCGGGCTAATCCGGTGACGACCGGTGAGGTGCCGCGCGAGGAGCTTTCCTGCAGTTTCCCGGCCGTGAAGGTCAATTGGGGGACTGGCAAGTGGGTCACGAGGTCGTTCAGGTCGCCGAGTGCGGTGTCCAGGTCGACGGCGGGGGACTGCCGGTCGTCGGCGGTCACTTGCGCGGCGAGGCGGCGGACGGCATCGCGCAGCCGGCGTGCCAGCGCGAGTTCGGCGGCGGACGACTGCCGCGAACCGCGCTCGAGGCCGACGTCGTCGAGCCACGCGTCGAGGTCTTCGCGGGTGCGGAGGTCGTCGTGGAGCCCGCTCGTGTCGGCCCAGACGGTCGCCATCAGGCGGACCGGCACGACCTCGTCCGGCAGCATGCCCATGGCCGAGACGGTATCACGGATGGAATGGGTTGCATCCGTGAGAAGCGGCTGCTAGAACTTCTCACGGAACCTCACGGAGCAACCCGTGAGAAAGGGAGGGTGCGATGAGCCACGCGATCCAGCGGGCGTTCCACTCCGGCGAGCTCGCCGTCCAGCGGGAGGCAGGAGTCGAACGCCAGGCCGCGCGGCTGTCCCGGATGGCTGAACCGGCCGGGATTTCCGCGGGAATGGCGGGTTTTCTGGCCGAGCGGACGTTTCTGGTCCTGACCGGACGCGCAGTGGACGGACGGTTGTGGACGTCGCCGGTCACCGGCCCGCCCGGGTTCTTGGAAACCAGATCGGCAACGACCCTCGCGATCCACCGCGTGCTGCCGGAAGGCGATCCGCTGCACGGGCTTCCGGCGGGGCAGCTGCTCGGCATGACCAGCGTAGAGTTCGCGACCCGCCGCCGGGTCCGGATCAACGGCACTCTCTCGACCGCCGCGAAAGACCACCTGATCGTGGAGGTCGAGCAGGCGTACGGCAATTGCCCGCAGTACATCCAGCAGCGGGCCCTCACGCACGACGTCGAGCCGGCACCGGCAGAAGAACGTGCCGAGCTGAGTGCTGACGACACCCAGCTGATCCAGGAAGCGGACACGTTCTTCCTCGGCACCGTCAACCCCGCCCACGGCGCGGACGCGTCCCATCGCGGCGGCGCGCCCGGATTCGTCCGCGTCGAGGGAAATGCCGTGCGGTGGCCCGATTATCCGGGAAACAACCTCTTCAACAGCCTCGGCAACATCGCCGCGAACCCGGAAGCCGCGCTGCTCTTCTTCGACTTCGCCACCGGCCGCATCCTCCAGGTCTCCGGCACCGCCGAGACCGCATGGGGCGAAGCGGGCCGCTCGGGCGACGACGGCTACACCGGCCGGATCGTCCGGTTCGCGGTGCAGCGCGTGGTTGGCGGCCGTCCCGTCGCCCGACAGGTCGCGCACACGCCGTACCCGCGCAATCCTCAGCTCATCAAGTGAAAGACATCCCAGGAGCTTGAATGTCAAGCCGCAACG
>NZ_SDLT01000010.1 GCF_004522235.1 Amycolatopsis nivea
CGCTTGACAAACAAAACCCAGGGATGTCTTCACGGACCTCATCGAGAGAGGGGCAGCCCGGCGCGTCTCCTCGACTGGTGCTCCGCAGGGCCTTGGCCAGCACAGCTACCGCCGACCCGCCGCGCACCACGCAGTCGGGGAAACCTCAGTGGGGCCATGAGTCCCACCGCCCAACCGTCAGGCGCCGCGCTGCCGGAACCCTCATTGGTGGGCTAGTCCCATCGCCGGGCCGCCGCACATCGCACTGCTGGGGAAACCTCAGTGGGGCCGTGAGTCTCAGGGCCTGGCAGCCGAACATCGGACTGCCGGGAAACCTCATCGGTGTACAAGTTCTGCCACTCAACTGCCCATCGCCGCGCTGCCGGGGGAACCTCGTTGGGGCACTAGCTCCGCCACCCAGCCACCGCTCACCGCGCTATCGGAAAGACCTCATTTGGGGCGCGAGCCCCACCATCCAACCGCCGCCGTTGCACCCAAAACATCGAGGCACCCAGCCCCTCCCGCGCACCCCGATACGAAGCCTCCCTGCGGTTCGGGGGTGCTTGTCAAGGCATCTTTCCCGCCTTGACAAGCACCCCCGAACCGTCAGCACAATCAAGCTTCGGGGTGCCCCACGCAACCACCGTGCGCAATGTCGCCGCCAGGCGACGAGCCGACCCCCCCAGAGGATCAAACACCCCCAGCAGGCACAAGCAACGCATTAACCGCCGCAGTACGAATCGTAGAAGCCACACTCTCCACATCCAGCCCGCTATTAAACTGCGGCACCGAATTAATCATAGAAAAAACAGCATGCGTCAACACCCGATTCTGCGCATCCGACAAATCCGGCCGCAACCGCTCCACCAGCGCACTCCACTCCTCGGCGTAGAGCCGCATCATCCGCCGCATCCGATGCCGTTCCTCCTCGGGCACGTTGTGCTCATTCTTCAAGAACACCAACGTAGAAGGCACATTCTGCAGACTCCGCGTAACGTGATAGTCGATCATCGCCTCAAGCGCCTTGCGCGGATCAGTAACCTCCGCCGCGGTCTCGCGCGCATTGGCCAGCAAATCCTTCAACGGATCCTCGAGCACCGCGATCAGCAACGCCTGCTTGCTGGGAAAATGCCGGTAAAGAGCAGGCCCAGTGACGCCAGCCCGCGCACCGATCATCTCGGTGGTGACCGCGTCGAAAGCCCGCTCGTGGAACAACTCGCCGGCGACCTTGATCAGCGTCTGCCTGCGCGAGGAACGCGGCGACGCGGCGCGAGATGAGCTCGTCATGACCCGAGTCTAGGTGAGAGGCCGATAACGAGCCGCCGCGTACTCTGCCAGCAGGGCCGCGACCGCGCTGAGGCAGGCAAAGCCCAGGTCGGTAGACATCCCGCGCGGATCGCCGAGCACCCCGTTCGGAGCAACCGCCTTGACGCCTCCGGTTAATACCCGAGCCAGCAGAGCATCGTCCATCGGCTCGGCAAGGCCAGGAGTGGCACGATCAGCGCGCACCGCCTCCGGCCGAAGCGCGAGCATGATCGAGCCTTCGGCGACATCGGCATGTCCGCCGACTTGGCTGGCTAGATCGGCGACGGCGGTGCGCCAGGCATCGAGCACCGCGGCCGAGTCGGCGAACGCGACCACATCCAGCTCAGCAGTCAGACGCGAGGAGAGCTTCGCCTCGATCTCGCTCAGCAGCGGATAGTTGCCGATGTGCGCGGAGAAGATCAACACCCGGCGAAACCCATGTACAGCAAGACTTTCGCAGCAGTCGAAACAGATGGCTTCCAGTGTTTCGGGCCGCACCGACAACGTCCCCGGGAAGCCGAGATGATGGGCGGAGCAGCCAAGGCGCACGGTCGGCAGGACGAGCGCATCGCCGAGCCGCTCCGCCACGAGCACGCCCAGCCGGTCGGCATGGTCGCTGTCGACTGAGAGCGGCAGGTGCGCGCCGTGCTGTTCGGTAGCTCCCAGCGGGAGGATCGCGGTCCGCATGCCGCTCGCCAGCGCGTCGGCGACTTCGGGCGAGGTCAGGTGCTCGATCCGTAGCTCGCTCATGCGCTCCTCCAAGCAAAGTTAGTAGCAAGTAACACGTTTCCTCCCAGATGGAGCCTTGACCACGGGTTGACTGCGTCTTATGTTATCGGTCAATAACATCGGCTGGAAGGGGCGATCATGGACTTCATCCTCATGTCGGAGGGGGACACCCCGGTCGGGCTCACCCACGAACACCGCTACCGAGAACTGATCGAGGAAGTGCTGCTCGCCGAGCAGGTCGGCTTCGACGCGTTCGGGAGTTCCGAACAGCACGTCGCCATCGGCACGGCGACCGTGTCCGCGCCGGAGGTGCTCTACCCGTACCTGATGGCGCTCACGAGCCGGATCCGCTTCATCCACCTCGTGACGCTGCTGCCGACGCGCATGAACCACGCGCTGCGCGTCGCGGAACGGATCGCGACCGAGGACATCCTCTCCAACGGCCGGATCGAACTCGGCACCGGCCGCGGCAACACGACGCTCGCGCTACGGGCGTTCGAGGTGGACCCGACGGAGAACAAATCCCAGTGGCGCGAAGGGATCGAGCTGATCCGCCGGGCGTTCCTCGACGATCCGTTCTCCTTCGTGGGCGAGCACTACAAGATCCCGCCGCGCAGCCTGGTGCCGAAGCCGTTGCAGACGCCGTATCCGCCGATCTCGGTCGCCGCGGGCAGCCCGAGTTCGGTCGAAACCGCCGCCGCGATGGGCATCGGCGCGATCATGGGCGGGTTCTACCTCGGCTACGACCTCGTGGAGAACATGCTGAAGCTCTACGACGAGACCCTCGCCGCCACCACCCACCCGTACCCGATCACGCCGCGCAAGATGGTGCTGGTCAGCGGCGGCATGCACTGCGCCGAAACGACCGCGCTGGCCCGCGAACAGGCCCGGCCGCTGTTCGAGATGTCCAAGCTTTCCACCGACGCGTACGGGCGGCTGGCGAAGCTCTCCCAGGACTACGCCTACATGGGCGCGATCAACGACGTCGATTTCAGCGACGAGGAGTACCTGTTCGAGCGCTCGCAGGGCTTCCTCGTCGGCGACCCGGAGCATTGCGCCGAGCACGTCCAGCGGTACGCGGACATGGGCGTGGAGTCGCTGGTGTTGCGAGTGGACAGTCTCCCGCACGACCAGTTGATGCGGTCGATCGAACTGTTCGGCAAGTACGTGATCCCGCGGTTCAAGCATCCGCGCAACGTGGTGCGCCCTGCCGACGACGTGCTGGCCGGCATCCGCGCCGCGCGTCCGGCGCACGAGGAAGCGCTGCGCCGGTTCCAGTCCGAGAACCAGACCGCGGAGGCAGTCCGATGAGCGGCCTTTACCAGCACGGCAGCGGAAACGTGCTCGTCGAGCGCCCGGCCGACGGCGTCCTGCTGATCACGATCAACCGGCCCGAGCGGTACAACGCGCTGCTGATGCCGATGTTCGACGAGCTGAGCGAGATCTGGGCCGACGTGGAGCGCGACGACGAGACGCGGGTCGTCGTGGTGACCGGGGCGGGCAAGGCGTTTTGCACCGGAATGGACGTGCGCGAACCCGATCCGACGCCGGAAGCGGCGCTCGCGATGCTGGAATCCGAGCGCCGGCGGATTTCGACGGTGCTCCGGATCGAAAAGCCGATCATTTCCGCGATCAACGGACCGGCGGTCGGCTACGGCCTGTCGACGGCGTTGCTCGCGGACATCAGCATCGCCGCCGAAGACGCGGTGCTGATCGAGGGCCACACCAAGGTCGGCGTGACCGCGGGCGACCACGCCGCGTTGATCTGGCCGCTGCTGGTCGGGATGGCCAAGACGAAGTATTACGTGCTGACCTCGGAAAAGCTGACCGGAGCGGAAGCTGAACGGATCGGGCTCGTGAGCCTGGCCGTGCCTCGCGAACAAGTGCTCCCGCGTGCCTTGGAGGTCGCCTCTCAGCTCGCGCAGGGATCGCAGCAGGCGCTCCGGTTCACGAAACGCGCGCTCAACATGTGGCTCACGAATGCGTTGCCGCAGCACGAGTTGTCCGGCGCGCTGGAAATTCTCGACTTCGCCGGAGCTGATTACCGGGAAGCGCGCCAAGCATTCCGGGAAAAGCGTGCTCCGGTTTTCCCGTCCGCTTCCGGCGTACCGGCGACATGACCACCGCTTCGCTCAGCGCCGTCCAGGTGTCCAGGGAAACGGACGGCGCGGTGGTCCTGACCCTGAGCCGTCCGCCCGCGAACGCGCTCAGCAACTCGCTGATCAGCCGGCTGACCACGACGCTGGAAGACCTCGCCCATGGCCCGGACGCTCCCGCCGTCGTCCTGACCGGCGCGGGCGACCGGTTCTTCTGCGCGGGCGGCGACCTCAAGGAAGCGGTCGGTTACGACGCCGAGTCGATGGCCGAACGGATGACCGCGTTCCACGCGCTGCTCTGCGCACTGGAGAACTATCCCCGGCCGCTGGTGTGCGCGGTGAACGGCTGGTGCGTCGGCGGCGGGATCGAGATGGCGCTGTTCTCCGATTTCGTTTACGCGTCATCGCGAGCGCGGTTCGTCTTCCCCGAGGTCGACCACGGGATGTTGCCTGCGGTGAAAGGGATCGCCCGCGTCCGCGAGGTGCTGGGCGACCGTGGCGCCCGGCGGCTGTTGCTGGGCGGGGAATCCGTCGACGCGTCCGAGGCGAAAGCGCTGGGCATCGTTGACGAAGTGGTTGAGCCGGGGGAGTTGCTGGAGGCCGCGTCCGCACACACACGCGCGGCGGCGGCGAAACCGCCCGCGGTGTTCGCGGCCTTGAAACTGGCTCTCCTCCAGGAAACCGCCGGCTGGCCGGACGAGAAACAACTGCAGGTCACGGCCGCCGACGCGCGAACAGTTTTCACCGACCCTGCCGCACGAGCTGCCCGGGAGGCATGGAATGGCTGACGTATCGCACGATCTGGACCCGGCCGTCTTCCGTTCGGCGCTGTCCCGTTTCCCGTCCGGCGTCACGATCGTGACGACCCGCGGCGAGGACGGCACGCTGCACGGATTCACCGCGAGTTCCTTCGCTTCGCTGTCGCTCGATCCGCCGCTGGTGCTCGTGTGCCTCGACCGGGGCGCGACGTGTTTCCCGGTTTTCATGGCGGCCGAGCGATTCGTCGTGAACGTGGTGACTCCCTCGCACGCCGAGCTGGCGACGCGGTTCGCCACGAAGGGCGAGAACAAGTTCGCGTACGGGAGCTTCGAGTTCGACGACCAGGGCCATCCGCTCCTTCCGGACGCGGCGGCGATCCTCCACTGTGAACTGGAGCAGGCGGTGCCCGGCGGGGATCACGTGATCCTCATCGGCCGGGTGCGCGAGGCGCGGGTCGGCGGCGGGCGGCCCGTGACGTGGTACCGGGGTGACTTCCTCCACCTCGGCGAGCGTGCCGCCGGAGCCGGGCTCGCGGCGGGAAGTGAGGGCTGGTCATGGAGCTGACCGAGTTCGAACCGGAGCGGACGCTGCCGGGCCTGCTGCTGGACCGCGCCCGCCGCGAGCCGGACGCCGTCGCGCTGCGGTATTCGCGCGGCGGGGCGATGCGGGCGATCACCTGGCGGACCTACCTCGACCGGGTGCGCGAACTCGCGTTCGGCCTGGTCGCGCAGGGGGTCCGGCACGGCGACCGGATCGCGGTGATGAGCAGCGCGCGTCCGGAATGGGTGTTCGCCGCGCTGGCGGTGCAGAGCGTCGGCGGGGTCGTGATCGGGGTGTATCCGACCAACTCGCCTGCCGAGATCGAACAGGTGCTCGCGCACAGCGAGGCGGTCGCGTTCATCGGTGAGACGGAAACGGAACTCGCCAAGGTCGCGAAGATCGCCGGGAACACTCCGGACCTGCGGCTGGTCGCCGGAATCGAGGCGGCCCCACCGGACCTGCCCGCGGGGATCACCGGCGTGAGCTGGGACGACCTGCGTGCGGCCGGGGAACCAGACGCGTTGACAGAGCTGATCGCCGCCACGACGCTCGACGACCCGGCCGTCCTCTTCTACACGTCCGGCTCCACCGGGGTGCCCAAGGGCGTCACCCATTCCCACCGCACGCTCCAGCACGCGATCCAGAGCGTCATCGGCCTCTACCCGGAGAGCCGGACCGCGCGGCACGACGTCGTCGGGTTCCTGCCGCTGGCGCACGTCGCGCCCGCGGTGCTGCTCGTTTTCACCCCGTTGCACACGCGGTTGGTCGTGACCTTCTGCCGGATCGAGGACTACGGCGAGGTGCTGCGTGCGGTACGGCCGACGGTCGTGCTGTGGCCGCCTCGGTTTTACGAGAAGCTCGCCGCCGAGCTGATCGCCCTCGCTGAGTCCTGGATGGGAATCCGCCGCCTCGCGTACCGGGCCGCGATGCGGATCGGCCGCCGGATGGCCGAGCGGCGGTGGGCCGGCCGCCGTGCGCCGGTGGTGCTGAGGATTGCTTACGCCGTCGCGGTTCGGGCAGTTTTCGTTCCGCTGCGGGCAAGTCTCGGCATGGACCGGCTGCGCGTCGCGTGGACGGCTTCGGCGGCCATGCCGGAAAGCGTCGTGGCGCTGTGGCAGATCTGGGGCCTCGACCTGCGCGAGAACTACGGGCTCACCGAGACCGGCGGGTGCCCGATCGGGCAGTTCGGGCAGCCGTTCCCGCGCCCGGGGCGGATCGGCCGGGAGTTCGCGGACCCTCGCTACCAGGTGAAAATCGCCGGCGACCGGGAGATGCTGATCCGCGCGCCGTTGTTGTTCAGCGGGTACTGGCGCAACCCCGGGGAAACCGAAGCGGTCTTCGAGGACGGCTGGTTCCGCACCGGCGACCTGATGGAGCGGACCGCCGACGGGGACATCCGGCTGATCGGGCGGAAGAAGGATGTGATCATCACCCGGGGCGGCAAGACCGTCGACCCGCAGCCGATCGAGATCCGGCTGAAGGAGAGCGTGCTGATCGAGGAAGCGATCGTGGTCGGCGACGGGCGGAAGTACCTGACCGTCCTGATCGAACCGAGCGCGGCCGCGAGCGCGGAGCTGGACGGGCGCTTGCGGGCCGAGGTGGAGCGGGTCAACGCGGACCTCGCGCGGGCGGAGCAGCTGAAGGATTTCCGGGTGTTGCCGCGGCCGTTGGAAGCTGCGCGAGGCGAGCGGACGGCGAACGGGAAGGTCAAGCGCGCGGCGGTGGTGGGTTCGTTCGCGGGGTTGATCGACGAGATGTACGGCGCGGACGACGACGCGGCGATCGCGGACCACGTACGGAGGCCGCGGTAGGCGAGCCGCAGCGGGACGGGGTCCCGCTGCGGTTCTGTTACTGGGGTCCGTAGACGACGATGGTGTTGCCCCACGGGTCGCGTGCTACGGCACGGACTTCGTGCGGGCCTTGTTCCGGTTGCCGGACAACGGTTCCACCACCGGCGACCAGCGCGGCCAGCGCGGCGGCGACGTCAGGCACCTTGAACGACGCGGCCGGAACCCCGTCGGTGACGTCTTCTTCCGGACCGGCGAGGGCGAGGGTCGTTCCGCCCGCGTCGAGGGCTGCGTAGCGGTCTCCGTCGACGAATTTCGCGGACAGGCCGAAGGTCGTGGCGTAGAACCGCACGGCTGAGCTGACGTCGGCGACGGGATGCAGCACGTTCCCGATCTTGGCCGGTTCCGGGGATTCGTTCACCAGTCGAGCCTAACCCGCATGATCCCGGAGCGGGCGGGTATGCCGGAGGGAGAACCCGAGGAAGGGAGCGCCATGTCTGACGTCCGGGAGTATTTAACGGAAGTCGAGTATCCGTGCGAGCGCGACGAGCTCCTCCGCCGGGCCGCCGCGAAGGGGGCGGGCGACGACGTCATCGGGCATCTCGGCAAGCTGCCCGAGCAGCGGTACGAGAACCTCGACGCGGTGCATCGGCTGCTCGGCGACGACATCGACCCGCACGGGTGAGGGCGCCTCAGTCCGCGACGCCTTTCTTCTGGTCGATGAACGTCTGCCGCTCCGGGGTGACCTGGAGGATGACGCGTTCGGACTTGATCGCGTCCGGCGGGTAGTCGCCGCCGGTGTACTTGCGGGCGAGCTGGTCCACCTGCGACCGCGCTCGCTCGCCGGTCTCGATGCCGGTCACGCGGCCGCGGACTTCCGCGTACCGGTACGGGTCCTGCTCGTCTCGGATGAGGACGGTGATCCGGTCGTCGCGCTCGACGTTGCGGTACTTCACCCGGTGGGTCTCGGTGTTGAGCACGATCCTGCCGTTCTCGACGTGCACCCAGATCATCTGCGTCTGCAGCCTGCCGCTTGGCAGCACCGTGGTGACCGCGGCGAAGTTCTTGCCGGTGGCGAGCTCTTCGGTTTCGGGCAGCAGTTTCGGGCCGTCGGCGGTGCTGGCGGGCACGGCAACTCCTCACGGTCGACGTCACGGGCCGCCCTGCGGGTAGCCCGGCCGACCGGCGGGTAAACGCGACGTCAGAGCCAGACCAGCCCGGCGAGGACGGCGACCCCCGCGAGCAGCCACGCCACGTAGTCGCCGACCTGGCCGGAGTGCGCGCGGTGCAGGACGGTGAGGGCTTCGTGCACCGGTTTCGGGGCGCGGCGTCGCGACCACAGCGCGAGTGCGGTGGCGGCGAGGGTGAGGACGGCGGTCGCGGCGGCGGACAGCAGGCCGGGGCCGGTCCAGGAAAGTTCGGGAGCCGTCGCGGGGAGTGGCGAAGGCAGCGTCGGCAGGACGTCGTGGAGGTAGCCCGCGCGGTCGACCGCCTGCGCGCCGGCGGCCGCGGCGACGTCGCGGATCCACGGCACGATCCCGGCGGCCAGCGCGAAAGCGAGCAGGACGACGATGGCGGCCAGCATCGGGATCGGGGTGCGTTCGATCGGCCGGCCGGTCTCGGGTTCCTCGCCGGAACCGGGTGTCGTGTCCTCGGAATCGTCGTCGGGCGGCCTGCCGAGTCCGAAGTAGACTCGGAGCCCGGCACGCAGCACTGCCGCGGCGGTCAGGGCGGAAATGATCGCGAACACGATCATCAGCCACTCCGGACCGGCGTGTTCGGCGGCGTCTTTGCCGAGCGCCAGACCGAACGGCGGCAGCCCGGCGAGGGCGGCTGCGGCGATGAGGAACAGCACTGCTTCGGTCCGTGAATGTGTTGCGCGGCCGAAGAGATCGTCCTCGTCGACGCTGCCGTAGCGGTCCTTCAACACGCCGGTCAGGAGGAACAGTGCGCCCTTTGCTCCGGCGTGTCCGAGCACGGAGAGCACGAACGCGGCGGTCGCTTCGCCGCCGGTGGCGGCGAGTCCACAGAGGAACAGTCCGATGTGGGCGATGGTCGAATAGGCCAGCAAGCGTTTCAGATGCCGCTGAGTGAAGCACAGCACGGCACCGAGGACAGCGCTGGCGATCCCGGCGGTGAGGTAGATCCGGCTGACGGTGGCGTCGTCGAGCACTGCCCCGAACACAGTCGTGCGGACGCGGAGCACGCCGTAGAGCCCGAGTTCGACCATGACGCCGGAGAACAGCACACACACCGGCGTCGGAGCGACGGCGTGCGCGTCGGCGAGCCAGAAATGGAACGGCACGCTCGCGGCTTTGACCAGCAATCCGGTGCACACCAACACGAACGCGGCGATGACCAGCGCGTCCGCCGGACGGCCGTCGAGCGCTACGCCCAGCTGAGCGAGCCCGAGCTGGCCGCCGCGGGCGTAGAGCAGGCCGATGCCCATCAGCGTGAAGTACGCGCCGAGTGAGTTGACTACGCCGAAGTTCAGCGCGCCCTGCACCGAGTCCGCCTCCTCGATCCGGTACCCGGTCAGCGCGTAGGCGACGCCGCTCATCAGCTCGAAGAACACGAACAGCGTGAACAGGTCGCCGGTGAAGAGGAAGCCGATCATGCCGGTCAGGAAGAGCAGCATCATCGCGTGGTAGCGGGCTTCGACGGCCTCGAAGTAATGCCAGCTGTAGAGCAGCGCGCAGACGGTCAGGAACGCGGCCAGCACGGCGAACGTCGTGTTCAACCCGTCCGCGACGAGCACGATGCCGACCGAGCGGGTGCCTTCCGGACTTTGGCGGCCGAGCCAGCTGACCACCCGCTCGTGGTGCGCGGCGGTCAGCAGGACCACGCACAGTGCGCACACCGCCGCCGCGGTCACCGTGGCCGTCACGTCGACGACGACGCGGGGGAGTTTGCCGCCGAGGCCGAGCAGCAGGCAGGCGGCGAGCAGCGGGACGGCGATGGCGAGTGCGGGCAGGGTCGTCATGGTCAGCCGCGCAGGGCCCGCAGCTCGTCGGGATCGACCGTGCCGTGGCGGCGCGAGATCTGCAGCGTCAGCGCGAGCAGGAGCGCGGTGATGGTCGCCGAGACGACGATGTCGGTGAGCGTCATGGCCTGCACCATCGGGTCGACCACCGGCTGCGCCTGCCCCTGCGACACGATCGGGGCGGTGGCCTGGTCCTGGTAGCCGATCGCGAGCAGCAGGACATACGTGCCGGATTGCGCGACCGACAGCGAGACCACGGTGTGCACGAGATGGCGGCTGCGCATGATCCCGGCGCAGCCGAGCAGCAACAGCCACGCCGCCACGCCGTAGCAGGCCGCCGACACCAGGCCCGTCACCGTTCCTCCAGCCCGTGCACGAAGAACCGCGAGAGCAGGACGACGAATCCGGCGGCGACCTCGATGCCGATCAGCACGCTCAGCACGAGGACGGTCCCGGACGACAGCAGCGAGCCGAATTGGCCGAGTGGCAATACGTTCGCGAGGAACGAGCCGCCGATGGCGAGTCCCAGCAGACCGGTCACGACGTACAGGCCGGTGGCCGCCGCTTCGGCGTATTCGCACCAGTCGATCGGGCGCAGCCGGGCCAGCGCGCGGTAGCTGCCGGAGAGGTAGAGCAGATGCCAGCCGGTGGCGAGGACGACGCCGCCTTGGAAACCGCCGCCGGGGGTCAGGTGCCCGTGCACGACGATGTCGATGCCCAGCAGCACCGAGACCGGCAGGAGCAGGAAACCGGCGAGCTTCACGGCGGGCAGGACGTAGCCGGTCCCGTCCGTTTCCGGCTCCTTCTCGGGCGGTTGCAGCAGCGCGAGCGTGCCGACGACGGCGGCGGCGACGATGGTTTCCTCGCCGAGGGTGTCGAGCGCGCGGAGGTCGAAGTTGATCGAGGACACCAGGTTCGGGGTGATTTCCCGGAACCCCATCGGCAGCACCAGGTCCCGGTAGACGTGGCTCGCGGACCCGGCGGCGGGCATCCGGGTGAACGCGGCGACGAACAGCGCCGCGACCCCGGCCAGCCCGGCGGCTCCGACGACGTCGCGGGTCCTCATCGCTTCCCCGTCTTCCGCAGGGTCAGCAGGACGAGCAGCGGGACGATCGCCGCGCCGACGGCGAGTTCGGACAGCGCGACGTCCGGGGCTTGGAAAACGACGAAAAGCACGGTGAGACAGAGGGAAAACACCGTGAGCGTGATCGCTTGCCGCTTCGGGTCGTGCGTCGCGACGACGGCGAAACCGGCCACGGCGACCAGTGCGAGGGCGACGAGCAGCACGGCGGCTGTCATGACGGAAGGTCCTCGTCGATCTCGCCGCGGTGGCGGGCTTCGAGCCGGGCGTTGGCCGATTGCAGGATCGGACTGGTGACCGCCAGCAGGACGACCGTCGCGAGGATCGCGCCCGAGCCGAGGTGGACGCCGTTGACCAGGACGAGCCCGACCCCGATGAGCGGCGCGCCGAGCGTGGTCGCCGGGGTGAGCAGGTGCAGGCGGGTCAGCAGGTCTTTCGCGCGCAGCAGGCCGACGGCCGAGGCGAGGACGACGAACACCCCGGCGAACACGAGAATCTGCGCGGCGAGGGTCATCGGGTCCCCAGGAGCCGCGCGAAGACGAGCGTTCCGGCGAAGGCGAGGACGGTCAGCGTCAGAGGGAGGATGACGGCGCTGGACGGGCCGTACGCTTGGACGAGCAGCAGGAGCGTCAGGATGGTGACGGTGCCGGCGAACTGCATCCCGGCGAGACGCTCGATCGCGGTGCCCCGGGCGGCGAGCCACAACGCGGTGCCGAGACCGCCTGCCATCAGCAGCAGCGCGGCGAGGAGCAGCCACGTCATCGCGTCACCCGATCGAGGGTCGAGGAGCCGGGGAGCAGCCGGTGGATGACGAGGTCGGTGTCGTCTGGCGGGCTCGCGACGACCATCGCGCCCGGGGTGCAGCCGACGACCACTGTCGCGATGGCGAGGCGTGCTTCGTGCTGCGCGCGCGGTTCGGCTGGGACGGTGACTTTTTCGCACTTTCCGGCAGACGGTCGTTGGAAGACCATGCGCAATGCAGCGACGGATTCGCTGACGGCGGCTTTGGGCAGCGGTGCCAGCCAGGTGAGCCAGCTCGGTTTGAGCTGCCACGCACCGTGCATCGCCCGGCGTGCGGAACGGGCGGCGACCGCGCAGACCGCCGCGGCGCCGGCCCCGACGATCAGTTCGGGTGCGGACGGGGTGGACAGCGTGAGGGTCCACAGCCCGGTCAGGGCAAGCCACCACAGCAGAATCTCGATCGCAGCGCGCATGTCTCACCTCGGGCAGGGGCTACCCACTTCGGAGACCCGCCAATCCGGCGCGGGTTCCGCCAGCCGTCCGTGAAGGGCTCCTTGAGGGAATCCAATTCCCTCAAGGAGCCCTTCACGGACCTCAGCCGACGACGATGGTGTGGCCGGTGCGGGACACCAGCTCGCCGATCACGGGGTAGCCGGGCAGTTCGCCCGCCACGAGCAGGCCGCCGGAAGTCTGTGCGTCGGCCAGCAACAGCGCCTCCTCCTCGGAGACCCGGGAGAGATCGGTGTGCGGCCGGACCCAGTCGAGGTTCCGGCGAGTCCCACCGCTGACATACCCGTCGCGCAGCGCCTCCCGCGCGCCCTCGAGATACGGGACAGCCGCCGGGTCCAGTCGCGCGGTGACGCCGCTCGCCCGCGCCAGTTTGTGCAGGTGGCCGAGCAATCCGAAGCCGGTGACGTCGGTCGCGCACACCGCGCCCGCCTCCAGCGCGGCGGCCGACGCGGCGCGGTTGAGCTCGGTCATCGCGGCGATCGCCTCCTCGGAGCGTTCGCCGGTGGCCTTGTGCCGCGAGTTCAGCACGCCGATCCCGAGCGGCTTGGTCAGCGTGAGCGGCGTGCCCGGCTTGCCCGAATCGTTGCGCAGCAAGCGGTCCGGGTCCGCGGTGCCGGTGACGGCGAGGCCGTACTTGGGTTCCGGGTCGTCGACGCTGTGCCCGCCGGACAGATGGCATCCGGCTCGCGCGCAGACGTCCAAGCCGCCGCGCAGCACCTCCGCGGCCAGCTCGAACGGCAGCACCTCGCGCGGCCAGCCGAGGAGATTGACCGCGACCACCGGGACGCCGCCCATCGCGTACACGTCGGACAGCGCGTTCGCGGCGGCGATCCGGCCCCAGTCGTACGGGTCGTCGACGACCGGGGTGAAGAAGTCCGTCGTCACGATGAGGGCGACGTTCCCGGCGATGCGCACGGCCGCCGCGTCGTCGCCGTCGTCGAGGCCGACCAGGAGTTCCCCGGGCGGGTTCTCCGGCGCTGCACCGGACAGGCCGCGGACGATCGTTTCCAGTTCGCCGGGCGGGATTTTGCACGCGCAGCCGCCGCCGTGGGCGTACTGGGTCAGCCTCATGGTTTTCATCATGCGGGGGCGCGACGGTCTTGGCAGGATGGCGGAATGCCCCAGGGAGGCGTATCCGGCCTGGTGACCGGCGCGGTCTTCAACACCGTTGAGCGGCAGGTCCTGCCGCTGGCGGGTTCGATTCCCGTCCGCCTCCGCCATGGGTGACCCGCGCCGGGCGATCCCGCGCACCGACGCGGTGCTCGGCGAGCCGAGAGTGGCGAGAGCTGTCGAGGTGCTTGGTGGTGGCCTGGTTGTGGGTCGATTGTTCGTGAGGGCGGCCGGTCATGGATGACCCGCGCCGGGCGATCCCGCGCACCGACGCGGTGCTCGGCGAGCCGAGGATCGCGAAAGCCGTCGAGACACTCGGCCGGGACTTGGTGAAGGCCCTGGTCTTAGCCGCGCAGCAACGGGCGCGCGCAGGCGAGATCGAGCCCGGCGAGGTCGTAGCGGAGGTGGTGGCCCGGCTGCCCTCGACGGTGTCCTCGCTGCGTCCGGTGCTCAACGCGACCGGCGTCCTCGTGCACACCAACCTCGGCCGTGCCCCGCTGTCCGCTGCCGCGTTGGACGCGGTCGTCGCGGCGGGCGGGGCCACGGACGTGGAGTTCGCGCTCGAAACAGGGGAGCGTGCGAAACGCGGCCGCGGCACCCTCGCCGCGTTGGCGGAGGCGGTGCCGCGCGCGGGGGCGGTGCACGTGGTCAACAACAACGCGGCGGCGTTGCTGCTGTGTGCGCTGACCTTGGCTCCAGGCAAGGAAATCGTGGTCAGCCGCGGCGAACTGGTCGAGATCGGCGACGGCTTCCGCATCCCGGACCTGCTCGCCTCGACCGATGCGCGGCTCCGCGAAGTCGGGACCACGAACCGGACTTCGGCGGCGGATTACGCGGCGGCCATCGGTCCGGACACGGGATTCGTGCTCAAAATCCATCCCTCCAACTACCAGGTCACCGGGTTCACCTCGGAGGCGAGCGTCGCCGAACTGGCCGGGCTCGGCGTGCCGGTGGTCGCCGACGTCGGGTCCGGGCTGCTCGCGCCGCATCCGCTGCTGCCGGACGAACCGGACGTCGCGACCGCGCTGGCCGACGGTGCGAACGTCGTCACGGCGAGCGGCGACAAGCTCCTCGGCGGTCCGCAGGCGGGCTTGCTCTTCGGAGACGCCGAACTGGTGTACCGGCTGCGACGGCATCCCGCGGCTCGCGCGCTCCGGGTCGACAAGTTGACCCTCGCCGCGCTCGAAGCCACCCTTCGCGGGCCGGAACCACCCGTGCGGGCGGCGCTTGTCGCGGAGGGTCTTCACCAACGTGCCGAGGCGCTTGCTCAGTCGCTGCGTTCGGCGGGCGTGGATGCCGAGGCGGTGGATTCGACCGCGGTCGTCGGCGGCGGTGGCGCGCCGGGAGTTGAGCTGCCCAGCGCGGCGGTCGCGTTGCCTGCCCGGTACGCACAGGCGTTGCGGCTGGGCGAACCCGCGGTGGTCGGCCGGATCGTGCGGGACCGGTGCCTGCTCGACCTCCGGACGGTGGCCCCGGCGGACGACGCGACCCTGCGGGAGGCGGTCCGCCGATGCGGGTGATCGCCACCGCCGGCCACGTCGACCACGGGAAATCCACCCTGATCCGCCGGCTCACCGGCATGGAACCGGACCGGTGGGCCGAGGAACGCCGCCGCGGCCTGACCCTCGACCTCGGCTTCGCCTGGACCCGCCTGGGCGGCGAGGAGATCGCCTTCGTCGACGTCCCCGGGCACCAGCGATTCGTCCCGAACATGCTGGCGGGCGTCGGTCCCGTCCCGGCCGCGTTGTTCGTCGTGGCGGCGGACGAGGGCTGGATGCCGCAATCCGCGGAACACCTGGCGGCACTCGACGCGTTCGGCGTCCGGCACGGTCTGCTCGCCGTCACCAAAGCGGACCGCGCCGATCCGGCGAGAGCGACAGCGGCGGCCCTTGAGGAGATCGCGGCGACGGTGCTCGGCGAGGTGCCCGCGGTGCGCGTGAGCGGCACGACCGGCGAAGGGCTCGACGAACTGAGCGCGCAACTCGCCAAGCTCGCCAGCCGCTTGCCGTCACCCGACCTGAACGCGGACGTCCGGCTCTGGATCGACCGCGCGTTCACCATCAAAGGCGCGGGCACCGTCGTCACCGGAACCCTCGGCGGCGGCACACTGCGGGTCGGCGACGAGTTGACGCTCGGCGCGAACCGCGTGCAGATCCGCGGTCTGCAGGCGCTCGGCGAACCGCGCGAAACCGTGTCCGCGGTGGCTCGGGTCGCGGTGAACGTGCGCGGCGTGCCCAAGGATTCCGTCGGACGGGGCGACGTGTTGCTGACCCCGGGTGCGTGGCGCCCGGCGACCGAAATAGACGTCCGGTTGCGCGGCGCACCGTCCGGCAAACTGCACCGGAACCTCGTGCTGCACTTCGGATCCGCAGCGGTGCCGGTCCGGGTCCGTCCGCTCGGGACGGACACCGCGCGGCTGCTGCTCGCGAGCCCGCTGCCGCTCCGGACCGGCGACCGGGGACTGCTGCGCGACCCCGGCGAGCACCGGATCCCGGCCGGGTTCGACGTGGTGGACGTCCGGCCGCCGTCGCTCGCACGCCGCGGCGCCGCGCGTGCCCGGGGCGAAGAGCTGACCGCGGTGGAGCCGGGCTGGGATTACCTCCGCCGGGCGGGTTTCGTGCGCCACGGGGACTTCCGCGCGCTGGGGCTGCCGGAGGTAGGCGAGCGGCTCGGCGGCTGGCACGCAGACCCGGCCCGCCTCCGCCAGTCGCGAGCGGAGGCCGCCGAAGTCGTCGCGGCGTGGACCCGGGAACATCCGCTGGCGGCGGGCATCCCGGCCGAGGCGTTCCGGCAACGGCTCGGACTCCCGGACGCGGACCTGATCCCGGCGGTCCTCACCGGCGAGCTGGTCCTCAAGGACGGGCTCGTCCGCAAGCCCGGCACCGGGCTGACCGCCGAAGTCGAAAAGGCCGTCGCAGTCCTCGAAGAACGGTTCGCTGAGCACCCGTTCCGCGCGCCGGAAGCGGACGAACTGCGGGAACTCGGCCTGGGCAAACGGGAATTGGCCGCCGCCGTCCGGGTCGGCCGGCTGCGGGCGATCGCCGACGGAGTGGTGCTGGGCCCGGACGCGCCGGAGCGCGCGGCGGAGGCGCTGGCCGCGCTCGGCGAGCCGTTCACCGTGTCGCGGGCGAGGCAGGCGCTGGACAGCACCCGCCGGGTGATGATCCCGCTCCTGGAGCACCTCGACGCGGCCGGGCTCACCGAACCGCTCGGCGACGGGACCCGCCGGACGTGTGGACGAGGCTGCGCCGGGCGGGAGAACGGATTACCGTGACAGCGTGGGCATGCGGCAGTGGATCGAAGGCTGGCCGGTGTACCGGCAGCTGGCCGGTCCCGACCGCACTGCGCGCGCCTCGGCGGCGAAATCCCGCGGATCGGAAAGCTGGCACGCCCGCACCGAGGACGCCGACAAGGTAGTCCGTTCCGTCTGTCCGTATTGCGCGGTCGGCTGCGGGCAGAAGGTGTACGTCAAGGACGGCGCGGTCACCCAGATCGAGGGCGACCCGGATTCGCCGATCTCCCGCGGCAGGCTGTGCCCGAAGGGCTCGGCCAGCAAACAGCTCGTGACCAGCCCGAGCCGCGTCACCGAGGTCCTCTACCGCCGTCCGTACGGCACCGACTGGGAACGGCTGTCCCTCGACCAGGCGATGGACATGATCGCCGACCGCGTGCTCGAGACGCGCGCCGCGACGTGGCAGGACGCCGACGACCAGGGCCGCAGGCTCAACCGCACGCTCGGCTTCGCGAGCCTCGGCGGCGCGACGCTGGACAACGAAGAGAACTACCTGATGAAGAAGCTGTACACCGCGCTCGGCGCGATACAGATCGAAAATCAGGCCCGTATTTGACACTCCGCCACGGTTCCCGGTCTGGGGACCTCCTTCGGTCGTGGAGGCGCCACGACGTTCCAGCAAGACCTCGCCAACGCCGACTGCATCGTCATCCAGGGCTCGAACATGGCCGAATGCCATCCCGTCGGGTTCCAGTGGGTGATGGAGGCGAAGGCCCGCGGCGCGAAGATCATCCACGTCGACCCGCGGTTCACCCGCACGAGCGCGGTCGCGCACGTCCACGCCTCGGTGCGGGCGGGTTCGGACATCGCGTTCCTCGGCGGGCTGATCAACTACGTCCTGCAGCACGAACTGGACTTCCGCGAGTACGTCGTGGCCTACACGAACGCCGCGGCGATCCTGACCGAGGAGTTCGCCGACACCGAGGACCTCGACGGCCTCTTCTCCGGCTTCGACCCGGAAAAGCGCCAGTACGACAACTCGACCTGGGCGTACGAGGACGCTGAGGCGGCCCCGGCGGCCGGCCACCGCGACCCGGGGCAGCCGGGCGGGCACCACGGCGGCGAGAAGCACCAGACGTCCGCGCGCGCCGAGTCCTACGGCAGCGGCGGCGCGGCGATCGACACCAAACCGAAAACCGACGAGACCCTGCAGCATCCGCGCTGCGTCTACCAAGTCCTCAAACGGCATTTCTCCCGCTACACGCCCGAGGCGGTCGCCGACGTCTGCGGCCTGCCGGTCGAGCAGTTCACCGAAATCGCCGAGGCGATCACCGCGAACTCCGGCCGCGACCGCACCACGGCGTGGGTGTACTCGGTCGGCTGGACGCACCACACGGTCGGCGCGCAGTACATCCGCACCGCTTCGATCCTGCAGACGCTGCTGGGCAACATCGGCCGTCCCGGCGGCGGCATCCTCGCGCTGCGCGGGCACGCCAGCATCCAGGGCTCGACCGACATCCCGACGCTGTTCAACCTGCTGCCCGGCTACATCCCGATGCCGCACGCGCACCAGCACCTCGACCTCGACAGTTTCGTCGAGGCAGACGCCGGCAAGACCGGCTTCTGGGGCAACATGCGCTCGTACACGGTCAGCCTGCTCAAGGCGTACTGGGGCGACAGCGCCCAGCCGCACAACGATTTCCGCTTCGACTACCTGCCGCGGCTGACCGGCGACCACGGGACATACCAGACGGTCCAGCAGCAGATCGCGGGGGAGTGCAAGGGGTACTTCCTGGTCGGCGAGAACCCGGCGGTCGGCTCGGCCAACGGGAAGTTCCAGCGGCTCGGGCTGGCGAATCTCGACTGGCTGGTGGTCCGCGACCTGCAGCTCATCGAGAGCGCGACGTTCTGGAAGAACGGCCCGGAAATCGAGACCGGCGAACTGAAGCCCGAGGAGATCGGCACCGAGGTCTTCTTCCTGCCCGCCGCCGCGCACACCGAAAAGGACGGCAGCTTCACCAACACCCAGCGGCTGCTGCAATGGCACCACAAAGCGGTCGAACCGCCCGGCGACGCCCGCAGCGACCTGTGGTTCTACTACCACCTCGGCAGGCTGATCCGGGAGCGCGCCGGCAGCGGCGAACGCGACGCCCCGCTGCGCGATCTCGCCTGGAGCTATCCGACCGAGGGCCCGACCGCCGAGCCGAGCGCGGAGTCCGTGCTCGCGGAGATCAACGGCCACGGCCCGGAAGGTCCGCTCTCGTCGTACACCCAGTTGAAGGACGACGGTTCGACGTCCTGTGGCTGCTGGATCTACTGCGGCGTCCGCGCCGACGGCCACAATCACGCCGCGAACCGGCAGCCGGGCTCCGAACAGGACTGGATCGCGAGCGGCTGGGCCTGGGCGTGGCCGGCGAACCGGCGGATCCTGTACAACCGCGCCTCGGCGGATCCGGACGGGAAGCCGTGGAGCGAACGGAAAAAGCTGGTGTACTGGGACGCTGAGGAGTCCAAGTGGACCGGCCCGGACGTCCCGGACTTCGAGGCCACCAAGGCGCCGAGCTACGTCCCGCCGGACGGGGCGAAGGCGCAGGACGCGCTGAGCGGCCGCGATCCGTTCATCATGCAGACCGACGGCAAGGCCTGGCTGTACGTCCCCGCCGGGCTGGCCGACGGCCCGCTGCCCACGCATTACGAGCCCTTCGAGAGCCCGGTCGCGAACGCGCTGTACGGCCAGCAGGAATCGCCGGTGCGGCAGACGCTGGACAGCCCGGTGAACCAGTACAACCCGGCGCGCAGCGAGGTCTACCCGTACGTGTTCACCACCTACCGGCTCACCGAGCACCACACGGCGGGCGGGATGAGCCGGACGCTGCCGTATCTGTCCGAGCTGCAGCCGGAGTTCTTCTGCGAGATCTCGCCCGCGCTGGCCGCCGAACGCGGGCTGGTCCACCTCGGCTGGGCCACCATCGTGTCGGCGCGGACGGCGATCGAGGCCCGCGTGCTGGTCACCGACCGGGTCAAACCGCTCAAGGTGCGCGGCCGGACCGTCCACCAGGTCGGGCTGCCGTACCACTGGGGCCCGAACGGGCTGTCCCGCGGCGACGCGGCCAACGACCTGCTCTCGATCGTGATGGACCCGAACGTGCACATCCAGGAGGCCAAAGCGGCCACCTGCGACATCCGTCCCGGACGGCGGCCGCGCGGGCCGGAGCTGCTGGAGTTCGTGGCGGAGTACCGGAGGCGAGCCAATGGCTGAGTACGGCGCCCAGCCCCGGATGGGCTTTTTCACCGACACGTCGGTGTGCATCGGGTGCAAGGCGTGCGAGGTCGCGTGCAAGGAGTGGAACGGCGTCCCGGAGGCGGGCGGGGAGGACCTGCTCGGCCTGTCCTACGACAACACCGGCGACCTCGGCTCGAACACCTGGCGGCACGTGGCGTTCATCGAACAGCCCGCGGTCGACCTGGGGATGCCGACGGTCGGGGCGCCGGAGCAGCAGCCGGAAGAACCGGGGGTGCGCTGGCTGATGTCCAGCGACGTCTGCAAGCACTGCACGCACGCGGCCTGCCTCGACGTCTGCCCGACCGGCGCGCTGTTCCGCACCGAATTCGACACGGTCGTGGTGCAGCAGGACATCTGCAACGGCTGCGGCTACTGCGTTCCGGCGTGTCCGTACGGGGTCATCGAGAAACGCGAGAGCGACGGCCGCGCGTTCAAGTGCACCCTCTGCTACGACCGGCTCGGCGCCGGGATGGAACCCGCGTGCGCCAAGGCGTGCCCGACCGACTCCATCCAGTTCGGCGAGCTGGACGAACTCCGGGAACGCGCCGCCGCGCGGGTGTCGGCGCTGCACGACGACGGTGTGCCGGAGGCGCGGCTCTACGGGCACGATCCGGGCGACGGGGTCGGCGGCGACGGCGCGTTCTTCCTGCTGCTGGACGAACCCGAGGTCTACGGCTTCCCGCCGGACCCGGTCGTGACGACCCGCGACCTGCCGCAGATGTGGAAGCGGGCCGCGACGACCGCCGCCGGGGTGGCCGCGGCGCTGGTCGTGTCGTTCCTGGGACGGCGCCGATGAGCCCCCGCCGCGAACGCGCGATGGTCGAGCCCGCCGAATTCCGGTCGTACTACGGCAGGCCGATCCTCAAGGAGCCCGCCTGGAAGCAGCCGGATGTGCCGTTGTACCTGTTCCTCGGCGGCGCGGCCGGTGCGTCCGCGTCGCTGGCCGCGCTCGCCGACATGACCGGACGGCCGGAGCTGGCCAAGGTCGGTCGGCTGGCGGCTTCGGGCGGGTCGATCGCCAGTGTGGTCGCGTTGATCCACGACCTCGGCAAGCCGACACGGTTCCTGAACATGCTGCGCGTGTTCAAGCCGACGTCGCCGCTGTCGGTGGGATCGTGGATCCTGTCGCCGTTCTCCGGTCTCGCCGCCGGTGCGGCTTTCTCCGCGGTGACCGGCCGTTTCCCGCGGCTCGGCCGGTTGGCGGGCGCGGGCGCGGGCGTGCTGGGCCCGGCGATGTGCACGTATACCGCGGTGCTGCTGGCCGACACTGCGACGCCGTCCTGGCACGAGGCGCACGGGACGCTGCCGGTGCTGTTCGCGGGCAGCGCGCTGACCAGCGGGGCGGGGATCGCGCTGATCGCGGTGCCGCGGAAGGAAAACGGTCCCGTCGTGCGGGCTGGAATTGCCGGTGCCGCCGCGGAATTGGCTGCCGAGCATCACTTGGAGACCGGCTTGGGGCTGGCTTCGGAGCCGTACCGGACCGGCCGGGCCGGTCGGTTGTTGAAGGCGGCCAAGGTTCTCACCGCGGCTGGGGCGGCGTTGTCGTTGGCTGCGCGTCGCCATCGCGCGGCGGGGGTTGCCGCGGGGGCGGCTTACCTGGCGTCCGGGCTGTGCACGCGGTTCGGGGTGTACGCGGCCGGGGTGGAGTCCACAAAGGACCCGAAGTACGTCGTGGTTCCGCAGCGGGAACGGCTGGCTCAGCGCGCGGCGGAGGAACGTCCGGGCCGTTAAGCCCGGACGCACCCCGTTACGCCGCTGGTTCGAGCAGGATCTTCTGCACTCCGTCGAGTTTCTTCTGGAACATCTCGTAGGCGCGCGGCGCATCGGTCAGCGGGAGTTTGTGCGTCGCGAAGCCTTCCACGCCCAGCGGGTCCCCGTCCGCGGTGAGCACCGGCAGGACGTCGTCGATCCACCGGCGGACGTTCGCCTGCCCGGTATGCAATCGGATCTGCTTGTCGAACACTTCCATCATCGGGATCGGGTCGGCCATCCCGCCGTACACGCCGGACAGCGAGATCGTGCCGCCGCGCCGGACGCTGTCGATGGCCGCGTACAGCACGCTCAGCCGGTCGATCCCGGCCTTCTCGGTCACCTTCGCGCCCAGCGTCTGCGGCAGCAGCGCGACCAGGTTGTGCGCGAGTTTCCCGATCGGCGCGCCGTGCGCTTCCATGCCGACCGCGTCGATCACCGAGTCCGCGCCGCGGCCGCCGGTGAGATCGCGGATCGCGTCGCCGATCTGCCGGTGGTCGCGCAGGTCCAGCGTCGTTGCGCCGTGTGCGCGGGCCCGGGCCAGCCGTTCCGGCACCAGGTCGACGCCGATCACCTCGCCCGCACCCTGGTGCAGCGCGACCCGCGCGCACATTTGGCCGATCGGGCCGAGGCCGAAGACCACGACGGAACCGCCGTCGGGGACGTCCGCGTACTGCACGGCCTGCCACGCCGTCGGGACCACGTCGGACAGGTAGACGAACCGTTCGTCCGGCGGGCCCTCGGGCACCTTGATCGGCCCGTACTGCGCCTGCGGGACGCGGAGGTACTCGGCCTGCCCGCCGGGCACCTGGCCGTAGAGCTTCGTGTAGCCGAACAGCGCCGCGCCCTTGTCCTGATCCTTGACCTGGGTGGTCTCGCACTGCGATTGCAGCCCGCGCTCGCACATCCAGCAGTGTCCGCAGGAAATGTTGAACGGCACCACCACGCGGTCGCCGGGCTTCAGCGAACTCACGCCGCTGCCGACCTCCTCGACGATTCCCATCGGCTCGTGGCCGAGGATGTCGCCCTCGGTCATGAACGGGCCGAGAACCTCGTAGAGATGCAGGTCGGACCCGCAAATGCCGGTCGAGGTCACCCGCACGACGGCGTCGGTCGGCTCCTCGATCTTCGGGTCAGGGACGTGGTCGACTCGCACGTCCCGCTTGCCGTGCCAGGTCACTGCTTTCATGGCGGCCGGATTCCCCTTGCCGGGAGCGGCAAACGTCAGAGGCCGCGCAGGTCGGCGACGAACTCGTCGTACGCGGTGTCGCGGTCGGGCGCGCGCAGCACGGCGGACGGGTGCACGGTGGCGACCGCCGAGGCGAACAGTTCGGCGAACTCTTCCGGCGGATCCAGCGGTTCGCCGCGATGCTGGGTGAGCCGGAAACTGCTGCCGTACACCGATTGCGCCGCCGTCGCGCCCAGCAGCAGCACGAGCCGCGGCTGTACCGCTTGCAGTTCGGCCACCAGCCAGGGGCGGCACGCGACGACCTCGGATCGGGCCGGCTTTTCGTGGATCCGGCGTTTGCCGCGGAGCTTGAACTTGAAGTGCTTGACCGCGTTGGTGAGATACAGCGAATCGCGGTCCAGTCCCGCGTCGCCGAGCGCCTTGTCGAGCAGCTTCCCGGCCGGTCCGACGAACGGTTCGCCGCGCCGGTCCTCCTGGTCGCCGGGCTGCTCGCCGAGGGCGAAGATGTCCGCACTCTTGGCGCCCACGCCGAAAACCGTCGCCGTGGCGTCGCGATAAAGCCCGCAGCCGCGGCACTCGCCGGCTGCTCGGCGGAGCTTGTCGAGGCTGGTGGTGTCCGGCGGCTCGGCTCCCGGTTCCTGACGCGCGACCATCGGATCCCGTTACCCGCAAGCGGCCTCGGGCAAACACGACGAGCGCGCCGCCGCCGGGAGAGCTAACGTCGAGGGCCATGACGGACATCACCAGCCTGATCCTCGACGATCACGAGCGGTTCCGGCGGGCGTTCGCGGCACTGGACGACCTCGACGGCCCGGACGAGCTGGCGCGGGCCTGGGAACCGCTCGCCGACCTGCTGGACCTGCACGCGGCCGCGGAGGAAGCGGTCTTCTACCCCGAGCTGATCCAGCGCGGCGCCGACGCTGAAGACGAGACGCTCGACGCGGTCGGCGACCACAACGAGATCCGCGACGCCGTCGCCGAAACCCGCCGCCACCCGGCGGGCAGCGCGGCCTGGCTCGAGGCGGTCCGGCAGGCCCGCACCGCCAACAGCGAGCACATGGCCGAGGAGGAGGACGACGCGCTCGCCGATTTCCGCAAGCACGCCGACCCGGGCCTGCGCGAGGAACTCGGCCGGAAGTTCCTGGCGTTCAAGGCCGAGCACGAGGGCGGGAAGGGCATCGACACCGGGGACGTCGACCCGGAGCGCTACGTCGAGGAGCAGGAGCGCAAGGCCGGCAAGACCCCGCCGGACGACGGTTCGCTGGGCATCGGCAGCCTGAAGGGAGCATGATGAACCACCTGATGCGCGAGCTCGCGCCGATCCCGGCCGAGGGCTGGAAGCAGATCGACGACGAGGCGCGGGAACGGCTGGCGACGCACCTGGCGGCGCGCAAGATGGTCGACGTCGAGGGCCCGCACGGCTGGACGCACTCGGCGACCTCCCTCGGCCGGACCCGGCGCGTCGATCCGCCGGAAACCGCCCGCGAACGCGAAACCCTCGCGCAGCAGCGCCGGGTGCTGCCGCTGGTGGAGGTGCGCGTGCCGTTCACCGTCGAGCGCAAGGAACTCGAGGACGCCGAACGCGGCGCCGACGACCTGGAGTTCGACGACCTCGACCAGGCCGCCGCGCAGGTCGGCCTGCTGGAGAACCGCGCGGTGTTCCACGGCTGGCCGGAGGCGGGGATCACCGGCATCGTCGAGGCGAGCCCGTACGACCACGGCACGCTGGGCACCGATCCGGAACGCTATCCGCACGTGGTCGCCAACGCGGTGAACACGTTGCGGTGCAACGGAATCGAAGGACCGTACGCGCTCGCGATCAACCCCGACGGCTACACCGCCATCGTGGAGAGCACCGAACACGGCGGCCTGCTCGTGCTCGACCACCTCCGCCGCGCCCTCGGCGGCGGCCGGGTCAAGCGCACGCCGGGGCTGACCGGCGCGGTCGTGCTGAGCCTGGCGGGCGGGGACTTCGTGCTGGAACTCGGCCAGGACCTCTCGGTCGGCTACCGCCACCACGACGCCGAGACGCTCACGCTGTACCTGGAGGAAAGCTTCAGCTTCCGGGTGACCGAACCGGACGCGGCGCTCGTGCTCGACTGACGGCGCCCGGCGCGGGTCTTCCCGGTACGTGAGGGGAACCCTGAGGGAATCAGAGTCAATGAGGGTTCCCCTCACGGACCGAGCAGGATTCCGCCGCCGCGCGGCCGGGTATCCGGCTGCCATGAGCAGTCGCGGAAAGATCCAAGTCACCACCCGAGTGCGGCTCGACGACGCCGACGACCTCGCCGAGCACTACACGCCCGGCGTCGCCGAGCTGGCCAAGCGCGTCGCGGAGGACCCCTCGGTGCTGGCGCGGGAAACCGTGCGCAGCAACTCCGTCGCGATCGTCTCCGACGGTTCCGCGCTGCTCGGGCTCGGCGACCAGGGCCCGGCCGCCGCGCTGCCGGTGATGGAGGGCAAAGCGGCGCTGCTGAAGCGCTTCGCCGACGTCGACGCGTGGCCGATCTGCCCGGTCAGCCGCGAGCCGGAGGACCTGGTGCGCACGGCCAAGGACCTCGCGACGTCCTTCGGCGCGATCAACCTGGAAGACATCGCCGCGCCCCGGTGCTTCACCGTCGAGCGGCAGCTGCACGACGAGCTGGACATTCCCGTCTTCCACGACGACCAGCACGGCACCGCGATAGCCGTGCTCGCCGCCCTGCACAACGCGCTGAAGCTGACCGACCGCACGCCAGGGGACACCTCGGTGGTGATCTCCGGCGCGGGCGCTGCCGGGTCCGCGATCGCCAGGCTGCTGCTGAAGGCCGACTTCAGCGCGGAGCGGATCGTGGTCTGCGACAGCAAAGGCGCCCTGCACGGCGAACGCGATCTGACCGGCGAGAAGCAGTGGCTCGCGGAGAACACCAACCGCGGCGACGCGGTCCAGGGAAGCCTGCAGGACGCCTTGCGCGACGCGGACGTCTTCGTCGGCGTGAGCGTCGGCGGCCTGCTCAAGGGCGACGACCTCGCGCGGCTGGCCGACCGGGCGATCGTGTTCGCGCTGGCCAATCCCGATCCGGAGGTCGACCCGGACGCCGCGCACGAGCACGCGGAGATCGTCGCGACCGGCCGCAGCGACCTGCCCAACCAGATCAACAACGTCCTCGTGTTCCCGGGGATGTTCCGCGGGCTGCTCGACTCCGGCGCCCCGAAGGTGACCGCGCGGATGCTGCTCGCGGCCTCGCACGCGCTGGCCGAGACGGTCGGCGACGATCTCGACCGGGAGCACATCGTGCCCAGCGTCTTCGACGAGGGCCTCGTGCCCGCGATCGCCGAGGCCGTCGCCGGCGCCGCCGACAACGACTGAAGGAGCGGGGAATGCGAAGAGCAGAGTCCGGACGCAAATACGAGCTGAGCTTGAAAGCCCGGGTGCCGCAGCTGGCGGGCAAGGGGATCACACAGGAAGCACCCGCCGAGCGGACGCTGGAGACCGTTTACTACGACACCAAGGACTTCCGGTTGACCAGAGCCGGGATCACGCTGCGAAGAAGCAGCGACACCGGGTGGTGCCTGAGAACGTCCGGTCACGAGCTGCGGTTTCCGCTCGACGACTCGACGATGCCTGCGGCCGTCGTGAAGCTGGTCCGCGCGTACACGCTGGACCGCAAGCTGCGTCCGGTCGCGCAACTGCGGACCGACCGGTTCACACACCGTCTGGCCGACGCGTCCGGCCGGACCCTGGCGACGCTGGCGGACGACCATGTCACCGGAGAATTCCTTGGGGGACAAGCGGTTCGGCTGGACCGCTGGCGCGAGCTGGACGTCGAGGCGGGACCTGAGCTGCTCGACCGGCTCGATCGCACCTTGCGGAAGCGCGGCGCCGAGAACGCCTGGTGGCCGTCGAAGCTGCAACGCCTGATCGGAGACACCGCCGAAGGCAAGCGTGGCTCGAACGAGGTCCTGGCTGCGTATCTCCGCGAGCAATTCGAGCGATTGCGTCGCGCTGACCTGGGCTTTCGCGTCGGGGAAGACGATTCGGTGCACCAGCTCCGGGTCGCGGCGCGGAAGCTGCGGAGCGCGCTTCAGACGTTCAAACCCTTGGTGGGCAAGAAGAAAGCCAACGCGATCGCGGCGGAACTGAAGTGGCTCGGAAGCGAACTCGCCCCCGCGCGCGACACCGAGGTCAGCCAAGCGCGCCTCGAATCCTGTCTCGACGAGGTCCCGCCGGAGCTGGTTTTCGGGCCACTGCGGCAATACCTGACCCGCGACTTCGCCCGCGCTTCCCAAACTGAACTGGCCCGCGCGACGGAAGCCTTGTCCAGCACCCGATACGTGACTTTGCTGGGGTCGATCGCCGCGCTGCTCGACACGATGCGCCCGGCGGGCAAAAAGTCGTTGCGGAAACCTCTGCGCAAGACCGCGCGCAAGCTCTCTCGAGCCGCCGCGGCGACGGAGGGGCTCAGCGGTACCGAACTGGAGAAGGCACTGCACAACGTCCGGAAGAAGGCCAAGCGCGCTCGCTATGCCGCGGACGCCGTCCGGCCGGTGTTCGGCAAGAAGCTGCGCACGTGGCGCAAGCACGTCAAGGCGGTGCAGCAGACGCTGGGCAAGCATCAGGACACCGTCGTCGACCGAGCGGCGTTGCGGCACTTCGCGATCGACGGCTTCAGCGAGAAGCAGAACACGTTCACCTTCGGTCTCCTCTACGGCCGGGACGAAGCCGCGGCGAAGATGTTGCAGGACCGGTTCGCCGAAGAATGGCGCACACTGCGCAAGGGCGCTCGTCCTGCGTGGCTGAAGACCTGAACGTCTGAGTCCACTGTGGACAGCAGAAACGCCGGCGGTGTCTTGGCACCACCGGCGTCCCCGCGGCAACGAAAGTCCGGGAGCGGAAGGGGTTCCGCGCCGCGCTCTTGGTACCCCGGCCGGTGAAGGTCCAAACCTCTGCCGGACCGGGTTTCAGCGCGGCCGGATCGGGGAAGATCAGCGGAAATGGGATCACAACTGACCGCGACGTGGGTATCGGCGATCGGGAGCGCGGGCTCGCTGCTGGGGTTCGCCTCGTATGTGTGGATCATGCTGCTCAACCGGAAAGACCAGGCGGAAGTCCGGCAGGAGCAGCAGGCGCAGTCGGTCTCCGCGTGGCTCGACGAGGGCGCTCGGCACGACCGGGACGAGGACTACGTCGTGTGCGCGCACAACAGCGGCGATGCACCGGTGTTCGACTGTTCGCTGGAGATCAACCGTCCGGACGAGGACGAGCCGCACTGCACCCGGCTCGCGATCATCCCGCCGGGCGCGACCGCCGTCCGCGCGCTGCCGTTCGGCGAGGACGCCATGCCGGTGGACGACCTGTACTCCGCGGCCGCCGTGCCCGGCCTGTCCTTCACCGATTCCCGCGGCGGCCACTGGACACGCGACACCTCGGGCGTGCTCAGCCGCGCCGACCGCCGTTCGGTGCGCGGGCGATGGCGGTCCGGAAGCTGATCCTTCCCGCTGGAGAGGCGTCCGCAATTCTGCTGTCGCGACCCAGGTCCACGGATGGTTGACCGCGGTCGAAACCGATTCCGGCGAGGATCTCGTCGTTCTCCGCCATTTCGCCGCTGCCAGCGTCGTTCCGCAGGTTCTCCGGTTCGTCACCGCATCGCGCGAGGGACGGTCACCGCATCGGGCAACTCGCCCCGCCGGTCTTGCGTTCCGTCGGCGATCGCGCCACTCTGCCGCGTCGGCGCGATGTGACTTGAGCCCCCATTCGGGTGGCCGCCTGATTGATCTTGCTCTCGGGCGGGTACCACCCGGCCATGACACTCCGGCTGCCTGGCGCCCCGGCGAGCACGCGGATCCGCCGCCTGCTCGCCTTGCGGCGCCGAGCACTGTCCACTAAGGATGATTAGCGTCGGCGACGCGATGCGCTCCATGGCACTACACGAGTCACGTTCCCTTCGGCTGTCAGGAGGATTTACATGACCGCGGCGACCATGACCCGCACCCGGCGCGACGACTACCGCCACTGCGCGGTGCTGTTCGAGGAGATCAGCCACCTCGCCGAGGACACCGACGAGCACTCCCGGCTGCGCCGCCGCCTCATCGAGGAACACCTCCCGCTGGCCGAGCACATCGCGCGCCGCTTCGCCCGGCGCGGCCAGCCGTCCGAGGACCTCCTGCAGGTCGCGCGGATCGGCCTCATCAACGCCGTCGACCGCTACGACCCGGCGCGGCAGACGGATTTCGTCGCCTTCGCCGTCCCGACGGTGATGGGCGAGGTCCGCCGGTACTTCCGCGACCACACCTGGTCGGTCCGCGTCCCGCGGCGGCTCAAGGAACTCCACGTGACGATCGGCCAGGCCGCCACCGACCTGGGCCAGCGCCTCGGCCGCGCGCCCACCGCGCGCGAACTCGCCGACCACCTCGACCTCGATCTCGACGAGGTCACCGAGGCCCTGCACGCCGGGAACGCGTACCAGGCCGCGTCCATCGACTACCCGGCCCACGACGACAGCGGCTCGATCGCGCTGGCCGACACCCTCGGCGACGAGGATCCGGAAATCGAGAAGCTCGAGGACCGGGAAACGCTCAAGCCGCTGCTGCGGAGCCTGCCGGAACGGGAGCGCGCGATTGTCGTCATGCGGTTCTTCTCGAACATGACGCAGAGCCAGATCGCCGAACGGGTCGGACTGTCGCAGATGCAGGTTTCGCGGTTGCTGGCCCGGACGCTGGGCACGCTGCGGGAGCAGCTCACCGAGGCGGCCGGCCCTACCCGGTGACGTATTCGGTAGGGGTACACCCGGTAAGACTGCGGAAATCGCGGTTCAGGTGGGATTGATCGGCGTATCCGCAGTGGAGCGCCAATTCTGCCCAGGATCGCGCCGCCGGGAGCCGGGACACCGCGCGGTGCAGGCGGGCGATCCGTCCGACGGTTCCCGGCGAGAGGCCGATCTGCTCGCGGAAGCGGGCCGTCAGATGCTGCCGCGTCCAGCCGATCTCGGCGGCCACCGCGTCGACCCGGACCGGCGCGGAAGTCAGCCGCTGCCACGCGGCGTGCACCGGGCGGGCCAGGGCCGGTCCGGACCGGACGCGGGGGAGCAGGAAGTCGTCGAGCAGGGCGAACCGCGTGGTCCAGTCGGGCGCGGACGCGAGCTGTTCGGTGAGCAGGACGGCGTCAGGGCCGAGGAGATCGGTCGCGGAGACGTTCGCGTTCGCCAGCAGGCGCAGCGGCAATCCGAACAACGCGTGCGCGGCGGCGGGCGTCAGCGCGACCGTGACGCCCCGTGCGGGTCCGGCTTGCGAGACGAGCAGGGGCCGGTCTCGCAGCCCCAAGACCGGCGACAGCGGCAGCGACCGGGCGGGCGCCTCGAAGTCCAGGATCATGGTGAGCGCGCCCAATGGCGTTACCCGCCAAGGCATTTCGGCGGAATCCGGGAACTCGTGGCCCGCGTAGTCGAGGACGCCGGGGACTCGGGAGCTTCCGAAGACGTGCCGCCCTCGGGAGGCCGTGATGTCCCGGCGGGGGACGACGAGCGACCACTCTGCCATGCCGCCATCTTACTTTCGTCCAAGACCGGCCGGGTGCCCGCGAACTAGCGTCCCGGACCATGAAGAAGATCGGCCGGTTCAAGAATCCCGAGGCACGGCACCGGTATTTCACGGTCTATGAGCAGGCGTTGCGGGAATGCCCGCGGCCCGACGAGGTCCTCGACGTCGCGTGCCGCCACGGAACGACTCGCGTGTACCGGTTCGGCACTGGCGAGCGCCCGGTCGTGCTGCTGCCAGGCCTGATGGCCACGTCCGGGTGTTACGCGCCGCTGATTCCCGGGCTCGACGGTCCGGTCTATGCGGTCGACACTCTCGGCGAAGCCGGGCGCAGTGTCCAGACCAGGCCGTTCGCCGATATCCGCGACCGTGCCCTCGGGCTCGACGACGTCCTGGCCGGGCTCGGCTTGACTGAGGTCTGCCTCGTCGGCGGCTCGACCGGTGGCTGGCACGCGGTCAACCAGGCGATCCACGCTCCGGACCGGCTCGCCGCGATCTGCCTGCTCGACCCGACGACGGTCAGCGTCAAGTTCTCGGCCGAGACCCAACGCCGCGCCCTGACGGCGATGGTGCTGAACCGCGACCGCGACTGGCGCCGTTTCGTGGCTTGGTCGGCGGGGGAGGACGTGTTCGATCAGCCCGCCGCGCAGGTGGTCGTCGCGGGGATCCATGCCTACCGGGCCAGGATCCCGCTGCAGACTTGTCCGTCGGACGAGGAGCTTCGCGGGATTCGGACGTCGGTGGTGGCGTTGTTCGGCGGGCGCAGTGTCGTCCACGATTCGGTTGCGGCGGCGGCGAATCTCCGGCGGTTGGTTCCGCGGGCGGAGGTGGAGATCCTGCCCGAGGCGGGGCATTACCTCTGTCTCCGGTCCGCGGATCGGGAGCGGGTGCTCGAGGTGATCGGCGTCGTGAGCCGGCGGTGCCGGTGAGAGCCGGCGCCGCCGCTCACGAGGCGCGCCGCTCAGGTGAACCGGGGAATCTCCTTGGCCGGCGCGGAAATCCGCTCGTCGTCCTCGAACAGGTCGCTCTGCCGGATCGCCAGCGTGCAGACCACGCTCACCACCGTCGTCGCGGCGAGGTAGACCAGGATGCCGGTCGTGCCGGTCTTCCCGGCGAGATACGCCAGGATCAGCGGGGTCAGCCCTGAAGCCACGACGCCGGAAAGCTGGTACACCACCGAAATCCCGGTGCACCGCCGCGAAATCGGGAACAGTTCGGCATAGAACGCCGCCTGCGGGCCGTACATCACCGGGTAGCTGATGCCCAGCACCGCGATCAGCGAGAGCGTGATCAGCACCGGATTGCCGCTGTGCAGTGCCGCCAGTGCGGGGATCGCCAGCACCAGCGTCGTCACGGCTCCGGTGGTGAAGGTCCGGCGTCGGCCGAGCCGGTCGGAGACCCGGCCGAACACCGGGATGAACACCACCATCACCGCGGCCGCGATCATCACGCCGACCAGCAGCGGCTGCCGGTCCAGCTTCAGCGTTCCGCTGCCGTAGGAGATCACGAAGACCGCCCACGCGTTGAACGCCACGCCCTCGGTGAAGCGGCTGCCCATGCCGAGCAGCAGATGCCGCCGGGAGAGCCGGTCGCGGACCAGTTCGACGGCGGGCACGGTCGCGGTGCCCTCCTCGGCCGCCATCGTGCGGAAGGCCGGGGTTTCCATCACCTTGACCCGGATCAGCAGGCCCGCCACCACCAGCACGGCGGACAGCAGGAAGCCGATTCGCCAGCCCCACAACAGGAACGCCTCGTCGCTGGTGACCGCGTTCAGCAGCGCCAGCACGCCGGTGCCCAGCGTGAGCCCGATGGCCAGCCCGATCTGCGGGAAACTGCCGTAGAGTCCGCGTTTCCCGGCCGGGGCGTACTCGGTGGCCATCAGCACCGCGCCGCCCCATTCGCCGCCGACCGCGACGCCCTGGGCCAGCCGGAGGACGACGAGGATGATCGGGGCGGCCGGGCCGATCATCCGGTAGTCGGGCAGCAGCCCGATGAGACAGGTCGCGGTGCCCATGATGAGCATGGTCGCGACGAGGATCTTCTTGCGCCCGACCCGGTCGCCGAGGTGGCCGAAGACGAATCCGCCGACCGGGCGGGCGAGGAAGCCGAGCGCGAAGGTCGCGAAGGCCAGCACGGTGCCGACCAGGGGATCGGAGCCGGGGAAATACAGTTTGTTGAAGACGAGTCCCGCGGCGGTGCCGTAGAGGAAGAAGTCGTACCACTCGACGGTCGTGCCGAACACGCTCGACGCGACCACCAGGCGGACGTCGGTGCTCTTTTCCGGAGTTGTCGCCATTGATAACTCCCGAGGGTCAGAGCGAACGGCGGAAGATGTCTTCGAGCGCGGCCCGGGTGACCGGACGGGGCACGACAGCCAGCTGACGGGTCTGCTTGAGGGTGCCGTCGACGAGGGTGGCGATGTCCTCGTCGCCGTATCCGAACGCGTGCAGTCCCTTCGGCATCTGGATGTCGGCCATCAGCTCGGCGAGCACGTGGGGGAGCGCGTCGGCGCCGTCGGTGGCGGTGAAGGTCTGGCCGCCGGACAGCAGGTGCGCGGCGTGCAGATGCCGTTCGGGCGCCGAGGGATAGGTCCAGCGGAAGACCTCGGCGGCGGTCGCGGACACGGCCTGGCCATGCGGGACCATCGGCATCTCCGGGTAGCCCTCGGCGCGGTACTGCTTCACCGCACCGGCGATCGGGTACGCGTTCGCGTGCGGCAGGTGCGTGCCGGCGTTGCCGAAACCGGTTCCGGCGTAGGTCGACGCGAGCGCCATCTGGGTGCGCGCGGTCAGGTCGCGTCCATTGAGGACAGCGGCGCGCAAATGCTTGCCCACCAACGTCAGCGCCATCTCGCACCAGACGTCGCTGATCGGGTTGGAGCCGCAGAACGCCGGCCGTTTCATCGGGTCTTCCGGCGCGGGCTTCGCGTCGAACGCGACGCTGGTGTAGCTCTCCAGCGCGTGCGAGAGGACGTCCATGCCGCTGGCCGCGGTGACCGCCGAGGGGAGGCTGATCGTCGTGCGCGGGTCGACGACCGCCAGCGACGGGCGCAGCGACGGGTGGCTCACCCCGGCCTTGAGGTGCAGGCCGAGCAGGTCGACGACGCAGATCGTGGTCGATTCGGACCCGGTGCCCGCGGTGGTCGGGACGGCGATCAGCGGCTTCAGCGGCAGCCACGGGGCCTTGCCCGCGCCGATCGGCGGGGTCACGAAGTCGAGCAGTTCGCCGGGGTGCGTGGTCAGCAGGTTGACGGCCTTGGCGGTGTCGATCGCCGAGCCGCCGCCGATCGCGACGAAGCAGTCCCATACCGGGTGGCGGGCGTAGGCGACGGCCTCGTCGATGCTCGCGTCGGTCGGTTCGACGCCGACGCCGTCGAAGATCTCGCTCTTCACGCCGGCCGCGCGGATCGAGTCGAGCGCCCGGTCCGGGATGCCGGTGGCGCGGACGCCGGGGTCGGTGAGGATCAGGCACGACCTGGCCTGCCGGGCGGCCACCTCCGCGCCCAGCTCGTCGAGGGCGCCGGCACCGAACTTCAGCGGGGGCGCGGCCCAGGTGAAGACGCTTTCGTTGCGGGGCATGTCGGTCAAGGAGACCACTCCTCACGTCGATGTTGACAACATGTGGAAGCTATATCCACTATGTGGCGAGCCTTCACGGTAGCCCGGCGACCGCGGCGCTGTGAACCCCCGATTTCCCAGGAGACGCCCATGCCGGCCCGAGCCCGTTCGCAATCGGCACTGCAGGAAGCACTCGCGCGGGCGGTGTCCGGCGAGGTCGCCGGCGACCCGGCCACGCTCGCCACCCACTCCACCGACGCGTCGAACTACCGGCACGTCCCGCTGCTCGTGGTGCGGCCGCGCAGCGCCGACGACGTGGTGGCGGCGCTGCGGGTGTGCGCGGACCACGGCGCGCCCGTCCTCCCGCGCGGCGCGGCAACGAGCATCGGCGGCCAGGCCGCGAACCGCGCGGTGATCCTGGATTTCACCCGGCACCTCAACCGCGTGCTGGACCTCGACTCCGCCGCCCGCACCGCGCGCGTCGAACCCGGTCTCGTGCTGGACCGGCTGCGCGAACGGGCCGCCGGGCACGGGCTCACCTTCGGACCGGACCCGTCGACGCACAGCCGGTGCACGATCGGCGGCATGATCGGCAACAACGCCTGCGGTTCGCATTCGGTGGCCTGGGGCAAGACGGTCGACAACGTCCGCGCGCTGGAAATCGCCCTCCTCGACGGAACCCGGCTCGAGGTCGGTCCCACCTCACCGGCGGAGCTGGAGGAACTCTGCGCGCGCTTGGATTCGGTCGGTGCGCTCTACCGCGGCTTGCGGGACCTGCGCGACGAATACCTGGCCGACATCCGGCTCGGCTACCCGAAACTGCCCCGGCGAGTCTCCGGGTACAACCTCGAATACCTGTTGCCGGAGAACGGTTTCGACGTCGCCAAGGCCCTTGTCGGCTCCGAGGGCACCTGCGTGACGATGCTGAGCGCGGTCGTCGACCTGGCTCCGATCCCGGCGACGCGCGCCCTCGCCGTGCTGGGTTTCGAGAACAGCATCGCCGCCGCCGACGCGGTCCCGTCGCTGCTCGACCTGCCGGTGCTGACCATGGAAGGCATCGAGGCCGGTCTGGTCGCCGCTCTCGACGCCCGGAAACCCGGCGACCGCAGCACCCTGCCGGACGGAACGGCGTGGCTGTACCTGGAAACCGGCGGCGATGACGCGGCGGAGGCGTTGGCCGTCGCCCGCCAGGTCGCTGCGCGTGCCCCGCAGGTCGGCGCGTCGTCGCTGGTCGTGGAGGATCCTGTTGCCCAGCGGAAACTCTGGCGGATCCGGGAGGAAGGCGCCGGTCTCGCGACGCGGCTGGCGGACGGCTCCGAGGCGTGGTCCGGCTGGGAGGACTCCGCGGTCCCGCCGGACCGGCTCGGCGCGTACCTGCGCGAATTCGACCTGCTGCTGGACAAGCACGGCCGGAAAGGCGTGGTCTACGGCCATTTCGGCGACGGTTGTCTGCACGTGCGGATCGATTTCCCGATGGCCGCCCCGGAAGCGAAGGAAGCGTATCGGTCGTTCATGGTCGAGGCCGCGGAACTCGTGGTATCCCACGGCGGCTCGCTGTCCGGCGAACACGGCGACGGCCAAGCGCGGGCGGAACTCCTGCCGCTGATGTTCTCGCCGCGGCTGATGCAGGCGTTCGCCGACTTCAAAGCCGCCTTCGACCCCACGAACGGCATGAACCCCGGCCGCGTCGTCGATCCCGCGCCGCTGGACGCCGACCTGCGCACGGTCATCGCCCCGCCGATCCTGCCGACCCGGGCCCGGCTCGCCCTGCACGCCGACGATGGCGACCTGGCCGCGGCGTCCCGGCGATGCGTGGGCGTGGGCAAATGCGTCTCCGCGTCGGGTGGGATGATGTGCCCGAGCTACCGCGCCACCGGCAAGGAAGAACACTCGACCCGCGGCCGGGCGCGCCTGCTGTTCGAAATGCTGGCCGGAGACGTCATCGAGGACGGCTGGCGCTCACCCGAAGTCCGCGACGCGCTCGACCTCTGCCTCGGCTGCAAGGCGTGCAAATCCGACTGCCCGGTCGGCGTCGACATGGCCTCCTACCGGACCGAATTCCTCAGCCGCCACTACGAGCGACGGATCCGCCCGATGTCGCACTACACGATGGGCGCGCTGCCGCGATGGCTCCGGCTGGGCGCCCCGTTCGCCCGCGCGATCAACGCCGTCGCGGGCGGCTCGCTCCGGCCGGTTCTGAACCGCCTGGGCGGGATCGCCGCCGAACGCGCTTTGCCGCAGCTCGCGTCGCCGACGTTCGCTTCGTGGTTCCGCCGCCGGGAGCGGGTGACGTCCTCGTCGAAAGTCGTGCTGTGGCCGGACACCTTCACGAACTTCTTCGACCCCCGGGTCGGCCGGGACGCGGTCGCGGTGCTGGAAGCCCTGGGTCACGAGGTGGTCATCCCGGAGCGGACCGTCTGTTGTGGACTGACCTGGCACAGCACCGGCCAGCTGAGCGCCGCGCGCCGGGTCTTGCGCCGGTCTCTCGATGCGCTGGATCCGTGGCTGCAGCAGGGAATTCCGGTGATCGGCCTGGAGCCGAGCTGCACCGCGACCCTCCGGGAGGACGGCTCGGAGCTGCTGCCGGAGGATCCGCGGACGGCCTTGCTGAAGCGCAGTGTCCGGACGTTCGCGGAGCATGTCGGGGAGAGCGAGCTTCCAGCGTTGACGAAGTCCGCGGCTCCGTTGCTCACTCAGGTGCATTGTCACCAGCACGCGGACCTCGGCTACGACGCCGATTCGCAGCTGCTCGGGCGGTTGTCGGAGCATTCGCAAGTGCTGCGCGAGGGCTGCTGCGGGTTGGCGGGGAATTTCGGGTTCCAGCGGGGGCATTACGACGTTTCCGTCGCGGTCGCGGAGCACCAGCTGATGCCTGCGCTCCGTGCGGCGCCGGAAGGGACGGTGGTGCATGCGGACGGGTTCAGCTGCCGGACGCAGATTCGGCAGTTGTCCGAGCATCAGCCTGCGCATCTTGCTTCGCTGACGGCGCGGGCCCTCGGAGTCAGTAGCGAGTGAGCCGGTCCGGCGGCAGGAACGGCGCGATTTCCTTGGCCGCCTCGATCGCAAGGGTGCCCAGCTCGGGAATTCGGTCCTCGGGCAGCCGGACAGTCGGCACTTGAATGACCATCGATGGGGCGCAGTCCGGCGGGGCCGAGGGTACGTGAGGGGAACCCTGAGGGAATCAGATTCCCTGAGGGTTCCCCTCACGTACGCCTGGCGACGTCAGTAGCGAGTGAGCCGGTCCGGCGGCAGGAATGGCGCGATCTCCTTCGCCGCCTCGATCGCAAGAGCGCCCAGCTCGGGAATCCGGTCCTCGGGCAGCCGAACAGTCGGCACCTGAATCACCACCGCCGCCCGGGCCAGACCGCGGTCGTCCAGGACTCCCGCGCCGACGCAGCGCACTCCGGCGACGTTTTCCTCGTTGTCGATGCTGTATCCGCGATCGCGCGTCTCGGCCAGCTCCACGGCGAGGGCGTCGCGGGTGGCGAGGGTGTGCGGCGTCAGCGCGGGCAGCTGCTCCGGGAGGCGCGCGAGGTAGGACTCCGCGTCGAGGGAATTGGCGAGCATCGCCTTGCCGGAAGCCGTGGCGTACAACGGGAAACGCGCGCCGGGGTGCTGCTCGAACCGCAGCGGGAGCGTCGACTGCGCGCGCAGCAGCACCACCGATTCGTGGCCCTCGCGGATCGTGATGTTGACCGATTCCCCGGTGTCGGCGTTGATCCGCTGGATGACCGGCAGCGCGAGCTGGAGCCCGTGCACCCGCTGCGCGGCCTGGCCGAGCAGGATCGAGCCGGGGCCGAGGTGGTAGCTGTCGGTGCGGGGGTTGTGCGCGACGAGCCCGTCGGCGCTCAGCGCGCCCACGACCCGGTGCGTCGTGCCCGGCGTGAGGTCCAGTTTGCGGGCGATCGCGGACAGCGTGAGTTCCCCGTCCTCGTCCATGAGGAGCCGCAGGATGCCGAGCGCCCGGCGGATGGCCTGCGTTCCGGCTGGCGGTTGTGCTCCGGTCTGGTTCACCTGGGTTCCGTGGTTCTCGCGCTGTCGGGTGAGGCCAGGTTAACGCGTGCCGCGTCCGGTCCGCTCAGCCGATCTCCAGTACCGCCTTTCCGCGCAACCTCCGGCCGACCAGCGCCTGCACCGCTTCCGCGTACCGGTCCCACGGCCCGCGCCAGCTGATGCCCGGGTCGAGCCGTCCGGCGGCGGTTTCGGCGGCCAGCCAGGTCAGGTCGGCGGAGAAGCCGGCCGCGGGATCGGCCAGCAGGAAGAACGTGCGGATCGACCGGTCGTGCCGCCCCTCGGTGCCCAAGAAGGCCTCCGGCGGCAGCACCGCGTCCGCTTCGGCTGAGCGGCCCACGTTGATCAGCGTGCCGCCCGCCTCCAACGCGGCGAAGGCGGCCACGAGATCCGGCCCGCCGACGTTGTCCAGCACCGCGAACACCGGCCGGTCGACATCGGCGACCGACGTGCGCACCTCGGCCGCACCCAGCGCGAGCAGGCCTTTCTCCTGAGCCGGATCCCGGCTGATCGCCACGACCTCCGCCCCGGCGCGGGCGGCGAGCTGCACCGCGTACCGGCCCACCCCGCCGGACGCGCCGGTGATCAGCACCCGCCGTCCGAGGACCGGGCCCATCCGGCGCAGCACGTGCAAAGCGCTCAGCGCGGCGACCGGCAGAGTGCTGATCGCGCCAAGGTCAGCGCCATCCGGAACGGTGCCGATCAGGTTCGTCGGCACCGCGCGCAGTTCGGCCCAGCCCGCTGTGCCGAGCGTGACGACCGGCGTCCCGGCGGCCGGGCCGGAACCGTCGGCGGCCGCCTGGACGACGACGCCCGCCGCGTCCCAGCCGATCACGGTGCCGTTCGGGACGGACGGATCGGTGGCGTCCTTGACCTCGCCGAAGTTGAGCGACGCCGCGGCGACCCGGACCAGCGCCTCGCCGGGCGCGGGGACCGGGTCGGCGACCTCGGCCAGGGACAAATGCGCGGGCGCGGTGTGGTCGACAACGAGTGCACGCACGGTCGGGAACCCCCTGGAAGTCAATGTGCCACAGTGTGGCAGTTGCTTCTGTATAGCATATGCGCCCGCGGTGCGTGCTGGGTAAACTGCCGCGGATGACCGACCCCGGACCGCTCACGCTGCGCGAGCGCAAGAAGCAGCGCACCCGCCAAGCGCTGGTGGAAACCGCGATCGCGATCTTCAGCGAGCGCGGATTCGACGCCACCCCGCTCGACGCGCTGCTCGACGAGGTCGAGGTGTCGCGCCGGACGTTCTTCCGCAATTTCCGCTCGAAGGAGGACGTCGCGCTCGCCGCGGTCAAGGAGCTCTGGAGCGCCTACCTCGAGGTCCTGGACGAGACCGCCAAGTCCGGCCCGCTCGCCGACGTCTTCCGCGACGCGATGCTCGCGACCCTCGGCCGGATGGACGAGAACTGGTACCAGCGGTTCCCCGCGACGCTCCGGCTGATCGACGAATCCCCGGCGCTGAACGGGCACACCCTGCGGCACTGCGCGGAAACCGAGGCGGAAATCGTGCGCAGGCTCGGCGATTCCCGTCTCGAACTGCGACTGCTCGTCGAGTTCTGTGTGGCGGCTTGGCGGTGTGCGCTGGACGAATGGCTGCCCGACTGCGCGCCGGGCGAACTCCCCGGGCACGTGCGGCGCGCTTTCGCGGCCATGGACGGCAGTGTGCGGCTGCGGGCGTGACCGGCCCGTATCATCGGATTCGTACGGTCCGCTAATGATGGGCAGGGGAAACGATGTCAGGTCCGCTGGTGCCGGGCGGGATCGGGGAGCACACGAGCTGCCTGCTGGTCAAACTCGGCCAGGTCGTGTTCCGGCTCGCCGAGGACCGGCTGCACGGGCTGGGCCTGCGGGTGCGGCACTACAGCGTCCTCCAGGCGCTGGCCGACAACGGCCCGATGTCGCAGCTGTCGCTGGGCGCGTACCTGCGCATCGACCCGGCGACCATGGTCAGCAGCCTGGACGACCTCGAGACCCTCGGACTCGCCGCCCGCGCCCGAGACCCCGAAGACCGGCGGCGCTACGTCGTCGACCTCAGCGACGCGGGGCGGAAGACGCTGCGCAAGGCGAACGAACTGCTGGTCGACCTCGACCAGCACGTGCTCAGCGACCTTCCGCAGCGTTCCCACGATTCGCTGCACAAGCTGCTGGCGAGGATGAACGAGGGCGAGACGCTGCCCGGGGAGTTCGACCGGATGCGGGATCAGGCCGGGTCGACGAAGATGTCGAGTGTCAGTTCGCCTTCGCCGCGCTGATAGCGGGATAGGTCGGTTACGCCTTCGGCGGCGAGTACTTCGTCGTCGATGAACAGATTCCCGGTGCATTCGCGCGACGGTCGGGTGAGGATCGCGTACGCAGCATCGGCGATGATCTCCGGCGTGCGCGCTTGGCTTGCGCCGCCGATGATGTTGCGCACCGCTGCGGTGTCGATGAGGGTGCGCGGCCACAGTGAATTCGCGGCGATTCCGTCCGCTTTCAGTTCCTCCGCGAGGCCCACGGTGCACAGGCTCATGCCGTACTTGGAGAGCGTGTAGCCCAGGTGCGCGCCGATCCACGCGGGGGAGAGGTTCAGCGGCGGCGAAAGCGTCAGGATGTGCGGATTCGCGGCCTTGCGCAGGTGCGGGATCGCCGCCTTGCTGAGCAGGAACGTGCCTCGCGTGTTGATGTCCTGCATGAGGTCGTAGCGCTTCATCGAGAGCTCTTCGGTGCCGGACCGGTCGAGCGCGCTGGCGTTGTTGACGACGATGTCGATGCCGCCGAACTGCGTCGCCGCCGCTTCGGCCGCGGAGAGCACGTCGTCCTCGGAGCGCACGTCCCCGACGATCGGCAGCGCCTGCCCGCCGGCGGTTTCGATCTCCTTCGCGGCGGTGTAGACGGTGCCTTCCAGCTTCGGATGCGGTTCGGCGGTTTTGGCCAGCAGAACGACATTCGCCCCGTCCCGCGCCGCGCGGGTCGCGATGGCCAGGCCGATGCCGCGGCTGCCGCCGGACATGAGGACGGTCTTTCCGGCTAGAGTCATGAGCGCAACATACCATTAGCGGTACATATGATTGAAGAGTCGAATCGTTATGACGCTCGCCGCAGCAGCCGGATCACTGCCTTCTCGATCCGCTCCCGCAGCTCCTCCTCGGCGAGCCCGTCCGCATCGGCCTTCCGCACCGCGCGGTGGATCGTGCTGTGCCGCTCGAATTCCCGCAGCACGCGCGGGTCGACGTACGAGCGCCGGGCGACGGCAGGCGTGTTGCCGAGTTCCTCCGCGACCTCTTTCATCGCCGCGGTCTCGGCCCTCGCCTGGCCGCGCTGGGACGTCGGTGCCTCCCGCGCGGCGAGGGAGACCGCAGCGAGCACCGTCGCGTGCCAGGTCCGCAGGTCCTTCACCGTGAACTCCTCCCCGGCGAGTTCCTTGAACCGCTCGTTGACGTCGCTGGCGTGCAGTTCGTGCCAGCCGTCGTCGGTGCGGTACACGAACAGGCGCGTGGTGCCGGTGCGGCAGCGGCGGAGCGACTTGAGGACGGCGGCGAGTTCGCCGTCGCGCATGCTCAGCGACCGGACCAGGCCGCTTTTGGCGGGATAACAAAAGGTCAGCTCGTCGCCGCTGATTTTCACGTGTTCGCGCAGCAGCGTGGTCGCGCCGTGAGAACCGTTGGTTTCGGCGTACTCCTCGCCGCCGCTGCGGAAGACTCCCCGGTCGATCATCCGCAGCGCGGCGGCCGAGACTCGCCGACGGTCGAGGTGGCGCCGGCGCAGATCCTCCTGGATAGCAGCGCGGACGTTCGGCAGTTCCGCGGCCAGGTCGAGCACCCGATCGTGCTTCTCCTCGTCGCGCGCTCGGCGCCATTCGGGGTGGTAGAGGTACTGGCGACGGCCCGCGTCGTCGGTTCCGACCGCCTGGATGTGCCCGGTCGGATGCGGGCAGATCCACACCCGCCGCCACGCGGGCGGGATCACGAGATCGTGGATGCGGTCGAGCACCTCGGAGTCGGTCACCGGGGAGCCGTCCGGCGCGAGGTACCGGAAGCCGCGGCCGCGTCGCTGCCGCTTGATGCCTGGCGAGGACAGCTCGCTCCGCCGTAACCGCATGCTCGCGGTTGCCCGCGGCGGCGGGCTTCAAACCGGATTCCGGACGCGCGACCGGCAGTCGAGGTTTGCCCGGTCCCGCACCGGTTATCCGGATATCTCCGCGCCGGACCCGGTGCGGGGGATTCAGGGAGGGCTCCGGTCATGAGTACTGCCGTCGCGCAGCGCACGCCGCGCCAGCTCGTCGCCGCCGGTGTGGGGGCGGTGTTCCTGCTCGTGGGCATCCTCGGGTTCGTCCCGGGCGTCACCACGCATTACGACCAGCTCACCGGTGCCGGGCACCATTCGGGCGCGCTGCTGCTCGGGCTGTTCAGCGTGTCGATCCTGCACAACGTCGTGCACCTGGCCTTCGGCGTCGCGGGGCTCGCGCTGGCCCGCACGCCGGCCGGGGCGAAGAACTTCCTCGTCGTCGGCGGGGTGGTCTACCTGGCGTTGTGGGTGTACGGGCTGGTCATCGACCACGGCAGCTCGGCCAACTTCATCCCGGTCAACACCGCCGACAACTGGCTGCACCTCGGCCTGGCGGTGGCGATGATCGTGCTCGGCGTCCTCCCGATGGGCACCCGGAGGAGCCTGTGATGACCACCACCGCAGATCAGTCCTTGTGGCTCGCGACCGCGTCGGCGACCGGCCGGTCGTCCTTGCGCGGGCGGGAACGCGCCGAGGTCGCCGTCATCGGCGGTGGCATCGCCGGGATGACCACCGCGTTGTTGCTCGCCCGGCGAGGCGTGAACGTGGCCGTCCTCGAATCGGGACGCATCGCGGAAGGAGCCAGCGGCAATAACACCGCGAAGGTCACCGCGTTGCAGTCCACTGTGTACTCGACGCTCCTCAGCGAGCACGACGCGGCCACCGCGATGGCCTACGCCGAGGCGGCGCTGGCCGGGGTCGAACTGGTCGCGGAGCTGGCCGAACCCATTGACTGCGGCCTGCGCAGGCTGCCCGCCGCGACGTTCGCGATGGACGCCGACGAGGTGGACACCGTGCGAGCGGAGTACGAAGCCGCGACGCAGGCGGGTCTTCCGGTCGAATGGACGACCACGCTCGATCTGCCGGTCCCGGTGCGCGGTGCGGTGCGGCTGCCCGGGCAACTCGCGCTCCATCCGGCCGACTACGTGCGCGGGCTCGCCGACGCCGTCGAGGCCGAGGGCGGCCGCGTCTTCGAGAACAGTCGCGTCCGGCAGGTCAGCGCCGCACCGCCGTACCGGGTCACGACCGAGGACGGTGCGCTCGACGCCGAAAACGTGGTCGTCGCAACGCATTACCCGATCCTCGACCGCGGGCTGTTCTTCCCCCGGCTGGAGGTGCAACGGTCGTATTGCGTCGCCGCGACCCTGAAATCCGGCAAGCCGCCGCAGGAGCTGGCGATCAGCGCCGGGAGTCCATTGTGGTCTTTCGCCTCCTATGAAGACCGGCTGATCCTCGGCGGGCAAGGACATCCGGCGGGCGACCCGGTCGACTTCGCGCGGTACACCGAGCTGGGCGAATTCGCGGCGCGCCACTTCGACGTCGACGAGGTCACGCACCGCTGGTCCGCGCAGGATCCGAAGGCCTACGACAGCATCCCGATCGCCGGGCCGTACTTCCCGGGCGCCCGGAAGCTGTGGGTCGAAACGGGTTTCGGAAAGTGGGGCCTGGCGATGGGGACCGCGGCGGCGACCGTGGTGGCCGACGGGATCACCGGATCCGCCAATCCGCATCGGGACCTCTTTTCCCCGCAACGGATTTCGCTGAAGTCGGCGTCGAAGCTGATGCAGCAGAACGCGAAGGTGGCGAAGGACTTCGTCGGCGACCGGCTCGCGCAAGCCGACGCGAAAAGCACCGACGACATCGCCGTGGACCAGGCGAAAGTGCTGGCGGACGGACACGGTCGCAAAGGTGTCTACCGTGACCGGGAAGGCACATTGCACGCGGTTTCCATGCGCTGCACGCATCTCGGCTGTTTCGTGCGGTTCAACGCCGCCGAGCGCAGCTGGGACTGCCCGTGCCACGGTTCGCGATTCGACGTCGACGGCATCGTTCTCGAAGGTCCCGCCACCGCGCCGTTGCCTCGCCGAACTCCCTGAAAAGACCCCGGAATCCCGGGTGTAGGACGGATGATCGCGGGCATTCCTGCCGGACTCGCCGGGCGCGCCGCCCGGCTCGAATCCCCGGGAGAGGACGCTGATGTTCCGACACACCAAGCTGCTGCAGTTCGAGGCGAAGCCCGAGAAGCCGGATCCGGTGTACGCGCACAAGCTCCAGGAGCTGATCGGCGGCGCGTTCGGCGAGATGACGGTGACCATGCAGTACCTGTTTCAGGGCTGGAACTGCCGCATCGAGGGCAAGTACAAGGACCTGATCATGGACACCGCGACCGAGGAGATCGGGCACGTCGAAATGCTCGCCACGATGGTCGCGCGGCTGCTGGAGGGCGCGCCGGCCACCGCGACCGCGGAAGCGGTGAAGGACCCGGTGATGGCCGCGGTGATCGGCGGGATGGACCCGCAGCAGGCGATCGTGGCCGGCGGCGGCGCGCTGCCCGCCGACTCGAACGGCACGCCGTGGAACGGCAAGTACATAGTCGCCTCCGGCAATCTTCTCGCCGACTTCCGCGCCAACGCGGCGGCCGAGGCACAGGGCAGGCTGCAGACCGCGCGGCTGTACCGGATGACCGACGACCCCGGCGTGAAGGCGATGCTGCAGTTCAACCTCGCGCGCGACACCGTGCACCAGAAGCAATGGCTGGCCGCGATCGAGGAACTCCAGGCCGACGGCCTGGAAAGCGACATCGCGCCGACTGCGTTGTTCGACGAGGAAAACCAGGACCACAACAACACGGTGTGGCATCTGTCCGACGGCCCGGACGGCGCGAAGGCGGGCTGGAGCTTCGGCGGGGAAGGCATCGAGTACCTCACCGACCCGAAACCGCTCGGTGGCCCCGGCACGGCACCGAAGCCGGACCCCGCGCTGTACGGCACGTACTCGCCGACGCAGAACGCGGCGGGTTCGCTGAAGGGGAAGGCCAAAGAGGCGAAGAACAAGGCTAAGTGACGGGTGCGCAGGGACCCCGGGCCGATCGTGTCCGGGGTTCTTGCCGGTCAGACGCCGTATCCGCCGTCTACGTCGAGCTTCTGCCCGCTGATGAACCTGGCGCGGTCCGACGCCAGGAAGCACACCGCTTCGGCGATGTCCTGCGCGTTGCCGAAGGTGCGCAACGGGATGGCGCGCCGGGCCGCTTCGAGGGCACGGTCGTCGAGGTCGCCGTTGGCCATCAGGTCCGCGGCCATCCCGTCCGTCAGCATTCCGGGCCCGACACAGTTGACCCGGACGCCGAACCGGCCTTCCTCGGCCGCGAGTGCCCGGGCGGTCGCTTCCACCGCACCCTTGGGTCCGGCGGAAAGACCGTCGCGGACTGGATAGCGCTTGGTCGCGGCTGTGGTGACCGCGACGATCGAACCTTTGCCGGCACGCAGGGCGGGCAGCGCCGGATGGACGAGGTTGAAGAACGCGGCGGCTTCCGCGGTGAGATGCCTGCCGAAGCCGGCGGGATCCACTGTGGACAGATGCTGCTGCGGGACGAGCGGCCCGGCGGCGTGGACGAGGGCGTGGATCGCTCCGAAACGCTCGATGTACGCCTTGGTCTGGTGCGCATCGGTGAGGTCCAGGGGATCCGCGGTCGCTTCGAGTTCGGTGGCTAGCCGCTTGGCTGCTTCGTGATCGCTGCGGTAAGTGAAGGCGACCGCGGAGCCGCGTTCGGCGAGGGTCCGGCAGATCGCGGAGCCCAGCCCTCCGGTGCCGCCGGTCACGACCGCGACGCCCGGCTTGCCGTGGAAATCCTTCAAGGGCAGCCTTCTTCCGTCGGCGCAAAGCAAGCGCTTGGTGCGAGCTTACGGTCCCGCGCGGTGCCGGTCAAACGGCGAAATCAGGTGTCCGCTGAGCCGACGCATGCGTTCCGCGGCCCCCTTCGACGAAGGTACCTTCGCGCGGCTGAGTGCTCCGAGCCGAAGGAAGTGGAACGTGCCCGATCAACTCGTCGACCTGCGGGACAAAATCGTGTTCGTCACCGGTGCCGCGCAAGGGCAGGGTGCCGAGCACGCCCGGACCACCGCGCGGCTGGGCGCCCGCGTCGTCCTGGCGGACCTGGACGAAAGCGCCGTCGCCGCGGTCGCGGACGAGATCGACGGCGAGACGCTCGTCGTCGGATTGGACGTGCGCAGCAAGGAAAACTGGGCCACCGCCATGGAACGCACCCGTGCTGAGTTCGGCCGGGTCGACGTCCTTGTCAACAATGCCGGTTTCTACCGCAAGGCACCGTTGGCGAGCTTCGAGGAGGACCACCTGACGCACACCTTGGGGGTCAATTTGATCGGCCCGGTCCTCGGGATGCAGGCCGTGCTGCCGTTGATGCGCGAACGCGGCGGTTCGATCGTCAACGTCGCCTCGACCGCGGCGCTGACCGGTTTCGCGGGCGGACTGGGATACGGCGCGTCGAAATGGGGGCTGCGCGGGGCGAGCAAATCGGCGGCGAAGGAACTCGGCGAGTTCGGCATCCGGGTCAACTGCGTCTGCCCGGGCGCGATCGACACGCAGATGATCTCCGAAACGACCCGCGCGGGCGGCGGCGCGGTGGCGGGGCAGCCGATCCGCCGTCCCGGCACGACGGGTGAGGTGGCGGCGTTGGTGGCGTTTCTGGCCAGTGATGCGAGCAGTTACTGCACGGGGCAGGATTTCGTGATCGACGGCGGTCAAACTGCCTGACGCACCGGCGGGGTCGGCCCTCCCCGGCGAGGGCCGATCAGCCGGAAGCAGACCCGCCGTTGGCCAGCTGCAATTCGACCTCCGACGGCGGCAAGTCCGGCACCGCCCGCGGTCGCAGCGTGGGCACGCCGTTGGCGACCCGCCACACCGTCGCCGCGGCATTGCGCACCTCGGTGATCGTGGCGACCAGATCGAGCGCTCGCGTCGGCCCGCACACCGACAGCGCGAAGTGCCCGTCGTCGTCCATCGTGGTGATCGGCGCGGCCACCACGGTCACGCCGTGATGGGTGCCCTGCGCGTCCACGGCCACCCCGCCGCGGTCGCGGACCCGGGCGAGGTCGCGCATGAGCTGGCTGCGGGTCTGGATGGAGTACTGGGTCGGCGCGTAGCCGAAATGCAGCTCCGGCCAGTGGTCGGGGGAGAGGGTGGCGAGCAGCGCCCGGCCCGGCGCGGTGAGCGTGACCGGCTGCCGGGCGCCCGCGCTCCACTGCCCGGAGGCGGACGGCCACGAGCCGATCCGTTCGAGGTGCATGATCTCCGCGCCGACCAGCATGCTGAGGTACACCGTCAGCCCGCTGCGGCGATGCAGCTCAGCCATCACCGCGACGGCGGCGCGGGGGACAGTGCGCCGGCGGGTGAACTGCGAGCCGAGCTCGAACATGCGCACCCCGAGCGTGTAGGTGAACTCCTTGCGCTCCACCCAGCCGAGCTCGACCAGCCGCTGCAGGATCCGGTGCGCCGAAGACCGCGGCACGTGCGAGCGGCGGGCGAGTTCGGCCAGAGTCAGCGGCCGTTCGCCCACGAAGGACTCCAGCAGCGACGCGACGCGGTCGATCATCGCCGCGGGGGCTTCCTCGATGTGCGCCATTGCAACACCACCTCCAGACTGCGTATGTCAGATTGAGACTACCTGTCAGAATCTGACACCTTGGAGTGTAGGCACACCGGAGCTCGGCTGTAAACCGCCTCCGGACAGCAAGATGCGCCGTGCCCGGGGAAACCGGACACGGCGCATCTGTGCGGTCATACGGTCTGGACGATCCGCAGCCGCCCGGCGGCGACCTCGGCGTCGAGGGACTCCTTGAGCCGCGAACACCCCGCCAGTGCGGGACCTGGCATCGGCGACGTGCCGAGTTCCGCGCAAGCCTCGATCGCGGCGGCGTTCCATTGCAAGCTCGTCTGGTGCACCGTGCTCTTGCGCACCAGCAGCCGCGCCGCGCAGTGTTGGCAGTGCAGCGGCTGCATCGGCATGTCGTCGAGCCGGTTGTCGGTCCTCGGTTCGCTCACGGCGCGGTCTCCGTCGGCTTGGCCTGGCGGGCGATGTTGGCGGCCACCTCGTCGTGCCACGCCTGGGTCGGCCGGGTGAGGTCGAGTTCGTACTCGAAGCGGTCGACCATCTCCGGGCGGATGTCGGCGACGTCGACGTAGAACTGCTCGTACCAGCGGCGCAGCTGGTACACCGGCCCGTCCTCCTCGCACAGCAGCGGGTTGTCGATCCGGGCCTTGTTCTTCCAGATCTCGACGTCCTGCTCGAAGCCGACCTTGATGTAGTCGCCGAGCGCGATCGCCGAGCGCATCGCCGCGTCCTCGGGCAGGGTTGCCGATTTCTTGACGATGATCCCGTACTGCAGCACGAACGAATCCGCCGTGATCGGGTAGTGGCAGTTCAGCAGAACCGTGTGGTGGTCGCCGAATTCGTAGTGATAAGTCAGGTCGTCGATCATGAACGACGGGCCGTAATACGACGCGACGGAGGTGCTGCCGAGCATTTTCGGCTGTCCTTCGGGCGCGGGGTAGTCGTCGCGGGAGTCGCCGTTCATGTACTGGGTCGCGACGTGGCCCTCGAAGACGTTCTTGAAGTACGTCGGCAGCGATCCGTGCACGTAAAAGAAATGCGCCATGTCCACGACGTTGTCGATGATCTCGCGGCAGTTGGTGTTGACGACGGTCGTGTACCAGTGCCAATCGGTCCACTCGTCGCTTTCCGCGCCCTCGATGCGGGGGATGGCGACCTCGTCGGTCGGCTTCGTGCCTTCCGGGTCGTTCCAGACGAACAGCAGACCGTCCTGCTCCAAGGTCGTCCACGCCTGCGTGCGCGCGAGCATCGGGACGCGTTTGCTGTACGGGATCTGCTTGCACCGGCCGTCGCCGCCCCAGCGCCAGTCGTGGAACGGGCAGGCGATCTCGTCGCCCTTGACCTCGCCCTGGGACAGGTCGCCGCCGAGGTGCCGGCAATAGGAATCGAGGATATTGATCTTTCCGTTCGCCCCGCGGAACACCACGAGTTTCGTGCCGAAGGCGTGCACGGTATGCGGTTTCCCGTCGGCGAAATCGCGGACGAGACCGAGGCAGTGCCAGCCGCGGGCGAAGCGGGCGGGGGCGGAATCCGCTTCGATCCGGCGGATCTCGTCCTGGTGCAGAGAAGTCATCGCGCTCTCCTGGAAAGGGTTGGTGGGGAGCTGTCGGTCCGGTGCGTTCCGGTTCTAACAAGCACCGGGGCCATGAACCCGGTCACAGTTCACTGACTGGAACGCCGCTGGTGCACTACGTCGGCCGGGCTCCAGATCGCGCGCATGCTCGTGATCCGGCCGCGCTCGTCGAACGTCATGACGTCGATCGGCTCGATCGCGCTCACGAACTCCTCGGTCGTGGTGATCACGCGCAGGTGGAAGGCGGCCGTGTCGCCGGCGGCCCGGACGGCCAGCAGTTCGGCGGTGAGGGCGAGGCCCTCGAGTTCGCTGTAGAACGCGGCGATGGCTTCCCGGCCCTTGCGGACGGCACTGCCCGCGGGGTCCTCGACGGTGGCGTCCTCGGCGTAAAGGGCGGCGATCCGCGCCGGGTCGCCTGCTTCGAGCCTGCGCGCGTACTCCGCGACGGTGCGGGTGATCTTGTCGGTGGTCAGCATGCGGGGGATGCAAGCACAGCCGGGGGCGGGAGCGAGCCCGAGCAACCGCTTGGTGGGAAGCCGCGTCGAATTATGCCGTTGACGTGGGCGGAAGCGCCTGCCGCACAAGATCTTTCGCGACTCGTCTCCCAGTCAGCGAAACGACCGCGATCCGGCGGGCGGGCGCGGCCGTACCGTGCGCAGGCCCCGTCCGGCGGGGCGAGGGACGACGACCAGGAGGGTGGATGTCCGCCGAAACGAGTACCGGCCGCGGGAAACGGGTCCGGGTGACCGCCGTCGTGGAGGAGACCGCCGACGCGCGCTCGTTCGTCGTGGAGCCGGCCGGCGACCCCGCGTTCGGCTACCGCGCCGGGCAGTTCCTGACCGTGCGGGTCCCGGACGCCGGAACGGGTTCCGCCCGCTGCTACTCGCTGTCGAGTTCGCCGCACTGCGACGAGGCGATGAAGTTCACCGTCAAACGGGTGCGGGGCGGGCACGGGTCCAACTGGCTGTGCGACACCGTCACCGCGGGCGCTGAGCTGGACGTGCTCCCGCCGGCGGGGACCTTCACGCCCGCGTCGCTGGACCAGTCCGTGGTGCTGCTCGCGGGCGGCAGCGGGATCACTCCGGTGATCGCCATCGCGAAGTCGATCCTGTTCGGCGGCAGCGGGGAAGTCGTGCTGCTTTACGCGAACCGTGACGAAGCGTCGGTGATCTTCGCTGCCGAACTGGCCGCCCTCGAGAGCAAGTTTCCCGATCGCTTCACGGTGATACACCTGCTGGAATCACTGCAAGGCTATCCCCGCCGGAACCTGCTGACCGTGTTGCTGCGTCCGTTCGCCGACCGCGACCTCTATCTCTGCGGCCCGGAGCCGCTCATGGACGTGGCCGCGGAGGTCGCCGCGAGCGTCGGAATGGCCGGGGTGCACTCCGAACGGTTTCTTTCCCTGCAGCAAGATCCGTTCGCACCAGCGGAATCCGGGACCGGCGAGGTCGCGTGCACCATGCGGGTCTCGCTCGACGGCGAGGACCACGTCGTCCCGTGGAGAGCCGGGGCGAAACTCCTCGACGCGCTGCTGGCCGCGGGCGTCGACGCACCGTACTCGTGCCGCGAAGGCGCCTGCAGCGCGTGCGTGTGCTCGCTGACGGAGGGCAAGGTGAACTTGGCTCGCAACGAGATTCTCACCGAGGACGATCTCGCCGAGGGTTACGTCCTGGCGTGCCAGGCCGAACCGGTCAGCGACGAGATCGCGATCGAGTACTGAAACCGCTGTTCCACTCATCAGGAGACCGGGCCCGATCCGGTTTCCCGGTTGGCAAGCTCGACCCACACACAAGGAGCCGTCATGCCGCATGCAGCAATCGACAACATCGAGGCGATCGCCGAGGAACTCCGGGCCGGCGCCGACGAAGGCGAGTCGCTCGGCCGGTTGCCGGACGACATGGCGAAGCGGCTCAAGCAAGCGGGCATCATCCGCTTGCTGCAGCGCAAGAAGTACAACGGCTACGAGGCGCACCCGCGCGAGTTCGCCGAAACTGTCATGAAGACGGCGAGCATCTACGGGTCGGCCGGATGGGTGGGCGGCATCGTCGGCGTGCACCCGTGGCAGCTCGCCTTCGCCGATCCGAAGGTGCAGGAAGAGATCCTGGGCGAGGACACCGACACCTGGCAGGCGTCGCCGTACATGCCCGCCGGGGTCGCGGTTCCGGCTGATGGCGGCTTCGTGCTGAACGGCCGCTGGCAGTTCTCGTCGGGCACCGACCACTGCGACTGGATCTTCCTCGGCGCACTGCTCGGCGGCAAGGACGGCCAGCCGTTGATGCCGCCGCACAGCATGCACGTGATCCTGCCGCGTTCGGACTACGAGATCATCGACGGTTCCTGGGACGTCGTCGGCCTGCGCGGCACCGGCAGCAAGGACATCGTGGTCAAGGACGCATTCGTGCCGGCGTACCGGGTGATGGACGCGGACAAGGTCATCGACGGCTCCGCGGCGAGGGAGTACGGCGTCACCGAGACGCTGTACAAGATGCCGTGGTCGACGATCTTCCCGCTCGGCATCACCTCGGCGACCATCGGCATCTGCGAGGGCGTGCTGGCCGCCGGGATCGACTACCAGCGCAACCGAGTCGGCGCGACCGGCACCCTCGTCAAGGACGACCCGTACGTGCTGCACGCGCTCAGCGATTCGGCCTCGGAGATCGACGCCGCGCGCCAGCAACTGCTGTCCAATGTGGACCGCGTGTGGGACAAGGTCGACCGCGGCGAGGAGATCGACTTCGCCACCCGCGCCCGGATCCGCCGGGACCAGGCCCGCGCGGCGTGGCGGGCGGTGCGCGCCGCGGACGAGATCTTCGACCGCGCCGGCGGCAACGCGTTGCGGATGGACAACCCGTTGCAGCGCTTCTGGCGCGACGCGCACGCCGGTCTGCACCACGCCATCCACGTCACGAGCACCACTTACCACGCCGCCGCGCTGGCGTCGCTGAACGTCGAAGTCCCGCAGGGCCCGCTGCGCGTGATGATCTGAGAAAGGACACCCACGATGAGCGAAATCAAGGGACTCGGCTACGTCCGGGTCATCGCCACCGACCTCGAACGCTGGCGCGAACTCGGCTTCGACGTGCTCGGTTTCGCGCCGGGCTTCGGCGACGAAAAGGACGCGCTGCACTTCCGGATGGACGAGCGGCCGTCCCGGATCACCGTCGAGCACGGCGACGCCGACCGCGTGACGGCGGTCGGCTGGGAGGTGCGGGACGCCCCGGCGTTGCGCCGGCTCCGCGAGACCCTCGAAAAGGCCGGGGTGGACTGCACGCCGATGTCGCAGGAACTCGCGGACCGGCGCAAGGTCGAGGCCGGGTTTTCCGCCAAGGACCCGGGCGGGACGCCGCTCGAGTTCTTCCACGGGCCGGTCCTCGAACACAGCCCGGTGCTCACCAAATACGCCCACAAGTTCGTCACCGGCGCGCAGGGCCTCGGGCACGTGGTCATGCCGACCACCAGCTTCGACGAGTCCTTCGAGTTCTACACCGAAACGCTCGGCTTCCTGTCGCGCGGCGCGTTCCGGATGCCCGGCCCGCCGGAAGCCGGCCCGCTGCGGATCCGGTTCCTCGGGATCAACCGGCGCCACCACAGCCTGGCGATCATGCCGAGCCTGGAGGGCCGCGACCCGGGCCTGATCCACGTCATGGTCGAGGTCGATTCGCTCGACGCGGTCGGCCGCGCCTACGACCAGGTCCTGGCGCGCGATTTCCCGGTGTCCTCGACGCTGGGGCGGCACACCAACGACAAGATGATCTCGTTCTACGTCCGCGTCCCCGGCGGCTGGGACATCGAATACGGCTACGGCGGCCAGCTCGTCGACGAAAGCTATTACACCGCCGAGGAAATCACCGCGGACAGCTACTGGGGCCACGAATGGCTCTGGATGAAGGAAATGAAGGAAGCCGCCGCGCGCGGAGAAGCCTGAGCCGACTGCCGCACCTAGGGGAACCAACGTGGAAAACTGTTTCGACGCAGTCGTCGTCGGGGCCGGGATCGCCGGTCTTTACGCGGTGCACAAACTCCGCGCGCACGGCATGCGGGTGCGGGGCTTCGAGAGCGCGGCCGGGGTGGGCGGCACCTGGTACCACAACCGGTACCCCGGTGCGCGGTGCGACGTCGAAAGCATCGACTATTCCTACTCGTTCGACGAGGAACTGCAGCAGGACTGGACGTGGAGCGAACGGTTCGCGACCCAGGAAGAGATCCTGCGGTATCTCGACCACGTCGCGGACCGGCACGACCTGCGTCCCGCGTACGAGTTCTCGACCCGGGTGACGGCGGCGGAGTACGACGAACGGTCCGGGCGGTGGACGGTCAGCACCGACACCGCCCGGACCGTCAGCGCGCGGTTCCTCGTGCTGGCCACCGGTGTCCTGTCCGCGACGAACCTGCCGGAGATTCCCGGACGGGACAGTTTCGCGGGCGAGCTGTACCACACCGGCGCCTGGCCGCGGCACGCCGTGGACTTCGCGGGCAAGCGGGTCGGCGTGATCGGGACCGGGTCGTCCGGGATCCAGGCGATTCCGGTCGTCGCCGAAACCGCCGCGCGGGTCACGGTTTTCCAGCGCAGCCCCAACTATTCGATTCCCGCGCGGAACCACCCGCTCACCCCGGAGTACGTCGCGGAAATCAAAGCCGGCTACCCCGAACGGCGGCGGCTGTCGCGGATCAGCGGCGGCGGCACGCCGAACAGCCCGCACCCGCGCGGCGCGCTCGAGGTCGATGCCGCCGAACGGACCCGGATCTACGACCAGTGGTGGGAGCGCGGGGGATACCTGTTCGCCAAGGCTTTTCCCGACCAGACCACGAATCTCGCCGCCAACGACACCGCCCGCGAGTACGTCGAGGCGAAGATCCGCGAACTCGTGCACGATCCGGAGATCGCCGAGCAGCTCATCCCGGACGACCATCCGATCGGCACGAAACGCATCGTCACCGACAGCGGCTATTTCGAGGCGTACAACCGGGACAACGTCAAGCTGGTCAACCTCCGGCGTACGCCGATCAGCGAGATCACGCCCGACGGAGTACGCACGTCGGACGCTCTCCACGAACTCGACCTGCTGATCTTCGCCACCGGCTTCGACGCCATGACGGGTTCGCTGTCCCGGATCGACATCCGCGGCCGGAACGGGCGCACGCTGCGCGACGCGTGGTCGGCGGGCCCGCGCACCTACCTCGGGCTGACGGTCGCCGGATTCCCCAACATGTTCGTCGTTTCCGGGCCCGGCAGCCCGAGCGTCCTGGCGAACATGGTGCTGACCGCGGAACAACACGTGGACTGGATCGCGTCCTGTGTGGACTATCTCGACGAAAACCGGGTGTCGACCATCGAGGCGACCGAAGAAGCTGTCGCACACTGGGTGGTCGAGTGCAACGCCAACGCGGCGGCGACGTTGTTCCCGGCCGCCAACTCCTGGTACCTCGGCGCGAACATCCCCGGCAAGCCCCGGGTGTTCATGCCCTACATCGGCGGGCTCGGCAAGTACCGCTCGATCTGCGACGACGTCGCGGCCGCCGGGTATCGCGGGTTCGTGCTGGACGATCCCGCGGGCGCCGAGGTGAAGGCGATGCTGGCCGGGCTGGCCGATTTCCCGGACGTGACCCAGCACGAGCCCGCCGAACTGCGGGCGATCATCCGGTCCCGGCGGGCGCCGCTGACCCACCAGCCCGCGATGCGGATCGCGGAGGACCGCGTGATCGAAGGCCCCGGCGGAGACCTGCCGCTGCGGATCTACGCGCCAGAGCACGATGGGCCGCTTCCGGTGGTTGTCTTCGCGCACGGCGGCGGATTCGTGTTCTGCGACCTCGACAGCCACGACGAGTTCTGCCGCTCGATGGCCGCCGCGGTGGGTGCCGTCGTGATCGCGGTCGACTATCGGCTGGCCCCGGAGCATCCCGGACCCGCGGCGATGGAGGACCTGTACGCGGCCGTGGTCTGGGCAGCTGAACACGCCCTTGAATACGGGGGAGACCCAGCCCGGATCGGCGTGGCCGGCGACAGCGCCGGGGGCAACCTGGCCGCCACGGTGTGCCTCGCTGCCCGCGACCGCGGCGGCCCGCGCATCGCCGGGCAAGTCCTGCTGTACCCGGTGATCGACGACGATTTCACCACCGAGTCCTATAGCCGGTACGGCGAGGGTGACTACAACACCGAGAGCGCCATGCGGTGGTACTGGGCGCAATACGCGCCGGACGGAACCGACAGCCCCTACCTGGTGCCCACCCGGGCAGAGTCGCTGGCAGACCTTCCGCCCGCCGTGGTCGCGACCGCCGAACTGGACCCGCTCTGCAGCTCCGGGGACGACTACGCGCAGCGCCTGCGGGAGGCCGGGACAGCAGTCACCGCGCACCGGTTCGAGGGACTGTTCCACGGTTTCCTGACGATCCCGGCGCTGTCCCTGACCGAACCCGCGCGCGAGAAGCTCTGGCAGATGATGCGGGACCTCCTGGCCTAGGAAGGACTGATCCATGACGACCGACCGACTGCGTCCCGTCCCGGCCGCCGCGATCGCCGAATGGCACGACTCCGCGGACGTGGTGATCGCCGGGTACGGCATCGCCGGGGTGTCCGCGGCGATCGAGGCGGCGAGGTCCGGCGCGCAGGTGCTGATCCTGGAACGCACGAGCGGCTGGGGCGGCGCGGCGGCGCTGGCCGGCGGGTTCGTGTACCTCGGCGGCGGCACTCCGCTCCAGCGCGCCCTCGGTTTCGCGGACAGCGCGAAGAACATGGAGAAGTTCCTGCTCGCGGCCGTCGGCCCGGGCGCGGACGGAGCCAAGATCGCCGACTACTGCCGCGGCAGCCTGGAGCACTACGACTGGCTCGTCGGCAACGGCGTGCCCTTCCGCGAGGCGCTCTGGGACGAGCCCGGCTGGGAACCGCCGCACGACGAAGGCCTGGCGTACTCCGGCGGCGAGAACGCGGCCCCGTTCAACGCCGTCGCCAGGCCTGCGCCGCGCGGGCACGTGCCGCGGATGAGCAACAAGCGCACGGGCGAGCAAGGCGGCGGATACATGCTGATGAAGCCGCTCGCGGAGACCGCGGAAGCGCTCGGCGTGCGCGTTTCCTACGACGTCCGCCTGAGCAGTCTCATTGTGGACGGAGACCGAGTCGTCGGAGTGCTCGCGCGGCGCTACGGACGCGAGATCGCCGTGCGGGCCGACCTCGGTGTCGTCCTGGCTACCGGCGGATTCGCCTACTCAGAGCAGATGGTCGCCGATCACGCGCCGCGGTTGATCGGCCGCCCGGGGGCCGCGATCGAGGAACACGACGGCGTCGGCATCCTGGCGGCCACCGCGTTCGGTGCGGCGACCGCGCACATGGACGCCACGGAGGTCGCGTTCTTCGGCGACCCGCAGATGATGGCGCGCGGCATCCTCGTCAACGGCCAGGGCCAGCGTTACGTCACCGAGGACACGTACCCGGGCCGGATCGGCCAGGCGACGCTGTTCCACCAGGACAACCAGGCGTACCTGGTGATCGACGAACAGGCGCACGAGGAAGCGCTCGCGACCGAGACCGCGACCCCGAACTTCCGCGTCCCGCCGACCTGGGCCGCGGAGACCATCGCCGAACTCGAGGCCGACATGGGCCTCCCGGAACGGGCGTTGCAAACCACGGTCGAGCTTTACAACACGTATGCGGCGCAAGGCCGGGACCCGCTGTTCGGCAAGAAACCGGAATGGCTGCGCCCGCTTACCGGCGCGGTCGCTGCCTTCGACCTGCGAGGCGCCACCGCAGGCTTCCCGCTGGGCGGACTGCGGACCGACCTGGACTCGCGGGTGCTGCACGTGTCAGGGGCGCCGATCCCGGGGTTGTTCGCGGCGGGCCGCTGCACGGCGGGGATCTGCACCGGCGGTTACGTCAGCGGCGCTTCGCTGGGCGACGGCAGTTTCTACGGACGCCGGGCCGGGCGCGCGGCGGCGAAGGGGGAAGTGCAGTGACCGAACCGTCCGACCCCGCCCTGATGCGCACCGTGCTGGGGCATTTCGCGACCGGCGTCGTGGCGATCACCGGCATGGACGAGGAAACCGGCTCGCCGGTCGGGCTGGCGGCGAACTCGTTCACGTCGGTGTCGCTGGATCCGCCGCTGGTTGCCTTCTGCGTAGCCGCGACCAGCACTTCGTGGCCGCGGGTGCGCTCGGCGGGGTGTTACGCGATCAGCATCCTGTCCGAGTCGCAGGAAGCGGTGTGCCGTCAGCTGGCGGCCCGGGGCGCCGACAAGTTCGCGGGGATCGACTGGACGCCGTCGCCTTCGGGCGCGCCCGTGGTGGCCGGTTCGCTGGCGTGGATCGAGGCGGAACTCGATGCCGAGCACGTGGCAGGCGATCACGCGATCGTGGTTTCGCGGGTGCGGCATCTGTACTCGTCGGACCTGGAGCCGCTGGTCTTTTTCCGGGGCCGCTACGGGCGGATCAGCGCGGGCGTCCGCTGATCGGGAAGGGCGATCGACCGGCCCCGGTTCCGCTGGCAAGGTCGGGCCATGACCCCCGAACTGCTTGAACTCCCCACCGAACACGGTGTGCTGCGCTACCGGGAAAGCGGCGACGGCCCGCCTTTGGTGCTGCTGCACGGTTCCGGGCCCGGCGTGACCGGATGGCGCAACTTCGGCGCCAACCTGCCGGCCTTCGCCCCGCACTATCGCACGATCGTCCTGGAGTTCCCGGGTTTCGGGGTCAGCGACGATTTCGGTGCCGTGCACCCGATGCAGTCCGCCAGGACCGCCGTGCGGGCGCTGCTCGACGGTCTCTCCCTGGATCGCGTGCGCATGGTCGGCAACTCGATGGGCGGGTTCGTCGCGACGGATTTCGCCCTCGCGGCCCCCGAACGCGTCGAGCGGCTGGTCACGATCGGCGGCATCGGAACCCCGATTTTCAGTGCCCAGCCCGGGGAAGGGATCGTCCGGCTCAGCGAGTTCGTCGAAAACCCGACCCGCGACGCGCTCGTCGCCTGGCTGCGCTCGATGGTCTACGACCAGGCGATGGTCACCGAGGAACTGATCGAGGAACGCTGGAGCCAGGCGACGGATCCCGCCACGCTGGAGAACTCGCGCCGGATGTACGGCGCGGCGGCACTGGCCGCGATGGCGGCCGCCGCACGCAGCGCGGAAACCCCGGCCTGGGCCCAGCTTCGCCGCCTCGACGTCCCGACCCTGGTCACCTGGGGGCGCGACGACCGCGTCAGCCCGGTCGACATGGCGTTGCTTCCGATGCGTGCGCTGCCGCAGGGCGAGGTGCACATCTTCCCGAACTGCGGGCACTGGGTCATGATCGAACAGAAAGCCGCCTGGGAAGCCACTGTCCTGGCTTTCCTCGGCCGCTGATGTTCCGCTGACTGGACTCGGCCGGGGGACCGGCGCACCCGGCGAAATACGGTGACCCGGCCTCCTGCCGAGAACGAAGTGGAGTTCGAAGGACATGAAGAAGAAAATGCCCGCGCTCGTGCCTGCCGAGGACACGACCGTCGATCTCCTCGTCGTCGGCTCGGGAACCGGGATGGCCGCCGCGCTCGCGGCCCACGAACGCGGACTGTCCACTTTGGTCGTCGAGAAGACCGGCTATGTCGGCGGATCGACCGCGCGTTCCGGCGGGGCGTTCTGGATCCCCGGGAACGCCGCGTTGCCGGACCGCTCGGTCGCCGACGCGGGCACCTATCTGAACGCCGTGGTCGGTGACTCGGCCCCGGCCGAACGCGGCCGCGCCTACCTTGAGCACGGTGCCGCCGCCGTCGACATGCTGCGCCGCACCACTCCCATGCGGTTCTTCTGGGCCAAGGGCTATTCCGACTACCACCCCGAGGAACCGGGCGGCCGTGCGGAAGGCCGGACGTGCGAATGCCGCCCGTTCAACGCCTCCGTCCTCGGCGACGAGCGCCCCAGGCTGCGTCCCGGCGTGATGGAAGCGCCGGTCCCGATGCCGGTCACCGGCGCGGACTACAAGTGGATGAACCTGGTGGCGCGCAAGCCGCTCAAGGCGCTGCCGCGGATCTTCGCCCGGGCCGCGCTGGGCATCGGCGGCATGCTGATCGGCCGCGACTACCTCGCGGGCGGGCAAGCGCTTGCGGCCGGGATGTTCGCGGGCGTGCTGCGCGCGGGCATTCCCGTGTGGACAGAGACCGCCCTCGTCCGCCTGCTGCGCGACGGCGACCGGGTCACCGGAGCCGTTCTGCGGCAAGGGGCTCGCGAAGTCACCGTGCAGGCCCGGCGCGGCGTCGTCCTGGCCGCGGGCGGCTTCGATCACGATGTCGAGGCACGGCACAAGTTCCAGTCGCCGCGGCTCGGCGAGTACAGCCTGGGTGCGGAAGGCAACACCGGCGACGGCATCCTGGCCGGCCAGGAACTCGGCGCGGGCACCGCTTTGCTGGACCAGGCCTGGTGGTTCCCGGCCTTCGCCCCGGTCCCGGGCGGCTCCCCGGCGGTCATGCTCGCGGAGCGTTCGCTGCCGGGTTCGTTCATCGTCGACCAGACCGGGAAACGGTTCATCAACGAGGCGACCGACTACATGTCGTTCGGGCAGGAAATCCTGGCGCGCGACCGGGCCGGGACGCCGGTCGAGGAGACGTGGCTGGTTTTCGACCAGCGCTATCGCGACAGCTACATCCTCGCCGGCCGCTGCTTCCCGCGGCAGCCGCTCCCGGAATCGTGGTACCGGGCAGGAATCGCCCACAAGTCGGACGACCTCGGCGCACTCGCCCGGGCGATCGGCGTTCCGGCGGATTCCTTCCAGGACACCTTCCAGCAGTTCAACACTCTCGCCGCCACCGGACGCGACACCGCCTTCGGCCGCGGCGACAGCGCGTACGACCGTTACTACGGCGACCCCACGATCGCCCCCAACCCGAACCTGGCCCCGCTGCGCCGCGCGCCGTACTACGCGGTGAAGGTGGTCCTGAGCGACCTCGGCACGTGCGGGGGACTGGTCGCCGACGAGCACGCCCGAGTCCTGCGCGAGGACGGCACCGTGGTGGAAGGCCTGTACGCGATCGGAAACACCGCAGCGAACGCCTTCGGCGCGTCGTACCCGGGCGCGGGCGCGACGATCGGGCAGGGTGTGGTGTACGGGTATATCGCCGCTCTGCACGCGGCGGGCGCGTCTTCGTAACGTCCTTTGTGGACCGGGCGGGGTTTGCGTCCGGTCCACAAAGGACTACTTGGGGAGTCGGGTCAATCCGCTCAACGCCAGCCGCAATCCGCGCGCTTCCCACCGTTCGATGTCCGCGAAGTCATCGGACCCGCCGTTCTGTACCCACTGGATCAGTGCGTGCCGCATCGTCTGGATCACCAGCAGCGCCGGAAGCTCACGCAGGAACGGGTCCTCGTCGAGTTCGTAATACCGCGCCAGAAACCGCGTCACTGCCTCGCTGAGCCCCTCGCACCACTCCACGAACCGGAGCCGGTACTGCGGCGTGTTGACGATGAGCGTCATGATCTGGTGGTCGTACTCCGGCACCTGCCGCCGGTTGAGCTCCGTGGTGAGCGCGGCCGTCAGGACCTCGACCGGGTCCGCGTCGTCCGGCGCGTCCTCGAGTCCTTGGAGGATGACGCGTTCGCTGCGGCGCAGCAGCGGCATCAGGACGTCCTCCTTGACCGGGAAGTGCCGGTGGAACGTCCGCGGGTTGATCCCGACGATCTCGCAGATCCGCTCGACAGTGACCGCCGTGTGGCCCTCGGCCACGAACAGGTCGCGTGCGGTGAGCGCGATGCTCATCCGCAGCTCCTCGGCCCGGCGCTCGGTGAGGGTCTGCCGTTTCGGCTCCGTCACCAGGACTCCCTCCCTGTCGCGTGCATGGACCGTAGCCGCCCGGACGCGCCTGGTGCTGCCCGCTGACCGCTCTGCGGAACAACGCGCCGTCCGGCCACGGGTGTCAGAATATGACACGTTCCGGCGCGGCCCGCGGCGATCCTGCTACGCTCGGGTGTGATGAACGACTACTCGTGCAGATCGGAGGTTCCGTTCGCCCCAGGTGAGTGCTGATGCACCCATTCCCCGCGAACGAGAATCCTCGTCTTCTTTCCTGGGCGCGCGTGCGACAGTTCGCCGTGCCGCCGTCGATGATCGAGTCAGCGACTGCCCGCCGGGCCGCGGGCGACTGGGCCGGAGCCTGCGCCGCCGCCCGCGTCGACGTGGATCTGAACCTGCGAACGGCAAGCCGGGCTCACGGCGCTGGGCCGGCCGCGCAGATCCGCTGTGGACTTACCCTCCGTGAGCCTGGCTCATCGAGGTGGCGGATTGCGCCACCTGGCCCAGTGGTAGCGGGGGCAACAGCGGGTATCCCCACCCCATGAACCGGATCGCCGCCAAGGTCGCCCGAGGCGAAAAGACCGACACCGCCCAGCTCCTCGGCCGGGCCGGAATGGTTTGTTACGCGCTCGTGCACCTCATCCTTGCCTACCTCGCCCTGCGGGTCGCCTTCGGCAGCGGCGGACAGCCCGACCAGAAGGGCGCGTTGCAAGAGGTCGGGTCGACGGCGTTCGGCCAGGTCCTGCTGTGGGTCCTCGCGGCCGGGCTCGTCGCGTTCGGGCTGTGGCAGTTCCTGATGGCCGCGACCGGATACACCTGGACCAGCGGCGGAAAACGGACGCGCAAACGGTTCGGCGCCGCCGCGCGAGGAATCGTCGTGCTCGCGATCGGCGCCACCGCCTTCCGCCTCGCCGCGGGCCAGGGCGGCGGTGGTTCGAGCGATCAGACCCAGCAGGAATTCACCGCGAAGCTGCTCCAGTTGCCCGCCGGCCCTGCGCTCGTAGTGGCCGCCGCCGCGATCGTGCTCGGCGTCGCCGTCGCGGCCGGGGTCAAGGGCGTGAAGCAGAGTTTCCTCGAGGATCTCGACCTGGCCGGGCTGCCCGGCAAGACCCGCCGCTGGGTCGGCTGGCTGGGCAGCACCGGGTACCTGGCGAAGGCGGTTGTTTTCGCGGTGACCGCGTTCCTGCTGGGCTACGCCGGTTTCCGCTCCGACGCGAAACAGGCGGGCGGGTTGGATGCCAGCCTCAAAACCCTCGCCGCCCAGCCGTTCGGCGCGGTGCTACTGACGGTGGTGGCGCTCGGTCTCGCGGCGTTCGGTGTTTATTGCCTGGCTGCGGCGTGGGCGCATCGGCGCTGACGGGGTGCCTGCGACCAGCTCCGTGCCGTCGCTCGCCGCGTCCCCGTTCGGCGCGTTTATCGTCTGGCTCCGGCGGTGAGCGGCCCGCGGTCAGGGAGTGCCCGCGAGCAGGTCCGTGCCGTCGCTCGCCGCGTTTATCGTCTGGCTCCGGCGTTGACCGGCCCGCGGTCAGGGCGTGCCCGCGAGAAGGTCCACGACATCCTCGCCGCGGCCTCGCTCTGGGAACCGGTTCCGTTGCCGGTCCGCGCCGCAGCCTTCGGCGCACAGTTGCGCTGTGGGTTCCTGCGCGGATCTCGGATGAGGTCAGCTCGGCCAGAGCGGTGTTGCTGACGAGCCCGCAGTCAGGGAGTGCCCGCGAGCAGGTCCACGACATCCTCGCCCCGCCCCCGCTCAGCGAACCGCCGCCGTTGCCGGTCCGCGCCGCAGCCCTCGGCACACAGCTGCGCCGTCGCCTCTTGCGCGAACTCCAGATCCCCGGCCGATTCCAGCGCGGACGACGTCACCTCGATCAAATCCGCGAGCACCGCCTTCGCCGGGGCCAAATCGCCACTCCGCGGGTGCGGGCAACAACCGCTGATGCCGTCCCGCGACGCGCGCCAGAGGTGGGCTCGCAGCACCTCGTTCGGCAGGTCCGGCGGGGGATCGTCGTCCGCCAGTGCGGTGGCGACCAGGCCTCGCGCGAGCACTCCCAGCAAGACCGCCTCCTCGGGCGTCGCGGCGACGTCGGCGATGCGGAACTCGATCGTCGGCTGCTTCTCCGAGAGCCGGGCGTCCCAGTAGACCATCCCGCGGTCGAGGATCGCGCCCGAGCGCAGCCACGCGTCGACGACGCTTTCGTACTCGTCGAGCGACGCGAACCGCGGGGGCGGGCCGGCCGAGGGCCAGCGGCTCCATTGTTGGTAGCGCCAGCTGCGGTAACCGGTGTCGTAGCCGTCGGCGATCGCGGAATTCGCGGTCACGGTCAGCAGCGCGGGCAGCCACGGCCGGATCCGCCCGAGCACCTGGATGCCGGTCTCCTTGTCCGGGATCGCGACGTGCACGTGGCAGCCGCAGGTCAGCGACGTCCGCGCGGTCGCCCCGAAATGCTCGCCGATCCGCTCGTAGCGCGGACTCGGCGTGACGTCCGGCAACCCCTCCTCCAACACCGGCGGCGAGGCCGCGGGCAGCAACCGGCGATTCTGCCGCCGGGCGGCCGCCGCCAGATCCTCGCGCAACTCGCGCAGCCGCTGCAGTGCCTCGCCACGGGTCCGGCAGACGTCGGTGGCGATCTCGGCCTGCGCCTGGGTCAGTTCGTGCTGCAGTTCGCCGTTGTCGCCGCCCGTTTCCGCGGCGCGGTCGACGACGTCGTCCGCCTGGGCCAGCCGGCCGTCGCGGTCGACGACGAAGAACTCCTCCTCGATGCCGAAGGTCAGCTCGTCGCCGGTCTGGTCGTTCACCGAGGTTCTCCTGGGGTCGGGGGCATCGGAGTACCCCGGCGGCCTCGCGCGCAAACGACGTTTTCCCGGCCCGGAAAAGGGTAATCAGCGGACCGAGAAACGGCGGGCGGGCGACCCTGCGCTGCCCGCGCCCGGACCGCACTGGGAGGACCCCGATGTCGACCGACGCGATCGTGCTGCTCAAGAACGACCACAAGACGGTGGAGAAGCTTTTCAAGGAGTTCGAGAAAGCGGGCGACAAGGCTTACCAGAAAAAGCGCCGCATCGTCGACTCGATCATCGAAGAGCTCACCATTCACGCCTACATCGAGGAAGAGATCTTCTACCCGGCGGCCAAGGAAGCCGTGCCGGAGACCAAGGACCACGTCCTGGAAAGCGTCGAGGAGCACCACGTCGTGGTGTGGATGCTGTCGGAACTGCTCGACCTGGACCCGGAAGACGAAACCTTCGACGCGAAGGTGACCGTGCTGACCGAAAACGTCCGCCACCACGTCGAGGAAGAAGAAGACGAGTGGTTTCCGGAGGTCCGCTCGGCCATGGGCCGCAAGCAGTTGCAGGAATTGGGGCAGCGGATGATCGACGCGCGGCCGGACGCGCCGAAGAATCCGCTGAAACTGCAGAGCGCCAAGGCCTGAGCTGGACACCCGGGTAGGTCCACAAAGGACAAAATCAGGTGAGTTTGCCGTTAGCGACAAGCGAATCCTTCAACGCTCCCGTGGCCGTAGTGAGCGCCTTGGTCGCGGTCCCGACATCGATGCTGTCGTCCCACGTGCTCATCACCGCGACCGCGAACGTCCGCGACCCGGTCCGGACCAGACCGGTCGTGTTGAGCACCCGCCGCCCCTCCGACGTGCCCCAGCCCTGTTTGATCGCCCACGTCGCACCGGGGAAGGCGCGCGGGATCCCGAAATGCTGGTCGAATCCGTCGGCGGCGGTGAGCGGGGCGCTTTCCAGCGCCTCGGTCAGAAAATCGCGTTCGTCGGCGGACCGTGCCGAGGTGATGTGCCGGTACACCGTGACGACGTCCTCCGGCGACATCTTCGTCGACCCCCACTGGCCGGGATCGTCAGGCGGCGAAGTGTGCGTGAGCCCCAGCTTCCCGGCCTGCCGCCGGACGATCGCCGGTCCGCCGAGTTGCTGCCAGAACCGGCTGGCGACCCGGTCGTCGCTGGCCGCGAGCATGGCGTGGACGGCGTCGGCCTCGCTGTCTTCGGGGACGCCGGACTGGTCGAGGAGATCAAGCGCGATGAGCAGTTTCACCACCGACGCCGTCGGCTGCGGCTGATCGGCCTTCCAGCCGACCTCCACCGCGCACGCGTCGAGGTCGACGACCTCCATTTCGAGCCGGGGGTCGTTCCCGTTGCTCAGCAACGCTTTCCGGGCGTCCGCGACGGCTCCGGGATGCTTGCCCGCCGTCGAAGCCGGGGCCGTTCCGCACGCGGCTTGCCAGTCGGTGCCGCCGGAGCCGGCGGCCAGGCAGATCGCGGCGACCAGACCTCCCGCGACGGCAAGCGCGGCGAGCCCCACGAGCATCTTCATCGATGCGCACTCCTTCGGCAACGGTCCGCTTCTGCGGGAAGCGGGAGCGCTCCGAAGGTAGGGAGGCAGGCGGACGGACAGGATCGTCCGAAAAGTCCGTCCATTCAGGCCAGTCGGCGGGCAACCCCGTCCCGGCATCGGCCATCTGGCCGACCCGCGCCGCGCTGACCTGCGACGACTAGACCGTCGACAGGGGTGCGGCGACGGCGGTCGAGGGTGCGCGCAAAGCGACGGCGGCGAAAGCCGGAGGACGTTCAGGCGCCTGCGCCTGCCCGATCATCCCTCTTCGCCGTCGTCGGTCCCGGGGTTTCGCTCAATCGGTTTCCGGCTGCTGCCACGCCCTTCCGGCCCGCTGGGCGGCCAGCTGGATCTCGTCGCCGACCTCCTGCCAGTTCTGGTCCGTCGGGTCGTGGTCGCCGATCCACGTGCGCCGCGGCGTCGCGAGCGAGCCGCCTGCCTGCTGCGGTTGTTCTGTCATCTGAGTCATGATTCCTCCGTCTCCGGGTGAAGACCAGCGGGGATTACCCCTTCCGGGGCCCCTGAAACGGGTCGTTGTTTGAGATCGGCCCGGCTGGGTAAGCGGGGCGGGTGGCCGATCATTCCCGCGCACCAGTGCTCGAGGCGATCCGGCGGTTCCGCGCGTCCGGGCACGTGTCCTTCCTGCCGCCCGGGCACAAACAGGGCCGCGGCGCCGACCCCCGGCTGACGGAGATCGTCGGCCGCGACGTGTTCGCCTCGGACATCATCCTGATGAACGGGCTCGACGACCGGGCGCTCACCCGCGGCGTCCTGAACGAGGCCGAAGACCTCATGGCGGACGCGGTGCACGCGGACCGCGCGTTCTTCTCGACCTGCGGCAGTTCGCTGTCGGTCAAATCGGCGATGCTGTCGGTCGCGGGCCCGGGCGAAGAGCTGCTGATTTCCCGCAACGTGCACAAATCCGTGGTCGCCGGGCTCATCCTGAGCGGCGTCCGGCCGGTGTGGGTGTCCCCGCGCTGGGACCGGACCCTGCACTTCGCCCATCCGCCCGGTCCGGAAGAAACCGAGGCGGCCTTCGCGGAACACCCGGCGGCGAAGGGAATGCTGCTGATCACGCCGACCGATTACGGGTCCTGCGCGGACATCCGCGGCGTCGCGCGGATCTGCCACGAACGCGGGGTGCCGCTGATCGTCGACGAAGCCTGGGGCGCGCACTTCCCGTTCCACCCGGACCTGCCGGCGTGGGCGATGGACGCGGGCGCCGACCTGTGCGTGACGAGCGTGCACAAGATGGGCGCGGGCCTGGAACAGGGCTCGGTCTACCACCTGCGCGGCGACCTGGTCGACGCCGACGTGCTCGCCATGCGCGCCGACCTGCTCGACACGACCAGCCCGTCGTCGCTCGTCTACGCCGGACTCGACGGCTGGCGCAGGCAGATGGTCGAACACGGAAAGGGCCTGCTCGACACCGTGCTGGAGCTGGCCGCGGACACCCGGAAGCGGCTGGCCGGAATCGCCGGGATCACCGTGCTGGGCGATGCCGAACTCCTCGGCCCCGGCCGGGCGGACGACCGGGATCCGCTGAAAATGCTGATCGACGTGTCCGGCCTCGGCTGCTCCGGCTACGACGCGAACCACTGGCTGCGCGAACACCAGCGGGTCGACGTCGGACTCTCCGACCATCGCCGGATCGCCGCCCAGCTGACCGTCGGCGACGACGAGGAGACGGCCGCCCGGCTGGTCGAGGCGCTGCAAGCGTTGTCCGATCACGCCGAGGAGCTGCCCCGCGCGAAATCGGTGGACCTGCCCGCGCCCGAGGACCTGGAACCGGACCAGGCCATGCTGCCGCGCGACGCGTTCTTCGGCCCGGCCGAACAGATCCCGGTCGAGAAGGCCGCCGGACGGATCGTCGCCGAAACGATGAGCCCGTACCCGCCCGGCGTCCCGGCCGTGCTGCCCGGCGAGGTGCTGACCCGGCCGATGCTCGACTATCTGCGGAGCGGGGTGGCCGCGGGCATGTTCCTGCCCGATCCGGTGGATCCGTTGCTGCGGGGCGTGCGGGTCGTCGCCCGCTGAGGTTGCCTCCGCCGGACGCGGGTAATCCCGGGCCCATGACGGAATGGGACAACCGGCTGCCCGTCGTGCGGGACCTCGACGAACTGGTCTCGGCGTTCCGCCGGGCCGGCGAGGACGACCTGTACGTCCGGTGGTCGCGCGGACCGGACGCGGACCTGCGCTCCGGCGAGGAAAGCCGCGACGGGCTCACCGGGATGCTGCTGCCGGGACTGTCGGCGAACTCGCTGGCCCGGCAGCCGTGGTGGCGCGGCCGCTCGCTCCGGCTGTGGCTGGCCCGGCGCCTGCACGACTACCAGCACCTGCGCGAACGCGGCGGCCCCGGCGTGCGTCCGTGGCTGTTGCGGGGCAGGGAGATCGCGCGGGGCCCGGACAACGAGCCGCTGGTCGTGGACGCGGAGCCGCTGGCCTGGATCGAGGACGCCGTCATGCACGAAGCGCTGCGGCTGGTCGATCAGGAAGCCCCCGCGGACTGGGGCTCCATGGACCGGCAATCGTGACCTGCCACTACGCGGCGGACTGGACGTGAGGGGAACCCTGCGGGAATCAGATTCCGTCAGGGTTCCCCTCACGGACTTCTGCGGAACTCAGCCGACCGTCGACGCCCGCACGATCAGCTCCGGCTGCAGCCGCTCCGACTCCACCTCTTGCCCGGCCAGCTTGCGCAGCAGCGTCGCCAGCGCCCGGCGTCCCATCTCGTGCATCGGCGACCGGATCGTCGTCAGCGGAATGGAGATCGACGCGGCGAGGGGCGTGTCGTTGTAGCCGACCAGCGCGACGTCCTCGGGGATCTGGAGTCCCTTGTCCCGCAAGGAACCCATCGCGCCGATCGCGGCGAAGTCGTTGGTCGCGAAGATCGCGTCCGGATAGGGCTTGCGCGCCAGCAGCTGATCGGCTGCCTCGCGTCCGGCCGCCGCGTCGAATCCGTTGTAGACGATGCGGTGCGCGGGGATTTCGATGCCGGCCTCGGCGAAGCGGTCGACCAGCCCCTGGGTCCGTTCCTGCGCGGTCGACGCGAACGGAAGCCCGGCGACGATCGCGACGTCCCGGCGGCCGGTCTCCAGCAGATGGTCGGCGATCAGCCGCCCGCCCGCCGGGTCGTCGCAGGTGATCGAGACGTGCCTGCCGAGCCTGCGCGAGGTCAGCACGAACGGGACGCCGGTTTCGGCGAGGCCGTCGAGGAACGTGTCGTCGGAGTGCGCGTCGCCGAAGATCAGCCCGTCCACCCGGCGGTCCAGCATCTGCTGGGTACGCTGGCGCTGCAGTTCCGGGTTGTCGAGCGAGTTCGTGACGTAGGTCGAGATCCCGGCCTCGGTCGCGGCCTCGTCGATGCCCTCGTAGATCGTCGCCAGCACGAAGTCCTGCAGCCGGGGGACCAGCACGCCGATCACGTTCGACCGGGCGGTGCGCAGGCTCGCGGCGTGCGGATTGCGGCGGTAGCCGTTGCGCTCGGCCGAGTCGAGGATCGCCGCGACCTTCTCCGGCGACGCCCAGCGCTCCGGATGCTCTTCCGCCGGATTGAGCACCCGGGACACCGTCGTCACGCTGACGCCCACGTCCTCGGCGATCATCCGCTGGGTGAAGGGCCGCACGGTCGCGGGCATCTGCCTCCTGTCGTCGGGCTTCAGTATGCCCGGCCCGCGCGCACCTCGCCACAAACGATTGACACAAACGATTGACTCAAACGTTTGTGTAGCTCACACTCAACGCCCATGACGCACATCGTGGTTCTGGCCACCGGGGGCACCATCGCCTCCCGCACGGGTCCCGGCGGGGCCTCGGTCGCCGCCGACGGAGCCGGCGCGCTGCTCGCGGCGGCCGGGCAAGACCCCTCGGCCAAGGTCGAACCGGTCGACGTGCTGCGGGAGAACTCGTTCAACCTGACCCTGGACGACCTGGCCTCGATCGCCGAAGCGGTGCGCGCCCAGCTGGCCCGCCCCGAAGTCGACGGCATCGTCCTCACCCACGGCACCGACACGATCGAGGAGACAGCGTTCCTGCTGGACCTGGTCCACGACGACGACCGGCCGGTGGTGCTCACCGGCGCGCAGATCGCGCCCGACCGAGACGGCTCCGACGGGCCCCGCAACCTGCGGCAGGCGATCGCCGTCGCGGCCGCGCCCGAGGCCCGCGGGCTCGGCGTGCTGGTCTCGTTCGCCGGCGAGCTTTTCGCCGCGCGGGGCCTGCGAAAGGCGCACACCCTGCTGCCGCAGCCGTTCGCCGCGCAGTCCGGCGGACCGATCGGGCAGGTGCTCGACGACGGCCCGCTGATCACCGCCCGGCCGGTCCGGTCCGCGCCGCTTCCGTTGCCCGGTCCCGGATTCGGCTCGCTCCGCGTCGAAACGCTGACCCTCTCGCCCGGCGCGACCCCGGAACTGCTCGACCACCTCGTCGAGCAGCGGACGCCCGGGATCGTGCTGGCCGGGACCGGTTCCGGGAACCTCAACCGCGGCTACCTGCGCTCGCTGCGCACGGCCGTCGACGCCGGGACCGTCGTGGCGCTGTCGAGCCGGGTCCCGTTCGGACCGGGTGCCGCCATCTACGGCAGCGGCGGCGCGGTCGACGCGATCGCCGCCGGCGCGGTCCCGGCGACCGCCCTCCCGTTCACGCAGACGCGGATCCTGCTCGCGCTGCTGCTGTCCCGTTTTCCCGCCGACGACGCCGCCGACCGGCTGCGCCGCCGCGCGAACCGTGAGAAAGGAATCTGAGCATGGCCAAGGAAATTTTCGTCGCCTTCGGCATCGACGTGGACGCCGTCGGCGGCTGGCTCGGGTCGTACGGCGGCGAGGACTCGCCGGGCGACATCTCGCGCGGCATCTTCGCCGGCGAGGTCGGCGTGCCGCGGCTGAACCAGCTGCTCGCTCGCTACGGCCTCCCGGCGACCTGGTTCTGGCCCGGCCACTCGATCGAAACCTTCCCCGAGCAGTTCGAGCAGGTGGTCGCGGCGGGCCACGAGATCGGCCTGCACGGCTACAGCCACGAGAACCCGATCGCGATGACCCGCGCGCAGGAATCGGAGATCCTCGACTACTGCCTGGAGCTGATCCAGGCGCGCACCGGCACGCGGCCGACCGGGTACGTCGCGCCGTGGTGGGAATTCTCGCCGGTCACCAACGAACTGCTGGTGGAGCGGAAGATCCGCTACGACCACTCGCTGATGCACCGCGACTTCACGCCGTACTACGTCCGGGTCGGCGACTCCTGGAGCAAGATCGACTACGACAAGCCGGCCTCGACCTGGATGAAGCCGCTGGTCCGCGGCGCTGAGACCGACCTGGTCGAGATCCCGGCCAGCTGGTACCTCGACGACCTGCCGCCGATGATGTTCGTCAAGTCCAGCCCGAACAGCCACGGCTTCGTCAACCCGCGCCACCTCGAAGAGATCTGGCGCGACCAGTTCGACTGGGTCTACCGCGAACTCGACTACGCGGTCTTCACCTTCACCGTGCACCCCGACGTGTCCGGCCGCCCGCAGGTGCTGCTGATGCTGGAGCGGCTGATCGAGCACATCAACGGGCACGAGGGCGTCCGCTGGGCGACCTTCGACCAGATCGCCCAGGACTTCCAGGCGCGTTTCCCGCGCACCGCCTGACCCGGCTCACGACAGGAGCGTCCAGATGACCACCCCAGCACCCGGGAGCGGGCTGCCCGCCGTCTCGGTCAAGGAGACCAGACGGGCGACCAAGATCGCCTTTTTCGCCTGGGCCGTCGCGGTCTACGACTTCATCATGTTCGGCACGCTGCTGCCCCGGATCTCCGACAGTTTCCACTGGGACGCGAGTTTCGCGCTGCTGGTGTCCACTTTGGTCAGTGTCGGCACCTTCGTCGTGGTGCTGGCGGTCGGCCCGCTGGTCGACCGGCTCGGCAGGCGCAAGGGCATGATCATCTCGGTCGGCGGCACCGCGTTGTCCTCGGCCGCGACGGCCGCGACCGCGGGCGCCGCGAGCCTGGTCGGCGTCCGCGGGATCAGCGGCCTCGGGCTCGCCGAGCAGTCGGTGAACGCGACCTACCTCAACGAGCTCTACGCGCTGACCGAGGACCGGAAGATCAAGCGCCATCAGGGTTTCGTCTATTCGATCGTGCAGACCGGCTGGCCGCTGGGCGCGCTGCTGGCGGCCGCGTTCGTCGGCCTGATCACCGCGGTCTTCGGACCCGGCAGCTGGCGCATCGCGTTCCTGCTGGCGACGATCCCGGCGTTCGTGGTGGCGCTGTTGTGCCTGCGGCTGAAGGAAAGCCCGCAGTTCATCGCCCAGCAGACCCTGCGGCGGCTGCGCAAGGAGGGCCGCGGCGACGAGGCGTCGGCCTTCGCCGCGCGGGTCGGGCTCGAGGAGCAGCACGCGGCTCCGTTCAAGAGGATCTTCTCCGGCAAGCACCTGCGGAACACGATCATGCTGTCGCTGGCCTGGCTGGTGAACTGGTTCGGCATCCAGACCTTCTCGGTGCTCGGCACGACGGTGCTGGAATCCGGCAAGCACATCTCGGCGGGCAACGCGCTGGTGCTGGTCGTGGTGTCGAACCTGGTCGGCGCGCTCGGCTACCTCACGCACGGCTGGCTGGGCGACCGGTTCGGCCGCAAGAAGGTGATCGTGACCGGCTGGCTGCTGGCGGGCGTTTTCTTCGCCGCGATGCTGGTCGGCCCGGAGAACCCGGCCTACGTGCTGGTCACGTACATGCTGGGGCTGTTCTTCCTGCTCGGCCCGTACGCCGCGATCATGTTCTTCCAGGCCGAGTGCTACGACACCGACTGCCGCGCGACCGGAAGCACGTTCATCGGCGCGATGAGCCAGCCCGGCGCGATCGTCGGCGGCCTGATCCTGACCGGACTGGTCGCGGACGCGATGTCGTTCTCCACGGCCGCCTTGCTGGTCGGCGCGCTCGGGACGTTCGCGTCCGGCCTGATCATGCTGGGCACCAAGACAGTGACCCCCGACGCCGGGGCCGCGGTGCGCCCGGCCGGAACGAAAGCGGAAGCGGCATGACAGCGGTTTCGGTCATCAGCGGCGCGGCGTCCGGCATCGGCCGGGCCGCCGCGATCCGCCTGGCAGCGCGCGGCGACCGGGTCGTGATCGGCAGTTTCCCCGGCGACCCGCACGATCCGGGGGAAACGCTGGCCGGGGTCGAGCAGGCGGGCGGCACCGGGCTGATCGTCGAACTCGACGTCAGCCGGACCGCGTCGGCGCAAGCCTTCGTGGCCGCGGCCCTGGACGCCTTCGGCCGGGTCGACCACGTGATCGCCAACGCGGGAATCCTGCGCCGCGCCGCCTTCGACACGATGACGGACGACCAGTGGGACGAAGTCCTGCAAGTCGACCTGCACGGCGTGATGCGGCTGGCCCGGGCGGCGGCCCCGCACCTGCGCGAGGGCGGTTCGATCGTGGCCATTTCGTCGATCGCCGGCGGGGTGTACGGCTGGGCGGAGCACGCGCACTACGCCACCGCGAAGGCAGGCGTGCTCGGGTTGATCCGCAGCCTCGCGGTCGAGTTCGGCCCGCGCGGAATCCGGGCGAACGCGATCGTCCCGGGCCTGATCGAGACGCCGCAGTCGCTGGACGCGGCCAATTCCCTTGGCCCCGAAGGACTTCGCCGGGCCGGTGCCACGATCCCGTGGGGCCGGGTCGGCAAGCCGGAGGAGATCGCCAGCGTGATCGAGTTCCTCAGCTCGGAGGCGGCTTCGTACGTCAGCGGCCAGGCGATCACGGTCGACGGCGCGCTCACCGTCGCGATGCGGGATTGAGCCCGTGATCGCTAGCGCACCACCGAAACCGGAAGGATTCCCATGATCGACCCCAGTCCGCTCGCCGGCCGGACCGCGCTGGTCACCGGCGCGGCGAGCGGCATCGGCCGCGCGATCGCCGAGCACTTCGTCGCCGCCGGAGCGACCGTCGTGCTGGCCGACGTCCAGCCGCGGGTCACCGAACGCGCGGCGGAACTCGGCGCGACCGGTGCCGTGGTCATGGACGCGTCCGACGAACAAGCGGTCGCGGACGGCGTCGCCGAGGCGACCCGTCTGCTCGGCCGGATCGACGTCCTGGTGACCTCGCACGGGTTGCTGACCGAGGCTCCCGCCGACACGATGCCGCTAGAGACCTGGCAGCAGACTATCGACATCGACCTGACCAGTGTCTTCCTGCTCAACCGCGCAGTGCTGGGCCCGATGCTCGAACGCGGCGACGGACGGATCATCAACGTCGCGTCGCAACTGGGCATCAAGGGTGGCGTCGGTCTCGCGCACTACGCCGCCGCGAAGGCCGGGGTGATCGCGATGACCAAGTCGATCGCCCTGGAAGCGGCGAGCCGAGGCGTGCTGGTCAACGCCATCGCTCCCGGCCCGGTAGAAACGCCGCTGCTGGCCGGAATCAGCGACGACTGGCGCTCGGCGAAAGCCGCGGAACTGCCGCTCGGCCGCTTCGGCACCGTCGAGGAAATCGCGCCGACCGCCGTCCTGCTCGCCTCCAACCCCGGCGGCAACCTGTATGTCGGCCAGGTGCTCGGCCCGAACAGCGGCGACGTGATGCCCTGATGTGCGGCAGTTGCGGGACTGTCAGAACGGACTGGCTCACCGGCGTGCTGTCGGGAAGCTACGCCCGCACCGTTGTTGCGGCTCGGCTGTCGACGCTGCGCCCCGGCGTCCGCGTCACCGCCGGACCGGCCGGCTGGTCCCTCCGATCAGCCGGCCGCCCGGCCCGCTTCCACCCGACCCTGCCGGCCCTGCTGACCGCACTGGGCCCGGTACCCGATCCGGCGACGCTGGCCGCGAGCTGGCCCGAACACCGGCCGGTCCCGCTGACCGACCAGCCGGGGCAGGAGTCGACGCGGATCATCAACGTGTGGCTGGGACAGGCGCTGGCTCGCTCGGCCGTGCCGGGAAGCCGGAGCGCTAACGTCGTGGCGTGATTTCCCGCAGCGGCGGGAGCTATTCGGGCGAGGGGAACACGCATGCGCGCGGTGAAAATCAGGAACGGCGAGTTCGAACTCGGCGAGGCGCCCGATCCGGCGGCGGACGGCGACCAGGTCGTGGTCCGGATCCGCGCGGCCGGTTTGAACGCGGCGGACCTGCAGCAGGCCCGAGGCGCCTACCCCGCCCCGCCGGGCTGGCCGGAGGACATCCCCGGACTCGAAATCGCCGGGGTGGTCGAAAAATCGGCCACGGCCGTTTGGTCCGCCGGAGACCGCGTCATGGCCGTAGTGGGCGGCGGTGCCCACGCCGAACGCATCGCGGTCCCGGCGAGCCTGTTGCTGCCGATCCCGGACTCGGTCGACGACGTCCACGCGGCCGGTTTCCCCGAAGCGTTCAGCACCGCCTGGGACGGCTTGGTCGACCAGGCCGACGTCCGCCCCGGCGACCGAGTCCTGATCACCGGCGCGGCCGGCGGAGTCGGCACCGCGATGCTCCAGGTCGCCGCACTCGCCGGGGCTGATGTCGTCGCGAGCGTGCGCCGCCCGGAGACGCACGCCGCCGTCCAGGCTTTGGTTCCCGACGCGACGGTCGTGACGCCGGAGCAAGAAGAGGAACACGGCCCGTACGACATCGTCGTGGAACTGGTTGGTGGCAAGGATTGCCTGCGCCGCGTGCGGTGGCTCAAGCCGTACGGCCGGATCCTGGTGATCGGAGTCGGTGCGGGGGAGGAGGCGTCCCTGCGCCTGTTCGACCTGATGCGCGCCCGCGGCCGAGTGCTCGGGTCGACGATCCGCGCCCGCAGCACGGTCGAGAAGGCGGTGCTCGCGACCCGGGTGCGGCAAGGACTCCTGGGCGCACTCGCGGCGGGGCGGCTTACGGTGCCGGTGGACAGTGTTTATCCGCTGGCGCAGGCGCGTGACGCTTATGTCCGGCTGGGTTCGTCGGGCAAGCTGGGCAAAGTTGTTTTGCGGATGGACTGACGCGGAACTCCTGGAAGAACCGAGCGCCGGGTCGGGCATCGACGCCCGGCCCGGCGCCGGGGAGTTCAGCGGGTCTTTCTCAGCGCAGCGCGACTCCCGAGCCGGGGAGTCGCCGGTATCGGCCTTGTCTGCTGCGCCACCCACGAGATCGCGACCCGGAGCAGTGCCAGCGCGATCTGCCAGGCCAGGTTTTCGTCCATGGTGCCCACCTCGAATCACTCACCTGTCTCAGAGGGAGGGATTTCCGGCGCCTGACACGGCAAACGGGGCCCTGCCGCGGGCCCCGCTCCGAGTGGGCATCCGGTTCGTGCCGTCGCGCCTCACCGGTTCAACGCCGGACGGCACCGCGGCGATCGTGCCACCGGACTCAGGCGTCGCCCTTGATCTTTTTCATCGTCAGGTGCGACGTGACCCGCAGGACGCCCGGCAGGCCGGAAAGCTTCCGGGTCTGGAACTCCTCGTACGCGGCGTGGTCGGCGACCGCGACGCGGATGAAGTAGTCGGGGCGGCCGAAGAGGCGGCGGAACTCGATGACCTCCTCGTAGGAGGCGATGGTGTCCTCGAGCGCCTCGATCGTCGCCCGGTCGGTCGCGTAGACCTCGAGGTCGATGAGCGTTTCCAGCCCGCGGCCGACGGTGGCCGGGTCGATCACCGCGCGGTAGCCGGCGATCACGCCCGCGTCCTCGAGGCGCTTGACCCGGCGCAGGCACGGGGGAGGGGTGAGCCCGACGCGTTTGGCGAGTTCGACGTTGGTCAGCCTGCCGTCCTGACGCAGGTGAAACAAAATATCCCGATCCAGTGCATCCAGCCTAACTACATTGCTCACCGGCCCATTCTAGCGCCATGATCGGACACCAAATTAGCCCCGGACTGACGTAGTGTTCCAAGCGTGGAAACCGTCTCCGACCTGGCTGTTCGTGATCGCTCGCCCGCGCTGGCCGCGCTGAAGGACTGCGGGTCCGTCGGGATCGGCCTGGTCCCGCTCGGCCTCGCGTTCGGCGCGTTCCTCACGCATTCGGGCCTCGCCTGGTGGTGGGCGACCGTCTTCACCACGTTCATCTACGCGGGCTCGTTCGAGTTCCTGCTCATCGGCCTGGCCGCGACGGCGGCTCCGCTGGCGTCGATCGGGCTCTCGGCGTTCCTGGTCAACGTCCGGCATGTCTTCTACGCGCTGTCCTTCCCGCTGCACCGCGTACGCGGCCGCGGAGCACGCGCGTACAGCACGTTCGCCCTCACCGACGAGGCCTACGCACTGTCCACAACGGACGCCGCCCGGGAATGGAACGGTGCGCGAATCCTGTGGCTGCAACTGTTCCTGCACCTGTTCTGGGTCGGCGGAGCCACCGTCGGCGGCTTGCTCGGCGCGCTGATCCCGAGCGGTGTCGTCGGCATGGACTTCGCCATGACGGCCTTGTTCGTCGTCCTCGCGCTGGACGCCGTCCGCGACCGCAAGGGCGACCTCCCGACCCCCGTCCTCGCCGCACTGAGCGCGGTCTTCGCCCGCGTGGTCTTCCCCGGGCAGATGCTGCTGGCGGCATTCGTGTTGTTCGTCGGAGGCCTGGTCGTCCGCGGCCTCGTCGCCGAACGGAGCGTGAGCAATGCCTGACCCCGCCTACCTCCTCGCCGCGGTCGCGGTATCCGCCGCGGTCACGTGGGGCCTGCGCGCGCTCCCGTTCGCCGTCCTGGCCCCGCTGCGCGCCAGCCGGACCGTGCAGTACCTGAGCACCCGCATGCCGGCGGGAGTCATGGTGATCCTGCTGGTCTACTGCCTGCGCGACGTGTCATGGACGTCCCCGAGCGCCCTCTCCCCGACCATCGCGCTCGCCGTGACGATCGGGCTGCATCTGTGGCGCCGCAACGCAGTACTGAGCATCGTCGGCGGTACTGCGGTGCATGTTTTGCTGGCTAGCCTCCTGTTTCCGGCGTGAGTCACGGCGTTCGATTGCGCAGCGGATTTCCGCACGGCTGCGGACGCGCCTGCGCGGCCGACCGGCCGCTGTCGTCCGCCTGATTAAGTCAGCTGATTGACTTAACAACTCGGGTTCGCCATGATCGTGCCGGTTGCCGGTTGCGAGCAGGAGGTTGCGATGCCCGAAAGCGACGTGGAGCAGTTGCCGCGGTTTCCCTTCGAGCAGCCGGGGGCGTTGGAGCCTCCGGCTGAATGGGCGGAGCTGCGCGCGGGATGCCCGGTCGCGCGGGTCGCGTTGGCGAGCGGGGACGAGGCGGCGCTGATCACCCGGTACGCCGATGTGAAAACCGTGCTGTCGGACCGGCGGTTCACCCGTCCGACCCCGGCCGACGACGCGGCGCGGGTCGCGGACACCGAAAGCGGCGGAGTGTTCAACAGCGAGATGGCGACCGTGATCCCGCAGCACGGTCCGGAACATCTCAATTGGCGGCGGATGATCGGCAAGTGGTTCACGGCGAAGCGGATGAACGCGTTGCGGCCGGGGATCGCGGCGATGGCGGAGCAGCTGATCGGGGAGATGGTCGCGAAGGGAGGTCCGGCGGATCTGAAGGCGGGGCTGGCGTTTCCGCTGCCGGTGTGGGTCATCTGCGACATGCTCGGCGTCCCGGACGCCGACCGCGACCGGTTCGCGCACTGGTCGGACGTCATGCTCAGCATGACCCGCTACACCCAGGAGGAATTCGACGCCGCGCAAGCGGATTTCGGCCGGTACATGGGCGCGCACATCGCGGCGAAACGCGCAGAGCCGGGGGAGGATCTGCTCAGCGCGCTGATCACCGACACCGACGCGGACGGGCAGCACTGGTCGGACGCACTGCTCACTGCGACCGGCATTGGATTGTTGATCGCGGGACACGAGACGACGGCGAACATGATCGCGAAGATGGTCGCGATGCTGCTGTCCGACCGCACGCGGTGGGAGGAACTGCTCGCCGATCCGTCGCTAGTGCGCACCGCGGTCGAGGAAACGCTGCGGCTGGACGCGAACGCGGGCGTGGGTATGTCGCGGTATCTCACCGAGGATTTCGAAGTCGCCGGAACCGTGCTTCCCAGCGGTACCACCGCGATGTGCAGCATGGCCGCGGCCAACCGCGACGAGACCGCCTTCGCCGATGCAGCCGTCATGGACCTGCACCGCAGCCCGAACCCGCACCTGGCATTCGGCGCCGGCGCGCACGCGTGTCTGGGACAGCCGCTCGCGCGCACCGAACTCCAGGTAGCCCTCGAAGTGCTGCTGCGAATGCTGCCGTCGCTCGAACTCGACGTCCCGGCGGCCGAACTCCGCCGGATCGAGGGCCTGGCCGTGGGCGGGTTGCGGGAACTGCCCGTGCGATGGTGACAGTCATGAGGAACAACGCCGCCGACCGGGACGCGCCGGTTCGGGCGCACGCGACCCGGGAGCTGATCCTGACCGCTGCCGAGCGCCTGTTCGCCGAGCACGGGATTCTCGCCGTGTCCAACCGCCAGGTCAGCGAAGCAGCCGGACAGGGCAACAACACCGCAGTCGGCTACCACTTCGGCACCAAAACCGATCTGGTCCGCGCGATCGCGCGCAAACACTCCGCCGCGATCGAGGAACGTCGGCAGTGGCGGCTGACCGAGATCGGCGAGAGCGCCGACCTGCGGGACTGGCTCGACTGCCTGGTGCGTCCACTGGCCGAGCATCTGGCCGCGCTGGGCAGCCCGACCTGGTACGCCCGGTTCGCCGAACAGGCCATGGCAGATCCGACGCTGCGCCCGATCGTCGTGGAGGAATCCCTCTCGTCCCCATCGCTGGCGCGCATCGTCGAAGGCCTGCAGCAACGACTGCCCGACCTCCCGCCCGAAGCGGCCGCCGAACGCAGCGACATGACCCGGACTCTCTTGGTCCACCTGACCGCCGAACGCGAACGCGCCCTCGCCGAGAAGACCACCACCCCGCGATCCGACTGGAACGACGCCGCCACCGGCCTGATCGACGCGCTGATCGGCCTGTGGCAGGCACCGGTCACCGCCTCGCCGAACGAAAGGAAGAAACGCCGATGAAGGTCACCGTGGACGAAGCGAAGTGCTGCGGCGCGGGCACCTGCGTGCTGCTCGCGCCGGAAGTGTTCGACCAACGCGAGGACGACGGCATCGTGCTCCTGCTCGCCGAACACCCCGGCGAAGAACTGCACGCGACCGTCCGCGAAGCCGCCACCGTCTGCCCCGGAGCCGCGATCTCCGTGGACGCGTAACCACTGTCTATAGTGGACACTGAGTTCGCGCTGCGCGAGATCTCTGCCGCGCCGCCTGATCGAGACGGACGTGTCTCATTCGTCGAGGAGGTCTGAGAACTTCTCCAGAAGTGCGCGCGCAGCCTTGGCGACTCGGGGATTGTCGGTTTCCGCGGCCCGGCGCAGCCATACGACCGCCTCGGTGCGTTCGCCTCGCTTCAGCTGGTCGGCGGCCAGCCAGAGCATGCTGTCCGGTGCCGCGAACTCGTCGTGCTCGACCACCTGGAGATGCCAGCGCGTGGCTTCTCCCTGATCGCCACGTTCGTCGGCGATGAGGCCGAGTTCGTGCATCGCTCTGCTCACTGCTGACGGGGCCGCGGAGTCTGCGGCCTGCCGCAACCAGTGCTCGGCGGTGTCAAGGTCGTGGTTCTTGTGGGCCAGCGATCCCAGCCAGAACAACGCCTCGGGGACCGTCCCCGGCTGGCCGGACTCGACGGCCCGGCGAAGCCACTCCGCAGCTTCCTCGTCTTCGCCGCGACTCTCCAGAACAAGACCGAGCCGCAGCGCGGCACCGGGCCCCACCTCGGGTTCTCCGCTCTCGGCAGCTAACCGGAACCAGTGCGCAGCCTCGTCCTGGCGACCTTGCCGCTCACGGATCCCGCCGAGCCGCAGCATCGCCATCGGGGCATGGACCGGATCCTCGGTGGCCAGCGCCCGCCGGTACCACTGTTCGGCATCGGCCAACTCGCCCCTGCCCTCACAACGGTAACCGAGGACGGTCATGGCATGGGCCGCGTCACGGGGATCCGGACCGTCGACGGCTTCCCGCAACTCCCACTCGTCCAGATCGGCCCAGGGCCGCGGTCCGCGCTTACGTTTCGGCCCCCAGCGTTTCATCTTGGAAGGTTATTCCCGGCTTTCCGGACATACAAGGCTGATCGAACGCCAGGCAACGACGAGGCACGGCGACGGCCGGCTGCATCGAGGGTGTTGGCTTCTCGGCCGTATCTCCATCTTTTGTCCACCCGAATCGGCACTCCTTTGGCCAGCGGCTGGATCTGGTTAATTGCCAGCTGCTGTCGTTTGGGGCGACGCTGCGACCTGCTCATTCAGGCCGGTGCTGGAGCCGCGGCACTCGGCTTCCGGCGCAGCGCCAGCCACAGGAGAGCGCCGGCGGCGATCAGCGCGAAGGCGTCGACGGCGATCGCTACGTGGATGCCTGACAGCTCGACCGCCGGTCCGCTCCCGCCCTCGACGACCGCGGTGAACACCGCGCTCATGAGCGGGATGCCGATGGCGATGCCGACCTGCTGGCTCTGTGTGGCCATTCCGGTCGCCATGCCCTGTGCGTCCGTGTCGACCGCGGAGGTGGAGATGAGCATGAAGGAAAGCATCGCCAGCATCGAGAAGATCGCGTTGACGAACTGCGCGGCGACGACGACGGCGAGCCAGCCGTTGGTCGCGGCCATCCAGATTCCCGGCAGCATGAACACGCCTTGGCCGAGCAGCGCCATGCCGAGCATCGTGCGCGGCGAGACCTTGGCCAGGATCTTCGGGCCGATGCTGCCGCCCAGGATCTGGCCGACTCCGATGCCGAGAAGCACGAGGCCCGCGACGAGCGGCGAATGGCCCAGGACGTTCTGGACGTAGAGGGCCGTGAAGAAGATCAGCGCGGTCTCGCCGCCGAAGATGAACAACGCTGCCAGGTTGCCGAAGGCGATGTCCGGCCGCTTCAGAATGGCAACCGGGACGAGGGCGTCCGCCGTGCGGCTCTCCACCATCCAGAAAGCGACCAGCAGCACCGCAGCGAGTGCCAGCGAGAGGATCGCCGTAGTGTCCAAACCAGACTCCGCGGCGCGGGTAATGCCGTAGATGCCGGCGAACAGGCCGGTGGTGATGAGCACCGCGCCGGGCACGTCGAGCTTCTGGCGGTTCTCCGCCTTGTTTTCCGGGACCACCATCGGAACAACGATGATCGCGGCGATCGCCACGGGAATGTTGACGAAGAACGCCCAGCGCCACGAAAGCAGGTCGGTCAGCACACCGCCGAGGATCGAGCCCACCGTGAAACCAGAACTCATCATCACGCCGTTGAGGCCCAAAGCCTTGGTGCGCAAGGAAGGTTCGGTGAAGGCGGTGGTCAGCATCGCCAGCGCGGCCGGGGTGATCGCGGCGGTAGCGAGGCCCTGGAGCGTCCGGGCGACGAGCAGCAGCGCGGGCGAACCCGCTATCCCGCCGACGATCGACGCGACGGCGAGCAACGCCATCCCGGCGGTGAAGATCCGCCGCCTGCCGAAGTAGTCGCCTACCCGGCCGAATACCAGGGTGCAGCCGGCCGCGGTCAGCGCGAACATCGTGGTGATCCACTGCAGGTCGCCGGCGAAGAAGCCCAGCTCCGCGCCGACGCGGGGCAGCGCGACGTTCAGCACGGAGAAGTCCGCGGCCATCATGAACTGGGAAGCCAGCAGGACCACCAGAACCGTGAGCTGGCGGCCGGTCATGCGGGCCGGCCGCAAGGGAGCAGCAGGAGCCGTATCGGTCGTCATGCCGCCAGGTTCGGGCCACCGGCGGGATTTAGCCAGCACCCTGCCGTGACTACCACTGGCAGTGCCAGGCTAATCAGGAGTGGGTTCGCGCCACAGATCATGCGCGGTGCCGCGGGAAACGTGCTCCTTGCAGCCCTGCAGCTTCTTGGTGATCAGGTCGAGGCAGCCGGTGAATTCGGCGAGCTTGTGGATGGCGGCCAAGAACGCTGTGGTCCGCGTGCGCAGGTCGTGCTCGCGTGGGTGCTCTCGTGGCCCGCGGAAGAGATCAGCGAGTTGTCTGGGCTGAGCCTCGTCGACGTCCTGAAGCTCCTGCCCGTCCGGGCGGCTGTGCTGTTCACCTTCGCCGACGGTGAGGCCGCCGTGCTTATCTCGCCCGGGCACAAGCGCCCAAGGTTTTCCGCGAGGAAACCGAACGCCCCGGCCTAGGCGAGGCAAGCGCGAGGTGGAGAACGTACTTCCTGGTGCCGCACGGGAGTTCCCCCTGGGCCGTCGCGGCTGTCGAAGTCGGTTGAGTCCAGGCAGCGCCTCTGATGGCTTCAGCGCGAGTAGACCTGCTTCAGATCCACCGCGAGCAGCTTCAACGCCGCGTCGTGCGGGGAGCCCGGTTCCGCGTGGTAGAACTTGAGGATGTTGCCGTCGCCGAGTTCGGCGGACTGGTACATCAGGTCGAGTTCGCCGACCACGGGATGCCGGAAGGCCTTCGTGCCCACCGTGCAGTTGCCGACGGTCTGACCGACCCAGAGGTTCGAGAACTCTTCGCTGCCCATGGTGAGTTCGCCGATCAGCTCGGCCAGCCGGGTGTCGTGCCGGTGGTTTCCCGCGATGTACCGCAGGTACGAAACGTTGTACTCCGCCTCCCGCGACCAATCCGCGTACAGTGCCCGCACGTTCTCGTCGAGGAAGTTGAGCTTGATGATGTTCGGCCGGTCCTCGGCCGTTTCCGGTGCCGCGAAACCAAGGTGCGGGGCGAACAGTTTGTGGAACAGCGAATTCCACGCGAGGATGTCGCACCGGAAATTCAGCACCGCGACGGCCGCGTCGGCCAGCACGTCCACCAGCATTCGGGTCTGCGGGCTCACCTCGTCGGTCATGGCCTGCTTGACCGGCCTGGCCGGTGCGGCGGTGCCGATTTTGAGCAGGTACTCCTCCTCGTCGGCACTCAACTCCAGCGCCCGCGCGATGGCCGACAGAACCTCGGGCGACGCGTGCGCCGTCTGTGCCTGTTCGAGGCGCGTGTAATACGTCGAGCTGACGCCCGCCAGCGCCGCGACCTCTTCCCGGCGCAGTCCCGGCACTCGCCGCGTGCCCCGGCCGACCAGCCCGATCTGACCAGGCTGGATGCGTTCCCGCATGCGGCGCAGATAGCCGCCGAGGTCGGTGTTCACGTGCTCCGGCATGTTTCCATTCAAGAAGGCCGGTGTGGAGCGGTCAAGCGCCCTCCAGTTGCTGTGTGCGGGCCCGTGGGTCGCGGCGGAGTATTACCGGGTCGGTGACCGCTCCTCGTTCACCGAGGACGGCTGGTTACGCACCGGCGACGTCGCCACAGTCGACCCGCTGGGGTATGTGCGGCTTGTCGACCGGACGAAAGACCTGGTGAAGTCGGGCGGCGAGTGGATCAGTTCGGTCGAGCTGGAGAACGCGATCATGTCGCATCCCGAGGTCGCCGAGGCGGCGGTGATCGCCGTGCCGCACCCGAATTGGGTCGAGCGGCCGCTGGCCTGCGTGGTCGTGCGCCCAGGGGAGACGCTGACCGCGGCGGACGTGCTCGCGCACTGGGAAAGCCGGGTCGCGAAGTGGTGGCTGCCCGACGCGGTGGAGTTCGTCGACGAGGTGCCGAAGACGAGCGTCGGCAAGTTCGCGAAGAAGGCGCTGCGGGAGCAGTTCGCCGGGTTTCAGGTGCCGGCGGTTCCGGCCGAGACAGAAGAATCGAGAAATAGCAGCTGATTCCGCGTCCTGTTGTCGAATTTTCTACTCAAAACGTAGCGAGCGAGGGAGTTCGACGGCCGACTCGGAGCCGACGGCGAACACCATGCACTGGTCGCAGTGAGTGAATGTCCACCAGGGTGCTTGCCCCGGTGCTCCGCTCCCTCCTAGGGTTGGGCGCGCTGGGGAAAGGCATTGGCGATTCTGGGCGGAATCGGCGTGGCCGTCGAATCCCGCCCCGCCACCAAAGGGGAGCGACTGTGGTGCAATTGCCGGACATTTTCGATGCGCAGAACTACGCTCGAGTGCGCAGTGCGCTGCCGGAAGCGCAGACCATGCCGCACTGGTGCTACACCTCGCCCGAATGGCACCGCCGGGAAATAGACGCTATTTTCCGTCCCGCTTGGCATTTTGTCGGGCTGGCTTCGATGCTGCCTTCGCGCGGCAGTTTCCTCACTGCCGAGACGCTCGGCCAGCCGGTGCTGCTGGTCCGGTCGGACGAGGGGATCCGGGCGTTCCGGAACAGTTGCCGGCACCGCGGCTCGATTCTCCTGGAGGAAGCCCAGGGGACCTGCGGCGGCATCCGATGCCAGTACCACAGCTGGGTGTACAGCCTCGACGGAAGACTGCTCCGGGCCCCGGGGACCGAGGGGTCGACCGCCTTCGACCCGGAGCGGCACGCGCTCACCGGTCTGCGCTGGGCCGAATTGGAAGGACTGCTCTTCGTCACCTTCGACGAGAACGCCCCGCCCGTGGACGAGTATTTCGGCGATTTCGCCGAGCGGGTGGCCAGGCCTTACCGGATCGCCGAAATGGCGTGCGTGCACCGGCGCAGTTACCATCTCGCCTCGAACTGGAAGCTTTACGTCGAGGTGGACATGGAAACGCTCCACACCAAGCACATCCACCGCGGGTCGATCGGCGAGCAACCGGTCGTTTCGCCGCCCACCAGCGGCGAGTGGATCACGGTTTTCCACGAAAACGACCACACCCCGGCATTGGCCCCCGGCGAGCGGCACCTGGGTTTCCCGGCCACGCCCGGAATCAGCGGCGCGGCGAAACGCGGCACCCATTTCTCCGTGCTCGCTCCCGGGTTTTTCCTGGTCACCGCGCCGGACTGCATGTGGTGGATCCAGAAATACCCGGAGACGCCGACCCGGACCCGGGTCGACGTCGGCTACTGCTTCCCGCGCTCCACCGTCGAGCGCCCCGACTACGCCGAGGTTTCGGCCCGCTACATCCGCCGCTGGGACCAGGTCGTGCGCGAGGACGACTGGATCACCGAGTTCCAGCAGCGCGGCCTTCCCGGCAGCACGCCCGGCTGCTACACGCCCGAGGAACACGTGGTGCACCGCCTGGACAACTGGATCCTGGACCGGGTGCTCGGCACGGCGGGCGACCGGGTCCCGGCCGCGCAGGGGGTGCCCGGGTGAGGACCGGCGAGGCCGCGCCCGCGGAACTCCGCCGCGGGTTCCGGCGGGCGCGGGCCGGGTCGACGGCGCTGCTGCTGGCCCTGTTCACCATCGGGTTCTTCCAGCGGTTCGCGCCGGCCACGTTCGCCGAGCCGATCAGCGCGGCGTTCGGCGTTTCGGCGGCGCAGCTCGGACTCTTCGCCGCGGGCAATTTCTGGGTGTACACGGTGATGCAGGTCCCGGTCGGGCTGCTGATCGACCGGTACGGCACGCGGCTGGTGGTCGCGGTCGGCGGGGCGGTCACCTCGGCGGGGACGCTGCTCCTGGCCTGGGCGCCGGGGTTCGGCCTCGCGGCGGTCGGCCCGCTGCTGGTCGGGCTCGGCACGTCCGGCATCTTCGTCGGCCTGCTGAAGAGCAACGCCACCTGGTTTCCGGAGCGCCACTACGGGGTGGTCACCGGCATCACGATGTTCGTCGGGAACCTGGGCAGCATCGCCGCGGAGGGGCCGTCCGCCCTGCTGCTCACGGTGTTCACCTGGCGGTCGATCTTCCTGGTCGTCGGCCTGCTCGCGGCCGCGACGACGGTGCTGGTCCTGGTCGTCGTGCGCGATTCGCCCGAGGCCGCCGGATACCCGGACGTGCTTCCCCGGCCCGCCGCGCCCGCCGAGGCCGAACCGGCGAACGGGCGGCACCGGCTGCGGTCCGCGCTGGCGAGCAGGCAGGTCTGGCTCGTCTTCTTCGCGGTGATCGGCACCAACGGCACCTTCTACGCCTTCTCCGGCCTGTGGGGAGTGCCGGTGCTGACCGACAGCTTCGGGCTGAGCAACGCGGCCGCGTCGGCGTACACCACCATCGGCTTGGTCGTGTACGGCTGCGGCAACATCCTGCTCGGCCTCCTCTCGGACCGGCTGGGCCGGCGCAGGCCGGTGATCCTGGTCTGCTCGGCCAGCGCGGTGCTGGGCTGGGCCGGGTTCGCGTTCCTGCCGTGGTCGCCGGGCTGGTCGGCGGTGGTGCTTTACGCGCTGGTGGGACTCGCCGGAGCGCAGGTGGTGCCCGCGTTCGCGGCGGTCAAGGAATCGACCGCGCCCAGCGCCGCGGCGACCGCGCTCGGAGTCGTCAACGTCGGCGCGTTCCTGGCTTCCGGGGTGATCCAGCCGGTCTTCGGCTGGATCCTCGACGCCCGTCCCGGTTCACCGGCCGGGCTGAGCCATCCGGTGCTCGCCGACTACCGGTGGGCGCTGCTCGTCCCGTTGGCGCTGAGCGTGGCCGGGGCGTGCTGTGCGCTCGCGGTGCGGGAGACCTTCCGGCGCGGCCCGGATCACTGACCTCCCAGCGCGTCCGCGACGGCCAGCAGCGCCGCCCGGGAGCGTTGCGTGCCCTCCGGATCGCCGAACCGGCCGATGTCCTGCACGATCACGTGCTGGCACCCGGCCTCGGCGTACTCGCCCAGTTTCTCGGCCACCTGCTGGGGAGAACCGTGCAACACCGCCTCGCGCACCAGCGCGTCGGGGATGCCTGCGAGGATCTCCGGCACCTGCCCGGCCGGGACTTCGTGCGGCACATAGGCGTGCGGCAGCGGGTACTCGGCACCGTGCGCGGCGAACGCCGCCCGGCCGCGATACAGCGCGACGGCCCGAACTTCGGGGCGGCGCAACAACTCGGCGCTTTCCGCGGCGTCGCTGCCCAGCGCGGCCCAGAGGAACAGACAGGGCCGGACCGCGTCCGGGTCCCGGCCGGCCGCGGCGGCCTCCTCCCGGATGGCGGCGAGGCTCGACCGGTACTGCTGCACGGGCAAGCTGGTCGGGAGCCAGCCGTCGCCGTAGCGGGCGGTCAGCCGGAGCATCTGCGGGCCGTGCGCCGCCACGTACAGATCGAACGGCGACAACGCGGTCAGCGGCAGGTCCGGGCCCTCGGCGGACAACCGCCCGTCGTCGCGCAATGCGGCCAGGTCGCGCAGGGCGGGCCGGAGGTAGTCGAGCCGTCCGGTCCGTTCGCGGCCGGGGTGCAGGCCGAACGGGCGGAGCTGCCCCGGGTCGCCGACCCCGAGTCCCAGCACCATTTTCCGGCCGCCGAGCCAACTCGTGGTGGCGGCGGTGTGCGCGAGCGAGACCGGGCTGCGCCGCACGGGATCGGTGACGGCGACGCCGAGCGGTACCCGGCTCGTCGCGGCCGCGCCCGCCGCCAGCACGGAGAACGGCTCCAGCAGCAGGTGCGGATCGGTCTCCTGCGCCCCGCGCGGCGCCCAGCCCTGGAGGTGGTCGAGCATCCACGCGCCCGCGACGCGGGGTTCGCTGTCGGCCCACCGGATGTCGTCCAGCGGATCGGCTTCCGGACGCACCGAGATTCCGGTTCCGAGGGTCAGCACGGGCCACTCCCTGGCACGTCGGCGGCGTTTTCGCGGAGTCGCCGATTTTTCCGGCCCGTGCCGCCGATCGCAACCGGGCGGCCAGCCGCCCCAGCCTGGCGTCCTTCCGGGATCAGCTGGCACGCGAGTACAACGCTCGCCTGACCGTGGCCGCGATACTTCGCTTCCGAGCGGAGAACTTCACCAACACGGCGGAGAGAACACCATGCTGAAGTCCCACCAGTTCCGTCTCGCGATTCGGCCGGTCGGCGAGCCGCGCGACGGCGATTTCGAGCTCGCCGAGGCGGAGCTCCCGCCGCTCGGGCCGGGCCAGGTTCTGCTCCGCACCATCTACCTATCGCTCGACCCGTACATGCGCAGCCGGATGAAGAACGTCAAGTCCTACGCCGCGCCATGGGAGATAGGGGAGGTCCTGCCGGGCGGCACGGCGCTGCTGCTGGGCTTCGTCATGCAGCTCGGCGCGACGGGCAACCTCGTCGGCGTTTACCTGGGGAGCGTGCTGCAGGAAGTCGGCGTGACCGATGGAGATCGCTTCAGGCGACGGGATTGTTTCGCGCAGCGCGGATCCGATCGCCGCCGGAGTTTTCGCGGATCGCGCGCTGACGGCATACGGCGCCCGTTTGAACCCGACCTCGAGTACGTATGCCCGTTGGCTTCCGCAATTAGCTTCCCGGTTCGATGAATTCGAGAATGCTCGCGTTGATCTGCTTTCCGCAGACCGGGCACAGCTGTTGGTACTTGTGCGCACTCGATCGCTCGACCGGGTCGGAAAACAGCGGTATCACCTGGTTGAGATCTACCACTCGCAGCGGCGACCCGCACGCCTCGTGACTGATCCCGGTGGCTTCTCCGACGACGGCGCCGGCGAAGTCCGCATCGCGCGCGGTGCCCGACGACACGCGCTCGTCGAGTGCGGTGAGGTCGCTTCCGTCGCTCCAGTGAAGGTAAAAGCACCCCAGCGGCTGGCGCGGCACGACCCTGACCAGGATGCGGCGCAGCCGGGGATGATGGGCGAGCAGCCGGTCGTCCGATTCGGTGAAGTTGCCGATCGGCTCGTCGGACGAGATCCCCCGGCCTTCCGGGAAGTATTGGACTTCCCAGTTCCGGAACCTCACCGTCCGCCCGCCCACAACCCCACCTCGATCAAATCCGGCGTCAAGACTTCGCTCTGGCCGGTGCCGGGCAGGCATTGCCTGATCCCGTCACCAGGATTGATCATGGCATGGCACGCCGAACCGCCTCGGGCGAAGCACCTCGCCCTGCCCCGGGCCGGTGGTGAACGAGACGATTGATCTGGGTCCGAAGGCTCGCCGAATTCCTGTTCCGAACTCGGCGTGCGGGGCGGAGGAGTTGAGCGGCCGCTGGCGGGGCCGTCGTTATCCACGCGACGGAACTCGCGCCTGGCCTGGGACAGGCTGCTGCAGTCACCCGCCCCGCCTCTGGTCGAGGTTCCTGTTCAGCCGCCGATGGTGAGCGTGATCGGTGCGTGTGCCCGGTCGGCTGGGAGGAATTGGTCTCCGCGGTGGGAGATGGTGAGTACGTAGGAGGGGAGTCCGTCGGGGACGTCGTTGACGGTGAATCCGAGTTGGCATCCAGTGACAACATTTTGGCCGTAGAGGTAGCTGGTTTGCGCGGTTCCGCTGGTGATCGAGCCGGTTGCGATGACGTGGCCGGCGCCGTCGGACACTTTGACGGCTGTGCCTGGTGTGAGGTCGGAGTACCCGCCGGTTCCTTGGCAGGCGCTGTCCGTCGTTCCGGTGCCGTCCGTCCGCACGCCGGACAGGTCGCTTTCGATGGTGAGGACACCGGTCAGCACGAACGTCTTCGCTGGCGGCGCGGTCAACGACGACGGGATCCCGAGCGACATGCCCGAGGGTCGCGTGGCGAAGTACGTGATGGTCGCGGTGGCCGCGAGGGCGAACACCAATGCACCGGCACCGGCGACGAGGCGGGTAGTGGTCATGTCGTGCTCCAGTCGTTCGGACTGTTCTGGAGCAGTCGCACAGGGCGGGGTGCGTGTTACCGAGGAGATCCGGCGGCGGTTCGGTCGTCCTTTGGTGGCGTTGGGTGCTGCGTGTGCGTTGCATCAGCGCGGGGCCGGTCGGGAGCGGTGTTGCGACGCCATCGGCGGCGCTTGGTTGCGCAGCCGTCGTCGGCAGCCAGAGAGGAAAAGCGGCCGAAAACGGGAACATTCCGAAGCTCGCGCAAGGCCGATGACCGTGCTGCGCGCTGTGGCGTATCGGTAACTCTCGGCTGCGAGGTTGACCTGTTCGGGGGCGGTACTCATACTGTGTTCGTCAGACGCGCAAATGTGCGACAGGCGAACACGAGGGACGAAGATGTCAACCGGATCGTTGCTACGCACCGCCTTCACCAGAAAGCTCTATCTGACAGTTCTGGTGTCGATCGTTCTCGGGGCGATCCTGGGGCTCGCCGCCCCGGGCGTCGGCGCCGCGCTCCAGCCCGTCGGTTCCGGGTTCATCGAGCTGATCCAGATGCTCATCGCCCCGATCGTGTTCTGCACGATCGTCACCGGCATCGCGTCGGCGGGCGAACTCGCGAGCGTCGGCCGCATCGGCATGAAGGCGCTGGTCTACTTCGAGGTGCTGACCACGGTCGCGCTGGTCGTGGGTCTCCTCGTGATGAACGCGTTCAAGCCGGGCAGCGGCATCCACGCCGATCCGGGCGCTCTGCACCTGTCCGGTACCGCGCAGCAGTACGCGCGGGCAGGCGCGTCGCAGCACTGGTACGACTTCCTGGTCAACATCATCCCGAACACCCTCGTCGGCGCCTTCACCGGCGGGAACGTGCTCCAGGTGCTCCTGGTGTCGATCCTGTTCGCGGTCGCGGTCAAAGCGCTGGGGGAGCGCGGCGCGCGGGTGGTCGAGGCGGTCGAGCGCATCGGCGAGGTCATGTTCGGCATCGTCAAGCTGGTCATGTACCTGGCCCCGCTCGGGGCTTTCGCCGCGATGGCCTACACGACCGGGAAATTCGGCGCGTCCACTTTGGCCAGTCTGGGCGGCGTCGTCCTGTTGTTCTGGGCGACCGGAATCGCCTTCTGCCTCGTCGTGTTCGGAGCGGTCGCCCGGCTGTGCGGAATCCGGATCCTCAAGCTGTACCGCTACTTCAAAGACGAACTCCTGATCACGCTCGGCACTTCGAACTACGAGGTCGTGATGCCGCAGCTGATGCGCAAACTCGAGCATCTGGGCTGTCCGAAGCGGATCGTCGGCTTGGTCGTGCCGTCCGGATACGCGTTCAACGGGGACGGGGTGTGCCTGTACCTCGGGTTCGCCTCGCTGTACATCGCGCAGGCCTTCGACGTGAATCTGTCGATCTGGCAGCAAATCGGGCTGCTCGCCGTCTTCATGATCACCTCGAAAGGCAGCGCGGGCGTGGCCGGCGCGGGGTTTGTCATTCTCGCCGCGACGCTGTCCGCCACCGGGACCGTTCCGATCGCCGGGATCATGCTGGTGCTCGGCGTCGACCGGTTCCTCTCGACGATGCGCGGCCTCGTCAGCCTGTGCGGCCAGATGCTCGGCAGCGTCGTGGTGAGCCGGTGGGAAGGCGTTTTCGACCGCGAGCGGGCTCGCCGGGTCCTCTCCGGTCGCGAGACGGTCCGCGAGACCGTCGCAACGGAATAGAAAAGAAAGGAAATACATGGCCAGGCTGGACTACGTGGAGACGGCGGGCGAGGTCGCCGACCGGATCCGCGCGCGCCGAGGGGGGCGCCTGACCCCGCTGGACCGCATGCTGCTGCACAGCCCGCCGTTCGCCGACGGCTGGAACAGCCTGCTGGGCGCGATCCGAGGCCAGGGAACGCTTCCGGGCGATCTGCGGGAGCTCGCGGTGCTGCGCGTGGCAGCGCTCAACGGCGCGGACTACGAATGGGCAGCACACGAACCGGTCGCGAGGAAAGAAGGAATGACCGCCGAACAGGTCGGGGCCTTGCGCGTTGACGGGGACACCGCGTTGCTGGACGAGCGGCAGCGGGCCGCGGTCGCCTACACGGACGCGATGACCGAGAACGTCAGCGTTCCGGAGGAAGTTTTCTCCGCTCTGCACAAGCATTTCGACCCGCGCGAAATTGTCGAACTGACGGTGACCGTGGGAGCGTACAACCTGGTTTCCCGGTTCCTCGTCGCGTTGGAGGTGGGCGCATGACCGGCCGGTTGGAAGGCAAGACCGCGATCGTCACGGGCGCGGGCAGCGTCGGACCCGGCTGGGGCAATGGCCGGGCCGCCGCCGTCTTGTTCGCGAGGGAGGGAGCGCGGGTCTTCGCCGTGGATCTCAAGGCCGAAGCGCTGGCCGAAACCGTCCGGACAGTCGAAGCGGAGGGCGGAGTCATCCGCACGCACCTGTGCGACGTGACCAGCAGTTCGGCGGTCGCCGCGATGGTCCGGTCGTGCCAGGAGGAGTTCGGCCGGATCGACATCCTCGTCAACAACGTCGGGGGTTCGTTCAAGGGCGGTCCGGTCGAACTGTCCGAAGAGGACTGGGCACGCCAGCTCGACTACAACCTCACCAGCGTTTTCCTCACCTGCAAGCACACGATCCCGGTGATGAAAGCCCAGGGAGGCGGCGCGATCGTCAACACCGCGTCCACCTCGGGCACGCGCTGGACCGGTTCGGCGCAAGTCGGCTACGCGGCGGCGAAGGCGGCAGTCATCCAGTTCTCCAAGGTGACCGCCGTTCAGCACGCGCCGGACGGCATCCGCGTCAACACCGTGGTGCCCGGCCAGTTGCACACCCCGATGGTCGAGGAACGCCTCGCCGGCCAGCGGGCCGGCGGAAACGTGGAGTCCTTGCTGGCACAGCGGCAGGCGCGCATCCCGCTCGCCTTCGCGGGCGACGGCCGGGACACCGCTTACGCCGCGCTGTACCTGGCATCTGACGAGGCCCGGTTCGTGACCGGGACCGAGATCGTCGTCGACGGCGGGATGTCCGCGAGGTGCGACTGATGAGCGACCCGCGCAACCCCGGCCCGGATCCGAACCCGCACGCGCCGGCGACCCCGTTGCCCGCCAACGCGTGCGACGCGCATTGCCACGTCTTCGGCCCGGTCGCCAAGTTCCCGTACTCCGAGGACCGGACCTTCACCCCGCCGGAAGCGCCCAAGGAGGACCTGCGAGCGCTGCACCGGCTGCTCGGCTTCGAACGCGCCGTGCTCGTCCAGTCCGCCTGCCACGGCGACGATCACGCGGTTCTGCTCGACGCGCTGGAAGCCGGGGCGGGCCGGTACCGGGGAGTCGGCCTGATCCGGCCGACGACGCCGGCAAGCGAGGTGAAGCGCCTGCACGAGGCCGGGGTTCGCGGGGCCCGCCTGCACTTCACCCCGCATCTCGGCCCCGCGCCGTCGCGCGCGGAGATCGACGCCGTAGTCGCGTTGATCCGGCCCTTCGGCTGGCACATCGCCCTGCACGTCGCGGGAACCGGAGTCGCCGATCACGCGGAACTGGTGCGCTCGCTGGGCGTTCAGGTCGTGATCGACCACATGGGACGGATCGATCTCCGCGACGGGCTGGACAGCGAACCGGTGCGGTCGCTGCTGCGGTTGCTGGAGAGCGGGCCGGTGTGGGTCAAGCTCAGCGGAGCCGACCGGATCGCCACCGCGCCGCCGGACCTGGCCGACTCCGCCGCGCTCGCCCGGCTGCTCGCCGCCGAGGCACCGGAGCGGGTGGTGTGGGGCACCGACTTCCCGCACCCGAACACGCACGGTTTCGTGCCCAACGACGGCGATCTCGTCGACCTGATCGAGCAGATCGCACCGGACCCGGAGGCCAGAGAACGCCTTCTCGTCGCGAACCCCGCGCGGTGCTTCGATTTCCCGGCGGGCTAATGCAGCCGTTCGATGTCGCTGCTGATGCCGCGGGCGGTCTCGAGCAGCCGGGGCACGAACCGCTCGTGCAGCTCCTCCAGCGAGACGCGGGCCGCGTTGACCGACACGTTCAGCGCGGCCAGCGTACGCCCGCCGGCGCCCCGCACCGGGGCGGCCGCCGAGCGGATGCCTTCCTCGCGTTCGCCGTCCACCACGGCGAAACCCCGGTCGGCGACCCGGCGCAGTTCGGCCCGCAGCCGCGCCGGGTCGGTGATCGTGGCGGAGGTCAGCTTTTTCAGCTCGGTCGTGTCCAGATAGGACTTCAGCTCGGGTTCGGGCAGCGCGGCGAGCAGCACCCGTCCCATCGAGGTCGGGTAGGCGGGCAGCCGCGACCCGACGTTCAGCGTGATCGTCATCGAACGGGACGCGGGAACCCGCACCACGTAGACGATCTCCGGACCGTCCAATGTGGCCATCGAGCACGACTCCCGGAGCTCGTCGGCGAGCGCGCGCATGCGGGGCTGTGCGTGCTCCCAGAACGGCAGGGCGGCGAGGTAGCCGTAGCCGAGGCGCAGCACGCCGGCGGTGAGGCGGAACCGCCGGTCGTCCGTCTCGGCGAATCCGAGGCGTTCGAGCGTGAGCAGGATCCGCCGCGCCGTGGCCCGGCTGAAGCCCGTGGCCGCGGAAGCCTCGCTCACCGTCATCGCCGGCCGGTCCGCGGAAAACGCCTGCAGCAGCTGGAATGCCTTCGCCACCGAATCGATGACGTCGGGGTCCTCTCTCGACACTGCCGCTCCTCGCCGTGCTCGCCGCTTGGCCGGAAGCCTACTGGACGACAAGGAAGGGACGCGGGATGACCGAGGGACTGCTGTACGTGCTGTCCGAACCGGGCGCGGTCGGGGACGAGGAGTTCCACGACTGGTACGACACCGAACACGGACCGGCGCGGCTGAGCGTGCCCGGCATCCGCGCCGGATACCGCTACCGCGAGGGCGACGGCGCGCGCCCCTCGTGGCTGGCCTGGTACGAGCTGGAGCTCTCCGCGCTGAAAACGCCGGAGTACGAGCGGATCCGGCGGCGCGGCCCGCGCGAGCAGTCGGTCGTCGACCGGCTCGCGGTTCTGGACCGGCGGGTGTACGAGCTCGTCGGGAAGTGGGGGCACTGCGCGTCGCCCGCGCCGGTCGTCGTGTCGGTCGGGTTGTCCGGAGACGCCGCCGAACTGGAGCGGTGGTACCGCGAGGAACATGTGCCGATGCTGCTCGAGGTGTCCGGCTGGCGACGGATCCGCCGGTACCGGAAGCTCGAGGGCAGCGGTCCGGACCTGCTGGCATTCCACGAGATCGACAGCACGGACCTCTTCCGCTCGCCCGCTTACCAGCGCGCGGTCAGCACGCCCTGGCGGACGCGGGCGATGGCGCTCGCGACCGCGCGCGAGCGCCGGGTATTCCGCTACCACAACACAGTGGCGGCCGGATCCGCGTGACCTCGGCCGCCCCGCGCGCGGTGCTCACCGGCCGGCGGGGAACTGCTCCCGCTCGACGTCGCCGGCCGGGCGGAGCCCGGGTTCGCGGTCGCGGATCTCGGCCGCGTGGAGGATGTGCGCGCTGGTGAGCCGGGAGGCTTCCTCGGCGTCGCCGCGGACGAGGGCGTCGAGGATGCCGTCGTGGTCGTCTTGGAGTTCGCGGGCGTGCGCGGGCGTCCAGATGGTCGACGAGGGAATGAACCGGACCCAGAGCGCTTCGACGTACTGCAGGACGATCGGCGAGGACTGCTGGTACACCGCGAAGTGGAAGTCCTTGTTCAGCACCGACAGTTCGGCGGGGTCGGCCCCGGCACGGACAGCTTCGTCGAGCAGCGCGTGCTTGTCGCGGACCAGCGCGAGGCCGGACGGGATCATCCGTTCGGCCGCCATTCCCGCGGCGACGGCTTCGGACGCGGCGCGGAGCCGGTAGAGATCCTGTGCGGTGTCCGGGGTCATCTCGAGGACCGAGGCTCCTCGATGCGGCGAGTACGTGACCACGCCGTCCGCCTCCAGCAGGCGCAGCGCCTCCCGGACCGGGGTAGGGCTGACGCCGTAGCGTTTGGCGAGCACGGTCTGCTTGATCAGTTCGCCGGGGCGCAGTTCGCCCGAGGCGACGTCCCGGCGGATGCGGTCGGCAACGTAGGCCGTCCGGCTTTGCGGCGGCGCGATCGCCCCGTCGGTCATGAAGCCTCCCTGTTTCGCCCTCGGCTGCTCTCCACTCTATAGGACAACGTCAGCGCGGGGCGTCCGTCATCCTAGATCACATAGACAACACTCTATAGAGTATGTAGTCTCGGCCGCGATCGCTGGGCGTGCGCGCCCCTGCGTCGACGACGACACGGGATCCGGGAGAGTGCATGAACGCACATGAGGGTTTGACCTGGCACGTTGCCGAATGGGTGGCCCGGCAGCAGGAGGAGCCGCTGCCGCCGGGACTGCACCGGCACGCGCGGCGGATGGTGCTGGACCACTTGGCCGGCGTGGTCGCCAGCTCGGTCGGGCCGGTGTCGCACGCGGTGGCGACGCACGTGGCGCGGACCTATCCGGGCGACGCCGCGACCGCGGTGGGCCACGGCCGCTCGTCGATTCTCGGCGCCGCGGTGCTGAACGGAACCAACGGGCACGGCATCGAGGCGGACGAGGGCTACACCCCGGGCAGCATGCACCCGACGTCGGTCGTACTGCCGGCTGTGTTCGCGGTGGCCGAGCAGACGGGCGCCGGTCCGGAGCGGGTGCTGAAGGCGGCGGTGACGGGCATGGAACTGGCGTGCCGCATCGCGGCGGCCGGGCATCCGGCGACCCGCAACCGGCATTTCCACAACACGCCCCTCGGCGGGGTGTTCGGCGCCGCCGCAGCGGTGGCCGCGCTCAACGGCGGTTCGGTGGCCGAGGTCGCGAACGCGCTGGGCATCGCGGGATCGCACGCCGGAGGCCTGTTCGCCTTCCTCAACGGCTCCGCCGAGGTGAAGCGGCTGCACCCGGGCAAGGCGGCGCGGGACGGGATCGTGTCCGCGGACCTCGCCGCCGCCGGGCTCACCGGACCGACGACCGTTCTCGAAGGACCCGAAGGCTATTTCGCCGCGTTCGCTGGAGAACCAGGCGTCGATTGGTTCCCCGGGCGGATCACGGACGGGCTCGGCGCCGAGTGGGTGCTGGAAAACACTTACGTCAAACCGTATCCGTGCTGCCGGCACCTGCACGGCGCGATCGACGCGGCGATCGCGCTCCGCGAGGAACACCGGTTCGCGCCCGAGGCCGTGACCGCGGTGCGAGTGGGCACCTTCGCGATCGCGGCCAACCACAACGGAACAGTCCTCGACACCGTTCTCGACGCACAGCTCAGCCTGCCGTTCACGGTGGCCGTCGCGCTTCGGCGAGGCGCGGTGACACTCACTGACTTCGCGGAGGACCAGCGTTTCGATGCCGAGAACCGGAAGCTGATGGAAACCGTCGCCGTCGAGGTGGACGACGCGGCGAACGCGGCCTACCCGCGCAGCGGACGGCCCGCCGAAGTCACCGTGACTCTCGCGGACGGCGCCTCGGTGCGGCACCGGGTCGAACAACCTTACGGCGAGCCGTCGAATCCGGTGTCGGACTCCGCGCTCGAAGACAAAGTGCGCGCTCTGTGCGAGCCGGTGATCGGCGAGAAGGAAACCGCGCGCCTGATCCAGGCGGTGTGGGCGTTCGAGAATCTGGACTTCCTCGCGTGCGCCGACGCGGCAGTGCGGTCCGGCTCCGGCCGGTCCCGCGGCGAGTGAAAACCATGGGCACGACAACGAAAGCGAGCGCGAAACCGGTGACAGACCTCTCGATCGAACACGCCGATCTCGTCGAATCCGTGCGCGGTTTCGCGCGTCGGCACTTGGCCGACGGCGCGCTGAAAAGGGCGCACGAACCCGGGTACTCGTGGGACATCGCCGAAATGCTCGGTGCGCAAGGACTGCTGGGGCTGACCGTCGCCGAGGAGGACGGCGGGCAGGGAGCAGGGCTCGCGGCGGCGGTGGCGGTGATCCAGGAGATCGCCCAGCACTGCCCCAAGAGCGCGGACATCGTGCAGGCCGGGAATTTCGGAGCCGTCCGGACCTTCGCGGAGTTCGGCACCGCCGAGCAGAAGCGGCGGTACCTGCCGGACCTGCTTGCCGGGCGCGCGCTGATCGCGCTCGGGATGAGCGAGCCGGAAGCGGGCTCGGCGGCGACCGAACTGACCACCAGCGTCGTCGAGGACGGAGACGAACTCGTGCTCGACGGCAGCAAGATCTGGTCGACGCACAGCGTGGACGCGACATTGTTCCTCGTCTACGCCCGGTTCGGCCCGGGCACCGGGAACATCGGCTCGGTGCTGGTCGAGCGCGGCGCGCCGGGGTTCACGCTGGGGGAGCCCTCGGCCTACATGAGCGGCGAGACCTGGGCTCCGCTGTATTTCGACGGATGCCGGATTCCCCGCCGGAATCTCCTGCTCGGCCCGGGCGGATTCAAGAAGCAGATGAGCGGGTTCAACGTCGAGCGGATCGGCAACGCCGCGCGGTCGCTGGCGCTGGGCAGGCTCGCGTTCGACCTCGCGCGCGAGCACGTCGGCCGGCGCACCCAGTTCGGCCGGACCTTGAACGAATTCCAAGGCGTGCAATGGAGTTTCGCCGAAGCGGCGGTCGGGCTGGAGGGGGCGAGCGCGCTGCTCGACCGCGCCGTCCGGGGAGCGGAGAACGGCCTGCCCTCCGCATACGACACCTCCATCGCCAAGCTCGCGGCCAACGAAGCGGGCTTCCGCGCCGCCGACACCGCGATGCAGGCGATGGGCGCGCTCGGCTACAGCACCGACACGCTCGTCGAGTACTGCCTGCGCCGCACCCGGGGATGGATGATCGCCGGCGGGTCCATCGGCATGCTGAAGAACCGGATCGCCGAGGAGATCTTCGGCCGCCGGTTCAGCCAGCGGGGCTGATCGCCGTGCCGGACGCATCCGAGAACCGCCGTCTCGTCCGCCTCGAGCGCGAGGGCGAGGTCGCCCTGCTCGTCATCGACAACCCGCCGGTCAACACCGGCACCGCGGCCGTCCGCGGCGAACTGGCCGCGGCACTGCGCTCGGTCGCGGCCGACGACTCCGTGGCGGCCGTCGTGCTCATCGGCGCGGGCCGCCATTTCCTGTCCGGATCGGACCTGCGCGAATTCGCCGGCGAGCTGGCGAAGCCGGAACTGCCGGAGGTCGTCGAGCTGATCGAACGGTGCCCCCACCCGGTGGTCGCGGCGTTGTCGGGCACCACGCTGGGCGGCGGCCTGGAGCTGGCGCTCGCCTGCGACGCGCGGATCGCCGCGCCGGGCGGCCGGGTGGGATTGCCGGAGGTGGCCTTCGGGATGCTCCCGGGCGCCGGCGGCACTCAGCGCACGCTGCGCCTGCTGCCCCCGTCGCGCGTTCTGGAGCTCGTGACCTCCGGAAAGGCGCTTGGCGTGGAACAAGCCGCGGAGGAAGGGCTGATCGACGCGATCGCCACCGGCTCGCTCCGGGAGGACGCGGTCCGGCTGGCGCGCCGGACCGTCGCCAAGCGCCTCTTGCGCACCAGCCCGGTGCGCGAGGAGGCGCCCGGGGCGCTCGAAACCGCCGCGGTCGAGGCAGTGGCGCGGGAAGGTCTCCGCCCGGCCGTCCTGGCTGCCGTCGGCGCGGTGGTAGCTGGGGTGGCCGGTCCCGCGGAACTCGCGCTCGCCCACGAACGAGCCGAGTTCCACCGTCTCCGGTCCAGCCGGGAAGCCGCCGCCCGGCGCCGCCTGTTCTTCGCCCGAACCGAGGCGCGGAAAACCGCGCCGGCGCGCGGGCGGCGGTCCGTCGGCCCGGTCGGAGTGGTGGGGGCGGGAACGATGGGGGCCGGCATCGCTCGTGCGGTCGTCGAATCCGGGGGACGAGCGATCCTGCTCGACCGGGACGCCGAGGTCGCCGAGCGCGCTCGCGCCGGGATCGAGGAGGCCTGGCGGCGGCAAGCCGCCAGCGGTCGCCTCGCCGCCGCCGAGGTCGCGAGACGCCGGGAATCGCTGAGCACGGGCAGCGAGTTCGCCGCCTTGGCGGAGGCCGGGTTGGTGATCGAAGCGGTGTTCGAGGACTACGAGGCCAAGGCGAATGCGCTCGCGGCGGTCGAGGCCGTCGTCGCTCCCGGAACTCCGTTGGGCACCAACACGTCCTATTTGGACATCGACGTGCTCGCGGCGCGCCTGGCCGATCCGAGCCGTCTGGCAGGTACGCACTTCTTCAGCCCGGCGCACCGAAGCGGCGTGCTCGAAGTGGTCCGGGGCGCGAAGACCGGCGAGGCGGCGACGGAAGCGGCGCTCGCTCTGGCCGCGATGCTGGGCAAGGTCCCGATCCTCGCCGGGGCGAGCGAAGGCTTCGTGGGCAACCGCGTCTACCAGGCATACCGATACCAGTGCGAGTTGCTGGTGGAGGACGGCGCGACCCCGTCGGCCGTCGACGCGGCGCTCGCCGGGTTCGGGTTCGCGATGGGCCCGTTCGCGGTCGCGGACCTGGCCGGACTGGACATCGCCTGGCGCACGCGACGGCGCCACGACCAGGGCCGGGATCCGCGCGCCCGCTACCCGGACGTCGCGGACCGCCTCGTCGAAGCCGGCCGGCTCGGGCAGAAGACGTCGGCGGGGTGGTACCGGTACGCACCCGGATCGAGGACGCCGCGGCCGGACCCCTTCGTCGACCGGCTCGTCGCGGAATCCCGCCGGGCGAAGGGCATCACGCCGAGGGAAATCCCGCCCGAGGAGATCCTCGAACGCGCCTTGCTGGCGATGGCCAACGAAAGCGCGCTCGTGCTCGAGGAAGGCGTCGCGGCGAGCCCGTCCGACATCGACCTCCTGCTCACCCTCGGCTACGGATTTCCCGGGCACGTCGGCGGGATCGCGTTCTGGACCGCGGGACTGGACCCGGCGGCCCGGCAACGCGGGCAGCGCCGCCTGGCCGAGGCCACCGGGCACGGATTCCGCGCCGGGGATCTGGCCTTGCTGCGCTGAACCGCCGGCTGGGTTCGCCTGGCCACGCCGAGCGAACCCAGCCGGCGGCCTCAGGACGAAGGGAAGAAAACGCCTTGCTGCGCCACCGATGCCACGACCGTGCCTTCGCGGTGGTAGATCAATCCGCGCGCCAGGCCCAGCACTTCGGTGCTCGCCGGACTGTCCTGCACGTACAGCAGCCATTCGCCGCAGCGGACGTCGGCGTGGAACCACATCGCGTGGTCGACGGTCGCCGAGGGGCGAGGTCCGGGATGGTCGAGTTCCCCGCGAGCCTGTGCCACCGCGGGGATCAGGGAACGGTCGGACGCGAAGGCGAGGATCGCCCGGTGCGCGTTCTGGTCGGCGGACTCGATTTCGGCGCAGCGGAACCAAAACGCGCGGCGAGCCCGGTCGCCCGCGACCGCTCCGACCCAGCGGAGATCGAGCGGGCGAGAGGCAGTCCGCCAGTTCTCGCGCGGCGGCAGGTTCACCCCGCCGGGACCGGGTTTCCCGGGCTGGTGTTCGCGGACGGACGGCAGCTCTTCGGGCGCGGGTACCGCCGGCATCGCCGCGGACACCGGCCCCGGGCGGTCGCGGAGCGCGGTGAAGCCGATTTGGACCGTCGCCAGTTGCTGTCCGCTTTGGACAGCCGACACCGAGCGGATCGAGAACGACCTGCCGTCGCGCACCTCGGCCACGGGATAACCGAGGGCCTCGTCGGCGGAACCGCTTCGCAGGAAATAGGCGTGCAGGGAATTCACCACTCGGCCCGCTGGCACCGTCCTTGTCGCGCTGAGCACCGACTGGGCGAGCAGGTGCCCGCCGAACACTCGCTGCGCGAACCCGGCAGGCGGCCGGCCGGAGAAACAGCCGTCGCCGACCGGCGTCACGGCGAGCCGATCCAGGAGCGGGTCGTCGTTCCGCACGCCCGTCGACGACGCGTCGCCCCAGGTCGCAGACCCGGCTCGGACTGCATTAACTTCATCTAGGTATTCCATAGAACATACTCTATAGAGTAGAGTCTTTACTCAGTTCCAGGGACCGCGCAGCCCGATCGGCGCAGTCGGTCCCGTCGAGAACCTCACTCCGCGCGGCCAGGCCGCGCCGTCGATTTCCAGACGCGCAAGGAGCGCAGCATGACCGACCTTTTCGCGAGCCTCGCCCGCCCGCTGTTGTATCCGGAGAAGGTGGCGATCGTCGGGGCTTCCGACGATCCCGGCAAGACGACCGGCCGCCCGCAGCGGTTCCTGGCCCAGGCGGGCTACCGGGGCGCCGCGTACTTCGTGAACCCGCGGCGGGAGACCGTGCAGGGGGAGAAGGCCTGGCCCAGTCTCGAAGACCTGCCCGAGGTCCCTGACCACGTCTACATCGTGACCGGTGCCGAGGCGGCGATCGAGGCCGTGGGGCAGTGCGCCCGGATCGGCGTTCCGGTGGCGACCGTTCTGTCCTCCGGATTCGCCGAAGACGGTCCGGAGGGACTCGCCCGCGAGGACCGGTTGCGTGCCGCGGCGGCCGAAGGGCCGGTCCGGGTCGTCGGCCCGAGCAGCCTGGGCGTCGTGCACCCGGCGGCCGGCGTGATGCTCACCGGGAACGCGGCCTTCGGGGAACCGGGCACGCCGTGCGGGGGAGTGTTCGTCGCGTCGCAGTCGGGCAGCGTCATCGGCGCCCTCGTCAGCCGCGCCCGCGGCCGGGGCGTCGGCTTCGCGGGCTTGGTCTCCACCGGTGGCGAGGCGGACCTGTCGCTCGGCGAGATCTGCCTGGCGACGGTCGACGACCCGAACGTGACCTCCTACGCGCTGTTCCTCGAGTCGCTGCGCCGTTCGGAAGACCTCGCCGCGTTCGCGCGGGCAGCTGCCGAGGCGGGGAAGCCGGTCGCGGTCTACAAACTCGGGCGCAGCGAGCAAGCGGCGGCGCTGGCGGTTTCGCACACCGGTGCGCTCGCCGGCGAGGACGCGGAATCGGAAGCCTTCTTCCGCGCCTGCGGCTTCGCGCGGGTGTCGCACTTCGAGGGGCTGATCGAGGCCCCGGCGCTGCTGGAACGGATCCCGTCCGGCGCGGAGCCGCGCTCTCCCCGGATCGGCGTGGTGACCACGACCGGCGGCGGCGCGGCCGTCATGGTCGACCAGCTCGCCGTGCGCGGGCTGAACGTCGCCGCTCCCAGCCGGGACCTCGTCGCCGCGATGAACGCCGGCGGCGCGCAGGTTCCGCACAGCCTGATCGCGGACTTGGGCCTCGCCGGCGCCCGGCACGACATCGTGACCCAGGCGCTGCGGCTCATGCAGGACAGCGGCGAATTCGACCTGATCGTGTTCGTCATCGGCTCGTCGGCCCGGCTCAATCCGGAACTCGCCGTGCAAGCGATCGCCGCCCGAGGCGGACACCCGGTGCCGGTCGTCGCGTTCGCGCTCCCGGAAGCACCCGATGCGGCAGCGCTGCTCAATGCTTCGGGGGTGCCGGCGTTCCGCACTCCCGAGTCCGGCGCGGACGTCATCGCCGCGGCGTTCGGCCGGCGCGGCTGCACGGTGGGCGCGGAGTTCCGTCCCGGGGGTCCGGACGCGGAGACCGCGACGCTCGACGAGCGCGAATCCGGTCGCCTGCTGGAAAAGCACTCGGTGCGGACACCGGCATCGGCGGCGCTGGAGGTGTCGGAGCTCGACGGGCCGACGCGGCTGCCGTTCGGATATCCGGTCGTGGTCAAGGCATTGTCGGATCGGCTTCCGCACAAGACGGACGCGGGCGGGGTGGTGCTCGGCGTCGAGGACGCGGACGGAATCCGCGACGCGGCGAAACGGATCGTCGCGTCGGTCGCGGCCTACGACCCCGCGATCGCGCTGGACCGCGTCCTGGTGCAGGAAATGATCGACGGTGCGGGCGTCGAAGTCCTCCTCGGTTACCGCGTAAGCCGCGACGTCGGCCCGATGGTCGTTCTCTCCACCGGCGGAGTGCTGGCCGAGCTGTACGCCGACTCGGCGACCCGGCTCGCACCCGTAGATCTCGGGACGGCGCACGAGATGATCCGGGAGGTCCGGGGATTGGCTTCGCTGCGGGGATATCGGGGCGGGACGCCGGGGGACGTCGACGCGCTCGCGCGGGCGATCGTCGGCCTGTCGGCCTTGGCCGTGCACGAACCGGACGTCGTCGAAGCCGAGATCAACCCGCTTGTCGTGCGGGCCGCAGGAGAGGGCGTTCTCGCGCTCGACGCGCTCGTGCGCATCCAGACGGAGGGAGCCCGGTGAACCGCGGAGACGCAGTGCACAGCCGGTTGCCCGCCGGGCGCGGAACGGCGGGACGCGCCTTGGCGACCCCGGAACGCATCGTGGTCCCGGCAGGTCGCGGGGTGCGGATCGAGACGCTCCGGCAGGGCGACGGACCGCTGATCGTCATCCTCCCGTCCCTTGGCCGCGGCGCCGAGGACTACGACGAGGTCGCCCGGTTGCTGGCAGCAGAAGGCTTCCGGGTGCTCCGGCCGCAGCCGCGCGGCATCGGCCGGAGCTCGGGGCCGATGGAGGGGCTGGACTTGCACGACTTCGCCGCGGATGTCGCCGCCGTCCTCGACCACGAAGGAGCGGGACCCGCGGTCGTCGCAGGCCACGCCTGGGGCAGCCAGCCCGCCCGCATGCTCGCGGTCGACCGTCCCGATCTCGTGCGAGGCCTGGTCATGGCCGCCGCTTCGGCGGGCAAGATGCCGCCGGGCTCGACCGAGCAGCCGTACCGGAGGATGCGCGAAGCGATCGACGGGGCGGGCGACCCGCGATTGCCCGAAGCGAAGCGGATCGAGTACCTCGAGCAAGCGTTCTTCGCTCCGGGCAACGATCCGCGGCCGTGGCTCACCGGCTGGTATCGCGAAGCGCACGACGCGCAGTCGCACGCGCGGACCGTCACCCCGATCGATTCGTACTTCGCCGGAGGTTCCGTTCCTTTGCTGGACCTGCAAGCGGAATTCGACGCGGTCGTCGTGCCCGGCGTGTTCAAGCCGATGCTGGGCGGACGGGTGACCGTGCGCACCGTCCCGGACGCGGGACACGCGCTGGCGCCGGAACAGCCGGCCGCCCTGTGCGCCGCGATCGCGGAATTCGCCCGCGGCCTCGGCAGCGTTCACCGCGGCTAGTCGACTCATCAGCAACCCCGAGACTCAAGGAGGAGTCGTGCTGGGCGAAACGACAGAGAAGAAAACCCGGGCAGAGAGCAAGTCCCGCGGAGCGATGGTCCGCACCGTGCTCGGCATCGTCCTCGAATACTACGATTTCGCCGTCTTCGGCATTTTCACCCCGTTTTTCTCCAAGCAGTTCTTCGGCGGCGCAGGATCGATCGGGGCGACCCTGTCGGTGCTGACGGTCTTCGCGGTCGGCTTCCTGTTCCGTCCGGCCGGGTCCGTCTTTTTCGGCTGGCTGGCCGACAAACGCGGCCGCAAGACCGCCATGGTGATCGCCATGACGGTCACCGCTACGGGCAGTCTCGCGATCGGGGTGAGCCCGACCAGTTCCAGCATCGGCGTCGCCGCGGTGGTGATCCTGATCGTCGCCCGGATCATGCAGGGTTTCGGATACGGCGGGGAAAACGCTGCCGCGTACTCGTATTCGGCCGAGATCGCCCCGTCCAAGCGCCGCGGGCTGTGGATGAGCTTCAACGGAATGGCGCTCATTCTCGGCATCATGGCGGCCACGGCCATCGGCACCGTGCTCACGACCGCGTTCACCGCCGAGCAGATGGAATCCTGGGCCTGGCGCATCCCCTTCATCCTCGGTGGCTTCACCGGGTTGTTCGGTCTGTACCTGCGCCGCAGCCTGCACGAGTCGGAGGCGTTCACCGATCACGCGGAGAAGTCCGCCCGCAACGCGGACCACGCCCCGAAGCCGTCCCAGTTCAAGGATCTCTGGGAGCACCGCGGCGGCATGCTGCGCGTTCTCCTGATGACAGCCGGGATCACGGTCACCTTCTATTCCTGGGTGGTCAACGGCGCGGCCAACGCGATCGTTTCCTATGGAGCGGACAAGCAGACGGCATTCACGGTCGCCCTGGTCTCGCAGGCGATCTACATCGTCGCCACGCCGTTCTGGGGACGTTTCTCCGACCGATTCGGCCGGCGCGCGAACTTCCTGGTGTATGGCATCACGACCGCTGTCCTGGCCTTCCCGGTAGTGTGGATCATGGGCAGCGAGTGGTGGCAGATGCTGATCGCGATGTCCGTTTCGCTGGTGCTGCTGTCCGCCGCGACCGCCGCCAACACCGCGTTCTATGCGGAGTTGTTCCCGACAAGCGTGCGGTCGCGCGGCGTCGCCATCCCGTACGGATTGGGAATCGCGGTCTTCGGCGGCACCGCGCCGCTGCTCGACACGTGGCTGCACAGCATCGGCCTGCAGCAGGTCTTCACTGTCTACGCACTGCTGATGAGCCTCGGGGCTGCCGTGGCCGCGTGGCGAAGCCCGGAAACCGCGGGACGAAACCTCCATGACGCCTGAGTAAGCCGAATAAGCGGCACCGCCCCCCTCCGACGGCGGGGCGGTGCCGCGTGGACCCGCTAGGCGAAACGACACCGTCAGTGAGCAGTGAATGTGGCTGCGCTAAGAGTCCCGAAAGGATGCTTTCTCGAGAGATTTTACGCCCTTGAAGTCTGCGCTGCTGGGCCTCCCTTAAAAGCGAAGGTCATGAAGCTGTTATTCATAAACAGCTGAGTTGCAAAAATTGCACTTCTTGAAGAGCTCCACGCAATATCGCAGTTCTGGGGACTCGCCCGGGAAGGACTCGGCAGAGGGAGAGTCCCGCATCGGCGGTCACGCCTGCCGGTAGATCGGGCCGCGTTCCACGACCCGGAGCAGCAGGTCCTCGTCGATGTCCTCGGCGATCTGCACGGTCCTGGGTTGTTGGCCGGTGTAGCCGAGCAAGTCGCGCACTGTTCGGTTCGTGTAGTAGCTGCCCGCGACCGCGAGCAGCACCGCCTGGTGCCCGGCCTCGTCGAGTTCGCTCAATTGCTTGAGGGCGACACCGGAGGGGAGGGCGGCGGTGGCCCGCCAGGCGCGCAGGAGGTCGTCGACGAGGTTCGGCAAGACTCGCAGGACGATGTCCAGCTGTCCGCTGTCGATGCCGGCCGCGGCGGCGGACGGCATCGGGTCGGCGGCGGGGATCAGGTCGTCGGCGAGTTCTCGCAGCCAGTGCCGACACTCGGCGGGAAGGGGGCGGCCGGTGGTCGCGGTCATGGGTGGCTCCGATCAGGCGGGGACGGGCTGGTTCCGGCGGTTCGCGATGAGATGTTCCGTCGCGCGCAGGGCGAGCGCGGCGATGGTGCTGGTCGGGTTGACGCCGCCGGAGGTGACGAACACGCTCCCGTCCACGATGAACAGGTTGGGGATGTCGTGGGATTTCCCGTGCTCGTCGACCACCGACCTCGCCGGGTCGTCGCCCATCCGCGCGGTGCCCAGGAGATGCCAGCCGGAGTAGCGCATGAGCGATTCGGCGGCGACGTCGGAGGCTCCGGCCGCACGGAGGGATTCGCTGGCCCGCGCGATGTGGAAGTCGAGCAGGCGACGGGAGTTGTCGCTGACGGAATACTCGATCCGGGGGGCGGGGATTCCGGAGGAATCGGTGAGCGCGCTGTCGACCGTGACGCGGTTGTTCTCGTCCGGCAGGTCTTCGCCGAAAATGCCCCAGCTGATCGTCCGGCCGAGGTGGCGCTTGACGTGCTCGTGGTGCGCGGGGCCCCAGGTCTGCTCGCCCGCGCGGGTCGGCAGGGCGGCGTTCAGCGGGCCGCCGGTCGGGGCGAGGCTCCATTTCGCGCCGCGCACGAAACCTCGGTCGGTGTCTGTTTCGTAGAACTGGTACGAGGTGATCTTCGCGCCGACGTGTCCTCGCCAGCTTTCCAGGTCTGCGTCGAAGTAGCCGGTGACGTTGGCGAACGGGTGCACCATCAGCCGCCGCCCGAGCAGGCCGCTGGAATTGCCGAGACCGTCCGGGTGTGCGGAGGTGGCCGAATTGAGCAGGATCCGCGGGGTTCCGACGGCGTTGGCGGCCATGATCACCACGTCGGCCCGGACGGTGTGCCACGAACCGTCGGGGAGCACGTACTCGGCGCCGGCGGCGAGTCCTTTGGCGGACATCAGGATCCGGGCCACGCGGGCCCCGGTCAGCAGCCGCGCGCCGCCCGCGACCGCGGCCGGCCAATGGGTGAGGTCGGTCGACGCCTTGGCTCCTTCCGGGCAGCCTTGCATGCACGATCCGAATTGGACGCACGGACGCCTGCCCTGGTGCGGTGCGGACAGCACCGCCTGCGCGGCCGGCCACCAGTGCCATCCGAGTTTGTCATGGGCTTTCGCCATCCTCGCGCCGATCCGGCCGATCGGCAGGGGCGGAAGCGGGGGTTCGGCGCCGTCCGGATAAGCCGGGTCGCCGCCGGCGCCGGACACGCCGAAGGCGACGTCCGTGCGTTCGTAAAACGGTCGCAGGTCGGCGTAGCGCAACGGCCAGTCGTCGGCGACGCCGTCGAGGGAGCGCACGCGGAAATCGGACGGCAGCAGCCGCGGCCAGTCGCCCGCGTAAAGGATCGTGCTCCCGCCGACCCCGGCATACATCAGCGGCGCGACCGCGGACCGGCTGTCGTCGATCGGGTAGTCGGCGGGGCTCTGCCGCACGTTCGGGCTCGCCGACCACTGTTTGCGCGCTTCGAGTTCGTAGGTGTCGCGCTGGGCGGGGTAGTCGGCCCGGTCGGGCCATTCGCCCTGTTCCAGGCAGACCACGTCGAACCCGGCCTTCGCCAGCGCTCCCGCCGCGACTCCGCCGGACGCTCCCGCGCCGATGACCAGGACGTCAGCTTCTTCCATGGGATTCCTCTCGCACACCGCCGTTGGTAAGCGCTTTCCGGGAACCGTACGAGTTGTGCTGCCCGGACGCAAGAGGGGTGTTCGATGCGGCTGCCGGGGAAGCGAGCGCGAGGTCGTCAGCGCAACGATCGGTTACTGGCGGCGGGTGCTGTCGCGGAGCACGACTTCGCCTCGGACGCGGTGGCGCCGGGGAGCGCCCGCGTGGTCGTCGAGGGCGAGTTTCACCGCCTCCGCGCCCATGTTCGTCATCGGCAGGCGGACGGTGGTGAGGGCGGGCACGACGTCGCGCAACGGGCTGATGTCGTCGAATCCGGCGATGCCGATGTCTTCGGGCACTCGCAGGCCGGCTTCGCGCGCGGCGGCGAGCGCGCCGAGCGCCATCACGTCGTTGACGGCGAACAGGCAGTCGACCGGCGGGCGTCCTCCGGTTCGCTGGAGCAGCGCACGCGTCGCTTCGTAGCCGCCAGTCCGGGTGAAGTCGCCGGGGATCTGGTGCTCTGCCTCGGGTTCCGCGCCGTGCTCGGACAATCCGAAGCAGAAGCCCTCGGCGCGGTCGCGCGCGGTGAGCAGCGAGGGCGGACCCGTCAGCACCGCGAACGCCCGGTGTCCGGCGCGGTGGAGGGCGTCGGCGAGCGCGGCCGCGCTGAGCCGGTTTTCGACGACGACGGTGCCGATGCCGAGCCCGTCCTGGCCGATGCACGCGGCACGGCCGCCGCCCTGGGTGTACTTCCGCAGCAGCGTGCGCATCGGGTCGAGCAGGGCGGCGTCGTCGAGCCGCGACCCGGCGAGGACGACGGTCTGCGCGCGCTGGCGGCGGAGCAGCTCCACGTGGCGGAGTTCGGCTTCGGGGTCGCGCTGGGTGCTGGCCACGGTGACCAGCAGGCCCCGCTCGCCCGCGGCGGCGATGACGCCGGCCGCGATGCTGGAGAAGTACGGGTCGGCGATGTCGTGGACGATCAGCCCGAGGGTGGCGGTGTTGCCGCGCGCCATCGCTTGCGCCTGGGCGTTGGGCGAGTAGTCGAGTTCCGCCGCGGCGGCGATCACCTTGGCCCGCAACGCTTCCTTCACCTGGCGTGTGCTGCCGTTGAGCACCCGGGACGCGGTCGCGAGCGAGACCTCGGCGCGCTCGGCGACGTCGGCGAGGGTGGCCACGCTGCCGGCCGGCTCGGCCGGGCTGGGAGAACGTCGAGGACTCACAGCCGCGATGCTAGCGCTTTCCGGAATTCCCGGCGGCGAGCCTGCCTGGGGGCTTGACGGGGAGCACTCGACGAATCTAGTTTGGAAAGCGCTTTCCGAGCGACAGTGATCGTGGCGGGAACGCGTTCTCTGCATCCGGCCCTGACCGGTCCGGACCGATCCGACCAGGTGTCCCAGGAGGCCCCGTGGCTCAGCGAAGCATCGGCATCATCATGAACGGCGTGACCGGGAGGATGGGCTACCGGCAGCATCTCGTCCGGTCGATCCTCGCGCTGCGCGACGAGGGCGGGGTGCCGCTGCACAGCGGCGAGCGCGTCCAGGTCCGGCCCTTGCTCGTCGGCCGGGACGGGGCGAAGCTCGCCGAACTGGCCCGCCGGCACGACATCGCGGACTGGACCACCGATCTCGACGCCGCGCTCGGCGACGGCCAGTGGGACGTCTATGCCGACTTCCTCGTCACGAAGGCACGCGCGGCCGCGCTGCGGCGGGCGATCGCCGCCGGCAAGGCCGTCTACACGGAGAAGCCGACTGCCGAGACGGTGCCCGAAGCTCTTGAACTCGCGGCGCTGGCCCAGAACGCGGGTGTGCCCAACGGCGTCGTGCACGACAAGCTTTACCTGCCGGGGATGAGGAAGCTGGCACGGCTGGTGCGGTCCGGATTCTTCGGGCGGATTCTGTCGGTCCGCGGGGAGTTCGGCTACTGGGTGTTCGAGGGCGACGGGCAGCCGGCGCAGCGGCCGAGCTGGAATTACCGGGCCGAGGACGGCGGCGGCATCGTCGTGGACATGTTCCCGCACTGGAATTACGTGCTGGAGAACCTGTTCGGGGAAGTCCGCTCGGTCTACGCGCGGGCGGTGACGCACATCCCGACCCGGTACGACGAGACCGGCGCGTCGTATCCGGCCACTGCGGACGACGCCGCGTATGCGATCTTCGAACTCGACGGCGGCGTGATCGCGCAGCTCAATTCCAGCTGGACGGTACGCGTCGACCGCAAGGAACTCGTCGAGTTCCAGGTCGACGGCACGCACGGCAGCGCGGTCGCCGGGTTGTTCGGCTGCCGGGCGCAGCACCGTGACGGCACGCCCCGCCCGGTGTGGAACCCCGACCTGGCCGAGTCCCACGACTACGCCGCCGACTGGCGCGAGATCCCGGACAACGAGCTGTTCGGCAACGGCTTCCGGGCCCAGTGGGAGGAATTCGTCCGGCACGTGGTCGACGGGGATCCGCACCCCTACGACCTGCTGTCGGGCGCGCGCGGGGTTCGGCTCGCCGAAGCGGGATTGCAGAGCTCCCGGACCGGTGCGCGAGTCGAGCTCGCGCCGCTCGAGGTGCCGCGGGCGATGGCCAGCGGGGCAGCGAAATGACGAGGGTGACCCTGGTCGACGCGGACGCCGGCGTCACCGAACACACCTTGCGGGAGGCTCCGGCGCTCACCCGTCCCGACGCGCCGTTCCGCGCGCGAACCGCATACGCCGCGGCCCATGTCGTTCCGCGCGCGACTGCGCAGAATGTGCCGGGCGCGCCCGCGGACCTGGACTGGGACTCCACGCTGGCGTTTCGCCACCACCTGTGGTCATGGGGCCTCGGAGTGGCCGACGCGATGGACACCGCACAGCGCAACATGGGTCTGGACGCGGCCGCGACGCGCGAGCTGATCGCTCGCAGCGCGACCGAAGCGGCCTCGGTAGGGGGAGCGCTGGTAGTAGGAGCCAGCACCGATCACCGGCTCGAGGAAACCTTGTCGCTGAGCGAAATCGTCGATGCGTACGCGGCTCAGCTCCACTACGCCGAAGACCACGGCGCGGGGGTCGTCCTGATGGCCAGCCGGCATCTCGCCCGCGCGGCGACGTCGGCGAGCGACTACGAGAAGGTGTACCGCGAGGTGCTGGCGCAGGCTGGGGCCCCGGTGATCCTGCACTGGCTCGGGGAGGCGTTCGACCGGCAGCTGGCGGGTTATTTCGGGCCCGAAGCGGACGAGGCGGTGCTTCGGATCGTCGAAGAGAATGCCGGGAAAGTGCGCGGGATCAAGATGAGCCTGCTGGACCCGGGCCGGGAAATCGCGCTCCGGGCGCGGCTGCCTCGCGGGGTCCGGTTGTTCACCGGGGACGATTACCATTACGTGAGCCTGATCGCCGGTGACGGCCAAGCCTGTTCCGACGCGCTTCTCGGCGCCTTCGCCGCGTTCGCCCCGTTGGCAGCCACCGCGCTGCGCGCACTCGACGCGGGCGACCACGCGGAGTACCGGCGGGTGCTCGGTCCGACCGAGGCGTTGGCACGGCATATTTTCGCCGCTCCCACCGAGTTCTACAAAACCGGTGTCGCGTTCCTGGCCTGGCTCAACGGCTATCAGCCCGCCTTCGCGATGGTGGGCGGCCTGCACGCGGCCCGCAGCCTGCCGCACCTGTCCGCATTGGTGCGCTTGGCTGACGAGGCGGGGGCGCTGGTCGATCCCGAACTGGCGGCGCGGCGGTGGGCCGATTTGCTTGCCGTGCACGGCTTCGGCGAAAGGATCCCGGCATGACCGCGCATCCGCGGATGTCGTTGAACCAGGCGACGATCCGGCACGCGGATCTCGCGGCCGCGCTGCGGGTCACTCAACACGCCGGCATTCCGGCGATCGGGTTGTGGCGGGAACCTGTCGCCGAGGTCGGGCTGTCGAAGGCGGCCGCGATGCTGGCGGATTCGGGGTTGCGGTTTTCCAGTTTGTGCCGCGGCGGGTTCGTCACGGGGCACGATCGCGCGGCCGCGCTCGAGGAAAACCGGCGGGCGATCGAAGAAACCGCGGTGTTGGCCGAGGCGGGCGCGGCGGGCTCGGCGCCGGTACTGGTGCTCGTCGCGGGCGGACTGCCCGAGGGCGACCGCGACCTCGCGGGCGCGCGGAACCGGGTGCGGGACGCGGTGGGCGTGCTGGCGGACGACGCGGCGGCGGCCGGAGTGGTGCTCGCGATCGAACCCATGCACCCGATGTACGCGGCGGACCGGGGAGTGATCTCGACGCTGGCCCAGGCGCTCGACCTCGCCGAGCAGTTTCCCTCGGGCCGGGTCGGCGTGGTCGTCGACACCTTCCACGTCTGGTGGGATCCGTGCCTCGCCGAGCAGGTCCGCCGCGCCGGAACGACCGGCCGGATCGTCTCGTATCAGGTCGGGGACTGGGTCACGCCGCTGCCGTCCGACGCGCTGCTCGCCCGCGGCCTGCCCGGTGCCGGACATGCCGATCTCGCGGCGATCTCCGGGCTCGTCGAGGAGGCCGGCTACCGGGGCGATGTCGAGGTGGAGATCTTCAACGAAGATCTCTGGCAGGACGACCCGGAGCGGGTCGCCCGGCGCGTGGTGGAATCGTTCGGCCGCGCGGTGGGAGCGACGGGATGACAGGCACGAAGAAGGCACTTCGCGTTCTCGTCGCCCCGGACTCGTTCAAAGGCTCAGTCCGCGCCGCCGAGGCCGCCCGGTGGCTCGCCGAAGGCTGGGCCGCGGAGCGCGAGCACGACGTGCTGCGCGAACTGCCGCTCGCCGATGGCGGCGAGGGCACCCTCGACACGGTAGCCGCGGCCGTGCCCGAAGCACGCCGGATGCCGGTCGTCGTGCCTGGCCCCGACGACCGGCCGGTGCGTGCGCACTGGCTCCTGCTTCCGGACGGCACCGGTGTCGTCGAACTCGCCTCCACCAGCGGTCTTGGCTTGCTCGACCGGCCGCGCCCCGCCGAGGCGCACACGCTCGGGTTCGGTCGCGCGATCGCCGCCGCGCTGGACGCCGGCGTGCGTCGGCTGCTGCTCGCGCTGGGCGGGTCGGCGTCGACAGACGGCGGTGCCGGCGTTCTCGCCGCGCTCGGCGCGCGGTTGCTCGACGAGGCGGGAAACCCGGTTCCGCCAGGCAATCGCGGTCTGGCCCGGCTGCACACCGTGGACCGGACGCGGCTTCGTCCCGTGCCGCCCGCGGGCGCGCTGGTGCTGAGCGACGTGACGAACCCGCTGTTCGGCCCGGCCGGTGCGGCGGCGATTTTCGGCCCGCAGAAAGGGTTCTCGCCGGACGAACTGCCCGCCGCCGAACGCAATCTCCGGCAGTTCGCGGGCTTGCTGGACGCTGACCCGGCGACGTCCGGAGCCGGCGCGGCGGGCGGGACCGGGTTCGGCCTGATCTCCTGGGGAGCGCAGCTTGCGCCGGGGAGCGAATTCCTGGGTTTGCTGGCCGGGCTCCCCGCCGCGGTCGCGGCCGCGGACCTCGTCCTCACCGGCGAGGGACGCTTCGACGCGCAGTCGCGGTCGGGAAAACTCGCCGGGCACGTCTCGGCGCTCGCCGTCGCGGCGCGGGTGCCCGCGTTCTTGGCCGCCGGGCGGGTGGCCGCACCGATCGCCGGCCTGTTCCAGGCCGCCGAAGACCTTTCCGAACTGGCTGGCAGCCAGGCCCGGGCGATCGCCGACCCGGCGCGGTATCTGCGGCGCGCGGGTACCGCATTGGCCCGGCGCTTCGCCTCGACCTGACGGCTCCGGCCGCCGCACCCGGCCGCCGGACCGGGCTCCCGGTCCGCGCGACGCCACCCTTTGCAGGAAGGACATTCATGACGATCGCCAGCGTCGACCCCGCCACCGGCGAGGTCCACAAGAAATTCGCCGCGCACACCCCAGCCGAGGTCGAAGCCCGGATCGCCGCCGCGGACGGCGCGTTCCGGATCTTGTCCCGCACCACCTTCGCCCAGCGCGCCGAATGGCTGCACCGAGCGGCGGACCTGCTGGAAGCAGAGGCGGACGCCGTCGCCGCGCTGATCACCGCGGAGATGGGCAAGACCCTCGAATCAGCGCGCTACGAGGCGCTCAAGTCCGCCGCCGGAATGCGCCATTTCGCTGACCACGCGGAACGTTACCTGGCACCGGAACGGCCAGTCGATCCGGCGGCGGCCGGTGCGTCGGACCTCGTTGTGCGGTACGACCCGATCGGTGTCGTACTCGCGGTCATGCCATGGAACTACCCGATCTGGCAAACGGTCCGGTTCGCCGCCCCGGCGCTGATGGCAGGCAACACCGGACTGCTCAAGCACGCTTCCAACGTGCCGCAATGCGCGCTCTACCTGAGCGATCTGTTCGACCGCGCCGGTTTTCCGCCCGGGTCCTTCCCCGCGGTGCTGATCGAAGCGAAGGACGTCGCCCCGCTGCTGGCCGACCGGCGGATCCGGGCGGCGACGCTGACCGGCTCCGTCGCGGCCGGCTCCGCCGTAGCCGAAGCGGCCGGGCGCCACATCAAGAAGACAGTCCTGGAACTGGGCGGCACGGACGTGTTCCTGGTCCTTCCCAGCGCGGACCTGAAGCGGGCGGCCGAAGCGGCGGTCACCGCCAGGGTGCAGAACGCCGGGCAGTCCTGCATCGCCGCGAAACGCTACTACGTCCACGCCGACGTCTGCGACGAGTTCACCGTCCGGTTCGTCGAAGGGATGGCGGCGACGATCGCCGGGGATCCCCGCGATCCGGGCACCACTTTCGGTCCGCTCGCCACCGAACGCGGACGGCGAGAGGTCGAAGCCCTCGTCGCCGACGCGGTCGCCAAGGGCGCGACGGTGCTGGCCGGCGGCCGGACGCCGGACGGACCGGGCTTTTTCTATCCGGCGACCGTCCTTTCCGGACTGACCCCGGACATGCGGCTGTACCGGGAGGAATGCTTCGGCCCGGTCGCCTGCGTGCACCGCGTCGCGGATCTCGGCGAAGCGATCAGGCTCGCCAACGACTCGGACTTCGGGCTCAGCTCGAGCGTCTGGACCGGCGACGCGGCGGAAATCGACCGCGCGGAGCGCGAGATCGAGGCCGGGGGAGTGTTCGTCAACGGCCTCACTGCCTCGTTCCCCGGCGTGCCCTTCGGCGGGGTCAAGGACTCCGGCTACGGCCGCGAACTGTCGGCGCACGGCATTCGCGAGTTCGTCAACGCCAAGACCGTCTGGCGGGCCTGACCCGCGCCGATCTCGGAAACATTTGTCCACCCGCGAAGGAGTTTCAACGATGAAACCCGCACCGAAAATGCAGGCGGTCATGGTGCTCTACCACCTGGGCGAAGACGGCCTGTGGGAGCACCACTTGTTCGGGGCACTGCGCCGGCACTACGGCGACGCCGAACTGTCCGGCCTGCGCGAGGACCTCATCGGGCTGTCCACCGTCGGCTGGCTGGAGGTGCTCGAACACCGCAGCCACCGGGGCCATCTCTTGCGCCGCTACCGGCTCGCCGCATCGGCGAGGCGGCTTGTCGAGTACCAGCTCGATCTTCGCCGGTACCTGCCGGTCGAACTGCCCGCGCGCACCGGGAACGTCGCATGAGCGCGCCCGACCCGGCCGCGACCGCGCTGGCCGAGCGATCGCGCCTGGCCGACGGGAAGAAAACCCGGATGGGGATGATCTACGCGATCCTCGCCGCGCCCGCCCTCGGCCTCGCCTTCGGCCTGCTGGGGTCGATCGTCTCCGCGCCGCCGTTCGACCGGCAGCAGCCGACCGGCGCGTTCGTTCTCGTGGCCGCACTGCAGGTGCCCTTCGGCGTCCTCGCCATCGCTATCTTCCTGCTCGTCACCGGCACCTGGCGAGACGCCGCGCGGATTCTCGGCCACCGGGTCAGCTGGTGGAATCTGTTCGTCGCGGTCGGCGGGTTCGTGGGCGACTTGTGCTTCGCCGCCGCCTCGGGCCTGATCGGTGGCGCTCTCGCCGGTTCGATCGGCGGGCTCGCCGGGGTGGTCGGAGCGATCATCGCGGCTGTGCTCTACCGCGAACGCATCCTCCGCGCGTCCACTCTGGTCGGTCTCGCGGCCCTGGCATCCGGGATCTGGCTGGCCGTCTCCGGCGGCGAACTCGGCGCCCCGACGCATGGCTGGTACTTCGTGGTCGGTCTGCTGATCATCGTGGCCGCGGTGCTCACCTGGGGCTTCGAGAGCTTCGCCATCACCGCGGGCACCGACCTGATGCCGCCGGAGAGTTTCCTGTGGTGGCGGGCTTTCCTCGAACTGCTCATCGCCGACATCCTGCTCGCAGCGCTGTTCCCGGAGGGCCGGCACATCGCCGCGGCCGCCTGGTCCCAGCCGCGGCTCGTGGCGATCGGCGCGGTGATCGGGCTGGGCTGGGCGATCTGGATGATCATGGGCTACTACATCGGAATCTCCTACGCCGGAGCGGTGCGCGGCGGCGTGCTGACCAACACCCTCGCGTTCTTCTTCATCGCCTTCTTCTCCCTCACTGTCTACGGTGCACCGTTCAGCACCTACGTGATCGTCGGTTCGGCGATCACCATCGTCGGCACCCTTTTCATCGTCACCGAACCCAAAGCCCACCTGACGCGCTTGCGTTCCTGAACGGAGAACTCATGTCCACCCGACCGTCCACATCGGACTGGCCAGACGACGACGCGCTCGCCGACGCCTACCTGCGCCGCAGCGCTCGGGCCAAGCTGCGCCGCCTGTCCGGACTCATCGTCTTGTGCGCTCTCCTGCTGGCCGTGCTCGTGCTGATCTACTCGCAAGGCTGGTATTCCGGCTCCGGGGCAGGCGGCGCGGGCTGGGTCTTCGTCGGCATCGGCGTCGCGGCCGCGGCGATCGCCGCCGTCGTCATCGACATCGTCTACCGGAAGGAACTCTGAAGTCATGTCCGCATCCGAAACCGGACCCGCGCCGGACGCCCGGGAGCTGCCGTTGCTCAACGCACGCCGTTGGGCGTTGGGATTCCTCGCCTTCGCAGTGGTCCTCGCGATTGTCTTCTCCCAATTCCTGATCGGCTTCGCCGCCCACGCGCACTGAGCGGCGGCGCGAACTGGTCTTCCGCTCCCGCAGCGAGGGCCGAGGCACCTCGACCGCGGCGGGGAATTCGTCGATCGTCCACTTTCCTCCTCGCTGATCCGGGTAGGACATCACCGCCCACAAAGGATCGACGCGGCCCATTCTTCGCGCAATGCCGCTGCTCGATCAGTCACGGTGGTGCCTCTCTTCGGCGATGAGGACCAGGCATGACTGCGTCAGCGGGGACGGCGATTTCGCGCGCCAAGAAGGCTTGGACGCGGACCCTGCCTCCGCATGACGCCTGGTTCTTTGATTGCGGTGAGCGATAGATACGTTTCCCCGGGTTCGCTTTCGACACTGTCGTTCTGTTTTAGCGCGCATCAGTCCAAAGGTTCCAGCGTGGCCAGCTCGGCCGTCTTCGCTGCCTTTCAGGAGTCGGCGGTCGACGGGGCGACGGCTCGACCCTGAGGTGGCACAGTGAGCTCACCGAACAGAAACCGCGTGACAGGCGTCGCCAAGCAGGCTGCGGCCGCGGTGCTGGACACGCTGAACTGCTCAAGATCTTGTGCGAGGGCGCGCGTGACGCGTCGCCGAGACCGTTGTCGCTCTCGCAGGGCATGCGGTGGTCGTGCTGGATCGTTTCGACGGAATAAGCCTGCGGACGTTGGCCGAGTTGCTGGGCTCGACGCCGCCATCGGCGAGCAGGCTGTGCGGCCGGCTGGAGGTGGTCAGGTTCCTCGTGAGGCACTTCCCGAGCGACGGTCGACTACGCCGTGCGCGTGCTCGGCCACGTCGGAAACGCGGACGCAGTCGAGGTCCTCTGTCGGCTTGGCGACGACCCGGAGCTTGGGAGTGCAGCGTTCAGTTCGCTACGGCGTTTGGCCCGAGATCGGTAGCTACCTTCCGGTCTCGCCGGACCGGAGGGCAGCAACGGACCGCCTCTCAGCGTCACGTGTGGCTGGTCCGTGCCGGAGACCAACGTCAGCAGCGGGCCCCTCTCTGTCTGCCAATCCGGCGAAGTCCACCCAGCATTCGAAGGACCGAGCGTGTTTTCCAGCAGAGGCTCTCGCGACCGTCTGCGCACCGCATCAGAATGCATCACCTAGGGTGACGCATTCTGTGCACGCTGCTATCATCCGTCCCGGATCGGCTTGGGGGAGGGGTTCGCGTATGGATTGGATCGGCTTAGGGGATGCGGTCCTCAGGGGCGTCGCAGTGGACGGCGTGGCGAAAGGCGTCGCCGGCGGGGTGGCCAAGTCTCTCCAGCGGAAACTCGGGGACGTGCCGACAGGCAACGCGGATCTGGCGGACCGGCTGAAGGACGCCTGCAAGGATCCCGCGTTTCAGGACGCGTTGCTGCGGGGACTCAGGCGGCGCGAGCCCCGACGCGACGCCGCCAGGCCCACAGCGCCAGACCCCTTTTTCAACCAAGAAATTCTGCGTGAGCTCCGCCCGAAGCCGGGACTGTGGCTCCTTGTCGGTCCTCCGGGTGGAGGGAAACACACTCTGGCGATGTGATGGGCGCACCATTGGACGCCCCAGTTCCACGACGGCTGTGTGAGAGTGAACCTGGACAACCACCGGGTCGACGGGTCGCTGGACACGGCCAGCGTCCTGGTTTCCGTTTTGCAGGATCTGGGAATTCCCGCTTCTGACATCAGCGACGATCCCCGGCGGCTCCCTCGGCAGTATCAAAACGCGTCTCTGGAATATCATTTTCTTCTGGTTCTCGAGAATCTGCGTCACTCGGACGACGTCAGCATCTTGCAACCGGTTTCGCCGGTAAATCTCGTTCTCGTGACCACTGCCGCGGCTGACTGTCGGCTGCGTTCCGAGGTCACTCTCGATCGCGTGGTCGAACTGCCCATGCTGGACGATGCGCCGTCCAGGAAGGTGCTGGAATCGCGGTGTGCCCCTTCGGTTCTGGACGCCGAACCGGACGCGACTGACGAACTGCTCGGCTTGTGTGGCGGTCGACCGCGGATCCTCGTTCAAGCAGGTGTTGCTCTCCAGTACGCGAGGGCGGCCGGTCCCGGCACGGTTGTGCGAGATTTTCTCGAGACGCTGCCGGCCGAGGGGCTCGCCGGGGCCGATGATGTGATAGCTGAGGCCGTGCGGCGGGCGTTCGACTCCTTGGGTGCGCACAACCACGCATTGATCGCTGCTCTGGCGGCATACCCCGCGGCAGGCATCACGCCCGACAGCGCGCAGGCAGCGGCAGGATTCCCGGTCACCCGGAGCGACCTGGCGAAGCTGGTGACGGGCTTCGTTCTCGCGAAAGGCCCTGACGAACGTCCGGTGATGGACGAAGTGACGCGGCGGTACGTACCCGCCCTGCTTCCCGCGGACTGTCAGCCGCCGGCCGCCGCGGTGTCGCAAAGGTTGTTGCGCTGGTTGATGGAGAAGGCTCGGGAAGCGGACAGCGATCCTGGTCGGCTGCGGGTCCCTGAACAGTCGACTGTGAGAGGTGATGCCGTGCGGGCCAAGGCCGAGCTTGGCATGCTCCTCGACCTCGTCACCGAAGTCGTCCGTGACGCGTGCGGGGCTGGACAAGACAGCGAAGTCTGTCTGCTGGTCATGAACTTGGAACTGTTCGCGAATCGAAGGAGCCTGCACTCGTGGTTCCAGGTGCTCAACGGCTACCGGATCACCAGCGCTCGCCGGATCGGCGACCCCTTCGTCCTGATTCGCGCCTACTCGATGCATGCGCGCATGCACTTCCTGCAATACCGCTTCGAGAAAGCGCAGGCTCAATTAGATCTGGCATGGGCGCAGGTTGACGAGGTCGAGAAGCGCGGCCTTGGCGACGAGGCCCTGCGACGCAGGGTCCGGTCTTCAGTGCTCGAGATGCAGGCGCGACTGCTGGAGATGCGGGCAGATGACGGCGATCATCGACTCTACTCGGGGGCGTTGGAGTGCATGCGGCAGGCGATTGAAATCGACCGGGAACTGGGCGAGGTCAGCATCCGCGACCTGAGTATTCACCTTCGGATGGGCGCGAACATCCACTGGAAGGCGGGGGAAGCGGGCCTGCCTGCGGAGATGGACGAGGCGCGACGGTGGGTCGACAAGTCCGTCAGCATCAGCGTGGACGACGTCAACCGCGGCCGCGCGGAGATGGTCCGGGCGAAAGTGTGCGGCGCTTCGCGGGAATTTACGAGGGCGCTTTGCGCGCACGATGAAGCGCGTCGGCTGCTCGGCAAGGAGGATGCGGGCCCGTACGAGCGCGAGCTTTGCGAAATCGATGCCCGGTTGACGGCTCTGCGCGGTCTGTTCGACGATGCCATCGAGAAATGGGCCAAGTTGATGGACCGGGCAGTCAGTAGCGGAAGCCACGACTTGGAGCGCTATTCGCGTGAAATATCCAGGCTTCGTGGGAAAACTGTCCCGGGACGTTTCCGAAGGTTTTTCAAACGGGGCTCGCAAGATGATTGTTAATGCTCAGAGGATCTGCGTCTTTCGCGTCGGGGCCAAGGGCAGTGAACTCGCCGTGAAGCCGGGTCGGCCTGGCCGGAGCGACCAGGACTGACTCGCATAGTGATCTCCGAACCGTCCTTCGCAGGCGTCGCGGCGGATGTCGGAGCAGCCGTACGGATAGCGATCTCCGCACGGGTCGACGCTTTGGACGCCGAGACCGCGAGCCAGCCCGGGCCGGACGAGGCTGCCTTGCTCGACGCAGTGGCCCTGGTCGAGGCGGCGGAGCGGATCACGGATCAGATGACCGACATGCAAGCCGCTCAGTCGAGCGCGCTCGCTTGTGTAGAGGTTGTCCGTGCCCCCGGTGAGATTCGAACTCACACTGGACGGGTTTTGAATCCGTTGCCTCTGCCAGTTGGGCTACGGGGGCGCAGTGCCGGAAACTTTACGGGACCCGTCCTCCCCTCCGGCGACCGGGTCCGGTGATCGGCGGTGATCGACTTGGGGCCGGGGCTGGGTGTCGCCCGCCACTTCGTGGTGAACGCCATCGTGGGATCTGGATCGGTCCCGGTACGCTGGGCTCTCGCGGGTGACCGCGTGTCGAAGACGTCCCGCCGAGCCTTCAGGAGGACACCGGTGACCGAACAGGCTGCCGAGTCGAACGGCGCCGCCGCCGGCGTGCCGCAGCGACGGGTGCTCGTCGCGGAAGACGAGGCGCTCATCCGGCTCGACCTGGTGGAGATGCTGCGCGAAGAGGGCTACGAGGTGGTCGGCGAGGCCGGCGACGGCGAGGAGGCCATCGCGCTGGCCACCGATCTCAAGCCGGACCTCGTGATCCTCGACGTCAAGATGCCGAAGCTCGACGGCATCGAGGCGGCCGCGCGGATCACCGGCGACCGGATCGCGCCGGTCGTCATTCTCACCGCGTTCAGCCAGCGCGACCTCGTCGAACGGGCCCGCGACGCGGGCACCATGGCGTACCTGGTGAAACCGTTCGCCAAACGCGATCTCGTGCCCGCGATCGAGCTGGCCGTCAGCCGGTTCTCCGAGCTGCAGGCCCTCGAGGCCGAGGTCGCCGGGCTCACCGACCGGCTCGAGACCCGCAAGGTCATCGACCGGGCGAAGGGCCTGCTGATGAGCCGTCAGGGGCTCACCGAGCCCGACGCGTTCCGCTGGATCCAGCGCACCGCGATGGACCGGCGCACCACGATGAAGGCCGTCGCCGAGGCGGTCGTGGAAAGCATCGGCTGAGCAACCGGCAAGCACCCGGGGAAGCGGGCGTGACCAGGGGGTCGCGCCCGCTTTTTCGTGGCCCGGCACTCCGGAAACGCCGGAAACCGTTCCGGAGAGTCACCGCCCGGCCCCGGAGCGCGCTCCCGCCCAGCGGGACTGCCGTCCGGTTCGCCGCGTCCGTCCCGGCTCGCCGTGTCGCGCCGAAACCTGGGCGCCGACCAGCGAAAACCCTTCTGCGGCACCGGTTCGCGACCCACCCGTGCGGGTTGATCTGCCCTGCGCGAAAGGGCAAGGTTGCTACCTTGGAGGCCGGGGGATCGTGGTGTCGGTCACGATGACAGAGGGGATGTTCTTACACTGCCTCCATCGATCGGACGTCAGGTCTAGGTCCGTTCGAGGGGTGCTCGGACACGAAGAGTCATTCACTCGGTCGTTGCAATCAGACGATCGAGTGTAAATCGTCCGTTAATTCTCGTGACGACCGTCACGATGTGGATACAAGACTCGCTGTGACTCTGTGCAACACCTCACCCGGCGGCTACGTTCAGCGCCCAGTCGAAGTCCCACGCAGGGACCCGCCGTTCCGCAGGAGCGTGGCGGGTGGCATTTGGAGGAACGAGTGCAGAGAGCACGACTCACTAAGGTCATCGTGCTGGCCGCGGCGGGAGTCATCTCCCTTGGCGCCTGCTCGGCGCGGACCGGCGGTGACTCGGGTGGCGACAGCGGCGCGCCGCAGGCCGCGGCCCCGTCGGCGGCGGCGAACGCGGCGGACCCGGCGGGAGACGGCAAGGCGCAGTGCGCGCCGACCTCGATCGCCTACGCCGGCACGATCAACGGCGCGAACGCGGCCCTGGGCCAGAACATCCTCAAGGGCGCGAAGCTGGCGGTCGACCAGCACAACAAGGCGAACCCCGGCTGCCAGGTCAAGCTCGCGGAGTTCGACACCGAGGGCACCCCGGACAAGGCGCCGGGCATCGTGACCCAGATCGTCAACACCCCGGGCATCATCGGCGTCATCGGCCTCCCGTTCTCGGGCGAGTCGAAGGCCGCGGGCAACATCTTCAACTCCGCGGGCCTCGTCGCCGTGACGCCGTCCGCGACCAACCCGTCGCTCGCCCAGAACGGCTGGAAGACCTTCTTCCGCGCACTGGGCAACGACAACGCGCAGGGCCCGGCCGCCGCGAAGTTCATCACCGGCGAGCTCAAGGCCAACAAGGTCTGCGTGATCGAGGACGACTCCGAGTACGGCACCGGTCTCGCCGCCTCGACCGTCAAGGCGCTCGGCGACAAGGCGAGCTGCCAGGACAAGGTCAAGACGAAGCAGACCGACTTCTCCGCCGTGGTCAACAAGATCAAGAACGAGAAGCCGGACGCGATCTTCTACTCGGGCTACTACCAGGAAGCCGCTCCGTTCGCGCAGCAGCTGAACGACGCGGGCGTCAAGGCCAAGTTCGTCGGCCCGGACGGCGTGAAGGACGACCTGTTCGTGAAGGGCGCCGGCGACGCCGCGGCCAACGCGTACTTCACCTGCCCCTGCGTGCCCGCCGACCAGTTCACCAAGTTCACCGACGCCTACAAGGCGGCGACCGGCGTCGACCCGGGCACCTACTCGCCCGAGGCCTACGACGTCGCGACGATCCTGCTGAAGGGCATCGACGCGGGCAAGAAGGACCGCGCCGGCCTGCTGGACTTCGTGAAGACCTACGACGGCCAGGGCATCACGAAGCACTTCAAGTGGGACGACCACGGCGAGCTCGCCGCGACCACCGTGTGGACCTACAAGGTGGAGAACGGGAAGATCGTCCGCAACACCGAGATCAAGTAGCTCACCGCTTTCGGTTCCAGTACCGGGGTGCGGGCCAGGCGGCGAGATCCCGCCGGGCCCGCACCCCGGACCCACATGGAGAACTAGTGTGTCGATGACCCCTGACCTCAGTTCGCTCGTCCTCGCGCAGGGCGGCGGAAGCTGGATCACCTTCGACGTGAATTCGTTCCTGAACCAGTTCTGGGACAACACGATCGACGGTCTTTCCTACGGCAGCATCTACGCGCTCGTAGCGCTGGGCTACACCCTCGTCTACGGCGTGCTCAAACTCATCAACTTCGCCCACTCCGAGGTGTTCATCTACGGCGCCTTCGCGACGTGGTTCACCTTCTACGGCTTGGGTTTCCGCCCGGGCGCGACCCCGGATCTGCCGATCTTCGAACTGATCGGCTTCCTGCTGCTCGCGCTCATCGCGTCGATGGCGGTGTCCGGCGGCACCGCGGTCGTGCTGGAACGCGTGGCCTACCGGCCGCTGCGCAAACGCAAGGCCCCCCGGCTGGTCTTCCTGATCACCGCGATCGGCGCTTCCTTCGTGCTGCAGCAGATCCTGTTCATCTGGCGCGGCGGCAACCCGGAGAACAGCATCCGGCTGCTGCGCAACGACGAGGTGTTCACGATCTTCGGCGGCAGCGTCACGATCGTCACCATCATCACCGTGGTGGCGTCGATCCTGCTGATGGTCGGCACGGACATGTTCGTCAACCGCACCAAGTTCGGCCGCGGCATCCGCGCGGTCGCGCAGGACCCGGACACCGCGACGCTGATGGGCGTCAACAAGGAACGCGTCATCACCCTGACGTTCCTCATCGGCGGCCTGCTGGCCGGCGCGGCGGCGCTGTTCTACATGATGAAGATCCCGCAGGGCGCCTCGTACCAGGGCGGCTTCATCCTCGGCATCAAGGCGTTCACCGCCGCGGTGCTCGGCGGCATCGGCAACCTGCGCGGCGCGCTGCTGGGCGGCCTGCTGCTCGGGGTCGTGGAGAACTACGGGCAGTCGCTGTTCGGCGGCGCCTGGCGCGACGTCGTCGCGTTCGCCCTGCTGGTGCTGATCCTCATGTTCCGCCCGACCGGCATTCTCGGCGAATCGCTCGGAAAGGCACGGGTATGACGACGACTACGACGCCGCCCGCCGCTCCGGCGAAGGCGCGCCGCCGTCCGCTCTCGGACTGGTGGAACAGGCTGTCCCGGGTCCAGCAGTGGGGGGTGCTGATCCCGCTGGTGGCGCTCGTCTACCTGCTGCCGGTGCTGAACCCGCCGCTGATCACCACCCAGCCCGGGTACGACTTCCCGATCGCGATGTTCGAGGTGGCCCGCTACGCGCTGGTCGCCATCGGGCTCAACATCGTGGTCGGCCAAGCGGGTCTGCTCGACCTCGGCTACGTCGGGTTCTTCGCGATCGGCGCCTACGTGATGGCGCTCTTCACGAGCCCGGACTCGTCGCTGGCGAAGCTGCCGTTCCTCGTCGTGCTGCCGATCGCGATGGTGGTCACGATGATCTTCGGGGTGATCCTGGGGACGCCGACGCTGCGGTTGCGCGGCGACTACCTGGCGATCGTCACGCTGGGCTTCGGCGAGATCGTGCGGCTGCTGGCCGACAACATCGACCCGCTGCGCGGCAACCGCGGCTTCCAGGGCGTCGGGCACCCGCCGGGCGTGAAGGCGGACGGCAACCCGCTCTTCAACAACACCGACGGCATCCCGTGGTACTGGCTCTGCGTCACGATCATCATCGTGATCCTGTTCGTGGTCGGGAACCTGGAGCGCAGCCGCGTCGGCCGCGCGTGGGTCGCGATCCGCGACGACGAGGACGCGGCCGAGATCATGGGCGTGCCGACGTTCAAGTTCAAGATCTGGGCGTTCGTCGGCGGCGCCGCGGTCGGCGGCCTCTCCGGCGCGCTGTACGCGGGGCAATTGGGCTTCGTGAACAACCAGAAGTTCGACGTGGTCACGTCGATGCTGTTCCTGGCCGCGGTCATTCTCGGCGGCGCGGGCAACAAGGTCGGCGTGCTGCTGGGCGCGATCGTGGTGGCGTACGTGCCGCTGCGGTTCCAGCAGATCGCGGAGTACAAGTACCTGATCTTCGGGCTGGCGCTGATCGTCCTGATGATCTTTCGCCCGCAGGGCCTGCTCGGCGCGCGGCAGCGGCTGCTCGCCTACGGCAGGCAGGCGTACCAGCGGCTGCTCGGCAAGGGCGAACAGGTCAGCAGCGACGGTTCGCTGGTCACCGACAACCCGGGGGAGAAGGCATGACGGTCCCTGGCAACGGAACCGGGCCCGAGGTCCCGGCCGAGGGCGGCCTCGTGGCCGAGGTCGCGAACATGACCGCCGACGAGCTCGCCGAGCACGAGGCCGAGGTCGCCGAGGTCGTCGCGCCGGACCGGGAGATCCAGGCAGGCTACGGGCAGACGCTGCTCAAGGTCGACGACGTCACCGTCCGCTTCGGCGGGCTGGTGGCGCTGGACTCGGTGTCCTTCGAGATCCGGCGCGGCGAGATCCTGGGCCTGATCGGGCCGAACGGCGCGGGCAAGACCACCTGCTTCAACGCGATGACCGGCGTCTACCGGCCGTCCTCGGGGCAGGTGCTGCTCGAGGACCAGCCGCTCGGCAAGACGTCGCGGCACGGGATCACCCAGCTCGGCATCGCGCGGACGTTCCAGAACATCCGGCTGTTTTCCGAGATGACCGCGCTGGAGAACGTGGTCGTCGGCACCGACGCCCGGCACAAGACGAGCCTGCTCGGCGCCCTCCTGCGAGTCCCGCGGCACCACCGCGAGGAGAAGCAGGCGATCGAGAAAGCCATGGCGCTGCTGGAATTCGTCGGCATCGCCGACCGCGCCGCGGACCGGGCGAAGAACCTGCCGTACGGCTATCAGCGCCGGCTGGAGATCGCGCGGGCGCTCGCCACCGAGCCGAAGCTGCTGTGCCTCGACGAGCCTGCCGCCGGGTTCAACCCGGCGGAGAAGGAAGAGCTCATGGGGCTGATCCGGACGATCCGCGACGACGGCTACACCGTCCTGCTGATCGAACACGACATGAAGCTCGTCATGGGCGTCACCGACCGGATCGTGGTGCTGGAGTTCGGCAAGAAGATCGCCGACGGGCTGCCTTCCGAAATCCGGGAGAACCCCGCCGTGATCGCCGCTTACCTGGGAGTTCCCGACGATGACGTTGCTTGAGCTAACCGAGGTTTCCGTCCACTACGGACGGATCCAGGCCGTGTCCGGGCTGTCCATCACGGTCAACGAGGGCGAGATCGTCACCCTCATCGGGGCGAACGGCGCCGGCAAGTCCACCACGATGCGGGCGATCTCCGGTATCCGGCCCATTTCCGGCGGTGCCATCCGGTTCGACGGCGAGGACATTTCGCGGCTGCGCGGGGATTTGCGTGTGGTTCGCGGGATTTCGCAGGCTCCGGAGGGGCGGGGGATTTTCCCTGGCATGACGGTGCTGGAGAATCTGGACATGGGCGCTTATGCGCGCAAGGACCGGAAGAATCTGCAGCCTGATTTTGATCGGGTGTTCGAGTTGTTTCCGCGGTTGGCTGAGCGGAAGACTCAGGTCGGCGGGACTATGTCCGGGGGTGAGCAGCAGATGCTCGCCATCGGGCGGGCGTTGATGGCTAAGCCTCGGTTGTTGTTGCTGGACGAGCCTTCGATGGGGTTGGCGCCGCAGTTCATTCAGCAGATTTTCCGGATTATTACGGAGATCAATCGGCAGGGGACTACCGTGCTGCTGGTTGAGCAGAATGCGCAGCAGGCGTTGTCTCGGGCGCATCGGGCTTATGTGCTGGAGACTGGGCAGATTACCAAGACTGGTACTGGGCAGGAGTTGTTGGCTGATACCAGTATCAAGGAGGCTTATCTCGGGGTGGGGTGAGGTCGGCTCGTCGCCTGGCGGCGACATTGCGCCCGGACGGTGAGACGGGGCACCCCGATTTTTGATTGTGACTACGGCGCGGGGGTGCTTGTCAAGGCGGGAAAGATGCCTTGACAAGCACCCCCGCGCCGTGTTTTTGGCGTCGTATCGGGGGTGGGGGAGGTGTGGGTGCCTGGTTCGGCGGGTGCGCTGGCTGCGGTTGGGTGGGGGTGGGGGGGGGGGGGNCATGTGACGCAACGAATGCCGCATTGGGTGCGTGGGATGCACCCAATGTGGCATTGGGGGTTTCTCAGCAGCGGGTGCGGGTGTGTCGATCCTGGGCGCGGACGGTCGTGAGGGGAGCCCTGAGGGAATCAGAGTTCCTCAGGGTTCCCCTCACGACCGCCTCTCCGTGGGATTAGGCGCCTGGCGGGCGGTCCCGGACGACGCAGGTGAGCCTGGCGGTGCAGGTGCGGCGGCCTTCGTCGTCGGTGAGCACGATTTCCGACGTGATGGTGCCTCGTCCGACGTGCAGGGGGGTCGCGACTCCGGTCACGGTGCCGGAGCGGACTGCGCGGTGGTGGGTGCAGGACAGCTCAAGACCCATCGCGGCGCGTTCCGGGCCTGCGTTCAGTGCGGCCAGCACCGAGCCCAGGGCTTCGGCGACGGTGGCGTTCGCGCCGCCGTGCAGGAGGCCGTAGGGCTGGAGGTTGCCTTCGACGGGGATCGTGCCGACGACCCGCTCGGGGGTCAGCTCCACGAGCTTCAGCCCGATCTTGTCGTTCAGCTGCTGGTCCGCGGCCGCGGGGTCCATGCCCGCGAACTGGCCCGGCGTGATTTCCGCCGTCTGCTCGGTCACTCTCTGCTCCTCAACCTATGCGACACGCAAGAGTGTCAGACCCTCACCCTAGACTCGCCCCCGTGAGCCCGAGTGAGAACCGAACCGTTGCCAAGACCACAGGCGCCGCCGGTGCGCAGGAACGACCCCGGCTGCTGCTGATCGACGGCCATTCGATGGCCTACCGCGCCTTCTTCGCCCTGCCCGCGGAGAATTTCCGCACGAAGACCGGGCAGGTCACCAACGCGGTCTTCGGCTTCACCTCGATGCTCATCAACCTGCTGCGCGACGAGAAGCCGACGCACCTCGCGGTCGCCTTCGACCTCTCGCGCAAGACCTTCCGGTCGGAGACGTACGCCGACTACAAGGCCAACCGCAGCGCCACGCCGGACGAGTTCCGCGGCCAGGTCGACCTGGTCAAAGAGGTGCTCGAGGTGCTCGGCATCCCTTCGCTCACCAAGGAGAACTACGAGGCCGACGACGTCATCGCCACGCTCACCACGCAGGCGGGCGAGGACTACGACGTCCTGATCTGCACCGGCGACCGCGACGCGTTGCAGCTCGTCACCGATCGGGTGACCGTTTTGTACCCGAAGCGGGGCGTCTCCGACCTCGTGCGGTTCACGCCGGACGCGGTGGAAGAGAAGTACGGCCTCACGCCGACCCAGTACCCGGACTTCGCGGCCCTGCGCGGCGACCCGTCCGACAACCTGCCCGGCATCCCCGGCGTGGGGGAGAAGACCGCGGCCAAGTGGATCCGGCAGTTCGGCAGCCTGGCCGACCTGATCGACCGGGTCGACGAGGTCAAGGGCAAGGTCGGCAACGCGCTGCGCGAGCACCTGTCCTCGGTGCAGCTCAACCGGCAGCTCACCGAGCTGGTCCGCGACGTGCCGCTGGAGTCCGTGCCGGACCAGCTGGAGCTGCGCCCGTGGGACCGCGAGGCAGTGCACCGGCTCTTCGACGAGCTGGAGTTCCGCGTCCTGCGCGACCGCCTGTTCGAGACGCTGAGCAGCGCCGAACCGGAGGCCGAGGAGGGCTTCGAGGTGTCCGGCTCCGCGCTCGCGCCGGGTGCGCTCGGCGCGTGGCTCGAAGCGCACGCCGGAGCGGCCGAGCCGGTCGCGCTGTCGTTCCGCACCACGGGTTCGTCGGTTCGTTCCGACCTCAAGGCGGTCGCCTTCGCCACGGCTGACGGCGAGGGTGCGTACGTCGACGTCACGGCGATGGACGAGGCGGACGACCGGGCGCTGTCGGCGTGGCTGGCGGACCCGAAGATCCGCAAGATCGGCCACGACCTGAAGGTGCCGCTGCACGCGGTGCGCTCCCGCGGCTGGACGTTCGGCGGGCTCAGCATGGACACCGCGCTCGCCGCGTACCTCGCGCGGCCGGGGCAGCGCACGTTCGGGCTGGACGATCTGGCCCTGCGCTACCTGCACCGCGAGCTGCGCTCGGAAGCGGGAGACGGCGACGGCCAGCTGTCGCTGCTCGACGGGGGCGCGGACGAGCTGGAGCAGAAGGAAATCTCCGCCGAACTGGTGAAGGCCCGCGCGGTCTTCGAGCTGGCCGGCGCGCTCACCACCGAGCTGGAGGAGCTCGGCGGCGCGAAGCTGCTGGCCGAGCTGGAACTCCCGCTGCTGGAAGTGATCACCGAACTGGAAGCGGCGGGCATCGCGGTCGACGTCGACCAGCTCACCGAGCTGGAGGCGCACTACCTCAGCCGGGTCACGCAGGCCGCGGAATCCGCGTACGAGGTGATCGGCAAGCAGATCAACCTCGGTTCGCCGAAGCAGCTGCAGGTGGTGCTGTTCGACGAGCTGGGCATGCCGAAGACCAAGCGCACCAAGACCGGCTACACCACCGACGCGGACGCGCTGCAGTCGCTGTTCGAGAAGACCGAGCACCCGTTCCTGCAGCACATGCTGGAACACCGCGACGCGACGCGGCTGCGCACCACGGTCGAGGGCCTGATCAAATCGGTCGCCGACGACGGGCGCATCCACACCACGCTGCAGCAGACGATCGCGGCCACCGGACGGCTGTCGTCGATCGAGCCGAACCTGCAGAACATCCCGGTGCGCACCGAGGAAGGCAGGCGCATCCGCGACGCGTTCGTGGTCGGCGACGGCTACGTCGAGCTGATGACCGCGGACTACAGCCAGATCGAAATGCGGATCATGGCGCACCTGTCGAAGGACGAGGGCCTCATCGAGGCCTTCAACAGCGGCGAGGACCTGCACACGTTCGTCGCGTCGCGTGCGTTTTCCGTGCCCGCCGCGGAAATCACGGCGGAACAGCGCTACCGCGTCAAGGCGATGTCGTACGGATTGGCGTACGGCTTGTCGGCGTACGGGCTGTCGCAGCAGCTGAAGATTTCGACGGAAGACGCGAAAGAGCAGATGGAGGCGTACTTCTCGCGGTTCGGCGGGGTGCGCGACTACCTGCAGTCGGTCGTCGGGGAGGCTGCGAAGCGCGGGTACACCGAGACGATCTTCGGCCGGCGCCGTTACCTGCCGGACCTGAACAGCGACAACCGGCAGCGCCGCGAAATGGCCGAGCGGATGGCGCTCAACGCCCCGATCCAGGGCAGCGCGGCCGACATCATCAAGGTGGCGATGCTGAACGTGCACCGCTCCCTGTCCGAAGCGGGCTCGCGCAGCCGCGTGCTGCTCCAGGTCCACGACGAACTGGTCCTGGAAATCGCCGACGGCGAGCGCGCGGACGTCGAGAAACTGGTCCGCGAGGGCATGGGCTCTGCCGCTGAACTCACCGTGCCGCTGGAGGTTTCGGTCGGATACGGACGCTCGTGGAACGAGGCCGCGCACTGAGCTGAGGCACGCCCGGGCCGGTCGGCGACTGGCCCCGGGCACTCAGGCACAGCGGGGTTGGAACGGACTCGGCGAGTCCGAGCGGGCAGGCACGAGTCGGCCGTGCGGGCGAGGGAGTCCGGTCGGCGGTCGCGGTTCGTCGGCGTGGACGAAAGAAATCGGCGGCTCGCCCGTTCGGACGAGCACGGGCGGGGATTCACGGATCTTCGCCGCGGGCAAGGCAATCGGCGGCACCTCCGGGCAAGCGCGCGAATCGGCGGCACCGGCGACAGCTCTGCACCGAAGGCGAACACCGGCGCGGGCAACGGAATCGGTAGCGAACCCAACCGAGCAAACCCGCACGGGCAACGGAATCGGTAGCGAACCCAGCCGAGCAAACCCGAATCAGCAGCCTCCGCAGATCCGCCGTTCGCCTCGGCCAACCCGCGTCGAACCCGGCGCGGAAGCCCGAAACCCTTGCCCGCCAACCCAAGCAAGATCGCCACCACCGTCGCGGCGATCTGACTGCCCGCCAACACGATGCGACTCCCCGAAACCGGTGTCACCCACGAGAAGTGTCTGCACGCCGCTGAACGGGTGAGCTTGCTGCTCCAGCGTGGGCCACTTTCCGCGAACGCCGCCCGGGCCGCCGATCGCGCGGCGTAGGGTCCCCTCGTGGGGTACCAGGCCGAGCGTCGACGCTGGCGGGTTCGCCTGCGCGACCGCACCGGCGGGATCCGCGGGGCAGGCACCATGCTCGACGAGGACCATGTGCTCACCTGCGCGCACGTCGTCGAGCGGGCGGGCGGGCCGGACGCGGACGTCCTGGTCGATTTCGTCGGGCTGCCCGGCACCCCGGTCGGTTCCGGCCGCGTCGTGCCGGGGGCGTGGGTGCCGCCGGGGCCGGACGAGCGCGGCGACATCGCCGTGCTGCGGCTGGCCGAACGGGTGCCGGGAGCCAAAGGCGCGCCGTTGTACCGGATGCCGTTGTCCGACGGGCAAGCCGTGCGCGCCTACGGGTTCCCGGAAGGCGCGGACGAGGGGCTGTGGACGTTCGGCGAGCTCGCCGGCGAGGGCGGGCCCGGATGCGAATGGGTGCAGCTGGGCCGGAAGAACGACGACCAGCCGATCACCGGCGGGTTCAGCGGCACCGCCGTGCTCGACGAGGAGACCGGCCGCGTGGTCGGCATGGTCGTGTCCCGCTACCAGGCCGAGGGCGAGCGGGTCGCGTGGATGATCCCGGTCGAGACGATTCTCGGCTACCTCGGCGCGGACCGGTGGGGGCGGGGGAGCCCGGCCGTCGACCAGACCTTCGGCCGCGAACTCGATCGGGTCGCCTACGACCCGCAGTTCGCGCGCGAGGTCGTGGGCTGGTTCGGCGAGGGGCGCGGCGTGTGGATCGTCGTGACCGGCGAGGCCGGGTCCGCGAAGGCCGCCGCGCTGGATCTCGCGGTGGTGCTCGCCGACCGGGAGCGTTCGGCGGCGGCGAACGCACTGCGCGACACCCTGGCCAAGGAAACCTTGCCGCCGGCGGGAAGCGTCGACCTCGCGGTGGACGCGGCGGGCAAAACCTCGGCTCAGGTGCGGCAGCGGCTCGCCGAGCGGCTTGACCTCACGCTGGACAACGGGGTGACGCATTCGGGCGTCGGCCGCACGGTGGTGGTGAACGCGATCGACGACGCGGCCGAGCCGGAACAGCTGATCGGCGAGGTGCTCGCGCCGCTCGCGGACCGTGCCGCGGGGCTGGGGATCCGGCTCGCGCTCGGGTTCCGCCGCGAGTCGTCGCCGGGGCTGACGGAGTTGCGGTCGCGCCGGAACGGAGCGCGCCCGGACGGGTTGGCGCGCCGGATTTCCGCGCTGGACAAGCAGATCGACGAACTCGCCGCGATCGAGGAACACCTCTCCGAACTGGCTCCGCGATTCGCGGTGAGCGACATTCCGCCGCCGCGGGTGCGTCGCCGCCGTGGCGCGGTGAGCCGGTTGCAGGAAGCCGCCGATCTCGGTGAGGTCGCGTGGGCGGAACGACACGTCGAGGAAGTCGCCGGGGTGGTGGCCGCCGATCTGGCCGCGGCGAAAAGCGCACGCGATCGGCTGGACGCGGCACATGACCGCCGTACCGAGTTGAGGTTTCGTCTCGACGGTTACGGAGACCGTGCCCGCGCAGCCGGCCGGGTCGAGGATCCGCTGCTGGATTCGTTGTACGCCAACGCTTGGCATCTGCTGTACGAGGGCGCGTGCGATCCGGAGGAGGCCGCGGCGGCCGTCGAGGCGTTCGGTGCCGCGGTGCGCAAGGGGAATCGATGATCGCCTGCGCCCGCCCGAACTGCTCCGGCACGATCAGCCGCGCCGGGTTCTGCGCGAAATGCGGCTGGGCGCCGGGATCCGAGCCGAAGAAGCCGCCGCCGAAAGCCGACGCGACGCTCGTCATCCCCGCTCCGGGCGCGAGCCGGATCGCCGACACCGTCGTCACTCGGGAGCAGCAGACCGCCGGGCACGGCACCGGCGACGACTACATCCCGCTCCCCGTGGTCGTCCTGCCGGACATCGCCGGGCGCGTCCTCGCCGATCCGCACGTTGCCGAGGACGAACGGTACTGCGGCAAACGCGGTTGCGGCGCGCCGGTCGGCCGCTCGGCGGGTGGCCGTCCCGCGCGCACCGAAGGCTTCTGTTCACAGTGCGGCACGCCGTTTTCCTTCTCTCCCAAGCTGTTTCCGGACGACGTGGTCGACGGCCGCTACCAGGTGCACGGCTGCATCGCCCGCGGCGGTCTCGGGTACGTCTACCTCGGCACCGACCTGCGGCTGAAGCAGTACGTCGCACTGAAAGGCCTGCTCAACACCGGCGACGAAGCCGCGGTGCGGATCGCCGAGACCGAGAGCCAGGTGCTGACCTCGCTCGACCACCCGAACATCGTCCGGATCCACGACGTCGCCACGCATCCCGATCCGCACGGCGGGCCGGACGCGCGCTACATCGTCATGGAGTTCGTCGACGGCCTCCCGCTCGCGGAGGTGATGCGGCGCGGCCGCGCGATGCTCGACGGGCCCGAGGGCAAACTGCTGGTCGAGCACGTCGTGGCGTACGGCCGGGAGATCCTCACCGCGCTCGGCTACCTGCACGAACAGGGGCTGCTGTACTGCGATCTGAGCCCGCAGAACGTGATCCACGGCGAGAAGCGGGTCAAGCTGATCGATTTCGGCGCGATCCGCAAGATCGGCGACCAGACCAGCCCGATCGTCGGCAACCCGCGGTTCCAGATCGGCGCGACCGAACTGGACGAGCACGGCCTCACCGTGCGCTCGGACATCCACACCGTCGGCGCGACGCTGCGCGACCTGTTCCGCTGCAGCGACGGCTGGCCGCGTCCGGCCGACAAACGGATCGCGCTCGGCGTCGAATCCTTCACCCAGGTGCTCGACCGGGCGACCGGGCCGTACGAGCACCGGTTCGCCACCACCGGCGAAATGCTCGTGCAGCTCGACGGCGTCCTGCACGAGATCCTTTCGCTGCGCGATCGTCAGTCGCGGCCGTCGATCTCCACCCTGTTCACCGAAGCGGCGGTACTGCTGGACGCCGGGCTCGGCCAGCCGCGGCCGGTCGGGGAGTGGGTGCGTCGCGCCCGGCGCGCCGCAGGCCCGCTCGGCGCGCTGCCCGCACCGCTCGACATCGCGCTCGGATTGCCGGTGCCGCACGAGGATCCGCACGATCCGGCGGCCACCTTCCTGCGCACCGTCCGCGCGCCGGATCCCGCTCGGCTGCTGAAGAAACTCGAACGCGCGGACTCGACGGTCGAGGTCGAGCTGCGCCGCTGCCGGGCCTGGCTCGAACTGTCCGAAGTGGACTCAACTGGCACGGAGCAAGCCGCGCGACGAGTGGATGCGGCCGAGAAACTGCTCGGCGCGCGGGCGAAGCACGACTGGCGGATCGCCTGGCATCGCGGGCTGGTCGCGCTCGCCGCCGGCGCGGTGGAGACCGCGCAGACCTGGTTCGAGCGCGTCCACCGCGACATCCCGGGGGAGGAGACGCCGAAGCTCGCGCTCGGCCTGTGCGCGGAGCACTGCGGCGGCCCGAAGAAGGCGGCGCGCTACTACGACGCGCTGTGGGTGCGCGACCATCTGCAGGTCAACGCCGTTTTCGGGCTGGCTCGCGGGCATCTGCAGCTGGACGAGCGCACGGCCGCGGTGGAACTGCTGGACCAGGTCCCGGAGTACTCGCGGCACGACGAGGCGGCCCGGATCGCCGGAATCCGCGTGCGCGCGGGCATCCTGCCGGTGGGCGACGCGCTGCCCGACATCGAGGACCTGGCCGAGGCGATCGACCGGCTGTCCGCGCTGGAAGTGGACCGCGACACGGCGGACCGGCTCACCGCCGAGGTCCGCGAGAGCGCGCTGCGGTGCTTCCTGGCCGGGATGCGCGGGATGCCGCCGGGCCCGGTGCTCGGCGAACGGCTCGACGAGCACGGGCTTCGGCTGCTGGTGGAGCAGTCGTACCGGCGGATCGCGCGCCGGGCGGGTTCGGCGGAGCACCACGACGCTTTGGTCGACCGCGCGAACGAGACGAGGCCGACGACCTGGGTGTAGGCGGCGAAGGGGCGAGGGATGAGCAGGGGTTGGGACGTCGAGGTCCATCAGAACCGCTACCTCGGCGAAGGCGACACCGCGATGCAGGCCGTGGTCACCGTTTCCGCGCGCGACGACGGCGACGCCGCTCTTCGGCCGCCGGGCGCGGAAGTGCTCCTGGTCGACTGCTCGACCTCGATGCGCTACCCGCCGACGAAGATCGCCGCCGCGCGCCGGGCCGCAGCCGCGGCGATCTGGGCTCTCCCGGACGGTGTCGCTTTCGCCGTCGTCCGCGGCACCGAGCGCGCCGACCTGGCGTATCCGGCCGAGTTCGGCCTCGCGGTCGCGTCGAACGAAACGCGGGCAGCCGCGGTCGCCGCAGTGGAGCGGTTCGTCGCGGTCGGCGGCACCGCGATGGGCACCTGGCTGGAGTGCGCACGGCATCTGTTCGCTTCGGTGCCGGACGCAGTGCGCCACGCGATCCTGCTGACCGACGGCAACAACCAGTCGCAATCCCCGGAGGCACTGCGTCGCGAACTGGACGCCTGCGAAGGCCAATTCGTCTGCGACGCAAGGGGAATCGGCGACGGCTGGCAACGCGCCGAACTGGTCGAGATCGGCCGGGTGCTGCGCGGTTCCGTCGACTCGGTGGTGCGCGACGAAGACCTGGTCGACGACTTCCGCGCACTGATGGCCGCGGCGCTCGTCAAGGTCATCCCGTCAGCGCGCCTGCGGATCGGCGTCACCGAACAGACCACGCTCCGGTTCGTGAAACAGGTCTGGCCGAGCGAATACGACCTGACCTCGCGCTGCGTCCCCGACGGCGACCGGAAAACGGTCCTCTCCCTCGGCTCCTGGAGCGCCGGCGAGACCCGGGAATTCCAGCTCGCGGTCGAGGTTTCGGCAGACGCTCCACCGGAATACGGCTCCGACCGGATGCTCGCCTGGGTCGAGGTCGACGGCTCGCCGGATTCGGCGGTGCCCGTTCTGGCGCACTGGACCCGCGACCCGGTCGCACCGACGCTGGTCGACCCGAAGGTGCGCCGCTACACGATGCACGCCGAGTTGAGCGAGGCACTGGTCAACGCCGACGAGGCCTACGCCGCGGGCGACCACGCACGCGCGGCGCGGGAATGGGGCCAGGCCGTCGAAATCGCCACGCGGACCGGCAACAAGGAGGTGCTGCGCCGGCTCGCCCGGGTAGTCGAAACGGACGGCGACGACGTGCGCCTGCGCCCCGAGGTCACCCGCAGCGAACTGCTCAACCTGCTGGTCTCCACGGTCTCGAACGTCGGCGGCGAACCTCGCGACACCCGCGCCGTGCCCGTTCCGGACGCCGAACCGGCGATCTGCCTGCAGTGCGGAAACCCGAACCCGTCCGACGCGCGATTCTGCGAAGAGTGCGGCGAACGGTTCGACGGAGGTGCCGCGTGACGCTGCGGACGCGGCAAGCACTCGTGCGGATCAGGGCAGTGCTGCTGGCCGGGACCGTGCTCGCGCTGGTCACGTCGTACCTCGCGGTAAGCGGCGTGGTCCGGACAGCCGACCAGATCTCGTCCGCGACCAGCCGGGCGATCCTCGAGGTCGCGGCCGCGCGGGACGCCCTCGTGTCCGCCGACGCCGCCGCCATCGCCAGTTTCGCTTCCGGCGAAGCGAAACTGGCCGGTCCAGGACAGGAGTACGAAAACCGGATGGCGTCGGCGAGCCAAAGCCTCGCGCGCGTCGCGGAGTTCAACCAGGCAGGCGAGCCTGGCACCGGAACCCTGCAAACCGTCGAAGGTCTGGTCGCGTCGTACTCCGGAGCCATGGGCCAAGCGGACGCACACTTCCGGCAACCCGGCGGGGAACTAGTCGGGCTGGCCGACCTCTGGTACGCGTCGCTGTTGCTGCACGGCCCCGACAACGTCCTCGACCTGCTGGGCAAACTGCAAAAAGACGAACGCGCCGCCCTGGACACCCAGATCTCCGGCACGAGAATGAGCGCGGGCCCGCTGATCCTCTGGCTCCTGCCGCCGCTCGTCCTGCTCGCCCTGCTGGTGTCGACGCAAGTCTTCCTCCGCCAACGCTTCCGCCGCCGCTTGAACCTGCCCCTGCTGGGCGCGACCGCCCTAGGACTGGGCGTCGTCGCGGGTCTGCTGCTGGCCGCCGCCTTAGCCGGACGCCTCGACACCGTGCGCAGCAGCGTGGACGAAGCAGTCGCCGTCCGAGAGAAAAGCATCGAAGCCGCCGACGCCGACGGCCACGCCCGCTTAGCCGCCCTCCTGTACCAACGCTGCGGCCCACCCGGCTGCGGGTCCACTGTGGACGATTTCCGCCGCCAAACCCTGTCCGCCTCGACCACCGCTCCAGCGCAGAACGCCATCACGTCCGCCGCCCGCGCAGTGACAACCGCCGGAACCGCAGCTACCGAATCCGGCGGCCTGCCAGTGCTGGTCCCGGCCGCCCTGATCCTCGCCGGAGCCCTGACCGTCGTCGGCTTGTACCGAAGAATCGACGAATACCGGTACCGCCCATGAACCGTCCACTGTGGAAGAACCTGCTCCTGCTGACCGCCGCCGCGCTGGTAGCGGCTTCGTCGGCGTGCGGAGTCGCCGCAGGCAGCAACACGCTGCAGGTGATCGGCGTCTGGACCGAAGGCGAGGAAGCCGCGTTCAACCAGGTCAAGCAACGCTTCGAAGCGAAGACCGGCATCGAAGTCCACTATCAAGGCACGCGCGCGGTAGAGCAGGTCTTGGCCGCAGACGTCCAGCAAGGTGCCGCCCCGGACATCGCAGTCCTGTCCAGCCCTGGCCTCTTGGCCGACTACGCCCGCCGCCAGGAAATCAAACCCCTCGACTTCCTGGAACCCCAAGCCGAATCCTTCTACGGCAGGCAATGGGTCAACCTGCAACGCCTCGGCACCGGAAAGCTCTACTCCGTCGCGGTGAAGGCCGACCTCAAAAGCGCGATCTGGCACCGCCCGGCAACCCTGCCCGGCCCGAAACCCACCACCTGGCCGCAGCTGGTAACCCTGGCGAACAGCCAGAACACCCCATGGTGCCTAGGCTTAGCCGCCCCTCCCGCCTCCGGCTGGCCCGGCACCGATTGGGTCGAAGACATCCTGCTGCACTCCGCAGGCCCGGAGATCTACCGCCAATGGTCCGCCGGAACTCTCCCGTGGACCTCAGACCCAGTGCGCAAAGCGTTCCAAGACTGGGGCACCCTGGCAGTACACCCGGGCGGCATCCAAGGCGGCGCCCCCTCCGCCCTGCTCACCGACTTCCGAGACGCAGCCCGCCCCCTCTTCGCCGACCCGCCAGGCTGCCGAATGGAACACCAGGGCTCGTTCGCGATGGGCAGCTACCAAACCATGCACCTGCACACCCCGGCCGGCCCCCGCCCGCAACCGGGAACCGACTACGACTTCTTCCCGTTCCCCGGCTCCGGCGCGTCGGAGGTTTCGGCAGACCTGGCCGCGATGTTCGCCGACACCCCGCAAGCCCGCCAGTTCCTGGAGTTCCTGGTCTCGCCGGAAGCCCAGCAAATCTGGGCAGGCAACCCCAACGCGACCGCCTTCTCCGCAGGAACCGCTGTCGCGAAGAACGTCTACCGCGACCCAGTGCGCCGCAAGGTCGCCGACACCCTCACCTCAGGAAAACCCGTCTGCTTCGACGCCTCCGACCTAATGCCCAAAACCATGACCGGCGCCTTCTACCGAGCAATCCTCGAATACACCGCAGACCCCACCCAACTGGAACCGTTGCTGACCCGCCTAGAAGACACGAGAAAAAGCATCCCCAACGCAGACTGGCTCAACGTCCCCTGTGGACAGTGAAGCCGTGAGGGGAACCCTCATTGACTCTGATTCCCCCAGGGTGGCCCTCACGACCGTTCGCCGGTCCGTGAAGGGCTCCTTCACGGACGTGGATTCCCTCAAGGAGCCCTTCACGGCGCACCCGCCAGCGCCTCACCCGCCCGCGATGCGCCCCAATGCGGCATTGGGTGCGTCAGACGCAACGAACGCCACATTGGGTGCGTCACATGCACCCAATGCCACATTGGGGCGCTAGCCCCGCCACGAACGAAACCGCCACCGATGCACCCAACAATCGGTGCACCCACAACCCCCGCACCCCGATACGAAGCTCTCCTGCACCCTCAGACCGTCAGCACAATCAAGCTTCGGGGTGCCCCACGCACGCCAGAGCGCAATGTCGCCGCCAGGCGACGAGCCGAGACACCCCGAGGGAGGATTCACCCGCCCCCAAGCCCAGTCAGCGGTACCCCAGTAACCACGACCCCACTTAGCGTGACCCACGCAGGAAGAACCAACCCGGAAGGACCGAGCAATGATCAAACGCCTGTTCCAGACCGTCCTGCGGCACGGATGCTGCTCCGCCTGCACCGGCAAGGGCTGCGGCTGCTGCGCCAACTGCCACTAACCCCCAGGGGCCCGGCACCGAACGCCGGGCCCCACCACGTCGCCCAGGGAAGGTCACCCCCGAGCTTCACCTCTTGACCCCGCGAATCAGCAACATCACCGACCCCAGCACATCCGCCCGATCGCGCGCCGGATGAAAAACCTGCCAATCCAACGCCACCACGAGCATCGTCCCGAACAACCCAGCCGCGGCCGTCGCGATGTCCAGCCCCTCCGGCAACCGCCCAGCCGCGTCCAAGCGCTCCAGCTGCGCCTTCACGACAGCGATCAGCTCTTCCCGCAGCAACGCCAACGTGTCGTGCCACCGCCCCGGCGTATGCCACAACTCGCTGACCACGATCTGCGAAAACCCCGGATACTCCGCGATGAACTCCAGCGTCGTATCCACCTGAGCCTCGATCACCGCCAACGGATCGTCGTCCGACCCGGCAGCCCGCAACCGCCCGGCGAGCAGATCCACGCCGAACCGCAGCAGCGAGTCGACGAGCCCGTCCTTGGACCCGAAGTTGTAGTAAACGGTCCCCTTGGCGACCCCGGCCTCCGCCGCGATGTCGTCCACAGTCAGCCCGACCAGCCCGCGACTGGCCGACAGCCGCAAGGTGGCCTCGAAGAGCTTCCGTTTGGTCGTTTCCCTCACAGGCTCAGCTCGGGCTTGAGCGCCGAGACCGACCACACCCGGTGTTTGCGCGCCGCGAGGGTGGACAGCAGGATCCCGCCGACGAGGTACGCGACCAGCACCCCTACGTCACCGAGGATCTGCAGCGACGCGCCGGAGTACAGCAGGTGCCGGAACCCGTCGATGGCATAACCCATGGGCAGCACGATGTGCAGCGGATAGAGCGCGTCCGGGATCGTCTGCCACGGGAACGTGCCGCCCGCGCTCACCAGCTGCAGCACCAGCAGCACGAGCCCGAGGAACTTGCCGACCGCGCCGAAGAGCGCGTTCAACGCGTGCACGATCGACGTGAAAGCCAGCGACACCAGACAGGCGAAGCCGATCGCGCCCAACGGATGCGCCACGTGGATGCCGACCAGCCAGGTCACCGCGGCGAACAGCACGATCACCTGCCCCAGCCCCAGCACGGCCGAGGACAGCCAGCCGCCGAGCGCCACGCGCAGCGGCGACGCGCCGGCGGTGAGTGCGCGCGTCGACAGCGGGCGGATCAGCAGGAACAGCACGAACGCGCCGATCCAGGTGGCCAGCGAGATGAAGAACGGCGCGAGCCCGGCGCCGTAGGTGCCCGCGGACGCGACGCCGTTCGACGTGACCGCGACCGGGTCGGCGATCGTGTTCGCAGTGGCGGTCCGGGTCGGGTCGTCCGGGTTCGGGATCTGCTTCAGCCCGGCGGCGAGCCCGTCGCGCAGCTTCGCCGAACCGTCGGCGAGCTGGTCGGTGCCGGTGACGGCGGTCTTCTCGCCGTCGTTGAGCTTCGCCGCGCCGTCGCGCAGCTGGTTCGCGCCGTCGGACGCCTGCGCGATCCCGTTGGCCAGCTGCGGCGAGGCCGACGCGAGCTGGTGCGCCCCGTCGGACACCTGCCGGGCGCCGCTGGAGAGCTTCTGCAGGTCGCCGTTGGCGGACTGGATCTTCCCGTTCGCCTGGTTCGCGTCCGTGCGCAGCTTGTCGTAGTCGGCCAGGATCGAGTTCTTGAGATCCTCCGACATCCCGGATTCCTGCAGCTTCGCGGCCAGCTGGCTGCGGTAGCTGTCGATCCGGCCCATCACGTCGGACGAGGCGGACGCGGCCAGCGAGCCCGCGTTCGCCACCTTCTGGTTGCCGTCGGCCACCTGGCCCGCCCCGTCGGCGAGCTTCTGCGTCTGGCTCGGCAGCTGCGCGGTGCTCGATTTGAGCGTGCCCAGCCCGGTCGCGAGACTGCTCGACCCGGTGGCGAGCTGGCCCGCGCCGTCGGACAGTTGATGTTGCCCGGTCTGGAGTTTCGCCGCGCCGTCGGCCAGCTGCTTGGCCCCGTCGGTCGCTTCGGAGATCTTGCCGTAGATGGTGGAGAAGCCGACGAGGAACTTGTCCGCCGCCTCGCTGCCCACCTTCTCCGCGATCGTCTTGCGGACCTGGTCGGCCACCTGTTTCGCGATGGTGCCGGACAGGTAGTTGTTGGCGTCGTTGGTGGTGAGCGTGATGGTCGCCTGCTCCGGCTCGAAATTGCCGGACGACAGCAGCGCCTTCGAGAAGTCGTGCGGGATGCCGATGGCGAACGAGTACTTGTCGTCGCGCACGCCGTCCCGGGCGTCCTTTTCGGACACTTGGTGCCACTGGAAGGTGCCGGACTTCACCAGTTCGTCGGTCACCTCGCGGCCGACGTTGCGCTCGGCCCCGCCGGAGTCCTTCGCGCCGGCGTCCTCGGTGAACACCGCGGCCGGCAGCTTGTCGAGGCGGCCGTACGGGTCGTAGTTCGCGTAGAGGTAGAACGACGCGTACAGCAGCGGCACCATCACGAGCGCGAACATGGCGAGCTTCGGCAGGGTCCCGGTGGACAGCCTGCGCAGCTCGTTGCGCGCGATCCGGAACGCGTTCAGTCCGCCGGCCCGCTTGTGGGGGGTGGTCATGCCCGGTCTCCCTCGGAGTTCTCGGTTTCGGCGGTCAGTTCGGCGGTGTCCGGGAGCTGCCGGGTCTGCTCGGCCTCGGCGGGTTCCGGCGGGGCGTACAGCCGGACCGGGTCCGGCTGCTCGACCTCGCCGACCTTGGCGGGCGGGCAGGGGAGCGCCGACTCGGGCGTCGTCGCGGCCAGCACCGCCACAGCGAACCCGCGGGCGGCGTGCTCCCTCGCGACCGCGGCCCAGGTCTCGACGTTGCTGGTGTGCCGGTCGGGCGCGTCGAGGACGAGCACGCGCACGCCGTCGCGTTCGGCGGCCAGCGCGGCGAGCAGCCGGATGCGCAGCGCGGGCTCGAGATTCTCGAACCGGCTGTCGGCGTACGGAGCCGCGTCGTGCTGGGAGAGCCAAGCTGTGACAGCATCCTTGCTGGAAGGACGGTGTGCGAGCGCCAGTTCTTCGCCGGCGACGATGCGCAGCGACAAGGCCTCGTCCGGCTCGCTGACTCCCGGCGAGTCCACGACGGCCACGAGCCGCCGCAGGTCGCCCTCGGGTTCGGCGGTCACGGTCCCGGTGGTCGGCTTCAACCGCCCGGCCAGCGCGAGCGCCAGCGCGGTGATGCCGACGCCCGGTTCGCCGTGCACGACGGTGAGGCAGCCCTCCTCGACGGTGAGCGAGGTAGGCGGCAACAAGGGGCCGTGGGGACCCTTCAGGGACACCCGGTCGGCACGGACCTGCACAGGACACACTCCACGGATTTTGAACTGACTAGTCAGTTCAAAAGTTAGACCTGACCTGGCGAGGTCGGCAAGGCGGCTCGCCGGACGTCACACCAAAGAGCGGCGGGCTCAGCGCAAGGCCCACGCTGGGTGTGCCTCCCAGGACGTCCACAGCGGCCGGTAGCCCTGCCGGTGCCAGAACACCGACGACAGGGGATTGGTCGGGTTGTAATAGAGGTAGGTGCCGGTCGCGCCCTGGTTCAGCAGCTCGCGGTGCGCGCGGGCCATCAGCGCGCGGCCGATCCCGCGGCCGCGGCTGCCCGGGGCGGTGACGACGTTGTTCACGTACCCCCAGCACCCGGTCGGCAGCAGCTCGGCGGCCTCGTTCCCGGGCGCGGATTCCACCCAGTCGCATTGCGCGAGCGCCGCCACTTCGCCGTCGGCCTCGGCGAGCCAGGTCGCCTTCTCGCCGAGCGCGCGGCGCAGCGCCGGGCCGAGCAGCTCCGCGGTCTGCTCGCGTTTCCGGTGCGCGACAAGGCCGGTGTAGTCGAAGGTCGCGGTGCACAGCGCCAGCGCCGCCGGATAGTCGTCGGGTCCGGCGAGGCGGATCGACGCGTCCGCGGCGGTTTCTTCCGGCGCGACGGCGGGGCGAACCGCCAATGCGGCCAACGGAACCAGCCCGTGATCGAGAAAAGCCCGGATGGCTTCGGCGTCGCGGCTCGGCCAGTTGACCACGCACGCCGAATCGGCGCCCGGCGCTTCAGTGTCCACTTGGGAGCGGAGCGCGCCGAGCAGCGCGTCGAACGCTTCGGTGCCCGCGGTTTCCGGATCCGGGAACAGCTGCCACACCTCGGCCGCCGACCAGAGCAGGGGAGCGTCGCCCGGACCGTGCCGGTAGCGCTGGAGCATCGCGGAAACCCGCGTGCCGGACGCCGTCACCGCGCGCAGCCGCTCGCCGCCCGCGAGCGGGACGGGCGGCGGCAGGAGCGGGTCGAGTTCGGCGAATCGGCCTGCGGAGCTCACTGCCGCAGCGTAGCCGGTCAGTCGCGGCGGGTGCGGAAGATCGCGGTGCCGGGGAAAAGCCTGCCGCGCAGCGGGCTCCACTGGCCCCAGGTGCGCGTGTGGCCCGCCGGCCATTCCGGCTCGACGAGGTCCTCCAGCGCGAAGCCCGACGCGTCGAGCGCGCGCACGTAGTCGCCGAGCGTGCGGTGGTATTCGACGTAGGTCGCCGTGCCGTCGTCGTCGACCTCGACATATGGCGTGCGGTCGAAGTACGGCTGGGTCGCGGTGAGCCCCTGCGGGCCGGGATCGTCCGGGAAGATCCACCGCATCGGGTGGGTCACCGAGAACACCCACGGCGCGCCGGGGCGCAGCACCCGGCGCACCTCGCCGAACACGGTCTCCAGCGACGGCACGAAGGGGAGCGCGCCGAACGCGGAGCACGCGATGTCGAAACTCGCCGCGGCGAACGGAAGCCGCTCGGCGTTCGCCTGCACGAGGGGGACCGCCGCGCCGGTGCGGGCGTTCCCTTCGCGGGCGTGCCGGAGCATGCCGCCGGACAGATCGGTGGCGACCGGTTCGGCCCCGGCGGCCGCGAGCCAGCGCGAGCACGCGGCCTGTCCGCAGCCGACTTCGAGCACCCGCTTGCCGCGCACGTCGCCGAGCAGCCGCGCCTCTTCCTCGCGCACGCCCTCCGGGCACCAGACGAAATCGGCGTCGCCGAGGAATCCGCCGTGGGTAGCCTGGTAGTCGTCGGCATCCGCGTCCCACCAGGCCAGATTCGCCGCTTCCGCCTCGTTCCCGGCGACTTCGCGATGGGCGACGCCGACCGTGCCGAGCCGTTCCTCGGCGCTCGCGTGGCGGTCCGCCGGGGCCGCGGCGGGCTCGGGCATGCCGGTCTCCTCTCCCGGGTGCGGCCGGCTGGGCGCGGGGAATGCCCGGACCGGCGGAAACGTTGCGAGGAAGGTACCGGGAGCCGAGGGCGACCCTGATTGTGTCCCCCGGACAGGCCCGCGTACGATACGTGTTAGCGCAGTGGGGTTCGCGCTGCCTGGGTGACTACCCACCGGGGCCGCGCATCGTCAGCGGGTCATGCCGCGGTCGTTCACTGGTGGAACGTTTGGTCGCCGGACGTTTGAGCAGGGTCGTCGCATGCCGGTTGCGAGCCCGCCGCGTGCACTGCCGGTAGCCAACTTCACATCCACCTACGACACCCATCCACCGGAGCAACCCGCCTAATGACCACCGACACCGCCACCGCCCCGACCGCCCCGACCGGGGCCCCGCAGGTCGCCATCAACGACATCGGGTCGGAGGAAGACTTCCTCGCGGCTATCGACAAGACGATCAAGTACTTCAACGATGGGGACATCGTCGAGGGCACCATCGTCAAGGTCGACCGCGACGAGGTCCTGCTCGACATCGGGTACAAGACCGAGGGCGTCATCCCCTCGCGCGAGCTGTCCATCAAGCACGATGTCGACCCGGCCGAGGTTGTCGCCGTCGGCGATGAGGTCGAAGCCCTCGTTCTCCAGAAGGAGGACAAGGAAGGCCGTCTGATCCTGTCCAAGAAGCGCGCGCAGTACGAGCGCGCCTGGGGCACGATCGAGGAGCTCAAGGAGAAAGACGAGCCCGTCAAGGGCACCGTCATCGAGGTCGTCAAGGGCGGCCTCATCCTGGACATCGGCCTGCGCGGCTTCCTGCCCGCGTCGCTGGTCGAGATGCGCCGGGTGCGCGACCTGCAGCCCTACGTGGGCCGCGAGCTCGAGGCGAAGATCATCGAGCTGGACAAGAACCGCAACAACGTGGTCCTGTCCCGCCGCGCCTACCTCGAGCAGACCCAGTCCGAGGTGCGCAGCGAGTTCCTCAACGCGCTCGCCAAGGGCCAGGTCCGCAAGGGCGTCGTGTCCTCCATCGTCAACTTCGGCGCCTTCGTGGACCTGGGCGGCGTCGACGGCCTGGTGCACGTCTCCGAGCTGTCCTGGAAGCACATCGACCACCCGTCCGAGGTCGTCGAGGTCGGCCAGGAGGTCACGGTCGAGGTCCTGGACGTCGACATGGACCGCGAGCGCGTCTCGCTGTCGCTGAAGGCGACCCAGGAAGACCCGTGGCGCCAGTTCGCCCGCACCCACGCGATCGGCCAGATCGTGCCGGGCAAGGTCACCAAGCTGGTTCCGTTCGGTGCGTTCGTGCGCGTCGAAGAGGGCATCGAGGGCCTGGTGCACATCTCCGAGCTGGCCGAGCGCCACGTGGAGATCCCGGAGCAGGTCGTCCAGGTCAACGGCGACGTCATGGTCAAGGTCATCGACATCGACCTCGAGCGCCGCCGCATCTCGCTGTCGCTGAAGCAGGCGAACGAGGGCGTCACGCCGGAGACCGAGTTCGACCCCACCCAGTACGGCATGGCCGCCGAGTACGACGCCGAGGGCAACTACATCTACCCCGAAGGCTTCGACCCGGACACGCAGGAGTGGCAGGAAGGCTTCGACAAGCAGCGCGAGGAGTGGGAGCGGCAGTACGCCGAGGCCCACACGCGCTACGAGGCGCACATGGCCCAGGTCAAGAAGGCCGCCGAGGCCGACGCCGAAGCCGCTGCCGACGCTGCCACCGGCATCGAGGGCGGCGACCAGAGCTACACCTCGTCCGCCCCGGTCGAGGCGAAGAGCGGCGGCACGCTCGCCAGCGACGAGCAGCTCGCGGCCCTGCGCGAGAAGCTGTCGGGCGGCGCGTGAGCGACTGACTCGCTGAGTCTCTGACAAGTTCGGCCCCGGTCCTGGTGGACCGGGGCCGAATTGTTTTTCTGGGTCTTGGGGCTGGCCGCAGTGCTGCGGGACGACGTTGGGCCTCGCGGCGAAATCGGCGAATCTCGTACGCGGCACATCCCGACCGCAGCGCGGGCCCGGAGGCGTTGTCGTGCGCCGAAGGCTCGAACACCGGGTCGCGGGCGTCTGCCCGGGCTGTTCTCCGAGGCTCGACGCACCGGGCGCGGGTCAGTTGCGCAGCCCGAGCCCGTCGATCGTCGCGTGGACTCCCCGGCGGTAGATGGTTTCGTGCGCGGATTCGTCCGAGCTGAGGAACCAGTCGTCGAGCGGGCTTTGCGAGCGGATCGTCAGCTCGACGCTCACCAGTCCGTGCATCGAGGTCCAGAGCAGGTAGCCGCATTCCTGCGCGACGACGTCCGGCGGGCAGACCCGGTCGATTTTCGCGACGAACTCGGCGAAACTCGTGCGCAGCACTCCCGACCGCAGCGCCGGGTCGGGGTCGTAGTCGTGCACCGAGCGCTCGAACATCAGGCCGTAGCGGGCCGGGCTCTCCAGGGCGAACCGGCGGTAGGCGAGGGCGACCTCGACCAGCTCGGCGATCCCGTCGTCCTGCGGAACGGTGCGCAGTTCCTCGCCCAGCAGGTCGAAAGCCCGTTCGTACAAGGCGTCTAGCAGGCCGGTGCGGCCGCCGAAGCGCGTGTACACCGTGATCGTGGACGCCCCGGCTTGTTCGGCCACCGCGCGCACGGTCAATCCGGCGACGCCTCGTTCGCTGAGGACGGTCAAAGCCGCGTCGAGGAACCGGCCGCGGTTGTGCTGCTCCGCCGGCCGTGTCGAGAGATGCCGGGTGGCCATCTCCCACCCCCTTTTGCCCGTGCTCCGCGGGAAGCGCGTCCGCTTCTCGCAAGCAGAAGATACGATATTCACGGCTTCTTGGGAACGTCGTTCCCGGACCGTCCACAAGCGACCGCCCGGACCGGGCGGGCGGTGCCGAGCAGAAGGAATCCCTCCCCATGACCCAGCCGGAACCCGGCATTGTCGTCGTCACCGATGCCGGGAGCGGCCGCTATGCACAGCGCGTCACGACCGCGGGCCACGAATTCCTCGCCGACGAACCGGAGAGCGTGGGCGGCGCGGACGCCGGTCCCACACCGTACGACCTCCTGCTGTCCGCGCTCGGCACCTGCACCTCGATGACGCTGCGGATGTACGCCGACCGCAAGGGGATCCCGCTGACCCGCACGACCGTCCGGCTCCGGCACGACCGCGTGCACGCCCGCGACTGCGAACGCTGCGAGACCGAGGTCGGGCTGATCAGCCGGATCACCCGGGAAATCTCCCTGGAAGGCGACCTCGACGACGCCCAGCGCGCACGGCTGCTGGAGATCGCGGACAAATGCCCGGTGCACCGCACGCTGAGCCACGAGATCGCGATCGAAACCCACGCGGTCTGACCCCGATCGGTCTGTGAAGGGCTCCTTGAGGGATTCAGAGTCCCTCGGGGGAGTCCTTCACGGACTTCAGCACCAACGCCGAGGACTCAAGCAGAGCCTTGCGGGCACAGCTGAAGCGTGTCCGCCCAGGCCGACGCGGGTGGCGTGAGCGAGGTTCGTCCGTGAGGGCCACCCTGAGGGAATCAGAGTCCCTCAGGGTTCCCCTCACGTACTCGCCGTATTGCGCCGAGGTTGACGTCCTTCGTCGGTACCTCGCGGACCCTGTCGTGAGAGCGGCGGGTCAGGCGCGTTCCAGCGAAACCGAGGGGACCCAAGCGTGTTCGAGCGCGGCTTCGCGGGCGCGGCGGCGGAGGCCGGCCAGGCTGTGCTTCGCGGGCACGAGCAGCGCGCTGAACCACGTGCGCCGGTACTCCGCTAGTGCGTCCGAGACCTGGCGATAGGAGACGCAGTGCACCAGACCCGGGGTGCCGAGCCGGTGCTTCCCGACGTGCTTCTCCGCCATTGTTCCTCCGTGTGGGCGACCCTTCCGCCGCGCACGGTACGCACTCGACCCGCGAAAACAGCGCAAGCACGCGGCGTGTCACCCACATCAGTTCGGCTACGCCCGAAAAAGTGCTTGCGTTTGCGCGGAGGGTGTGCGGGTACGTGTGCGATTGCACGTGCAGGGCATCCGGTGTCGCCTGAGCGGGTGACGGCGGGGCTCATTGCGCATCCGGCCGCGAGCGGAGCGACGCCTCGGTGCGGCGAAGTCGTCCGGCCGTGGCGGTGGTCGGATGGCCGACAATCGGCACAGTAGGGTGTGGCCATGCTGCGAGTGGGCCTGACGGGCGGGATCGGTGCTGGGAAGTCGACGGTGGCGAACCGGCTGGCTGAACACGGGGCCGTCGTCATCGACTCCGACCGCATCGCGCGCGAAGTCGTCGAGCCGGGCACGCCCGGGCTTGCCGCGCTGGCCGAGGCGTTCGGCGGGGAAATCCTCGCCGAGGACGGTTCGCTGGACCGTCCCGCGCTCGCCGCGCGCGCGTTCGCGGACGACGAATCGCGCAGGCGGCTGAACTCGATCGTGCACCCGCTGGTCGGGCAGCGCACCGGCGAGCTGATGGCCGCGGCCGCGGACGACGCGGTGGTGGTGCACGACGTGCCGCTGCTCGTGGAGAACGACCTCGCGCCCGCGTATCACCTGGTGCTGGTGGTCGACGCGCCGGTGGAGGTGCGGGTGCGCCGGCTGGTCGAGGTGCGCGGCATGCCCGAGGCCGACGCGCGGGCGCGGATCCGGGCGCAGGCAGCGGAGGAGCAGCGGCGCGCCGTCGCGGATGTGTGGCTCGACAACGGCGGCACGCCGGACGTCGTGCTCGCCGAAGTGGACGCGTTGTGGGCGGACCGGCTGGTGCCGTTCGAGGCGAACCTCCGGCTGCGCAAACCGCGTCCGCCCGCCTCGCCGGTGATCTCGCCGTACGACTCGAGCTGGCCGTTGCAGGCCGAACGCCGGCTGGCGCGGCTGCGGCAGATCGCGGGTTCGCGACTGGTGCGCGCGGACCACATCGGATCCACCGCGGTGCCGGGCCTGCTCGCCAAGGACGTCCTCGACCTGCAGCTCACAGTGTCCTCTTTGGACGATGCGGACGCACTCGCCGAGGCGCTCGCCGACGCCGGTTTCCCGCGCCGCGAAGGCGAATGGTGGGACGACCCGCAGGGCGGCGACGGGAAGTGGCTCAAGCGGTTCCACCAGAGCGCCGACCCGAAGCGGCCGGTCAACCTGCACGTACGGTCCACCGAAACCCCGGCGTGGCGGCTCGCGCTGCTGTTCCGCGACTGGATCCGCGCGCACCCGGACGAGCGCGACAGCTACGCCCAGGTGAAGGAAGAGCTGGCGCGCAAGCATTCCGCGGACGGCACGGTCGAGCAGTACGCGGAAGAGAAGCAGGGCTGGGTCAACGAGGCGTTCGTGCGCGCGGAGAAGTGGGCTGGGCGAAGCGGCTGGAAGCCGTGAGCCGGAAAACCGGATGCGGTCCCGCCGGGTGCGGGGTTACCGTTCGCGCCGTGATGCGCGCCCAGTCCACGACGACGCCGGATCCCGTCCCGGCGCGCTGAACACTGCCATTCGAGCCCGGGGCGAGCGCCCCGGGCTTCGTCGTGCGCTCGCCTCGCCTTCCGTGAGGAGACCGCCATGCCTGACCACCGCAAACTCGGCCGCGAACTCGGCCTGTTCGGCAGCGACCCGCTGATCGGGGCGGGACTGCCGTATCTGCTGCCCGACGGCGCCGCCGTACGGCACGTGCTGGAGGAGTACGTCCGCGAGATCGAACGCCGGGCCGGCTACCGGCACGTGGCGTCGCCGGTGCTGGGGAAACGCGAGCTGTACGAGCTTTCCGGCCACTGGGCGCATTACCGCGACGACATGTTCCCGCCGATGGATCTCGGCGGCGAGCAGATCGTGCTGCGGCCGAGCCTGTGCCCGCACCACGCGCTGATCTACCGTTCCCGCGCCCGCAGCCACCGCGAACTGCCGCTGCGGCTGGCCGAGCTCGGCGGGATGTACCGCGCCGAACTGTCCGGCGTCCTCGGCGGGCTCAGCCGGGTGCGGGCGATCCAGTTGAACGACGCGCACATTTTCTGCCTTCCCGAGCAGGTCGGCGCGGAAGTGCGGGGCGCGCTCGCGCTGATCCGCCGCGTGTACCGGGACCTTGGCTTGAAACCCGCGCGCTACCGCCTTTCCTTGCCGGACAACCGCGGCAAGTACGCCGGTGCGGCCGACGCGTGGGAGCAGGCGGCCGAGGTGCTCGTCGACGCGCTCGACGGCATCGAGTACGAACGCGGTCCCGGCGAGGCGGCGTTCTACGGCCCGAAGATCGACATCCAGATCGCCGACAGTTCCGGCCGCGAATCGACCCTGTCCACCGTGCAGGTCGACCTGCACCAGCCGGAGCAGTTCGGGCTCGAATACGTCGGCCCGGACGGCCGCACGCACCGGCCGGTACTAGTGCACCGCGCGGTGCTCGGCAGCCTCGAACGCGTGCTGGCACAACTGATCGAGGAACACGGCGGTGCGTTCCCGCTGTGGCTGGCACCGGTACAGGTGGCGGTGCTTCCGGTTGGCGACGCGGAACTTCCGGCGGCCGAAGCGGTCGCGGAGGAGGCGATGGACGCCGGGTTGCGCGCCGAGGTCGTCCCGGCGGACCGGGGGAGCCTGGGCGCGCGGATCCGGGACCGGCGGCTGGTGCCGTACCAGGCGGTACTCGGCCCGCGGGAGGCTGCGGAGGGGCTGATCGCGCCTCGGCTACGGGACGGCCGGAAGCTGGATCCGTTGCGGGGGAAGGAGTTCGTGGCCGCAGTGGTGGCCCAGGTGGCGTCCCGCAGCAGCGAACTGTGGGGTTAGGAGCCGATCAACCCGCGCTCGAAAGCCACCGCCACCGCCGCCGCGCGGTCCTTCACGCCGAGTTTCGCGTACGCGTGCAGCAGGTGCGTCTTCACCGTCGCCTCGCTGATGAACAGCTTCTTCGCCGCTTCCTTGTTCGTCGACCCGCGCGCGACGAGGTTCAGCACCTCGATTTCCCGCTGCGACAAGGGTTCCTGGGCCGGTGCGCGCATCTGGCCCATGATCCGGCTCGCGACCGCGGGGGAGAGGACTGCCTCGCCGCGGGCGGCGGCGCGGACGGCGCGGAACAGTTCCTCGCGCGGCGAATCCTTCAGCAGATAGCCGGTCGCGCCCGCTTCGATCGCGGGCAGCACGTCGGAATCCGTGTCGTACGTGGTCAGCACGAGCACGCGCGCCGGGTTGCCGAGGCGGGCGAGCTCGGTGATCGCGGCGACGCCGTCGGTTCCGGGCATCCGCAGGTCCATCAGCACGACGTCCGGGCGAAGGGCCTCGGCGAGCGTGACCGCCTCGGCTCCGTGCGCGGCCTCGCCCAGCACCTCGAAGCCGCGTTCGCCGGTGAAGATGCCGCGCAGCCCGTCCCGGACGATCGGGTGGTCGTCGGCGATGAGCAGCGTGATGGTCATGAGGCCCCCTCGGTCGGATCCAGTGTCGCAGCCGGGATCGCGGGCAGGCGCGCCGAGATCGCGGTGCCGCCGCCCGGTTCGGATTCGACGTGCAGGGTGCCGGCGAGGCGTTCGGCGCGCCGCCGCATGCCGGGCAGGCCGTGCCCGCCTTCCGCCGACGGCGGCGCGGGCGGGTGCGCGGGATCGAAGCCGACGCCGTCGTCGCGCGCGTCGAGAGTCACCTCGTCGCCCATGTACGACAGGGTGATCCCGGCTCGGCTGGCCCGCGCGTGTTTGGCCACATTGGACAGTGCTTCCTGGGTGATCCGCAGCAGGCTGGCTTCCAGCTCCGGATGCAGCGGGACGGCGGTCCCGGTGGTCGAGAATTCCGCGGGCACGCCGGTGCGTTCGCTCCACAGCCGCGCGACCTCGGCGAGCGCTTCGGGCAGCGTCGCGGTTTCGAGCGGCTCCGGGCGCAGCGCGGCGACCGAACGCCGGGCCGCGGTGAGGTTTTCCCGGGCGAGCTGGGTGGCCGCGGCGAGGTGGCGTTCCCATTCGGCCGTGTCGCCGCGGGCTTGGGCGGCGGCTTCGAGCTGGGTGATGATCCCGGTGAATCCCTGCGCGAGCGTGTCGTGGATTTCCTGGCTCAGCCGCTGCCGCTCGTCGAGCACGCCCGCCTCGCGCGCCTGCGTGAGCAGTTGCCGCTGCAGCCCGCGGTTCTCCGCCTCGGCCGCCGCCAGCTGGTCGAGCATCCGCTTGCGTTCGGCGTTCTGCCTGCCCACGGCGGCGAAGACCGCGCCGCCGCCGCTGATCGCCGCGGTCTGCACGGTCACCAGCGCGATCCAGATTCCCGGCGAGTCCGACAGCGCGTGGATCGGCCCGCCGAGCGTCATGGTGTTGATCAGCAGCGACGTGATGCCGATGCCGAGCACGGCCAGCACCATCGGCTTCATCCGCATCGCGGCGAAGAACGCGTAGATCATGAAGATGACGAAGTACGTTTCGCGCGCTTCGAGGATCGCGCCGAACGTGACGGCCCCGGCGAACGCCACCGCGGCGGTCACCGGGTGATCGCGGAGCTTCGGGCTGAGCACGACGGTCGTCAGCAGCAGCCAGACCGCGGCGCCGGCGGCGATCAGCAGGGTGCCCGTCCGGTAGTCGCTCGTCCGGCCGCTGCCCAGCACGGTGAGCAGGACGGAGACCGCCAGCAGGAGCCACGCAAGCACGGTCTCGGCCTGGCTGAACCACCGGTGCCACCGCACCGGCGTCCTTTCTTTCCACCCCACCGCCGGAGGCGTCAGCGAGCCCCGCCAGTCGAGTTTGACCCCCCGGAGGTCTTCGAGCCTCACGCCTTGAGGTCCTTCAGCTGCGGCCAGATCCCGGCCCAGGAGCCGATCCGGCCCTCGAGCAGCCAGATCGGCATGTGCCGGCTGGAATTCGGGACGCCGAGCCGGTTGTCGACCTCGCCGACGACGCGCGCGGACCGGAAATGGGCGGCCAGCTTCGCCGGTTCGCGGCCGACGAACAGCACGGTGTCGGCGTTGTCGTTCGGGCGGCCGAAGTACCAGAATCCGCGGCTCGCGCTGTACGCCTCGGGCAAGCCCTGCTCAGGCCCGTAGCGGCCGAGCGCGCCTGCTTGCCAGTACCCGCCGGTGACGAGCGCGGTGCGGGTCCGTTCCTCCGGCGGCAGCGCGCGGTACTGCTTGGCGACGGACGCGGCCAGGTCCGGCCAGCCGTATTCCTCCATCGCGTACGCCGGGCGCGGCGCGGTCGGATGCTCGACCAGCCACTGCTCGGGCCACACCGGGAGCGCGTAGGGCAGGCTGTAGAGCGCGGAGAGGACGAACAGCGGCCACGTCGGGACCCAGCGCCACCACAACGCGGGCCGCCGGTCCTGCAGGTGCACCGCGGCGGCTGCCCACAGGATGCCGAAAGTGCCCGCGGCGTAATAGAACCGGCCGTTGCCGATCAGGAAGATCGCGAAGACTCCGAGCGCGGTCCAGCCGAGGAACCGGTACGCGCGCAGCCGGGCGCTGCCGAGCAGCACAGCCAGCCCGTACAGCACGCCCAGCGCGCCGATGACCAGACCGGCTCCGGCGAGCAGCGCGGGCACGAACATCGCCCGGCCGCCCGCTTCCTCGACCTCGCGCGAGACCGCGTCGCCCATGCCCAGCTGCGGCCAGCCGTTCGCGGCTTGCCACAGCAAGGTCGGCACGCACGCGACCGCGGCGATCGCCGCGCCGGCCCACAGTTTGGGGCGGCGCAACAGGTCCCGCGGCCCGAACACGAGCGCGGTGATCGCGGTGACCGCCCAGAACCCGCCGATCAGGAACTTCACGTTGAGCCCGACCGCCGTCGCGACGCCGAGCCACAGCAGCAGGTTGTCGTCGCGGGTGCGGATCCAGCGCACCAGCAGCCACAGCACGATCGTCCACAGCAGCGGGTCCACAGTGGACGTCGCGAGGTAGTGGCCGCTGCCGACGAACTGCCCGCAGATCGCGTACGCCGCGGCGGCGCGGGTCTGCGCCTTGCGTTCGCCGCCCATTTCGCGGGCGATGAGCGCGGTGAACACCACGCCCGCGGCGGTCGCCAGGATCGCCGGGATCCGGAACACGACGAGCGAGCCCGGCGCGACCGTGTTCGCCAGCCAGGCGAGGAACGGCAGCACGGGCGGCTGGTCCGCGTAGCCCCACGCGAGGTGCTTGCCCGCGGCGAGGAAGTACAGCTCGTCGCCGAAGTAGCCGTAGCGGCCGGCGGTGGCGAGGAGTACGGCGGCGGTCCCCGCGGCGAGCAGGAAGACCGGCCGCCGGGCGAACCCGGCGAGGGCGCGGCCGGGCGTGCTCGGTGCGGTGGCCGTGGTCACGGCATCCATCCTGCTCCCTGTCGGCGAATCGGGGGCTGGCCTCGCCCGCACCCTACGGGCGAGGCCGTCCGCCGTCCCACTGCGGGTGCCGCCGGTCAAGTCCCGGTGTTCGCCAGCTCGGGCCAGATTTCCGCCCACGGCCGCAGCCGCGCCGTGGCCAGCCACATCGGGGTGCCGTCGAGCACACTCGGCTTCGCGTTCCCGGTCGTGACCGCGCCGACCGGCTCGAGGTGGGCGAAGCGCCCGAGCAACGGCCGGGGATCGGCCCCGACGAACAGGACGTCGCGCGCCGAATCGGGCGGGACGGCCAGCGTCGCGTACCCGCGGTTCGGGCTGGTCGGCTCGGGCAGGCCCAGGTCGGGGCCGTAGCGGTCGAGCGCGCTCGCCGTCCAGTAGGTCTCGCCGACGATCGCGGTGTGTGCCGGGTCGGGCACGCCGCGGAACGCCTTGGCGACCGACTGCGCGGCTTCCGGCCAGCCGACTTCACCGAAGGAGAAGGCGGGCGTCGGCAGCGACGGGTTCTTCTCGACCCAGGAGTGCGGCCAGACCGGCAGCGCGGCGGGCAGCATCAGCAGCGCGGAGAGCACGAAGACCGGCCACGTCGGGATCCAGCGCCACCACCGCGCCGCCTGCCCGTTCTCGAGCTCCACCGCCGCGACCGCCCAGCACGGCGCGAACATGCCCGCGATGTAGTACGAACGGCCGTTCACCGCGATGAACACCACCGCCAGCGCGAGCGTCGTCCAGGCGAGGAAGCGGTAGGCGCGGAACCGCGGCGAACGCAGCAGCCGCCACAGGCCGTAGCCGAGCAGCACGAGCCCGATCGGGACGCCGGCGAGCAGCAGCACCTGCGGGATCCAGGTCAGCCGCCCGCCCCAGGACTGGCCGACCTCGTGCGAGATCGCCGCGCCCATGCCCAGCTGCGGCCAGCCGTGCTGGGCCTGCCACACGAGCGTCGGCACCAGCGCCAGCGCGGCGATCGCGGCCCCGGCCCACAGCAGCGGGCGGCGCAGCAGGTCGCGCGGGCCGCAGATCAGCAACGCGATCCCGGCGACGATCCAGAAGCCGCCGATCAGGAACTTCACGTACAACGCGAACGCGGTGACGATCCCGGCCCACAGCAGCAGGCCGTCGCGCCGGGTCCGGATCCAGCGGACGAGCAGCCAGAGCAGGACGGTCCAGAGGAACGGGTCGAGCGTCGAGGTCGCCAGGTAGTGGCCGCTGGCGACGAACTGGGTGCAGGCGGCGAAGGTCGCGGCGGTGATCGCCTGCGCGCGGGTGCGCCCGCCGAGTTCGCGGGCGACGAGCGCGGCGAACACGACGCCGGCGAGCATCGCCAGCATCGCCGGGAGCCGCAGGACGAACAGCGAATCCGGCGCGATCGCGTCCATCGCGCGGGCGAGCAGCGGCAGCAGTGGCGGCTGGTCCACGTAGCCCCAGGCCAGATGCCGTCCGGCGGCGAGGAAGTACAGCTCGTCGCCGAAGTAGCCGTAGTTGTTCGCGGTGAGCGCCATCGGCACCGCCATCAGGGCGGCGATGCCGAACACCGGCATCCGGGCGAACGGCGCGACCGAGCGGGCTGTCGTGGCTTCTTCCTGTGTCGTGGTCATCGCGCTCACTCCCAGCGGAAGAATCGGGCGGCGAGCGTCGAGCACACGATGGCGAACACTGCGAGGGCCACCATCGGCAGCCAGTGCGGCGCGTGTCCGGCGGCGGTGTCGCGCAGGCTGCCGAGCGTCGCACCGAGCGGCAGGACGTCAGCGATGTGCTGCAGCACCGGGGACAGTTGCTCCTTCGGCACCCAGACGCCGCCGAGCGCGAGCATCGGGAAGAACACCGCCGCGCCGATCCCGTTCGCCGCGCGGGCGCTCGGGACGAACGCGGCGAGCAGCGTGCCCATCGAGAACAGCGACACCGCGCCGAGCAGCGTGACCGCGAGGAAGCCGCCCGGATTCTTCGGCAGGGCCATGCCGAGCGCGATCGTGCCCACCCCCACGACGAGCACGATCGCGACCACGGCGCTGGCGAGGTTCACCAGCAGTTGCGCGGCGAGCAGCCGCGACGGCGGCATCGGGCTGGCGGCCAGCCGCTTCAGGACCCCCTTCTCCCGGTGCGAGGCCATCGCGGCCGGCAGCAGGTACACCGCGAGCATGCCGAGCAGGAGCGCCACCGCCATCGGCGCGATCACCGTGGCCAGCGGCGACTCGCCGCCGTACTGGGCGCTCGGCTCGCGCGACCCCGGCATCAGCCCGAACACCAGCAGCAGCGCCAGCGGGATCCCGAGCACCGCGGCGGGCGCGCCCGGGTCGCGGAGGAAGATCTTCGCCTCGGCGACGGTCAGCTTCGAGAGCATTTCCAGGTCCCCCTCAGTCCAGTTTCCGGCCGGTCAGCGCGACGAACGCGTCGTCGAGGCTGGCCTGCTCCACCCGCAGATCCCCCGCGACGACGCCGGTGCGGGCGAGGAACGACGTCACCGCCTGCAGCGCGCCGTCGCCTCCGGTCACCACGAGGTGCGCGCCGTTCCGCTCGACCTTCCGCACGCTCGGCAGCCCGGCCAGCGCCTGCGGGTCCACCGGCGCGGACGGGCGGAACCGGATGCGCTGCTCGCCGCCGACCCGGCCGACCAGCCCCGCCGGGGTGTCGGTCGCGACGACGCGCCCGGCGTCGATCACCGCGATCCGGTCGCACAGCCGTTCCGCCTCCTCCATGAAGTGCGTGACGAGCACGACCGTCACGCCTTCCGCGCGGACGGCTTCGACGAGGTCCCAGGTGTCGCGGCGGGCCTGCGGGTCGAGACCGGTGGTCAGTTCGTCGAGCACCACCACCTCGGGGCTGCCGATCAGCGCGAGCGCGATCGACACGCGCTGCTGCTGGCCGCCGGAAAGCTTGCGGTAGAAGGTGTTCCGCTGTTCGGTGAGCCCGAGCAGGCCCATCAGCCGCGCCGGATCGGCCGGCGTGCGGTACATCGCGGCGAACAGGTCGAGCACCTCGCGGACGCGCAACCGGTCGGGCAGCCGGCTTTCCTGCAACTGGACGCCGAGGCGCTGGCGCAGTTCGCGGACGTCGCGCCGCGGGTCGAGCCCGAGCACCGAAACGGTGCCGCCGTCGGGGGAGCGCAGGCCCTCGACGCATTCCACCGTGGTGGTCTTGCCCGCGCCGTTCGGGCCGAGGATCCCGAAGATCTCGCCCTGCTCGACGGTGAACGAAACGTCTTCCACAGCGGTCTTCTCGCGATAGCGTTTATGGAGGTTCCGCACCTCGATGACCGGCATTGCCTGGGAGTCCCCTCTCGAATCGCAGCGGTTGCTGCCTTCGAGAATCCCGGCCGGAGCGGCCGATCGGATCAGCGGAACGGCGCGACTTCCGGTCCACCGGCTGTCCGCCGCGCATCCACCGATCGGTGGATGCGGAAGTAGATCATCGGGTTGTCGCGCCCGGTGTGCACGGTGCTGTCGACGCCGAGTTCGCGCCTGAGTTCGTCGAGGCAAGCGTACGCGTGTTTCGCGCGGGCGCGTGCCGCGGTGAAGTACGGGGTCTGCGTTTTTTCCAGCCAGCGCACCACTTCAGTGCCTTCGGTGAACGGCAGCGGGGTGGCGCGGTGGAACACGTCGTGCACGCTCACCGCGGCGTCGATTTTCGGGAAGACGTCGGAGAGGTACCACCTCGCGAAGCGCGCGCCGTGGTCGGCGTCGATGAAGAGATAGTCCACATCGGACAGCACCGTGCCGGCGAGGGTGCGCGCGTCGCCCTGGCGGAACTCCCAGCGGCCCTTCGCCAGCGCGTGCGGGACCGTCTTGGTGGCGTTGCCGATGAGGTCGATCGTGGTCAGCTTGCCGGTGCCGTTGTCCGCGAGCGCGCGAAGGATCCAGCTCGTCGACCACCCGTGCAGCGAACCGATCTCCACGACTTTCTCCGGGCGCAGGTGCCGCAGGAGCAGGTAGGTGATCTCCGCCTCGACGTCGTCCAGTTGCGTCTTCATCGCCGGATGCGCGTTGCGGTGCGCCCGCTGAGCGTCCTTCGCGGCACGCAACGCTTCGGTGTGTTCGCGGTACAGCGAGCGGACGAGGTCGAGCGTCACCTGGTGTGCGGTTCGTTCCATGCCGCTGATCGTGGCCGGGCGAGCCGCCCCGGGTAATCCGGCTGACCGCCGGGCGGGGGAGGGGAATCCCCCGTTCCCGGTTAGGGATGCCTGCGCCAGCCGAGCGTCATGTCCTTTGTGGACAGCCAGGCGGCGAGGTCGTATCCGTGCGCGGCGAGGCCCTCGACGGCGGAGTAGGCGACTTCGAGCGCGTACTCGCCGTCTTGCTGCGAGAGCAGGTTCCCGGCGACGGCGGCGAGCAGTTCGTCGGTGTCGATCACCCGGACCGAGATCTTGTCCTTGAGCACGAGGTCGAGGTAGAGGTCGGTCGCGACCCAGCGCGGGCCGTCGCGGTGCACGCGCACGACGTCGAGGTAGAAGTCCTGGTCGCGTTCGTGGCCGGGGCTGAACCAGAAGTCGGTGATCCGCAGCCCGAGTCCCGGCAGCAGCCAGGACTCGAGGTAGTGGAACTGCGCCCGCCCCGGCGCCGGGCGCGCCAGGTACAGGCCGAACGGCTCCTCGCGGAACTCGTCCACGTCGCGGCGGATGCCCTTGTTGTCGATGTTCACGCGGGCGGCCGGGTCGAACCTCTCGACCTTGGGCGGGTGCAGATCGGTCATCCGCCCATCCTGCCTTGCCCGCGCCCTTCGCGAGAATCGCCGGAACCCGGGTCAGGGGTCCGGCCGGCGGGCTAAAGTTCGCGGGTCATTCGGTTCTCCTGGGGGTACGCGCACTTGTTCGGGATCATCAGACCCTGCCGGCACCGGCTGGCCGGCCGGCTGCACGCGGACTGGATGGCGCACCTGTGCGGCCTCTGCCTCGCGCTGCGCGACCAGCACGGGCAGTTCGCCCGCGTCGTGACGAACTACGACGCGCTGATCGTGTCGGCGCTGGTCGAGGCGCAGACGCCGAGCGGACCCCGGCGGGCCGCGGGACCGTGCCCGCTGCGGTCGATGCGCCCGGCGTCGGTCGCGGTCGGCGACGGAGCCCGGCTTGCCGCGGCGGTGTCGCTGGTGCTGGCCTCGGCGAAGGTGGACGACCACGTCGCCGACCGGGACGGCGCTTTCGCCCGGCGTCCGGTCGCCGGTGCGGCACGGCTCGTCGCCCGACGCTGGGCCGCGCAGGGCGGCCGGACGGGTGCGGACATCGGCTTCGACACCGCGGTCCTGACCGAAGCGGTCGGCCGCCAGGGCGAGCTGGAACGCGCGATGCGCGCCGGGGACTCGCCGTTGCTGGCGACCGAACCGGCTGAGCTGGCTTCGTCCGCGGCGTTCGCGCAGACCGCGGTGATCGCCGGACGCCCGGGCAACCGCGCACCTCTCGCCGAGGCCGGACGGCTGTTCGGCCGGGTGGCCCACCTGCTCGACGCGGTGGAGGACCTGGCCGCGGATGCCGCGTCCGGGTCCTGGAATCCGTTGCTGGCCACGGGAACCGCGCTGGACGAGGCCCACCGGCTGTGCTCGGACGCGGTGCTCGGGGTCGAGCTGGCGTTGCGCGAGGCCGAGTTCACCGATTCGGCGTTGGTGCACGCGTTGCTGGTGCACGAGCTGCGGCAGGCGGTGCGGCGGGCGTTCGGGCATCACCACCTGCACGGCCAGCAGCCGCCGCCCGGGTGGATCGGGCCGGGGCCGACGCCGCAGCAGTCGCCTTACGGACCGGGGCCCGGGCAGCCGGGGATGCCCGCGTCGTGGCCGCCGCCGGGGACGCCCGCGTACGGGCCGCCGCCGGGAACGCCTGCGTACGGGCCGCCGCCCGGCTACGGGGCTCCGGTGCCTGGGTACGGACCTGCGGGCATGCCCGGATCCGGCGGTCCTCCCGGACCTGGTGGGCCGGGCGGTCCTGGCGGCCCGGGTGGTCCAGGTGGGCCCGGTGGCCCGGACGGTCCCGAGCCGCCGGAAGGCGGGGATTCGCTGGACGGCAAGGGCGGCGGCTGCTGGGTGCCGAAGTTCGCCGTCCCGCCGAAACGCCGGAACTTCTTCGCGGGCTGCGCGATCGCGACGTACATGTGCTGCTCCTGCCAGTTCTGCTGCCGCGACCCGTACCCGGGCCCCTGGAGCGGCGAACCGAACAGCGGCAGCTGCGACTGCTGCGATTGCGGCGGATGCGACTGCGATTGCTGCGGCGGGTGCGACTGCTGCAGCTGCTGAGCCGTCCGCGGGGTCCCCGCACCGCCGTCCGGGGAGCCCGCGAGGACGACAGATCCCCAGCTCAGCGGGGCCGTCGCGGAAATTGTCGGTGCCCCGGCCTACCCTGGTTCCCGTGGCTTTCGCAACCGAACACCCCGTCCTCGCCCAGTCCGACTTCCGCCCCGTCTCCGAGGTGCCTCGCGCCGGCGGCCGGTTCGAGGTCGTCAGCGAGTACCAGCCCGCGGGCGACCAGCCCGCGGCCATCGACGATCTCGAACGCCGGATCAAGGCGGGCGAGAAAGACGTCGTGCTGCTGGGCGCCACCGGCACCGGCAAATCGGCCACCACCGCGTGGCTGATCGAACGCGTCCAGCGGCCCACCCTGGTGATGGCGCCGAACAAGACGCTGGCCGCGCAGCTGGCCAACGAGCTGCGTGAGCTGTTCCCGCACAACGCGGTCGAATACTTCGTCAGCTACTACGACTACTACCAGCCCGAGGCGTACATCGCGCAGACGGACACGTACATCGAGAAGGACTCGTCGATCAACGACGACGTCGAGCGGCTGCGCCACTCCGCCACGATGAACCTGCTCTCGCGCCGCGACGTCATCGTGGTCGCGTCGGTGTCCTGCATCTACGGCCTCGGCACGCCGCAGTCGTACCTCGACCGGTCCACGAAGCTGGAGGTCGGCGGCACCGTGGAGCGCGACGTGCTGCTGCGCGCGCTGGTCGACGTGCAGTACTCGCGCAACGACATCGCCTTCGCGCGCGGCACGTTCCGCGTCCGCGGCGACACGGTGGAGATCATCCCGGCGTACGAGGAGCTGGCGATCCGCGTCGAGTTCTTCGGCGACGAGATCGACAAGCTGTACTACCTGCACCCGCTCACCGGCGACATCGTGCGCGAGGTCGACGAGGTCCGGATCTTCCCGGCCACGCACTACGTCGCCGGGCCGGAGCGGATGGAGAAGGCGATCCGCGGCATCGAGGCCGAACTCGAGGAGCGGCTGGCCGAGCTGGAGAAGCAGGGCAAGCTGCTGGAGGCCCAGCGGCTGCGCATGCGCACCGCCTACGACATCGAGATGATGCGCCAGGTCGGCTTCTGCTCCGGCATCGAGAACTACTCGCGGCACATCGACGGCCGTGGCGCGGGTTCCGCGCCCGCCACGCTGATCGACTACTTCCCGGAAGACTTCCTGCTGGTCATCGACGAATCGCACCAGACGGTGCCGCAGATCGGCGGCATGTACGAGGGCGACATGAGCCGCAAGCGCAACCTCGTCGACTACGGGTTCCGGCTGCCCAGCGCGGTCGACAATCGGCCGCTCACCTGGGAGGAGTTCTCCGACCGGATCGGGCAGACGGTGTACCTGTCGGCGACGCCGGGCCCGTACGAGATGGGGCAGACCGGCGGCGAGTTCGTCGAGCAGGTCATCCGGCCCACCGGGCTGGTCGACCCGAAGGTGGTCGTGAAGCCGACCGAGGGGCAGATCGACGACCTGGTGCACGAGATCCGCGAGCGCGCGGACAAAGACGAGCGCGTCCTGGTCACCACGCTCACCAAGAAGATGGCCGAGGATCTCACGGACTACCTGCTGGAGCTGGGCATCCGCGTCCGGTACCTGCACTCGGAGGTCGACACGCTGCGCCGGGTCGAGCTGCTGCGCCAGCTGCGCGCGGGCGACTACGACGTCCTGGTCGGCATCAACCTGCTGCGCGAGGGCCTCGACCTGCCCGAGGTGTCGCTGGTCGCGATCCTCGACGCGGACAAGGAAGGCTTCCTGCGCAGCGGAACCTCGCTGATCCAGACCATCGGCCGCGCGGCGCGGAACGTGTCCGGCGAGGTCCACATGTACGCGGACAAGATCACCGACTCGATGAAGTACGCGATCGACGAGACCGACCGCCGCCGCGCCAAGCAGGTCGCCTACAACGAGGAACGCGGCCTCGACCCGCAGCCGCTGCGCAAGAAGATCGCCGACATCCTCGACCGCGTCTACACCGAAGCGGAAGACTCCGACGAGGCGGTCGCGGTAGGCGGTTCGGGCCGCAACGCCTCGCGCGGCAAGAAGCCGGAACAGGGCGACCGCGTCCGCAGCTCGGGCATGCTCACCGACAAGAACGTCGGGTCGATGCCGCGCGCCGAACTGGCCGACCTGATCCAGCAGATGACCGACCAGATGATGCAGGCCGCCCGCGACCTGCAGTTCGAACTGGCCGCCCGGCTGCGCGACGAGGTCGCCGACCTGAAGAAGGAACTGCGGGGGATGGACGCGGCCGGAATCAAGTAATTACACCGTTTCCGGTACCATTACACCATGGCGATGAACATCAAGGATCCGGAAACGGAGCGCCTGGCCGCGGAGGTGGCCGAGCTGACCGGCACCACCAAGACCGGCGCGGTCCGCGAGTCGCTGCGGATCATGCGCGACCGGCTGGTCGCGCAGCGGCGCGCGGAGCGGAACGCGGACGAGTTCGTGCGCTTCCTGCAGGAGGAGATCTGGCCGCAGGTTTCCCCGGAGAACCGGGGCAAGCCGGTCAGCAAGGCCGAGCGCGAGGAAATCCTCGGATACGGGCCGGGTGGCGTGTGATCATCGACAGTTCCGCGATCGTGGCGGTGCTCATGGGCGAACCGCTGGCGGTGCCGATCGCCCGGGCGATCGGCGGCGCGGAGGAATGCCGGATCGGGGCCCCGACCCTGGCGGAGACCTCGATCGTGCTGGCGCACAAGGAAGGCGAGCGGGGAGCCACGCTGCTGGCTTCGTTCCTGCAACGGCGGCGGTTCGACATCCTCACGTTCGGCGAAGCGCACTGGCGGACCGCGCAGACCGCGTACCTGCGCTATGGCAAGGGCAGGCATCCCGCCGCGCTGAACTTCGGCGACTGCCTCACCTACGCGGCCGCGATGATCGCCGGAGAACCGCTGCTCTGCATCGGCGACGATTTCCCGCAGACCGACCTGGAGCTGGTCAAGCTAGAGGAGAACTGACGGCGATCAGCCGGGCGGGCCCCCAGCCGGGGGTGCGCTCCAAGCTGAGGCACCCCCGGTTCCCGGACCCTCGTATCGACTTTCACAGAAACATGCGCCCGAAGCAATGGGTTCGAGGGCAGAGCCGAGGCAAGAAAGTCTCCCGTCCGCGGCCGGCGCCGGCGAACGACGGCCGCAAGGGTCAGTGCTTCAGCACCTTCTCCACGTACGCCTTCACCGCCGCGAGTGCCGGTTCGGACCGCCACAAACGCTCTACCTGCGCGTCGTCGGACACGCGGTTCTCCGCGATCCGCTGGTGGTACGGCTGCCGCAGCTGCTGCTTCGTGTGCGCAAAGGCCTCCGCGGGCAGTTCGCCGAGCCGGGAAGCCAGTTCGCGGGCCCGAGTGAGCATCTCGTCGGCGGGCACGATCTCGTCGATCAGGCCGCGGGGGAGCGCGTCGGACATGGTGACCGTCGCGCCGCTGTAGATCAGCGACGGCAGTGGCGTCGTGCCGTACGTGCAGCGCAGGATTTCCAGCGCCGACAACGGGAACGGCACGCCCACCAGCAGCTCCGTCACGCCGATGCGGCCGGGGCCGTCCGCGGCGATCCGGTGGTCGCACGCCGCCGCCAGGACCATGCCGCCCGCGATCGCGTGGCCGTTCACCGCCGCCACCACCGGGCGCGGGAAGCCGAAAACGGCCAGGAACGCGTCCGACAGCGCGGGCAGGAAATCGCCGACGTAGCGCGCGCCGCCCTCGTCGATCGCGAGCAGGTCCACTCCGGCGGAGAACATGTCGCCCGCACCGGTGAGCACGACCGCGCGCGCCCCGGCAGCTTCGGCCTCTTCGAGTCTGATCACCAGTTCTTTGCAGGTGGCGGTGTCGAGGGTGTTGCCGCGCCCGTGTTCGAGGGTCACGAGTGCGACGCCGGCGTCGAGTTCCAGGTGGATCGTCACGCGCCGAACCGTACCGGACATCCGCCTAGCTGGTGACGTCCTTCCGCGCGAACCGGCGGCCCGCCAGCAGCAGGAACACCGTCGTGTAGATGACCGACGACAGCACCCCGCTGGCCAGGTTCGTCCAGTCGATGTCGGTGGAGATCAGGTCGATCCAGGCGAACGAATAGTGCGTCGGCAGATAGTTCCGCAGACCCTCCAAAGCGGTGATCTGGTCGAGGATCTGGGACAGGATCGCCACCAGCACCGTCCCGCCGACCGCGCCGAGCGGGGCCTCCGTCGACACGCTCAGCAGCAGCGCGAGCCCGGCGACCCAGGCCAGCTGCACCACGATGTACACAGTGGACATCAGCAGCGCCAGCAGGCTGTCGCCGAAGCTGACCGCGTCGCCGGTGGGGCTGATCGCGTCGCCCGCGCCGTACCAGATGATGCCGACCAGCAGAGAAACCACCGGCAGCAGCACCAGCGCGGCGATGGACAGCAGCCCGGACACCGCGGCCTTCTGCCGCAGCAGCCGCTGCCGCGGCACCGGGATCGCCAGCAGGTACTTCAGGCTCGACCACGACGATTCGCTCGCGATCGTGTCGCCGAAGAACAACGCGACGATCATCGGCAGCAGGAACGTGCCGGACACGAAGAACGCGAGCACCACGAAGTTCGGCGCGCTCGCCGTCGCGAGGTCCACGAACCCGCCGGTGCGGCGGTTCGGATTCGCCTGCCCGATCTGGAACGCCACCACGAGGATGAACGGCAGCACCGCGACGAACGCCAGCACCAGCTGGGTCCGCCTGCGGCGCAGCTGCCGTTTCAGCTCCACGCCGAGCCGCAGCGTCCGGTCGGCCCGGTAGCCCGCGACCGCGCCGTCCGGGCCGACCTCGGCCGGTTCCGCGGTGGCCAGGTCGCTCAGTTCCTGCAGTGCGGCTGGGTCGGTGTGCACCCCGCCGGAACCGTTGCCCTCGCTCATGAATCCTCTCCCACCAGCTGCAGGAACGCGTCTTCGAGCCGGCGGCGCGGCCCGGCCTGTTCGACCGCGACCCCGGCGCGCACGAGCGCCGCGACCGCGTCGGCGCGCGGCATCCCGTCGAGGTTCGCGTGCACCAGATCGCCCTCGGTCTCGATGTCCGACACCCCGCCGACGCTCTTGAGCGTCGCCGCGGCCGCCGCCGAGTCGTCGACCCGGAACGTGGCCTCGCCGCTCGAGGCCGCCAGCTCGCCGACCTCGCCCGAGGCCACGAGCCTCCCGCGGTGCATGACCACCACGTGCGAACACGTCTGCTCGACCTCGGCCAGGAGATGGCTCGAGACGACGACGGTGCGCCCGGTGGCGGCGTAGCGCTGCAGGACTTCGCGCATCTGGTGGATCTGCGGCGGGTCGAGCCCGTTGGTCGGTTCGTCGAGCACCATCAGCTCCGGCAGCCCGAGCATCGCCTGCGCGATCGCGAGCCGCTGCCGCATGCCCTGGCTGTAGGTCTTCACCCGCCGGTGCACCGCGTCGCCGAGCCCGGCGATCTCCAGCGCCTCGGTGAAATGCGCCTTCTCGGCAGGCCGCCCGGTCGCCGCCCAGTACAGCTCCAGGTTCGCCTTGCCGGACAGGTGCGGCAGGAATCCCGAGCCCTCGACGAACGACCCGATCCGCGACAGCACCGGCGCGCCCGGCGCGATCCGGTGGCCGAACACGCGGATCTCGCCCGCGGTCGGCGTGATCAGGCCCATCAGCATCCGCAGCGTGGTCGTCTTGCCCGCGCCGTTCGGCCCGAGCAGCCCGAGCACCTGGCCCGGTTCGACGCGGAACGACAGGTCCGCCACCGCGGTGAACCCGCCCGCGTACTGCTTGCGCAGCCCCTTGATCACCAGCGGCGTCTCCGCGAGCTCCGGGTCGACGTCGTGCGCCCGGCGGCGGCGGATCGCCGCGACCGCGACGAACGCGATCGCGACCAGCAGCGTCGCGCCGATGCCGATCAGCTGCCCGACCGGCAGCGGAGCGCCGACCGATGCGCCGGGCACCACCGGGACGGCGAGCGCCGCGCCCGGCGCGAGCCCGACCCGGAACACGCCCGGCTGCGCCGGCACCGAGTACGCCTGGTCCGTCGTGCCCACCACGAGCCGCAGCGAATGCCCGGAATCGATCGGCCGCACGACGCCCGGCAGCGTCACCGTGACGTCGACCGGCGTGCCGTCCGCGGGCAGCCCGGTGACCCGGAACGGCGCGACCGCGTTCGCGGGCAGCACGCGGGTGCCGTCCTGGCCGACGTCGTACAGCTTCGCGAACAGCACCGCCTCCGGCTGCGGATGCGCCGGGTCGGTCGCGACCTGCAGCCGGACGGTGCTCGAACCGGACAGCAACACCTGGCTGTCGAACGGCGCGGTGCCGAACTGCGCGGCTTGGCCCGGCGGGTCGCTGCTGAACAGCGGAGCCAGCCGGGAGGTGCCTGCCGCGAGCCCGTTGAGTCCCGGAATTCCGCTCACCGCAGCGGGATTTGCGCCTGCGGGCCGGACGATCGGCTGCGCCGGACCGGTGAGCGCAACCTGCTTCCGCTCGGTTCCCGTGCCGCTGAGGCCCGGGTACGCGGCGGCGTTGACCGTGCGCACCGACGGGGTTCCGTTGGCGCGCAACGTGCCTTGGACGTCGTAGCTGAATCCGTGGCCGGGGTCGCCCTGACCGGTGAGCGACGACCACAGGAAGTCGCCGATCTTCGCGCGCAGCTGCGGTCCGGGGACGCCGCCGTCGTGCCCGCCGGTGTACCAGATCGTGCGGACTGATCCGCCCGCCGCGGTGATCTGCCGCGCGGTGGCGTCGGATTGGTCGAGCCCGAAGAGCGTGTCGCTCTCGCCCTGGACGAGCAGCGTCGGCGCGGTGATCTTGCCGGTGACCGACGAGGGGGAGACGCGGTGCAGCAGCGCGACCGTCTCCGGGCTGGCCTTGCCGGTGGTCGCGAGTTCCGCGTACGCCTTGCACACCGCCGCGGTGAACCGGCCGCACGGATCCGCGGACGGCCGCTCGGCTCGGGCACCAGCCGGTGGCGCGGCGGCTTGTGGCGCGGTGCCGCCGCTGTTGCCCGCGGTGCTGCCGTTGTCGTTGGTCTTCTGTCCCGCTTCCGGCGCTTCGGCGGACGGCGTGCTCGTCGCGGCCGCGCCCGAACCGGCGGAGAAGAAGATGCCCGCCCAGCTCTTCTTGAAGACGCCGTCCGGCGAGAACGCGCCCGCCGCCGGGGTCTTCGCCGACGGAGCGGTCGCCGCCGCGGCGTTCGGATCGAGGGCCTGGCCGAGGTCGTTGTAGGTGATCACCGGCGCGAGCGCGCGCACCCGGTGGTCGGTCCCGGCGAGCAGCAGCGACAGCGAACCGCCGTACGACGCCCCGGTCACGCCGATCTCGGGCGCGCCGTCGGAGCCGGTCGCCACGTCATGGCTCGCCGCCAGCCGGTCGACCAGCCTGCGCGCGTCGGCGACCTCGCCGTCGGGGTCGTTGAGCCCGATTTTGCCGGTGCTGTGCCCGAATCCGCGCGCGGACCAGGTGAGCACCACGAACCCGCGCTGCGCCAGTTCGCGCGCCTGCGGGTCCACACTGGACTTGTCGCCGCCGAAGCCGTGCGCGAGCAGCACGGCGGGCGCGGGCGTGTGTTCGGGGTAGTAGGTGGTGGTGTCGATCCGCACCTGGTCGGGGGAACCCGGTGCGGCCGGCATCGAGAGGAAGGCGTCCTGGGTGCGGACCGGCGCGGGACCGCGGTCGCGAGTCGCCCAGACAGTCACCGCGGCAGCGGCGACCAGCACCACGGCGGCGACGGCGGCGAGCCGGGAGCCGCGGGTGCGGGGAAGCGGGATTCGGGGCACGACGCGACGTTATGACGATTTTGCTGAGAACGGGGACGCGGCCTCACACGGATCAAACACAGTTCACCCTCTTGGTGTCGTGGAGCGGGCCGAAGACCACTGCGCGCGAGGGTCCCGGAGGACGCTGGGCTCGTGAGTGGCAATCCCGGTTCTAACCGGCATTGCCACTCACGAGCCCCACTGTGCGAAGAGTGTCCGGATCCGGCCGGTTCGCCTGTCCGATGCCCGGGGTGATGAAGAAAACACGGCCGGTCCGGTGATGTGGGCAACCCCGGCTGGCGTTCGCAGCCCGTAACCGGCAGACTGAACGCGCTGTGAGGGGAGTATTCCTTCGCGGCGGTGTCGTCAGCACGGTGCACCCGGCGAGTCATTCGCCGAGGTCCCCGGCACCGTCGGCCGGTTTCGCACCGGCGGGAGAGACCTCCGGTTAGTTGCTGCTGCGCACTATCCGGAGGTTTCTGAGATGACCGTCCCCCTGTGGCTGTGGTTCGCGACAGTCGGCGGGCTGCTCGCGCTGATCGCCATCGACCTGGTGATCGTCGACCACAAGCCGCACGAGGTGACCACCGGCGAGGCCGCTCGCTGGGTGATCTTCTACGTCGCCTGCGCCGTCCTGTTCGGAGCGGGGATCTGGTTCTTCGCCGGGCACGACCCGGGCGTCCAGTTCTTCACCGGGTACATCACCGAGTACTCGCTGAGCGTGGACAACCTGTTCATCTTCATGATCATCATGACCTCGTTCAAGGTGCCCGCGATCCACCAGCACCGCGTGCTGCTCGTCGGGATCCTGCTCGCGCTGGGCATGCGGAGCGTGTTCATCGCGGTCGGCGCGGCGCTGATCAACCAGTTCGTGTGGGTGTTCTTCGTCTTCGGCGCGGTGCTCGTCTGGACCGCGATCAGCATGCTGCGCGGCAACGGCGACGAGGAGGAGTACCACGAGAACGCGCTCACCCGCTGGGTGCGCAAGCTCTACCCGGTCACCGACGACTACCGCGGCCACAAGTACCTGGTGAAGGAAGACGGCAAGCGGAAGATCACCCCGATGCTGCTGGTGATCGTCGCGATCGGCTCGGCCGACCTGCTGTTCGCGGTGGACTCCATCCCGGCGATCTTCGGGATCACCCAGGAGGCGTTCCTGGTCTTCACCGCCAACGCGTTCGCGCTGATGGGCCTGCGGCAGCTGTACTTCCTGCTCGGCGGGCTGGTCACGAAGCTCGTGTACCTCAGCTACGGCCTCGCGGTGATCCTCGCCTTCATCGGGGCCAAGCTCGTGATCCACGCGCTGCACGAGTACCACCTCGCGCCGGACTGGCTGGACATCAACAACTGGATGTCCCTCGGCGTGATCGTCGTGGTCCTCACCGTCACCACGGTGCTGAGCCTGGCGAAGGCCAAGCGCGACGAACGCCGGGCGGTAGAGGCGAAATAGGTCGTTTGCCTTGCTAAGGATCGGGTACGGTCGTCGGCATGCGTCCTGCCGACATCGAAGTCCTCGCCGTCCCCGGCCGTCCCGCGCTGCGCGGTGATCTCCTGCTCGCCGCGGTGAGCAGCCCCGACCTGGAAACCGATCAGTACCGCAGCGCGATCCGGCGGATCTCGCTGTCCGGCGGCGAATCGCCGTGGACGCAAGGTCCGCGCGATTCGTCGCCGGCCATTTCGCCGGACGGCCGGTGGGTCGCGTTCCTGCGCGCCGGCGACGGCAAGGGCGCGGAAGGCAGTCCGCAGGTGCACGTGATGCCCGTCGACGGCGGCGAATCGCGGAAGCTCACGTCGCTGCACCTCGGTGCGGACGCGCCGGTGTGGGCCCCGGATTCGCGCTGGCTCGCGTTCACCGCGCGGGAAGCCGAGCCGGGCCGCTACGGCACCGAGGACGCCGACGAGCGCACGCCGGAGCCCGCCGCCGAGGCGCCGCGGCTGATCACGCGGCTCGACTACCGCATCGACAACGTCGGCTTCCTGCGCGACCGGCCCAAGCGGCTGTACGTGCTCGACACCTTCGAAGAGGGCGAGCCGGAAGCGGTGACGCCGCGCGACTACAGCGTGAACCAGCCGGTCTGGACGCCGGACGGCGAGCGGGTGGTCGTGACCGTGCCGCACGACTTCGACCGGACGGAAACGCGCGAGCACGACCTCGTCGCGTTCCCGGTCGACGGTGGCGCCCCCGAGGTGCTGGCCGCTTGCGCCGGGTACGCCGATCAGCCGGTGTACGCGTCGGACGGCACGCTCTACTTCTTCGGCACGTCCCATGAGGACGGTGTCGTCGTCGCTTCCAACATCGGGCTCTACGCAGTCGTGCCGGACGGGAAACCGCGGCGGCTGACCGATGTGGAGACCGTCGACGTCGAGCCCGGCTCCGGCCCGGCGCTTCCGCTCGGCGATGAGGTCCTGGTCGCGGTGCGCAACCGCGGTGCGGTGGAACTGCGCGCGGTCCAGACGGACGCCGACGGTGCGAAGCTCGGCGACTTGCGCGTGCTGCACGCCGGGCATTCGGCGGTCCACGGATTCGCCGCGGACGGCGACACGGTTGTCGCGGTAGTGGCCGATTTGGACACTGCGGGCGAGCTGGTGGTGCTCGGCTTAGACGGCCCGCGCGTGCTCACCGATTACTCGAAGCCGTTGCGGGACAAGGGTCTTTGCGAGGTCGTGGAGCTCGAAACGACCGCGCCGGACGGCTACCCGGTGCACGGCTGGCTCGTCCTTCCCGACGGCGAGGGCCCGCACCCGGTGCTGCGCGTGGTGCACGGCGGGCCGTTCGCCCAGCAGGAATGGACGGTGTTCGACGAGGCGCAGGTGTACGCGTCGGCCGGGTTCGCCGTCGTGCTCGGCAACCCGCGCGGATCGGCCGGATACGGGCAGTCGCACGGTACTTCGGTCGTGCACAACATGGGCACCGTCGACGTCGACGACGTGCTCGCCCTGCTCGACAAGGCGCTGGAGCGGCCGGACCTCGACGCGTCGCGGACCGGGATCATGGGCGGTTCCTACGGCGGGTTCATGACGAGCTGGGTCGCCGCGAAGCACCCGGACCGGTTCCGCGCGGCGTGGAGCGAGCGCGCGGTGAACGCGTGGGACTCCTTCGCGGGCAGCTCCGACATCGGCTACTACTTCACCGAGGGCTACGTCGGCGCGGACCCCGACGAGCAGCGGCGCCGCAGCCCGCTCAGCTACGCCGCCGACGTGCGGATCCCGTTCGCCGTCGTGCATTCCGAGCAGGACTGGCGGTGCCCGCTGGAGCAGGCGCAGCGGCAGTTCGTGGCGCTGCGCCAGGCCGGCGTCGAGACGGAGTTCCTGCTGTTCCCCGGCGAGGGGCACGAGCTGACGCGCTCCGGCAAGCCGCGGCACCGGGTGCAGCGGTTCGAGGCGGTGCTGGCCTGGTGGTCCCGGCACCTCAGCTGAGCAGCGTGTAGTTCAGCTCCTCGCACACCCGCCCGAGCGGCACGTCGAGCCCCGGATGGTCCAGCGGAAGCAGGACGTCCGGGGCGATCGGCAGCGCCGCGCCCGCGGGCGGGTCCCACAGGCACAACGAGGGCTTGCCCGCGTCCATCGACGAGCGGTACCAGAGCCCGTCGAGGTCCGGCATCGCGCCGCGGATCGCCCGCGCCCACGCCTGGGTGATCTTTTTCGGGCCGCTGGAGATCTCCTGCGACGCGCCGACCCGGGTGGGCCACAGCCCGGTGAGGTCGAGCAGTCGCAGCACGCGCGTCGGGCGCACCACGACCAGCCGCGGGCCGCGCGTCGTGCGGTCGACCGTCGAGGTCGTCTGGAACACCTCGGCGACGCTCGTGCGCACGGTCAGGCCGAAGTACAGCACGCCGTTGCCCGGGTCGGTGACCGGACGGCCGCCGCGGCCGGGCTGCTGCTGGTCGAACCGGCCGTGCGGGAGCGGGCCGGTGTAGCGGAAGGTGTTCCACTGCTGCGGATGGTTGCCGTGTGCGGTGAAGATGCGGACCAGCCGGGTCTCGGGCTGCACCGAAACCACGTCGTGGCTGCGGTCCAGCCCCTTGACCAGAGCAGACCGCGCCGGAGGCGAGGGGAGCCGGGCCATGCGGGGGAGGTCGTCCGTCCTGTGTCGGGGCAGGGGGCGGGCCTGCGCCGCGGTGGGCGGGCGGCGCGCAGGCGGGGAAGGTCAGCGGGTCAGAACGGCGAGCCGAGCGTGGCGACGAGCCGGGCCACCTGCTCGGGGTCGCCGCCGGCGAGCAGCCACTGCCGCGGCGTGGCCGGCCGGTCGCTGATCACCAGGTCGGACTGCGGGGTGTTCATGAACGCGGCGACGACCAGCGCGGGCTGGTCCTCGGGGACGGCGCGCAGCACGGTTTCGAGGCCGGGCAGCACGCCCGCGCCGTTGAACTGCCACGCGGGCAGCCGCCAGCCCTGGTCCTTCCAGCCGGTGAGCCTGCCTTCCTTGAGGCGGTGCCGGATCCGGCTGTCGTCGACGTTCAGCATCTCGGCGGCCTGGCCGACCGACAGCGCGGAATCGGCGAGCACGGCGTGCGCGGCGACGGTGCGCGCGCGGAAGTCCGGTTCGCCCTCGTCGCGCGGGCTCAGGTCGAGCCCCGCGTCGGTCAGCGCGGCGCGCTGGTCGGGGGAGAAGTAGTGCGAGGGGTCGGGGTTGGGCGGCGACAGCCTTCGGGCCGCGTCCTCCACGAGCGTGAGAAACTCGTTCGCGTCGGCTTTGAGGCCGGCTCTTGCGAGAACGTTCTCCAGCGCTATCGACATACGCTCAGCCTAGCGCGTGTGTGCGGGTTCGTGCGGTTTCTCGCCTTTTTGTGGGTGAATTCACCAAAGATCGACACGCATCGCACAGAAGTCAACACGATGGGTAGGCGAGTTCGGGCCAGTCTGCCCCGCACCGGGTGGCTTGTCCAGGCTTTCGAGTGCTTGACACTCCCGGACCGCCGATTTACGTTGCGAACGAGTAATCGGTTTCCCGCCCTCGGGTGCGGCCCGTGCTCCGCCGTCCGCGGCGGACGCTGGGGGGACAGGGGGTGGGGCGTGCCTGGCGGCTCGGCGGACCTCCGCCCGGCCGCCAGGCACGTCGTTTCCCCCGGATCGCGCTCTCGCCTCGGACGTCTGCGGCGGGTTTCGCCGGGTCTTCCCGGCTCGCCGGATCGTCCGCTGCCCCCGGATGTTCTCGGACGCCGGTCCCGTCCTCCGGCCTCCTGCGGCTTCTCGTGGGCGGCAAGGACGGTTCTTACCGGCATTGCCACGCACGAGGACCCGCCGGGTGCCGTTGTTGCGCGGGAGTGCGGTCAGCGGTGCGAGCTCTGCCGGTCGATCAGCTGCGCGTCCAGGGTCGTGGTGACCGGCTCGCGGGTGCTGTCGGCGATGCGGGCCAGCAGCAATTGCGCGGCGACCCGGCCGATCTCGTACGCGGGCTGCGCGACGACCGTGAGCGGCGGGTCGATGAGCGTCGTCCACGGGGCGTCGTCGAACGAGACGATGCCGATGTCGCGCCCGGCCCGCAGGCGCCGTTCCGCGAGCGCCTCCAGCACCCCGATCGCCATCGTGCTGTTGGCGACCAGCAGCGCGTCCGGCGGCTCCGGCTGGTCCAGCAGGTCCTCGGCGGCGTGGCGGGCGCCTTCCGCGCGGTATTCGGCGCGGCGGAAGACCGCGTTCTCCTCGCCGACCGCGTCGAGGTAGCCCGACAGCCGGTCGTCGGCGGTGCGCACGCCGGACGGTCCGGTCAGGCACGCCACCCGCCGGTAGCCGTTCGCGACGAGATGCCGGGCCGCCTGCCGCGCGGCGCGGCGGGTGTCGACGAGCACCTGGTCGCCGTCGGTGCCGGGCAGCGGCCGGTCGACCGCGACCACCGGGATGCCGAGCCGGCGCAGCCGCGTGACGCTCGTCGTCGGCCCGGTGGGGGAGAGCAGCACGCCCGCGACGCGTTCCTGCAGCGCGACGTCGAGGTACCGGCGCTCCTTGTCCTCGTTCTCGTCGGAATTGCAGAGCACGACGGAATACCCGGACACCTGCGCGAGATCCTCGACCCCGCGCGCGATCGAGGTGAAGAACGGGTTCTCGACGTCGGAGATGATCAGCGCGAGCACCGCGGTTTCCTGGCGGCGCAGGTTTCTCGCCAGTCCGTTCGGGTGATAGCCGAGCTCCTCGGCGGCCTCGAGCACCCGGGCGGCCAGCTCCGGGTCCACTGTGGACTTGCCGTTCAGGGTCCGCGACACCGTGGCGGTCGAGACGCCTGCCCTGGCGGCGACGTCGCTGATCGTGGCCACCGAGCCTCCTCGTCCTGGCTTCCTTGACACCCCGGTGACCGCAGAATACCGTCCCGGTAATCGTTTACCGTCCGCTTACCGGGGGTGCTGCGATGAAACCGGGCCCGTTGCTCGGCATCGACATCGGCACGTCCAGTTCGAAAGGCGTCCTCGTGGGTGCGGACGGCACTGTACTGGCGCGCGCCGCCCGCCCGCACAGCACCTCCCGCCCGCGCCCCGGCTGGTTCGAGCACGACGCCGAAACCGTGTGGTGGGCCGGGTTCGCCGAGCTGGTGCGCGATTTGCTGGCCGGCGGCGAGAAACCCGCCGGGCTCGCGGTGAGCGGCATCGGCCCCGTGCTGCTGCCCGCGGACGCCGACGGCCGACCGCTGCGCCCGGCGATTCTCTACGGCGTCGACACCCGGGCCGGGGCGGAAATCGCCGAGCTGACCGCCGAACTCGGCGAAGAGTCCATTGTGGAACGCTGCGGGAGCGCGCTGTCGAGCCAGGCGGTCGGCCCGAAGTGGCGGTGGCTGTACCGGCACGAATCCGACGTCGCCGCGCGGGCCCGGCAGTTCCTGATGGCGAGTTCGTACCTCGTGCAGCGGCTGACCGGCGAATACGTGCTCGACCACCATTCGGCGAGCCAGTGCGACCCGATGTACGACCTGCGCGCGGGCGGCTGGGCGGAGGACTGGTCCGCGCTCGTCGCGCCGGGGATCGACCTGCCGCGGCTCGCCTGGCCGACCGAGGTCGTCGGCACCGTCACCGCCGCGGCGGCCGCCGAGACCGGATTGCCGGCGGGATTGCCGGTCACCTGCGGCACGATCGACGCGTGGGCCGAGGCGACCAGCGCGGGCGTGCGCGACCCCGGCGACACGATGGTCATGTACGGCACCACGATGTTCCTCGTCCAGGCCGTCGCCGAGGCCCGTCCGGTGTCCGGGCTGTGGGCGACGCGCGGGGTTTTCCCGGGCAGCTTTTCGCTGGCGGCGGGGATGGCGACGTCCGGCGCGATCACCGACTGGCTGCGGGAACTCTTCGACGGCGACTTCGCCGAGCTGGTCGCTTCGGCCGGTCGGGTTCCGGCCGGCAGCCGCGGATTGCTGATGCTGCCGTACTTCGCGGGCGAGCGGACTCCGGTGCCGGATCCGTTGGCGCGCGGGCTGATCGCCGGGCTGACCACCTCGCACGGCCGGGCGGAGCTGTACCGCGCGGCGTTGGAGGGGACGGCATACGGGGTGCGGCACAACCTTTCCGCGATGGGCGCTCCCGCGCGCCGGTTGGTGGCGGTCGGCGGTGGCACCCAGGGACGGGTGTGGACGGGGATCGTCAGCGATGTGACCCGGACGCCGCAGCATCTTCCGACGGAAACTGTCGGCGCGTGCTTCGGGGACGCGTACCTGGCGGCGGTGGCGATCGGGTTGGAGCCGGATATCGAGGCGTGGAACCCGGTTGCCGAGGTGATCGAGCCGGATCCGGGCCGGGCGGACCGGTACGACGAGTTTTACGCGCATTACCGGGCGTTGTATCCGGCTACTGTGGAGACGGCGCATTTCCTTGCGCGCCAACAGGATTTGGCGGCGGAGTGAGTCGCCCGGCGAAGTAGGCGCCCGGGGTGAGGCCGGTGAGGGCGCGGCATTCGCGGGTGAGGTGCGGCTGATCGGAGTACCCGGCTGCGACGGCCAGCTCGGTGAGGGTTGCGGTGGCCGGTGCGAGCGCGATGGCTCGTTGCAGGCGCAGGATGCGGCGGTAGGTGGCCGGTCCATAGCCGACGGCGAGAGTGAAAAGCCGACGTGCCTGCCGTTCGCTTCGGCTCGGTTGAGCCGGAGACCAGGCGGAGTGGTCGGCTTTCGATGACGGTCGCACGCCCGGGTGCGTCGATTGCCCCGCGGCGGGGGCTTCTCCTTCGCCTTGGCCCAGAATCCCGGCGGACTCGGCGGCGAGTCGCGCCAGCATCCGCTCCACCACCGGATCCGGGGCAGCTGCCTGCTCCGTCGCGATGTCGGCCATCGCGTCGGCGAGGTCGCGGCCGCTGAGGATTTCGTCGGCGAGAGCTGCGCCGCGGCGGTTCCACAGGTCCGGCAGCGAGACGCGGCTGTCGCGCAGTTCGTCCGCGCCCACGCCGAGCATCGCGGCCGCCGCTCCCGGCCGGAAGCGCAGACCGCGCAGCCGCGTGCCGGGCGGGAACACCGACGTCCACGCAGTCGTGTCCGGCCCGGCCACGAAAACCTGGCCGGCGCCGGCGACCAGGTCCACGCAGCCGTCCGGGACGATCCGCTTCGGGCCGGGCTCGGCCGACTCCCAGCGGCACCGCACGAGGCGGCGCAGCGAGTGCGGCGGCGGGCTTTCCGAGTACACCCCGCGATCATCCCTCGCGGGTACGACAAAATGGCGCCCATGACCCCGATCGATGCCCTGGCCTGGGTCCACGTGCGGGACCGGCGGCTGCTGTCCGTCCGCACGACCGGCAAGGAAAAGTTCTATCTCCCCGGCGGCAAGCGCGAACCGGGGGAGGGCGACGTCGAGGGGCTGTGCCGGGAGATCCGCGAGGAACTGGGCGTCGCGCTCGACCCGCTCAGCTTCCGTTTCTTCGCGCTGCTCGACGAGCAGGCGGACGGATTCGCCGACGGCCGCCGCGTCCGGATGACCTGCTACACCGCCGACCACGCCGGCGAACCGGAGCCGTCGGCGGAGATCGCCGAGGCCGCCTGGCTGCGCGCCGCGGACGCCGCCGCCTGCCCGCCCGCCGGACAGCGCGTGCTGCGGATGCTGGCCGACGCCGGGCTCGTCGACTGATCACCCTGCGTCAACCGGGGGATGCGCGAGCGTCATCGGCATCGTGCGTGGTGATCGTGCTCGTACGCGCACGTCCCCTACCCCCATCAGGGTGAAATGGAGCTGATTTTCTCGGGTTGGCTAACGCCGTGTAACGGTCTGGCGAAGAACCAGACGTCGCACTCGCGGGAAGTGCGCTCGAGAAGAGAAGACCTCTCCATGGGTGTTCCTGGCGCGACCCGGCCCACGGCGGCCCGGGGGGAATCGGGCAGGCTGCGGCCGCTCGGAAGCGCGGTGGTCGTGGTCGGCGTCATCGCCGTCGCGGTCACTGTCGCGTGGTACGTCATGCCGAAAGCGACCCCGGACCGGCCCGCACCGGCCGCGTCGGTGCCGTCGGTCACCGTCGAACCCGCGATCGTGCGCGAGGTGACCCGCACGGTCGTCTACGAACTGGCCGGCGAGGACGTCGCGCACAACCTCACCTACGTCGCGACCGGCGGCGACCTCGAACAACAGGCCGAGGTGCGGCTGCCCTGGTCGGTGACCGTGCAGCGGAAGGCTCCCGCCGAGCAGCCGGTGTTCAGCAGCCTGGTCGCGCAGAGCACCGGGGCGCTGCTGTGCCGGATCCGGGTGGACGGGCAGGTGGTCGCGGAGAAATCGGTGGCCGGGGAGGGGCGGCAGCTCAGCTGCAGCGCCTGACTCGGGCTGGAAGGCCGCGGGGGATCGGCAGAGCGGACCCCGCCCGCTTGCGGCACGCCGAGTTGCTCTCGCGGAAGCGCTTGATCGGGGCGGGGCGAAGCTCTCCGGGGCCGCGCTGGCATCGGCGGGACGGATCCCGCCCGGCTGCAGCGCGCCGAGTTGTTCTCGCGGAAGCGTGTGACCAGGGAGGCTTGAAGCTCGCCGGGCCGCGCAGGTGGCATAGCGAGCCCGTCCACTCGCCAGCACACCAAGCTGTCCTCACGAACCTCCGCCGCGCCTGCCCGGGAAGCCCCGCAGCGTCAACCAGCGAAAGCGGCCCGCTTCACCGCCCCGAACCCGGCTCTGCGGCAGGATCACCTCCGTGAACGGTGCGATCGGATTCGGGCCCGCGCTGATCGCCGTGCTCGTGGTGCTGGCGCTCGCGGGCGCGGCGGTCGTCCGGTTCGGGCAGCTCGGGCAGGGGCGGGCGGTGCTCGTCGCGGCTGTCCGCGCCGTCGCGCAGCTCGCGCTCGTTTCGCTGGTCATCACGGTGATCCTGCGGTCGGGCTGGCTGACCGGCCTGTTCGTCCTCGCGATGTTCTCCATCGCCGCCGCGACGTCCGCCGGCCGGATCGGGGTGCCGCGGCGGATCGGGTGGGTCGCGCTTTCGCTGGCGTCCGGCGTGCTTCCGGTGCTGGCGCTCGTGCTGGGGTCCGGTGTCGTTCCGGCGAAGCCGATCGCCGTCGTGCCGGTCGCGGGGATCGTGATCGGCGGCTCGATGACCGCGACCTCGCAGGCGGCCCGCCGGGCGCTCGACGAACTCAAGCAACGCCGCGGCGAGTACGAAGCCGCGCTGGCGCTGGGACTTCTGCCCCGGCACGCCGCGTTGGAGATCTGCCGTCCGTCGGCGGGACACGCGTTGATCCCGGCGCTCGATCAGACCCGGACGGTCGGCCTGGTGACCTTGCCGGGCGCGTACGTCGGCGTGCTGCTGGGCGGGGCGAGCCCGCTCCAGGCCGGGACGACGCAGGTGCTGGTGCTCATCGGGCTGCTGGCCGCGGAGGCGATCGCGGTGCTGGTGACGGTACAGCTCGTCGCGGCGGGGTTCGTCCGCCGCGACGAGCGCGCTCAGCCGAGCGGGGCGGCCAAGTGAGACCGGTCGTTGAAGCCGCGGATCAGCCAGTTCTCGCCGTGCACCACGAGGTGCGAGATCGAGCCGTTGTCCGCGCCCAGGAACGCGAACCGCTCCAGCGCGCGGCTCGCCTGCGCGAACGCCTCGCCGATCACGCCGCCGTGGGTGAACACCGCGACCCGCTGGTCCGGGTGCGCCGCGGCGATGCGGGTGATGGCGGCCCGGATCCGCAGGCCGAACGCCTCGTCGGATTCCGCGCCGGGCAGGACGTCCCACCGCTGTTCTTCCCACAGCTTCCGCGCGAGCGGATGCCCCTCGGCGGTGTGCTTGCGGAACAGCCCGTTCTCCCATTCGCCGAGGTGGATCTCGCGCAGGTCCGGCTCGACGGCCGGGGTGAGGCCGAGCTTTTCCGCCAGCGGCGCGGCGGTCTGCGCGGTGCGCCGCAACGTAGTCACGTACAGCGCTTCGATGCGCTCCGACGCAAGCCGCTCGCCTACGCGCGCGGCGTGGTCGCGGCCTTCCGGCGCGAGGTCCGGGTCGGCCTGGCCGTCGACGAGATCGAACGGCTCGCTGAGCCGTTGCGGCATCGATTCCCCGTGGCGCACCAGGAAAATCTCGGTGGCGCCCGAGGGCGGGCTGAAGCGGTGCTGGCGGTACTCGACTTCCTGTTCGGGCGTGCTCATGCCCCGACCCTAACCGGTCGGCTCACCCGAGTTGCTTGTCCACGAAGCACCACCGCCACGTCTCGCCCGGCTCGAAGCTGCGCATCACCGGGTGCAGGGTTTCGTGGAAGTGCTGCGAGGCGTGCTTGCCCGGCGACGAGTCGCAGCACGCGACGTGCCCGCACTTGAGGCACATCCGCAGGTGCACCCAGGTCATCCCGGCCTCGACGCATTCGGCGCAGGAATCCCGGGTGCTGGGCTCCTTGTCCGGCCATGTGTGGCTGAGGTGCTTGCAGGACCCGGCCGTGGCGGCGGGCGTGCTGAGTTCGCGTTCGGCCACCGGGGGTTCCTCCTCGTCGCGGTCGAGCATGGATTCTTCGATGTCGAGGCGAGCCAGCACGCGGCGCAGCACCGCGTCGTCGGCACTGCCCCGGTCCCGTGCCTTCAGGAACACGTCGCGTTCGGCTTCGAGCAGCTGGACGCGCAGCCGACGGTAGGCGTCGCTGGGGGTTTCCGCGAGCGTGCTCTGCCTGCCGAGCTGTTCCCACGCGGAGTCGGACCGGTCCTGCAACCGGTCGCGCAGCCGCTCGATCACCTCGGGCGGGTCTTCCGGGCGGCGCAGTTCCTCCAGCTTCGCGAGCGCGGCGCGGGTCATGTCGTGCAGCACGGCGGCTTCCTGCAACGCGTCCTCCGCCGGGTCCGGCCGAGGCAGCCGCAGGCGGCGGATCAGCGGCGGCAGCGTCATGCCCTGCACCGCGAGCGTCCCGGCCACCACGACGAACGCGGCCAGCACGAGCACCGCGCGCTGCGGGGTGTCCGCGGGCAGCACGAACGCGGCGGCGAGCGTGACCACGCCGCGCATCCCGGCCCACGCGATCACCGCCGAATAGCGCCACGGCCACACCTTGCCGCGTTCCAGGCCCAAGGTTTTCAGGAGCCGTTTCACCACGCCGATGCCGACCATCCAGAGCATCCGCGTGAGGATCGTCGCGGCGAGCACCGCGGCGCAGATCCCAGCGAGCTGCCACACCGACAGCCCGCTCTTGCCGACCTCGTGCAGGATGCCCCGCACCTGCAGGCCGATCAGCAGGAAGACCATGTTCTCCAGCAGGAACTGGACGGTTTCCCAGTTCAGCCTGCTGGCCAGCCGCGACGGCCCGGACTGGATCCGCGGCGTCTGGTGCCCCTGGATCAGCCCGGTGACGACCACCGCCAGCACGCCGGATCCGTGCACCGCCTCGGCGAGCAGGTACGCCGCGAAGGGAACCGCGAACGACAGCGCGGTGTCGGTGATCGTGTCTTCCAGCTTCGCGCGCACGTACGTCACGATCAGCCCGACGAGGAAGCCGACGACGATCCCGCCGACGGCCGCGAGGAGGAAGTCGAGACCGACCTGCCAGAGGCTGACCGCGCCGGCAATCGCCGCGATCGCGGTCCGCAGCGCGACGAGCGCGGCGGCGTCGTTGAAGAGGCTTTCGCCCTCCAGCAGCCGGACGAGCTTGCGCGGCATCCCGACCCGCCGGGCGACCACGCTCGCCGCCACCGCATCCGGCGGCGCGACGACGGCGCCCAGCGCGATCCCTGCGGCCAGCGGCAATCCCGGCACGACCAGCCAGGCGACCAGCCCGACGCCGAACGCGGTGAACACCACCAGCCCGACCGACAGCAGCGCGATCGGCCCGCGCAGCTTGCGGAACGCGACGAGCGACGTCTGGATCGACGCGGAGTACAGCAGCGGCGGCAGCAGCCCGATGAGGACGATCTCCGGGTCCAGTTCGTACTGCGGCACCCCGGGGACGAACGACACCCCGACGCCGACCGCGACCAGGCACAGCGGAGCCGACCAGTCCATCCGGCGCGCGACGACGGTCACCAGGAGAACCGTCAGGACCAGCGCCACCAATTCCGCTGCGATTTCCACCGGACAATCATCGCCTGCGGTCCCGGAGCACGCGCGGGGGCCAGCGTTAGGCTGCGGTTCGTGACGACGGTGGAGACGCGGGCCGGTGCCGTCCGCGGCGAGGTGCGGGACGGAGTCGGGTTTTTCCTGGGGGTGCCGTTCGCGGAGCCGCCGGTGGGGGAGCTGCGGTTCCGCCCGCCGGTGCCGGCGGCCTCCTGGACCGGGGTGCGCGACGCGACGGAATTCGCGGCCAAGGCCCCGCAGCCCGACGTGACCGGGAAACGCTTCGTCGGCGACGAGGACTGCCTGTACGTCAACGTCTACGCGCCTGAAGCACCCGGTTCGTACCCGGTGCTGGTGTGGATCCACGGCGGGGGCGGGGTGATGGGCGCGCCGCACCAGTTCGACGCGTCCGCGTACGCCCGCCGCGGCGTGGTCGTCGTGACCGTCGCGTACCGGCTCGGAGTGCTCGGCATGCTCCGGCTGCCTGGCGTTTCCGACGGGAATCTCTCGCTGCACGACCAAGTGCTGGCGCTGGAATGGGTCCGCGACAACGTGGCCGCGTTCGGCGGCGACCCGCGGCGCGTGACGCTCGCCGGGCAGTCCAACGGCGGCCGCACGGTCGGGACCTTGCTGGCGGTTCCGGCCGCGAAAGGGCTGTTCAGCCAGGCGATCGTGCAGAGCGGCACCGGGGTCGGTTCCGTCGTGCACACTCCGGCAGAGGCGGAAGCAGTCGGCGAGACGGTGCTGGCCGAACTGGGCGATGGCGACCTGCGCACGCTGCCGGTCACGGAGATTTTGACCGCGCAGCAACGGGTCACCGCTCAACTCGGCACGCTCGTGACGTACCGGGCGGTCGTGGACAGAGATCTCCTGCCGCAGCGGCCCGGCGAAGCGGTCGCGGACGGCGCGGCCCGGGAAGTCCGGATCCTCACCGGCACCACGGCCGACGAGCAGGACCTGTTCTCCTGGCTGCAAACCGGCGGCGCGAAACTGCTCGGCACCGGATCGACGATGCTCGAACCGGACGCGATCGCGCGGATGACCGAGGCGTACCGCGAACTGCTGCCGGACTGGCCGGAGGACCAGCTGGTGAACCGCGTCCGCACGGCGGGGGACTGGTGGCTGCCGGCGATCCGGCTGGCCGAAACCCAGCACGCGGCGGGCGGCACGGCGTGGATGTACCGGCTGGACTGGCGGATCGCGCCGCGCGGGAAGGGCCTCGGCGCGGCGCACGGGGTGGACCTGCCGTTCGTGTTCGACGACGTCCGCAACCCGAATTGGCGCTTCCTCTTCGCCATCGCCCGCCCCGATCCGGAACGGCTGCGGGCGATGGCGGAGGAGATGTTCGGGACGTGGGTCCGGTTCGTGGCGACCGGCGATCCCGGCTGGGCGGCTTACACCCCCGAGGACCGCGTGACCCGGTTGTTCGACGACGTGAGCACGACCGTGTCCGATCCGGATTCCGGACAGCGGCGGCTGTGGGGCTAGCGAACCAGGTCCGCTAGCCCCGCCGCGCTTACGCGTGGACGGTCTGCGTGCCGGTGTTCCAGCCCGCGACCCGCACCGACGGAGCCGAACCGTGCAGGTCGGCCGTGCGGTAGGTGGCGGTGAGCGTCACCGATTCGCCCGGCCACAGGCTGACCTGGTTGTCCGACCAGGACACCGGGAGCACCGGCGTGCCCGTGCTGTCCACCAGGTGCATGTCCACCATGAACGCCGGGGTCTTGCCCGACGAGGTGTTGGTGAGCTTCACCGTGGTGACGGTGGTGCCGTCCGGACCCGGAGCGGAGGTCGCCGCGGTGGCCACCTTCGCCGCGCCCAGCTTCGACAGCCCGGACAGGTCCGCGTAGGACGACGTCGGCGTGTAGTACCAGTCCGACTTGCTCCAGTTGAGCTTGTCGTCCTTGGTGGACAGCCAGTACACGTTCCGGCTGACCTCCTTGCCCGCCGAATCGGTGAGCACCAGCTTCGCCAGGTAGGTCGAGGAAAGCCCGCTGACCGAACCGATGTCGAGCGCCTTCGCGTGCGCGCCGCCGCCGTTGACCGAGAAGTTCTTCTTGGTCTTCGAGAACTTCTTCGTGCCGTCGGTGTTGAACAGCTCGACGCTGGCGGTCAGGCCGGACGCCTTCTTCGTGGTGGAGTTGACCACCTCAGCCGACTTGGTGTCGTACGAGTACTGGATGTGCAGCGGCTCGTTCGCCTTCTTGGCCCCGAAGTAGGAGCCGTTCTGGTCGAGGTAGGCGTCGAACAGCTGCCAGTGCAGCGACGTCCAGCCGCTGTTGAGCATCCAGTAGATGAGCCCGGTCGACGGGTCCTTCGAGTCGGTGAAGTTGCGGGAGTGCGATTCGAACTCCGCGCGGACGTTCTCGTACTGCGCCAGCTGCGCCTTGCGGACGAAGTCGTCCAGGCTCGTCGGCTTGCCGTAGCGGCCGGCCAGCGCGTCGCCGAAGATTTTCAGGTTGGCGAATGTCTCCGACTCGGAGCGGTGGTACTGCGGCGCGGACGGGTTCTTCCAGAGCGTTTCCAGCTCGGCGGGCGTCATCATCCGCTTGAGCGTGTCCATCGTCGGGATGTCCGGCCCGGCGCTGGTCTCGGAGTTGAAGTTCCACGCGCCGCCCGCGTCCTTGTGCGCCTTGTCGTACCAGTAGTTCGGCGGGACGTAGTCGTACGGGCCGTTCATCTTCATCCCGGACGGGCCGAGCTTCGGCGACGCCTTGGCCGACGCCGCGGAGATCACCGCCGCGGGCCAGTCCGCCGCCGACAACGCGTCGAGGTAGCCCTTTTCGATCCGCGCGTCGGGCGCGAAGTCGCTGCCGATGTGGAAGGACAGCACGCTCGGGTGGTCGCGCAGCCGCTCGGCCTCGGCGGTCATCGACGCCTTGGCGATCGGGTAGTCGGCCTCGGTCCAGGGCTCGCCCTTCTCGTCGCCGTTGACCTGGCCTTCCCACTTGTCGCAGCATTCCCAGCCGGGCATGGTCAGCACGCCCATCCGGTCCGCGAGGTCGAAGAACGCGTCGGGTTCGATGTGGCCCTCGAGCCGCACCGTGTTGAGGCCGAGGTTCTTGACGTAGGCGAGCTTGTCCGCCGCCCGGCCCGCGTCCCAGCGCAGCAGCAGGTCGGGGGACCAGCCGCCGCCCTTGATCATCAGCGGCTTGCCGTTGACGACATACTGCCGTCCGCCGCTGGAGTTCAGCGGAGCCTTGACGTCGCGGATGCCGAAGCTGGAGTGGCTCGCGTCGGACGTGGTCCCGCTGACGCTCGCGGTGAGGTCCAGCTGCTGCATCGGCTGGCCGCCCATGCCGGCGGGCCACCACACCAGCGGCTTGTCGACGCCGATCACCGGGAAGGTGACGGTCTTCTTTTCGTGCGCGGCAAGGGAAACGTCCTGGCTCACCGGCTTGCCCGCGACGGTGCCGGACACCGTGGTGCGGACCGGCTCGTCGGAGTCGTTGCGGACGTCGGCCTTCGCGGTGAGGTCGGCGTGGTCGAGCGCGGGCACGTTCAGCTTCGTGACGACGTGCGCGCCGCGGAGCGCGACCGGCCCGCTGTGCCGGACGACGACCTCGCGCGCGAGCCCCATGTTCTGGTCCGGCGGGGTCTGCGCCCAGTCGATCCAGCCCATCGACAGGTCGTTGTTCGGGTCGTTCGGGTAGACCTTGAACGCGACGCTGTTGACGCCCTCGTGCACCTGCTTGGTCACGTCGAGGTCGTGCCGGGTGTAGGGGCCGTTGACCTCGTCCTTGGTCGCGACGCGGGCGCCGTTGACCCAGACGTCGGCCTTGGACAGCACGCCGCTGACGTCGAGGTAGGTGCGCTGGGACGGGTCGGCGACCTTGATGTCGGCGCGGTACCACCACGGCACCTTGAAGTCCGCGGCCGGCACGTTCTTCATGTTCGTGGAGTAGAACGGGTCGGAGTAGCGGCCGTTGGCGAGCAGCCCGGCGTACACCGTCGACTGCGAGCCGACCGGGTACCAGCCCTTGGCGTCGAAACCGGGCTTCGACACCGAGGCGTCGTCGGGCACCTTGGCCGAGGACTGGATCAGATAGCCGGGGATCGCGGCCTGCCCGGGTTCCGGCCCGGCCGACGCGGCCCCGGCGACTCCGGGGATCAGCGCTGCGGTCAGGGCGGCGACTGCTAACAGCCGTCCGGGCATTCTTGGCCGGCGTGGGGTCACGAGCGGTCCTCCTCGGGCTCCTGGCGGCGGCGATTGTTAGTAAAGTTCCTTAACGATTGCCGGTGATAGTAGCCGTCCGGAGGAGCCGGGAACAGACCTCGACGGGGTCTTTTCGCCCGATTTTCGCCAGCGGTTCCGCCTAGAGCGCGTCGACGTAGTACCAGCGCCCGCCCTCGCGGACGAACCGGCTGTTCTCGTGCTGCGAGTCGTCGCGGCCCTGGTAGCGGTAGTGCGCGCGGAACTCGACGGTGCCCTCGTTCTGCAGCAGCGATCCGCCGGTCCGGCCGAGGATCTCCAGCCGGGTCCACTCCTGCGCGGGGTCGAGCCGCAGCCGCTTCGGGCGGGTGTCCGGATGCCAGGTGTCGAGCAGGTACTCGGGCTCCCCGACGGCGAACGCGCAGTAGCGGGACCGCATCAGCAACTCGGCTGTCGGGGCGTTCTGGTCGCCGCGGTGGAACCGGCCGCAGCAGTCGGCGTAGGGCTCGGGCAGCCCGCAGGGGCAGGGGTTCGTCACGCCGCTGATTCTGTCTCCAGCGCGAGAGCCTGCTGCACCCAGGCGGTGATCTGCTCGGCGTCGACGTCCTCGGCGCTGCGCAGCTTCACGTGGGCCATCTCGCGGGCGCTCGGTTCGAGGCCACCGCCCTCGATCAGCTGGCCGCGCCAGAAAGCGAGCGTGACGTATGAGCTGTACGCCTTCGCGAGGCAGACCGGGTTCTTGCCCGCTTTCCAGGTGGGCGCGCCGTGGTAAAGCGCGGCCGGTTCGGGCATCGCGTTGTCGAGCGCGGGCAGGAGAGCGGCGTAGACCTCGCGGAGCACTTCAGGCTGCGCGGCGACGTACTCGGCGACGGTCGTGAACTTCGGCATGGCTGGTCCTCTCGGCTTTCTGGTGCTGCCGAGCCTGCCTGCCGATGGTTATTACTGTCAAGACTAATTTTTTTGTCGGTGGACGGCATTGCTCGGACGACCACGATCGCGATCGATGGCTCATCCGGCACCGGGCGGGCCGCGACGACCAGATCGCGCGTCGACGTGAGCCCTGTCGACCGGTGCGCACCTTCACGGGTCAGAACGCTGTCGACGATGTCCGCCGGACGACGGGATCCCGCATGCGCAGCCGCCGTGTTCATGAACTCGTCGAAGCGGTACGGCCAAGCTCGCGAGTCGATCCGCACGGCTCAGCCGCGAGCCCGGCGCACCCCGGCCGCGGCGGCTTCCTGCGATCCCTTGACCGCGAGCTTGTCCGCGCGCTCGTTCTCCGGAAGCCCGGCGTGGCCCTTGACCCACAGCCACTCGACCTCGTGCTGCTGGCAGGCGGTGTCGAGGCGCTGCCAGAGGTCGGCGTTCTTGACCGGCTGCTTCGCCTGCGTCTGCCAACCGTTTTTCTTCCAGCGCGGCATCCACTGGAGGATGCCGTTGCGGACGTACGTGCTGTCGGTGTAGATCCGCACCACGGACGCGCGGGTGAGGCTTTCCAGCGCGCGGATCGGAGCCATCAGCTCCATGCGGTTGTTGGTGGTGACGGTGTCCTCGGCTCCGTACAGCTCGCGCTCGTGCTTGCCGTAGCGCAGCAGCGCACCCCAGCCGCCCGGTCCGGGATTGCCGCTGCACGCGCCGTCGGTGTAGATCTCCACGGCCTGTTCCGTCTGCTCCGCCACGCGGCGACCCTACCGTTCCCACGTGCTGGGAGCCGGAATGCCATGCCGGGTCCGGTGTTGTCCCCTGGACACTCACGGAAGGGATCCGGACATGGCGGTGGAGTTCGCACAGGCGTGGCAGGACTGGAAAGCGGAACGGGAAAAGACGCTGGCCGATCCGTACGGCTGGCTGGCCCTGGTGTCGCTCGACTGGCTCGAGGATGCGCCCCGGACCTACCCCGGCCTGCCCGGCCGATGGTGGCAAGACGCGGAAGCCGCGTACGTCGATCCGACTGGCGGGGAGTTGCGGCATGAAGGCACTCTGCTGACTGATGTCCACCGCTTCGAGCTAGTGAACAGCGGCGCGGGCACCCGGGTCACGGCCGGTTCGGTGGAAATCGAGATCGCCCGCCGGTCGGGGTACTTGATCCGCGTGCACGACCCGAAAGCCCCTGTGCTGCAAGCCTTCCAAGGGGTCCCCGCGTACGAGCCCGATCCGGCTTGGGTTCTGACTGGCCGTTTCGAGCCGTTCGACGAGCCGCGCCCGACGACTGTGGGTGCGGTTGTGGAGGGACTGTCGCATGTCTACACGGCACCTGGGCGGGTTGTCTTCGAGCGGGATGGGGTTGAGTACACGCTTACTGCGTTCAATGGGAAGACCGGTGGGTACAGCATTCTTTTCACTGATGCGACTAGCGGGGTGACTACCTATGCCGCCAACCGTTCGCTGCCGGTCGCCGAGGCTGCTGCGGACGGGACGGTGACTTTGGACTTCAACCGGGCGGTGAATCTGCCGTGCGCGTTCACGGATTTCGCCACGTGCCCGTTGCCGCCGGAGGGGAATCATTTGCCGTTCGCGGTGGAGGCGGGGGAGAAGCTGCCTTACGAGCGGCAGTAAGTACTTGCTCGGCGGCGCTGCGGTCACCGAAGGGAGAAGACACGCTCCGCGTTAAGGTGGCCGACTTTCGCTCGCTGCGCGTCCGACAATGGGGCGGACCGTAAGAAGGCCATGGCGTCATCTGTGTCTTCGTAAGGCGCGTCAATGGCGAACATGATGTTGTCCTCTCCGATCGCGTCCAAGGCGAGCGCGAGGACGGCCGGATCGTCGATGCCGCTGGTGGTGATGACGAAGTTGCGGCGGAAATACTCGCTCGGTGTGAGCCGGAGCTTCGGCATGGTCCCCGCCGCTCCGGGGATGCGCGCGGCGAAAGCGTGGCGGTTGTCGATGCGTTTGAGCCAGTACGGGATGCCTTCGCCCAGGTGGCCGAGCACGACCGTGAGGCCCGGGTGGCGGTCGAACACGCCGCTCAGGATGAGCCGCATGGCGTGCAGGCCGGCTTCGGCCTGGTAGCCCCAGACCGCGGCCTGCATTCCGTAGGCGTCGTACGGAGCGAGCATGCTCGGGAATCGCGGGTGCAAGTAGACCGGTGCCTTCGCCCCTTCGGCTGCTTCGAGCAGCGGGGCGAACCGAGGCTCGTCGAGGTACCGGCCTTCGGTGTGGGAGTTGATCATGATCCCGTGCAGTCCGAGCGGCCCCATGGCGCGTTCGATCTCGTTCGCGGCGGCGGCCGGATCCTGCGGAGCCACGGTGCCGAGGGCACCGAACCGCTCGGGGCGTCGCCGTACGAAGCCGGCGAGGGAGTCGTTCACTGCCCGGGCCAGCGGAACGGCGGCGGCAGCGGAGTAGGGCTGCACACCGGGCGGGTTGATGCTGAGCACTGCCATCGCTTGCCCCGCAGCGTCCATGGCGGCGACTCGACGGTCCAGGTCGGTGAGCGCCGACCGAAACGGTTCCTGTGCTTCGACCATGCGCATGAGGTCGACTTCGGTCCGGTCGCCTTGGTGGACGTCGAGACTGTGTGCGGCGCTGAGGAACTGCTCGGTGGCGACATGTTCCTCGACGGCGATGACCCGCGGCAGATTCATGTCTCCATTGCAGGGCCGGTTGCCGATCATGTCCAAGTCGCGTTCGGCATCGTACGATGCGGCCGGGGAATGAATCTGTCCGGCCGGCGCCCCGTTTTCCCTGCGCTGCAAGGAAAACGGGGCTTCCTGCCCGGCTCTGGGAACGGCTGGTCACGAAGCGGACGCGGAAGACCCCGGATCGGTTCGCTGCCGCGAAATCCGCCGTTCGTAGGCGCGGCGTGAGTGGCGCGGGGCGCTGGCGTGAATCTGTTCAGGACTCACGTACCGGCAGATCGTCCGGTGATGACGCCCGAAACTGTCGCTGCCGGTGATGAGCAGATAGTCACCGGCAGCGACACGACAGCCGCGGAACCACGCATCGCTGTCCCTGCCGGATTCCTCGAAGCGGATCACCGCTTTCGTGCCCGTCCGCGCCAGCTGGTAGACCTTCCGGACTTGAACGAGGTCGGCGTGGGGACGGGCACGTCGCCGAGCCAGCAGACGTTCCCACTCCCCGGCGTCGCGCCGACGGTGGAACAGCAGCCGGAAAAGCTTCCGGAGCAGTCGAAGCTCGGCTTTCAGCAGGGCGATCGCAATGCCTCCGCCGTAGTTGCCCGACCGGCGTGGGTAAGACACCCCTGATCACCAGCCGCGTTCGCGCCACTCCGCCAGATGCGGACGCTGCTCACCCAACGTCGAATCGTCCCCGTGCCCCGGGTAGAACCACGTGTCGTCCGGCAGTTCGTCGAAGATCCGCGTTTCCACGTCGTCCAGCAGCGACTTGAAGTCCTCCGGCGAGCCGGTCTTCCCGACCCCGCCCGGGAAGAGCGAATCCCCGGTGAACAAGTGCGGGTGGCCGGACGGATCCCGGTACAGCAGCGCGATCGAACCCGGCGTGTGGCCGCGCAGGTGGATCACCTCCAGCGTCACCGTGCCGACCTTCAGGGTGTCTCCGTGTTCGACCAGGAAGTCCGGGGGGACCGGCAGCGGTTCCGCGTCCAGCGGGTGCGCCGCGGTGTTCGCGCCGTTCGCTCCGGCTACCGCGCCCAGTGCCTGCCAGTGGTCGGGGTGCTGGTGGGTCGTGACGACGGTGCGCAGCGCGGGGCGGTCGGGGCCGTGGCCGATCAGGTCCGAAATGCGTTCCGGGTCGTTGGCCGCGTCGATCAGCAGCGCTTCGTTCTCCTCGCGGCACACGAGCAGGTACGCGTTGTTGTCCATCGGGCCAACGGAGAGCTTGGTGATGGTGAGCCCGTCCAGCGTCCGGCGGGCGGCGTCGCCGCCCGGTTCGACGTGTCCGGTGTACGTGTCGGCGATGTTCACGAGGTCCCACCGTAGCCGGATCACCCATGCGGTGGCCACGCGGCCGTTTTTGTCGGTGCCTGCTGTCAAGATCTCCCTATGACCTCTTGGATCGACCCGCTCGCCAAGCTGGCGCGCGAGAACCTTCCGCCGGACGTGGCCGAGGCATGGGAAACCGTGTTCCGGCCCGCGGTGCGGCTGAGCGCCGGTGGGAACGGGGCGCGCGTCGGGTCTCTCGGCGGGAACCCCGCGCTGCCCGCGGACGTGGAGTGGCCCGTCTGGCGGGGCGAGCTGCCGATGAACTTCGTCGCCTCCGTGGACTGCGCTGCGCTGCCTCGGGTGCCTGGCGGGATCGAGTTGCCCGCGTCGGGTTCGTTGCTGTTCTTCTACTGCGACGACTGGTTCGAGGCCGATGGGCCGGTCGATCTGACTTCTCTCGGCGGGGTCGTGGTCGTCCCGGCCGGTGCCGAGACCGCGGAACGGGCCGCGCCGGAGGGGGTCGAGGTTTATCCGCGGCTCGAGGTGTCCGGGGAAATCGTCGGCACCTTCCCGAACTCCCAGCAGGAGGTGCTGCGCCGCACGCTCGCCCGCGACGGGCTGCCGCTCTCCGACCCGGACAACTGGTCCGAGGAGTTCTTCGACCTGCTCCGCGAGTCCTCAGCCGCGCCGTACCACCAGATCGGCGGCTGCTCCTGGCCGGTCCAGGGGCCGCCGGAGGACGAGGTCGCCGCGGCGGTCTTGCCGGAGGACGCGTCGGAGTCCGCTCTCGCCGACGAGGCGCTGCGGTGGGTCCTGCTCGCGCAGATCGACAGCGACGGCGACGCGGGCCTCACGTGGGGCGACGTCGGCGTTCTGTACTGGCTGATCCGCGAGGACGACCTCGCCGAGGGACGGTTCGACCGGGTGCGGTGTGTCATGCAGAGCGGGTGAGCCCTCCGCTGCGTCGGTGTCGTGTCGGCGATCGTGGGGCTGGCGTGGTGCGGGATCGCTGGGGCTGAGGCGTTGCGCACGGTGTCGTGGCGGGCTGGTGCGACCGGGTGCGGTGCGTTGTGCAGGGCGGGTGAGCCCTCAGCTGCGTTGGTGTCGTGTCGGCGATTGTGGGGCTGGCGTGGTGCGGGATTGTTGGGGCTGAGGCGTTGCGGACGACCTCGCCGAAGGCCGGTTCGACCGCGTCCGGGCGTCATGCAAACCGGCTAAGCCCTCCCCGGCGCCGATTGCGTTCCAGCCATTCCGTCGTGCAGCAGTGCTCGCACGGGGCGAGTTCCCCAGGGATCACCGAAGCCCAGGCGATCCGCACGATCTCGTGGGTGTCGCGGCCCATCCGCTCCTGCCGCTGCTGGCCCCTGCGCAGCCAGTAGCAGTCGGCGTCGTTGTGGTAGGCGTGGCCGCCCGCCGTGTGGTAGCCGGTCGGCAGCACCCCGGCGTCGAGCTGGCGGCAGTCGGCGCAGTAGGCCTTTGTCATGCCGTGCCGGCACTCGTCGTCCTCCGGCGGTGCGGGCGGGCGTCCGGTGGGGCGGGCCGCCGTCGCGAGGTCGGACAGTTCGGCTAGCTGGGTGCGGGCGGCCGGGTCCTCGGCGGCCCGCCAGGTGATCTTGTGCTGGGCAGCGCAGGTGCGGAGGCGGGGGAGGAGGTCGTCCGAATCATGACCGTCCAGCGCGGTGCGGAGATACTCGCTGTCGCTGTACAGGTGTACGCGGACCGGTCTTTTCAGGCTTTCGAGTGCTTCCACGGCAGCCGTCAGCGCCATCCGGCCCGCGGTCGTGTCCGCCGCCCCGCCGGTGAGGGTTTTCCGATGGTCGCCGTAGGCCAGCAGGGCGGACCAGCCGCCCGGTCCCGAGGTGTCGCCGCCTTTCCCCGCCGCGTAGATCCGCACTGCTCCGGCTTCTTCGCTCGCCACGCCCCGAACGTATCGGCAGGGGGCGACACTTTTCGCGAAACCTGCCCGAAGGCCCTGCCCCGCGCCGGTTCCCGGGGCCTGTGCACCCGGGCCGGACGCACTTCGCCGACCTGTATCGTGGAACCGGGCCAGCCCGCGCATCCGCTCTGCCGCGCGGGGCCTCCGACAGCGTCCGGCGACCCCGCCGCGGGCCGCTTCCCCCGGCCCCCGGAGAGCGGAAAACCCCAGGCAGAACACGTGCGGTCCGGTTTTTGTCGGTGGTCGTCCCTACCCTGGGCACGTCCGTCGGCACCGGATCTCCCGGCGGGCCACCGAGCAGAACGATGGAAGGGACGAAGGCGTGGCTGATCGCCTCGTTGTTCGCGGAGCGCGCGAGCACAACCTCCGCGGCGTGGATCTCGATCTGCCCCGCGACAGCATGATCGTGTTCACCGGCCTGTCCGGGTCGGGCAAGTCGAGCCTGGCCTTCGACACGATCTTCGCCGAGGGGCAGCGGCGGTACGTGGAGTCGCTGTCGGCGTACGCGCGGCAGTTCCTCGGCCAGATGGACAAGCCGGACGTCGACTTCATCGAGGGCCTCTCGCCCGCGGTGTCGATCGACCAGAAGTCGACCTCGCGCAACCCGCGGTCGACCGTCGGCACCATCACCGAGGTCTACGACTACCTGCGGCTGCTCTACGCCCGCGCCGGCAAGGCGCACTGCCCCAAGTGCGGCGAGGCGATCAGCAAGCAGACGCCGCAGCAGATCGTCGACCAGGTGCTGGAGATGACCGAGGGCACCCGGTTCCAGGTGCTCGCGCCGGTCGTGCGCGGGCGCAAGGGCGAGTACCTCGACCTGTTCCAGAACCTGCAGCAGCAGGGCTACGCGCGCGTGGTGGTCGACGGCACGGTGCACCCGCTCACCGACCCGCCGAAGCTGAAGAAGCAGGAAAAGCACCAGATCGGCGTGGTGATCGACCGGCTCGCGGTCAAGACCAGCGCGCGGCAGCGGCTCACCGACTCGGTGGAAACGGCGCTGCGGCTGGCCGACGGCCTGGTCGAGCTGGAATTCGTCGACCTCGACGAGAACGACCCGCACCGCGTGCGCGGCTTCTCCGAGAACCTGGCCTGCCCCAACGGCCACCCGCTGGCGATCGAGGACCTCGAACCGCGGTCGTTCTCGTTCAACTCGCCCTACGGCGCGTGCCCCGAGTGCACCGGCATCGGCATCCGCAAGGAGGTCGACCCGGAACTGGTGGTGCCGGACGACGAACTGTCCCTCGCCGAAGGCGCCATCGCGCCGTGGGCGGGCGGGCAGAGCGCCGACTACTTCCTGCGGCTGCTGGAATCGCTGTCGGAAGCGGTCGGGTTCCGCATGGACACGCCGTGGCGGCGGCTGCCCGCCCGGGTGCAGAAGGCGGTGCTGCACGGCGTCGACGAGCAGGTGCACGTCCGCTACCGCAACCGGTACGGCAGGCAGCGCTCGTACTACGCGGCCTTCGAGGGCGTCATCCCGTTCCTGGAGCGGCGCCTCGAGCAGACCGACTCGGAGTACATGCGCGAGCGGTACGAGGGCTACATGCGCGAGGTGCCGTGCCCGGCGTGTCAGGGCACGCGGCTCAAGCCGGAGATCCTCGCGGTCACGCTGGAGCACGCGACGCAGGGCGACCGGTCGATCGCCGAGGTCTGCGCGTTGTCCATCGCGGAGGCGTCGGAATTCCTCGACGAACTGGTGCTCGGCCCGCGCGAGGCGATGATCGCGGGCGCGGTGCTCAAGGAAATCCAGGCGCGGCTGCGCTTCCTGCTCGACGTCGGCCTCACCTACCTGTCGCTCGACCGCGCGTCCGGCACGCTGTCCGGCGGCGAGGCGCAGCGCATCCGGCTGGCGACGCAGATCGGCTCCGGACTGGTGGGCGTGCTGTACGTGCTGGACGAGCCGTCGATCGGCCTGCACCAGCGCGACAACCACCGGCTCATCGAGACGCTGACCCGGCTGCGCAACCTCGGGAACACCCTGATCGTGGTCGAGCACGACGAGGACACCATCCGGGCCAGCGACTGGGTGGTCGACATCGGCCCGGGCGCGGGCGAGCACGGCGGGCACATCGTGCACAGCGGCCCGTACAAGAAGATCCTGAAGAACAAGGAATCGATCACCGGCGCGTACCTGTCCGGGAGGCGGCAGATCGAGATCCCGGCGATCCGGCGGCCGGTCGACAAGAAGCGGCAGCTCACCGTGGTCGGCGCGCGCGAGCACAACCTGCGCGGCATCGACGTGTCGTTCCCGCTCGGCTGCCTCGTGTCGATCACCGGCGTGTCCGGGTCCGGCAAGTCGACGCTGGTCAACGACATCCTCGCGCAGGTGCTGGCGAACAAGCTCAACGGCGCGCGCCAGGTCCCCGGCAGGCACACCCGGGTCAACGGGCTCGCCAACGTCGACAAGCTGGTGCGCGTCGACCAGTCGCCGATCGGCCGCACGCCGCGTTCCAACGCGGCCACCTACACCGGCGTGTGGGACCACGTGCGCAAGCTGTTCGCGGCCACCACCGAGGCGAAGGTCCGCGGGTACCAGCAGGGCCGGTTCTCGTTCAACGTCAAGGGCGGCCGCTGCGAGGCGTGCGCGGGCGACGGCACGATCAAGATCGAGATGAACTTCCTGCCGGACGTCTACGTCCCGTGCGAGGTGTGCAAGGGCGCCCGGTACAACCGGGAAACGCTCGAGGTGCACTACAAGGGCAAGACGGTGTCCGACGTGCTGGACATGCCGATCGAGGAGGCGGCCGAGTTCTTCGAGCCGATCAAGGCGATCCACCGGCACCTGCAGACTCTGGTCGACGTCGGTCTCGGCTACGTCCGCCTCGGCCAGCCGGCGCCGACGCTGTCCGGCGGCGAGGCGCAGCGCGTCAAGCTGGCGAGCGAACTGCAGAAGCGCTCCACCGGCAAGACCGTCTACATCCTCGACGAGCCGACCACCGGCCTGCACTTCGAGGACATCAGCAAGCTGATCGGCGTGATCAACGGGCTTGTGGACAAGGGCAACACGGTGATCGTGATCGAGCACAACCTCGACGTGATCAAGACGTCCGACTGGATCGTGGACATGGGCCCGGAGGGCGGCTCCGGCGGCGGCACGGTGATCGCCGAGGGCACGCCCGAGCAGGTCGCGGCCACCGAGGGGAGCTACACCGGCGAGTTCCTCGCGCAGGTGCTGAACCCGGCCTGATCCGCGTCCAGCCGCTCTGATCCGAGCCGAGAAGAGCCGTCCGGTCCCAGGACCAGGCGGCTCTTCGCCGTCTGGCGGACGGGTCAGTCCTTTCCAGTCGTGCGCTCGACGACGGGGGAGAGCGGGCCGTAGGACAGTGCGCGGAGGCGGAAGGCCGAGCCTTGTTCGCCGGGCAGGAGCGACAGCGCGCATTGGGTGGCGTTGGGATCGGTCACCTCGACCGGAATGAAGTCAGGTGTGCCCGGGCGGCGGATCTCCAGCAGGAAACCGGCCTCGTCGGTCGAGCGGTCGGTCCAGGTGAAGTGCAGGTTCTGGTCCGCGGCCGGGGTCGCGGCGAGGTCGGCCGGGGCGGACTGCTGGGCGGCGGTGCCGGGTTGGGCAGCAGCGCCCGCCGTGACGGTCGCCGACACCGGACCGGCGAAGGACCGGATTCGGTAGTAGAACGGCGTTTCTGGGATCAGGTTCGGATGGGTATACGAGGTCTGGCCGGGCGGGAGGTACTGCAGCGCGGTCCACGGTCCGTCGGCGGCGTTGGCGTATTCGAGGAGGTAGCCCGCCGCGGCCGGGTCGGCAGGCCAGTGCAGCACGACGTTCGTGGGCGAGGTGAGAGTCGCGGTGAAGGCGGGGGCGGTTGGCGGCGGCGAAGGGCTGCTACAGCCGACTAGCGTCGCGGTCAGCAGCGCGGCCAGTGCGGCCAGGGCGGTTCGAGCGGCGGTCGGCACGGCAAGCCTCCTCGATGGTTCAGGCGGCGGCGTACCCAAGGGATGGCCAGCCTAGGAAACGGCGGTCAAGATCGACAAGCACGCGTTCCGCTGATCGGGAGAGAGGGGCGGGCTGTGGTCCTCGAAAAGAAGAGGGACGCCGAGTACACGTTCCGGAGCGACTGGTGGCTGCCGACTCTCCCCGGGCGGGTGTTCGACGCGATCGTCGACCTCGAGTCGTATCCGCGGTGGTGGCCGGACGTCCAGTCGGTGCGCCAGGTCGACGACGACACCGCCCAGGTCGTCTGCCGGTCCCGGCTGCCGTACCGGATCGTCGTCGCGATGCACCGGGAGCAGCAGGACGCGGCGGGGCTGCGGGTGCGCGTCCGGTTGAGCGGGGACCTCGACGGGCTGCTCGCCGGGGTGATCCACGCCGACGGAGCGGGCTCCCGGCTGGAGATCACGCAGCACGTTCAGGTGCGGAAACCGTTGCTGCGCAGGCTCGACGTCATCGCCCGGCCGTTCTTCCGCGCCAACCACGCGTGGATGATGCGGCGCGGCCACCACGGGCTGGCCGGTTACCTCGCGGCGTCGAGATGAGTCGAGATAACCGGCCAGAACGAGCGGCCTAGCTGGCGACCGGTTCGGGAGCGGCGGCCGGAGCCGCGACCGCTCGGCGGCCCAGGAGCACCGCGGCGAGGATCGCGGCGAGAGCGGTCAACCCGGCGCTGAAGCCGAAAGCCACCCGGAATCCCGACGCCAGCGCCTCCTTCTCCGAAGCGCCTCCGCTCAGCACCTCGGCTGTGCGGGTCGCGGCGGCGGTGGCCAGCACGGCGGTTCCCAGCGCGCCACCGACCTGCTGGGTCGTGGTGATCAACCCCGACGTCACGCCGGAGTCGTCGGGGGTCGCGGCGGACATCGCCAAGCCCATCAGCGCCGGGATCGCCATTCCCGCCCCGGCGCCCATCAGGATCAGCGACGGCAGCACGTGCAAGGCGTAACCGCCAGCTGTCTGGACCTGGGTCAGGTAAAGGAACGCGACCGAGGTCGTCAGCAGACCGGCGACCAGGACCGCGCGCGGGGAGAAGCGGCTGTTCAGCCAGTCGGCCAGGCCGAGCGAGAACGCGGCGATCATGACCGGCGTCGGGACGAAGGCGAAACCCGTGGTGAGCGCGTCGAAGCCGAGCACCTGCTGCAGGTACAGCGCGGTGACGAACTGGAATCCCAGGAATCCGGCGACCATCACGACCATGGTCAGGTTGGCCCCGCTGATCGCGCGCACCCGGAGCAACCGCAAGGGCAGCAACGGAGTGCGCGTCCGGGCCTGGCGAAGCAGGAACAGCAGGAGCAGGGCGACCGCCGCCGCGAGAGTCAGGATGGTCAGGAACGTCCATCCCGCGTCGCCTGCCTGCACGATGCCCAGCACCAGCAGCATCACCCCGGCGGTGACCAGCAGCGCGCCCAGGACGTCGATGCCGGTGCGCAGGCCGAGACCTTGGTCGGAGGCGACGACCAGCGGAGTCAGGACAAGCGCGGCGATGCCGATGGGCAGGTTGATGTAGAAGGTCCAGTGCCAGTCGAGGCCCTGCGTGAGCGCGCCGCCCGCGACCATGCCGATCGACGCGCCCGCGGCTTGGGTGAAGCTGTAAACGCCGAGCGCGCGGACGCGGGCGCGCGGCTCGGGATAGAGCGTCACGATCATTCCCAGCACAACCGCGGATGCCAGCGCGCCGCCGACCCCCTGGACAAATCGCGCGACCACCAGCGTGGTGGCGTTGGGCGAGAGACCGGCCGCCAGCGAAGCGGCGGTGAAGACGACGATGCCGGCGAGGAACACCCGCCGCCGGCCGACCAGGTCGCCGAGGCGGCCGGACAGCAGGAGCAGGCCGCCGAACGCGACGAGGTAGGCGTTGACCACCCAGGCCAGCCCGGGCGCGCTGAAGCCCAGGTCGGTCTGGATCACCGGCAGGGCCACCGCGACGATCGAGCTGTCGAGCACCACCATCAGCGAGGCGGCGGACAGCACGGCGAGCGCCGCGCCGCGATGCCGAGCGGTTTCGGGCATGACAAGGTCCTCCATAACCGGCACAGGGGAGAGTTTCCGCTGGTCGTAGCCAGGGCATCTCTTGTTACAGTGCCCATCATGTGTGACCATGGAGCACTGCGGAAGGAGGCACTTTCATGTCCCAGGGGAACATCGCTGTGACCGACGAGGCCACGGACTTCGACCCGGCGAAATTCGCGGTGTGCACGGTGATGGAGGTCGTGAACCGGATCAGCGGGAAATGGGTGATCGGCATCCTGCTGGAGGCGACGCGCGGTCCGGTGCGGTTCACCGAACTCGAACGCTCGGTGCCGGGGATCAGCCGCCGCATGCTCACGCTCACCCTGCGGAACCTGGAACGCGACGGCCTGCTGACCCGCACGGTCTACCCGACGGTCCCGCCGCGCGTCGAATACGAGGCGACCGAGATGGCGCGCGAGCTGTACGACTCACTGGCCGGTTTGGTCGACTGGGCGGAACGGCACCGCGAGGCGATCGCGGTTTCGCGGCAGGGGTACGACGGCCGCACTGCTTGCTGAATTGGAAAGGCGCCGCGGCCGTGCGCACGGGGGACGTGCACGGTCGCGGCGCCGTAACAGTCCGCGCCCAGGGGGAAGGGACCCGGGCGTGGACTGGGTCTCAGGCGTTCGCCGGGACGGGCTGAGCGGGCTCGGCCGGTTTGTCGTCGAGCAGGGTCGCTTCGTCGAACGGGGCCTGTCCGGCGAAGACCTGCCGCGACCGGTCGCGGTCGAATTCCTTCATCCACGATCCGATGAGGACGGTCGCGACCGCGTTGCCCGCGAAGTTCGTCAGCGCCCGCGCCTCGGACATGAACCGGTCGATGCCGAGGATGAAGCCGACGCCGTCGACGAGTTCCGGGCGGTGCGACTGCAGGCCGCTGGCCAGGGTCGCGATGCCGGCGCCGCTCACGCCCGCCGCGCCCTTCGACGCGATGATCATGAACAGCAGCAACGTGATCTGCTCGCCGAGCGCGAGCGGCTGGTCCTGCGCGGTGGCGATGAACAGCGTCGCCATCGTCAGGTAGATCGCGGTGCCGTCGAGGTTGAACGAGTACCCGGTGGGCACCGTGATGCCGACGACCGGCTTGCTGACGCCGAGGTGCTCCATCTTCGCGATCAGCCGCGGCAGCGCGGATTCCGAAGAGGACGTCGACAGGATCAGCAGGAATTCGCGGCCGAGATACCGCAGCAGGCTGAAGATGTTGACCCGCGCGCCGAGCCACAGCACCGCGCCGAGGACGCCGAACACGAACACCAGGCACGTCAGGTAGAAGCCGAGCATGATCACCAGCAGGCTGCGCAGCGCGCCCCAGCCGGTCGCGCCGACCACCGCGGCGATCGCGCCGAACGCGCCCACCGGGGCGGCCCACATGATCATCGCGAGGACGCGGAACACGAGCCGCTGGATGTGCTCGATGCCGCGCAGGATCGGCTCGCCGCGCTTGCCGAGCTTCTGCAGCGCGAACCCGGCGAGCAGCGCCACGAGCAGCGTCTGCAGCACCTGGCCCTCGGTGAACGCGGACACGAAGGTCTTCGGGATGATGCCGAGCAGGAAGTCGGTGGTGCCCTCGCCGCCCTTCGCCTGCTGGTGCACCTTCGACACGTCGGCCGGGTTGAGGTGCAGGCCGCTGCCCGGGTGCAGCAGGTTGCCGACGACGAGCCCGATCGCGAGCGCGAACGTCGACATCACGATGAAGTAGACCAGCGCGGTGACGCCGACCTTGCCGACCTTCGCCGCCTTCGCGACCGAGCCGATGCCCAGCACGATGGTGCAGAAGATGATCGGCGAGATCATCATCTTGATCAGGTTGACGAAGCCGGTGCCCAGCGGGGCGAGGCTCTTGCCGACGGACGGCCAGAGCAGCCCGACCGCTACGCCGAGCACGACGGCGGCGATCACGGCGAGGTACAGGTAGCGCGTGCGGTCGCGCTTGGGCGCGCTCGCTTCGGGGGTCGGTGTCGGCACCGTTGCCTCCAGCTCGGTGGGGGGAACGCGGGTCACTATGCGGGGCGGATATGACCGGCGTCACCGTTGTGTTCATTGAGTTCGCGGCGGGTCTGTCCGGTGTGGACTTCCCGGCAGCGGCGCCGGAGTGCTGCCGGACCCGTGCGTGTGCTGGTATGAGCGGGTGCCCCCGACACCTCGGATCCGGACGAGCCGCTGGAGCCTGGCCCGTCAGCTGCTGGTGCTGCAGCTGGCGATCCTGCTCGTGCTCGTCTCCGGCGGCATCACTATCGCCTATCTCGACGCCCGGCGCACGACGACCGACCGGGCCGGGGAGCAGTCGCTCGCGGTGGCCCGTTCGATCGCCGACGCGCCCGACGTCGCTCGGGCGGCCGCCACCGCGGACCCGACCGCGACGCTGCAGCCGTATGCGCAGCGGGTGCTCGTGGACACGCGCGTGGACTTCGTGACGATCATGTCGCCGCAAGGAATCCGTTACACGCACCCGAATCCGGCGTTGATCGGGCAGCGGTTCCTCGGGCACATCGAGGCGGCCCAGCAGGGCGGTGTCGTGTCCGAGACCTACACCGGTTCGCTCGGCCCGTCGGTGCGCGTGGTGGTGCCGGTGTTCGACGCGAACCATCGGGTGGTCGCGCTCGTCGCGGTGGGCATCACGATCGCGGCGATCTCGGCCGAGGTGCAGGAACGCGTCTGGCCGCTGCTCGGCGTCGCGGCGGCGGTGTTGCTGGTGGGCGCCTGCGGGGGCTGGCTGGTGAGCGCGCGGCTGAAGCGGCAGACGCGCGGCATCGCGCCCGCGGAGCTGAGCAATCTGTTCGAGTACCACGAGGCGGTGCTGCATTCGGTCCGCGAGGGTGTGCTGCTGGTGGACCGCGACGGCCGGGTCGGGTTGTGCAACGACGGCGCCCGCACCCTGCTCGGGCTGACCGGCGACCCGGTCGGTCAGCCGCTCGCAGACCTGGGGCTGTCGCCCGAGCTGACAGCCGCGTTCACCGCGCCGGAAAACCGCACCGAGGAGTTGCACCTGACGGACTCGCGGGTGCTGGTCGTGAGCACGACGCTCGTCAGCTCCGGCGGACGCGCGCAGGGCACCGTCGTGATCCTGCGCGACCACACCGAACTCCAGACCCTCACCGGCGAGCTGACCACCGCGCGCAGCCTCGCCGAAGCCCTGCGGTCGCAAGCGCACGAAGCGGCGAACCGGCTGCACACGGTCGTGTCGCTGGTGGAGCTCGGCCGTCCCGAGGACGCCGTGGAGTTCGCGACCGCCGAACTCGCGCTGGCGCAGGAGCTCACCGACCGCGTGATGACCGCGGTCGCCGAACCGGTGCTGGCCGCGCTGCTGCTCGGCAAGGCCGCGGAGGCGAGCGAGCGCGGCGTGGAGTTCACCATCACGCCGGACACGATGATCGACGACCTCGGCCCCGGCGTCGCCGGACGGGACCTGGTCACGATCCTCGGCAACCTGATCGACAACGGAATCGACGCGGTGGTGCGGGAATCCGGCGCGCGGCCGGCGGTGGTCGTCACCGCGCGGTCCGAAGAGGACGGTCTGCTGCTGCGCGTCGCGGACAACGGCCCGGGCGTGCCGGAGGAAGCGGTGGGGGAGATGTTCCGCCGGGGCTGGTCGACCAAGGCGGGGGACGAGCACGGTCTCGGGTTGGCGCTGGTCGTGCAGGCGGTCCGGCGCTACGGCGGCACCATCGACGTCGGACGCGACGGCGGCGCGGTGTTCACCGTACGGTTGCCGAGGCAGGAGGTGTCGTCGTGATCCGCGTGCTGGTGGTGGAGGACGAGCCGGTGGCGGCCGAGGCGCACCGGCTGTACGTCGAGCGGTTGCCGGGATTCGCCGTCGCCGGCGTGGTGCATTCCGGCGGCGAGGCGCTGCGGTTCTGCGAGCGCGAACCGGTCGACCTGGTCCTGCTGGACTTCTACCTGCCCGACACGCACGGCCTCGCCGTCTGCCGTTCGCTGCGCGCGGCCGGGCTGCCGATCGACGTCATCGCGGTGACCTCCGCGCGCGACCTCGCGCTGGTCAAAGCCGCGGTCTCGGTCGGCGTGGTGCAGTACCTGCTCAAGCCGTTCACCTTCGCGTCGTTGCGGGACAAGCTGGAGCGCTACGCGTCGTTCCGCGAGGCGTCCGGCGAGGTCACCGGGCAGGCGGAGATCGACCGCGCGCTCGGCACGCTGCGCACCACCGAGGCCGCGCCGCTGCCGAAAGGCATGAGTGCGGAGACGCTGGATGCGATCACCGACGCGCTGGCCGGGGCCGGCGAAGGGCTGTCCGCCGGCGGTGCGGCCAGCGCGATCGGGGCGTCCCGGGTCACCGCGCGGCGGTACCTGGAGTACTTGGCGGACAACGGATTGGCCCAGCGCGAACCGCGATACGGGCAGGTCGGACGCCCGGAGGTCTGGTACCGGCTCAAGCCTGGCTGACCGCTGACCGGACCCGTCAGCGCTTCGTGCGCACGCGGTAAGCGGACTCCCCGAAAGTGTGGACATCGAAGTTCACACCACTCAAGGGGAGCAAGAAATGACGCAGAAGACCGCACTGGTCACCGGGGGCGGCAAGGGCATCGGCCGGGCCATCGCGACGCGGCTGGCGCACGACGGCGCGCTGGTCGCGGTGCACTACGGCAGCGACGAAGCGGCAGCCAAGGAGACCGTCGCGGCGATCGAGGCGAACGGCGGGCAGGCGTTCGCGGTGCAGACGACGCTGGGCGTCGACGGGGATGCGGAGACGCTGCTCGACCGGCTCTCGGCGGAACTGCGCGAACGCACCGGCGAGGTCGCGCTCGACATCCTGGTCAACAACGCGGCGACCGGAGCCGGTTCGATCACCTCGGCGACGTCCGACGAGTTCGACCGGGTGTTCGCGGTGAACGTGAAAGCACCGTTTTTCTTGGTGCAGAAGCTGTTGCCGGTGCTGCGGGACGGCGGCCGGATCGTCAACGTCTCGTCCGCGGACACGCGCATCGCGCTGCCGTTCGAGCTGGCGTACAGCATGACGAAGGGTGCGCTCGACGTGTTCACCCGCAGTCTGGCGCAGGAACTCGGCCAGCGGGGGATCACGGTGAACGGGGTGGCTCCTGGTCCGACGCCGACCGACCGCACCGCGCACATGTTCGCCGACGAGCGGATGCGGGCGGGGATGGCGGGCGCGTCCGCGCTCCGGCGGGTCGCCGACGCGACGGACATCGCGGACGTGGTGGCGTTCCTGGCCTCGGCGGACTCGCGCTGGGTCACCGGGCAGGTCGTCGACGCGACCGGCGGCACGTTCCTCGGCCCGGCTGGCGTATAACGGCCTATACGGCTCGGCTTCGGACTTGCCGAAGCCGAGCCGCCGCTTCGCGGGGATAGAAAGCCGCAGCGATCAGCGGGGCCGTCCCGGCGCGTCCGGCCGGGTCTGCCACGGATGCGGGCCGTCGAGCGGTCGGTACTCCACGCCGAGCGCGTCCAACCGCGGCAGGTGGTGGTCGCGAAGCCGGGGAAGAAACTCCGCGTAGTCGCGCGGTCCGCTGCTCCACGCGACCTCGGCGAACGCCGACAAGCGAGGGAACGCCGCGTAGTCCGTCCGCCGCACGGTGTCCAGGTGTTCGGACCACAGCTGCGCCTGGACGCCGCGCACGTGCGGTCCGGATTCGGGCTCGAAACCGTAGAAGTGTTCGAGATCCTGGAGGTAGCCGACCGGGATCGGTTCGTCCGGATGGTCACTTTGCCGGTGGTCGAGGTACACGCCGTCCTCGGGGCAGAGCACCACCTCGTGGCCGCTCTTCACCGCCAGCGAGGCGCGTTCGCGGTCCTGCCACACGCCGATCACCATCGTCGGCAGATCGCCGCCGTCGAGGACCTCGTCCCAGCCCATCGGCGTGCGGCCGCGCGCGACGAGATGGTCGGCGATCGCCCGGACGAACCGGTGGTGCGCCTCGGTGACGCCGGGCACCTCGTCCCCGCCGAGCGCGATCACCGGGGACGGGAAGATGTCCAGCACGTGGTCGAAGACGGTGCGGAAGAAGTCCAGAGTGGACTCCGACGGATCCAGCAGCGAGGTGCTGATGCCCCAGGAAGTCCAGACCTCCCAAGGGGTGTCGCTGGCCGGGCCGAGTTCCGGGTACGCGGTGATGGCGGCCCGGGCGTGCCCGGGAATGTCCACTTCGGGCACCACGGTGATCGCCCGCGCGGCGGCGTACGCGACGATCTCGCGCAGATCGTCCACAGTGTAGTAGCCGCCGTGCGGGCGTCCGTCGCGTTCCGGACCGTCGTGCCGGCCGACCATCGACGACTTCCGCCAGCCGCCGACCGACGTGAGCCGGGGGAATTCCGGCGTTTCGATCCGCCAGCCCTGGTCGTCGGTGAGGTGCAGGTTCAGCACGTTCATCTTGTGCGCGGCGAGCAGATCGACGAACCGCAGCACCTCGGCCTTCGTCCGGAAGTGCCGGGACACGTCGTAAAGACAGCCGCGCCAGGCGAAACGCGGATGATCGGTGATCGTCCCGCACGGCAGCTCAACCGGTCCATTGTGGATTGACACGGCGCGGAACGCGTCCGGGCCGGCCAGTTGGCGCAGGGTTTGCCGACCGTAGAACTCGCCCGCCGAGTCGGCCGCTTCGAGCGTGACGCCGCCCGGCGCGATGCGCAGCCGGTAGCCCTCGGCGGGCAGATCCGCGGTGCGCACCTCCACCGGAGCGGGCCACGGGCAGGTGCCGGGCGCCGCTTCCTCGGACACCGGGCGGGGGAGGAGAGTGTCGAAACCGGACATGGTCATCCCTTCACGGCCCCGGCGGTCCCGCCGATGAGTTTCCGTTGCACCAGCACGAAGAACACCAGCACGGGAATCGTCATCAGGGTGGACGAGGCCATCACGGCGCCCCAGTCGGTGTCCTCCGGTTTGAAGAACACCAGGATCGCCTGCGGCAGAGTCTGGTTTTCGGTCTTGGAGATGATGAACGTCTTGGCGAACAGGAAGTCGTTCCACGCGTGGATGAACGCGAGCACGCTCACCGCCACGAGCCCGGGCGCGACGAGCGGGAACAGGATCTGCCAGGTGAACCGCATCCGCGACGCACCGTCCAAAGTGGCCGCTTCCTCCAGTTCGGCGGGCACCGCGGCGACGAACCCGCGCAGCATCCAGATCGCGAACGGCAGGCTGAACGCCAGGTGCACCAGGACGAGCGAACCCAGTTCGTTGAGCCCGAACGCGGGCACGGTGCCGCCGACCGAGCGCATCAGGAAGAACAGCGGGATGGTCAGCGCTTCCACCGGCACCATCTGCGCCACCAGCAGCATCACCAGCAGCACCGCGCGGCCGCGGAACCGGAACCGGGTGAGCGCCACCGCGGAAAGGAACGAGAACACCAGGGACAGCAGCACCACGACGACCGCGACCACGAGGCTGTTGAGGAAATACCGGCCGAACCCGGACACCGTGAGCACGCGCTGGAAACTGTCCAGCGACGGCGAGAAGGTCCACGGTTTCGGATGCGCCGACTGGATTTCGCCCGCCGGTTTGAACGCCGAGAGCACCATCCAGTACAGCGGGAACGCGACGATCCCGGCGATCACCACGGTCACGATTTCGGCGACGAGCCGCGCGGGGCGGCGCACTTTCAGAGCCATGCGGCACTCCGGCGCTGGGACCGGACGTACAGCCCGGTGATCGACAGCAGCAGCAAGGTCATCACGACCCCGATCGCCGAGCCGAGCCCGTACTCCTGCCCGGCGAACGCCTGCTGGTAGGCGTAGACGTTGAGGATCAGGTTCCGGCCCGCGATGCCGCCTCCGTTGGTCATCACGTAGATCTGGGTGAACACCTTGAAGTCCCAGATGATCGACTGCACGGTCGCGATGGTCAGCAACGGCCGCACCGCGGGCAGGACCACCGACCGCGTCGTGCGCCAGACCGACGCGCCGTCGAGCGCGGCGGCCTCCAGCGTCTCCTTCGGCACCCCGCTGATCCCGGCGTACATGGTCACCATCACGAACGGGAACGAGCACCAGATCACCTCGGCGGCGACCAGCCCGAACGTGCCGAAGGTGCCGAACGTCCAGGAATGGTGCTCCATCCCGCTGAACCCGATGCCCGAGAGCACCTCGTTGACCAGGCCGAAATCGGTGTCGAAGAGGAACAGCCAGACGTAGGAGCCGGCGATCGCCGGGGTCGCCCACGCGCCGAGCGCCGCCAGGAACAGCAGCATGCGCGGCAGCGCGCGGACCCGGCTCGCCAGCACGGCCAGCGCCGTGCCGACGACCAGGCTGCCGATCACGCAGGCCGCGGCGAACCCGACCGTCTTGGCCAGCACCGTCCAGAACTGGACGTCGGCCAGCAGGCTGGCGTAGTTGTCGAGGCCGAGGAACACCAGCGGGGCCGCACCCGCCGCCTGCGGCTGGCCGTAGTCGTAGAGCGAGATCACGACCAGCTGGTAAATCGGGTACACCAGCAGCGCGGCGAGCAGGATGCCCGCCGGCAGCAGGTAGAGAAGAGCTGCGCGGCCGTCGCGGCGGACGGTCGCGGAACGGACTGCGGCCACGGGTCAGCCGAAGTTCTTGTTCATCGCCGCGGCGGCGTCGGCCAGCGCGGCGTTCGCGTCCTTGCCGCCGGTCGCGATCTGCTGCACGGCGGTGGGCAGGATGTTCTGGCTGTCGATCTTGGACCACGCCGGGGTGCTCGGCACGAACTTGGTGCCCGCGCTCAGGGTGTCCACGAACGCCTTCAACGTCGGGTCGCTGGCGGCGAGCTTCTTCTGCACCGACGCGAGGGTGGGCAGGTTGCCCATCGCCGCGTACATCTTCTCCTGGTACTTCACACCGGCCAGCAGTTCGGCGAACTGCACCGCGAGACCGTGGCGCTGGCTCGCGCCGAACACGCCGAGCAGGTTGCCGCCGGCGAACGCGGGCGCGACCGAACCCGGGGCGGTGCCGGGCAGCGGCATGATCGCGTACTTGCCCTTCACCGCGCCCTTTTCGACGGCCTTGCGGTTGAAGTCGCCGCCGATCACCATGCCCGCCTTGCCGCCGGCGAACGCGGTGACGCTCTGCGTGCCGGTGAGGTTGGCGCAGGCGGCCGGCGGGCAGATGTCGTCCTTGATCAGGTTCGCGTACGCGGCGACGCCTGCCTTGGCCTGCGCGGAGTCCACAGTGGACGACCACTTGCCGTTGTCCTGTTTGGCCAGGTCGCCGCCGTTGGCCCAGATGAACGGCAGCATCGCGTAGGTGTACTTGCCACCGGTCGCGATGCCGTACAGATCCGGCTTCTTCTCGCGGATCTTGCGCGCGTCTTCGGTCAGCTCCGCCAGCGTCGTCGGCGGCTTGAGGCCGAGTTCGGCGAAGACGTCGGTGCGGTAGTACAACGCGCGGATGCCGGTGTACCAGGGGATGCCGTAGATCTTGCCGTTCGCCTTGGCGGTGTCGACCACGGACGGAAGCAGGTCCTTGCCGTCCGACCAGTTCGCGATGTCCTTGGTGAGATCGGACAACGCGCCGGTCTGCGCGTAGCTGGAGACGTCGGTGTTGCCGAATTCGGCGACGTCGGGGGCGTTGGACGGGTCGTTGAACGCGCCGGAGAACTTGTCCGCGCGGCCTTCGACCGGAACCCACTGCACGTCGACCTTCACGCCGGCGTGGCTGGCCTCGAATTCGGTGATCGCTTCCTTGACCGCGGCCTCCTTCGGCGCGCGGTTCGCTTCGTCGAACAGCCAGACTCTGAGCGTGCCGTCGGTTTGGTTTCCGCCGGCGGCGGCCGGGCCGGATTGGGTGGGCGCGCACGCGGCGAGCAACGCCAGCGTGGCGACAGCGGGCAGGACAGAACGCAGCTTCATCGGTGACTCCTGTCGCGGGACCGGCCAGAGACCGGGAAAGACGGGGCTGTGCGGCGTGACAGCCCCGGTTTTTCTCAGACGAAGAAGACAGAGTTGACGTTCGGCACGGCGAGCGAGCCCGCGGACTTGCCGGGCAGGCCGGTGGCCGGGTCGCGCGGCAGCCAGGTGACGGTGCCGGAGCGCTGGTTGGAGACGTAGAACCACTTCTCGTCCGGGTCCAGCGCGAGATGCCGCGGCCAGTTGCCGCCGGACGCCGCCGAGGAGACCAGGGTGAGCCCGGCCCCGCCGTCGGCGACGGTGAAGGTGGCGATGGTGTTGGGGCCGCGCACGGTGGCGTAGACGAACTTCCCGTCGCGCGACACGGTGATTTCGCCGGGGAACAGTTCGCCGGTGCTGCCCGGCGGAACCGCGGGCACCACGGCGATCGGCTTGAACGTGCCGGTGGCGGAGTCCCAGCTGGCGACGGTGATCTCCGGCCGCAGTTCCTGGGCTACGTAAGCGAATTTGCCGTTCGGGTGGAACGCGAGATGTCGCGGTCCCGCACCGGCCGGAAGGGTGATCTGCTTGTGCAGCTTCAGCTTTCCCTTGCCGGTGTCGAACGAGTAGACGTACACCGAGTCGGTGCCGAGGTCGACCGCGAGCACCCACTTGCCGGACGGATCGGTGACGACCTGGTGCGCGTGCGGCTCTTTGCCCTGGTGCTGCTGCAGATCGGTGGCCGCGCCGAGCTTGCCGCCGGACTTGATCGGCAGCACCACGACGCTGCCGGAATCGTAGTTCGCGGCCAGCACGTACTTCTGGCTCGGGTGCACCGAAAGGTGCGTGGGCGAGCCGCCCTTCGAGGACGTCGACCCGAGCAGCTTCGGCCGGGTCGGGTCGGAGATGTCCAACGCGGACACCGTGCCGGTCTCCGCGCCCTCGTTTTCGTTGGTGACGTACAGGATCCGGCCGTCGCGAGTCCGGTCGAACCAGGAGACGTCGGTCAGCTTCGGGACGGTGCGCACCGGCGTGAGCGCGGGGCTTCCCGCCGCTCGCTGGGTGACGTCCAGTCCGTGGCCGGCCGGCGAGGAGTTGGTGTAGCTGCCGACGTACACCGTCGTGGCCGCGCGCGGCCGGGGCGCTGCCGTGGCGAGCTGTGCGCCCACCACGGCGGCGGCTCCGGCCGCGCCGACTGCTCCGACGAACGTGCGGCGGGAAATCTCGGTCATCGAATACCCCCGGAACATGTGCCGATGTGGTTCAGACCAATGCCATCGCCAATGCTGCCACACCGAAACCGCTCAAGGAAAGGACTGTTTCCAAAGCCGTCCAGGTTTTCAGGGTCTGGGTCACGGTCAGCCCGAAATACCGGGACACGATCCAGAATCCGCCGTCGTTCACGTGCGAGGCGATGATCGACCCGGCCGAGATCGCGACCACGACGAGCGCCAATTGTGCTTGCGAGTAATGGAGTTCCATCACGGTCGGCGCGACGATGCCGCTCGTGGTCACGATCGCGACCGTCGCGGAACCCTGGGCGATGCGCATGCCGCAGCTGATGATGTACGCGGCCAAAAGCACGGGAAGCCCGGCGTCGCCTAGGGAACCGGCCACCGCCTTGCCGATGCCGGTGGCGGACAGCACCGCTCCGAAGAACGAACCCGCACCCACCACGAGAAGAATCATCGCGACCGGGCGCAGCGCGTTCGCGGAAAGCTGGGCGAGGTCCGTGCCGCTCATCCCGCGGCGGCGGCCGAGCAGCCACGACGCGAGGATGGTCGCGATGGTCAGCGCGATGGCCGGCGTGCCGAGGAACGCCGCGATGCCCGCGCCGGTGGACCCCTTGGGCAGCAGGATGCTGCCGAACGTGCCCACCAGGATCAGCACCAGCGGCACCGCGATGATCCCGCCGACCAGCTTGAGCGACGGCGCGGGGCCGTCCTGCTCGCCGTCTTCGCCCGCGAGCTTCGCGAAGTCCTCGGCCAGCGGCACGTTCACGCGCTTGCCGATCCACGTCGAGTACAGGATGCCGCCGATGAACCAGGCCGGGATGCCGCAGACCGCGCCCATCAGGATCAGCCAGCCGAGATCCACGTGCAGCAGCCCGGCCGCGGCGACCGGTCCCGGGTGCGGCGGGATGAAGGCGTGCGTGATGGAAAGCCCGGCCAGCAACGGCATCGCGTACAGCACGATCGACCGGCCGCCCTGCTTCGCCGCGGCGTAGACCAGCGGCGCGAGCACGAAAATGCCGATGTCGAAGAACACCGGGATGCCGAAGATGAGGCCGGAAAGACCCATCGCGAGCGGAGCGCGTTTCTCGCCGAACGTGCGCAGCAGCGCCGCGGTGAGCACGCGCGCGCCGCCGGATTTCTCCAGGATCGAGCCGAGCAGCGTGCCCAGCCCGATGATCGCCGCGATGTGCCCGAGAATGCTGCCGAAACCCTTCTCCAGCAGCGAATCGGACGTCTTCTGCGCGGTGCCGACCAGGGTGCCCACCGGCACGCCCGCGGCCAGCGCGGTGAGCAGGCCCACCACGATCAAGGCGATGAACGGTTCGAGCTTCACCTTGATGATGAGGAAAAGCAGCACCGCGATGGACACCGCGGCCAGCGTGAGCAGACCGGCGGTGCTGGTCTGCAGCCAGTGGATCATCGTCGACTCCCGGGATGGCGAAGGGAATGCCCGGCGAGCGCGCCGGTGGGGGACCCGTCTTCGAGCGCGGCGACGCCGTTGACGAAGACAGCGGAGAGACCCGCGGCGGGCTGCCGCGGATTGTCGAACGTCGCGGTGTCGGCGACCGTGTCCGGGTCGAACAGCACCAGATCGGCTGCGTGCCCGGGGCGGACGAGGCCCCGGTCGGACAGCCCCAGCCGCCGTGCCGCGCGCCCGGTGAGGTGCGCGACGCAGTCGGCCAGTTCGAGAACGCCCAGTTCGCGGACGTAGCGGGCGAGGTAGCGCGGGAAGGTGCCCCACGCCCGGGGATGCGGCCGCGCGCCGACCAGCAGGCCGTCCGAGCCGCCGGTGTGCGTGCGGTGCCGCATGATGGCCTGCACGTTTTCCTCGTGTCCCACGTGCATGAGGCAGGACGTGCCGAGCTTTTCGTCGATCAGCGTGTCGAAGTACAGCTCCGCCGGGGTTTTCCCGTTCTTGCGGGCGGAAGCGAGGACGCTGTGCCCCACCAACGCGGCGTTCTCCTCGCGGCGCACGCCGTTGATTTCGATGGCGTCCCAGTCGATCGGCACGCCGTGCGCACCGTCCGAACCGGACTCTTCGATCTCGGCGCGGATGCGTTCGCGAGTGTCCGGATCGGACAGTCGGGCGAGCGTGGGCTCCAATCCGCCTTCGGTGGACCAGCTCGGCAGCAGCGCGGACAGGTAGGTCGCGCCGGGCAGGTACGGGTACGTGTCGAGGGTGATGTCGCAGCCGTCGTCGAGGGCGTTGTCCAGCAGCCGCAACAGATCCGGTGCTTTGCCCTTGTTGACGGAGAAGTTCATCGTCGCGTGCGCGAGGTGCAGCGGACAGCCAGAGCGGCGGGAGACGTCGACCATCTCCGCGAACGCCTCCAGCGCGCCCGCGCCGTAGCTGCGGTGGTGCGGGCTGTAGTAGCCGCCGCGCTCGCCGACCACGCGGCACAGTTCGACCAGTTCCTCGGTGGTCGCGTACATCCCGGGCGTGTAGGTCAGCCCGGACGACAGCCCGAACGCGCCTTCGGACAGCCCAGTCGCGATGAGCTCCTGCATCCGGGCCAGCTCGGCGTCCGTGGCGGGCCGGTCCTCCCAGCCCACCACCAGCATCCGCACCGTGCCCTGCGGGACCAGGTACGCGGCGTTCGTCGCGATGCCCTGGTCGAGCCGGTCGAGGTACTCGCCGACCGAACGCCAGTTCCAGTCGAAGCCCGTCGGGTCGTCGTTCCATCCGGCCAATTGCTGGCGCAGGCTCGCGAGCACTTCGTCGTTGACCGGCGCGTAGGAGAGACCGTCCTGTCCCAGTACCTCGGTGGTCACGCCCTGGCTGATCTTCGCCAGATGGTCCGGGTTGGCGAGCACCTGCAGGTCGGAATGCGAGTGCATGTCGATGAACCCGGGGGAGAGGACCAGCCCGGTCGCGTCGAGCACGCGCGGCGCGGTCAGGTCCCCCGGCGCGGCGACGTCGGCGATGCGGTCGCCGTCGATCCCGACGTCGCGGATCTCCAGCGGGGCCCCGGTTCCGTCGGCGACCCGAGCGCCGCGGATCACGAGGTCCATCAGAACCACGTCCGCACGAAATCGACCACTGTCTCGCCGTCGCTGTCCACGACCGGCAGCAGCGACCACTTGTCGAACGTCGTGCAGGGATGCGACAGCCCGAGCCGGATCCAGTCGCCGACCTCGACCGGCGACCCTGCGGGCAGTTCGAGGAACGCGTGCTGGTCGTTGAGCTTCGGCACGGTGTGCCCGGTCAGCTCGGTGACCACGCCGTCCTTGCGCAGCAGCTGCGGCTCGGGCATGCCTTCGTCGTACGGCAGGTCGCGCTTGCCCGCGGTGAGCAGCGCCAGCTCCGGCGTCGGCTTCGACGTGACCTGCGCCCACGCGTGCAATGCCGGACGGAAGCTGTCGACGCCAGCGATGCGCGGGTGCTCGCCGAGCGGCGAGATTTCGCGGTAGAAGCCGTCGTCGTGCGTCAGGTACGCGCCGCTGCGCAGGATCGGGACCACTTCGAGCCCGTCCGGCCACGGCTTGGTCAGCTCGTCCACGACGCGGTCGAAGTACGCGCTGCCGCCTGCGGTGACGTACACCGGACCGTCGGCGAGCAAACCCTTCTCCGCGAAGGCGATCGTCGCGTCGCGGAGACTGTCCACATAGGAATTGATCTTCGCCAAGGCCGCGTCGTCGGTGTGGTGCGAAAGCGCGCCTTCGTAGCCGCCGGTGCCGCGCAGTCGCAATACCGGGCTCTTCGCCGCCGCTTCGGCAACGGCGAGTGCGGTCGCGGCGTCGCGGACACCGGTGCGGCCGCCTTCGCCGCCCAGCTCCACCAGCACGTCGACGGGCCGCTCGGCGCCCGCGAGCGCTTCGGTCATGAGCTCGACGCTGCGCACCGAGTCGACCCAGCAGACGAACTCGAAATCCGGGTCCGCCGCCAGCTCGCCGGCCAGCCAGCGCAGCGCGGACGGGTCCACGAGCTGGTTCGCCAGCAGGATCCGCGGCACGCCGAACGCGCGGTAGATCCGCACGTGCCCGGCGTTCGCCGCGGTGATGCCCCACGAGCCGTGCTCCAGCTGCCGGGCGAACAGCTCCGGAGCCATCGTCGTCTTGCCGTGCGGCGCGAGCGCGATCCCGCGTTCGGCGCACCAGCGGGCCATGGTGGCGAGGTTGTGCTCCATCGCGGCCGCGTCGAGGACCACGAACGGACCGAAGAAGCCGTCGTCGAAGAGCTTCGCGCGGCGGGCCGCGGCTTCGTCGAGAGTGAGCCCGGACAGTGCCGGGGGGAGAGCGCGGAAGCGCCAGTCGATCCGTTCGCCGCGCCCGGCTCGGACGGCGGCGGTGAGAGCGGCGTTGCTGTTCATCTGGGACCTCGGTTGCGTATCTTGCAACGGACGTTGCGCAAAATGCGTTGCATAGGTGTAGCATCCGGGTCGCCACAGGTCAACGGGGAAGGGACGTCAGTGACCAGCAGTCCGACCGGGTCGCCCGAAGTGCTCTGCATCGGCGAGTCGATGGCGTTGTTCGTGCCCGCCGAGCCCGGGCCGCCGGACGAGGTGCGCACTTGGCTGCGCACCATCGGCGGCGCGGAGTCCAACGTCGCGTGCCACCTGCCCGCGCTCGGCGTGCCGAGCGGATGGGTCAGCGCGGTCGGCGACGACCCGTTCGGCCGCGCGCTCGTCCGCGAGATCGCTTCGGCGGGCGTGGACGTGCGCGGCGTCGTCTTCGACCCGGCCAGGCCGACCGGGCTGTACGTGAAGGAAAGCGGCGCGGGCGGCAGTCCGGTCCGCTACTACCGCTCGGGTTCCGCCGCGTCCGGCATGGGCCCGGAACTGGTGTCCCAGCTGGACTTCTCCGGTGTTCGCGTGCTGCACCTGTCCGGGATCACGCCCGCGCTGTCGGACAGCTGCCTCGCGCTCGTCCGCGCGCTGCTCGACCGGCCGCGGGGCGACCTGCTCGTGTCGTTCGACGTCAACCACCGCCCCGCGCTGTGGACCGGACGCGACCAGTCCGTCCTCGCCGAACTGGCCGGGAAGGCCGATCTGGTGCTGACCGGCGACGACGAGGCGGAACGTGTGTGGGGCACCGGCGATCCGGTGCGCCTGCGCGCGCTTCTGCCTGGTCCGCGCACGCTGGTGGTCAAGCACGGGGAACGCGGCGCGACGCTCGTCGAGGGCTCGGCCGAACCGCTGTTCTCGCCCGCGCTTCGGGTTGATGTCGTCGAACCGGTCGGTGCCGGCGACGCCTTCGCCGCAGGATTCCTGGCCGCGACTCTGCGCGGAGCCGACCCCCTGACGAGGCTCCGTCGCGGGCACCTGCAAGCTGCCGCGACACTGTTGACTCAAGACGACGTCGGCGTGCCGCTGGCCGAGGCCGTCGTGACGAAACTGGTGCAGGCGGACGCCGACGGCTGGGGTTCGGTCCGGCTCACCGGGGAGGGAGTGGTGGTCACGTGAGCCAAAGTCTCGACCGCGCGCTGACGCTGCTGAGCGGTCTCGCCCGCGGCGGCAAGACGCTCGACGAGCTGGCCGAGGAGATCGGCGTGCACAAGACGACCGTGCTGCGGTTGCTGCGCACGCTCGAATCGCACCATTTCGTGCGGCGCGAAGGAGCCCGGCACTACCGGCTCGGCAGCGCGCTTTTCGACCTCGCCAACCAGGCACTGGAGGACCGCGATGTCCGGCGCAGTTCGCACGAAGCGCTCGCCGCGCTGAACTCGCGCACCGGGCACACCGTGCACCTCGCGTCCTATGAGGACGGTGAGGTGGTGTACATCGACAAGTTCGAGGGACATCACGCGGTCCGGATGTACTCGCGGGTCGGCAAACGCGCGCCGTTGCACTGCACCGCGGTCGGCAAGGTTCTCGTGGCCGCGATGCCGCGGGCGAAACGCGAGGAGATCGCCCGCGCGATCGACTACGTCGTGCTCACCGCCAACACCATCACCACGCCCGAGGCGTACCTGGCCGAACTGGACCAGGTCGCTGAGCGCGGGTACGCGGTGGACAATGCCGAGCACGAGGACTTCATCCACTGCATTTCCGCGCCGGTGCGCGGCGCGGGCGGCGAGGTGCTCGCCGCGGCGTCGATGTCGGTGCCGAAGGTGCTGCTGGACTACGACGGGCTGCTGGCGCTCGTGCCCGAGCTGCTGGCCGCCGCCGAGGAAGCTTCCGTCCACAGTGGATGGACGGGGAACGGAAAGGGGCAATGATGGGCAAGACGGCGATCACCAGCGAGAACGCGCCGAAGCCGCCGGCGAACTTCTCGCAGGCCGTCCGCAAGGGGAACATCCTCCAGGTCGCCGGCGCGGTCGCGTTCGACCCGGCCACCGGGGAGATCGTCGGCGACGACGTGGTGAGCCAGACCCGGCAGGTGTTCAAGAACCTGACCGCGCTGCTCGAAGAAGCGGGCTCGAGCTTCGCGGACGCGGTGATGGTGCGCGTGTACCTCACCGACACCAGCCACTTCGCGGCGTTCAACGAGGTCTACAACGAACTGATCGGCGAAGCCCCGTACGCGGCCCGCACCACGGTGTACGTCGGGCTGCCCGCCGGGCTCCTGGTCGAGATCGACGTGCTCGCCGTCCTCGACTGATGCGGTTTCTCGTGAGCGGCAGCACCGAAGCCGCCGCTCACGAGAGCCTCAGCCGAGCACGCTCGTGTACGCGTTGATCGCGGGCTGCCCGCCGAGGTGCGCGTACAGGACGTTCGAGTCCTTCGCGATCTCGCCGCTGCGCACGAGATCGATCAGCCCGGCCATCGACTTCCCTTCGTACACCGGGTCGGTGATCATGCCTTCCAGCCGCGCGGCGGTCCGGATCGCCTCGAGCGTCTGCTCGTCCGGAATCCCGTAAACCCCCGCGTGGTACCGCTCGTCGAGTTCGGCTTCCCCGACCGGCCCGGCCTCGATCAGCTCCGCCGTGCTCTTCGCGATCCGCCCGATCTGCTCGCGCGTCTCGTCGGGCTTCGCCGACGCGTCGATCCCCAGGATCCGCCGCGGCTTCCCGCTCACCGCCGCTCCGGCGATCATCCCCGCCTGCGTGCTGCCGGTGACCGAGCACACCACGACGGTGTCGAAGAAAACGCCGAGTTCGCGTTCCTGCTCTTCGAGTTCCAGCACCCAGTTGGCGAACCCGAGCCCGCCGAGCCGGTGGTCCGACGCACCGGCCGGGATCGCGTACGGCGTGCCGCCGTTCGCCTCGACCTCCGCCAGCGCCCGTTCCCAGCTCTCCTTGAACCCGATGCCGAACCCGGCGTCGACGAGCCGGACGTCCGCGCCGAGGATCCGCGACAGCTGGATGTTGCCGACCTTGTCGTGCAGCGGATCGTCCCAGTCGACCCAGCTTTCCTGCACCAGCACGGCTTTCATGCCCGCGCGCGCCGCCGCGGCCGCGACCTGCCGCGTGTGGTTCGACTGCACGCCGCCGATCGAGACGAGCGTGTCCGCGCCCCCGGCGAGCGCGTCCGCGACGAGGTACTCGAGCTTGCGCGTCTTGTTGCCGCCGTAGGCGAGGCCGGAGTTGAGGTCCTCGCGCTTGGCCCAGACGGCCGCGCCGCCCAGGTGTTCGGTCAGCCGTTCCAGCCGGTGCACCGGCGAAGGCCCGACGAGCAACGGGAAACGGGGGAAATCAGCCAGGCTCACGCGTCCTCCAGGAGGGCTTCGAGATCGGTCCAAATCGTTGAGGTGAGCTGCGCGGCGGTTTTCTCGTCGCCGCTTTCGAGCGCGTCGATGAGCTCCTCGTGCCGGGCGACCGACCGATGCGCGGGCAGCGAACTGAACCGCGCGTATTCGAGACGGCGCAGCAATGGCGTGTACCGGTCGAGCGTCGCCGCGACCGCCCGGTTGCCGCACGCGCGCACCGGAATGTCGTGCAGTTCGTCGTCCGCTTCGATCGCCTTGCCGACGTCCCCCGCGGCCACCGCATCCCGGAATCGCTCGTTGGCCTCGCGCATTTCCGCGATCTGCTGCGCGCTGAGCCGGGCTTCGCGCACGACCAGCTCGTGCAATGCCCGCACGAGCCGAACCGCGTCGCGAACGTCACCGGCGTCGAACTCGGCGACCCTCGTGTAACTCTGCGGCTTCGACACGACCAGCCGGTCCTCGGCCAGCCGCAGCAGCGCCTGCCGGACGGGCGCGCGGGAAAGCCCGAGCTGCTCGGCGAGGTCAGCGTCGCGCAGGGGAGTGCCCGGCGGAAGGCTTCCGTCGATGATGGCGTGCCGGATCCGCTCGTACGCCTCGTCGCGCAGCAGCGACCGGGAGACTTTGGGGAGTGCACTCACATCTAACATGTTAGATGTCGGGCTGCGGGGAGGCAATGGCTCGGGACGGAGGGATGCGGCTGGCGCGGGGTGGTGGCGGCTCTGCAACGGGTTGGTGGTCGCACGGGTCGGCGTCGAGTGGGTGACCCGCGGGCCTGTCGGTCGGAGAGGTTGCCGTCGCGCGCCCTTTGTCCGCGCGGGTCGGCGTGGCGTGGCTTAGTTGTCGGCCCGGCGGCCGCACGGGTTGCCGTCGCGCGGTTCAGCCCTGGCCCCTTTGTCCGCGCGGGTCGGCGTCGCGTGGCTCATTCGTGGGCCTGGCGGCCGCGCGGGTTGGCCTCGTGCAGTTCAGCCGTGGGCCCGGCGGCCGCGCGGGTTGGCGTTGTGCAGTTCAGCCGCGGGCGTGTCGGTCGCACGGTGTCGCGCGGTTCAGCTGCGGTCAGGTGGCCGCATCGGTCGGCGTCGCGAAGCCCGGCTGCGGTCGCCGGGCGTCCGTGCACCGGAGCGCGGTCGCGGTCTAGGCAAGCTGCCGGACCGGATCTTCGCGGATCGCCAGGCCAGACTCCGGCATCCGGCACGACCGGGTCCATCGCGTCGGCCCGCAGGGCGCGTCGATCGCGAACCGGGGCAGTGTCACGCGGCCCCGATCCGGCACGCCGAGGCCTTATCGCCGTCCGCCCTCACCCGGAACGGCGAAGACCCGCCCCGGCGATGCCGCGAGGCGGGTCTTCGAAGATCTCTCGGAACGGCTTCCGGCTCAGTAAACCGGCCCGGTGTACTTCTCGCCCGGCCCCTGGCCCGGCGGGTCCGGCACGACCGACGCCTCGCGGAACGCCTTCTGCAGCGACTGCAGTCCGTCGCGAAGGGGCCCGGCGTGCAGGCCGAGGTACTCGGCGGAGGCGGTCACGAGCCCGGCGAGCGCGGTGATGAGGCGGCGCGCCTCGTCGAGGTCGCGGTGCGGCGAGTTCTCCGGGTCGGCGTCGGCGAGGCCGAGGCGTTCGGCGCCCGCGGACAGCAGCATCACCGCGGCGCGGCTGATCACCTCGACGCTGGGGATCTCCTCGAGCCCGCGGTCGTCGGGGGAATACGGGGGCGGTGGCGAAGGTTGTTCAGGCACGTCTGGTACCCTTCCATGTGCGACCAGCTCCCGAGCGATCGGGGGCGGCAAGTGGAGCCCCGCTCCCACCCGTCTCACCGCTACAGGTGTCCGGGTCCGGTCTCGCCGAAGCAGTGCGTGCCGTTCCGGCAGCGTACTGCGGAGGCGAAGCGTTCGGCCGTCCGGCCGGGCGCGATCGGAGACAGAGCGGGCCCCGTGCACCGGCAGCAGCCGGAGGCGGGGCCTGAATCATGTGGGCACCAGGTCGAAACGAGAAAACATCACTCGGACCAAGGAGGCCCCATCAGCTCCGAGACACGCATCAACGACCGCATCCGGGTGCCGGAAGTCCGGCTCGTCGGCCCTAACGGCGAGCAGGTCGGCATTGTCCGGATCGAAGATGCGCTGCGGCTTGCGCAGGAGGCGGACCTCGACCTCGTCGAGGTGGCCCCGCAGGCACGCCCGCCCGTGGCCAAGCTCATGGACTTCGGCAAGTTCAAGTACGAGAGCGCGCAGAAGGCCCGCGACTCCCGGCGCAACCAGCATCTGACCGTCATCAAGGAACAGAAGCTGCGGCCGAAGATCGACCAGCACGACTACGAGACCAAGAAGGGTCACGTGTCGCGGTTCCTGGCGGCGGGCAACAAGGTCAAGGTCACGATCATGTTCCGCGGTCGCGAGCAGTCCCGGCCGGAGCTCGGGTTCCGGCTCCTGCAGAAGCTCGCCGACGACGTCACCGAGCTCGGCTTCGTGGAATCGTCGCCGAAGCAGGACGGACGCAACATGATCATGGTGCTGGCCCCGCACAAGAACGTGAAGCCGAAGGCGGCGAAAGCCGAATCGGCCGAATCGGCTCCCGAGGCGTAGCGCCCCAGCGCCGACCAGCACAGTCAGCGGCACACCGGTGATCCGGTGTGCCGCCGCACGAAAGAGGACTACAAGCATGCCGAAGATGAAGACGCACAAGGGCACGTCGAAGCGGATCCGCGTGACCGGTTCGGGCAAGCTGCGTCGCCAGAAGGCCGGCCGTCGCCACCTGATGGAGAAGAAGTCCAACCGCCTCACCCGCCGTCTCGAGGGCACCACCGAGGTCGCCCAGAACGACGTCGGCCGCGTGAAGCGCCTGCTCGGCCGCTGAGGCCCGCACCCTTTCCCGACCACCCCGGGGTCCTCGCACCCCCCGAATTCGACAGGATGGACCAGTGGCACGCGTCAAGCGGGCGGTCAACGCCCAGAAGAAGCGTCGCGCGACTCTCGAACTGGCCAGCGGTTACCGCGGCCAGCGTTCGCGGCTGTACCGCAAGGCCAAGGAGCAGACGCTCCACTCGCTCAACTACGCCTACCGCGACCGCCGCGCGCGCAAGGGTGACTTCCGCCAGCTGTGGATCACCCGCATCAACGCGGCCGCTCGCGCCAACGGCGTCACCTACAACCGGTTCATCCAGGGCCTGAAGGCCGCCGGTGTCGAGGTGGACCGCAAGATCCTCGCGGACCTCGCGGTCAACGACGCCGCCGCCTTCACCGCGCTCGCCGAGCTCGCCAAGGCGAACGTCACGACCGGCGAAGCGAAGTCGGCCTGACCGGCAGCATTTTCCGGCCCGGGGCGGATCCGTTCACCGAACGGACCCCCCGGGTCGTTGCTGCGCGCAAACTGACCCGGCGCGCGGAACGAGAGAAAACCGGCCGCTTCCTGGCCGAAGGGGTCAACGCGGTCACGTCGGCCCTGTCCCACGGGACGGTCCACGAACTCTTCGTGACCGAACGCGCCGCCGCCGCCCACCCTTCGTTGGTGGCGGCCGCGCCTCGCGTGTCGCCGATCACCGACCGCGCCGCCGCGAGCCTGTCGGAAACCGTGACCCCGCAAGGAATCATCGCGGTCTGCTCGCTGGTCGACCGTCCACTGGAGACAGTCCTCGCCTCGGCCCGCCTCGTGGTAGTCCTGGTCGACGTCGCCGAACCCGGCAACGCAGGCACCGTGATCCGAGTAGCCGACGCCGCCGGCGCCGACGCGGTGGTCCTCGCCGGCGACACCGTCGACCCGCACAACGGCAAAAGCGTCCGCGCCGCGGCCGGTTCGACGTTCCACGTCCCGCTGGCCCGCGCCCGCGACATCCCGTCAGTCCTCACCGCCCTCCGCGCGGCCGGCCTCCGCACGCTAGCCGCGCACGGTTACGCCTCGACCTCGCTCGAGACTGTCCACTTCGGAGACCCGGTGGCGTGGATCTTCGGCAACGAGGCACACGGCCTGCCCGAGGACGTCCTCTCGTCAGTCGACGAAGCAGTCCGGATCCCGTTGTACGGCAAGGCGGAAAGCCTCAACCTGGCTACCGCCGCCGCGGTCTGCGTCTATACCGCAGCGATGGCCGCTCGCCGCTGACCTCCGGCAGTTCTCCTGCATCGGTGATGCCCACGGTGCGGGCAAATCGACGATCACCCGCTGGCTGGCCGCGCGTTATGGCTGGCATCACTACGCATCCGACGACACCATGCGCGCCCACGCGCCCGCACCACCCCCGGCGCTGCCCCCTGCCGCCGCCGTCATCAGCACCGCCGCGACGTCGTCGCCGTCACCGCCGCCACTGCCATCGCCACCAGTGCCATCGCCACCACCACGACTGCCACCGTCATCGCCCACCGCCCCAGTCCCCGCCACCGTCACCGTCATCGCCCACTGCCACCGCCACCGCCCATCGCCGCCATCGCCACCCGCGCTGCCGCCGTGGCACGAGCCGCGCCGCGCTTTCGGTCTGGCAGTCCCGCGCTCCGCATTGGCGGTGCCGATCACTCCCGAAACCCCGCCCGGCAGAGCCGCTCCGCAGCCACCCGCGAGGGCGGCCGGGGAGAGCCGGTCGGGAGGCGGTTCTCACCTGATCCGCTGACCACCGTTCGGGTCCCCGGCGACGGTCAGTCGTGATCACGGGGCGGATCCGGCGCAGCCGCTCCGGAAGCGGAGGGTGAGCGGCCGGGCCCGGCGCCCGATCCCCTAGACTGAGCTGCCCGATGTGCACGTGCGGCGGCATGCCCGCGTGCCGCCGACAACACCAGTCCCAGCGGACGCCGAGGAGTCATGTCCGGAGCCACAGAACAGCCGGTCGACGTGCTCGCACCGGAGACCCTGCGCGCGGCGATCAAGGCGGCCGAGGACGCCTTCGCCGGCGCGGCCGACCTGGACGCGCTCGCCGCCGTCAAACCGGCCCATCTCGGGGACCAGTCGCCCGTGCTCCTCGCGCGCCGGGGAATCGCCGCGCTGCCGAAGCAGGAGAAGGCCGACGCCGGCAAGCGCGTCAACGAGGCCCGGCAGGCGGTGCAGTCCGCGTTCGACGCGCGCCGCGCGGCTTTGCAGGCCGAGCGCGACGAGCGCGTGCTTCGCGAGGAGGCCGTCGACGTCACGCTGCCGTGGGACCAGGTCCCGCGCGGAGCCCGGCACCCGATCAGCACGCTGTCCGAGCGCATCGCCGACGTCTTCGTCGCCATGGGCTACGAGGTCGCCGAAGGACCCGAGCTCGAGGCGGAGTGGTTCAACTTCGACGCGCTCAACTTCGGCAAGGACCACCCGGCGCGCCAGCTGCAGGACACGTTCTACGTCGGCGAGGAAGGCTCCGGCCTGGTGCTGCGCACGCACACCTCGCCGGTGCAGGCCCGCAGCCTGCTGCACCGCGACCTGCCGGTGTACGTCGTGTGCCCGGGCCGCACCTACCGCACCGACGAACTCGACTCCACGCACACGCCGGTGTTCACCCAGGTCGAAGGCCTCGCCGTCGACAAGGGCCTGACCATGGCGCACCTCAAGGGCACGCTCGACGCGTTCGCCCGCGCGATGTTCGGCGAGAGCTCCACGACGCGGCTGCGCCCGCACTTCTTCCCGTTCACCGAGCCGTCGGCGGAGGTCGACGTCTGGTTCGAGGAGAAGAAGGGCGGCCCCGGCTGGGTCGAATGGGGCGGCTGCGGCATGGTCAACCCGAACGTCCTGCGCGCGTGCGGCGTCGACCCCGAGGTCTACTCCGGCTTCGCGTTCGGCATGGGCATCGAGCGGACCCTGCAGTTCCGCAACGGCATCCCGGACATGCGCGACATGGTCGAAGGCGACGTCCGGTTCACCCTTCCCTTCGGAACGGAGGCGTAGTGCGAGTCCCGGTGAGCTGGCTGACCGAGCATCTCGAGGTGGATGCCGACGTCACGCCGCAAGACCTGGCCGACGCCTTCGTGCGGATCGGGATCGAGGTCGACGAGCTCAGCAAGCTCGGCCCGGTGACCGGCCCGCTCGTGGTCGGCCGCGTCGCGGAGATCGAGGAGCTGACCGGCTTCAAGAAGCCGGTGCGGTTCTGCCGCGTCGAGGTCGGCGAGGAACCCGACCCGGAGCCCGACGACGCCGAACTGTCCGAAGAGGACGACGACGAGGACGACGGCCCGCTCGAGAACGAGGGCCCGCACGGCATCAAGACGCGCGGCATCGTCTGCGGCGCGAGCAACTTCGCCGAGGGCGACCTCGTCGTGGTCGCGCTGCCGGGCGTGGTCCTGCCGGGCGATTTCGAGATCGCCGCGCGCAAGACGTACGGCAAGGTCAGCGACGGCATGATCTGCTCGGCGGCCGAACTCGGCCTCGGCGACGACCACAGCGGCATCCTCGTGCTCCCGCCGGGCACGGCGAGCCCCGGCGACGACGCGAAGGACCTGCTCGGCCTCGACGACACCGTCATCGAGGTCACGCCGACCCCGGACCGCGGCTACGCGCTGTCGATCCGCGGCCTGGCGCGCGAACTGTCGAACGCGCTCGACGTGCCCTTCGGCGACCCGGCGATGCTCGACAACTTCCCGGAAGCCGAGGGCGAAGCGTGGCCGGTCCGGGTCGAGGACCCCGAGGGCTGCCCGCGGTTCGTGCTGCGCCGCGTCACCGGTCTCGACGCGACCGCGCCGACGCCGTGGCGGATCCGCCGCAGGCTGATGCTGGCCGGCATCCGGTCCATCTCCCTCGCGGTCGACGTCACGAACTACGTGATGCTCGAACTCGGCCACCCGCTGCACGCGTTCGCGACCGGCTCCATCCAGGGCGACCTGGTGGTCCGCCGCGCGAAGGCGGGGGAGAAGCTCACCACCCTCGACGACGTCGAGCGCACCCTCGACGCGGACGACATCGTGATCGCCGACGACAGCGGCGTCATCTCCCTCGCCGGCACGATGGGCGGCGCCAGCACGGAGATCACGCCGGAGAGCACGGACGTGCTGCTCGAGGCGGCGCACTGGAACCCGGCGTCGATCAGCCGCACCGCGCGCCGGCACAAGCTGTTCTCCGAGGCGGCGAAGCGCTTCGAGCGCTACACCGACCCGGCGCTGTGCGCGGCCGCGGTGGAACTCGCCGCGCGGCTGCTGCGCCAGTACGGCGACGGCGCGATCCGCCCGGGCCGCACCGACGTCGGCGGCGTCGCCCCGCACGCCCCGGTGACCATGCCGATCAACCTGCCCGACCAGGTCGCCGGCGTCCGTTACGAACGCGGCGTCACGGTCCGGCGGCTCGGCCAGATCGGCTGCAAGGTCCAGCTCAGCACGAGCGACCAGGGCGTCGGCCTGGTCACCGCGACCCCGCCGAGCTGGCGCGGCGACCTCGTGCAGCCCGCCGACCTCGTCGAGGAGGTCCTGCGGCTCGAGGGCTACGACAGCATCCCGTCGGTCCTGCCCGCCGCGCCCGCGGGCCGCGGCCTCACCGACGCCCAGCGCCGCCGCCGCGCGGTGTCCGGCGCGCTCGCCGAGGCGGGCTACGTCGAGGTGCGCCCGTTCCCGTTCATCGGCGACGCGGTGTGGGACGCCTTCGGCCTGCCCGAGGACGACATCCGCCGCACGACGGTGCGCGTGCAGAACCCGCTCGAAGCCGACCACGACCGGATGGCGACCACCCTCCTGCCGGGCCTGCTGGAGACGTTGCAACGCAACGTTTCCCGCGGCCTGAAGGACGTGTCGCTGTTCCACGTCGGCCAGGTCGTGCTGCCGAAGCCGAACCAGCTCAAGGTCCCGGACCTCGGCGTCGAGCACCGCCCGAGCGACGAGGACCTCGCCGTGCTGGAGGCCGCCGTGCCCGCGCAGCCGGTGCACGTCGCCGTCGTCCTCAGCGGCCAGCGCCCGCGCGCCGGCTGGTGGGGCAAGGGCGACCAGGCAGGCTGGGCCGACGCCGTGCAGGCCGCGCGCCTCGTGGCCGAGGCCGCCGGCGTGAAGCTCACCGTGCAGGCCGCCGACCTGCTGCCGTGGCACCCGGGCCGGTGCGCCCAGCTGCGCGTCGGCGACTGGCCGGTCGGCCACGCGGGCGAACTGCACCCGAAGGTCGTCGAGGCCCTCGGCCTCCCGCCGCGCACGGTCGCCATGGAACTCGACCTGGACGCGATCCCGCTGCCCGACTCCCGTCCGGCGCCCAGCATCTCGGCCTACCCGCCGGTGCTGCTGGACGTCGCACTGGTCGCCGGCACGGACGTCCCGTCCGCCGACCTCGCCGACGTGCTCCGCGAAGGTGCGGGCGAACTGCTCGAGGAGATCACCCTCTTCGACGTCTACGCCGGCGAGCAGCTCGGCGAAGGCAAGCGTTCCCTGGCGTACAAGCTCCGCTTCCGCGCCGCGGACCGCACGTTGACCGTCGACGAGGCCACCAAGGCTCGCGACGCCGCGGTCGCCGCCGCCGGCGAGCGCTTCGGAGCGACGCTCCGCGCCTGATCCGACGCTGTCCCCGTCCCGCGCTCCGGCCACCGGCCGGTCAGCCGGGGCGGGGGAGCGCTGGTGTCATGGCACCCTCCTTTCCTTTTCCTCGAACGGTTCGCTTCAGCTGAGGTGCTTCATCGCCTCCCGGACGGACAGCGGGGACAACCCCGGGTGTGCGCGGACGAACGCGCGGACCCACTCCGGCTCGGCACGAGCGTGGTCCCGCAGTGCCCAGCCGATTCCCTTGCGCAGAAAGAAATCCCGGTCGTCGAGGTTCGCCTCGATCGCGTCGGCCAGCAGCTTCTGGTCCACCTCGCCCTTCGCGCTGACCTGACAGATCACCGCCGTCCGCCGGCGCCAGCGATCAGCGTCTGTCATCCAGCGGCGCAGAGCCGGCGTGACCGCCGCCCGGTGCGCGCGCAGGATCGGCCCGACCCGGCGGATCGCGACCTCGTCGACGTGGTCCCACCACGCACCGGTGACGATCAGCTCGTCGTACATCTCCAGCAGGTCCGGGTCCTGCCAATGCCGGTAGGCGCGGTGCCCGGAGAGATCGATCGCCGCGTACCGCTCCTCGCGGTACTCCGCTTCCCGCCACAACGCGAGCACGGTCTCGACGTACGTCACTCGATCGGGCAGAACATGCTCGGCCAGGACCGTCTTCATGAGCTTGCCGCGCGGCGGTTTCGGCACGCCGCGAAACGGCATCGCGGACTTCATGTACGCCTGCATCTCCGGTGCTTTGACCGGGTCCGCCAGCTCGGCCAGCCCGGTTCGCACCGCCGTGATCAAGGCTTCGCCCGCACCCATTGAGGACCACCTCCGTCGTCTCGGATCCCGACGATCGGGGGACAGCGCGGCTCGTGTCGGGAAACGAGATTCTGCCGCGCAGCCGGTAGCTTCGACGAGCCCTGGTTGCCGTCGGACGCAAAGGACCACTGTGAGGAAAATCGTCACCGCGCTGGCCGCCGCCGCTGTCGCGGCCGGAACGCTGGCTGTCGCACCCGCCGCCACCGCGGTGCAGCCCGAAGGGCCGGGCTACGCGCCGCCGCCGATCAAGTGGGGACCGTGTTCCGCACCAGGACTCGCCAAGGCGGGAGCCGACTGCGGATTCCTGGAGGTCCCGATGGATTACGCGCAGCCGTCGGGCGAGAAGGCGCAGATCGCCGTTTCCCGGGTGAAGCACAAGACCGCGAAGTTCCAGGGCGTGCTGCTGGTGAACCCGGGCGGGCCGGGAGGTTCCGGCCTCGGTCTTTCGGTGCTCGGCCGGAACGTGCCGAAGCACGCCGGAGACAGCTACGACTGGATCGGCTTCGACCCTCGCGGCGTCGGCTCCAGCAAACCGGCGCTCACGTGCGACGGGAACTACTTCGCTCCGGTCCGTCCGGCTTACGTGCCGAAGACCCCGCAGCTGGAGAACACCTGGCGCGCTCGCACGAAGGGCTACGCCGAGGCCTGCGCGAAGAACGGCCCGCTGCTCGAGCACATCAAGACCACTGACGTCGCGCAGGACATGGAAAGCCTCCGCAAGGCGCTGGGCCAGAAGCAGATCAACTACTACGGCTTTTCTTACGGCACTTACCTCGGCCAGGTGTACAGCACGCTGTACCCGGACCGCATGCGCCGGATGGTGCTCGACGGGAACGTCGACCCGCGCAAGGTCTGGTACGACGCCAACCTGGACCAGGACGTCGCTTTCGACCGCAACATCAAGATCTACTTCGACTGGCTCGCGAAGTACGACAACGTCTACCACCTCGGCAAGACCGGTTCGGCCGTCGAGCAGCTCTGGTACGCCCAGCAGCGGAAGCTCGACCGCGCCCCGGCGGGCGGCGTGATCGGCGGCGACGAGTGGACCGACATCTTCCTTCAAGCCGGCTACTACGTGTTCGGCTGGGAAGACATGGCCAAGGCCTTCGACGGATGGGTGCACCGCGGTGACTGGCAGACGCTGAAAGCGTTGTACGACAAGTCGAACGCTCCCGGCGACGACAACGGCTACGCGGTTTACAACGCGGTGCAGTGCACCGATGTCCAGTGGCCGCAGGACTGGGACCGCTGGCGCCGCGACGCCTGGGCCACCCACACCCGCGCGCCTTTCGAGACCTGGAGCAACACCTGGTACAACGCGACCTGCCTGAACTGGCCCGCGAAGCCGGGCAAGCCGGTGGACATCGACGGGTCGAAGGCGAGCGGCGCGCTCCTGATCAGCGAGGAACTCGACGCGGCGACGCCGTACTCGGGCAGCCTCGAAGTGCGCAAGCGTTACCCGCGCTCGAGCCTCATCAGCGCGCCAGGCGGGACGACGCACGCCGGATCGCTCTCCGGGGTTTCGTGCGTGGACGACAGGGTCGCTGACTACCTCGCCACCGGCGCGTTGCCGAAGCGGGTGCGAGGCGACCGCTCCGACGTCCAGTGCGCCGCGGTGCCGCAGCCGGTTCCGTCTCCGGTCGCTTCCGATGCGCAGCAGAAGGCTGATGCCGCGGCGAAGGCCGCGGCGGAGGAGAAGCAGGGCCTGCTTGCCGGTCTGCTGCGTTTCTGAGTTGTTCTGCGCGGTGCCCCGGCCTGGTCTGCCAGGCCGGGGCATTGTTCTTTTCCGGTGGTCCATCGAGCCCCCTCGGTCGTTTTCGGGTCGCCGGGGACGCTACGACGGGGGTCTGACAATTTCGGAACGCAGTCACCCGATCGCGTTAAGTGATCGAAAATTGTCGGGGGTCGCGGATACCTTCGCGGCCATGACGATCATTCAGGAGCACCGGACCGAGGTCCGGTCAGGAGATGTCCAGTACCAGGTCGCCGTCGTCACCCGCACCGAGGACGGCGAGCCCGAGCGGGTCACCGTCACGGTCGGCGGAGAACGGCCGGACGGCGAACCCGTCGTCGAGGGCAGACTCGAACTCGACGTGACGTCCGTGGCGACCGTCGCGGAACTGCTCGACACGAGCCTGCGCACCTTCGCGGGCGGCGGCTCGCGGCGAAGATCGCGCGGACGCCCGGCCCAGCAGGGGCGGCCGTGGACCGACGAGATGGACGCGGATCTGGAAGCCCGCTGGCTCGCCGGGGACTCGGTGATCGAGTTGGCGCGCCATTTCGCGCGAACGCCCGGCGGGATCCGGGCGCGGCTGCCGAGGGTCGGGTGCGATCCGGAACATCCGGGAAATCATCTGCCCACACCGCCGAGTCTGCGCGAAGCGGAGGAGGGAGTGGACTGACGAGTGCCCGCCGGGTTCGCATCCCGAGGCGGGCCCGGCGTGGCGGTGGCTGCTTGCCGGACTGGGGCTTGGACTCCGGGATCGGTGGTGTGCGCGCTGGATTTCTGGCGCGGGTTCTGGGGCGAGCGGCGCGCGCGGGAGTTGTGGCGCGGGTTCCGTAGCGCGGGACTTGCGGCGTGGGTCTCGAGGCGAGCGGCATGCGCGCGGGACTGTGGCGTGGGCTCCCGGGCGAGCGGCGCTCGCGCGGAACTTACGGCATAGGTTCCGTGGCGAGTGGTGGGTGCCGGAGTGGCGGATTGGGCCCAGGGCGGGCGGCGTGCGCGGGACTGGTGGCGTGCGCGCCGGATTTGCGGCGTGGGCTCCGGGGCGACGGTGGGTGCCGGACACGCGGCTGAGGTGCCGGGGTGAGCGGCGGGCGCGGAACAGGTGGTGCCCGCGCAGGTCTGGTGGCTCAGGTACAGGGCAGACGGTCAAGGAGGCAGGTTCGAACGGTTGAACGATGCGCGTTGCTGGGCGGTCTTGGCTGGGCGGCTAGGCGGGCTGGAACAACCCGTGCACCCAGCTCGCGCGGCTGACGAATCCGCCTGTTCAGGCGGCTCGGTCGTTTGGCGCGGGCCAGGAACCCGTCGCCTAAGCCCGTCCGGAAGTCCTGCCGCTGCGGAACCGCATCGGCACGCCGTCGATCAGGGCTGATCCATTCCATCGCAGTGGCGGAAAAAGCCTGGAGAACGCAGGGAATCCAAGGAAGTCCCGGGGAGGGGACGGTCAGGGTGAGCAAACCCTCTTTGTTTGAGCTTGCACGCTCGTGCATAATCATTCGTATGACGGTGAAGATCGCGGTAGCCGGTGCCAGCGGGTACGCGGGCGGCGAACTGCTGCGCCTGCTCCTGACCCATCCCGAGGTCGAGATCGGCGCTCTCACGGCGGCGAGCAGCGCGGGGACGACGCTGGGCACGCACCAGCCGCACCTCGCTCCGCTGGCCGGGCGGGTGCTGCTCGAGACGAACGCGGAGACGCTCGCGGGCCACGACGTCGTGTTCCTTGCTCTGCCGCACGGCCACTCGGCCGAGATCGCGGCGCAGCTCGGGCCGGACGTGCTCGTGGTCGATCTTGGGGCCGACCATCGGCTCGCGGACGCGGTGGACTGGCGACGGTGGTACTCCGGCGAGCACGCGGGGCAATGGCCCTACGGGATGCCCGAGCTGCCTGGTGCGCGCGAGAAGCTCGTGGGGACCAAGAGGATCGCGGTTCCGGGTTGCTTCCCGACCGGCGGGTCGCTGGCGCTGGCCCCGGCGTTGGCGGCGGGGCTGATCGAGCCCGCGGTCACCGTGGTGTCGGTGACGGGGACGTCCGGTGCGGGCAAGAGCCTGAAGCCGAACCTGCTCGGGTCCGAGGTCATGGGCAACGCGAGCGCGTACGGCGTCGCCGGTGCGCATCGGCACACGCCGGAGTTCGTGCAGAACCTCTCGGGCGCGGCGGGCAAGCCGGTGACCGTTTCGTTCACGCCGGTGCTCGCGCCGATGCCGCGCGGCATTCTCACGACGGCGAGCGCCCAGCTCGCGGGCGATGTCGACGAGGCCGCCGCGCGCGCGGTGTACGAGAAAGCCTACGACGCTGAGCCGTTCGTCCAGGTGCTGCCCGAAGGGACCTGGCCGACGACCGCGGCCACGGTCGGCTCGAACAACGTCCAGCTCCAGCTCGGGATCGACGACGGCGCGGGCAGGCTGGTCGTCGTCACGTCGATCGACAACCTCACCAAGGGCACCGCGGGCGGTGCCGTCCAGTCGATGAACCTGGCGCTCGGTTTCCCCGAGGCCACCGGACTTTCCACCGTGGGAGTGGCACCGTGACCGTCACCGGACCGAAGGGTTTCCGCGCCGCCGGCGTGGCCGCCGGGATCAAAGCCTCCGGCGCGCTCGACCTCGCGCTGGTCGTCAACGACGGCCCGCTCGACGTCGCGGCGGGCGTGTTCACCCGCAACGTGATCAAAGCCGCGCCGGTGCTGTGGTCGCAGGAAGTGCTGAAGCAGCAGAAGCTGAAGGCCGTCGTGCTCAACTCCGGCGGGGCGAACGCGGCGACCGGGCCGGGCGGGTTCCAGGACACGCACGCCACCGCGGAAAAGGTCGCCGAGGTGCTGGGCGCCGGCGCGATCGAGGTCGCGGTGTGTTCCACCGGCCTGATCGGCGAGCGGCTGCCGATGCCCGCCGTTCTGTCCGGTGTGGACAGTGCGGTCAAGGCGCTGGACGCCGGCCCGGAAGCGGCGCTCAACGCGGCTACCGGCGTCATGACCACCGACACCAAGCCGAAGCAGGCGTTCGCCCGGCACGACTCCGGGTGGAGCGTCGGCGGGTTCGCCAAGGGCGCGGGGATGCTCGCGCCGAACCTGGCGACGATGCTGTCCGTGCTGACCACGGATGCCGTGGCGGACAAGGAAACTCTCGACCGTGCGCTGCGCGCCGCCACGCACGTCACGTTCGATCGGCTCGACGTGGACGGCGGGACGTCGACCAACGACACCGTGCTCGTGCTCGCCTCGGGCGCGAGCGGGGTGGAGCCGACCGAAGCCGAGCTGACCGAGCTGCTCACCAAGGTCAGCCACGACCTGGTGCTGCAGCTGCGGGCCGATTCCGAAGGCGCCACCAAGGACGTCGACGTCACGGTGAAGGGTGCCGCGTCCGAAGCCGACGCGATCGTCGTGGCTCGGACGATCGCCGAGGACAACCTGGTCAAGACCGCCTTGTTCGGGTCCGATCCCAACTGGGGCCGCATCGCGATGGCGCTCGGCCGCGCACCGGCGCGGATCGACCCCGAGACGGTGTCGATCGCGATCAACGGCGTCACGTTGTTCGCGGGCGGCACCACGGCCGAGGACCGGTCGGCGGCCGATCTGTCCGGGCGAGCGATCGACGTTGTCGTGGATCTCGGCGTCGGTTCGGGCGAGGCCACGATTTACACCACCGACCTCTCGCACGCGTACGTCGAAGAGAACAGCGCGTACTCGTCATGACGGATACCGGAAGGCTCGTCTCCGCGGACGAACGGCTCGCCAGCGCGGCCGAGAAGGCCGGGGTGCTGATCGAAGCGCTGCCGTGGCTGCAGCGGTTCAACGGCGCGACCGTCGTGGTCAAGTACGGCGGCAACGCGATGATCGACGACCAGCTGAAGGCCGCGTTCGCCGAGGACATGGTGTTCCTGCGGCTGGCCGGGCTGCACCCGGTGGTCGTGCACGGCGGCGGCCCGCAGATCAGCGCGATGCTGTCCCGGCTCGGCGTGCCGGGGGAGTTCAAGGGCGGGCTGCGCGTCACCACGCCGGAGACCATGGACATTGTGCGCATGGTGCTCGTCGGGCAGGTGAGCCGCGAGCTGGTCGGCCTGATCAACGCGCACGGACCGTACGCGGTCGGCATTTCCGGCGAGGACGCGCGGCTGTTCACCGCCGAGCGCAAACAGGCCACTGTGGACGGTGAGCAGGTGGACATCGGCCTCGTGGGCGAGGTCGCCGAGGTGAACCCGGCCGCGGTGCTCGACATCGTGAACGCCGGCCGCATCCCGGTGGTGTCCACGGTCGCCCCCGACATCGACGGCGTGGTGCACAACGTCAACGCCGACACCGCCGCGGGCGCGCTCGCCGCGGCGCTCGGCGCGGAGAAGCTCGTCGTGCTCACCGACGTCGAAGGCCTTTACGCCAACTGGCCGGACCGGTCGTCGCTGATCGACCGGATCCCCGTCGACCGTCTCGAACGCATGCTGCCCGGCCTGGCCAGCGGCATGATCCCGAAGATGGAGGCGTGCGTGCGCGCGGTGCGCGGCGGCGTGCGCGGCGCCCACGTCATCGACGGCAGGCTCGCCCATTCGGTGCTGCTCGAGGTCTTCACCTCGCGCGGCATCGGCACCATGGTGCTGCCCGAGGCAGCGCACCCCGGAACGGAGCACGCGTGACTACCCTCAAGTCCAATGCGGACGGCCAGCAGCACTGGCAGTCGGCTGTCATGGACAACTACGGAACCCCCGGCCTGACCCTGGTGCGCGGCGAAGGCGCGCGAGTGTGGGACGCGGACGGCGCCGAGTACGTCGACCTGGTCGGCGGCATCGCGGTGAACGCGCTCGGCCACGCCCACCCGGAGGTGGTGCGCGCGGTCACCGAGCAGATCTCGAAGCTGGGGCACACGTCGAACCTGTACGTGAACCCGGTCGCGGTCGAACTCGCCGAAACCCTGCTCGACGTCGCGGGCCTGAACGGGCAAGGGAAAGTCCTGTTCGTCAACTCCGGCGCAGAGGCGAACGAGGCCGCGCTGAAGATCACCCGGCTCACTGGCCGCAGCAAGGTCGTCGCGGCGGAGGGCGCGTTCCACGGCCGCACCATGGGCGCGCTGTCGCTCACCGGGCAGCCGTCGAAGCGCGAGGCGTTCGAGCCGCTGGTTCCGGGCGTCACGCACGTTCCCTACGGCGACGTCGACGCGTTGCGGGCTGCCGTGGACGGCGAGACCGCCGCCGTCTTCCTGGAGCCGGTGCTCGGCGAGGCCGGGGTGATCCCGGCTCCGGACGGCTACCTGCACGCGGCTCGCGAGATCACCAAGGCCGCCGGTGCGCTGCTCGTCCTCGACGAGGTGCAGACCGGGATCGGCAGGCTCGGCACGTGGTTCGGCTTCCAGCAGGCCGGGATCGTGCCGGACGTGATCACGCTCGCGAAGGGTCTCGGCGGCGGGCTTCCGCTCGGCGCGGTGATCGGCGTCGGCGCGGCGGGCGACCTGCTGAAGCCGGGCCAGCACGGCACGACCTTCGGCGGCAACCCGGTGTGCTGCGCGGCCGGGCTGGCCGTGCTGCGCACCATCGTCCGGGACGACCTGCTCGACCACGTTTCCGCGCTGGGCAAGGATCTCGCCGCGGGAGTCGAGGCGCTCGGCCACCCGCTCGTGTCCGGCGTCCGCGGCGCGGGGCTGCTGCTCGGCATCGGCCTGCGGAAGCCGGTTTCCGCGGCGGTCGCTAAGGCCGCGCAGGAAGCTGGCTACCTCGTCAACCCGGTCGCCCCGGACACTGTCCGGCTCGCCCCGCCGCTCGTGCTCGACGAGCAGCAGGCGCAGGGCTTCCTCTCCGCCCTCCCGGGCGTGCTCGACTCCACCACCACGAAGGAATCCGACTGATGCCCCGCCATTTCCTCCGCGACGACGACGTCACCCCGGCCGAGCAGGCCGCTCTGCTCGACCTCGCGGACCAGCTGAAAGCCGACCCGCTCGGCACGAAGGCGCTCGCCGGCTCCACGGTGGCCGCGATCTTCGAGAAGAACTCCACCCGCACCCGGTTCTCGTTCGAGGTCGGCATCAGCCAGCTCGGCGGGCATCCGGTGATCGTCGACGGCCGTTCGATGCAGCTCGGCCGCGAGGAGACCATCGAGGACACCTCGCGCGTGCTGTCGCGCTACGTCGACGCCGTCGTGTGGCGCACCTTCGCGCAGAAGCGCATCGACTCGATGGCGTCGGTCGCGTCGATCCCGATCGTCAACGCGCTCACCGACGAGTTCCACCCGTGCCAGGTGCTCACGGACCTGATGACCATCCGCGAGCGCAAGGGGAAGCTCGCCGGGCTCACGCTCACCTACCTCGGCGACGGCGCCAACAACATGGCGCATTCGCTGCTGCTCGGCGGCACGACGGCCGGGATGAACGTGCGCGTCGTGTCGCCGGAGGGGTTCCAGCCCGACCAGCAGGTGATGCTCGACGCCAAGCAGCGCGGAACCGAAACCGGCGGCAGCGCGACTGTCTACACCGACGCGCACGAGGCCGTCGACGGTTCGGACGTGCTGGTCACCGACACCTGGACGTCGATGGGCCAGGAGAACGACGGCCTCGACCGGGTCGGCCCGTTCCGCGCGCTGCAGATCAACGCCGCGTTGCTGAAGCGCGCCGCCGACGAGGCGATCGTGCTGCACTGCCTGCCCGCGCACCGCGGCTGGGAGATCACCGACGAGGTGCTCGACGGCCCGGCCAGCGCGGTGTGGGACGAGGCGGAGAACCGGCTGCACGCGCAGAAAGCCCTGCTGGTCTGGCTGTTCGGGCAGAACGGCCGATGACCAGCAGCCGGGTCGGGCGCCAGGCGCGGATCACCGAGCTGGTGTCCACGATGGCCATCCGCAGCCAGACGGAGCTCGCGCGGCTGCTCGCCGCCGAGGGGATCGAGGTCACCCAGGCGACGCTGTCGCGCGACCTCGACGAACTCGGCGCGATCAAGCTGCGCGGCGCCGACTCGGGCGCGCCGGTCTACGTCATCCCCGAGGACGGCAGTCCCGTGCGCGGCGTCCAGGGCGGCACCTCGCGGCTGTCCCGGCTGCTCGCCGAACTGATGGTGTCGGCGGATTCGTCGGGCAACCTCACCGTGCTGCGCACGCCGCCGGGCGCCGCGCAGTTCCTCGCGAGCGCGATCGACCGGGCCGCGCTGGAGGAGGTCGTCGGGTCGATCGCGGGCGACGACACGGTAGCGGTGATCGCGCGCGAACCGCTCACCGGACGAGACCTCGCCGAGCGGTTCACCGCGCTCGCCCAAGGTTCGGCGGAAGGAAACGAGCCGTGACCCGGCGGGTCGTGCTCGCCTATCCGGGCGGGCACGGCTCCTCATCCGCGGTGAGTCTCCTTCAGGAACAAGGCGAAGTGGTCGCGGCCGCCGTGGATTTCGGTTCAGGCGACGTGGATCTGTGCGCGCTCCGGCGGCAGGCGATGGCCGACGGGGCCGCTGAGATCGTGGTCGCGGATGTCCGAGAGGAGCTCGCGAACGGCTACTGTTTGCTTGCGCTGCAAGCGAATGCGCTGATTCTCGACCGGCACCCGCTGGTCGAAGCGCTGGCCCGGCCGCTGCTGGCAAGCCAGCTCGTCGCGACCGCGAGGGACCGGAACGCATCGGCCGTCGCACACGGTGGCGGAGACACGTTGTCCAGCATGATCGCGGCACTCGCTCCGGACCTCGAGATCGTCGAACTCGATGTTCGCGGCGAGCAAGAACTGTCGACGAGCCGGACTTTGTGGGGCCGGACCGCGGACGACGGTTACCGCTGGACCGAGGACGCCGTAGTGAACCTCGGCATGCCGGACGAGGTCGTCGTCACTTTCGAGCAAGGCGTGCCGGTGGCAGTCGACGGCGAGACGGTCAGCGTCGCCGAGGCGGTGCAGCGGCTCGGACATCGGGCCGGGCCGCACGGGATCGGCCGGTTCGAGGCTTACGACGTACCGGGTGCGGCGGTGCTGATCGCCGCGCACCAGGAGCTGGAATCGGTCACGCTCGACCGTGATCTGGCGAGGTTCAAACGCGGCGTCGACCGCCGGTGGGCCGAACTGGTCCACGACGGATTGTGGTTCTCGCCGCTGCGCGAGCCGCTGGACGCGTTCGTCCGGCGGGCGCAGGAGCGCGTGTCCGGCGAGGTGCGGCTGGTGCTGCACGCGGGCAGCGCGACCGTGGCCGGCCTCCCCGGGAGGCGGCTTCGCCCGGTCGGACGGCGGCACCGCCGCGCGACCGGGCAGACTCCGCTGGGAAACACCCAGCATCCGAGCACCCAGGCGTCCTGAGACGCCGGACGAGAGAGGCAGAACGTGAGCGGGAAAGACCAGCCGGTGCAGCTGTGGGGCGGCCGGTTCGCCAGCGGGCCGGCCGAGGCGATGGCGGCGCTGAGCGCCTCGACCCACTTCGACTGGCGCCTGGCGCCCTACGACATCGCCGGATCGCGCGCGCACGCCCGCGTGCTGAACAAGGCGGGTCTGCTCACCGAAGCGGAACTGACCGGGATGCTCGACGCGCTCGACACGCTGGCGCAGGACGTCGCGTCCGGCGCGTTCACCCCGACGATCGCCGACGAGGACGTGCACACCGCGCTCGAACGCGGTCTGCTCGAGCGCGCCGGCGCCGAACTGGGCGGCAAGCTGCGGGCAGGTCGTTCCCGCAACGACCAGGTCGCGACGCTGTTCCGGATGTGGCTGCGCGACGCCGCGCGCCGGGTGGTCGCGGGCACGCTCGACGTGATCGACGCGCTCGTGTCGCAGGCGTCCCGCCACCCGGACGCGATCCTGCCCGGGCGTACCCACCTGCAGCACGCGCAGCCGGTTCTGCTCGCGCACCACCTGATGGCCCACGGCCAGTCGCTGCTGCGCGACGTCTCCCGCCTGCGCGACTGGGACGCCCGCACCGCGGAATCGCCGTACGGTTCGGGCGCGCTCGCCGGTTCGTCGCTCGGCCTCGACCCGGAAGCCGTGGCCGCCGAACTGGGCTTCGACACCAGCGTGGAGAACTCGATCGACGGCACCGCCTCGCGCGATTTCGTCGCCGAGTTCGCGTTCGCCGTCGCGATGCTCGCGGTCAACCTGTCGCGGATCGCCGAAGAGGTGATCATCTGGAACACCGCCGAGTTCGGCTACGTCACGCTGGACGACGCGTGGGCCACCGGCAGCTCGATCATGCCGCAGAAGAAGAACCCGGACGTCGCGGAGCTGACCCGCGGCAAGGCCGGACGGCTGATCGGCAACCTCACCGGCCTGCTCGCCACGCTCAAGGCGCAGCCGCTCGCGTACAACCGCGATCTGCAGGAGGACAAGGAGCCGGTGTTCGACTCGGTCGAACAGCTGGAGCTGCTCTTCCCGGCGATCGCGGGGATGCTCGGCACGCTCACCTTCCACACCGAGCGGCTCGCCGAACTGGCTCCCGCCGGGTTCACCCTCGCCACCGACATCGCCGAATGGCTGGTGCGCCAGGGCGTGCCGTTCCGCGTCGCGCACGAGGCGGCGGGGGAGAGCGTGCGGGTCGCGGAGGCGCGCGGGGCCGGGCTCGACGAGCTGACCGACGAGGAGTTCCAGGCCATCAACCCGGCGCTCACCCCGGCGGTGCGCGAAGTCCTCACCGTCGAAGGCTCGGTGCGTTCGCGCGATGCTCGCGGCGGCACCGCGCCGGACCGGGTCGCCGAGCAGCGGGAGCGCCTGGTCGAGCGCGTCGCGGCGCATCGGCAGTGGCTGAAGTGATCTGTCGCCAGGCCGCTGGTTAGGCTGGCGGCCTGACGAGGGGAGTGCGTGTGGACCGGTTGTTCCGGCGCGAAGAACTGGCACTGGACCCGGTCGACCTGGCTCGGCTGCTGCTCGGTGCCGTCCTCGAGGCCGACGCGCCCGAGGGCCGGGTCGGGGTGCGGCTCGTCGAGGTCGAGGCCTATCGCGGGCTCGACGATCCCGCTTCGCATTGCTACCGCGGGAAAACCCCGCGCAACGCGGTGATGTGGGGTCCGGCCGGGCACCTCTACGTGTACTTCGTCTACGGCATGCACTTCTGCGCGAACGTCGTCGGCACCGAGGACGGCCAGCCGGGCGCGGTGCTGCTGCGCGCCGGCGAGGTCGTCGAGGGCGCGGACATCGTGCGGAAGCGGCGGCCGAACGCGCGCGGCAACGGCGAGCTCGCCAAAGGCCCGGCCATCCTCACCTCTGTGCTGGGTCTCGCCCGCGAGCAGAACGGGCTCGATCTCACCGACCCGGAATCGCCGGTGCGGCTGCTCGCCGGCGAACGCGTGCCCGCCGACAACGTGCGCACCGGCCCGCGCGTCGGCGTCGCGATGGCGATGGACACGCCGTGGCGGTTCTGGATCGACGGCTCACCAGCCGTCTCGACCTACCGCCGCGGCGGGAAACGCCGGCAGGTGCGACCCGCGGGATAGTCGTTTGACCTGGTGGGGGATCATCTACAGGTGTGAGTGAGCACATCCTTGACGAGTTGTCCTGGCGCGGCCTGATCGCGCAATCCACCGACATCGACGCCCTGCGCCGAGAACTCGACCGCGGCCCTCTCACGCTCTATTGCGGCTTCGACCCGACCGCGCCCAGCCTGCACGCCGGCAACCTCGTCCCGCTGCTGATGCTCAAGCGGTTCCAGCGCGCCGGGCACCGGCCGATCGTGCTGGCGGGCGGCGCCACCGGGATGATCGGCGACCCCCGCGACAACGGGGAGCGCACGCTGAACACCCTGGACGTCGTCGCCGACTGGGCCGGGCGGATCCGCGGGCAGCTGGAGCGGTTCGTGGACTTCGACGACTCGCCGACCGGCGCGATCGTCGAGAACAACCTCGACTGGACCTCGAAGCAGAACACGCTGGAGTTCCTGCGGGACGTCGGCAAGCACTTCTCGGTGAACGTGATGCTGAACCGGGAGACGGTCAAGCGCCGCCTCGAGGGCGACGGTATGTCCTACACCGAGTTCAGCTACCTGCTGCTGCAGTCCCAGGACTACCTGGAGCTGTACCGCAAGCACGGCTGCAAGCTGCAGGTCGGCGGCTCGGACCAGTGGGGCAACCTCGTCGGCGGCGTCGACCTGATCCGCCGCGTCGAAGGCGGGACGGCGCACGCGCTGACCGCGCCGCTGGTTACCGACGCCGAAGGCCGCAAGTTCGGCAAGTCCACCGGCGGCGGCGATGTGTGGCTCGATCCGGAGCTGACCTCGCCGTACGCCTGGTACCAGTACTTCGTGAACGTCGGCGACGCTGACGTGCTCCGCTACCTGCGCCTGTTCACCTTCCTCGACCGGGAGGAGATCGAGGCACTCGCGAAGGACACCGAGGAGCGTCCGCACCTGCGCGCCGCGCAGAAGCGGCTGGCCGAGGAGTTCACGAACCTGGTGCACGGCGAGGCCCAGACGCGCCAGGTCATCGCGGCGAGCCAGGCCCTGTTCGGCCGCGGCGAGCTGACCGACCTCGACGGCCCGACGCTCGACGCGGCGATGGCCGAGGTCCCGAACGGCAAGGTCGAGCCCGCGGGCGACGCGACGATCGTCGACCTGCTGCTCGCCGGGGGACTGGTGGACAGCAAGGGCGCGGCGCGGCGCACGGTGAAGGAGGGCGGCGCGTACGTGAACAACGTGAAGATCGCCGACGAGGAGTGGAAGCCCTCGGCTTCCGACGCCCTCCACGGCCGCTGGCTCGTGGTCCGCAAGGGCAAGCGCACGGTCGCCGGCGTCCGCGTCGGGGCCTGATCTCGCCCTCGGCCCGAAACAGGGGCCTGACCTGCGGGAACGCAGTTAAGGTACCCCCCTGTTTCGGGCCCTGGGAGGGCGTGTAAAGTTCTCCAAGTCGCCAGGGAAACCGGGCGGCCGCCGGGACACGAACCAAG
>NZ_SDLT01000099.1 GCF_004522235.1 Amycolatopsis nivea
TGAACTGCGCCCCGGAAGTTGGACTGGGAATCCAGTTCCAGCTGTCCGGGGAGTGGTTCGTTGCATCCACACAGTTCGTTGTCTGAGTGGCAGCGGGCGTCCGCTGTTGCGTTGTTCGAGGACGGGTATGGCGCGAAGGCCGTGGCGTCCCGGTTGGGGGTGTCGGCGGGTGCCGTGCGACGCTTGCGTGATCGTTGGAGGCTGCGGAGCGCGGGAGCGCTGATGAACAAGCCAGGCAGGCGGTCGTTCGCGTTCGAGTTCAAGCTGGAGGTCGTGCGCCGGTATGTCGGCGGCGAGGCGACCGCGGCCGAGCTGGCGCGCGAGCACGGGCTGTCCTCGCCCAAACTCGTGGAGAACTGGGCGCGGGCGTATCGGCGCGAGGGCGAGGACGCGTTGCGGCCCAAGCCGAAAGGCCGTCCGCCCGGTGTCGCGGACTCGCCGGGTCCCGGCGAGCTGGAGCGGTTGCGGGCGGAGAACCTGCGGCTGTCGGCGGAGAACGCCTACCTAAAAAAATTGCGGGCCTTGAGGGAGCAGGGGCGAGGGTGAAAACCCAGGCCGTCGCCGCCCTCAAGGCCGACTATCCGCTGCCGGTGCTGCTGGCGGTCGCGGGCCTGGCCCGGTCGACGTTCTTCTACCACCAGGCCCGGCCCGACCGGCCCGATCCGCACGCCGGGCTCAAGGCCGCGATCGCCGAGGCGTTCGAGGCCGCCCGCGGCCGCTACGGGCACCGGCGCGTCCACGCGGTCCTGGTCCGCGCCGGCTGGCGGGTGGCGAAGAAAACCGTGCGCACGCTGATGAACGCCCTCGGTCTGGTCTGCCAGGTCCGGCGGCCGCGCCGGCGCCGGTCCTGGCCCGGGCAGCCCGGCACGGCCGCCGAGAACCTGCTCAACCGCGAGTTCGCCGCGGACGCCCCGGACACGAAATGGGTCACCGACGTGACCGAGTTCCGCATCGGCGACCGCAAGCTCTACCTCTCGCCCGTGATCGACCTGTTCGACCGGTCCGTGGTCGCCTACGCCTGCGGGCCGTCCCCGACGCTGGAGCTGACGAACTCCTCGCTGCGCGCCGCGATCGCGACCCTGCCCGCCGGAGCCCGCCCGCTGGTGCACTCCGACCAGGGCTTCCAATACCAGCACGCCTCCTGGCGCACCCTGCTCGCCGACGCCGGCCTGACCCAGTCGATGTCCCGGCGAGCCACCTGCCTGGACAACGCCGTCGCCGAGAACTTCTTCGGCCACCTCAAAGAAGAACTCTTCCACCACACCAAGTTCGACACCGTCGACACGTTCATCACGGCACTGCACGACTACATCGACTGGTACAACACCACCCGCATCTCCACCACGCTCCAAGGCCTGAGCCCGGCCGAATACCGAGCCCAGACCCCCGCCGCCTAACCTCCACATAACCAGTCCAACTTCCGGGGCCCAGTTCAC
>NZ_SDLT01000100.1 GCF_004522235.1 Amycolatopsis nivea
CCCCCGCCGGTGAGCAAGAGATGTGATCACTGAAGGGATGTCGTGCCCGCTGCGGGTTGGCGTGAGCACTCGACCATTAGGCCGTTGATTTCTCTTGCGTGGCTGCCGGACTCAGACCGTGTTGACAGGCTGGAGTGCGAGCGATCGTGTTGTTCGTCGGTGATGACTGGGCGCTGGACCACCACGATGTGGAGATCCAGGATCAGGCGGGGCGGCGGCTGGGCAAGGCCCGGCTTCCCGAAGGCGTCGAGGGTGTCGCCCGGTTGCACGGGCTGCTCGCGCGGTTCCTGCCCGAGGACGCCGAACCTTCTCAGGTGCTGATCGGGATCGAGACCGATCGCGGTCCGTGGGTGGCGGCGTTGGTCGCGGCCGGCTACCGGGTGTTCGCGGTCAATCCGCGGCAGGCGGCGCGGGCGCGGGACCGGCTGGGGGTCTCGGGGGCGAAAAGCGACGCCGGCGACGCGCATGTGCTGGCCGATCTGGTCCGCACCGATGCCCACCAGTTGCCTCAGGTGGCCGAGGACAGCGATCTCGCCGACGGGGTGCAGGCCCTGACCCGGGCGCATCAGGCCTTGATCTGGGACCGGGCAAGGCATGTGCTGCGGCTGCAGGCCACGTTGCGGGACTACTTTCCCGCCGCGCTGGAGGCGTTCGCCGATCTCGCCGAGCCCGAGGCCCTGGAATTGCTCGGCAAAGCTCCCGATCCCGACCGCGCGGCCCGGTTGTCCCGCTCGCAGATCGCCGCCGCGCTCAAGCGGGCCCGCCGACGCGACATCGAGGGGAAGACCACCGCGATCCAGGCCGCCCTGCGCGCCCCGGCGCTGGGCCGCGGCCCGGTCCTGACCGCGGCCTCGGCCGCGGTCACCCGGTCGTCGATCTCCGTGATCAGCGCCCTGACCACCGAGATCGCGCAGCTGGAGACCGAGGTGAAAGCCCATTTTGGACAGCACCCTGACACCGGGATCTACCTGTCCCAACCGGGACTCGGGCAGATCCTCGGCGCCAGGGTGCTCGCCGAGTTCGGGGACGACCCCCACCGCTACGCCTCAGCGAAGGCCCGCAAGAACTACGCCGGGACCAGCCCGCTGACCATCGCCTCCGGCCGCAAACGCACCGTCCGGGCCCGGTTCGTGCGCAACGACCGCCTCGTCGACGCGCTGACCCGGCAAGCGCAATCAGCACTGCGGGCCTCACCCGGAGCACGCGCCTGCTACGACGCACTCCGAGCCAGAGGCATCGGACACCAGGCCGCACTGCGCCAGCTCGCCAACCGGCTCGTCGGCATCCTCCACGGATGCCTCACAACCAGCACCCACTACAACGAAGCAACCGCCTGGCCACAAGCCACCACAACCAGCCAAAACAGACAACAACCCGCAGCCGCTTGACAAACAAAACCCAGGGATGTCTTCACGGAC
>NZ_SDLT01000102.1 GCF_004522235.1 Amycolatopsis nivea
TGAGGTTCACCCCGAACGGTGGACAGGGGCTTACGAGGGTTCAGGCAGCCGACCGGAGTGACTGCTCGAAGTTGTCGGGACTGAGCATCCCGATTGCGGAGTGCCGCCGCACACTGTTATAGAAGCTGATCCATTTGTCAATCGCCGCAACGAGTTCTGTCTTCGCGGCGTAGGCGTGTCGGTAGTATTGCTCGTGTTTGAATGTCGACCAGAACGATTCCGCGGGGCTGTTGTCCCAGCAGATCCCGGTCGCGCCCATCGACCGGCGCAGCCCGTGCCGGAAGCACGCAGCCGCTGTCAGGTGCGCGGTGAACTCGCCGCCGCGGTCGGAATGCAGGATCGTGCCGCGGCATCTGCCGCCGCGCGCGGCCACCGCGTCGTCGATGGCGTCGGTGACCATTTCGGCGCTGATGTGGTCGGATACGCTGTAGCCCAACACTTTCCGGGAATGGCCGTCCCGGATCGCGCACAGGAACATGTCGCCCTCGCCGCACGTGAGATACGTGATGTCGGTGAGCCAGACCGCGTCCAGTCGGCCCCGGTCGAATGCGCGGTCGACCAGGTCCGGCGGGAACGACGCGGCCGGATCGGCCACCGTCGTGCGCACCTTGAACGTGCGCGGGCTGATGCCCTCGATCCCGATCGAGGCCATGATCTTGGCGACGGTCTTCGCCGTCACCGCCTCGCCGCGGTCGCGCAGCTCGGCGGTGATCCGCGGCGACCCGTAGGTTCCGCTCGAGTCCCGGTGCGCCTGGGCGATCTTCACCTCGAGGTCGGCCCGGCGCTGCTGCCGCGGCGTCAGCACCGTCGCCGCGACGCGTCTGGCGTGCGCGTAGTAGCCCGCCCTCGACACGCCCAGCAGCCGCGCCATGCGCCGGACCGAGAACCGCGTGCGCCGCGGAGAAGCGGAGGAGGTTTCGGCGATGTCGTCGGGGTCGGCGTACTTGGCCATCAGAGCGAACCGTGCCGGTTCTTCTGCATCGCGGCAAAGTACGCCGAAGCTTTTACCAAGAAGGCGTTGTCCTTCTCCAGCTCGGCCACCTGCCCGCGCAGGCGCAGCAACTCGGCCCGCTCGGCCGCCTCCAAGGGTTTCTCGCCGTGGACCTCGGCCGCGGTGATCCGGCGCCGTTCGTCTTTGACCCAGACGCTCAACATGCCCGGATCGATGCCCAGCTCGCGGGCTACCTCCGCGATCGTCCGGCCGGAATCGATCACGCGATGAGCAGCCTCGACCTTGTACTCCGCCGTGTACGACCGGCGCTTGCGAGAAGACATGAGGACATCCTTCCAACAGGACAGCTGATCCTGCTAACTCGGTGTCCACGACCCGGGGTGAACCTCA
>NZ_SDLT01000103.1 GCF_004522235.1 Amycolatopsis nivea
TGGGATTGACCCGTTTTGACGGACAGGGTCGTTGAGGTGTGGTCAGGCTACCCGGCGCGCGGTTGTTTCGTAGGTGGCGGGGCTGAGGTAGCCGAGGCTGGAGTGCAGGCGGCGGGTGTTGTACCAGCCTTCGATGTACTCGAAGATCGCTTTGTGCGCGGCGGTGTGGGTGGGCCAGCCCTGCCGGTCGAGCAGTTCGGCTTTGATCGTGGCGAAGAACGACTCGGCGACCGCGTTATCCCAGCATTGTCCCTTGCGTCCCACCGACAATCGCACGCCCGCGTCGGCGGCGAGGGCGTTGAATTGCGCGGAGGTGTACTGGCAGCCGCGGTCGGAGTGGAAGATCACCCCGGGATCGGGGCGGCGCTGGGTGACGGCGCTGTGCAGCGCGTCGGCGACCAGGTCGGTGCGCAGGTGGTCCGCGGTGGCCCAGCCGACGACGCGTCGGGAGTCCAGGTCGATCACGGTGGCCAGGTAGAGCCAGCCTTCCCAGGTGTGGATGTAGGTGATGTCCCCGCACCAGCGGGTGTTGATATCGCCTGCGGCACAAGAGAAATCACGCTTGATCAGATCGGCTGGGGTGGCCGCGGCGAGATCGGGGACGGTGGTGGTGCGCCACCGTTTCGGTGTCCGCCCGGCCAGCCCGGCGGCGCGCAGGAGCCGGGCGACCCGTTTGCGGGAGTGCCGTTTGCCGCGGGCGCGGAGTTCGGCGTGGACCCGTGGCGTTCCGTAGGTGGCGTCCGACTCGTCGTGGATCGTGATGATCTCGGCGGTAAGATCCGCATCGTCTTGTTTGCGCTGGGACGGTCCGGCGGCACGGTGGGCATAGTAGGCGGCTCGGGAGACCTTCAGCAGTTCGCATGCACGCTTGACGTTGCCGTCGCTGCCGGCGTTCTCCGCCTCGATGAACGGGTACACGTTCACCGGGTCTCCTTCGCGAAGAAAGCCGTGGCCCGTTTGAGGATCTCCACATCCTCGGACAGGCGGCGGTTCTCCCGCCGCAACCGGGCCAGCTCTGCCCGCTCGTCGCTGGTCAGCCCGCCGTCGGCGCGGGTCCCGGCGTCACGCTCGGCCTGCTTGACCCACTCCCGCACACCGGTCTCGGTCAAGTCGAAATCCTTCGCGACCTGCCCGATCGACCGGTCGCCCCGCTGGCACAGCCCAACGATCTCGGCCTTGAACTCAGGCGTGAACGAACGACGAGGCCGAGGCTTCTTCCTGCCCATGGTCTCCATGATGGAACATCCTTCCCGAGGGCATCAGCCCCCTGATCTCGGATGTCCGTCAAAACGGGTCAGGCCCA
>NZ_SDLT01000104.1 GCF_004522235.1 Amycolatopsis nivea
AACAAACCCAACACAAACAGAGACTCGGTGGATCCAGGTCTAATTCCCTCAAGGAGCCCTTCACGGCTTTTGGCGGCTTATCCACAAGTCATTGGGTCATCCCCAGATCAGAGTTCGACAGCCTTCCGACCTCGCCGGGTACGGCAGCATTCGTGAGATGCAGAGACAAGGCCGCTGGGCGAAGGGACCCGATGCGCTCGCCGAGTACAGCCCCCATCAAGTGATCCGCGCGATGACGCTGGAATCACTGGACATGCACAGCAAGGTCATCTATCGAAGGTGCCTGCCCGGAGGGCCCTGGCGACGACTTTTGCCAGGGATCATCCTCCTGCACAACAACGATCCGACGCCTGACCAACTCGTGCACGCCGCTCTGCTTTACGCCGGCAGTACCGCGATCCTCACCGGCGAAGAAGCATGCCGCAGATACGGGCTGCGCCTGGCCGTTCCCGCCACGAGCGAGCAACGGATCCACGTACTGATCCCTCACCATCTCAAGAGGAGCAGCTCCGATTTCGTCACTGTCGAACGCACCAAACGCCTGCCCCGGCCGTGGCTGCGGGCGGGTATCCCGCTTGCTCCATTGGTCAGGGCAACGACGGACTTCGTCCGGCGGACTCAGTCCGTCAACGTCATCGGGCACGCCCTGATCGAAGCGGTCCAACGAGGCGGATGCACCCCGCAAGCACTCGCGGAAGAACTGGACCGCGGAACCAAACGCGGTACGGCTCTTCCGCGTCGACTCCTCGCCGAATGGGCAAATGCCAGGTCGGTCGCCGAAGCTGAAGCCCAGAAGCTGGCAAAGGTTCTCCCGCACCCGCCGACCCACCAGAATGAAGTGCTGTACGACCACGCCGGAAACTACGCGGGCCGCCCGGACTTCTGGTGGGATGACGTAGGACTGGCCTGGGAAATCGATTCTTTGGATTTTCACTTCCGCTCAGCCGACTACGCACGAACGTTGCGCCGGAACACTCGCTACGCCTCGCTGGGAGTCGCAGTCGTCCAAACATTGCCGTCCAGGCTTCGCATTGAACCGAAGACCGTCCTGGACGAGCTGCGCGCCGCCTATGCCGCCGCGCTTACTCGCCCTCGCCCGCCAGTCGTCCTCGGCGAACCGCCGTGACGCGCGCAGAGCCTTGAATGTCCGTGAAGGGCTCCTTGAGGGAATCTAACCTGGATCCACCGAGTTGAGGTTTTGCTGATTTTGGTGGT
>NZ_SDLT01000105.1 GCF_004522235.1 Amycolatopsis nivea
TGTGATGTCCAGGGACGTTGTCCCGGGTTAAGGCGGTGACCGGCCTGTCGTGCTGACAGGTGAAGGCCCCGGGGGTGAAGTGGAGCTGTCTAGGAACCGCTTCGCCCGCCGGAGGCCTTCGTGTCCCACCCTAACGCCGCCCTGACCCCGCGCACCCGCCTGCGCCTCGCCCGCCTGATCGTCGAGCAGGGCTGGACCTGCACCGCCGCCGCGAAAATGTTCATGGTCGCCACCAAGACCGCCGCGAAGTGGGCCGACCGCTACCGCGCCGAAGGCACGGCCGGGATGACCGACCGCAGCTGCCGCCCGCACCACAGCCCCGCCCGAACGTCCCCGCAACTGACCCGCCGGATCGTGCGGCTGCGGTGGCGCCAGCGGCTGGGCCCGGCCCAGATCGCCGGCCGGCTCGCCATCCCTGCCTCGACCGTGCACGCCGTCCTGACCCGCTGCCGGATCAACCGGCTCTCCCGCATCGACCGGGCCACCGGCGAACCGCTACGCCGCTACGAGCACGACCACCCCGGCTCGCTGATCCACGTCGATGTCACCAAGTTCGGCAACATCCCCGACGGCGGCGGCTGGCGCCACGTCGGCAAGCAGCAAGGCAAAAAGAACAGATCAGCGACCTCCCGCCGCACCGGAACCTGGAGCACCGACCGGCACGCCCGCACCGGCACCGCGTTCGTGCACACCGTGATCGACGACCACTCCCGCGTCGCCTACGCCGAGATCTGCGCCGACGAGAAAGCCGACACCGCCGTCGGTGTCCTGCACCGCGCGGTCGCCTGGTTCGCCGACCGCGGCGTCACCGTCGAACGCGTGCTTTCCGACAACGGTGCCTGCTACCGCTCGTCGGCCTGGCGCGGGACCTGCACCGAGCTGGGCATCACCCCGAAACGGACCCGGCCTTACCGGCCGCAGACCAACGGCAAGATCGAACGGTTCCACCGCACCCTGGCCGAGGGATGGGCTTACGCCCGCTTCTATCCCAGCGAACACGACCGCCGGGCAGCGCTGCCGGGATGGCTGCACTTCTACAATCACCACCGGCCCCACACATCCACCGGAGGCAAACCACCCGTCACCCGGCTGACCAACCTCCCTGGACATCACAG
>NZ_SDLT01000106.1 GCF_004522235.1 Amycolatopsis nivea
CCCCAATGGGGTTGTTTCATCGTGGTTGTGGCTGGTGGGGGCGGTGGTTGTGGGTTGGTTGGGTTGTGGGGCAAGGGGGAAGTGCTGCCGGGGCCCGGCGTGGCGGCGTGGGCATGGGTGAAGCCCTCGGCAGGATCGAGATGTGAGTCAACCATCCGCCGAGGGCTTCGACCCTCTTTCCTACCAGGTCGTTCTTCCTCTTTCGCGGCAGACCCTGCAGCTGGTCGCCGAGTTGATCCGCGGGCGCCGGCGGCGGTTGCGGTCCCGCTGGCGCAAAGCCGGCCCGGCCGGGCAGGCTTTGGTGGTGCTGGCGGTGTTGCGCCACGATCCGCGGCTGGCGCACATCGCCGGCGGTCACGGCGTCTCGGCCTCCACGGTGCGCCGGTGGGTGCTGGAAACCGTCGGCCTGCTCGCCGCCCGCGCCGCCCGGCTGGACCGGGTCCTGGACCGGCTGGCCGCCCGCGGCGCGGCGGTGGCGCTGGTGGACGGAACGCTGATCCGGACCCGCCGCCGGGCCGGGCGCGCCAACCGGGCCCATTACAGCGGCAAGCACAAACAGCACGGGCTGGTCGTGCTCGGGCTGACCGACGAGGCGGGCCGGCTGCTGTGGATCTCCGCGGTCCTGCCGGGCCGCACCGCCGACATCACCGCCGCCCGCCGGCTGCGGATCCGCGAACGGCTCCACGCCCGCGGCCTGTCCCCGGCCGGGGACAAGGGCTTCCACGGCTGGCACAAAGACGTCCGCACCGCCCGCGACTGCCCGCACTGCGGCGGGCCCTGCGAGCAGATCGTGCTCACCCCGTTCAAAGCCGAAACCAACCGGCCGCTGACGAAAGGCCAGAAACAGGCGAACGCGGCGTTCGCCGCGATGCGCTGCGCGGTCGAGGGCGGCTTCGCCGCCCTCAAAAACTGGCGCATCCTCGACAAACTCCGGCTCCACACCCGCCACGCCACCACACTGCTGCGCGCCCTGCTCGTGCTCACCCACCACGAACAAAACACCCGCGACACCGCCCAGCCCCACCAACCCTGACCACTACCACACCCCCTCAACCCCACCCCACCAGCACAAACCACGATGAAACAACCCCAATGTGGCATTGGGTGC
>NZ_SDLT01000107.1 GCF_004522235.1 Amycolatopsis nivea
ACCGTGACCGCCGGAGTGTCCGAACTGGACTCCCGACGGCCAGTCTCGCCCACCGGACGGTTCCGGATCGGCAGCGCGACGAAGATGTTCACGTCCACTGTGGTCCTGCAACTCGTAGCGGAACACCGCGTCCAGCTCGACGCGCCCGTCGAGCACTACCTGCCCGGACTCCTGCCGCACGGCGAAGAGATCACCGTGCGAATGCTCCTGCAGCACACCAGCGGCCTCTACGACTACACCGACTCTCTCCCGCTGCTCGGGCCCGACCTGGAAAAGATCCGGTACCAGCACCGTTCGCCGGAGTCGATGGTCGCGCTCTCGACGGCCAAGCCGCTGGACTTCCCGCCCGGCAGCAAGCATTCCTACTCCAACACCAATTTCATCGTGCTCGGGATGCTCATCGAGCGGACCACCGGGCACGCGTGGGGAACCGAAGCGGCACAACGCATCCTGCGGCCGCTCGGCCTGCACCACACGTCGGTTCCCGGGGACCGCACCGGGATCCCGGACCCGCACGCGCACGGGTACCAGGAGATGAACGGGAAACTCGTCGACGTCACCGACTTGAACCCGAGCATGGCCTGGGCGGCCGGCGAAATCATCTCCACCACAGCGGATCTGGACAAGTTCGTCCGGGCGCTGGCGGCGGGGCGGCTGGTACCACCGCCGCTGCTGAAGCAGATGACCACCCCGCGTTCCGCCACCGAGGAGTACGGGCTCGGGTTGCGCACCCCGACCACCACCTGCGGAGTACGGGTTTTCGGTCACACCGGCGGAATTCCGGGGTTCCAGACCGTCGCGTTCACCAGCCCGGACGGAAAACGGCGCGTCGAGGCTTCGGTCACATTGGGCCGGGGCCCGAACTTCGACTGGACTCGCGCCGTGCTCGACAAGTTCTTTTGCAGCTGAGTGCCAACACTGAACGAGGAAACCAATGCTGAACGCTGTGCCCTTCGCCCTGACCGCGGCCCTGCTCGCCCCCACCACGCCAGCCGCGGCCGACCCCGTCCGCACCGTCGCGGAAGAAACAGTCGCGGCAGGCGCGACCGGCGTGCAGATCCGGACAGTCCACGACGGACACTC
>NZ_SDLT01000108.1 GCF_004522235.1 Amycolatopsis nivea
AGAGGGTGTTGCGGAACCTGGGTGGTTAGTTGTTCGTGTCTTCTGCTAGGCGGCGTGCTGCTTCGGTTTCGACGGGGCCTTGGGGTTCGATGTGTTCGTCGGCGAGGCGGGCGGCCATCAGCCGAATCATCGCGAACTGGATCATCGCTTCCGCGTGGGCGGTTTTTCGTTCGTAGTCGCGGGTCAAGCGCCTGCACCTCGTGAGCCAGCCGAAGGTTCGTTCCACCACCCACCGTCGGGGCAGCACCTGGAAGCCTCGCACATCGGCGTTGCGCGGCACCGCAACGACCTCCACGTTCTCTTGCCGGCGGGCCCAGTCCACGAGCGTGGCGTCTTTCGAGTTGACGTAGCCCCCGTCCACCCACACCAGCCCGAGCAGCGGGAACCGTGCCCGGATCCCGGCCAGCAGCCGCCGGGCTCCGGGACGGTCCTGCACCGACGCCGACGTCACGGCCACGCCCAGCAGCAGCCCGAGCGTGTCGACCAGGACATGCCGTTTGCGGCCCCGCACCCGCTTCCCCGCGTCGTAACCGACCTGCTCGCCGCCTTCGACGGTTTTCACCGACTGCGAGTCCAGTACCGCCGCCGACGGCCGTGGATCCCGCCCGTCGCGTTCGCGGACCCGCTCGCGCAGCACGTCGTGGATCCGTTGCCAGGTGCCGTCGGCGGTCCAGGCCGCGAACACCCGATACGCCGTGCTCCACGGCGCGAGATCACGCGGCGCCAACCGCCACGCACACCCGCTGACCAGCACATAACTGATCGTGTCGATCACCAGCCGACGCGAATGCACCCGCGGCCGCCCGCCCAGACTCCGATGGGTTCTCGGCAGCAGCGGCTCGACCACCGCCCACTGCGCATCCGTCAACGACGAGTCATACACCGGCTTACAGGCACACACGCACACCCGGCCCGATGATCACCACACCCAGCCGCTACCACCACCGACACACCGCACCAAAACCAGGTTTCACAACACCCTCT
>NZ_SDLT01000011.1 GCF_004522235.1 Amycolatopsis nivea
CGACACACCCCACCCAGCCCTACTGAGAAAACCTCATTGGGGCGCTACCCCCACCACCCAACCGCAGCCGATGCACCCAACGAGCGAGGCACCCAGCCCTCCCCCGCACCCCGATACGAAGCCCATCTGCGGTTCGGGGGTGCTTGTCAAGGCATCTTTCCCGCCTTGACAAGCACCCCCGAACCGTCAGCACAATCAACCTTCGGGGTGCCCCACGCAACCAAAAGCCGATGTCGCCGCCAGGCGACGAGCCCCCAGTCAGTCAGTAACAATCGGAGCCCACTCAGGCCCAGTCTCCCCCAACTTCGGGTCCAGCTTCGCAAACAACGGCGTAGGCTTCGCCAACGGCCGCCCGACCTCAACCGGCTTCGACTCCCACCGAGCCTGCTCCCCGGCATAATCCCCGGTCAAAATAGGATTAACCCGATCCGGCACATCAAGATCCGGAACCTCCTGCAGCTCAGGCTGCGCAGCCCAAACCCCAGTCCCGCCAAGCGCCTCATGCACCTTCTGCGCCGAGTGCGGCAGGAACGGCGTCAGCAACGTATTAGCGTCACTAACCACCTGCAACGCCGTATGCAACACCGCATCCCGCCGATCCGGATCGTCCTTGAGCTTCCAAGGCTCCTGATCCGACAGATACCGGTTAGCCGCCGTAACCACCCGCATCGCCTCAGCCGCAGCCAACTTGAACCGCGACCGAGCAAGATGCCCGCCAGCCGTCTCAAACGCCTGCCGAGACAGCGCCTTCAACTCCTCATCCGCCGGAGCAGGCGCAGTCGGGGCAGGGATCGCCCCATTGTTCTTGTGCGCCATCGAGATCGACCGGTTGACGAGGTTCCCCCACTCGTTGGCCAGCTCGAAGTTGGTCCGCCGCACGAACTCGTCCCACGTGAAGTCCGTGTCCTGAGTCTCCGGCCCGGCCACCGAGATGAAGTACCGCAGCGCGTCCGGCCCGAATTCGCGCAGGAAGTCGTGCACGTAAATCACCGTGCCCCGCGAAGTCGAGAACTTCGACCCGCTCATGGTCAGGAACTCGCTGGACACGATCTCGTCCGGCAGGTGCAGCTTGCCGTACTTGCCCGGCTCGCCGCCGCGGTCGCCGTCGCCGTTCTGGCCGAGCAGCAGCGCTGGCCAGATCTGGGCGTGGAAGGTGATGTTGTCCTTGCCCATGAAGTAGTAGGCGCGCGCGTCGGGGTTGGCCCACCACTCCTGCCAGGCGTCCGGCGTGCCATTGCGGCGCGCCCATTCGACGCTGGCGGAGAAGTAGCCGATGACCGCGTCGAACCACACGTAGAACCGCTTGAGCGGCTGGTCGCGCCACCCGTCCAGCGGGATCTTCACGCCCCAGTCGAGGTCGCGGGTGATCGGCCGCGGGCGCATGTCGTCGATCAGGTTCTTGGTGAAGTTGAGGACGTTCGGGCGCCAGTCGGTCTTGGTGCCCAGCCAGTCGCCGAGGGTCTGGGTGAACGCGGGCAGGTCGAGGAAGTAGTGCTCGGTCTCGACGAACTTCGGCGTCTCGCCGTTGATCCGCGACTTCGGGTTGATCAGCTCGGCGGCGTCGAGCTGGTTGCCGCAGTTGTCGCACTGGTCGCCGCGCGCGCCGTCGTAACCGCAGATCGGGCAGGTGCCCTCGATGTAGCGGTCGGGCAGCGTGCGGCCGGTGGACGGGCTGATCGCGCCGCGGGTGGTCTTCGGGACGACGTAGCCGTTGCGGTTGAGCGCGAGGAAGATCTCCTGCGTGACCGCGGCGTGGTTGCCGGTGGTGGTGCGGGTGAACAGGTCGTAGGAGAGGCCGAGGCCGCGCAGGTCCTCGTCGATCTGGCGGGTGTACTTGTCCGCGGTCTGCTGCGGGGTCATCCCCTCTTTGTCCGCCTGGACGGTGATCGGCGTGCCGTGTTCGTCGGTCCCGGACACCATGAGCACCCGGTTGCCGGCCATTCGCTGGTAGCGGGAGAAGACGTCGGACGGGACGCCGAATCCGGACACGTGGCCGATGTGGCGGGGGCCGTTGGCGTAGGGCCAGGCCACCGCGGTCAACACAGGGGTGCTCATACCTGTTTAGCCTACGGATGCGCTCCAGGGCGTTTCCTGGCGGTCGGGGAAGGGAGAGCCGGTGTCGGCGACGCGTCTGCTGGTGCTCGGGGTCGTGCGGATGTTCGGCCGCGCGCACGGCTACCAGGTGCGCCGCGAACTGCTGTCGTGGTCGGCGGACAAGTGGGCCAACGTCCAGCCCGGTTCGATCTACCACGCGCTCAAGAAGATGACCGCCGAGGACCTGCTGGAGAAGATCGACGTCGAACCGGGCGACGGCGGTCCGGACCGGGTCGCCTACCGGCTCACCCCGGACGGCGAGCAGGAGTTCCAGACGCTGCTGGCGAAGGGCCTGTCCGATCCGAGCGCGAGCAACGCGGAGCTGTGCGCGGCGATCAGCCTGATGCCCGCGCTTCCCCGCAGGAACGTGATCAGCCTGCTCCGGCAGAACCTGATCCACTTCGAGGCCGAGGAACGCCGATCGCAGCTGGGCCTTGAAGACGACACCTGGAACAAGCCGCCGCACGTGTCCGAGCTGTTCCGGCTGTGGGGTGGGATCGCCAAGGCCAGCCGGGAATGGCTCACCGGGCTGATCACCAGGCTCGAGGCGGGCGAGTACGTGATGGCCGACGATCCGGGCTCGGCGTTCGGCCAGCCTGCCCAGTAATCAAATTTGACTAACTCGCTCTTGCTCGGGCACAGTGTGCGCGTCAACTAGTCAAGCTTGACTAGTTGATCTTCTGGGAGGAGAGGGGTTTCCATGATCACGGCACGCGGACTCGAGCGGCGGTTCCGCCGCAAGGGCCGAGCCGGTGGCGAGGTGCACGCGGTGAAGGGGGTCGACCTCGACGTCGAGGCGGGCGAGCTGGTCGGGTTCCTCGGCCCGAACGGGGCGGGCAAGACCACCACGCTGCGCATGCTCACCACCTTGCTGAAACCGACCGCGGGCACGGCGACCGTCGGCGGGCACGACCTGCTCACCGACGCGGCGGGGGTGCGCCGCAACATCGGGTACGTCGCCCAGGGCGGCGGGACCGCGCCCGAATCGCGCGTCGGCGAAGAGCTGGAGCTGCAGGGCAGGCTGTACCGGATGAGCAAGGCCGACGCGATCGCGCGCGGCAAGGTGCTCGCCGGCCAGCTCGACCTGACCGGGCTCGAACAGCGCGCCACGAAGACGCTGTCCGGGGGTCAGCGGCGCAGGCTCGACATCGCGCTGGGGCTGATCCACTCGCCAGGGCTGGTGTTCCTGGACGAGCCGTCCACCGGGCTCGACCCGCAGAGCCGGGCGAACCTGTGGGAGCACATCCGGCGGTTGCGCGCCGAGCAGGGCGTCACGATCTTCCTGACCACGCATTACCTCGACGAGGCGGACGCGCTGGCCGATCGGCTGATCGTGATCGACGACGGCCGGATCGTCGCCGACGGGCATCCGGACGCGCTCAAGGAGCAGGTCTCCGGCGACGGCGTCGCGATCGAGGTCGATCCGGAATCCGCCGCGGCCGCCGCGGACCTGGCTCGGCAGCTGCCCGGCGCGCACGAGTTCGCGGTGCGCGAGGGGTCGATCCGGTTCCGGGTGCCGCGCGGCGACACCGCGATGCCGGAGCTGCTGCGCGCGCTCGACGCCAAGGAAATCGCGACGACCTCGATGCAGGTCACGCGACCGACCTTGGACGACGTGTTCCTCGCGCTCACCGGACGCTCCCTGCGCGAGGCCGAGCAGCCCGCGCCGGCGGAACCGGAGGTGTCCGATGCTGCGTGACACCTGGCTGATCTTCCGTCGCGACATGGCGGCTGCGCTGCGGAATCCGGCGTGGCTGCTGATCGGGCTCGCCCAGCCGCTGCTGTACCTGTTCTTCTTCGGCCCGCTGCTGGTGAAGTCGCTCAGCGCGCAGGGAATGTCCGAGGTCGACGGCTGGATGGTGCTCACGCCCGCGCTGATCGCGCAGCTGGCGCTGTTCGGCAGTTCGTTCGTGGGCTTCGGGCTGCTGGCCGAGTTCCGGTCCGGCGTGGTCGAGCGGCTGCGCGTCACCCCGGTGCACCGGGCCGCGCTGCTGCTCGGGAAGGTGCTGGCGAACGCGTTGCAGGCGACCGTGCAATCGGTGCTGATCATCCTGCTCGCCTACCTGGTGTTCGACCTGAACGCGCCGTTCAGCGGCGTGCTGCTGAGCCTCGCGATCGTGTTCCTGCTCGCGCTCACGCTGGCGTCGTGCTCCTACGCGCTTGCGCTCACGCTCAAGAGCGAGGAGTCGTTCCCGGCGCTGCTCAACGCGGTGCTCATGCCGTTGCTGCTGCTGTCCGGGATCCTCATCCCGATCACCGCCGGACTGGCTCCGAAGTGGCTGTACACGATCTCGCAGATCAACCCGTTCCGGCACGTGGTCGACGTGGAGCGCAACAGCTTCCGCGGCGACTTCTCGATGGACGCGCTGTTCACCGGCAGCGTGGTCGTGCTGGTCATGGCCGTTTTGGCGATTTGGTGGGGAACGCGCACCTTCCAACGGGAAAACGCCTGATCAAAGCCCATCGACACGCCGGGAAAGGTCACCCCGCTCCGGAATTCCGGACGTAGGGTGGCCTTTCACCCGTCGTGGGGCTTGTCAGGGGTGCGAGGTGGCGGAACCGGAGAGTGGGCGCGGACTCACGCTCACTCATCGCGAGCAGGTGCTCGACTGGACGGCGGTGCGCGGCGCCGACGTGCGGTTCGCCTCGGTCACGATCAGTGAAAACGTCAACTGGAGCGATCCGGGCGCGGAGCGGATGCTCGCCGCGGCCCAGCACGCGGGCATCCACACCGGGGCCAGGCACTACGCCCGGCCCGGCGCGGTGCACGACCAGGCCGACCATTTCGTCCGGACGGCGAGCAGGCTCGGCGCGTTCGCGCCCGGATCGCTCGCCCCCGCGCTGGAGGTGGACGCGCAGAGCGTCGACGACCGGTTCGTGAAGGCGTGGATCAAGCACGTGCGGCACGCCGCGAAGATCAGCCGGGTGCTCGTGTACGCCGGGCACGACTGCTGGGCGCACCGGCTGCACCCGGACCGCTGGGCCGATTCCGAGGTCGTGCTCTGGCTCGTGCGGCACAACGGCATCCCCGGACGGCCCGGCTGGTTCCATTCTCGGCTCGGGCTGCACCAGCACGCCTTCGCGCCGGACGTGCCCGGAGTCGACGGACCCGTGGCGCAGGACGCGGTGGTGTATCCGTTCGCCCTGTCCGATGTGCTGCTCTGATCACCTTCTCCGCTGGTCACCGCCGGTTTCCGGCACAATGGCGCGATGCGTTTCCAGCGGCTGCGGACCGACCTGACCCCTTCTCGGGCGCTCGTTCTGCTGTCCGCGTACGCGCGGGCGCACGGCCTGCCCGAACCCGCCGCGGTGTGCGGGAACTGGTTCGGATCGCGCGCGGTGGTGGCGCCGTTCGTGTCGGTGACTCCGCGACCGTTCCCGTCGGCCTTTTCCGCCTCGGGGCCTTCGGGCCGGATCGGCGGCGGGTGGTTCGGATTTCTGGCTTACGACCAGGCCGATCCGTCCGGCCGCTCCACCGGGGTTCCAACGTCGGCCTGGGGCTGGGCGGATCACGTGCTGCGCTGGGACGCGGCGGGCGGGTGCTGGTTCGAGTCGCTCGAAGGCGACGCGGACGCACAGCTCGCCGTGGTGGAACGTGCGTTGGCCGGGTCCGCGGAGTTGTCGTGGTCCGCTAGTGCGCTGGACCGGCCGTCCGGGCACGAGCAGGCGGTGAAGGCGTGCGTGCACGAGATCGAGGCCGGCGAACTGTTCCAGGCGAACGTCTGCTCGCGGTTCACCGGGACGTTCGAGGGCTCGCCCGCCGCGCTGTTCGCCGAGGGAGTGCGGCGGCTGGCTCCACAGCGGGCGGCTTACGTCACCGGTGAATGGGGTTCGGTGGTTTCGCTGTCGCCGGAGCTGTTTTTGGAACGCCACGGCCGCCGCGTGCGGTCGTCGCCGATCAAGGGCACGCTGCCCCGTCGCGGCCCGGCGGACGACGGGAACGCATCGCGGTTGCGGCAGTCGGCGAAGGACGTCGCGGAGAACGTGATGATCACCGACCTGGTGCGCAACGACCTCGGGCGGGTGTGCGAGGTCGGCAGCGTCGTGGTGCCGGAACTGCTCGCGGTGCACCCGGCTCCCGGGGTGTGGCATCTGGCGTCCACTGTGGAGGGTGCGCTCGCGGACGGGGTCACCGATGCCGGGTTGCTGGCGGCGACGTTCCCGCCGGGGTCGGTTACCGGGGCACCGAAGATCCGGGCGCTGGACCTGATCGCCGAGCTGGAACCGGCCGCGCGCGGCGTGTACACCGGCGCGGTCGGGTTGCTGTCGCCGTTGGCGGGGCTGGAGCTGAACGTGGCGATCCGGACCTTCGAGATCGCCGAAGGCCGGATCGCGCTGGGGGTCGGCGGCGGGATCACGGCGGACTCGGACAGCGCCGCCGAGTGGCAGGAGTGCCTGCACAAAGCGGCGCCGTTGGAGTCCCTGCTCGCCAGCCCCCGGGAGTGCTAGCGCCGCGGGTCGAGCAGCAGTTTTCCAGTCGTGCCACGGGAACGCAGCGCTTCGTGGGCCTTCCGGGCGTCCGCCAGCGCGTACTCGCCGCCCGCGATCGCGCGGAGCTTCCCGTCCAGCACCATGGTGAACAGATCGGCCAGCGCGGTACCGAAAACGTTGCCCGGCAAGCGGAACACGTGCGGCAGCCACATCCCGGCGACGGTCGTGCTGTGGCCGAGCAGATTGCGCAACTCGATCGGCTTCGGCGAGCGGCGGCCGGCCATCCCGTAAAACACCAGACGACCGAACGGGGCGAGCGCGGCGATGCTCTGGTCGGTCGTCGTGCCGCCGACCATGTCGAGAACGATGTCGACCCGCTTGCCGCCGTTGGCTTCCCGCAGGACTTCGGTCATGTTCTCGGCACGCGAATCGACCGCGACGTCCGCGCCGAGTTCGATCGCCAGCTCGCGCTTTTCCTCGCTGCTCGCGGTCGCGATGACGCGACCCGCGCCCCACGCGTTCGCCAGCTGCACCGCGATCGACCCGACCCCGCCGGCCGCGGCGTGCACGACCACGGTCTCGCCGGGCTCGAGGTGGGCGTTCTTGCGCAGCATGATCCACGCGGTCGCGCCCTGGACCAGCATCGAAAGCGCGTTGAGGTCGTCGACGCCGTCCGGCACCGGGAAGGTCATGGCTTCGTCGGCCGCGACGCGCTCGGCGTACCCGCCGCCGTCGTTGAGCAGCGCCACCACGCGCTTGCCGTCCGCCGTGCGCCCGACGACCTCGCCGCCCGGCACGAGCGGCAGTTTGCTCGGGGCGAGATACGAGTTCTCCGCCTGATGCGTATCCGCGTAATTCAGCCCGACGCGGTCGACCTCGATCAGCACCTGCCCCGGCCCGGCCACCGGATCGGGCAGCTCGACCGGCTTCAGCACCTCGGGACCGCCGAACTCGGTCACCTGCACAGCACGCATCTTCGCGGCTCCTCTCGCTCTTCGTGAGACATTCTGCCATATGTCTCACCGATGGAACACTTTCTGCTAACGTCTCACTCATCGACACGCCACTGTCCACCCGAACCTCGCGACCCGACGCCGTCGCGGCCTTCCGCCTCGCCCGCGCCCGGTTCCTCGCCGGAGACCGCGTCGACATGCGCGACCTGGCCGCCGACCTCGGCGTCAGCCGCGCGACCCTGCACCGCTGGGTCGGCAGCCGCGATCATCTGCTGAGCGAAATCCTGTGGGCGGAGACGTCCTCGGTGCTGGATAACGTCAGTTATGCAGGCCGCGGCGGAGACGGCATCGCGGAGGCGATCGGGGCGTTCGTGCGGACGGTCAACGCTTCCTCGCCGTTCCGAGCCTTCCTGCGCCGGGAGCCCGAGCGCGCGCTGCGGTTGCTGACGACCAAGGCGAGCTTGGTGCAGTCGCGGACCATCGAGAAGGTGCAGGCGTTGCTGTCCGACGAGGTCACGGCCGGGCGGCTGGAGTCTCCGTTGCCGGTAGCGGATCTGGCGTATCTGCTGGTGCGGGTCGGCGAGTCGTTCATCTACACCGACGCGATCACCGGCGAGGAGCCGGACGCGGAGAAGGCCTTAATAGCGGCCAAAATGCTGTTGCGCAGTCGCTAAAGTCTTCTGGTGACCGCTGTCCAGGCCATCGCCCGGATCCCCGCCGCTTCGATCGGCGAGCTGGTATCCCATCCGAAACTGCCGCTCGTCGCCGGGATCGACCAGGAGCGGCCCGCGGTGCATCTCTACTACGCCGAGAAAGTGCTGCGCGAAATCGGCGCGGTGGGGGCGGATTCCGCGGAGTACGGGAAGTTCGGCCGCTGGCCCGTCGTCGCCTGGCATCCGGAACGGCCGGAACTGGTCGTGCCCGGCAGCGGGGAAACGGTGCGCTGGACCCGGAACGGCACCTCCGTGCTGGATGTCGCCGTCTCTCTCGACGTGGCGTTCAGCCCGGACGGCCAGTCGCTGTGGACCTCGCCGACCCCACCCGAGCGCTACGACCGTTCGGACGTCATCGATCTCGACACCGGGGCCGTCACGCCTGCCCCGATGTGGGACGGCGGCATCGCCGCGCATCCGGCGGGAGGGCTGATCGCCACGAAGCAAAGCGACCAGGGCGCGAGCTTCGTGCTCTTCTCCCGTCCAGGCGACCGGCTGCGGTTCCTGGACCGGGCGCTGATTCTGGAGTCCAACTGCTGGGGCCTTCCGGTCTTCAGCTCCGACGGGCGGTACCTGGCGATTCGCGGCAACACCTACGAACACCAGGTCCTGGTATTCGAGTTCCCTTCGCTGCGCCGAATCCTGAAGACCTCGCTCAAAAGGTATTCCATCTCGTCCCAGCTCACCATCGCCTTCGGTGCACGGCCCGGCGCACTGTGGATCGGGACACCGTCCGGCACCTTGCTGGAGGTGGACGTCGAGCGCGACCGAACCAAGAAGCACAAACTGCTCCGCTCGGCAGTGACCGCGCTGGCCGCGACGTCGAACGGCGACCTCGTGGTCGCCGGAGACGGCGAACTCGCACTGGTGCCCGTTCCTTCTCCCCGCACCGTCGCGGATCCGGCCACCGTCGCCGAGTTCCTTGCCAGCACCAAGGAAATTCCCGACGACGGCCTGACGGAAGACCACGTCGTGCACACCGACGGTGTCGGCACTTGGCGGCCGGAGGAACTGGCCACGATCACCAAAACCGCGCCGGGCGACCCGCACTGGCTGCGGCTTCTAGCCGAAGGCAACGCCCGGAGGAGCTGACTCACTTCCGAGCCGCGAGCACCGCCGCGTAAAGCTCTTTTGTAGACACCCCAGCCGCACCGGCGACCTCGGCCGCGACAGTCTTCAACCGCTCCCCCGAAGCGACCCGGTCGGCCACTTCCGGCACCAGGTCCGACACGGACGCCTGCCGAGGCGTCGCCCCCTCCAGCACCACCGAGATCTCGCCGCGCACCCCGTCCGCTGCCCACTCGGCAAGTTCCGCGAGCGTGCCGCGTTGGACCTCTTCGTACGTCTTCGTCAGCTCCCGGCACACTGCGGCTCGCCGCGAACCGCCCAGTGCGGCGGCAGCGTCCGACAGCAGGGAAGCGATCCGGTGCGGCGATTCGAAGAACACGACGGTCCGGCGTTCGCTCACTAACTCCGCGAACCACTTCGACCGCTCGCCGGGCTTGCGCGGCGCGAAGCCCTCGAAGCAGAACCGGTCGCACGGCAGCCCCGACAACGCGAGCGCCGTCGTCACCGCCGACGGGCCGGGGAGGCAGGTGATCGGCAGGTCCTCCTCGACGCAAGCGGCCACGAGACGGAAGCCCGGATCGGACACGCTCGGCATCCCGGCGTCGGTCACCACCAGCACCGTCTCGCCCCCGTGCAGTGCCTCCAGCAGCTTCGGCAACCGGGCGGTCTCGACGTCTTCGTAGAAGCTGACCACCCGCCCGGTTGGCGACACGCCGAGCGCGGAAGTGAGCCCGCGCAGGCGCCGGGTGTCCTCGGCCGCGATCACGTCCGCCGAGCCCAGCGCCTCGATCAGCCGGGCGGACGCGTCGCCGGGATCGCCCAGCGGGGTGGCGGCGAGGACGAGCCGTCCGGGCGCAGAAGTCATGGCAGTCAGCCTAACCAGACGCCACCGGTGGATCAGGCCGTACTATCGGGCCCCGTGACCGCGCTGCTGACCCGTGCCGACGACGAGAGCGTGCGGCCGGACCCGGTCGACGCGCGCCGTCCCCCGACCGACCGCGAAGCCACCCTGCTCGGCCGGGCCATGCCCGCCGACCGGCTGCGCGGCTGGATCGTCACGATCGTGCTGACCGTGATCGGCGGCGTCGTCCGGCTGCAGAACCTTGGCCTGCCCACTGACCACGGCAGTCCCGTCTTCGACGAGAAGCACTACGTGCCCCAGGCCGCGCAGATGCTGCGCAACGGCGGGTACGAGGACAACGCCGGGTACGAGCTGATCGTGCACCCGCCGCTGGCCAAGGACTTCATCGCCTTCGGCGAGTGGCTCTTCGGCTACAACGGCTGGGGCTGGCGGCTGATGTCGGCGGTGGCAGGCACGCTGATCGTGCTGCTCACCGTGCGCGTCGCGCGCCGGCTGACCCGCTCGACGCTGCTCGGCGGCATCGCGGGCGTGCTGGTGATCTGCGACGGCGTGCTGCACCTGCAGTCGCGGATGGGGATGCTGGACATCTTCATCGCGTTCTTCGTGCTCGCCGCGTTCGCCTGCGTGCTCTGCGACCGCGACCAGGTGCGGCAACGGCTGGCCGTCGCGGTGCGCGAGGGCTGGATCGGCGAATCGCAGTGGGGGCCGAAGCTCGGCTTCCGGTGGTGGCGGTTCGCGGCCGGGCTGATGATCGGCCTGACCTTCGGCGTCAAATGGTCGGCGCTGTACTACATCGCGGCGTTCGGCCTGCTCACCGTGTTCTTCGACGTCGCGGCCCGGCGCGCGGCGGGCGTGCAGCGGCCGTGGGTCGGGACGATCCGCCGCGACGTCGCGCCCGCGCTGTGGGCGATCCTGGTCGTGCCGGTGCTGATGTACCTGGCGGCGTACTGGGCGTGGTTCGCCAGCGAGACCGCGACCGACCGGCACTACACCGAGATCAAGAACCTCGACCCGGGCATGTTCGGCTGGATCCCGCCCGCGCTGCGCTCGCTCGGCAGCTACACCGCCAACGTGCTGCATTTCCACGAAACCCTGCTGACGCCCAAGGACAATCCGCATCCGTGGGAGTCGAAGCCGTGGACCTGGCCGATGGGCCTGCGGCCGATGCTCTACTACTACGACGGCGACGTCACCGGCTGCGGCGAATCGCGCTGCCTCGGCGCGACGATGCTGATCGGCACGCCCGCGATGTGGTGGCTGGCCGTCCCGATGCTCGGCTGGGGCCTGTGGCGCTGGTTCTTCCGCGCGGACTGGCGCTACGCCGCCGTGCTGACCGGCTACTTCGCCGGCTACCTGCCCTGGTTCACCAACATCGACCGGCAGATGTACTTCTTCTACGCCACGCCGATGGCCCCGTTCCTCGTGCTCGGGCTGGTGCTGGCGCTCGGGCAGATCCTCGGCAGCGCCAAACGCGGATTCGAACGCCGGGGCACCGGTCTGCTCGTCGTCTCGCTCTACGTCGGGCTGGTGGTCGCGAACTTCGCCTGGCTGTGGCCGATCCTCAACGGAATCCCGATCACGAACGCCCATTGGCAGGCGGAAATGTGGCTGCCTTCGTGGCGCTGAAGTAAGCGCCCGGCGGCACCCCCACCGCCCGGCGGAAGGCGGCGACGAACGCGCTGGCCGTCGCGTACCCGACCCGGTGCGCGACGGTCGTCATCGGCGTTCCCCGCGCCAGCAACGGCAACGCCGCGCGCAGCCGGGCTTGCGTGCGCCAGGTCCCGAACGTCATCCGGCAGTCGCGGACGAACGCACGGGCCAGCGTCCGCTCGCTCGCGCCGACTTCGCGGCCCAGCTCGGCCAGACTGCGCGAGTCCGCGGGGTCGGCGAGCACCGCGTCGGCGACGTCCCGCGCTCGCGGATCGGCGGGCGCGGGGACCACGATCGGCGCTACGTCCATCGGCTCCAGCAGATCGAACGCGACGGCTTCGGCGCGGCGTCGGGCGGCGTCGCTGATTCCGTCCGCGGACAGGTGCTCCAGCAGCTCCCGCAGCAACGGCCGGACGATGACGATTCGCGGGGACGGCCAGTCGACCGGGCACTGTTCGGGATCGGCGTAGATGCCGCGCAGTTCGACGTTCCCGGCCGCGCCGGTGCGATGCCGGACCCCGGCCGGGATCCAGAGCGCGCGCGTGGACGGCAGCACCCACTGCGCGTCGCCGACCATCACCGCGGCGACCCCGCGCGCGGCCCAGACGAGCTGGTGCGCCGGATGTTCGTGCCAGGGGAACCAGGCTCCGGGCGCGATCGGGAGGTCGCCGAGCAGCATCGCGCCGGTTTGACCGTACTGCGACATGAGGTGGCAGCCTATCGTCTTCCGGTCAGCCAGGCTCGTCCCTAGCGTCGGGGCCATGCCGATGAACCTGATGCACCGCAAGCTCTGCAGCTCGGAAAAATGGGCCGCCGCGGTCGCCGAGGTGCTGCCGGACTGGCTCGCCCGTTTCGAGTTGGGCGACGACGTGCTCGAAATCGGACCGGGTTTCGGGGCCACCACGAGGGTGTTGATCGACGCTCTCCCACGGCTGACCGCGCTGGAAATCGACCCGGCGTCGACCCGGTTGTTGCGGGAGAAATACGGGGACCGGGCGGACATCGTGGAGGGCAGCGGCGCGGAAATGCCGTTCGAGGACGGCCGGTTCTCCGGGGTCGTGTGCTTCACGATGCTGCACCACGTGCCGACCGACGAGCTGCAGGACCGGACCTTCGCGGAGGCGTTCCGGGTGCTGCGGCCTGGCGGCACCTATTGCGGCGTGGACAGCCAGCTCAGCTTCGGATTCCGGCTCCTGCACCTTGGAGACACGATGAACGTCCTCGACGCGGGCACGCTGCCGGGGCGGCTGGCGGCGGCCGGGTTTGAGCAGGTGCGGGTGGGGATCGAGCGCAAGCGGCTGGAGTTTTCCGCGGTGAAGCCGTCGTGAGCGGCTGCGCCGGTTAGAACCGGCTGCTGAGTCTCAGGACGTCGCGGACACTGACCGGCCTGTCGGCGTGGTGACCATGGTCTTTGTGGTGATCATGCGGCGACGGGCAGAGCAGGGTTTTCGATGGGATCCTGAGTTCGTCGCCGCGGTCGCCCGGGCGGCTCACGGCGATAAGGTCAACGTGGTGCGGTTCTGCCGCGAGCACGGCCTGTCCCGGGACGCGCACCTGGGCCGGACACACCGCCACCGTCTACTGGCAAGGCGACCGCGTCACCGTCATGACCGGTGGCACCCTCGTCCGCCAGCTCACCCTCGGCAGATCAGTACGCTACCAACGCCTCACCAGCCAAAGACTGTCCGGAAAGTCCTGAGACTGGCCTGTCCGTGAGGTCCTGAGACAGGACAGCCAGTTAGAACCGGACTAGCCGCTCACGAGACTCAGCGGGACGACCGGCGCGGCACGATCTGCGTGACCGGCCCGTCCAGTGCCTTGCCCTGCCTGCTCAGCCAGCCGTCGACCTCGCGCCGCACCGAGTTCAGTGTCGGGCGGCGGCGCGGCTCCGGGTCCAGCGACGCCGCCAGGATCCGGGCGTGCACCGAACGCTGCGGCAGGTGCGTGACCGGATCGGCTCGCGCCGCGGCCATCAGCGCGGCCATCGGCGTCTCGCGGGTGCCGCGCGGCGGCTGGCCGGACAGCGCGTAGCTGACCGTGGCGGCGAGCTGCCAGGCGTCCGACGCCGGGCTCGCCGGGGAACCCATCGCCTGCTCCGGGGCGACGAAATCGGGCGTGCCGATCATCATCCCGGTGGCGGTCATCTTCGAGTCGCCCTGGCTGCGGGCGATTCCGAAGTCGATGAGGTGCGCGATGCCCGCCGGGTCGAGGATGACGTTGGACGGCTTCACATCGCGATGCAGCACGCCCCGCTCGTGCGCGGCGACCAGCGCGCCCGCCATCGTGGACCACAGTCGGCCGGCGGCGACGTCGTCGATCGGGCCCTGTCCGTCGACCACCTCGGCGAGCGGGCGGCCCTGCAGGTACTCCATGACGAGCGCGAGCCCGTCCGGCTCCTCGACCAGGTCGTACACGCGGACGCAGTTGGGGTGGTTCACCACGGCCAGCGCCCGCGCCTCGCGCTGCATGCGCTCCTCGGTGTCGCGGTCGGGCGCGTGCGCGATCTTGAGCGCGACAGTGCGGTTGAGCTGCGTGTCGACGGCTTCCCAGACCGTGCCGAACCCGCCGTGCCCGAGCTGGCGGACGCGCCGGTACCGGCTGCTGCCCGCGTTGCGCGAACCGGGCGGCGGCGGGATCGCGCCGGGCGCGGCGGCCAGCATCCCGGCGGGCGGCGGCTCCGGAGCGGACGCCAGCGCGGTGGCCGGGTACTGCTTGTTCTGCGGCGGCGGAGGCGGCGGCAACTGCTCCCGGCGCGGCGGAGGCGGCGCGGCGGGCGGTTCGTCGCGGCGCGGCTCCGGCCGGTTGATCACCGACCACGGCGGCGGGCCGACCAGCGCGACCGGGATCAGCCCCAGGATGCTGAACGGCAGGAACCCGAGCCAGAAGTGCACGGCGGTGTTGGCCGACATGCCCGAGCTCGCGACCGCCATGACCACGAAGGGAATCCAGAAGAACCGCGACGGCCACTTCGGCCCGCGGCGGAACGCGGTGCGCGCCTGCAGCATCACGAACAGCAGCGAGCCGACCGGCAGCACGGTGAAGGCGAGCAGGTACAGCGCGTACGACAGCTTGAGGCCGCGCGGGTAGAAGAGCGTCTCGAAGACGTTCGGCCCGCCGCCGAGGTAGGTCTTCTGCACGCCGATGAACGAGCAGTAGTTCGTGCTCAGCTTGGCGGTTTCGGAGGCGGACAGCCCGCTCACGCCGCCCGCGTTGGCCGCGCGGAAGGTCTCCGAGATGCCCGAGGCCATCAGCCACGGCAGCACCAGCACGCTGACCACGCCGATGAGCCCGAACACGGTGAGCGTCGTCGCGTCGTACCGGTTGCCGGTCCCCTTGCGGACGATCGCCACGATCAGCGCCCCGGCCGCCGGGAAGAGCGCGACGAGCGCACCCGCTGTGGTCGTCGCCCACACCCAGTCGCCGGGGCAGAACCCCGGGCCGAACAAGGTGTGCGCGAGCGAGAGCAGCGCGCTCGCGATTCCGCTCACCGGCTGGTTCCCCTCACTGTCAGTGTCGTCTTGGTGCCGCTGCGCGGCTGTTCCCCACGGTCCAGCTTAGGACGCACACGGCCTTCGCGGGGTTGCCGGGTCGCGCCGGGATCGTGATCCACTGCATCGTTCTCGCCTGACCTCGCTGACCTGCGTTCCGCCGGGGGAAAGGCCATCATGAGGGCAGATTCGGCCGTCGGAAGTCAAAGGAGACCTCGTGGGCGCGTACACCGAGACGTATCGACGCAGTCTGGACGACCCCGAGCGGTTCTGGCTCGAAGCGGCCCGGGCGATCGACTGGACGCAGCGGCCCACCCGCGCGCTCGACTCGTCCGCCGCGCCGTTCTACCGCTGGTATCCCGACGGCGAACTGAACACCTCCTACAACGCGCTCGACCGGCACGCGGACGGCGGCCGCGGCGCGCAGGACGCGCTGATCTGGGATTCGCCGGTCACCGGCCGCAAACGCCGCTACACCTACGCCGAGTTGCGGGACGAGGTCGCGACCTTCGCCGGCGCGCTCGCGTCGCTCGGGGTCACCCGCGGCGATCGCGTGATCCTTTACCTGCCGATGATCCCGCAGGCCGTCATCGCGATGCTCGCCTGCGCGCGGATCGGCGCGGTGCACTCCGTGGTGTTCGGCGGGTTCGCGCCGAAGGAACTGGCCGCGCGGATCGAAGACGCCAAGCCGAAGCTGATCCTCGCCGCGTCGTGCGGGATCGAGCCGACGCGGGTCGTCGAGTACAAGCCGATCATCGACGCCGCTCTCGAGACCACCGAGCACCAGCCGGACCACGTCGTGGTGTTCCAGCGCGAGCAGGCGCGCGCGGAACTGTCCGGCACCGACCTCGACTGGACCGAACTCGTCGCCGACGCCGACCCGGTCGACCCGGTTCCGGTGAAGGCGACCGACCCGCTGTACATCCTCTACACGTCCGGCACCACCGGGCGGCCGAAGGGCGTGGTCCGCGACGCGGGCGGGCACGCGGTCGCGCTGGCGTGGTCGATGGGCGCGCTGTACGACGTCCACGCCGGGGACGTCTGGTGGACGGCTTCCGACGTCGGCTGGGTCGTCGGGCATTCGTACATCGTCTACGCGCCGCTGCTGGTCGGCGCGACAACCGTGCTGTACGAAGGAAAACCCGTCGGGACCCCGGACGCGGGCGCGTTCTGGCGGGTCATCTCCGAGCACGGCGTGCAGGCGCTGTTCACCGCGCCGACGGCGTTGCGCGCGGTCAAGAAGGTGGACCCGGACGCGGACGAGCTCAAGAAGTACGACCTGTCCCGGTTCCGCACCCTGTTCATGGCGGGCGAGCGGCTCGACCCGGAAACCTACCACTGGGCGCACGACATCCTCGGCACGCCGGTCGTCGACCACTGGTGGCAGACCGAAACCGGCTGGCCGATCGCGGCGAACCCGCGCGGACTCGAACCGATGCCGGTCAAACCCGGGTCGGCGACGAAACCGGTGCCCGGCTGGGACGTGCGCATTCTCGACCAGGCAGGCGAGGAACTCCCGGCCGGCCGCGAGGGCGCGATCACGCTGAAACTGCCGCTGCCGCCGGGCTCGCTGCCGACGCTGTGGGGTGACGACGAGCGCTACCGCGAGGCGTACCTGTCGCGCTACCCCGGCTACTACCTGACCGGCGATTCGGGATACCTCGACGAGGACGGCTACCTGTTCGTCATGGGCCGCACCGACGACGTGATCAACGTGGCCGGACACCGCCTGTCGACCGGCTCGATGGAAGCCGTGCTGGCCTCGCACCCGGCGGTCGCGGAGTGCGCGGTGATCGGGGTCGCGGACCAGCTGAAGGGACAGGTGCCGCGTGGTTTCGTCGTGCTGAAGTCCGGGGTGGACGTGCCCGAGGAGCAGTTGCGGGACGAGTTGGTGGCGCTGGTCCGCCGGGACATCGGGCCGGTGGCGGCGTTCCGGGACGTCTCGGTGGTCAGCGCGTTGCCGAAGACGCGCTCGGGGAAGATCCTGCGCAAGACGATGCGCGGGATCGCCGACGGACGCGACGAGGCGGTTCCGTCGACTATCGAGGATCCGTCGGTGCTCGACGCGTTGCGGGCGATTCTGCGACCCTGAGGACCGACACGGAGAGGTTTTCTCAGCAGCGCGGTGTGTGGCGGGTTCGCGGTGGCGGTGTTTGCCGGGCGCTGCGGGCACCGGCCGCCGAGCCGCGCCGGACGGTTTCACTCCCGCTGAGTCCGTGAAGGGCTCCTTGAGGGAATCTGATTCCCGCAAGGAGCCCTTCACGGACTTCGCCAGCGCGTGCCAGCCCCACGAGCGCGGTGCGTGAAGCTGTCCCTAGCCGATGGGCGGGACCCGCCGCACACCACAGCTGCTGAAAACCCCCAATGCGGCATTGGGTGCATGCGACGCACCCAATGCGGCGTTCGGTGCGTTCGGTGCGTCCAGCGCACCCAATGCGGCATTGGGGCGCCGCAGGCATCCCGGCGAACGGGACATCAGGTGCCAGCCGACCCTTTCGGGCGTTGTCAGCCCGCCCGGAGTGGTCTATACCTCTTGGAGTCCGCCTTCTCCGCGACGCGACCGGAGGTATGCCGTGAGGAAGACCCTGTCCAGGGCCGTGCTTGGGGTGACCGTGCTCGGGCTCGCCGCGGTGGGAGTGCCCGGGCCGGCCGCGGCGAGTCCCGCGCCCAGTGAACGGCAGGTCACCGACCTCGTACCGGTCCCGGTGCATGCCGTGGCGAAGGCGGACGCCACCTTCCGGCTCACTCCGCTGACGGTGATCCGCGCCGGGCACGGCACCGGCGACGTCGCCGGGTACCTGCGCGGCCTGTTGCGGCCCGCGACCGGGTTCCCGCTGCCGGTCGTCCCGGTGAGTCCGGGGCTGTCCGCGATCTCGCTCGACCTCGGCCACGCCGACCCGCGCGTCGGCGACGAGGGGTATCAGCTCGACGTCACGAAGAACGGCGTCCGGCTGCGCGCCAACACCTCCGCCGGGCTGTTCACCGGCGTCCAGTCGCTGCGGCAGCTGCTGCCGTCGGCGATCGAGGCGAAGACCGTGCAGCACCGCGCGTGGACGATCGCCGGCGGCAGCGTCCTCGACTACCCGCGCTTCGCCCACCGCGGCGCGATGCTCGACGTCGCGCGGCATTTCTTCACGCCGACGCAGGTGAAGAAGTACATCGACCAGATCGTCCAGTACAAGATCAACACGCTGCACCTGCACCTCAGCGACGACCAGGGCTGGCGCATCGAGATCAAAAGCTGGCCGCGCCTGGCGACCGAAGGCGGCAAGACCGCGGCCTACGGCGACCCGGGCGGTTACTACACGCAGGAGCAGTACCGCGACATCGTCGCCTACGCCGCGAGCCGGCACGTGACGGTCGTGCCGGAGATCGACATGCCCGGACACACGAACGCCGCCCAGTCGGTGTACGCGGAGCTGAACTGCGACGGGGTCGCGGTCCCGCCGCGCACCGACATCGAGGTCGGGTACAGCTCGCTGTGCATCAATTCGCCCACCACGTACCGATTCGTGGAGGATGTGATCCGCGAACTCGCCGCGATCACGCCCGGCAAATACATCGGCATCGGCGGCGACGAAGCACATTCGACACCCGCCGCCGACTACAAAACCTTCTACGAGAAGGTAAGCCCGATGGTCGCCAAGTACGGCAAGCTGATCACCGGCTGGCACGAAATCGCGAAGACTCCGTTGCCGACGTCCGCCGTGCCGCAGTACTGGGACCAGGGCGGCCCGAACGAGGACGTGGCCGCCGCCGCGGCGCGCGGGAACAAGTTCGTCATGTCGCCCGCCAACCACGCGTATCTCGACATGAAGTACACGGAATCGACGAAACTGGGCCAGGATTGGGCCGGTCTGGTCGAAGTCCGCGACGCCTACGAATGGGACCCGGCGACGCTCGTTCCCGGGGTCGAGGAGAAGTCCGTGGCCGGGGTTGAAGCTCCACTGTGGACGGAAACCATCCGGACCAACGACGACATCGAGTACATGGCCTTCCCGCGCCTGCCCGGCGTCGCGGAAATCGGCTGGTCGCCGCGAGCGTCCCGCACCTGGGACGGCTACCGGGACCGCATCGCCAAGCAGGCACCGCGCTGGGAGGCGCAGGGAATCGACTTCTACCGCTCACCCCAGGTCGACTGGAAGTAACCCCTTCGCCCGGTCCACTTTGGACTTGATCCCGTTGCGATAGCTTTCGGGCAGCGCGGTCGACGTCAGCACGCGCTCGGCCAGCGCCAGCATCGGCGCCGGGTCGGGCAACTGCGCGTAATTCGCCGAAGCGACTAGGAAGGTCTCCGCGACGGTCGGTCCCTCGGCCCGCTCCACGACCTCGAGCGGACCGGCCGTCGGGACCGTGCCCGGCCGCAGCACGCGCAGGTACCAGCCGCAGCGATTCGTGCTGATCATCGCGGGAACGACGTCCTTGCGGCCGGTCCGCATCGCGAGCTTGAAGCACGGGTGCCGCGGCTGGGCGATCTGCACGAGCGCGTCGCCCCAGGCCCAGACGTCGCCGATCCGCGCGTCGGTCTCGAGCGCGCCTTCGACGGACAGGTTCTCGCCGAAGTCACCGTGCGCCACGGAGAACCCTTCCGCGGTCCACACCGAGTAGTGCTCGATCGGGTAGACGTAGACGGCTTTGTCGGGCCCGCCGTGCACGGAGAGGTCCGCTTGACGGTCACCGGAGAGGTTGAGTTCGGACAGTGCCAGCTCTGGAGCGGTGACCCGGGTTTTCCGGATGGCGCTCAGAACGGGCTGGTCCCGCTGGTGGCCGAGGACAGTCGGCTCGCCTGCGTAGACGTCTTTCAGCGACAGCATGGGATGAACCTAGCAAGGGGTCCCGACTATTTCGACGGGTCCGGGAAGCCAGAGGTCAGACTGCGCGCGTAGACCGTCTCCTCGCTGCCCGGCTTCACGAATACCGAGAATTTCGCGTGGTACGGCGTCTCGAGGTGGGTGTACAGGTCAGCCTTCGCCTTGGGATCGTACGCCCAGCCGAACTGCCGCATCTCGTCCGCGTCGAACGGAGGCCGCGGCTCGGGGTCACTGACCGGCCACTTGCGGGTCGGATTCGCCGGATCGTCGCCGTACTGCTTCAGGAACTTGTCCACGCAGGACTTCGACGCGACAAAGGAGAACGCGAGCCGTTCGGTGAGCCTGGGCTGGACGTCGAAATGGAACTCCTTGACCGGACAGGACGGCAGCGTCATCTGGAACCTGGCCGAGGCTTCTTCCCAGCTGACGCCGTCCTCACTGCCCGGATACGCCCGCGGGTCCGGCTGGCCACCGCATCCGGCGACTACCGCGACGGAAAAGAGAATCGCGGCTATCGATTTCTTTGTCATTTTCCCTGCGGCGATTACTAGTTCGGGTAACCGGTCGTCAGACTATAGGCGTACACCGTCTCCTCGGCACCCTGTTTGACGAACACCCAGAACGACGAGCCATTCGGTGTCCGGAAACCGTGGTACAGAGCGGAGCGCTGCTTCAAGTCATAGGTCCAGCCGTATCGCTCCGACTTGTCCGCTCCGAACGGCGGAAAGTTGTCGTCCCGAGGCCATTTCAGCCCCGGGTGAGCAGGGTCCGCACCGTACTTCGTCAAAAAGCCGTCCACGCAGGAATTCGCGGCCTCGAAAGTGAAAATGAGATGGTCCCGAAGCCGGGGCTGCACGTCGAACCGGAAAGCCTTGGTCGGACACGACGGCAACGCGATCGCGTACCGCGCAGCAGCCTCTTCCCAGCTCACTCCGTCCTCGCTGCCGGGATACGCCCGAGGATCCGGCGGCCCGCTACACCCGGCCGCCACCAGGGCGAGAAGAACGACAACAGCAGGCTTCTTCAACACTTCTGCTCGCAGAAATCAGTCAACCCCCGAACCACAAGGAAGCTTAATGGCGCGCTCAACCAGCCGTCAACAAACAAACGGCGGCACCCGGTGAGCGGGAAACACTCACCGGGCACCGCCGTAGCGGACCTGTCCGGTTATCCGTTCAGCTCAGCCGACTCCTCGTCGCTGAGCAACCGGGACCGGATCAGGAACCGCACCCCCTCCGGAGCCTCCAAAGAGAACCCGCTCCCCCGTCCCGGCACCACGTCGATCGTCAGGTGCGTATGCCGCCAGTACTCGAATTGCGGACCGGACATCCATACCGGCACCGCGTCGATGCCCTCCACCGTCAGGTCGCCCAGATGGACGTCGCGAGCTCCGACCCGGAATTCGCCGGCCGGGTAGCACATCGGGGCGCTGCCGTCGCAGCATCCGCCGGACTGGTGGAACATCACCGGTCCGTGGACTGGCACCAGCCGCCGCAGGAGGTCGGCGGCGGCTGGGGTCAGGTCCACCCGCTGCGGCATCAGAAGAAGCCCAGCGCCTGGTCGGAGTAGGAGACCAGCATGTTCTTCGTCTGCTGGTAGTGGTCCAGCATCATCTTGTGGTTCTCGCGGCCGATGCCGGACGCCTTGTAGCCGCCGAAGGCCGCGTGTGCCGGGTAGGCGTGGTAGTTGTTCACCCACACGCGGCCGGCCTGGATGTCGCGGCCCGCGCGGTAGGCGGTGTTGCCGTCGCGGGACCAGACGCCGGCGCCGAGGCCGTACAGGGTGTCGTTGGCGATCTTCAGCGCGTCGTCGTAGTCGTCGAACTTCGCCACGGACACCACCGGGCCGAAGATCTCCTCCTGGAAGATGCGCATCTTGTTGTCGCCCTCGAACACCGTCGGCTGGACGTAGTAGCCGCCGGACAGGTCGCCGCCGAGGTCGGACTGCGCGCCGCCGGTCAGGACCTTCGCGCCCTCCTGCTTGCCGATGTCGATGTAGGACAGGATTTTCTCGAGCTGGTCGTTCGAGGCCTGCGCGCCGATCATCGTCTCGGTGTCGAGCGGGTTGCCCTGCTTGATCTTCTTCACGCGCTCGACCGCGTCGCCGAGGAACCGGTCGTAGATGCCGGACTGGATCAGCGCGCGCGACGGGCAGGTGCAGACCTCGCCCTGGTTCAGTGCGAAGAGCGCGAAGCCCTCCTGCGCCTTGTCGTAGAACGCGTCGTTGGCCGCGGCGACGTCGTCGAAGAAGATGTTCGGGCTCTTGCCGCCCAGCTCGACCGTCACCGGGATGATGTTTTCGCTGGCGTACTGCAGGATCAGCCGCCCGGTGGTGGTCTCGCCGGTGAACGCGACCTTGCGCACGCGGTTGCTCGACGCGAGCGGTTTGCCCGCCTCGACGCCGAAGCCGTTGACGATGTTCAGCACGCCCGGCGGGATCAGGTCGCCGATGATCGACAGCAGCAGGTGGATCGACGCCGGGGTCTGCTCGGCGGGCTTCAGCACGATCGCGTTGCCCGCGGCCAGCGCCGGGGCGAGCTTCCAGACGGCCATCAGCAGCGGGAAGTTCCACGGGATGATCTGCGCGACGACGCCCAGCGGCTCGTGGAAGTGATAGGCGACGGTGTTGTCGTCGATCTGCGAGATGCCGCCCTCCTGGGCGCGCAGCGCGCCGGCGAAGTAGCGGAAGTGGTCGATCGCGAGCGGGATGTCCGCGGCGAGGGTCTCGCGGACCGGCTTGCCGTTCTCCCAGGACTCGGCGACCGCGATCTTCTCGAGGTTCTGCTCCATCCGGTCGGCGATCTTGAGCAGGATGTTCGCGCGCTCCTCGGGCGAGGTGCGGCCCCACGCGGGCGCGGCGCCCTCGGCCGCGTCGAGCGCCCGGTCGATGTCGGCCGCCGTCCCGCGGGCGATCTCGGTGAAGGTCTTCCCGGTCACCGGGGTCGGGTTCTCGAAGTACTGCCCGCCGGCCGGCGCGACGTATTCGCCGCCGATGTAGTGGTCGTAGCGGGTCTCGTAGTCGACGACGGAGCCGTCGGTGTTCGGTGCGGCGTATACGGCCATCTTGCCCTGCCTCGTTGCTGGTCGGTGACGGTCGGCGGCGACCGTAGGCCGGGCAACGTTGCGCCGACGTTGCAGCCTTGTGACCAGGGTCTCTACTCTCGTTGACGTGGCAGAGGCGCCCGAACCCGACCTGTTGCGCGATCCGGAGTCGTACGCGCGGCTGCTCCGGCATGTCCGCGAGGCGGTGCTGTCCGGGTCCACCTCGCCGCGTTCGCCGCGCTCGGTGGTGTCGGCGTCGTGGGAACGCTCGCTGGCCGCGCGCGTCGACCCGGACGCCGGCGAGGCCCCGCTGATCTGCGAGGCGGACGAGCTCTCCGACCTGCGCGCGGAACATCCGCTGGCCCCGGTGCTGCCGCTGTTGCGCGAGATGCTGGTGAGCATCGCCGACGACGCCGAGCACATGATGATCGTGACCGACGCGAACGGGCTCATCCTGTGGCGGGAGGGCGCGACCGGCGTGCTGCTGCGCGCGGACCAGGTCGCGCTCACCGAGGGCACGCGGTGGAGCGAAGAGGCGATCGGCACGAACGCGATGGGCACCACGCTCGCGACCGGGCAGCCGGTGCAGATCTACTCCGCCGAACACCTCGTCCGCCGCTATCACACGTGGACCTGCGCGGCGGCCCCCGTACGCGATCCGGACACCGGCGCGTTGCTCGGCTCGATCGACGTCAGCGGACCTCTGCGCACGGTGCATCCGGCGATGTTGTCGCTGGTCACGGCCACCGCGCAGCTCGCCGAGGGGCGGTTGCGAGCGCAGCTGGCGGTCCGCGACGAGAAGGTGCGGCGGGCGAACATGCCGCACCTGGCGTCGTTGCGCGGACGCCCCGGCGCGCTCCTTTCAGCGGGCGGACGGGTGCTGGCCGCCGAAGCGTGCACCCTTCCGTCCACTGTGGAGGTACGGAAAGGCGGCGGCACCGTGACGCTCCCGGACGGCCGGATCGCCACCGTCGACCCGCTCGACGACGGCTACCTCCTGCGGATCGCCACGTCCGGCTCCGCGACCCGGCGGAAGTTGTCGCTCGAGTACCTCACCGATGGCCCTGGATCGACCACTGTGGACGGTCGGGACATCCCGTTCACCCTGCGGCACGCCGAATTGCTGACTCTGCTTGCGCTTCAGCCGCGCGGTTTGTCGGCGGAGAAGCTGGCGCTGCAGCTGTACGGCGAGACCGGCAATCCGGTGACCGTGCGCGCCGAGATCCACCGGTTGCGCACCCAGCTCGGCACCGGGGTGTTGCAGACGCGCCCGTACCGCCTCGCGGCCACGGTGGACGCGGATTTCCTGCGCGCCAAAGCAGCTCTGCGCGCCGGGGACGCCGCGGCGGCGGTCCGGTCGTTCCAGGGCCCGCTGCTCGCGGAGTCGGAATCGCCCGCGATCCTGGAGGAACGCGAGTCGATCAGCGCGCAGGTCCGGCAGCTCGCGTTGAACAGCCGGGACGCGGACACGTTGTGGGCGTTCTGGGAAACCTCCTGTGGTGCCGATGATCTGGCGATCCTGGACGCGCTGGCCTCGGTGCTCGAACCGTCGGATCCGCGGTTGGCGGCGGTGCGGACGCATCGGGCCCGGCTGGGTTGATTCTTACCGTGCCACAGCAGTCTCCCTGATCGCCTCGTCCACCGGAGCCGGGTAATTCAGCTCCAAATACAACTCCCGCAGCAACAAGCCGTCCATGTGCTGCACCGTCAGCCCCGGCTGTTTTCCGCTCAGCCCGTTGAGAAATCCGCCGAGCTTGAACGCACCGCGCACCGGCCAGGAGGGCATGGGCCGGACCCGGCGCGGTCGTCCCGCTGCTGCCGCCAGCCGGGCGAACATGTCCGCCCACTGGAGATTTTCCTCTGCTACCGGGACATCCGCGCCGGATGCTTGCTCCAGCGCGTCCACCGTCGCGACGCCAACGCCGCGCGCACTCGTCGCCGCGGTCCCGCCGGGAGGCGCGAAGAGCGGCGAGTTGGAACGGACCCACTTGACGATCGGCACCGACCACTGCGGCACCCGGTCCTCCGCAACGCCGAAGACAAACGGCACCTCGATCACCGCCACCGGCAACCCCGGCCCAGCCGTTTCGCGCGCGACGCGGGCCTGCTCCAGCCGACTACGCACGTACGGATGCTTCGCGGCCAACCCCCACTCAGGGTGTACGCGGTCGAAGTACGTGTAGTACGACCCGAGCACCGCCGCGCGCGTACAGCCTGCTTCGCGCGCCGCGCGCAACAACGCGGCGACAGGCGCGACGTTGCCCGCGCGCAGCCGAGGCTCGACCGGTCCGCGGCCGACCGCACGGTCGTCCATGCCACCGCCGAAGACGACACCGTCGTGTCCGTCGAGCGCTTCGCGCAACTCCGCGTGCGAAGCCTTCGAGACGTCGAGCGTCCGGTCGATGCCTGCACGCGCCGTCCGCGCGACGGCGGTCGTTTCGTGCCCGCGGTTCCGCAGTTCGTCGAGCACATGCTGGCCCAGCAGTCCGCTGCCGCCCACCACCAAGATCTTCATGGTCCGTTCCATTCGGGCTTGTCGTCAGCCGCACTGCATCAAGCAGCGGGCAGCGTCGAACCGGCCTGCCTTCAAATCGTCCGGCCGGATGAGCCAGTACAACATTCCGACGTCGCCCCACATCATGTCGGTTTCCTCGGCGCTGTCGAACTGGGCGAGCAGCACCCAGCGGGCCGCTTCCTCCTTGTGCCGCGGATCTTCCCACCCGCCCTCGAGCACTTCCGCCGCGATCTCGTTCTCCACGGCACCCTGGACTGGTGCGGCAAGGCCGCCGACCTGATGCCGCCGCGTGCCCTGGGCGACTTCCCACGTCATCTCCCCGAACACATCGGTGCCTGACCGCCCAGGACCGAGGACCGTCTTGACCGCTTCGGCCAGAGACTCTCCGCTCGCGATCGTGGTGTGGTCCAGCAGGAAGTGCTCTCGTTCCGGCGCGGTGGCCACGATTTCCGCGAAAACGTCCCGGCGCGGGTACGGATCGAGGCCGGACGGGGGCGTCCGTTCGGCGACGGGAGTGCCTGCGGGCACGAAGAGCACTCGGTACCCGTCGGCATCGCGGGGCAGATCGTGCTGGTAGCGATCGGGGGTGTAGCGGCCGTCGAAGCAGAAGAACAACAGCGTTCCGGCCTCCGGCAGCGGGATGGTCACGAACTCGCGCGGCAGCGTCGCGCAGTCCACCGCGGCGACGAACGTCAGCGGCCCATGGTCCGCCCAGGCAGGCCATTCCACCGCTTCCGGCAACGCCGGGTTTCCGCCGAGCTGCCCCACCCGTGGACCGGTGCCGCGGGACACCAGCCGGATTCCGGGTTGAAACAGCTCGATCCATTTCGCCGCCACCTCAGCGGGCAGCCGATCCTGAGCGAGAGCGCTGAGTCGATCTTTCCATGCCGTCACTCCGTCATGATGGCGCGGCACACCGACAAAAACGCTCGAGCAGCTTGCCCGGCAGAGGTCTTCGCTGCCCCTGCCGGGCCCCGCGATCAGCGGAAGATCACGTCCGAGCAGGAGTAGAAGGCCTCGCCGGAATCGGGCCAATGGCGTTGCCAGATCGAGTAAATCAAGTGCCGGCCGGTGCGCCCGCCGGGGATGTTCGCCTGGAGCTGGTAGGCGTTGCCCGCGATCGGCGGGTTGTCCTGCTTGTAGAACGGGGTGTCTTCGAGGTCGGACCACTTGAGCGGTTTCGTCGGGTCGTAGCCCGGCTTGGTGACGTACAGCTCGAAGGTGCCCTCGTGCGCGGCGGTCAGCTGGTACTGGAAGGTGTACGGGCCGCTGCTCGGCAACGTGGTCGCCGGCCAGTCGTCGCGGGCGAGGTCGAGCCCCTTGTACTTGTCCCGGCCGGCGCTGCACAGCTTGCCGTCCGGAATGATCTCGCGGCTGCGGCCGCTGGCGTCGCCGATGTTGACCTCGTCCCAGTCGTAGATCGGCCAGCTGTCGCCGACCGCGATGGCGGCCTTGCACGCGGCGGACTGCGGATTCTCCGGACCCTCCTGGAAACACTGCATGATCCGGCTGATCGGGTTGCCCATCGAACCGTGCGCGAGTGCGGGGACGGCGGTGAACACCGAAACCGTCCCGAGCACGGCGGTCAGTATCCCGACTTTGACGGCGGAGCGGGAAAACTTCATCGCGGGTTCCTCTCATGAGAGGTCTAGACCAAACCCACGGTAAGGGCGCGGCAGCGGCGCGCTGTAGACCCGAAAGTCGGGCGCCCCCGAGGTAGACACCGTCTACCTACTTTGATAGACAGTGTCTACAAGATGAACCAGGGGTTACGGAGAGCGGAATGGGTTTCCACACGTTCGTCGCCGTCGGCGACAGCTGCGCGGAGGGGCTGGACGATCCCTACCCGGATCACAGCCGGTACCGCGGCTGGGCGGATTACGTCGCCGGGCGGCTCGCGCGCGACGAAACCGCGTTTCGCTACGCCAATCTCGCCGTTCGCGGGCGGCGGCTGGACCAGATCGCCGCGGAGCAGCTGCCCGCGGCCGAGCGGCACGAACCGGATCTGATCGCGTTGTTCGGCGGCGGCAATGACGTGATGAGCCGCGGCTGGGACGCTCGCACGGTCGCTCGGCGCGTCGACGCCGCCATCCGGCAGTGCACCCAGATCGCGCCCACCGTCGTCACCTTCACCTTGAGCGACATCGCGCATCGCATGCCGCTCGGCGGGCGGATGCGACCGCGCGTCACCGCGCTCAACGACGCCATCCGCGAGGCTTCAGTCAGTTATGGCGCGAAGCTCGTCGACCTGTGGCCGGACCAGGCCGCGCACGATTCGCGCTACTTCGGGCCGGACCGGCTGCACCTGTCGCAGGCCGGGCATCTGCGCGTCGCCGGCCACGTACTCGACCGGCTCGGCGTCGCGCACGACGGCAGCTGGCTGCGGCCGCTTCCCGGCGCTCCGGCGCAGGGCAGCGCGATCGCCGACCTGCGCTGGCTGTGGCAGGAGGTGCTGCCGGTCGGGATCACGCGGCTGCGCAACCGGCTCACCGGCCGGTCCCCTGGCGACGGCTTCCTGCCGAAGCGTCCGGAGCTGCTGCCGGTGGCCTTCTCCGAAGCTCAGGTATGAGCGCGCGACAGCGGTTGATCCGCACCGCAGCGGATCTGCTCGTCGGCTCCGGCGTCGAGGCCGTGACGTTGCGCGGTATCGCGAAGGCGGCAGGCGTGTCGCACGGTGCACCGCTTCGCCACTTCTCGGGACGCGCGGAGTTGCTGTCCGCCGTAGCGACGCTTGGCTTCACACAGCTGCTCCATCGCGGCGCACAGTTGCCCGACGGCACCCCGCGCGAACGCGTCACGGCCGCCTGTCACGCGTACGTCGACTTCGCGGTGGCGAACCCCGCCATGTTCGAGCTGATGTTCCGTCGCGACCTCATCGACCCGGAGGAGCCAGGGCTGGTCGCGGCCAGCAGCGCCGTCTTCGACACCTTCGCCGAACTAGTGCGGCTCGACCGCGCCGAAGCGGACGACGATCGACTGCGTCCGGGTACGGATCCTCGGCTGGTCGCGGCGTCGCTGTGGGCCGCGTTGCACGGTCTCGCGCAGCTGTGGTTGTGGGGCGGGCTGGCCGGAGCCAGCTTCGCGCCTTCGCCGGAATCGGCGTTGGCGGTGACGCTCGACGCGTATCTGGGGTGAAGCTCAGCGGAGAGCCCGGAATCCTCCCCACCCCTGGCTCTCCGCCGAACAGCGGGAATGGATGACCATTCAAAAACGACCGTAACCGCTCGATCGCGTCCGCGGAATCCGCCCTTCGCCGCAGCCTCGGGTAAACCCTGGCGGTAGGCGGCCTGCCGCGATCGCGGTACGGAATTGGGAAACCGCCGGTCAGGCAGGTAGTTTCGGGCGCGTGATGCGGATCCTGCGGGCGCGGCCGCTGTGCACGGATTCGCTGCTGGCAGCCGCGGTCGGACTATTCCTGTTTGCCGGAGCGGCGGTCCACCACGGCTCCCTCGGCGACCGGCCGGGGCTGTTCGGGCTGCTGCTCGCCGCGGCGGGCGCGGCACCGCTGGTGATCCGCCGGCGCTACCCGATCACCGTGCTGCTCGCGGTGACCCTGCTGGTCGGCGCGTTCGCACTGGCCGGGTACCGCGCGACGCTCGGCCGTCCTGACCTGCTGATCGCCGCGTACACCGTGTGGGCGCGCTATCCGGTTCGGCAAGCCTGGCCGCCGTCGCTGTTCGCGGTGGCCGGCTTCGAGGTCACGATGCTCGTCGGCGACAGTTCGAATCCGATCGGCGACACGGTGATCGCGGTGCTGCAAGCGTCCGCGACCGTCCTTATTGGACACTCGGTCTACCTCCGCGGGCTCGCCCTGCACGCGACCGCGGAACGGGCCGACCGCGCCGAACTGGCGGTCGTCGAGGAGCGGCTGCGCATCGCCCGCGAACTGCACGACGTTGTCTCGCACCATCTGTCGGTGATCTCCGTGCAGGCCAACCTCGCGCGGTACGTCTTCGAGTCCGCGCCGGACACCGCACGCGGCGCGCTCGACACGATCACCGGCACGACCACCGAGGCGCTGGACGAACTCCGCCGCCTGCTCAGCGTGCTGCGGCCGCCGCACCACGAGCCGGGCGAATACCGTCCACAGCCGGGTCTCGAAGAGCTTCCCTCGCTGGTCAGCCGGGTCCGCGAGGCCGGGCTGACCGTGCGGATGCGGGTCGCCGGAACGCCGCGGACGTTGCCGTCGGGGCAGCAGCTGTGCGCGTACCGGGTCGCGCAGGAAGCGCTGACGAACGTCTTGAAGCACGCGCCGGAATCTTTCGCGACGCTGGACGTCGAGTACCTGTCCGACGCACTGCGGCTGAGCGTCGCCGACTCCGGCGGCGGACCGCGCACCGACGGCAATCCCGCCGGTCACGGCCTCGTCGGCATGCGGGAACGGGCGCGTATGTACGGTGGCGAGATCGAAATCGGGCCTCGCGAACCGGCGGGGTTCGAGGTGGTGCTGACCCTCCCGTACTCGGACCGGACCGGCGGAGAACCGAAGTGACCAGTGTGCTCGTGGTGGACGACCAGGATCTCGTCCGCGCTGGCCTCGTCGCGCTGCTCAACGCCGCGCCGGGCGTCGAGGTCGTCGGCGAGGCGCGCGACGGGATCGAGGCCGTGCACGAGGCGGCGCGACTGCGGCCCGAGGTGATCCTGATGGACATCCGGCTGCCCGGTCTCGACGGCGTGTCGGCCACCGCCCGCATCCTCGCCGGGCCGGACCACCCGCGCGTACTGATCCTGACCGTCTTCGACCTCGACGAATACGTGTACCGCGCGCTGCGGGCCGGCGCGGCCGGATTCCTGCTGAAGGACAGCCCGCCGGAGACGCTGATCTCCGGCATCCAGGCGGTGGCGCGCGGGGACATGCTGTTCGGCCCGACGATCACGCGGCGGCTGGTCGAGGCTTACACGAGCGCGCCGCCCGCGGAGCCCGCGCCGGAACTGAGCGGGCTGACCGAACGCGAGCGCGAGGTGCTCCGGCTGGTCGGCACGGGAATGCCGAACGCGGAGATCGCGGCCCGGCTGCTGGTCAGCGAGGCGACGGTGAAGACGCACCTCAACCGGCTGATGCCCAAACTCGGCATCTCCAGCCGGGCGCAGGCGGTCGTCGTCGCTTACGAAACCGGGTTGGTGCGGCCAGGACGGTAGCCGAATTCGCGGCGCAGCACGCGTTCTCCCCGGCTTTCGTCCCTCCAATGTGGACAGTAATCCTCGGCTGACAGCCGCGACCAGGCCGTTCGGACCCGAGCCGACCACGGCTGCGACGAACCGGGCGCCCAGTGTCACTCCCGAACATCTGATCGAATATTGTCGTACCCCACGCCTACCGTGCACCCCATGCCGGTCCGCACGGGCCGCGCCTGCTGGAGAGGGGGGTCATGCCCGACCACGACACGTTGCTGGAGCGCGTGCGGAAGCTGCTGGCCAAGGCCGAGGACCCGGCCGTCACGCCCGCCGAAGCCGAGCTGTACAACACCAAAGCGGCGCAGCTGATCGCGCGGCACGGGATCGACAACGCGATGCTCGCCGCGTCCGGGCAAAGCGGCGACGACATCACGGTGCTGAAGCTGCCGATCTCCAATCCGTACAGCCGTGACAAAGCCAGCCTGCTCACCAGCATCGCGTACCCGTTGCGCTGCCGGACCTTGCTGCACCGGGTCGGCCAAGGGGTCGAAGAGGTCACCGTGTTCGGCTTCCGCACCGACCTCGCGCGGGTCGAGCTGCTGTTCACCAGCCTGTTGCTGCAGGCGAGCACGCAGCTCACGCGGGTGCGGCCGGAGGAACGGGTGTTCCGCGAATCGCTGGCGGCGTACCGGCGGACGTGGCTGCACGGTTTCGCGCGCGCGGTGCACGAACGGCTGACCGCGGCGGAAGAAAACGCCGCGCGGACGTACTCCGATGTCGCCGGCGGGAAGTCGGCGGAACTGGTGGTGCGGGACCGGACGGCGCTGGTGCAGCAGGCCTTCGACCGCGAGTACGGCGACCTGCGCTCGGCGGCCCCGCGACGGTTGTCGGGGTCCGGATACCGGGAGGGGCACCGGGCCGGGACCCGGGCGAATCTCGACCCGGCGGCGCTGGGAAGGCGGCGGTCAGCGCTTCCGGTGCGCTGACCTGGAGGGCGTCGTGCTCCGCATCGAAGACCTCGCCGCCCGGCCGGAGCTGCGCGTTCCCGCGCTCCAGCTGGGATTCGTCGGCGGGGAGTTCCTCGGCCAGGGCCTCACCGCCGGGCTGGCGAGCTCGAGGCGGATCGCCCCGGAGTTCTTCCTGGTCCTCCTCGACGACGACGTACCGGTAGCGCGAGCGGCGGCGATTCCCGTCGCCTTCCCCACCCCAGAGCGAACTGAACTGCCCGACCACGGCTGGGACGGTGCTCTCGTCTGGGCCGCCGAAGACCACCTCGACGGACGGGCACCCACCACGCTGGTCGCGCTGGAGGTGTACGTCGCGGAATCCGCGCGCGGGCAAGGGATTGCCGCCCAAGCGCTCGTGGAGTTGCAGAACCGGGCGCGCCGGGCTGGGCTTTCCCGGCTGGTCGTGCCGGTGCGGCCCACCGGAAAACCGCCCTTGGAGTCCATTGTGGACTATCTCGGCCGAGGCACCGATCCCTGGCTGCGCAGTCACGAGCGGCTGGGCGCGAAGTTCCGGAAGATCGCGCCGTTCGCGATGACCGTCACCGGCACGCTCGCGCAGTGGGAGCAGTGGACCGGCATCCGGCTCGAAGACGGACACACCGTCGTGCCCGGCGGAATCGCCCCGGTGCTGGCGTCGACGGAACAGGATCTGGGCGTGTACGTCGAGCCGAACGTCTGGTACGAGCACCCGCTCTGACTACGCCTGCTCCCAGCCAGGCAGCCAAACCCCGTCCCCGGGTTCCTGCCCGGTCACCAGGTGATCGCGCAGTTTCCGCACGTCCGGATGCGCGGGCTCGCGCCGCCACAGCAGCGACATCGGGTACACCGGCGTCGGGTCGACCACCAGCACGCGGCGGAGGTCGTACTCGTCCGGCCAGAAGTAGCGCGAACCAGCGCCCACGAACGTCGCCAGGTCAGGCGAGGTCGCCAGTTCGTCCAGCATCGTTTCGTTGCCGAAGACCGGGCCGGACACATCGATGGTCAGGTCGAACGCCTCGGCCAGCTCCGCGTAGTACGCGCCCCATTCCATGCTCGCCGACAGCCCCGGCATCCAGATCCGATGGCCGGCGAGTTTCGCGATCGGCACTGACGGCAGGTCGGCGAACGGATGGCGCGGGCCGACGAGCAGCTCGTGCGCGTCGTAGTCCACCACCCCGCTCGTCACGCCGCCCGGCAGGTCGTGCTTCGGGACCCCGCGGAACGCCGCGTCGACCGAACCGGCCGCGACCGCGGCGACGGCGGCGTCGAAGCTCAACTCGGCGCCGGTGGTCACGATCTCCAGCTCCACCTCCGGGAACGCCCGGTGGAAGCTCAGTGCCAGCTGCGCCGACTTGGTCCGCCGGTTCAGCACGTCCACTCGCAACGGCCGCTGCTCCGGGCGCACCGCGGCGAGCGCGCTTTTCTCGGCGTCGAGCAGCACCCGGGCGTGCGGCAGGAACGCCTCGCCATCGCTGCTCAACCGAGCCCCGCGCGCGGTGCGGGTGAACAACTGCACCCCTAGTTCGCGTTCCAGCGCGCCGACGCGTTTGGACACTGCTTGCTGCGTGATCCCCAGCTCCGCGGCCGCTTCCTGGAACTGCCCTCCGTCCACGACGGCGACGAAGGTCCGCACGAATTCCAGCTCCACGGACCAATCCTAAGCGCTCGCGCCGCCCGCCGCGGCGAGTTGCCCCGACCCCGCTACTTGTCTGAGGAGTCGTGCTACGCTCCGCCTCGATGTTCACGCGCTTCCTTCTCCTTCGCCGCCACGGCGGGGCCTGACCGGACCGGCCCCCCGCCGTGGGGCAAGCACGCGCGCCGGTCGGCTCCCGACCACTTGAAGGACCGCAGATGAACACCGTTTGGAACCGGCAGCGACCCTCTCGCATGCCGTCGTACCGCTACCGCGACGTCTACCAGCGCGTCGACGTCCCCAACACCGGCCGCGCCTGGCCCGGCAACCGGATCACGCAAGCCCCGCTCTGGGTGCCGGTCGACCTGCGCGACGGCAACCAGGCGCTGGCCGAACCGATGGACCCGGCGCGCAAACGCCGGTTCTTCGAGCTGATGATCAGCATGGGGTACAAGGAAATCGAGGTCGGCTACCCGTCCGCTTCGCAGACCGACTACGACTTCGTCCGGCTGCTCGCGGACACCGACCTGGCCCCGGAAGACGTCACCATCGTCGTGTTCACCCCTGCGCGGCGCGACCTGATCGAGCGCACCGTGGAGTCCGTCCGCGGCATCCGCAACGACGTCGTGATCCACCTGTACACCGCCACCGCGCCGACCTGGCGCACAGTGGTCCTCGGCCACGATCGAGCGTCGCTGAAAGAACTGATCCTCGACGGTGCCCACGACGTTCTGCGCGCGGCCGGCGACCGGCCGAACATCCGCTTCGAGTTCTCCCCCGAGGTCTTCAACCTCACCGAACCCGACTACGTCCTGGAAGTCTGCGACGCGGTCACCGAAACCTGGCAGGCGAGCCCGGACCGTCCGGTGATCCTGAATCTTCCGGCGACCGTCGAGATCGCGACGCCCAATGTGTACGCCGACCAGATCGAATACATGCACCGCAACCTCGCGCGCCGCGATTCGGTGATCCTGTCCGTGCACCCGCACAACGACCGCGGCACCGGCGTCGCCTGCGCCGAACTCGCCGTGCTGGCCGGGGCCAAGCGCGTCGAGGGCTGCATTTTCGGCAACGGCGAGCGCACCGGGAACGTCGACCTGGCGACGCTCGCGCTGAACCTGCACGCACAGGGCGTCGACCCGATGATCGACTTCTCGGACATCGACGAGATCCGCCGCACCGTCGAGTACTGCAACCGGATCGAGGTCCACGCGCGGCATCCGTACGTCGGCGACCTCGTGCACACCGCGTTCAGCGGCACCCACCAGGACGCGATCAAGAAGGGGTTCGCCGAACATCACGCACGCGCCGCGGAAACCGGTGTGCCCGCCCGCGAACTGGACTGGCGCGTCCCGTACCTGCCGATCGACCCGGCCGACCTCGGCCGCGACTACGCCGCCGTGATCCGGGTGAACTCGCAGTCCGGCAAGGGCGGAATCGCCTATCTGCTGGAAAACGAGTACGGCATCACGCTGCCGCGGCGGCTGCAGATCGACTTCGCGCGCCGCGTCCAAGGCCACACCGACGGCTCCGGACACGAGGTGACCGCGACCGAACTGTGGCAACTCTTCGAAGCCGCCTACCTCCAGCCGAACCCGGTAATCACGTTGTCCCGCTTCGAAAACTCAGCCGACGAGCACACCAGCATCACCCTGCGCGTCGACGGGATCGAGCACACCAGCACGCACACCGGAACCGGTCCGGTCGAAGCGCTCACCGCGGCGCTCGGCGAGCACGGGCGGAAGGTGGACATCGTGGCCTTGCACCAGACGAGCATCGGCTCCGGCAACGACAGCGAAGCGTTGACGCTGCTGGAATATCGCACTGACAGCGGTACACAATGGACAGCCGGGCGCGACCGTTCGATGCTCGCGGCCAGCCTCACCGCAGTGGTGAACGCGGCCTAAGCTCAGCGGTGCGAGCGCAACCTGCGCTCGCACCGCCTCAGCCGTTACCGCGAAGAAAGGCCAGCACCGCCAGCACCCGCCGGTTCCCGTCGTCCGTCGGCGGGAGGTCGAGTTTCGACAGGATGCTTCCGACGTGCTTGCCCACCGCGGCGTCGGACACCACCAGCCGCCGGGCGATCGACGCGTTCGAGTGCCCCTCGGCGATCAGCGACAGGACTTCCCGTTCCCGCGCCGACAGCCGGGCGAGCGGGTCGGCCCGGCGGCGCAGCAACTGGCGCACCACCTGCGGATCCACCGCCGTTCCGCCGTCGACGACCTGGCGCAGCGTGGCGACGAATTCCTCGACGTCGACCACCCGGTCCTTCAGCAGGTAGCCGACGCCGCGTCCTTCGGCGGAGTCGAGCAGTTCGGCCGCGTGGTGGTGTTCGACGTATTGGCTCAGCACCACCACAGCCAGCTCCGGCCGCGTGCGCCGCAGTTCGACCGCGGCGCGCAGGCCCTCGTCGGAATGGCCGGGCGGCATCCGGATGTCGGTGAGCACCAGGTCCGGACCGTGCTCGCGCACCGCGGCGTGCAACCCCTCGGCATCACCGACCGCGGCGACGACCTCGAACCCGAACCGCTCCAGCAACCCGCACAATCCCTCGCGCAGCAGCACCTCGTCTTCGGCGAGGACGACCCGCATCGACTCTCCCCTCAGCACGGCAGCTCCACTCGCACGACGGTCGGCCCGCCGACCGGACTGCGCACCCACATCCGGCCGCCCAGCACGGCGACCCGGTCGCTCAACCCGGTGATCCCCGTGCCGCGCGACGGCTCAGCACCGCCCGCTCCGTTGTCCCATACCTCAATGGTAAGCACCCGACCGACAATTCCGGCGGTCACCGAGGCGCAACTGGCCGCGGAATGCTTGGCGACGTTGGTCAGCGACTCGGCCACCACGAAGTACGCCGTGGACTCCACCGACTCCGGCAACCGCACCGGCACCGACACGTCCACGGTGACCGGCACCGCGCATCCGTCGGCGAGCTCCTCCAACGCGGCAGGCAAGCCGAGTTCAGCGAGCGCGCGCGGATGGATTCCGTTGATCAGCTCGCGCAGCTCGACCATCAGCTTCTTGGCCTGGTCATGTGCGTCCGACACGGCCTTCGCTGCTGCGGAATCCGGCGGCAGATCGACCTTCGCGAGCCCGAGCTGCAGACTCAGCCCGACCAGCCGCTGCTGCGCGCCGTCGTGCAGATCGCGTTCGATGCGCTTGCGTTCCGCGTCGAACGCCGACAGCAGCCGGGTCCGCGATTGCGACACCTCGGTCAGCTCGCCGCGGAGCTTCTCGGCGGCCCCGTCGGTGAGCAGCGAACGCGCCAGCATCGCGTGCAGGCCAGCGAACCCGGACAGCAGATAGCCGGACAGAACGAGCAGCACCACCCCAGCCAACGCGTACGGCACCGCCCCGCCAGGGGTGGATACCTCAGTGAAGCCAACAGAAATCGTGTCGTTCTCGTTGACGAGCAGCGGACTCGCCACCAGAACCACCGCGAACAACGCGACCATGCCGGCCACCGAGTACAGCGCGGGAATCGCGGTGCACAACAGCACCGCGTACCCGAGTTCACGCCACGCCGCCGGTTCGGTGTAGCGCGTCCGCATTCGGGGCCACCAGCCCGGTTCACTGATCGGTCCAAACGGGACGGTCACCGGGTTGAGGTCGACCATACGCAACCGCTGCCGTTCGACCCCGGCGACCACCGCCGCCCACGCTGGACCCGCGCTCAGGAACAGCAGCATGCCGAACACCGAGAACGCCGCGACGAGCCCCAGATCGGAGGTCTGTCCATGCACGACCCGGCTGACCAGCACCGCGAGCGGCAGCAGGCAGAACCCGAACGGAAGGCCGAACAGCAGCGTCATCGGGCCGGTGCTGAGCCCGTACAGCAGCGCCCGCCACGGCCAGGAGGAGATCAGGAATGTCCGATGCGACAAAGCATCCAGCACAGTACGCGGTTTCGCGGTTGTCGAGACGGTAGCCACGAGATCCAGATTAGCCAGCGTGCTGCCTGGTTTCGATCAGCTTGCCCGTAGTCTCGAAGGTAGGGCTAGGCATACCCGGCACGCGGTCCTGGGCCTTGACTTCAAGTTAAGTTGAAGTTCTACCTTCGGCGTCGTGACCGAAACGACTGACGCCGGAGTGCGGCGCCCACCGAGATCTCTGCTGGCGACGCTGCTCGGCGTCAGCACCATGACCATCATGGCCAGTGCCACGATCACACCCGCGTTGCCAGGCATGCAGCAGCACTTCGCCGCGGAACCGCACGCGGAGCTTCTCGTCCGGCTGGTGCTGACGTTGCCGGGTCTGGCGATCATGGTCTCCGCGCCGGTGCTCGCCAAGCTGAGTGGCCGGACCGGACGCGTGCCGCTGCTGCTCGCCTGCCTCGCCCTCTACACCGTCGGCGGCGGGTCCGGCCTGTTGCTGGACTCGCTCCCCGCACTGCTCGTCGGACGGGCCGTGCTCGGCATCGGCATCGCCGGGATCATGACCACGTCCACCGCGCTGATCGCCGACCACCATGACCCCGAGGAACACGGCCGCGTGCTCGGATTGCAAGGCGCGGCAATGGGTTTCGGCGGCGTCGTGGCGCTGCTGCTCGGCGGCTTGCTGGCCGCGCTGGACTGGCGCGGGCCGTTCGCCATTTACCTGCTCGCGATTCCGATGCTGGTGCTCGTGCTGCGATTCGTGCCGGACGCGCCCGTCCAGCCGACCGATCCGGCGGACACCACCACGGCCGCGTCGCCGTGGCAGCCAAGGCTGCTCGGGTTGTACGCGCTGATCTTCATCGGCGTCGTGGTCTTCTACACCGTTCCGACACAGGCACCGTTCTGGCTGGCCGAAGTCGGCGGCGCCGGACCGGCGGTCGCGGGAGCCTTGATCGCCGCGGTCAATCTGGTGATGACCTTGGTGGGCCTGAACTTCCGCCGGCTGCGGGCCCGTTGGTCCTTCCCCGCGCTGGCCATCGCGATGTTCGCCGCGTTCGCCGTCGGACTGGTCGTTCTCGGTACCGCGAGTGCATTGTGGACGGCCGCGCTGGGCATGGTCGTGGTCGGACTTGGCGTGGGGCTGCAGAACCCGACCGTGAACGGCTGGCTGGTTTCCACCGCGTCCCCCGGGGTACGGACCAGGTCGCTGGGGTTGCTGACCTCTGCGTTGTTTCTCGGTCAGTTCTCATCGCCGCTGATCGCGCAGCCGGTGATCGACGCCGTCGGGATGGGCACGACGTTTGTTCTGGCTGGAGCGTTAGCCGCGGCCGTCGGGATTGTCGTGGTTGTCATCCATCGGCGATGACACGTAGTCGACGACCTGCGCGTGCGTAGCGAACCAAACCCCGTCGTGCGAAGCGATGTGCTCCAGCAGCTCGGTGAGAATCGTGATGCGGGAACGATGTCCGATGATGTGCGGGTGCATGGTGAGTTGGAAAAGGCCGCCCTCGGCCAAGGCGAGGTCGAACTCGTCGCGCCAGATCGGCAGCACTTCCCGCGGCGGGGTGTACGGACGCTGCGAGCCGAAGCGGTTCATCGTGAAGTACGGCGCGTCGTCGCGGATCCATTCCACCGGAAGTTCGACGATGCCGGTCGGTTCGCCATCGGCGAGGATCTCGTAGCAGTCGTTGTCCGCCATCAACGAGGAGTCGTAGGCGAGGCCCAGTTCGCGGATGATCGCGAGCGAGCTTTCGGAGAAGTCCCACGACGGCGTGCGGATGCCGACCGGACGCGTGCCGGTGAGCCGCTCCAGCGTGTCGGCGGCCCGGAAGGTGAGGTCACGTTCAGCGGTGGGCGGCAGTTGGGCGTTGCTTTCGTGGATCCAGCCGTGCAACGCGACCTCGTGCCCATCGTCCACATAGGACTGTGCCTCGCCGTCGTGCAGCAACGCCGACACCGCGGGCATGAAGAACGTCGACGGCACCCCGAACCGCTCAAGCAGCTTCAACACCCGCGGCACGCCGACCCGCGAGCCGTACTCCCCTTGCGAGAGCTTGCCCGGCAGCACGTGGCCGTCGCGCAACGAGATCGTCTCGTGGTCGGAGTCGAACGACAACGCCACGGCCACCCGCGCCCCGCCCGGCCAGGAGTCCGGCCGCAGCGGCCGCCCGGCACGCACGCGCTCGACGTGACCCCGCCAGGTTTGCTCGCTCCACTGCCACGGTTCGGTCATGCTTCCTCCCCTGCGCCGCGAAGCTCCATCGTATCGCTGTGCCACGATGAGGCACATGCACGACGAAGAGCCCGAGAAGCCGGCCAGCGGGGTCCGGACGATGAACAGCGTCCTCAGCACGCTGCGAGTCTTCGAGGAAGTCGCCCAGCGACAGCCCATCGGCGTCTCGGAGCTGGCGCGGTGCACGGAGATCCCCAAGAGCACCGTGCAGCGTGGGCTGATCACGCTTCAGCAGGCAGGATGGTTGAAAGTCGTGGACGCCGAACGCTCGCGCTGGGGTGTCGCGCCGCGCGTGCTGGCGCTCGGTCTGCGCGACTGCGGGAAGCCGGACCTCAAGGAGCTGGCCGACCCGGTCGTCAAACGGCTCGCCGCGGAGACGAACGAGACCGTCATGCTGGCCGAACGCGACGGCGACAACCTCGTCGTCATCGCCACTCAGCACACTGACCAGGTCGTGCGGGTCGTGCTGGATGTCGGCACGCGTGTCCCGCTGCTGGCCACCTCCGGCGGCACGGCGATCATGGCGCGGCTCGACGAATCCGAGGTCGAGGAGCTGTTCACCCACGAACTTCCCGAGTTCGCCCAGAACCCGGCACCGGATTTCGTCGCCCTCCGCCGCGACATCGCCCTGACCGCGAAGCGTGGGTACGCGCTCAACGGGTCCTCGTCGTGGTACCGCCCGCAGGTGTCGTCGATCGGCGCGGCCATCACGGACCCGGCCGGACGGCCAGTGGCGACGATCACCCTCGCGATTCCCGACACGCGCTACACCCGCGCCCAGGAGAAGACCTTTGCGCCGCTGGTCGTGGCGGCAGCAGCCGAGGTCAGCCGCCTGCTCGCCGAAAGCTGACACGACGCGTGCCGCATTGCGGAATGACGCGTACCGTTTTGTGGCATGAGTGAGTTCCCGGAGACGACCCCGTTGCGCTTGCGCGACGTCATCTTCCGCAACCGCGTCTGGATGTCCCCGATGGCGCAGTACGCGGCGGGCCCGGACGGGCTGCCGACCGAATGGCATCTGGCGCACTACGGCCCCCGCGCGATCGGCGGCGTCGGGCTGGTCATGGTCGAGGCCACCGCGATCAGCCCGGACAACCGGTGCACCGCGGCCGACCTCGGGCTTTGGAACGAGGAACAGGCGCTCGCGCACCGGAAGCTGACCTCGTTCGTCGCCGGCCACGGTGCGGTGCCCGCGGTGCAGCTGAACGCCGTCGGCCGCAAGGGGTCGCACCAGGTCCCGTGGGTCGGCGACGGGCAGAACGGACCGGTGCCGGTCGCCGACGGCGGCTGGGAGCTGATCGCGCCGTCGGCGATCCCGTTCGGCGACCTGGCGATGCCCCGCCCGGCCACCGCGGCCGACCTGGACCAGGTCGTCGAGGACTTCGCGCACGCCACCCGGATGGCCGAACTGGCCGGTTACCAGGCTGTCGAAATCCATGCCTCGCACGGCTATCTGCTGCACCAGTTCCTGTCGCCGCTGTCCAATCAGCGCACCGACGAGTATGGCGGGAGCCCGCGGAACCGGATGCGCTTCCCGCTGCGCGTGGCCCGCGCCGTCCGAGAGGCGTTCCCGCAGGACAAACCGGTGTTCGTCCGCATCACCGCCACCGACTGGGTCGAGGACAGCATCGCGCTCGACGACGCCGCGGAGTTCGCCAAGGAACTGGCGGCGATCGGGATCGACCTGCTCGACGTGACCTCCGGCGTGCTCGTGCGCGATCGAGGCGCCCGGCCGCCGAACCGGGAAGGCGTGAACGTCGAGTTCGCCGCCGCGCTCAAGGAAGCGTCCGGGCTGGCGGTCGCGCCGGTCGGCCAGATCACGGACTTGGCGGCCGCGGGCCAGATCATCCGCGAGGGCAAGGCCGATGCCGTGCTGATGGGCCGTTCGCTGCTGCGCGACCCGTACCTCGCCCTGCGCAACCAGTCCAAAGACGCCTGGCCCGTCCGCTACCACCGCGCTTTCTGAGGAACTACCCCGTGAATCACGAAACTACCCGCCCCGACGGCACGAGAATCCATTACACCGCAACCGGTTCCACCGACGGGCCCGCGCTGACGCTCATCCACGGCTGGGGCTGCGACCGCGGGGACTTCGACGCGATCGTCAAGCACCTCCCGCCCGAGATCCGCGTGCTGGCCGTCGACCTCGCCGAACACGGCGACTCACGGTCGTCTCGCGACACGTGGACCATCGAGGAATTTGCTCGCGACGTAGCCGCTGTGCTGGCCGCCGAGTCGGTCGAATCCACTGTCGTAGCCGGGCATTCGCTTGGCGGAGCGGTCGCGGTCGAGACCGCCCGGCTGCTTCCGGACACGGTCACCCGGGTGATCGCGCTCGATGCGTTGCACTACTTGGGCTTGTTCCCCGCGCAGAGCGAGGAGGACGTCCAAGCGTTGCTGCAGCAGTTCCGCGAGGACTTCACCGGTGCGATGCGCGGGATGGTCGAAGCCGGTTCGCCAGAAGGCACCGATCCGTCCTTAGTGGACTCGTATGTCAAGAAGATGGGCTCCGTACGTCAGCCCGCCGGTCTGCACGCGCTCGAAGGCCTCGCACGCTGGGACATGGACGCGGCGCTGCGCGAGATCGCCCAGCCGGTCGTGCTGTACGCCGTGCGCTCGATCATCGCCAAGGAGGCGATCGACCGCTACGGCGACCGGATCCGGATCGAACTGGTCGACCTCGGCAGCCACCACTTCCCCGTCGAATCCCCGGCGGAAACCGCCAAGCTCCTGGCCGACGAACTCTAGGCCCGTCGCCCGCCATCGACGGACAACGTCGTGCCGGTGATGTACGACGCGGCGTCCGAACAAAGCCAGACCACGGCCGCGGCGGCTTCCTCCGGAGTCGCCAGCCTGCCGAGCGGAGTGATCGCTTCCTGCCGGGCGATCATGCCGGGGTCGCCAGCCCACTTGTCGAACCCCGGCGTCCGCGTCGGACCCGGGCACACCGCGTTGACGCGGATGCCGTCCGCCGCGTAGTCGACCGCCGCGACCTTGGTCAGGCCCACAACCCCGTGCTTCGACGCGACGTAAGCCGGCGCGTTCGGGATCGCGTACAACCCGCCGTTGGACGCGACGTTCACGATCGCGCCGCCCTTCAGATGCGGCAGCTCGTACTTCATGCAGAGGAAGGTTCCGGACAGATTCACCTGCACGACGCGCTCGAACTCGGCGAGCGTCAGCTGGTCGACGCGCTTGTGCGACGACAACCCGGCGTTGTTCACCGCGAAGTCGAGCCCGCCGTACGCCTCGACCGTCTGCTTCACCGCGGCCTGTACTGAAGACTCGTCGCCGATGTCGACCTGGACGGCCAGCGCTTCCCCGCCGTCCTTCTTGATCAACTCGACCGTCTCGGCAGCGGCTGCCGTGTCGATGTCCAGCACGGCCACCGCTGCCCCGGTGCGCGCGAACTCGATCGCCGCCACCCGGCCGATCCCGCTGCCCGCCCCGGTGACAAGCCCGCGTCGCCGGCTCACGACAGCGACTCGTGGTTCGCCCAGGCCACGCGGTACGAATGCCGCGCCTGCCACTTCTCGATCACCTCGTGCAGTTCGGGCGCGGTGAAGCTCCTGGCCAGCGTGTCGAGGTCGGCGAGGGTGACTTGGACGATCGCCGTCGCGATCAGCGCCGGGATGGCTTCTTCCCCGGGGATCGGCAGGTGGCGGCGAGTTTCGACCGACTCGGCGAACCCGGTCGCCAGCATGGCCTGTTTGATATCGCTGAGGTACTGATCCAGCTCGCCATCGGGTAGCGGCTGGTCGAACGAAACAATCATCGTGTGCGTGATCATGCTTCAAGTTTTGCCCGGGTTCCGGCTGGACGTCCAAGACCGATTCGCTATTTGGCGATAACCTGGAGGCATGGCTGAACTGGAGACGCGCGAACTCGAGTACTTCCTGGCAGTCGCCAGCGAGCTGCACTTCGGGCGGGCCGCGGTACGGCTGTCGATCGCCCAGCCGGCGCTCTCGAAGGCGATCCAACGCATCGAAACCCGGCTCGGCGTGCAGTTGTTCGCCCGCTCGAGCCGCCACGTCGAACTGACCGCGGCCGGCGAGGCGCTCCAGGAACACGGACGGCACGCGCTCAACGCGGTCAGCGCCGCCGCCCGCAACGCCCGCCGCGCCGGCGAAAGCCACCTGCGCCTGGTGCTCAAACCGGGCGGCGACGCGGGACTGCTGTCCGGAATCCTCGCCGAATACTCCCACCATCCCGACGCCCACCAGGTCGACATCCTCTTCAGCGGCCCCGCCGACCGCGCCGACTTCCTCCTCAGCGGCCGCGCGGACGTCGGCCTCCTGTTCGTCCCGTTCGACGACCTGACCGGGCTTGCCCACGAAACCCTCCACGCCGAGGATCGCGTCGCCATCGTCCCGAGCACGCACCGGCTGGCTCAGCAGCCGTCGGTCCGGCTGTCCGATTTGGACGGAGAAACGCTGCCGTCGTGGAAAGGCGTGCCCGGCGTCGAGGGGACCGGCCCGGAGGTGGCCGACGTGGTCCAGCTGCTGCACCTCATCTCGCTGGAACGGATGGTCGGCGTACTGCCGCGGTCGCTCGTCGACCAGGTCCCGCCGGGCGTGGTCTGCGTGCCGATCGCGGACGCTCCGCCCAGTCAGCTGGTGCTCGCGTGGAACGAGCAGGACCGGCGGCCGCAGGTGGCTTCGTTCGTGAACGCGGCGCTGGATTCGGTCCGTTGACCCGCGGTTGAAGACCAGGCGCGCCGCCCCGAACACCGCAGCCCCCACGACCGCGGGTGCGGGGACGGCTGCCTGCCCGGTCACCCGCACCACGCTAGGGCGACCGAACCGGCGAAACATCCGTCCCCGGTCGATCGCGGGTAGCCGTTGGTCTAATTGCGTTCAATCCCGCGGCCAGGAGTGTCATGCTGGCTGGCGTGGAGGACACCATCGCAGCGGTCGGACCCCGGCTCCGCCACTTCCGGCGGCAACGCAACCGCACCCTGGACGAACTGTCGAACGCGACCGGCATCTCGATCAGCACCCTCTCCCGTCTCGAATCCGGCCAGCGCAAGGCCACCCTCGAACTGCTGCTGCCCATCGCCCGGGCGCACCGGGTCCCGCTGGACGAACTGGTCGGCACCGCCCCGCTGCAGCCGGTCACGCGCAGCGACCGGACCGTCGTGCCGCTCACCCAGCAGCCCGGGCAGTTCCAGTCGCTCAAGATGATCTTCGACGCCGCCCAGTGCGAACCCGACCCGCGCACGCATCCCGGACACGAGTGGTTCTGCGTGCTCAGCGGCAAGGGCAGGCTCGTGCTCGGCGACCACGACGTCGTCCTCAAAGCAGGCGAGGTCGCCGAATTCGACACCCGGATCCCGCATTGGTTCGGCAGCACCGGCGAGGGCCCGGTCGAAATCCTCAGCATGTTCGGCAAGCAGGGCGAGCGCATCCGCGTCCGCGCGAAGACCCGCTGACTACTCCACTTGGCGGTATAACCCCGGGCGTACGGGAAAACCTATGCCCGCACTGAGCTGCGCTTATCGGAACACACCGTCGAAAGTCGGTGCCTAGCACCAAAAATCCCGACTTAACATCCGTGTCCCGCGGACGGACACCCTTTTCCCTCCGCGCGTTTCCTTCGCCCACGACGAGGAGATGCATCGATGCGGAAACTCTTTGCCCTGCTCACTTCCGCCCTGGCGGCCGCGGCCGTCGTCGCCGGCAGCCCGCCGGTTTCCGCGGCTCCGGGCAGCGGGGTGGTGCCCGGGCTGACCGGGGCCGCCGCGAAAGCCGCCGCCGGGACCGCCGCGGACAAATTCCTCAAGCTGCGCCGCGAAAAAGCCGGCCGCTCCGTCAAACCGCGGATCGACGCGCAGCAGCACACTTTCTGGGGTCCTGAACCGCAATTGTCCAGCGGCGCGGACGGAATTCTCGTCACGCACAGTGTCGTCCCGGACCTGCGACTCTCGAACAGCGCGGACGTCGTCTACGCCCCGACGGTCAAGCCCACCGGCCATTCCTGCATCGAGGTCGTCACGGCGTACGGACTCGACCAAGGCGGTCAGGTCTGGGCTTGGGACTGGTGCGGGACAGTCGGCCCGGCCAAGGTAGTCCCGCTGGACAGCTCGTTCCTCTCCAACTACACGTCCACAGTGGACGGAAACCCGGCGTTCACCGTCCAGGAAGTCCAGACCGACGCGAGCGCCAACAGCTGGACGGCGTCGCTCTACAACGTGAAGACCGGCAAGTGGGACGACCTGTTCTCGCAAAGCGGCAGCGACCAGAGCACCCTCAACGAGGGCTGGGACATCTTCGAGCTGTACTCGACCGTCGACCCGTCGACCGGCCAGGCTTACTACTGCTCGGACGCCAAGGGCAAGGTCTTCGAATCCAGCCAGCTGCAGTTGCGCATCGGCGGCCAGTGGACCCCGGCGACGGAGTCGAACTCGCCCTTGCAGCCGACCGCCAACCCGAACCCGAGCGACTACAGCTGTTCGTCGCTGAACTTCGAGGTGCCGACGCCGAACAGCAACTGGCGCGTCACCGTCTAGGCCCCGGCCGGCAGGAGTGCGTGCCACCAGCGGTCGAACGCGGCACTGCACCCCTGCCGGTTGGCGTAATCACGAGCCACCTTCTGAGATATCTCGCCGGCCCGGTCCGCGACCGCCGTGCCTGCCCGGTAACACAACCGCAGCTCCTGCCACAGCGGCGCGTCCTCGATCGCCCGCACGACGATCCCGTCCTGCCGGTCCTCCCGAGTCGCCAACGCCGGCGCGACCGCCATGCCCTCGCGCACCAGATCCAGCAAAGTAGCCAGACACTGCGGCCGATGCGGCTGATCGAGCACGACCCCGCGTTGTCGGCAGGCCTCCTGCAAGTACGCCGACCACCGGGTCGTCCACGGCGGGTCGTCCGCCCAGGGATACCCGGCGAGTTCCGCCAGCGGTATCTCCGCACGAGTGGCCAGCGGATGCTCTTCGGCCAGAATCACGAAAACCGGCTCCCGCGCCTGCACGACGAGACTCTCGACGCCGTCCGGAACGATCCGATCCGGAAGCGGCGCAAGGTAAACCAGTGCGAGATCAAGGTCCCCGTCCGCGAGCGCCGCCAACGTCCGGTCCTCGTCCTGCTCCTCGTGCACCCGGACCGCGGGACACCACGGCTGATCTCGCAACCACCTCGCCAACGCGAGATGCAGAAACCCGCTGTACCCGCCGAGGCGAACCGCCCCCGCCGCTTCCCGCCGCGCTCCAGCCCGCTCGGTCAGCGCCGACATCCCCGCCAGCACCGCCCGCGCGTCCGCGACGACGTCCTCCCCGAGCGCGGTCGGCACGCATCCCGTCGGCGAGCGCGCGAACAAACTCCCGCCGACCGACCGTTCGACGCGCCGCAGCAACCCGGACAAAGCCGGTTGAGAAACGTGCAACGCCTTGGCCGCGCGAACGAGACTGTGCGCGTCGGCGATGGCCACGAGCGCGCGCAGGTGGCGCAGTTCCAGCTCCATGACTCCTCCGGCCGCAACCCCTCTCGCCTGGCCACTGTAACGCCGAAGATCGTGGGGAATTACCGACGCGAGTCGGTACTCAGTCGCTCCCGGCGCAGCGCGTACAGCGCGATGCCGAGGCCAACCACGGTGAGGACCGCGGCCAGCAGATAAATCGACTGCGGCGCACGGGCGATCACCTGCCCGCCCAGCAGCCCCGCGACCGCGGCGGCCAGCTGAAACCCGGACGCGTTGACCGCTACCGCCAGCGTCGGAGCGCTGCTGCCCGCGGCGATCACCCGCGCCTGCATTCCCGGGACGATCCCGAAGGCAAGCATCCCGAGCACGAACACCAACCCGATCATCACCGGTTTGACCGGGCTGCCCAGCCACGCCGCCGCCAGCGCGACCACTAGCGCGGCCAGCATCCAGGCCAGCGACGGCAGCAGTGCCCGGTCCGCCCACCGCCCGCCAAGGTAGTTGCCCGCGACCGCGCCGACCCCGTAAAGAACCAGCAGCACCGGAAGCAGCTCGCTGCTGAATCCACTGACGTCGGTGAGCAATGGCGCGATATACGTAAAAACGGTCACCACGCCCACGTTGCCGAGCACGGTCAGGCCGATTGCCTGCCAGACGTTGCGATCGGCCAGTACCCGCAACTCCCCGCGCACCGACCCGGCCGCGGGCTGGGCCGGAACGAACCGCAGCACGAGCAGCAGCGCGATCCCGCTGACCACGGCCACCGCCCCGAACGTCGCCCGCCAGCCAAGATGATGACCGAGCACCGTGCCGAGCGGACTGCCCGCGACGATGCCCAGGTTCAGCCCCATGGTCACCTTCGCGATGGTCGAAACCGCCTTTCCCGGCGGAGCCATCGACACGACAGTCGCGATCGCGACCGCGAAGAACGTCGCCACCACCAGCCCGGCGACGAACCGCGACACCACCGCGAGCGCGTAGCCCGGAGCGAGCGCCGACCCCAGATTGCCGGCCATGGACACCACGATCAGCCCCGCGATGAGCGGCTTGCGCGCGACCCGCGCGGTAGCCAGCGTGACCAGCGGGCCGCCGACGATCATCCCGATCGCGTAGGCGGTGACGAGCAGCCCGGCCGACCCGACCGAGACCGACAGCCCGGCGGCGACGTCGGGCAGGATGCCGGCGATCACGAACTCGCCGGTGGTGAGGCTGAAGACAACGAGCAGCAAGGAAAACACCGAGAGCGGCACGGCACCCCACAGTAGTTCTAGTTCAAATGATTCGAACTAGAACTATCACAGCTCGAATCAGTTCCGCTAGACTCGGGCGCATGGCAGGGACTCCGGGCGTGGACCGCGACGTGTGCAAACTGGTCCACCACCTCGCGCACACGCTGGATGTCCACGTGCGTCGCGTGGCCGAGCAGATGGGCCTGACGCCGAGCCAAGTGATCGCGTTGCGCGAACTGTCCGAGCCGATCACCGCGCGCGAACTGGCCGCCCGAATGGTGTGCGAAGCGTCGAACGCCACCTTCGTCCTGGACCGGCTCGAAGAGCAGGACCTGATCGAGCGTCAGCCGCACCCCGCGGACCGCCGGGCCAAACAGATCGTGCTGACCCCGGCAGGCAAACGCCGCCGCACCGAAGCACTACGCCACCTGGACGCGCGCTCCCCGCTGACGCCGCTCAGCCCGGCCCAGCAGGAATCCCTGCACGAACTGCTCCGCGCACTGATGCCCGACAGCACGGCCTAGTTCACCGGAAAGCCGACTTTCGTCGCCCCAATAGGTCTGGACAACTCCGCGAGTGGTCTAGACAATATGTGCCCAGAGGGTCGCATCGGACCGGAGGAACCGCAATGAAGCGTGCTCGTTTCCTCGTCGTGCTCCTGCTAGCCGCAGCCGGACTGGTCGTCGGCGGGCCAGCGCAGGCGGCGAACCTGCTCGCCAACCCCGGTTTCGAAGCCGGTTCGACCTCCGGCTGGACCTGCCCCGCAGGCGCGGCCGTGAAGACGCCAGTGCACTCGGGCAGCTACGCCCTAGCCGTCACCCCCGGTGCCTCTGACCAGGGCCAATGCACCCAAACAGTCTCCGTGCGCCCGAACACGACCTACACGGTTTCCGCCTGGGCCCAAGGCTCCCCGGTCTACCTAGGCGTCACCGGCGGCTCGTCCACCTGGACGAACGCCTCCGCCTACAGCCAGCTCTCGCTGTCCTTCACCACCACCGCGACCCAGACGTCCGCCGAGCTGTACCTGCACGGCTGGTACGGCGCCGGTACGTACTACGCCGACGACGTAGTCCTCGACGGCCCAGGCGGCGACACCCCGGGCGCCCCCGGCACCCCAGGCACGCCAACCGTCGGCACTGTCACCAACACGTCAATCGCCCTGAACTGGACCGCGGCCGCAGGCACCGTGGCCGGCTACCGCGTCTACGAAGACAACACCCTGCGCGCCACCGTCACCGGAACTACCACGACGCTCTCCGGCCTGGCCCCCTGCACCTCGCACAGCTACTCGATCACCTCCTACAACGACAAGGCCGAATCCGCCCACACCCCAGCGGTTTCCGCCACGACCGGCGGCTGTACCAGCACCGGCCTGCCCAAACACGCACTGATCGGCTACGTCCACGCAAGCTTCGCGAACGGCTCGGGCTACCTGAAACTCGCCGACGTCCCCGCCGCGTGGGACATCATCGACCTGGCCTTCGCCGAACCAACGTCGGTGACCTCGGGCGATATCCGCTTCAACCGCTGCTCGGTTACCGAATGCCCCGGGGTAGAAAGCGACGCGGACTTCATCGCCGCGATCCGCGCGAAGCAGGCACAAGGCAAGAAGATCCTGATCTCGATCGGCGGCCAAAACGGCGAAGTCCAGCTCACCACCACCGCCGCCCGCGACAACTTCGTCAACTCAGTCGCGGCGATCATCGACAAATACGGCCTCGACGGTCTGGACGTCGACTTCGAAAGCCAGTCCCTGTCCCTGAACTCGGGCGACACGGACTTCCACAACCCGACCACCCCGGTGATCGTCAACCTGATCTCGGCCTTGAAAACGTTGAAAGCCCGCTACGGAGCCAAATTCGTCCTGACGATGGCCCCAGAAACATTCTTCGTCCAGGTGGGCTACCAGTTCTACGGAGGCGCAGGCGGCGGCGACAGCCGAACCGGCGCGTACCTGCCGGTGATCTATGCCTTGCGCGATTCGCTGACGGTCCTGCATGTCCAGGACTACAATTCCGGCCCAGTCATGGGATTGGACAACCAGTACCACACTATGGGCGGCGCGGACTTCCTGATCGCGATGACCGACATGCTGAAGTCCGGCTTCAAAGTCGCGAACACCGGCCAGACCTTCCCGGGCCTCCGAGAAGACCAAATCGCCGTCGGCCTGCCCGCTGCGGTCAGTGCAGGCAACGGCTATGTCTCCCCGGCAGAAGTCCAAACCGCCGTGACCTGCCTGGCCCACGGATCGGGTTGCGGCTCGTACACCCTGCGCGGCGGGCCTTCACCTGCATTGCGCGGGTTGATGACTTGGTCGGTGAACTGGGATCGGTACTACGGCTGGGCTTTCCAGAACGCACACCGACCGTTCCTGGACGGTCTTGGCTGAGGGACCTCCCGAGCGAGTTCTGCTCCGCGTTCACTACGCTGACGCCCCGTGGCAGGGGCTCAGAAAGTGAGTGCCCGGACGCCCGGCCGACGGATGAAACCGTTCACCAATGCCCAGGACGGACCGTGAGCGAATACCAGTACTACGAGTTCCTGGCGATCGACCGGCCACTGGATGACAGCGAACAAGCTGCGGTCCGGTCGCTGTCGACCCGGGCGCGGATCACCTCCACCAGCTTCGTGAACGAATACCACTGGGGCGACTTCAAGGGCGACCCGCGCCATCTGATGGAGCGCTACTACGACGCGCACTTGTATCTCGCCAACTGGGGCACCCACCAGGTGATGTTCCGCCTGCCGTGCGATCTCCTCGATCCCGAAGCAGTCGAGGACTACTGCACCGATGACGGGGTAAGCGCCTGGGTCACGGGCGAATTCATCGTGCTCAGCCTCAGCAGCGAAGACGACGCCGGTGATTTCGACTTCGACTACGAACCGCAGGCCTTGCTGTCAGCGATCGCCGGAGTTCGCGCCGAACTCGCCGCCGGTGATCTCCGCCCGCTCTATCTCGCCTGGCTGGCCGCCTACGGCACGTGGGAACGCGACGAGGACGCTTTCGACGACGAGGCCAATGACGACCTCGAACCGCCGGTTCCGCCTGGGCTTGGCACGCTCACCGCGCCGCAGCGGGCGCTGGCGGACTTTCTCCGCCTCGACGACGCCCTGCTCGCGACCGCAGCTGAAACATCTCCACCGCTTGACGAGGCAGCGGACGACCTCTCCGCGTGGGTGGCTGGCCTGCCCGTTGCCGAGAAGGACCTGCTCCTGGCGCGGGTCATGCGGGGTGAGGCGGCACGGGCGCGGATGGAGTTGCTGCGCCGCTTCCGTGGCGACACCGCTCCGGCCGCCCCCGCCCCGGCCCGGCGGACTGTGGCCGACCTGCTCGACAACGCGGCCGGGCGGCGAGCCGCCGGTGAGCGTCGGCTGGCCGCCAAGCGCGCCGAAGACGAGGCGCGCCGGGAACAGGCTCGCCTCGATGCCCGTGAGCAACGACTGGACGAGTTGGCGCGAGAGGCCGAAGCCGCGTGGTCACGCGTCGAGGCGATGATCGCTACCCGGAAACCGGCCGAGTACGACGCCGCCGTCACTCTGCTCACCGATCTGCAAACCCTCGCCGAACGCGGTGGCCAGTACGACACGTTCACCTTGCGCACCATCAGGTTGCGGCACACCCATGCCCGCAAATCCAGCCTCATCGAGCGCCTCGACCGGGCACGCATCTGATCCGTCCACGGTGGGCTCGGTGGATGACGATCTCCAATCCGCGACGGTCGAGGAGCTTGCCGAACTCCGTGCTTAGACAACGCAGTTGCGCACGGAGAACGCGCGGTTGCTGCGTCTGCTGGAGTTGACGCCGAAGCAGGCGGCTCCGCCCGGCCCAGCACAGACCGGCTTCTTCGAAGCGCAACCCGGCCCGGTCGACCGGCAATCGGCCCCGGACGTGAAGGTCGGCTTCTTCGCGGCCTTGTTCGCCGCACGCACCGACATTTACGCCACACGATGGGAGAACGCGCGTACTGGCAAAGCCGGTTGCTGCCAGCGGTCCGCGGCGGGTGACGCAAGGGCATCCCGCACGAGGATCGCGACTACCTGGCGCCGAGCAAGGACGTGCTGCGAACGCATCTGACCGGTGCCGCACATGCCGGGCTGTACCCGCTGTTGGACGGCTACTTGTGCTGGCGGCCGACTTCGACGGGCCGACGGTCATGCTGGATGCCCTGGCCTACCTGAAAGCCGCCAGGACGTGGTCGCTGCCAACGGCATTGCGCCCGTGCCCGCGGAGACGGCTCGGCGGCTTGGCACCGCCCTGTTGCGGGAGGCGATGGCGGTGCGTGGCCGCAGGGACCTGGCCAGCTACGATCGGCTCTTCCCGGCTCAGGACGTGCTGCGGCCGTCTACGAGCAACCATCCAGAAGTGCATCACGAAAACAGACCCTGAACGGAAAAGCCCTCTCGCTCACAATGACCGAGAGGGCTGCCGAAGAACACGAAACCAAATTTGTTGTGGAGCTGAGGGGAATCGAACCCCTGACCTTCTCGATGCGAACGAGACGCGCTACCAACTGCGCTACAGCCCCTCAGGAGCGTGAGCCCCTGTTGTTCAGTGCTTGGAAAGCTTAGCAGCGCCCTCCAGGCACCGAACAACGGGGGGTCACTCTCCGACCGCCCGGCGGTACGGGCCCGCGGTGGGCTCGGCGAGTTCCTCGAAAGCGGGGTCTTCGTCGTCCAGGTCGACCACGACTGCCTGCCGGCGAATGCGGGACATCGGGGACGGTTTGCGCTCCACGATGTCGCGCGGCACCTCGGGTGCGACGACCTCGACGTCCTCCTCTTCCTCCTCCTCGAAGGAGTCGTACGCCTCGTAGGCAGGAGCGGGAGCCGTCGTCGCGTAGCGGGCCATCCGGCGCTGCCGGATCTCGTTCTCTATGCGGACCTGTCGGCGGAGGTACACGAGGTAGCCGACGAGGGCGATGTCCACCGCGGCGTGCGCCCACCACGCGAGCGAGATGGCGAATCCGGCGATCGCGGCCGTGACGACGGCGGCGATCAGCAGGATCACGACCACCCGCTGGCGGAACGCGTACTTGGCCTTGGCCGCGATCTCCGCTGCCTCCGGGTCGAAGCCGCCCCGGCCGGGCCGGTAACTGCGGCGTTCGCGGCGCGGTTCGGCGGCCCGTTCCGCGCGCGAAGGCTGCGGAAGCGGCTCCGGTTCGGGTTCGGGCTCGGCGTCCAGGTCAGCGTCGAGCTCCGCCTCGAGTTCGGCGAGGTCATCCTCCACCGAAGGATTCGCATGGTCGGACATGGCGTCGTCCTCCTGTCCCTCGTTGCGAGCACTGCCCCTTCGCACTACCCGGGCGGCCAGCGCGGAGGTTGGCGTCCGCGCGACTTGCTGGCGTTTGCGAGCCACCATGGGCACGAGAACGACGAGCCATGCCGCGGCGAGCGCGACGATGATCACCGAACTGGGCATCTCCCGTCACCTCCCCCGATCCTCTGCTGTAGTCACGCTAGCCACAACAGTCACACAGGAGGCGCAGACTCGCCGGGTTCGATCACGAAAATGCATCACCGCATTAGGTGAATCTCACATGATGTGGTAACGCGTGATCGCACTGGGACGCGTAGTCACCGTCAGGCCAGCTCGGCGCGTCCGGACGCCACCAGCCGGGACACCAGGCCGTTGCCGGTCTCCTCTTTCGTCACGGCGAAACACAGGTGGTCACGCCAGGCGCCTGCGACGTCGAGGTACCGCTCGAACAGCCCTTCCTGCCGATATCCGGCCTTGGTGAGCACGCGGATGCTGGCGTTGTTCTCCGGCCGCACGGTCGCTTCGAGCCGGTGCAGGCCGGCGACATCGAAAGCGTGATCTGTCACGAGCGCGACGGCCGCGGTGGCCACGCCTCCCCGGACGATCTCGGACGACACCCAATACCCGATCCAGGCCGACCGGAGTGCGGCGCGGATCACATTACCGACAGTGATCTGCCCCGCGAACTTTCCGTCAACCGTGATCGTGAACGGCAGGCACTGCCCGCGCCGCGCGAGCCCGCGCAGCGCCGCCCACTGCGACGGCCACGACCAGAACGCGTTGCGGTCCGCCCACGGCCCGATCCCGGTCGGCTCCCACTCCTCGAGGTGCTCGCGGTCGCGCAGCCGGACGCGGCTCCACTCGCCGGCGTCGCGCAGCCGCACCGGGCGTACAGCGAGCACGCCTGCCGGGATCCGCAGGGGGCCGAGCGTGGCGGGCCAGCCGGGGTGCCGGTTTTCGACCGAGTCGGCGAGTGCGGCCACGGATCAGGCGCGCTGGGCGAGGAAGGTGACCTTGACCTGGTCGCCCGCGGCCACCTCGGTGAGATCCTCCTCGACGGTGATGAGGCAGTTGGCCTCGGCCAGCGACGCGAGCAGATGCGCACCCGACGTCCCGAGCGGCTGCACCAGGTACTCGCCGTTCGCCTCGTCGCGCAGCAGCTGGCCGCGCAGGTAGCCGCGGCGGCCCTTCGTCGAGGTGATCGACGAAAGCAGCCTCGCGCCGACCACCCGGCGGTGCGGGTTGCGCGTGCCGCGCGCGGTGCGGATCAGCGGCCGTACCAGCACCTCGAACACCACGAGCGCGCTCATCGGGTTGCCCGGGATGAGGAAGGTCGGCACCGAGTCCGGGCCGAGCCTGCCGAAGCCCTGCACCGAGCCGGGGTGCATCGCGACCCTCGTCAGGTCGATGTGCCCGAGGTCGGACAGCGCGGCGTGCACCTCGTCGCCGGAAGACCCGCCTGCCCCGCCCGCGACGACCACGATCTCGGACATCAGCAGCCGTCCTTCGACGACCTCGCGCAGCCGCTTCGGGTCGCCCGGCACGATGCCGACCCGGCTCACCTCGGCGCCCGCGTCGCGAGCGGCCGCGGCCAGCGCGTACGAGTTGACGTCGTAGACCTGGCCGACCGACGGCGTGCGGTCGATGTCCACGAGCTCGTCGCCAACCGACACGATCGAGACCCGCGGCCGGGGGTAGACCAGCACCTTCGCGCGGCCGACCGCGGCGAGCAGCCCGACCTGCGCGGAGCCGATGGTGTCGCCCTTGCGCACCGCGACGTCGCCGATCTGCACGTCCTCGCCGGTCCGGCGCACGTAGCCGGCCGACGGCACGGACCGGGTGATGGTGACCTTCGCCTGGTGGCCGTCGGTGTAAGCGGTCGGGACGACGGCGTCCGCGAGCGTGGGCAGCGGCGCGCCAGTGTCGACCCGCACCGCCTGGCCCGGCTGCAGCCGTCGCGGCTGACGCGAGCCAGCCGGGATCTCGCCGACGACCGGCAGCTGGACCGGTTCCTGTCCGGCGGTCTGCACGTCGACGCTCCGGACCGCGTAGCCGTCCACTGCCGCCTGGTCGAACCCGGGCAGCGCGTGCTCGGCGACGACCTCCTCCGCGCAGAGCAGACCCTGCGCTTCGGAGATCGCGACGCGAACCGGACGCGGGCGCACGGCGGCGTCGAGGGTCAGCGCGATCTGCTCGTCGACCGAGCGGAAATCGCCGGTCTCGGCGGATTCTTCCGTCGAGGCAACGATTTCCGCCGATTCCGCCGCGGCGACGGCCTGAACCGCCGGTTCGGGCACGTCTTCGGTCGGGACGGCAGGGGTGGAATCGAGGGAGTCCGTCATGGGCGATCGTTTCCGATCCGTTCGGTCAGCCAGGTGCGCAGCGACGGCCCGTAATCCGGGTCCTCGAGCGCGAAATCGACGGCGGCGCGCAGGAATCCGCCCGGGTTGCCCAGGTCGTGCCGCCCGCCGCGGTGGACGACGATGTGCACGGGGTGCCCCTCCCGGATCAGCAGCGCGACGGCGTCGGTGAGCTGCAGCTCGCCGCCCGCACCGGGCTCGATCCGGCGCAGCGCGTCGAAAATCGCCCGGTCGAGCAGGTACCGCCCAGCCGCGGCGTAGGTCGACGGCGCGTCCTCCGGCTTGGGCTTCTCGACCATGCCGTGGACCTGCTTGACGTCCGGGTCGCCGGTGTCGGTGACGTCGAAGACGCCGTACGGGGAGATCTGCTCCTTCGGGATGTCGAAGGCGCAAAGCACGCTCCCGCCGTACTGGGCGCGGACGGCCGACATCCGGTCGAGGACCCCGGCGGGCAACACGAGGTCATCGGGCAGGAGAACGGCGACAGCGGTGTCTTCGTCGGTGAGGTTCGGCTCGGCCTGCGCGACCGCGTGCCCGAGCCCGAGTGCCTGCTCCTGGATCGCGACCTCGACGTCCAGCAGCTCCGGCCCGCGCCGGACCTTCGCCAGCAGCTCGGTCTTGCCCTTGTCCTCGAGCGTCTTCTCCAGGTCCGGCTTCGCCTCGAAGTACCGGACGACAGCTTCCTTGTCCGGCGAGGTGACGATCACCAGCCGCTTCGCCCCCGCACTCGCCGCCTCGCTCGCGACGATCTCGATCCCCGGCGTGTCGACCACTGGCAGCAGCTCTTTGGGCACCGCTTTCGTGGTCGGCAGGAATCGCGTGCCGAGGCCTGCGGCAGGCACGATGGCGGTTCTGAAGGTCTGGGTGGTTGAGGCGCCCGTCATGGGCGCAAAGCCTAACCTGGTCTCATGCACGAGCCGGGCAATGAGACCCCGAGCAAGGCGGAGTGGCGGACACGAATCCTTCGCTCCCGCGCCGAACTGCCCCCCGAAGCCCATGCTCGCGAGGCAGCCGCCCTGGCGACCGCGGCGTCGTCGATCCACGCGGAAACGGTGTGCGCGTACCTCCCTTTCGGCACCGAGCCCGGCCAAATCTCCCTGGTGAACGCCCTGGCCGCGACGGGCGCGCGCGTCCTGCTGCCCGTCATCCCGGACACGCCCGGCCCACTCGACTGGTCTGAGTACACCGGCCCGGACGCCCTGATCCCCGGACGCCTCCGCGGCGTCCTCGAACCCTCCGGCCCACGCCTGGGCACCGCCGCAGTGGCGTCGGCGGAGGTGCTGCTGATCCCAGCCCTGGCCGTCGACCGCCACGGCACCCGCCTCGGCCGCGGAGCGGGCTACTACGACCGCACCCTGACCGCCGCGCCCGACACCGCCCGCGTGGCCGTGGTGCGCGCAGAGGAGGTCGTCGACCGCCTCCCGGCCGAACCCCATGACGTGCCCATGACCGCCGCCCTGACGCCCTCCGGCCTCATCCAGCTGCCAACGGCTGCCGCTGCCAGATGAGACCGCCGCTCGGCGCGACACGGCTCCGCTCGGCGGCTCAGTGCGACACGGCTCGCCTCGGCTGCTCCATGCGACGCCTCTCAACGGCTCAACGGCGCCACGGCTCCACGGCTCCACGCGACGCGGCTCAGCTCGGCTCGACGGCTCCGCACAGCGCGGCTCGGCTCGGCGGCACCAGGCGGCTCGGCGCGGCTCGGCTCGGCCCGACTCGGCTCGGCTCAAAACTCAAAAGTGGTCAAGACCACTCAATCGGCTAGCCGTGTCCGGTACCGCCGCCCGAACCTGATGCCCACCGCCATGGCCCCACCGAACCCGATGGCCGCCACCATGACCCGCCGCCCGAATCCGATCGCCGCCGTCCAGCCACGAACCACCCAAACCACGCATCCGCACACAACCCACACCAGCACCCGGCCCTCACGACGACCAAAACCGCCGCGAGCAAGCCCGCCCACAAGGCCCTCCAGACCCCGCCAACCAGCCCAGCAACGGCCCAGCCGACCGGATCAGCCGCAGTCCAGCCACCCACCAACCGCCACCTAGGACGTCCTGACCAGCACTAACCCGCCACCGCCCCTTCCTCGCCCGCACTGTGAGCAAGGGGTAATTGCGCTGAGGGAATGCTGTCCAGCACAATTGGGTTAGCACTCTTGTAGGTCGAGTGCCAGTGCATGAAGGAGCTTCAGTGCCCACGTACCAGTACGCCTGCAAGGAATGTGACCACCGCTTCGAGGCGGTGCAGTCCTTCTCCGACCCCAGCCTGACCGTCTGCCCGCAGTGCTCCGGCGCCCTGCGCAAGGTCTTCAGTTCGGTCGGCGTGGTCTTCAAGGGCAGCGGGTTCTACCGCACGGATTCGCGTGATTCGAGCAAGTCGAGCACCTCCGCGACCCCGGCCAAGACCGAGAGCGCCAAGTCCGACTCGTCGTCCACCACCTCCTCTTCGTCGACGTCTTCTTCGTCCTCGAACACATCCTCCACGACGAGCACGACAAAAACGGCTTCCACGCCCTCCTGACCCCCGAGTTATCCACAAGGGGCCAGTTGTCCACAGGTTCGCGAATCGGCTCTTCCGGCCGGTTCGCGACGTCCTTAACGTCGGATTCGTGCGGCATCCCGCCGTACCGGAACCGACGAGGGGACAACCGTGAACACCTTGCTCAGCCGCCTTCCCGCGCTGCCTGACGTCCGTCTGCCGCGCGGGCGGCGAGCCCGGATGCTCCGCCGGTGTCTCGCGGCGGCCTTGCTCTTGGCCGGCCTGCTCGTCCTGTTTCTCCCGCCCTCCGCACGGGGCGCACCCGCCACCTCGACGGTGGTCTCCGCACGCGACCTGCCCGCGGGCTCAGTCCTGCGCGCTGCGGACGTGCGGACCGTCGCGCTGCCCGACAACCTCCGCCCGTCCGGCGCGCTCTCGGCGACCGACACAGCGGTGGGCCGGCTTCTGTCCGGCGCGGCGCGAGCCGGCGAGCCCATCACCGACGTCCGGCTTCTGGGCAACAACCTCCCCGCAACGGGTGAACCCGGCGCGGTCACCGTGGCCGTCCGGCTCGCGGACGCGGCCGTCGCCGAGTTGCTTCAGCCGGGCCAGCGCGTTGACGTCGTCGCGGGCGCGGATACCACAAATTCCGCGTCTGTGCTGGCCAGAGGGGCTTCGGTGGTCACCGTCCGGCGTTCCGACGACACCGGGAACCGCACTTTGGGCCCGCCGCAGAAGGGTCCACTGGTGCTGCTCGCGCTGCCGGCACAGGTTGCCACGCAGGTCGCTGCTTCCTCGCTCGAACGACCGGTAACGGTTACTCTCCGCTAACCCGACCCCGTTCCGACGGGCGACGGCTGTCTGAAGACGGCCAGACGCCCGTCCCGAATCCCCTGGGAGCAGCAGTGCTGAAAGGTTTCAAGGACTTCCTGATGCGCGGCAACGTCGTCGACCTCGCGGTCGCCGTCGTGATCGGCGCCGCGTTCACCGCGATCGTCACCGCGTTCACCAACGGCCTGATCAAGCCGCTGATCAGCGCGATCGGCGGTTCCGACGCGGCGCAGGGGCTCGGTTTCCGGATCCTCAAGGCAAACGGCGCGACCTTCATGGACTTCGGCGGCGTGATCAACGCGGCGATCAACTTCGTGATCGTGGCGGCGATCGTCTACTTCCTGGTCGTCCTGCCGGTGAAGCACCTGCAGGAGCGGCGGAAGCGCGGCCAGGAGCCCGGTCCCGCCGAGCCCACCGACGTCGAGCTGCTCATCGAAATCCGTGACCTCCTGCGTGCGCAGCAGGGCAACGGCCCCTCCAGCCGCGACAACTGAGGGGTCACCGATCGTGATGCGGGGGCCGGTTCTCGAGGTACCACGAATCCGGAGTGGTCTCCGGGCCCCGGCCCCGCTCATCGGACGTGGTCTCCGGCAGGACGTCGCCGAAGATCTCGTCGACCCGGCGGCGGCGCTGGGCCTCGTCTGTGCGGGGACGTCGTTCCTCGTGCGGCATGGGTCCATCGTCCCACCTGTTGTTTGACAAGTGCAGAGAGACATCCGCCGCGAAACGGCCGGGCTCAGACCTCTTCGAGACCGGAAAGCTCGTCGATCACGTGCGGGACCAGCGAGGAGAGGGTCGCCATGCCGTCGCGCACAGCCGCGCGCGAGCCGGCCAGGTTGACCACCAGCGTGCTGCCCGAAACGCCGGCCAGGCCGCGGGAGATCCCGGCGTCGACCGCGCCCGCGGCCAGCCCCGAGGCGCGCAGGGCCTCGCCGATGCCCGGGATCGGGCGGTCGAGGACCCCGGCGGTCGCGTCCGGCGTGCGGTCGCGCGGCGACACTCCGGTGCCGCCGACCGTGATCACCAGGTCAGCCCCGCCGATCACCGCCGTGTTGAGCGCGTTGCGGATGCCCGCGGTCTCGGCCTCGACCACCACGACGCCGTCGACGATGAACCCGGCCTCCTCGAGCAACTCGGTGACGAGCGGCCCCGAGGTGTCCTCGTGCTCCCCGTGCGCGACCCGGTCGTCCACAATCACCACGAGTGCCCGGCCCAGCCGCTGTGCGCTCCGTTCCATGCCGACACCGTATCCGGTTCGGGGCCCGCTTCGCCGCCACGGGCCCGGTGATTTCTGACGATTCGGTGACGTGGTCCCCGCAGGCCGCGCGCACCCCGGGGCGGGCCGCCTAGCGTCGGCGGGGTGCGAGTGCTCATCACCGGCGGAGCCGGGTTCATCGGGTCCCGGATCGCCGATCAGCTGGCCGACGACGGCGCCGAGGTCGTCGTGCTGGACAACCTGCTGTCCACTGCGCACGGCTCCACCACGCCGCCCGAATACACCCAGCGGCACCGTTTCCTCCGCGGTGACGTCACCGACACCGAGATCGTCGCCGAGCTGCTCGACGGCGTCGACGCGGTCTGTCACCAGGCTGCGGTGGTCGGGCACGGCGTGGATCCCTCCGACGCGCCCTCGTATGCGCTGAACAACGATTACGGCACCGCCGTGCTGCTGGCCGCGATGTATGCGGCGAAGGTGCGAAAGCTCGTGCTCGCCTCGTCGATGGTGGTCTACGGAGAGGGGCGCTACGCGTGTGCGGAACACGGTGTCGTTCCGCCGTCACCCCGCCGGCAGTCCGATGTGGACGCCGGACGATTCGAACCCGCTTGCCCGCGCTGCGGTGCCGAGTTGGGCTGGCAACTCGTGCCCGAAGACGCGCCGCTGTTGCCTCGAAGCACCTACGCGGCAACGAAACTGGCGCAAGAACATCTCGCGGGCGCATGGGCGCGGCAGACCGGCGGCACGGTCTGGGCGTTGCGCTACCACAACGTCTACGGCCCGCGGATGCCGCAGAACACGCCATACGCGGGCGTGGCGTCGCTGTTCCGTTCGGCATTGGAGCGCGGCGAAGCGCCGACCGTGCTTGAGGACGGGCGGCAACAGCGGGATTTCGTGCACGTGGACGACGTGGCCCGAGCGAACGTCCTCGCGCTCCGAAGCGACGGTCCGGAGGCAGATCTCACGCCGCTGAACGTCTGTTCCGGACAGCCGCACAGCGTCGGCGACCTGGCCCGGGAGCTGGCCCGTGCCTGCGGAGGGCCGGAGCCGCGGATCGTCGGCGGCGCGCGGCCCGCGGACGTCCGGCACGTGGTCGCCGACCCGGCTCGAGCACGGGAGCTGCTCGGGTTCCGGGCGGAAACGTCCTTTGCGGAGGGCATCGCCGCGTTCGCCACCGCGGAGCTGCGCGCCTCCGTCACCCGATGAGGTGAAGATCACGTTCCGGAATGAATCGGCCGTACCGGATCTTGATGCTGGGCATGCGTTCCATCGTGGTGGGGGACATTGAAATCCACGCGCTGACCGACGGACGGCTGCAACTGTCGTCGTCGTTCTTCCCGGGACTTCAGGGTAAGCGCTCGGCGCCGAGCACCGTGCCCGTGGTCATCGGCGCGTTCCTGATCCGGACGGGCGGCCGCACCGTGCTGGTCGACGCCGGTTTCGGACCGCGTGCGTCCGGCGAGCCGCATCTGCCGCAGCACTCCAAAGAGCAACTGCACCCCGTCGTCAGCGCCGCCGAGCCGGAGCACACCGGCGGCTTGCCCGCAGCGCTCGCTGAGGCCGGGATTGCCCCCGCAGACATCGACACCGTGGTGCTGACTCATCTGCACGCCGACCACATCGGCTGGGTCGCGCCGAACGGCGAGCCGTACTTCCCGAATGCCGAAGTGCGGTATGGCGCGCCCGACTGGGCAGCGTTCATCGAGCCGGCGGGGCGGCACGACCGCGGCCGCGTAGCGCTGGAAGCCCTTCGCGCCCAGGGCAAACTGCGACCGCTGCTTGACGGGGAAACGGTCGCTCCCGGCGTCACCGTCCGGCATGCGCCCGGGCACACGCCAGGTCATTACGTGCTGGAAGTCGCGGATCAAGACCGTCGCGCTGTCCTGATCGGCGACGTCTTCCAGATTCCGGAGCAGATGGCTGATCCGGCGATCGGTGCTGCGTCCGACGCCAATCCCGGACAGGCGGAACTGACCCGCCGCCGTTGGCTCGGCGAGGTGGTCGGTACCGGCACGATCGTCGCGGCCGCGCATTTCCCGGACGAGCCGTTCTTCCGGATCGCGGCCGACCACAGCGTGGAGCCGGTCGCGGCGGTTGCCGCTTCCTGACTGTCCACAAGAGACGGCTCAGGAGGCCGCCAGCGGCAACCGCACCTCGAAGCGGCATCCTGGGCCGTGGTTCTGCACGCCGATCCGTCCCCGGTGTGCCTCCACCAGGCCCTTCGCGATCGCCAGGCCCAGCCCGCCGCCGCTGGTGGTGCCGCTGCGGTCGGGGGTGCGGGCTTGGGTGCCGCGGAAGGCGACGTCGAAGACCCGGCTGATCTCGTCGTCCGGAATCCCGCCGCAGCCGTCGTCCACGGCCAGCAGCGCCTGGTCGCCGTCGATGCCGATCTGCACGGCGACCGTGCCGTCCGGCGGGGTGTGCCGGATGGCGTTGGAAACGAGGTTCCGCACGATCCGCGCCAGCTCCGGATCGCTGCCGGACACCACTGGCCACGCCGACGCGTTTTCCAGCACCCGTACGCGTTTGCGGTCAGCCACGGGTGCCTGCGCGGCGACCGCGTCGCTCACCACGTCGCGCAGCGGCACCGCCGACATGCTCAGTTCGAGTGCGCCCGCGGTGATCCGGGACAGCTCGAAGAGATCCCCCACCATGCCGGACAGCCGGGTGGTCTCGCCGCTGATGCGCTGGGCGTAGTCGGCCACCTCGGCGCGCTCCGAAACCACGCCGTCGGCCAGTGCCTCCGCCATCGCCTGGATCCCGGCGAGCGGGCTGCGAAGGTCGTGGCTGATCCACGCGACCAGTTCGCGACGCGACGCTTCCGCTGCGCGTTCGCGTTCCCGCGCCTCGCGTTCCCACACACTGCGCCGCGCGATGACCCGGCCCAGCACCATCGCCGCGGGCACCGCCACCAGTGCCACGAGCAGGCACACCAGCAGTTCCGTGGTCAGGGCCTCGGTGAACATGAAGCCGCTCACGCCGAGGATCCCGACCAGCATCGCGGCGACCGGAGTCAGCACGAGCGTGGTCATCGTCGTGGCCAGCGACCGGTGCCGCAGCAGGTAAAGCGCGAGTCCGCCCAGCGCTGCCACCGGCAAGGCGAACAGCAAGGCGAGCGGCAGGATGTGCAGGACGTGGACGAACATGTCCCACGCCGACTCGCCCGAGCCGATCACGGCTGTGTCCGGTCGTAGCGGTAGCCGACGCCCCACACCGTCGCGACGCGGACCGGTTTGGCCGGGTCACGTTCGATTTTCTCGCGCAGCCGGCGCACGTGGACAGTCACCGTGGACTGATCGCCGAAATCCCAGCCCCACACCTTTTCCAGCAGGTCAGCCCGGCTGAACGCGACGCCGGGATGGGAGAGGAAGAACGCGAGGAGGTCGAACTCGCGCGTGGTCAGCGGAAGCGCCGCGCCGTCGAGTGTCGCCTGGCGGGCAGTCATCTGGAGCCGGAGGTTGCCGTCCGTCAATTCAGCCGTGGGCGGCTCGGGCCGCGGCATTCGGGCCCGGCGCAGCACGGATGCCACGCGCAGGGTGAGTTCCTTGGGGCTGAACGGTTTGGTGACGTAGTCGTCCGCCCCCAGTTGCAGTCCGGCGATGCGGTTTTCCTCCTCGCCGAGCGCGGTGAGCATGACGATCGGCACCTGGCTCGTCTGCCGCAGCCGACGGCACACCTCCAGGCCGTTCAGCCCGGGCATCATCACGTCGAGCACCACCAGATCCGGCACGCGCTCGGCGAACCGGGCGAGCGCCGCCGTGCCGTCGCCGGCCAGGTCGACGGTGAAACCGGCGGTTTCGAGGTAGCGACGGACGACGTCGCGCACGGTCTCGTCGTCGTCTACCACGAGCACGCGACCCGCTTGGTCCTCCATGCCTCACCTCACCAGTTCGTCAGCAGCAGGTGGTTGACCGCGAGCGCGACCACCGCCTGTCCGGCAAGCCACCAGCGGCGGTGGCCCGCCGGGAGCAGCGCCGTGGCCGGGATCAGCCACGCGCCGAACGGTAGCCAGATCCGTTCTACCTCAGCCTTCGACAGGCCGGACGAATCAGCGAACACGATCGTGAGCAGAGCCGCCACCACGATCAGCAGCACCGGATCGCGCAGGATCGTCCGGCGGGAAGGCAAGAAGACCGCGTTGGCCACTCCCCGGCGAGCCGCTGCGACTACTGCGGGGCCGCACGCGACCGCCACCGCGGCCAGATCGGCCCACACCCAGTAGGAATACGGCCGCACCAGCGCAACGCCCTGGTAGTAGCGCTCGACCACGAGGTGGTAGCCGTCGAACCACCAGAAACCGGCGAGCGCGAACACGGCGACCACTGCTAGCGCACCGAGGGCAGCGACGAGAGTGGCCCGCCATTGCCTGCCGAGCACGGCGACGGCCAGCGCGACCAAGCCGAGCAAGACGAGGCCGTAGGAGAGGAAGATCCCGAACCCGATGAGAATCCCGGCTGCCAACGCCGTGGGCCACGCGTAACCGCGCTGTTCCCGGAAGCCCACCGACGCCAGGGCGAGCAGTGCGATGCCGGTGGCGGTCACGCCGGCGAAGAGGCCGTCCGCGGATACGCCCAGCCACACCGCGCCTGGGCTGAGCACGGCGAACGGAAGCGCCGCGCGGGCGGCGTCGGGGCGGCCGAGCAGGGCGATCGTCGCGGGTACCGCCACCGCGACCAGCGCGGCCACCAGCACGACCGCGGTCGACGCCCAGGCACCGCCGTGGAGGCCGAGCCGGTCGAGCCAGACGAAGACGAGGGTCGCGCCGGGCGGGTGGCCGGACACGTGAGTGGTCCACGAGTTCGGCTGGAAGTCGAGGATGCGCGAGGAGAATTCGCGGAGGAACCGCGGGATGTCCGTGATGCCGGGGACTTCGTGCAGGTACTCCTGCACAGTGGTCAGCCGGCCGGTGAAGCCGCGCGTCCAGCCGTCCACCATGGCGAGCGAGAAGATCCAGGCGAGGGAGGCCAGGTAACCCGCGGCCAGGGCGCGCCGCCATCGCAGCCGGGCGGCCAGGGTCGGGCCGTACAGGACGACACCGGCGGCGATCAGGACGGCGAACACCGAGCCGGGGCCGACGTGTGGCAGCCAATGCGCGAACAACGGCGGCGCGAACGCGTAGATCACCACGTCCGAACCTGGCCGGTTGTAGTACACGCCAACCGCGGTCGCGGCGGCGATCACCACGAGGGTGACGCCGACCGTCACGAGATCGGCGCGGAACCGGGGACGGACGGGAACCGGGGGCGGCGGCTCGGCGAGCCGGGCAGCCTTCGTCGACTCGCTCATCGCCGGTCACGATAACCCCGCGGGCGGGCGTCCGGCAGGGTTCCGGCGGATCCGTGAGAAGTCGGTAAGATCTGGGCGAACGTCAGGATTTGGTAAGCACAGCAAGGGTTCTGCACTGTCCTTTCCAGACCTACCGTACGCCTCGTGAACGAATTCGGAGCGGACGTCGTCCTCCCCTGCCTCGACGAGGCGGCCGCGCTGCCCGGCGTGCTCGCCGGTCTGCCGGCGGGGTATCGCGCGATCGTCGTGGACAACGGGTCGCGCGACGGTTCCCCCGATGTCGCGGCCGCGCACGGCGCGAAAGTCGTCGACGAGCCGCGGCGTGGTTACGGTGCCGCTGTCCACACCGGGTTGGAGAACGCGACCGCCGACATCGTCTGTTTCGCAGACGCCGACGGATCACTCGATCTGGCCGAGTTGCCGCGTCTGGTCGCCGCGGTTGTGGATGGGGCTGACCTCGCGGTCGGGCGCCGGGTGCCGGTTTCCCGGGCGGCTTGGCCGTGGCACGCAAGAGCAGGCAATGCCGTCCTCTCGCTGCTCTTGCGGTCCCGTGGGCTGCCAGTGCGGGACATCGCGCCGCTGCGGGCGGTGCGTCGTCGGGAGTTGCTGGCTCTCGACGTCACGGACCGGGCTTTCGGCTACCCGCTTGAGCTGTTGGTGAAGGCTCAGCGTGCGGGCTGGACGGTCCAAGAGTTCGACGTCACTTACCGGGAACGGGCGCGGGGCACGAAATCGAAGGTGTCCGGTTCGATGCGCGGCACGTTGCGAGCGGTGCGGGACTTCGGGCGGGTGCTCGCCCGATGACGTTCTGCCTGCTTGTAGTCGCGAAAGCCCCGGTGCCGGGCTTCGCGAAGACTCGGTTGTGCCCGCCGGCGACGCCAGAACAGGCCGCGGAGATCGCCGCCTCCGCGCTGTTGGACACGCTGGACGCTGCGTTCGCCACTGACGGCGCGATCACCGTCGTGGCGATGACGGGCGACCTCTCGGAGGCGGCGCGAGGCGGCGAAATCGGCCGGGCGTTGCGGAAGGCGACCGTGATTGCGCAGCGGGGCTGGGATTTCGGCACCCGGCTGGCCAACGCGCACTCCGACACCGCCGCGGTGCATGCCGGGTTGCCCGTGCTGCAGATCGGCATGGACACGCCGCAGGTCTCCCCCGTATTGCTGGCTTCGGCGATCAAGCCGGTCGTCGACGGAGACAGCCGCGCAGTGCTGGGCAGCGCGGAAGACGGGGGCTGGTGGGGACTCGGGCTGGCTGATCCGCGGCAGGCGCAAGTGCTCGCCGGAGTTCCGATGTCGCGTCCGGACACCGGATTCCGCACCCGAGCGGCATTGGAAGGAAACGGGCTCCGCGTCGTCGAGCTGCCGACACTGTCCGATGTGGACACCATGGAGGACGCGCTGCGGGTGGCCGCGATCCGGCCGGACACCAGGTTCGCCGCCGCGGTCGACGCGGTGGGAGTGGTGGCATGAAACTCGCGACTGGGCGGGAATTCGATCGCGGGCTGCTCGGCCATCGCTGCTGGCTGGAGCTCGCCAACGGCGACCGGATCGAGCTGCCGGTCGGTCGTTGGGCGGACGGTTGCGGTGCGGGCGACGCCGTGCTGCTGGACGCGTGCGCGGGTCCGACGCTCGACGTCGGCTGCGGACCCGGTCGGCTTACCGCTGCGTTGACGCGTCGAGGCGTGGTGGCCCTCGGCGTGGACAGTTCGCCGGTCGCGGTGCGGCTGACTCGACGGCGCGGAGCGAGTGCGTTGCAGCGCAACGTTTTCACTCGCCTTCCTGGCGAGGGACGATGGAGTCACGTGCTGCTGGCTGACGGCAACATCGGGATCGGTGGTGATCCCGATGCGCTGCTGCGGCGGGTGCACGAGTTGCTCACGCTAGATGGCGACGTGCTCGTGGAACTGGAGGAGCCCGGCCAGGGAGTGCGCCGCGACCACGTCCGCTTGCGGCCGGATCCCGCTGGTGGGCGGTGGTTCACCTGGGCGTGGGTCGGTGTCGACGCCATTGCGGAAATCGCGGTGCGGACGGGTTTTCGAGTGGCGTGGACGACCAGTCGCGGCCGCCGCTGGTTCGCGAAGCTGGCGCGCGCATGAAACGCCTGGCCGCCGCGTGGCGCGGTTTCGACGCTCGGGTTTCCGCAGCACAGGCCAAGATCGGCGAACGGGCCCGTGCCGTCGATCGCCGGGTCCCGAAGGCGGAGCAATTCAAGGGCGGTGCGCACGGCGAGCGCGCGACGGCCCGGGTCGGCAGCCTGCTCGGGCTCGCGTTCCTGATCTGCTTCATCACCGGACTGCTGAGCCATTTGATCCAGCATCCGCCCGAGTGGTTCTTCTGGCCGAGCCGTCCGGTGTGGCTGTATCGAGTGACGCAGGGCGCGCATGTGCTGTCCGGGATCGCGGCGATTCCGTTGCTGCTGGCCAAACTGTGGAGCGTCTACCCGAAGCTGTTCGAGCGGCCGCTGGTGCGTTCGGTGCCGCACGCCGTGGAGCGGCTGTCGATCCTTGTGCTGTCCGGCGCAGCGTTCTTCGAGCTGAGTTCGGGACTGCTGAACGTCGCGCAGAACTATCCGTGGAATTTCTACTTTCCGCAGGTGCACTATGCGGTGGCGTGGGTCGCGATCGGGTCGATCTTCGTGCATGTCGCGGTGAAGCTCCCGGTGATCCGGCGGGCGCTGACGCGGGAGCGTGCGTCCGCTCAGCAGCCTGGCCCTGGGTTGTCGCGCCGAGGATTCCTGACCACCACGGGGATCGCGACCGGAGTTGCCGTGCTGGCGACCGCTGGGGCGACCGTTCCCGCGCTGCGGAACGTCTCCGGGTTGTCGTGGCGATCGGACAAGGGCACGCAGAAGTTGCCGGTCAACCGCACGGCCGTGGCGGCGCAGGTCACACGGGCAGCGCAGGATCCCGGATGGCGACTGTCCGTGGTGACTCCGGCGGGGACTCGGCAGTTCACGCTGGCCGAGCTGCGGGCGTTGCCGCAGACCACTGTGGACTTGCCGATCGCGTGCGTCGAAGGGTGGAGCCAGATGGCGACCTGGCGCGGCGTCTCGTTCCCGGACCTGCTGCGCGCGAACGGGACTTCGCCCGGCGTGGACGTGCGGGTGTCGTCGCTGGAGAAGACCGGCCTGTACGGCGTCAGCGTGTTGCCCGGCGAGCATACGGCCGACCCGCTCACGTTGCTGGCGCTGGAACTGAACGGTGAGGTGCTGAATCTCGACCACGGGTATCCGTGCCGCGTGATCGCGCCCAGCCGGCCAGGCGTGCTGCAGACGAAGTGGGTCGAGAAGCTGGAGGTGCGGTGAAGACCGCGCGAATTCTGCTGGCGCTGCCCGGATTAGCGGCGTTGGCGTACGGGATCGTGCTGTTCCTCGACTACGCGGCGCCGGCGTGGCCGGACAGTTTCACGACGTTGCTGTGGATCGGCGGCGGTCCGATCGTCAACGACGCGGTGTTCGCTCCGATCGCGGGCGTGATCGGCCTGCTGCTCGCTCGATTCCTGCCGCTGCCGTGGCGAGGGCCGGTGCAGGTTGGCGCGGCGTTGACCGCGGTGCTGGGTTTCGTGGCGTTCCCGCTGCTGTGGCGTGCTTATGGCGTGCCGGCGAAGCCCGGTCTGCACGACGGGAACACGTGGCTGGGGCTGCTGGCGACGCTCGCCGTGGTGTGGAGTGCCGTCCTGGTCGTTTCGCTCGTCCGGATTGTCCAGGTACGGCGGCAGGCGGCGCGGAAAATTCGGCCGCGCGCACGTAGTTGACCTGGGTTTTCTTCCGGTACCCGAATTTTCCCGCGGATTCGGCGTTTGGGACAGCGTGCGCGTGGGCACCTCACCGCACGCGGAGAGGCTCTCCGTGCCGAGTCGGAGGCGGCACGGAGAGCCTCTTCGTGTTTTCGTGTGCGAGCCGGTTTTCGCGTGCTGGGCATGAAAAACGGCCACGCGCGACCGGCTCTTGTGCTCCGGTCGCGCGCGGCCTGCAAAGGTTCGGCCCCAGCGCGGATAGGGGGTCGAGCCGTGGCTGGTCTCGGCCGCGCCTCGGCGGCCGAGCGAACTAGTTGGCCGGTACCGCCTGTCCGCCCAAGGTGACCTGCACCGTGCGTCCGTCGGCGAGGGTGAAGGTGGTCTGGTCGTTCGGGGCGCGGGTGCGGATCGCGGCGACGAGCGTGTTGGCGCTGTCGATGACGCGGTCGTCGATCTTGGTCACCACGTCGCCGGACTTCAGGCCCGCCTTCTCCGCCGGGCTGCCCGGCGTGATGTCGCCGAGCTGGGCGCCGCCCTGGGGCGCGTCGGTGACCTTCGCGCCGATGAACGTCTGGGTCGCGTGCCCGGTCTTGATGATGTCCTGCGCGGTGCGGCGCGCCTGGTCGATCGGGATGGCGAAGCCGATGCCGACGTTGCCGCCCTCGCTGCCGCTGCCCTGGCCGCGGCCCGAGTTCGGGCTGTAGATGGCCGAGTTGATGCCGATGACCTGGCCGTTCATGTTCGACAGCGGACCGCCCGAGTTGCCGGGGTTGATCGCGGCGTCGGTCTGGATCGCGTCCATCACCGTGGTCTGGTCGGTTTCGTCGCCGCCCGCCTGCACCGGGCGGTGCAGCGAGCTGACGATGCCCGAGGTGACCGTGCCGGTCAGCTCGTACGGCGAACCGATGGCCACCACCTGCTGGCCGACCCGCAGGTCGTCGGAGCGGCCCAGCTCGACCGGCTTCAAGTTGCTGACGCCGGACACCTTGACCACGGCGATGTCCGTGGTCGGGTCACGGCCGACAACCTTCGCCGCGGCCTTCTTGCCGTCCTGGAACACGGCCTGGATCTGGCCGCCGTTCGCGGCGACCTGGACGACGTGGTTGTTGGTGAGGATGTAGCCGTCGCTGCTGATCACGAAGCCGGAGCCCTCGCCCGCCGCGGTCCGGCCGGACACCTGCAGCTCGACCACGCTCGGCGACAGCTTCTGCGCCACCGATTCGACCGAGCCGGCCGGCACGTTGCCGGTCTGCTGCGCGGGTTTCGGCGCGTCGAGCGCGCTCACCGACGAACCGGACCCGCCGGTCAGGTACCCGACGGTTCCGCCCGCCACGCCGCCGATCACGAGCGAGATCGCGGCGACGCTCGCGAGGAGCTTGCCCGCCGAACCCTTCTTCTCGCGCTGCGCGGGGACGCCGTACACCGAGGTTCCCGGTGCGCCGTAAGGATTGGCCGGGGCTCCGGCGGGCGGAGTGTGCGTGCCGCCGGGGTATTGGCTGCCGTAGGGCTGCTGCGCGCCAGGGATCGCGCCGCTCTGGGGCGCGCCAGCGTGCGGCGCGGCCGCGCCTTGGGCCGACCACGGATTCGGCGTGCTTCCAGCCGGAGCAGCGGCCCCATACGTCTGAGCGGTGCCGTACTGCCCCGCAGGCGCTCCGTACGCACCGGAAGCGTCGCCGCTCGCCGTGCCGGTGCCGGACGTCCCCGCCGAGCCCTCAGCGACCGAACCGTACGCGGCGGTCGAACCAGTGGCACTGGAAGCCGACTGGTTCGCGTCGCCGCCGGAAGAGGGTTGGTCCGGCTGAGCCGGGGTCTGCTGCCAGGCCGCCTGGCCTTCGGCACCCGGCTGGGCGCCCGGGTCCTGGCGACCCGCCGCGGAGTCGGGCACGTGGGGGTCGTTCTCGGTCATGTCCTCACCTAAGCGGCTGGGCCTGAGAGGTTCCTGAGTCGAACCTGTGTTTCGTAGATGAGTATGCCGCGAGTTCCGGTCAGCCTGCCGAACGAAGCCGTTCCGCGATCTGTTCCGGGGTGGCGTCGTTGATCCAGACCGCCATGCCCGACTCGGATCCGGCCAGGTACTTCAGCTTGTCCTTGGCCCGCAGCACGGAGAACAGCTCCAGATGCAGCCACGACAGCTCCCGGTCCCGCCGCACCGGAGCCTGGTGCCAGCCCGCGATGTAGGGCAGCGGCCGGTCATACAGCGCGTCACACCGGCGCAGCACGTCGAGGTACACGCGGGAAAAGTCGTCGCGCTCGGCGTCGGTGAGCGACGGGAGGTCCGGCGTCTGCCGGTGCGGCACGATCTGGATGTGCACCGGCCAGCGCGCGGCAGGCGGCACGAAAGCCGTCCAGTGCTCGCCGGTCGCGATCACGCGCTCGCCCGATTTCCGTTCCGCCGCCAGCACGTCGCCGAGCACCGAGCCGCCGTGTTCGCGCGCGACCGCCAGCATCCGCTCGGTCTTCGGCGTGACGAACGGGTAGCCGTAGATCTGGCCGTGCGGGTGCGAGAGCGTGACGCCGATTTCCTCGCCGCGGTTCTCGAACGGGAAGACCTGTTCCACGCCAGGCGTCTCCGCGAGCGCGGCGGTGCGGTCAGCCCAGGCGTCCACCACGAGGCGCACCTGTTCCGGAGTCAGCCGGGAGAACGCGCCGTCGTGGTCGCTGGTGAAGCACACGACCTCGCAGCGCCCGAGGCCCGGCGCGGTCGGGACGAGGCCCAATCCGTCCACAGTGGACGGTTCGCCGGTCGCCTGCTGCGAGAACGACGGGAACCGGTTCTCGAAGACGACCACGTCGTAGTCGGCTTCGGGGATTTCGCTCGGTTTGCCCGGACGGGTCGGGCAGAGCGGGCAGAGGTCGGCGGGCGGCTTGTACGTGCGCGTCTGGCGGTGCGCCGCCATCGCGACCCACTCGCCGGTCAGCGGGTCGCGGCGGATCTCCGAGGCCGCCGCGACCGGCGGCAGGTCCCGGGTGTCCTCGGCGAGCCGTTCACGGTCGTCGGTGTGGTCGAAATAGATGATCTCCCGGCCGTCGGCCAGGTGTGCCGCAGTGCGTTTCACGCTTCTTCTGCCTCGAGGTTCTCCGCCGTTTCGGCGATCATGAGTTCTCCGACCCGCTCCGCGAGGTCTTCCCGCGCGCGGTCGTCCAGTCCGTCGTCGGTCACCACGACCTGTGCTTCTTCCAGGTCCGCGATCGTGGAAATGCCGACGGTGCCCCACTTTGTGTGGTCGGCGAGCACCACCAGCCGCCGTCCGGCCTCCACCAGCGCGCGGTCGGTTTCGCTCTCGGTGAGGTTCGGGGTGGTGAACCCAGGCCCCACTGCCATGCCGTGGACGCCGAGGAACACCAGGTCGAGGTGCAGTGTCCGCAGGCTCTGCACGGCGACCGGGCCGACCAGCGCGTCCGAGGGGGTGCGCACCCCGCCGGTGAGGACCACCGTGCGGTCCGGCTGTCCCGCGTTGCGCAGCACGTCGGCGACCTGGATCGAGTTGGTGACGATGGTGAGGCCCTCGACGCCGTCGAGGGCGTGCGCGAGCGTCCAGGTGGTGGTGCCCGCGGACAGGCCGATCGCGGTGCCCGGCTTGACGAGGGTGGCCGCCAGTTCAGCGATAGCTTCCTTCTGGGCGCGCTGGCGCACCGATTTCGCCTCGAACCCCGGTTCGTCGGTGCTCTTGCCGACCAGCGACGTCGCGCCGCCGTAGACCTTCTCGACCAGGCCGCGGCCCGCGAGCACGTCGAGGTCTCGGCGGACCGTCATGTCGGAGACGCCGAGCCTCGCGACGAGGTCACTGACCCGGACCGCACCGGTCCGGCGTGCTTCCTCGAGGATCACCGCCTGTCGCTGCCGCGCGAGCACCGCCACTCCCCAAGCACACCCATCAACTGCACAAAATCCTACACGATTCAACATCAGGTGTGCGCGACGTGCAGATCAAGCGTCCCCCTCCCGGGCGACAGCCATGCGTGGCGGGCCGCTCAGGCGACGGGCGCCCCTGGTAGCCGGATGGTGAGCAGAGCGCCGCCTTCCGGTGCCCGGTTGGCGTAAACCGTGCCGCCGTGCCGCTCGGCGGCGTGCTTCACGATCGCCAGCCCGAGGCCGGATCCGGGCAGGGTGCGTGCCTCCGAAGAGCGGTAGAAACGGTCGAACACCTTGGGCAGGTCTTCCTCGGCGATGCCCGGTCCGGAGTCCGCGACCTCGACCACCGCGGTGCCGTCGCCGAGCGGACGCAGCGTGACCCGCACCCGCGAACCCTGCGGCGAGAACTTCACCGCATTGTCCAGCAGGTTCAGCACCGCCCGCTCGAGCGAGCTGTTGTCGCCGGTGAGGACCCACGGCTGCAGCGCGACCTCGAACTCGATCTCGCCCGCCCGCCGGCGCGCCCGGTCGAGCGCGCGCTCGACCACGTCCATCAGGTCGACGCGTTCGGCCTGCTCGCGCGGTTCGTCCTGCCGCGCCAGCTCCACCAGGTCGCCGATGAGCTGGGTCAGCTCGTCGAGCTGGCCGCGAATGTCGGCCTCGATGTCGGCTCGGTCCTCGTCCGGCAGCGACGGCGCGCCCGGACGGCTGGCCGACAGCAGCAGTTCCAGGTTGGTGCGCATGGAAGTCAGCGGGGTCCGCAGCTCGTGCCCGGCATCGGCGACCAGCTGCCGCTGCCGTTCCTGCGAGTCCGCGACCGTGCCGAGCATGATGTTGAAGCTGTGCGTGAGCCGGGCGAGTTCGTCATCGCCGCTCACCGGGATCGGGCGCAGGTCTCCGGTAGCGGCTACCCGTTCGGCAGCTGAGGTCAGCCGGTCGACGGGGCGCAATCCGGCGCGCGCGACGGCCGTGCCCGCACCCGCGGCCACCACGATCCCGGCACCGCCGACGAGGAACAGCACCACGGACAGCTGGTTCAGCGCGCGCATCGTCGGAGCCATCGACTGAGCCAGCACGATCGCCTGGCCGTGCCCGAGCGGCACCGCGACCACGCGCATGCCGGTGGCCGCGTCGGTGCGCAGCGACTGCGGAAGCACGCCGGTCGCGACGCGCATCTCGGACGGGCCGACCGGCGGCCGCGTGCCCGGCTGCGGATAGATCAGGTCGCCGGTGAGGCCGTTGAGCTGGCCGATCTGCAGGTCAGCGCTCGCCAGCAAGGCTCCCGGGACCTCGCGCAACTGGTCGGTCGGCACCTGGGGCGAGTTCGCCGCGGCTTGTGCGCGGGCCAGCAGGTTGTCGTCGAGCTGAGTGAGGAGGTTGTTGCGCACCACGAGGTACGCGCACAGGGACACGAGCGCCACCGCACCCGCCACGCACGCCGCGGCCAGCAGCGTGACGCGGCCGCGCAGCGAGAACCGCCGGGTGGTCCACCGGGTGCCCCGCGGATCCGGGACCTCCCCCTCCGGCGCGGCGTGCGCACCCGCCGGGTAGTCGGTCACGGCGGGGTCTCGCGCAGGACGTACCCCACTCCACGCACCGTGTGGATCAGCCTCGGTTCGTTGTCCGCTTCCGTCTTGCGGCGCAAATAGCCGACGTAGACCTCCAGCGCGTTGCCCGACGTCGGGAAGTCGTAACCCCATACTTCCTCCAGGATCCTTCCGCGGGTCAGCACGTGCTTGGGGTACGAGAGGAACAGCTCGAGCAGCGCGAACTCGGTGCGGGTGAGACTGATCTCGCGGCCGCCGCGGCGGACCTCGCGAGTGCCCGGGTCCAGCGTGAGGTCGGCGAACGACAGCACCTCCGACGTCTCGCCCTGCTGAGCGTCCGGCGCGGCGCGGCGCAGCAGGGCGCGCAACCGGGCGAGCAGCTCCTCCAGGGCGAACGGCTTGGGCAGGTAGTCGTCGGCGCCGGCGTCGAGGCCGGAGACCCGGTCGGAGACGGTGTCGCGGGCGGTCAGCACGAGAATCGGCAGGTCGTCGCCGGTGCTGCGGAGCCGGCGGGCCACTTCGAGCCCGTCGAGGCGCGGCATCATCACGTCGAGAACCATCGCGTCCGGACGGTTGGCGAGGATCGTCTCCAACGCCTGCGCACCATCGCTCGCGAGCTCCACGGTGTAGCCGTTGAACTCCAAAGACCGCCTGAGCGATTCACGGACGGCACGGTCGTCGTCCACTACGAGGATGCGCATGCCGTCAGTCTTACGCAGAGTGCTGAGACCCGCCTAAGAACACACGCAGAACACACAAAGAGCATTTCCGGACGACCGCGGACAGGGCGGCACATTCGCACTGGCCGCACCGGGGGTCGCGGACGCGGAAATCACAACGAGCGCTCTTCCGGCGGCCGGGCGACCGGGGCGTTCCAGTGTCGCCAGAGAGCGAGCACGCGGATCGCGACCACGACCACCGCCGAGACGGTCGTGACCGCGCCGGCCGGGAGGTGCAGCGCGTGCCCCGCCCAGACGCACACCGCGCCGGTCAGCGCGGCCATCGCGTAGATCTCCTTGCGCAGCACGAGCGGGATCTCCCGCAGCAGCAGGTCGCGGACCGCGCCGCCGCCGATGCCGCTGGTCATGCCGATCAGACACGCGGCGTACCCGGTCGCGCCCGCGTTCAGCGCCAGCGTCGTGCCGGCCGTGGCGAAGACTCCGAGCCCGACCGCGTCCGCGAGCAGCACGGCGTGGCGCAGCCGGGCGACCTGCGGGTGGAAGGCGAACACCACCAGCGCCGTCACCGCGCAGACGGCCAGGTACGGCCAGTTGCGCAGGGACGTCGGCGGGTGGATGCCGAGAAGCACGTCGCGGATGATGCCGCCGCCGAGTGCCGTGGTCAGGCCGACCACGACGACCCCGAACACGTCCAGCCGCGCCCGGACCGCGGCCAGCGCCCCGGACGCCGCGAACGCCACCAGCCCGAGGAACTCGAGCGCGGTCAGCAGCATGTGCTGGTTCTACTGGTCGAGAAGCCCGCCGCGGTAGGCCAGGAGCGCGGCCTGCACCCGGTTGGCCGCGCCGATCTTCGACAGCACCGCCGAGACGTACCCCTTCACCGTCGCCTCGGACAGGTGCAGCCGCCCGCCGATCTCGGCGTTCGACAGACCCTGCCCGATCAGCGCGACGACCTCGCGTTCGCGTTCGGACAGCGAGGCCAGGAGTTTGCGCGCCGGCTGCGCGGCCCGCTGCTCGTCGCGGTGGCTCTGCACCATCCGCACGGCGACGCCCGGGTCGAGGACGGCACCGCCCTTGGCCAGGTCGCGCACGGCCCGCAGCAACGCCGCCGGGTCGATGTCCTTCAGCAGGAAGCCGTTGGCGCCGAGCCGCAGCGCGAGGCTGACGTACTCGTCGATGTCGAAGGTGGTGAGCATGGCGACGGTCGGCGGATCGGGCAGCGCGAGAATGGCCCGGAGCGCGCGAATGCCGTCGTCAGGGGCGCGCATCTTGATGTCGAGCAGCGCGACGTCAGGGTGATAGCGACGGGCGACCTCGACCGCCGATCTGCCGTCGCTCGCCTCGCCCACGATCTCGATGTCCGACGCCCCGGACATCATGGCGCGCAGCCCCGACCGAACTAGTTCCTCGTCGTCGGCGAACATGAGCTTGATCAACGAAGCCCTCCGGCAAACCGTGGGTTGGAGGCGGCTCCCCGCACCCGTTACGGAAGATTACCTACTGTTGTTCACGGTTTCGAAACCAGACACGACCAGGTGACGCGGCTGGTCCACCGGAGCGGCCGAGAACAGCAGTCGACCCGGTTGCTGGTCACCCACTTGAGTGACTTCTTCGGATGGGCGCCGCCGAGTTGCGTAACCGATCCAGATGGAGCGGATGTTCATCGGCTGGTTCGGGAGGCTTGCTGCCTGGAGTCCGCGCGAAAAAGGTGACCGCCGGGCGCGCCGGCGCTGCTACGGTCGCGGCGATGTTCCAGTTCATCGTTCTCTTCAGCTGACGGTCCTGCGACCCGCCCCTCGCAGATCCAGCACCGGCCCGGGCGGGTCTCAACGCGCCGTTTTCGGCGCAGGACCCCGTCAGCCGCGCGCCTCGACTCGCGCTGTGCCCTGGAGAACGACGTGTCACCTGAACACCCTTCCTACTGGACCGCGCTGCGCCAGCCCCACGTGGTGCGCTCCTTCCTGCCGAGCATCCTTGGCCGGTCGTCGCTGGCGATGTCCGGTCTCGCGCTCGTGTTCCTCCTCGAATCCGGCAGCGGGTCGTTCGCCGCCGCCGGAGCCGTCACGGCCACGCTGGGAATCGCCAACGTCGTCGCGACACCCTGGCGAGCGCGCGCCGTCGACCGATTCGGCCAGGCAACCGTCTTGTCCACGCTGGGCGCGTTCCACACGACGGCGCTCGTGGTGTTCGCCGTGGATCCGGGCGCGCCGTTGCCTTTCTTGCTGGGTCTCGGTGCCGTCGCGGGATTGTCGCTCCCGCCGTTCGGATCGACGATGCGCGTGGTGTGGTCGGCGGCGCTCGCCAGCGGCCCCCTGCGCACTCGAGGACTGAGCCTGGACGCGGTCGCCGAAGAGCTGATTTTCGCGGTCGGGCCGTTGACATCCGCGATCCTCACCGCGCTCGCGGATCCGGCGCTGGCGCTTTACGTCTCGGCCGGCCTCGTCGCCACTGGCAGCGGCCTTTTCGTGCTCAGCCCGCTGTCCCGGCAACAGCGCGGGCACCGCACCAAACGAACCACGGAAGCGCCGAAACCGTTGCGGTCGCCCGGATTTCTCCCGGTGGTGGTCGCCATCATGGCTCCGGGGATCGTCCTCGGCGCGGTCGAGATCGTGGCACCGGCCATGGGGGCGGCCGAGGGTTCCGCGGTTCTGCCCGGCGTCGTCCTGGCCCTGTTCGCTGGGGCCAGCGCGCTCGGCGGCTTGCTGTACGGCCGCCTCAATCCGCGGATGTCGGTCGAACGACAGCTGCTCGTTCTCGGCACAGCGCTGATCGGCGTCAGCGCGACCGCTGGGCTCATCGGGTCCACGCCAGTGCTGGTCGTCGGCATCGGCATAGCGGGCGGCTTCATCGCACCGCTGCTCATCGTCGGCTACCTCGCGGCTGATGCCCGCACTGATCCCACCGTGCGGACCGAAGCGAGCAGCTGGATCAACACCGCGGTCAACCTCGGTGCCGCTGCCGGCTCGGGTCTCCTCGGCGCGACGACGGAGACCACGGCACCCGGTACCGCGCTCGCGCTCTGCACCGCGGCGGCAGCGGTCGTCTTGCTCGTCAGCGCGCCACGACGCCGTCGCGCAGTGCCGTGAACAGCTGATCGAGACGGACGCGGTGGTTCTTCGCCACCGCGCGGTCTGGCTCGCCCTCGATGCGGCGGCGGACGGTTTCTACGAGCACCGCGCTGTAGCCAGCGATAAAGAAGGCCGCGAGCAAAAACCCGTCGCCGTCGAAGGCGGGGTCTTGGGCTAGCTCCTCGGCGAGGACGGACTGGAGTTCGGAACCGATGGCTCGCGCGCGGGCGATCAGCGCGGGGGAACCAGCGACCGTCCGGAAAAACGGTACGGAATTGGCGCTGATCCCGGACAGCGGCGCACGGTCGTCGCACAGGCGGAAGCACAGGCCCTGCAAGGAGGTCAGGATATCGGCGTCCGGCGCGCGGTCTCGGACTGCCGCGCGCAGCAGATCCACGGCGTCGGCCGCTCGGTCCAGGAAAAGGTCTTCCTTTCGCGCGAAGTGGTTGAAGACCGTCACGCTGGAAACCCCGACCTCCCGCGCGATCTCGGCAACGGTCACGGCTTCGTACCCGCGCTCCACGAACAGCCGGTTCGCGACCGCCAGGATCCGGGCGCGCGTCTGCGGGCCGCCGCGTTCGCTGGTTCTGGGCATCCGGAACCACTTCCTTGTGTCACTAAATTTAGTTAGTTAAGATGGTACCAGGCAGAGGGGAGCCCAGTCATGAGCGAGCGCGTGTTTCCCGCTCCGTCGACGATCAGCGAGCAAGCACGGTCTTGGCTCGCCCTCGACGCCGGCGAGTTGACCTATCCGGCTGCCGACGACACGGATGGCTGGCTCGCGATGGCGGCTCGGGCGAATCAGTCGACAGCCCAGCGGTTTCCGGTCACTGGACTGCCGGTGCACGTCGAGGACTTCGAGGTCGACGGAGCCGCCGGGTACGCCGCGCGGCCGCATGGGGTCGATGACGACGCCGTCTTCCTGTGGATGCATCCCGGCGGCCTCCTGGTCGGCGGCGGGGACGCGTGCCGGGCGACAACGGCCAGGACCGCCTTGTCGACCGGCATGCTCGTGTGGGGCGTGGACTACCGACTGCCGCCGCTCTATCCGTATCCGGCGGCGCTGAATGATGCGATGTCCGTGTACCAGCGCGCCTTGCGGGAGCGTGATCCGTCGCAGGTGTTCGTCGGCGGCGATTCCGCGGGAGGGAACATCGCGGCCGCGCTTTTGTTGTGCGCCAAGGACGCCGGGTTGCCGATGCCGGCCGCGCTGGTGCTCAACACGCCGCAAGTCGACCTGACCGAATCCGGCGACACCTTCCAGACGCTGGACGGCGTCGACAACATCCTCCGCAGTCTGGCTTCCACGAACGCCCTCTACGCAGCGGGTGCCGACCTGCGGGATCCGTACCTGTCCCCGATCTTCGGTGACGTTTCCGGCTTCCCGCCCACCTTCCTCCGGAGCGGTACCCGCGATCTGTTCCTGTCGAACACGGTCCGGATGCATCGGAAATTGCGCGCCGCCGGCGTGGCAGCCGAACTGCACGTGTTCGAGGCGATGCCGCATGGCGGGTTCGGCGGCGACAGTCCGGAGGACTTGGACGCGGCGGCGGAGCAGCGGCGGTTTCTCGCTCGGAGTTGAGAAACCGTTTGCCGCAAGACTTTCGAGATCCGATGCCGTCAAGTTATCGCCGGATAGCGAACCAGTCTTGGACGCCGGGTCCGCACGCGGGCAAAACTCGAGGCATGACCACCACTATCCGTCGCCCTCTTCCCGGCTCCGATACCCGTCGAGCAGCAGCTTCGTAGTCAGCTCGATGTGGTCCCGCAGGGCCTCGACCGTGCCCGCGACGTCTCGTTCGATCGCGCGTTCGCAGATCAGCCGGTGTTCCGCCGCGACGTCGCGGTGGTTGTCCTCGCTCGAGGCGCGGGCCCAGCACCGGTAGACCTCGGCCGATTCGCGCAGCTGCGTCGCCACCGTGCGCAGGTGCTGGTTCGGGCAGCCCTCCAGCAGGACCTGGTGGAACCGGGCGTGCGCGGACAGCCAGCGCTCGTTGATCGCGTCTGACTCGTCGGCGAACGTGGTGCGGGCGAGATTGTGGTGCGCCGCGAGCAGGTCGGACTCCCATTCGATGGTGCCGTGCGCGAGGGATTCGCGGACCACGTGCGTTTCGACGACCACGCGCGCCTCGGTGAGGTCTTGCAGGGTGTCCGGGGAGACGTCGATGACCCGGAATCCTTGCTGTGGCGCGAAAGTCGCGAGCCCCTGGCCGACCAGCCGGGGCAGCGCTTCACGCAGGACGCCGCTGCTGGCGTCGTAGTCCCCTTTGAGCGCTTCGACGCGCAGCCGCGTTCCGGGCGCGTGCCGGCCGTTGAGGATGTCGGCGCGAAGACGCAGGTAGACGTCCTCGACGCGGGTCGTGCTGCGAGCGCCAGTCATGTCGCAGATCGTACCTGGTTCCGCATACTCGCCATAATCTCGAGATTTAGTTGACTTATCGAGATTCAGCGGTGTTCACTGGCCGGGAAGCAGCGGAAGGACGCGGAGAATGCAAACGACGACACGGGCCGGCCGGATGTGCCTGGTGCTCAATGACAGGGCGATCGACGTCGAAGGGGCGAGCGGCGGGCGGTTCCCGGCCGATCCGCTCGCGGTTTTCGAGCGCTGGAGCGAGTTCGCGGAGTGGGGGCGGACGACGACCGACGGACCGGCCGCGCCCGAGGGTCTCGCGGGGAGCCCTTCGCCGAAGCCTCGGCAGATCTTCGCCATCGGGCTGAATTACCGCGAGCACGCGCAGGAAGCCGGGCTCGAGCTTCCGGAGTCGCCGGCCACTTTCACGAAGTTCGCCACGTCCCTCACCGGGCCGGACACGGAGCTGAAGCTGCCGAGCGAGTTCGTCGACTGGGAAGCGGAACTTGTGGTGGTGATCGGCCGCCGGGCGGAGAAAACCGCGGCCGAGGACGCCTGGCTGCACGTGGCGGGATTGACGGTCGGGCAGGACTTTTCCGAGCGAGTCGTCCAGGCGGCGGGGCCGGTTCCGCAGTTCTCGCTCGGCAAGTCGTTCCCGGGGTTCGCTCCCACCGGGCCGGTGCTGGTGACCGCGGACGAGTTCGCCGACCCCGACGACCTCGCGATCGAGTGCCTGGTCAACGGCGAGAGCGTGCAGAAGGCGCGCACGTCGTCAATGGTCTTCTCGGTCGCCGAGCTGATCGCGCGGCTCTCGGCGGTGTGCCCGCTCCTTCCCGGCGACCTGATCTTCACCGGCACGCCCTCGGGGGTCGGGCATTCGCGGTCCCCGCGGCGCTACCTGCGGCCGGGCGACGAGGTCGTCACCCAGATCGAGGGCATCGGACAGCTCCGGCAGACCTGCGTCGCCGGGTGAAGGGAGCGATTCCATGGCACTGCACAGATTGAAGTCGCTGACCGTCGGAGTGCCCGACGTCGCGGGCACCTCCGGCTACTACGCCGATTTCGGGCTCACGCAGCTCGCGCCCGGCAGGTTCGCCACGGTCGAGGGCGGCGAGCAGTTCGTGCTCGCGCACTCGCGGGTCCGCCGCCTGCTGGGTTTGACCGTCGCGGTCGACGACGCCGACGACCTCGGTCGGATCGCCGCGAACCTCGACCGGCTCGGCTTTCCGGTGCAGCGCGAGGCCGACACGCTGCACGCCCGGGAGCCGATCGCGGACATCGCCGTCGAAGCGGTCGTCGCGCCGCGGCTGGTCCGCGCACCGGTGGCGGCGACTCCGTACAACGGGCCTGGCCGGTTGGACCGCGCCAATACCCGCGCGCCCGTGTTGTCGCGGACCGGGCCGGTGCGGCCGCTCGCGCTGGGGCACGTCGTGATCGGGACGGTCGAGCAGGAATCGACCCAGCGGTTCTTCACCGACGGCATCGGGTTCAAGGTCAGCGACGTGGTTCCGGGGCGGGCGGCGTTCCTGCGGTGCTCCACCGATCACCACAATCTCCTGGTGCAGCAGGCTCCGCTCAATTTCCTGCACCACACGTCCTGGCAGGTGTCCGATGTGGACGAAGTCGGCCGCGGCGCGATGGGCATGCTCGCCGAGCATCCGGAACGGCACGTCTGGGGTCTCGGCCGCCACCACATCGGGTCGAATTTCTTCTGGTATCTCAAGGATCCCGCCGGGAACTTCGCCGAGTACTACTCCGACATGGACGCCATCGTCGACGACCAGCTCTGGACGCCGCGGTCGTTCGAGGGCATGCGGTCGCTCTACGAATGGGGCCCGCCGCCTCCGCCGTCGTTCATCAACCCGGAGGACCTGGCGGCGCACATGACCGGCGCGCACGCCGAAGGCAGCTGAGCGGAAAGGCCATCACCTTGCGTTACATCGCCATGGAAGAAGCGTTCGCGCTTCCCGAACTGCAGGCCGGATACCCAGTGCCCAAGACGGAAACCGCCGCGCGGTGGGTCGAGGACTGGGGGAAACGGTTGTGCGACTACACGACATACCGGCTGCCGGAAATGGACGCGCACGGCATCGACGTTCAGGTGCTTTCCCTGACCGCACCCGGCATTCAAGGGCTGACCGATGCCGACCAGGCGGTCAAGGATGCCCGGATCGCCAATAATCATTTAGCCGAAGTGATCGCCGCGCATCCGGATCGGTTCCGCGGCCTGGCCGCGTTGCCGCTCCAGAATCCGGATGCGGCGGTGACGGAACTCCACCGCGCCGTCGGCGAACTCGGGCTCAGCGGAGCTCTCGTCAACGACCACACCAACGGCACCTACCTCGACGACCAGCGCTACGAGCCGGTGTGGTCCGCCCTCGAAGAACTGGACGTGCCGCTTTACCTCCACCCGGGCGCTCCCCCAGCCGAGCCCTGGAAGGTACTCGACGGACGTCCCGAACTGCGCGGTCCATTGTGGAGCTGGGCGGCCGAGACGAGCGGACACGCGCTCCGGCTGGTTTTCGGAGGCGTCTTCGACCGGCATCCGGGTGCCACTCTCATCCTCGGTCACCTGGGCGAGTTCCTGCCGTTTCAGCTCGCGCGGCTCGATTCGCGCCACGACCGGCAGGAACTCCGGACTCTCGCGCGGAAACCGTCGGAATACTTCGGCGACAACATCCTGATCACCACCAGCGGGGTTTGCTCCCCGGCCGCGCTCGCCGGGGCGGTACTGGCCCTCGGAGCGGACGCGATCATGTTCGCCGTCGACTATCCCTTCGAAGACACCGCCGAGGCCGTCCAGTTCCTCGAGCAGGCACCGATCAGCAACCGCGACCGGGAGAAGATCAGCCACGGCAACGCCGAACGGGTGCTGCGTCTTTCCACGGACAAGGCGAGCACATGAAGATGCCGTGGCGAGCCATCGCGATCGGGCTGGCCGTCATGACGCTGGAGGGGTACGACCTCGTCGCTTTCGGCGCGACGACGCCCCTGCTGCTCCGCCACCAGCCGTGGCAGCTTTCCCTTCCCGAGCTGGGCACGTTGGGCAGCCTCACGCCGGTGGGCATGCTTTTCGGCGCACTGCTGGTCGGGCCGCTCACCGATCGGCACGGGCGCCGCCGGACGACTTTGCTCAGCATCGCGATCGTCTCGCTGGGCATGTTCGCTTGTGCGTTCGCGCCGAATCCGGAATTGTTCGGTGCCAGCAGGCTCCTCGTCGGACTGGGAGTCGGCGCGGTCTACCCCGCGATGGGCCCGCTGATCTTCGAACTCGCGCCGCCGAAACGGAAGAACATCAGTTCGGCAATCGTCCAATGTGGAGTTACTGTAGGCGGTTCGCTGGCCGCCGTCGTAGCCGCGGCGTTCCTGAGCGGAGACAACTTCCGGCCCGAGTATCTCGTCGGCGGCGCGGTCGGATTGCTGCTGGTGCCGATGACTTACCGTTGGCTTCCCGAATCACCAGTCTACCGGCGAGAGCCGACCGGAGCACGCGGTCTGCGCGTCGTGTTGCGCCAGCCGTATACCGGAACGACCGTGCTGTTCTGCGCCATGGTGATCTGTTCATTCTTGCTCATTTTCGGGATCAACACTTGGTTGCCGCAATTGATGCAGGCCGCGCGGTATCCGCTGGATTCCTCGCTGATGTTCCTGACCCTGGTCAATGTCGGCGCGACGGTCGGCGGTCTCGCGATCGCGGCGCTCGCCGACCGGGCGGGATCGCGAATCCCGATCATCGCGTGTTTTGTTGTCGCCGCAGTAGCTATGGCCGCCTTGAGCGTTCGGTCGCCATTGCCGGTGCTGTCGGTGATCGTGCTGATCGGCGGCGCGGGCGCGTTCGGCGTGCAGGGGCTGATCAACGTGTACGTCGCCCGCACTTATCCGGCGCACGCCAGGGCCAGCGCGATCGGCGTCGCGCTGGGAATCGGCCGGATCGGCGCGATAGCCGGGCCGGTGCTCGGCGGATGGGTCCTTGCCGCCGGGTTCGCTCCACAGTGGAATTTCCTGCTTTTCGCGGTCCCGGCGATCCTCGGCGCGATCTTCACCGTCGTCCTCGGAAGTTTCCACCGCACCGCCGAAACCCCCGCGTCGCAACCGGTCGAAGAACCGGCTTGAACGAAGGAACAGTCATGGACACTTACGACATCGCGGTCGTGGGCTGCGGTCCGGTCGGCCTGACCCTCGCGCGGCTGCTCAGCGCGAAAGGACTGAGGGTCGCCGCGATCGATCCGAACCGGATCGTCTGTCACCATCCGCGGGCGACTCATCTCGACGACGAATCGATGCGCACTCTGCAAACGCTGGGCGCGGCCGATCTGGAGGAGCGGTTCCTGCGGCAGACCGGATGGACGCTGCAACTGCCGGACGGCACGCCATTCCTCGAATTCGCCCACGCCCGGGAAGAATCCGGACAGGGCTGGCGCACGGACTACCAGTTCCACCAGCCGGATTTCGAATCCCGGCTGCGCGGTCTGCTCGCGAACGACCCGAACGTCGACCTGTGGTTCGGCTGGTCCGTCGCAGAAATCGCCCAGGACGCCGACGCCGTCCGCCTCACCGTGACCGGCCGGGACCAGGTCAGGACGCTGACCGCGGCCTACGCCGTCGGCTCGGACGGGGCGAATTCGTTCGTCCGGCGACTGATGGACGCCGAGGTTGAAGATCTCGAGGGAACGCAACGTTCGCTCATCGTCGACATTCATCCGTTCCAGCACCCGCCGGCGCTGCCCCAGGAATCCGGATTCATTCTGTGCCAGGGACAACGGCCGATCACCTACGTGCCGATCTTTCCCCCGATGCTTCGGTTCGAATTCATGCTCCTCGACGGAGACGACGCCGCCGCGCTCGAACGTCCGCAGGCGGTGTACGACGCGCTCAGCCGCTGGATCGAACCGGGCAGCTACCGCATCATGCGCGCCGACACTTACGAATGGCACGCGCGGCTCGTGCGCGGCTGGCGTTCCGGCAGGCTGCTCCTTGCCGGCGACGCCGCCCACGAAATGCCGCCGATGCTCGGGCAGGGCATGTGTTCCGGACTCCGCGACGCGGCAAACCTCGCCTGGAAACTCGCCGCCGTCGTCCAGGGCAGCAGCCCCGACAGCCTGCTCGACACCTACGAGAGCGAGCGCGCCCCGCACGTTCGCCCTTACATCGCCGAGTCCGCCCGGCAGGCCAACCTCATCGAGTCCTTCGGCATCGGCGACACCCATCCGGAACTGACGGAGCCGCAGACTCTCGAACCGCTCCGTCCGCCGCTCGGCCCCGGCCTGACCACCTCGGTCAGCCGACTCAGCCCGCAGCCCCGGGCCGCTGACGGCACGCGGCTCGACGACGTCACCGGATACAACTTCGTCGTCGTCGGCAAACAGGCCGTCTCGGCGGAGATCGTGAAACTGTGGCGGCACCTCGACGTCGCGGTGGTCGCTGATAGCGGCCCGGCGGTCGAAGAATGGTTGGCCGCGAATTCTGCCACCGCGGCCATTATCCGCCCGGACCGGTACGTGTTCGCCTTCGCCGCCGACACGGCGGAACTGGAGACGGCGACGAAGGAACTCGCGCGACGCATGGAGGTACGCGCGTGAAGCCTTACGGCACCGGGATGATCTGGGGCGAAGGACCCCGCTGGCATCAGGGCGCGCTGTGGCTGTCGGACACCCAGGGCAGTCGACTGTGGACGGATCACGGCGGGACCTGGAGCGCCACCAAGGTGGACTCCCCGGCGAACGGACTGTGGTTCTTGCCCGACGGCAGGTTGGTCGCGGCCATGATGCACGAGAAGCGCATCGGCGTCTGGGTGGACGGGCAGTTCTCCACCTACGTGGATCTCAGCGCCGTGGCGACTGGTCCGCTCGGCGATCTCGTCGGTGACGAGCAGGGCAATCTGTACGTCGACGACGTCGGGTTCGTCCCTGGCGAACCGCCGCGACCGGGCCGTTTGGTGCGGGTCGGCGTCGATGGCTCAGCCACTGTCGCTGCCGAGAACCTCGACTTCCCGAACGGTCTCGCCTTCATCGACGGTGGGCGCACCCTGGTCGTCGCCGAGACCGCGGCGCAACGGCTGACGACCTTCACCGTCGGCCCGGACGGCACGCTGACCGACCGGCGGCTCTACGCCGACCTCGCCCGCTTGGTCGGCCCCGACGCTCGTCCGGACGGAATCTGGCCCGCCCCGGGCGGGATCTGGGTGGCGACCACGACTGGACACGCAGTCGTGCTGGTCCGGGACAACACGGTGCGCGAGACGATCACAACCGGCGCCACGTTCCCCATCGCCTGCTGCACCGATGGCGGAAACCGGCTGTTCGTCACCCTCGCCGACACCGGCGGTCGGCCGCTGTTCGAGGCCCTCGCAGCCAAGGACGTGCGGACCACGGTCGCGGAATGGGAACTCGAATGACTGCGCGGATCACCGATTTCGCCCGGTACGCGTCGGCCCGCACCGGACGCGACCTGACCGGCGGATACCGGACGTTGTGGGAGTGGTCGGTGCACGATCTCGACGGGTTCTGGTCCGCGGTGTGGGACTACTTCGGACTGCCGGCGCGTCCGGAGGGACAACCGGCGCTGGCGACCGAGGCGATGCCCGGCAGCGTTTGGTTCCCGGGGAGCACGTTGAACTATGCAGCCGAGGTCTTCCGGGATCGCGACGAGGACGCCACTGCGGTGATCGCGGTGGCCGAGGACGCGGTGCCGGTCGAACTGAGCTGGGGTGAGCTGCGCCGGCAAGTCGGCTCGGTCGCGGCGGCGCTGGCTGAATGGGGAGTATCGCCGGGCGACCGGGTGGTGGGTTACCTGCCCAATTCGGCCGAGGCGCTCGTGGCGTTCCTGGCGACCGCGAGCCTCGGGGCGATCTGGGCCGGATGCGGGTTGGACTACGTCGGATCGGCCGCGCTCGCGCGGTTCGCGCAGCTATCGCCGACCGTGTTGATCACCGCGACCCAATCCCGGCACGGCGGCCGCATCATCGAACGCAGCGCCGACGTGGCGGCCTTGCGCGCCGGACTGTCCACATTGGTCGCGACAGTGGTGCTCGATGACGAGGTGCCCGGCGCGATCTCCTGGTCGTCAATCGTCAATGGCGACGCTGTCTTTGCACCCGTGCCCGTTCCGTTCGAGCACCCGCTGTGGGTTCTCTTTTCCTCCGGGACCACCGGCCGTCCTAAAGGGATAGTGCACGGACACGGCGGCGTAGTCCTCGAGCAGCTGAAACATTCCGCGTTCCACCAGAACCTGCGGCCTGGCGACCGGATCCTCTGGTACACGACGCCGAGCTGGATGCTGTGGAACTCACTCGTCGGCGCTCTCCTCACCGGAGCGACCGCGGTGTGCTACGACGGCAGCCCGACGTTCGACCGCCCGGATGCGTTGTGGCAGCTGGCCGCTCGCCTGCAGGTCACCACGCTCGGCACCAGTCCCGGTTACCTCGCGTCGTGCCGCAAGGCCGGGGTCCGGCTCGGTGACCATGACCTGCGCGCGCTGGTACGGCTCGGCGTCACTGGCTCGACGTTTCCGGCTGACCTGCACCGCTGGGTCGAGGGCGAGCTCGGGCCGCGGGTGCAGGTCGTTTCCAGCAGCGGCGGGACGGACGTCGTCACCGCCTTCGCGAGCGCGGCGCCCACCACGCCGGTGTGGGCGGGCGAGTTGTCCGCCCCCTGCCTCGGGGTCGCGCTCGATTCGCTGGGGCACAACGGGGAATCAGTGCGCGGCGCGGTCGGTGAGCTGGTCGTGCGGCGGCCGATGCCGTCCATGCCGGTGCAGTTCTGGAACGACCCCGACGGCAGCCGGTACCGAGCCGCGTATTTCGACACGTTTCCGGGGCTGTGGCGGCACGGCGATTGGACGACCATCACCGATCGGGGTTCGGTGATCATCCACGGCCGTTCGGACGCGACGCTGAATCGGCACGGCGTGCGCATGGGCAGCAGCGATATTTACGGGCCGGTCGAGGAACTTCCGGAGGTCGCGGAGGCGCTGGTTGTCGGCGTTGAGCTGGACGATGGCGGGTACTGGATGCCGTTGTTCGTCACGCTGACCGACGAGGCCCGTCTCGATGAAGCGCTGCGACACCGAATCCTCGCGGCCATCCGCCGAGGTGCTTCCGCGCGGCATGTTCCCGACGAGATCCTTGCGGCGCCGGGGATTCCGCATACCCGCACGGGGAAGAAGCTCGAGGTTCCGGTGAAGCGGCTGTTGCGCGGAGAAGAGCCGGACAGCGTGGTTGATCCGGGGAGCGTTGATCGGCCGGATCTTCTTGACTGGTATCGGCAGGTCGGCATGACTAAGCGGGAAGGCTGAACGGGACCGGGGTGTGCTGCTCCCAAATCTTCCGTGAAGCTTCTTCCGGATAGGGAACGGTCTCCGACTCGACGTCCAGCACGCGGGTCAGCCGTTGGCCGGGACGATAGGTGGCCCACCCCGGATCGCCAGTGGCTGCGAAGCTGACCCAAGCACGCCGAAGCTCCTCGGACGCCTGAAGCGTGGTGGCAACTGGCATCTCGCCGAAGACCTGGCGGCCGACCGGACTGTCCAGAGTTCCGAAGGCGAGACACACGTCGAGGCTGTGACACGCGCCCAGACCGGGCGCGGACAGACACAGCTCGAACAGGTACGACCGGCCGCCAGCCAGAGCGTTGACTTCGGCCAACTGCTGGCTCGGCATCCGGAAAAGCGCGTCCGAGTAGACGGTCTCCATCAACTCCTCCGGGCTGGCTTCCGGATAGCCGGCGCGGTAGCCGTCTGGCGACGGAGCAAAGAGGTCGAGCGCCCGTTGCGCGTCGTCGGCAGTGAACGTGCCGACTCGACCGGCCATGACGGAGAACAGCCGGAACTCGTCGCGGGTGTGGCCGACGAGGAGGTCGACGCCGTCCGAGAGAGCCGACCAGGGCGTCTGCGGCAGGGAATTCTCGTCCAGCACAGGACAAACTCCGGCCCCGATTTGCGCCATCGGCCCCCAGCGGTCGCGTTGGCCGGACAGGCTGGCGTTGAACGCGGTGAGCCTCTCGGCCAGCTGCCACGGGTCGACGTTTCGGAGGTCTTCCCCGTTCGCCAGCGCCGCGGTGACCTGCTTGGCGAGGGAAGGGAGGACGAACGCACCGGGTACGGAATGGGCGATGGCGCGTTGGAACAGGCCTTGCGCCGTCACGAGCAAGGACGCGACCGATCCCGCTCCCGCGGACTGACCTGCGACGCACACTCGCGCGGGGTCGCCGCCGAAGCGGGAAATGTTGCGCTGCACCCATTCCAGAGCGGCGATCTGGTCGAGGAACCCGCGGTTGGCCGGAGCGCCGTCGATGAGCGCGAACCCTTCGACGCCGACCCGGTAATTCACGCTCACCACGACCAGCCCGGCCGCGCACAGCAGCGTCGGGTCGTAGCTCGGGTCGCTGCTTACCGAGATGACGTATCCGCCGCCCGGCAACCAGACCAGCACGGGCAGAGCCGCACCCGGGTCGGGCGTTGCGACGTTGAGGGTGAGCCAGTCCGTTTCGTGCGCCGACTCCACCTGGACCGGCCCGGATTGCGGAGGCAGCGGCCCGAATTCGGTCGCCTGTCGCGTCCCCTCCCAGGGCGAGACCGGGACCGGCGCGGCGAACCGGAGATCACCCACCGGCGGCTGGGCGTACGGAATCCCGCGGAACTCCGCCATCCCCGCTCGCCAGCGGCCCGCCACGGCCCCCTCGACCGTCCGGACCACTGGCTGCGTCTTGTCGTCCATTCTCGTTCCCCCTCCGGTTTCAAGTCAAGTGTATTATGTCACTTGTATTGGAACGAGGGAAAGGGCTGCCGTGCCGAAGAAGGTCGACCACCGCGAGCGCCGGGAAGCGATCGCGCGCGCGTTGTGGCGAGTGGTGGCGCAGCAAGGCTGGAACCGCGCGACCATGCGCGAGGTCGCCCGGGAGGCGGACGCGTCGCTCGGGCAGGTTCAGCACTACTTCTCGACGCGGACGGCGATGCTCACGTTCGCGATGGAGTTCGCCGCGGAGCAGACGTCGCACCGGGTCGCCGAGGGGCTCGTCGACGTCACGCACCCCCGCGAGGTGCTGCGGGTGACGCTCACCGAGATGCTCCCGCTGCACCCCGACGCCCGCGCCACCAGCCGGATGAGCGCCGCGTACGTCCTCGAAGCACTGCACGACCCCGAGTTGCACGCGAAGCTGCGCGACGACCTGCGCGAGAAACGAGCGCTCGTCGAACAGATGATCCGGCAAGCCATCGCGGACGGACACATCGCCGAGGATCGGGACCCGGCCGTCGAGACGAATCTTGTCCTCGCGTTGACTGGATTGACGCCGCTGCTTGAGCTGGACGTGATCGATCCTCGCGCCGCGCGCGTGGCGATCGATCGGTATCTGGATCAGCTTTTCGTTTAACCCGCGCCGGTCAAGCAGTGCTGCACGAGCGGGCCACGCCGCAGAGAGACTCGAACGCGGCCGGCTACGGCCGAATTGTTTGCAGCGCTTCCCCGTTCTCGGCGATGAACCAGAACGACCATCCGTTGCGGTTGTTGTGCACATTGGGGTTGAGTGCTTGGACAACCCCCATCGCCGCACCGCTCGGGCTCTTGTACGAGCACCCAGCGAGCACGCCGCTCGTAATGTCGACTCGCTTAGTAGCTTTGTGGTAGAGCGCCTCGATGCGCTCGCCTCCGTAGTCGGCGTAGATGGACACGCCGTCATCAGCAGGTTCCTGCCCAGCGGCGGCGGGCGTTCCGACCTCACGGACGAAATGGTCGAGCAGACGTCGCACCGCCTCACCGCCTGAGACCTGCCACGCACGTGCGAGCAGCATGACTCGGTCGTAGTCGCTGTCCACAAGATCCAGTTTTTTCAATTCTCATTCCTCTCTGGTTGCTGAGAAGATAGTAGTATTCTCTACTGGGTTGCGCAAGCGGCGACAGTCCGAAGCCGCTGTCCGATGAGTGAAGGGCTCCTACCCCATGACCAAGCCTCGTGCGACGTCGTCCCGCCAGCGGACTCTGCTTGTCCTGGTCGCAGTGCTCACTGGAGTGATCGCCTGCCTGGTGGCCGGAATCGTGGCGGCCGCAGTGGGCACCCGAACGGAAGTCGTGCTGACCGCTGGGGCAGGCGCTTTTGTGGTGACCGTCAAGCTCGTGCTCCACATCCTGAAGGAGCTCCGGCAGCTGTGAGCAATCATTGATGCGCACCGCGAAGAGAATGGACCTCACAGCAGAGAAGCGGCCGCTCTTGTCCAACTGAAAGGAAGGGCTTGTCGCGAGCCAGAGGGCATGCCGATCACCATGTTTTGTGCCCCCGGCAGGATTCGAACCTGCGACACCGGCTGTCGCAGAATCATGGCCATGTTAGCTCCATTTATGTTGTGGCGTAACGGAATCCGTCCCGCAGTGACTCAGTTGGACATCGTTGTATCGAGTTGAATTCTGACGGTTTACTGACACTAGTGACCCCTCAAATCGCCGATCTTCGGCTCGGCGTCGAGCAACGTCTCCAGCAGAGCCGCGGCCCGCTCGTTCGTCACCTGCATGCGCCAGTAGCGCTTCTCGACCATCTCCTTGGTGTTGCCCAGCTGGCTGGCCGCCTCCTCGACCCGGCCGCCCTGATCGGCCATGTGCGTACCGACGGTGGATGCGCCCGGCGAACTCGGCCAGCAAACCCGAGTGGGTCTCCTGCGCGCAGGCGCGCGCGGGCCAGTCGTGGCAGGTCGACGGCCTCGACTTCCAGCCCGCGTGGTTGATGAGCGGCAACGCCGCCGGTGACGCAGACGCGCTCAACGCGGAGTCACCGCGCTGCCGGCTTGGAATACGGCTGGCTCAAGAGGGCCGATGGCGCGCGTCTACAGCAAGAAAGCCGACGGCCGGGTTTGAACTGCGGACGCGCACGCCGCGTTGTTCCGCCGTCTCGGCATCCCGTTCGGCGGCTACGTCTACGCCCAGCCCAGCGACGGTGCCGCCGAAGCCCGCGTGCTGTGGGCGGAGTGCAAGCGACTCGGCGGGACCGGGGTCGCGCCCGGCTGCGACATCGAGAGCGACCCGAAGATTCACATCTGGTCGAACGCTGCGGACAAGGACGACGGCCGCGCGTACTGCTCGCAGATGCGCCAGCTCGGCGTCCGGCCGGCGGTCTACATGAACGCGTCGCTGGAGCAGGCGACCCGGCCGGATCTCTGGCCGGAAGTCCCGGCCGTCTGGGTCGCCCGATACGGGCTCAAACCGGAGACCCCAAGGAACGGCGTGCAATACACCGGCCACTAAGACATCCATCAGTACCGCGACGACGGCGCACTCCCCGGCTCGGCCGGAGCCGTCGGCTGGAACCAGTCCTACGCCAACGCTCAACTCATCAGCACGGAGGCTCCCGACATGGACGCTACCCGAACCCGGCAGCTGGCCGAGCTGCATTCCTGGCTTAGCCCGCTTTCGCTTGAGATCGGGCCGAACAACGCGGACGGCATCGCCCCGCGCTCAAACGCCAAGCCGCTCAACGACATGCTCGCCAACGTGTACGGATGCTCTTCTTCGCGTCGAACTACATCGCGGCGCCGGACGGCAACCCGATGCCGTCGATCCTGCCCATGGTCGCCAAAGGCCGTCGGCGCGGGCCTCGACGATTTCCGCGCGCAGCTGCGCGCCGACGTCGTGGCAGTGCTCGGCGAGGACAACGCCGAGCAGGCCGACGAGATCGTGGACAAGCCCGCCGCTCGGCTCGGCACGAAACCGGCGGTCGCGCAGTGACCGCCCCGGATCAGCCGAGCCGCGCCGGCACCGAGCCCGCGAGCATCGCCGAGGCCGTGCGCCTGGTCCTCGTCGCCGTCGTCGCCATCGGGTGGTGGGTGATCCCGGACCAGACCATCAACGTGATCGTGTCCGCGGTCGGCACGATCCTGTCCGTCGTGAGCAGCGTGCTCGTCCGCCGCCCTGTCGTGCCGGTCGCCAAGCTCGACCAGGACTAACCGGGCATGGAACCGCCTCGCCGCGCAACCGAGGGGGAAGCGCGGCGGGGCGGAACTGAGCAGATGGCGGGTCGGTGCGCCCGGCTAGGGCGTGGCCGACGGGGTGCCACGTTGCTTGGCCGCAGAGAAGAGGCGACAGCCAAGGTCGAGGCCAAGGCTGGTGTTGAGCGCGGTGCCGAAGGAGATCGCTCCTTCATCGGTCCGGTTATGGAAGACGGCGTCGTGTGATCCGGGCGCGTCGTGCAGACGCTGGGGACGCGGGTCGAATCCGTAGCGCTGGGCGATGGTCCCGATGATGGTGAGGGCTTTCTCCTAGTCCGCGTCCGGCAGGTTCCCGGTCACCCCGTGGTCGCCCAGGCTTGCCTGTTCGCCGTCGTTGCCGACGCCGGGGAATCGTGCGCCGCACGCTGCTCGCGAGCCGTGCCGAGCGGCGTCCAGGGCGTCAGTTTGGGGATGGCGGCGGTGAGGGCTTGGCGGAGTTCGGTGTCGAGTTGCTGGTATTGCTGGCGGGCTTGGTCGGTGTCGGGCAGGCGCATCAGTGCGGCCCAGACTTCTGCGGGGTCTCGGTCCACGTTGTCTCCTGGGAAGGGCGATTTCTCGACACTGCACGCAGTCAGGACTGCAGCGAACAGCCCAGCAATGAGCAGGACTGCTGACCTTGGCTGATCCAGTCGACGGCTCATCCGGGTCTCAGGACTTGGGCTCGGGCGTCCCGTTGGGCCAGACGCACGGCGAACTAGCTCCGATGCTCAGGCGCCCCAGGACCGTTCCCGTCACCGTGCCAGTCAGGCTCATGACGTAGCCGTCACCGTTATGGGCGTTGGCGAATTGGTCGCCCTGCCAGGTGTCGGTTTCGATTGTCCAGCCGTTGTCCGTCCACCACTTTTTTAGCTTTTCGTAGTAGGAACTATTTTGCGCGCGGTCCGGGCCGTCTACCCAGTAGGTGACGCCGACCCTGACTTGACCGGTTTCTTTGTCCGACGAGTCAGTGCAGGACTCTGCGGGAAATACGATTTCGGTCAGCTTGTACCCGACAGGGAAGGAGATCGACGCGGCAGCGTGAACGGCGTCCGCCGCCGCCTGCTTGGCCTGTTCGGACGTGAGGGTTGGCTGCATGGGGGCACCTCCGCAGGCGGTCATTGCGATCAAGACGGCGGCAAGCGTTGCGAGCCTCATCGGCTGCACAGGTTTTTTTTGATAGTTACGAGTCATGGTTTGCTTCCGGCAATTACCTTGCCTATCGACTTGAGTGAGGAAGAGTCTTTGTTCCAGTAGTCGCTGTGGGAGGTGGCGGGGTTTCCGGTGTCAGAATCGAAGGTCTGCCCGCCGAACCAGGGGGTGGTGGGGGCGGGTCCGAGGGGGTCGATTCCGTCGAGCGGGGAGAAGTCGAGGTTGGTGAGTGCGGGGATGGGGTCGGTAGTGGAGGCGGTGGAGTAGATGTGCTGGCCGACTTGGTTTTGAGGAGTTCCGTCGAGGTGGAGCTGATTGGCGTGGTCGACGCCGACTCCGGGGCTGGCGACCATGACGAGGTTGTTGGCGGGCAGGCCGAGGTCTCGGGCGGTTTGGCCGACGACGGTGGTGCCGTAGCTGTGTCCGATGACGGTGGTGTTCACCGGCCCGTGGTGCGCGGCCCCGAGCCCGTCCTGAAAACCGCGCAGCGCGGGTTCGGCTTTGTCGGCGAAGCTCGTGCTGGCCGCGTCCGGGAGGACGCTTTGCGGCGCGTCGTACCCCACCCACGTGATCACCGACGTGGACGGGGAACCCAACTGCGTGGCTTTGGCTGCCATGGCGTCGGAGCGTTCGATGTCGGTGTGCATGCCGTCGTTGAGCCCGGCAGTGGTGCCGGGGACGTAGGTGGCGACGTTGGCGGCGTGGTCGGGATCGCCGATGGCGACGATCGCCTGCCCGGAGTTCGCGGGGTTGATGCCAAGCAGGTAGGCGGGCGGCTGACCGGGCAGGGCCTGGTCGAGCCGGTGTTTGATCTGGTCCATTCCGGCGATCTTGCCGTTGAGCTCGTCGAGTTGCTTTTCCAGCGCGTAGTACTCCTTCTGTTGCTGCGGATCGCTGCGTTTCACCCCGTCGAGCCGGTGGCGGATGTCGTCGCGCTGCCGTTGCAGATCGGCGTAGTCGCGGTCGAGCACGGCCCGGTTCGCGCGGTCGCGGTCGACGGCGGGCAGTCCGTCTATCGCGCCGATCCGGCCGGGGCGGTCGCGGATCAGGATGTCCCGCTCGGCCGGGGAGAGGGTGGCCCACCACGCCGAGGCTTGCGATGGCGTCGCGTTGGGCGGAGGTTCGGGCGCGGTGAGGCCAGGAGCGTTTAATCCGTCGGCGGCCGCGGCGGCGACGGTGGACTCGTTCCCGGTGCCGAACTGGCCGGCGGCTGCTTTGTCCAGGACGGCGGCGAGGTCGCTGTCGATGTCTTCGGCGGTGCGCAGGATCTGCGCGACGTCGTCGGCCAGTTGCTGTTGTGCTCGTGCCCGGTCCTGCGGGTGCAGTTCCGGTGGCGGGTCACCTGCGTAGACGCAGACGATCGCGCCGTCGGCGGTGATCGCGAACCCGTATTTGCGGGCCAGCTCGTCGGCGTTCTTGATCGCGGCCTGCAGCGCGAGGATCGCGTCGGCGGCCTGCCCGACGGCTTTGCCGATCGCGGCGACTCCGGCGGCGTAGGTGTCCAGGCCCTGCATGTGGGTCTTGTGCTGGGCGGCCGCGCCCTCGGCGGCGGGACCGCTCCAGCCGTCCACCGGGAGCAGTTTGCCGTAGTCGCCGCCCTCGCTGACCAGAACCTGCACCTTCGCCCGCACGGCCGAGCAAACCTCGTCCAGCACGTTCGGGTTCCAGGCGCGCACATCGGCCAGTGACACCATCAGCGCGGCCCCCGCATCGTCGGAGCGACGGGGAACACCCCGGCCGCGCTGTGGTCGCCCTTCTCGTACCGGTCGGCTGCTGCACCAAGATTCTCGCCGAACCGCTGCGCCTGTGCACACCACTGCGCGAAGGTCGACGACAACGCTTCTTGGCAGCCCCCGGCCGCCGCCGCGGCCTTCCCGCCCCGCACCGCAGCCGAGACCCGCCCGACCAGACCGGCGCAATCCGCGCCGCGCAGACCGGCCGTTTTCTCCCCTGCGGACCGCCCCGCCGCTCTCAACGCAGCGGGCACACTCGTGAACCCCATCGGCCTCCCCTTCCCGTAACCGAGAGTCACGTTACGGGCACCGGGGCTCGGAGATCAACGGTGTCTACCCCTCAAACGGGGGGCTCGCCAGCGAACACGCGAAGGCCTATCTAGGCGCAGCTAGATAGAACTACTCAGGAGGAGGAGAAGCGACGCGTGGCACGACCTGATGTGCAGCGCCCAAGGACTCGTGAACGCTAGATCGCCGCCATGCGCGTCGCTCGACCGGCACATTTCACCGGACAACGGAACCGCCCCGCCACGCGCCTGCGAGAGGGAAGCATGCGGACGTGCGGCATGGGGTCGTGGTTATGTGCGGGATCGAAGGGTTAGCAGGGGCGAGAGCTCGATGGCGTTCTGGCCGCCGTGCGGGCGAATCGTCTCCTTGTGTTTCTTCAGGAGCCGACGGATCGTGGCATAGCACGTACTGTGTGCGTCGGTGACTGCCTGTATGGATGCGCCGCCTTCGTAGTCGAGAATGTTCTGTTCGATGTCGAGGTCGGTGCGCTTCACACCCTGTCGGATGGGCGGCAGCACGGCCCCTTCCTGCCGCAGCAATCGCCCGGTCCAGCTCAGCGACAGCCCGTGCTCCCGAGCGATCTCGGTGACCGACTCACCGGCTCGCCAGGATTCGATCATCCGGCGGTTTCGCTTGATCCGTTTCGCGCGCGCCTCGTCCGGCGTTTCCATCCGGTGTTCCTGTCATCGCAGTCTGTTGGATGGGGGCGGTGGTCTTCGGGATAGCCCACCGTCCCCCGCACCCCGTCCGGTGGGGGCGCACCCGGTGCCGCAGCGTGTCGAGGGATCACCGCCGCGGTGCCGGGCTGTCTAGATGTCCAAACGGAAGCTTTCGCCGCACTCGCCGCATCGGTGGTCCGTGTGCTTGGCGGTCGCGCCGCAGGCTTTGCAGGCGAGTCGTATCCGGATTGGACGGCGCGGCGGACCAATGCGAGCGAAGCCCGGCGCTCGGCGCAGCCAGTCGGAGAAGAGGAACAGGGGATTGATCCCACATTCGTCGTCGGCGTGGTGGTCGCCGCGATCCACGACGAGTCGAACGGCACCTACGGAACGCCCCGGCTGCACGCCGAACTGCGCCACCGCGGGCGGCGGCACTCCCGCAAGCGCATCGCCCGGCTCCTGCGCGCCGCCGGCCGCGCCGGACGAGCTCCGAAACCGTGGCGCACCACCACCGTCCCCGACCCGGGCGCGCACACTCCGGCCGATCTGATCAAGCGGGACTTCTCCTGCAGCACAAGCGATATCAACACTCGCTGGTGCGGCGATATCACCTACATCCGCACCTGGGAAGGCTGGCTGTATCTGGCCACGGTGATCGACCTCGGTTCCCGCCGCGTTGTCGGCTGGGCCACCGCCGATCACCTGCGCACCGACCTGATCGCCGACGCGCTCAACAACGCCGTTGCCCAGCGCCGACCGGAACCCGGGGTGATCTTCCACTTCGATCGCGGCTGTCAATACACGCCTGCCCAGTTCGGTGCCCTCGCCGACGAGCACGGCGCGCGTTTGTCGGTGGGGCGCAAGGGACAGTGCTGGCCCAACGCCGTCGCCGAATCGTTTTTCGCTACCATCAAAGCGGAATTGCTCGACCGGCGCGGCTGGCCTACCCGGGTTGCCGCGCACAAAGCGATCTTCGGCTACATCGAAGGCTGGTACAACACCCGCCGACTGCACTCCAGCCTCGGCTACCTCAGCCCCAACACCTACGAACCCACCCACCGGATAGCCTGACCGCCTCAACGACCCTGTCCGTCAAAACGGGTCAGCCCCAGTCGGTCAGTGGCAATCCAACTGGACCTGCGCTCAGCGATCCTCGCCGCTCGTGCCGGCGACCCGGTCGAGGCCGACGACTATCTGGGCGAGGTACGCGCGTTCGCGGACGAGTTCCAGCCGCCCGCGGTCCCGTACTACGGCGTCGACGCCAGCACGACGAACATCGTCGTTCACTGGTGCGCGAAGCCGGTCGAGAACTACAACGGCACCGAAGCCGTCCGGCGTGCCTCCGCCGTCGAAGTTACGGACCCGCGTCGACCGGAACGGGTCGGGCACCACCACATCGACATGGCGCGCGCATGGATGCTCCATGGTGACCGAGAGCGCACTCTCGCAGAGTTGAACGCGGCCAGGGAAGTCGCACCGAACGCGACCCGTCACCACCCATCGGTCACCGAGACGGTGCGGGCGCTCGCCGCTTCCGAGCGGCGCACCACCGCGACTCCGGCTGGGTTCGCGCGATGGGCAGGCGTTCGGCTCTGACCAGAGCTAACCCGGTCGGTTGGCGGCGAGCAGTGACCGCGCGGACGCCACCTCGTACTCGGTGCAGCCAGTCCCCCCGCTGGTCGAGGTACGGCGTGTACGCCGAGCCGAGCAGTCGCGAGCCGCAGTCGGCGACCGGTTCCAGCACGTCGCCGTAGGCTTGCATGGTGCGGTCGCCGTACTTGGCGTATTGCCGCGTATGAACCCACTCGTGGTTGATCACGTCGATCATGTGCGAGCACGGAACCCGCGGGGAAATGCGCACCTGCATCGTGCCGTGCAGGTCGACCACGCCCCACAGATTGTCGGGCGGCTCGGCGATCGTCCAGGTGAAGCCGCCGCGACCGAGCTCGTCGAGCCGCCGGTTCATCACCGTGGCCTGGTCGCACGTCGGCGCTTTGCGATCGGTCGGCCTCAACCCGGCCGACCGTGCGACCGGGTCGACCGGTGGCGCGAAGCTGGTCAGACCGAATGCAACGACCAGGGTTGCCAGCAGCGCCCCGATCGATCGCGAGGTGAAGCATCTCGGTCTGTCGGAGTCGTCCCCCACGGTGTCCCCCTCGTCATGGTCCGGCAAAGGGGATCGCAGAGCGAAGCGGACCTGTTACGCGGGAAGCCGCGGGAGGTGCGGACCGTGTGCGGAGAGGTACGGTCGGGGGCCGAACCGTCACGCGCTGAATTCAGACAGTTTTCTGACTCTTGAGGCTTCCCGGTTCGAACCTTCTTGATCGAAATAGGATCTGACCTGCGGATGTGTGCCCCCGGCAGGATTCGAACCTGCGACACCGGCTTTAGGAGAGCCGTGCTCTATCCCCTGAGCTACGAGGGCCGTCGCGTGCTGCTGGCTACATCCTAGCGGGGCCCGTGGGCGGTGAAGTCAGGTACGCCAGTGCCATCTCCGCCGCTTCCTCCGCCCATGTCTCCCACGGGCGGTCGTCTGGCCAGAATCTGCTGGTCGCGGCGCGGTGGACGCATGCGCCGATGATCGTTCTGGCGGCCATTTTCAGGTTCTCGACCTCGGCCGAGGACAGCGGCAGGGCTTCCAGCAGAGCGTCTTGGATCGCGGACAGGGCGGCCAGGCCGCGGTCTCGGCCGTCGGAGCGTTGGGCGTCCAGCAGTTCCGGGAAGATCCCGTCGTGTTCTTCGAAGGTCTGCGCCAGGGCTGCCACGAAGGCGGTGAAGATCGAGCGCAGGTCCGGGGGCGCTGAGCGGAGGGCGTCTCGGACGCTGGTTTCCAGCTGGGTCAACAAGCGGTCCTTCACGGCGTGCAGCAGCTGTTCCTTGCCGTCGAAGCGGCGGTAGATCGTGCCGACCGACATGCCTGCCTGTGAGGCCACCGCGGCGACAGTAAACGACTCCAGGCCCTGCTCGGCCAGGACTTGTTCGGCTGCGGTCAGGAGTTTCTGCAGCGCGGCGCGGCTGCGGGCTTGTTGCGGCGGGCGGAAGCCCTCGCTGGTCTCGCTCACTCGCGGCACGTTACTGGTAGCGTCGCGGATATGCGAATGATAATTCCTGTTCGCATCTAGGAGGGGGAGCCATGGTCAGCATCGAGGTGCGCAACGCCTACGTCGACTTTCCGATCTTCGACGCCAAGACCCGGTCGTTGAAGAAGCGGGTGCTCGGGAAGGTCGGCGGGACCATCGCCGACGGGGCCAAGGTGCCGGTGATCGAGGCGTTGCGGGACGTGTCGTTCCGGCTTGGCGAGGGCGATCGGGTCGGGCTGGTGGGGCACAACGGGGCCGGCAAGTCCACGTTGCTGCGGTTGCTGTCCGGGATTTACGAGCCGACGCGCGGCGCACTGAAGGTCGTGGGGCGGGTCGCGCCGGTGTTCGATCTGGGGGTTGGGCTGGATCCGGAGGTGTCCGGGCGCGAGAACATCCTGATACAGGGGCTCTTTCTGGGGATGAGCCGGCGGCAGATGGCGAAGCGGGTCGAGGACATCGCGGAGTTCACTGAGCTCGGCGACTATCTCGAGCTGCCGTTGCGCACCTACTCGGCCGGGATGCGGGTGCGGCTCGCGCTCGGGGTGGTGACCACGATCGATCCGGAGATCCTGCTGCTCGACGAAGGGCTCGGAGCGGTCGACGCGGCGTTCCTCGCCAAGGCGCGCGATCGACTCAAGGACCTCGTGCGGCGGTCCGGGATCCTGGTGTTCGCGAATCATTCCGACGAGTTACTCGCGGAGTTTTGCGATACCGCGTTGTGGATGGACGAGGGGCACGTGAGGCAGCACGGTTCGTTGCCCGAGGTGCTGAACGCTTACAGCGGGAAGGCCGCGGTTTAGAGCGGCAGCAGCGATCCAGTGCGCTTCACCGTGCGGACTACGGGGGCGGTTTCCATTTGCTGGATCCCGTCGAGTGCTCCGACGCGTTCGGTGAGGTATTCGTACAGGTGCGTCGCGTTTCGGCAGGCGATCGCGGCGACCAGGTTCGCCGGGCCGGTGGTGACTGCGGCGAATTGCACCTCTTCGTGTTCCGCCAAGGCACTTGCCACCGAGGTGACGACTGAGGGGCGGACGATCATCCACAGTCGCGCTTCTGCCTGAAAACCCAAGGCGCGCAGGGAAATATCCAGCTGATACGACAGCACCCCGGCTCGGCGGAGGGTTTCGATCCGGCGCTTCACGGTCGACTCGGACAGGCCGGACGCGGCGGCCAGTTCGCCGTAGCTGGCGCGGCCGTCGTCGGCCAAGACTTGCACTAACTGCAGGTCGGCGTCGTCGAAGGTGATCTCTTCGGTGGGGTCGACTGGGACTTGCAGCGCGGCGATCTGTTGGTCGGACAAGGCCGACCACCGGCCTAGGCGCGTGAACCCGTGCAGCATCTGATGCGCGGACACGGACGTGATCCGGCTGCTCCGCGGGAGTTTGTCGAGCAGCAGCACGTCGGGTTCATCCACAATGGACGACTGCGTCGTGCACGCGATTTCCGTGCCGCCGGACAGCAAATGGACCCAAAACGTATCCGGGCGCTTGGCGAGCGCCGTCGCGATCGGGAGGCCGGACGCGGGCGCGCAGGCGAATCGGACCGTCCACAGTGCGTACCCGAGTCTCGCGCTCGCGACCGCGCCGACTACCCGGAGCACCCCGGCCTGTCGCAACCGCCGGTAGCGCCTGCCGATGGTGTTCTCCGAAACGCCGAGCACGTCGGCGATCCGCGCGAAAGCGGCGCGGCCGTCGAGATCCAGCGCGTGGATCAGCTGGCGGTCCACGGAGTCCAGCGTGACGGGTTTCATCACTTCACGGTAGTTGATGACGGGATCCGCCACCAAAGGCCAGTTTGCTTGAGGCGCGCCGACAGCGAGATCACTCTTCGGGGAAAGAGAAAGGGATCTGTGATGCGCAAATGGGGGCCGTTGGCGGCGATCTGCCTCGGGTCGTTCATGTTGATCCTCGACACCACCGTGGTGACGGTTGCGTTGCCGGAGATGGCACGCGGGCTGGGAGCATCGCTGGCCAGCCTGCAATGGGTGGTCAACAGCTACACCTTGGTACTCGCCATTCTCGCGTTGAGCGCGGGCGCGATCGGCGACATCGTAGGGCAGCGCCGGGTGTTCGTCGGTTCGGTTGCGTTGTTCGCGGTGGCGTCGCTGGGATGTGCGCTCTCGCCGAATGTCGGCGTGCTGATTGGCGCGCGGGCGGTGCAAGGGATCGGCGGCGCGGCGATGATGGTGGCTGCGATGTCGTTGCTGGGAGCCAATTACGCGGGCAAGGAGCGAGGTGCCGCGTTCGGGACGTGGACGGCGGTGCTCGGTGGCGCTGGTGCGGCGGGCCCGTTTCTCGGTGGCGTTTTGACGCAGTGGGCGGGGTGGCAGGCGATATTCTTTCTCAATTTGCCGTTGAGCGTGCTGACTCTGCTGCTGACCCGGAAGTATCTGGCCGAGGCACCGAAACGACCGGCTGGCACCCGGATCGACTTCGGTGGCATGCTGGCTTTCGGAGTCGGTTCGGGTGCGGTGATCTACGCGTTGATCCAGCATGCGTGGCCGGTGTTCGCTCTCGCGGCCGTGGCGTTGACAGGTTTCGTTGTGGTCGAGCGACGAGTGAAGCACCCGATGCTCGATCTCGCACTGTTCCGCCGGGCATCATTCGTGACAGTGCTGGTCGTGGTTGTCGCGAGTTCTTTCGTATTCGCCTGCCTGGTTTACGTGTCGATCTGGCTGCAAACCGCGGTACACCTCAGCCCGACCGAGGCTGGGCTTGCGCTGATTCCGTTGGCGGCAACGTCTTTTCTCGCCTCGATCCTGATCGGCAAGCGGCTGCACGCGGTTTCGCCGGGCATCGTGCTCGGGCTCGGGGCCCTGCTGGCGGCTGCGGGCTGCGGCCTGGAGTGGATGCTGCTCGACCGCGATTCGACGTGGCTCAGCCTGCTGCCCGGGCTGATCGTGACCGGCGCTGGGATGGGGATCGCCGGACCTGCGGGCAGCACCGCGATTCTCAGCGCGGTTCCTGGGGACCGCGCGGGGATGGCGTCCGGTGCCATGGCTACGTTCCGGCAGCTCGGCCAGACGCTCGGCGTCGCCGTGCTCGGGCTGGTTTACGCCGCCGACCTCGGCGACGTCTTCCTGGTCACCGCCGGGCTCAGTCTCGTCGCCGCCGTGCTCAGCTGCCTTGTGCTGCCTCGAAACAATGCCGGTGCGCCGTCGCGAACTCGCGGAAGTTCCGTGGCCGCTGGCCGGTGATGTCCTCGACTGTGGACGTCACGGTTTCCGCGCCGCCGTCCAGGTACGTATTGCACACCTCGACCAGCGCCTTGGCGTGGAACGAGGACATGCCGGCTTCGGCCAGCGCGGAAAGTGCTTGCTCGTTCGACATTCCGCGGTACGTGATCGGACGGCCGAGCACTTCGGACAGCACTGCCGCGGCCTCGTCATACGTCAGCGCTTCGGGACCGCTGAGCGTGTACGCTTTGCCTGCGTGACCGTCCTCGGTCAGTGCCCGAAACGCTACGCGGGCAATGTCTTCGGCGTCTACAAAGGCGATCGGACCGCGGATCAGCGGGCTGGCGAAGAAATTCCCGGACCGGATGGTTCCGGCCCAGTTTCCCGAGAACGCTTGAAGATAGAAGTTCGCCCGGAGAAAGGTCCAGGACAGCGGCGAGGTTTCCAGCATCCGCTCGACGGGACGGTGCAGCCGGGCGATCGGGGTGAGTTCCTCGTCCGCCCGCCACAGCGACTGTTTCACCACGTGCGAGACCCCGGCGGACACGGCGGCTTCGACCACATTGGACTCGTTGCCGGTCTGTCCGGGGCTCATCGCACCCAGCAAGAAAACCTTCGACACTCCGGCCAGCGCCGGTTGCACGCTAGCCGGATCGGACATTTCGACGGTGACCGCGTCGATTCCGTCCGCGGTGGCTTTCTGTGCTTTCTCCGCGGAATGGTAAGCGGCCCGGAACGGCACCTCGGCCGCGCGCAACTGCTTGACCAGCGCCGATCCCACGTTGCCGCTCGCACCCGTCACCAGGATCATGCGCTCCGCCTTCGCGCGTCGGGGGCGTGTAGGCGATTCAGTGTAGTGGATCAGCGGACGGCTATCCGGCGTTCGCTTCCGCTCGCCGCTGCACCAGTTCCTCGACCGCGGACGGCAGCGTGGTGTCGAAGTCGATGAGCTTCGCCCAAGTCGGCGTGACGACGATGCGGACCATGCCGTCCGCGTACAGGGAGCGGACTTCGGCTTCCCATTCGACGCGCTGTTCCGCCGTCATCTCGTAGGTGCCGTTGATCTGGAGGAACTCGTCGGGGATGTGGTCGACGTAGTCGAGTTCGGCGCGGCCGCGGACGAGCAGGATCTTCGGCGGGTGCGACTCGGTGTCGATGGTCAGCGCGACCATCGGGTTCGCCCGCAGCGCAGGCAGTTTCGGCGCGTTCTTGGTGGTGCACAGGACGACCTCGGTGCCGTTCCAGGTAAACGAGATCGGGACGCTGCGCGGAGTGCCGTCCTTCGCCACGTAGGCGAGCCGGGTGATGTCGCGGGCGAGCAGTTCACGGCTGAGCGGGCGGTTCAGGACTTCGGCGACTTCCTGCGGTTCCATCGTGGTCTCCTTCTCGGCTTCGGTCAGGTGCTGCGGGGACGGAGCCCGGACGGCGTTCTCGACATTACCTCGACTGTGACCTGAGTCACTTTGATAACTACAACACTTGTACAACTGCTTGACAGTTATCCGGCGGAGGACGTTGAGTACTCCGCGAGCCTGGAAACGCGATCGGCCCGGGAAGCGGGGCTGGAGGGAGTGCTTGCCATGACCACCGCCACCCCTGGGTTAACTCTGCGTGAGCTTCGTTCTCAGCGTGTACACAGCGTGTGTGCAGAACAGTGGTCAACCATGACGCCCCGGCACCGGAAGGCCTGATGACCGACCCTCACGACAGACGTGCCGCCGTGTCCCGAAGTGCGGCGGCGCGTGGTGTCGCCGCCCGTGCCGCGGCCCGGCGGCGGCGGGTCACCGGCCGGGTCGCGCTGGCCCTCGCGGCCGCGTTGACGCTCTCGCTGACCGGCTACGGCTGGGCTGCCTACCACGGTGTCGTGTCCGGGCTGCAGGTTTCCGACGTGCTCGACGGGCAGTCGACCTCCAGCGGCGGCGACACCAACATCCTCGTCATGGGCCTCGATTCGCGGCTCGACGAGAACGGCAACCCGCTGCCGAAGGACATCTACAACTCGCTGCACGCCGGGGATCAGCAGGACGGCGGCTACAACGCGAATGTGCTGATGTTGCTGCACGTTCCCGGCGACGGCGGCAGGGCGACGTCGATCTCGATCCCGCGCGACGATTACGTTCCGCTGGCGGGCTGTCCGGACAACGTGTGCCAGGGCAAGATCAAACAGGCCTACGGGCTGGCGTTCGACGAAAAGGCCAAACAGCTCGTCTCGCAGAATGTCACCGACAAATCCCAGCGCGAGCAGCGAGCCCGGGACGCGGGCCGCCGGGCGGAAATCGACACCGTGCGGAAATTCCTCGGCGGCGTCCCGATCGACCATTTCGTCGAGGTCACCCTCGTGGCGTTCTTCGAGATCGCCCAGGTAGTCCAGCCGATCACGGTGTGCCTCAACGAGGACACCCAGGACAGCTATTCGGGTGCGAATTTCCACGCCGGCCAGCAGGAGATCAGCGCCGAACAGGCCGTCGAATTCGTCCGGCAGCGCCGCGACAACGTGCATCCAGCGCTCAATTTCACCGATCTCGACCGCGAACGCAGACAACAGGCTTTCATCTCTTCGCTGGCCTATCAGCTCAAACAGGGCGGTACCTTCACGAACCCGGCGAAACTCCAAGGGATCCTGGATGTCGCGAAGCAGAACACCGCGGTCGACAGCGGGCTGGACCTGCTCGCGCTCGCGAAGCAAGCGTCCAGCCTGACCGGCGGGAATGTCAGTTTCGTTACCCTTCCGGTCGACCATTTCGGCAAGAGCCCGTCCGGCGAAGACGTCAACTTCGTGAATACCGGGCAAATCCAGTCACTGGTCGCGCAACTGCTCAGCGGCGCTCCGGTGCCGACACCGGCTGCGTATGTGCGCCCGATGACGCACAGCAGCGGCGTTCCCGCTCCCCCGCCGGCGTTGAGCGGGGGCGGAATCCCTTGTGTGAAATAGCTTCAGCGGCGAATGCCCGCGCGCCGCACTATCCGATGAGGACGGTTAGGGCATAATCGGCCCGGCGCGTTCCTTCCGCGCGCCGGAAAATCGGCGGACGGCGGTGCGCGAGTGGCTACGACACGGAACAGACGAACCCGGGTTCCGGTCGCGATCGTCGGCTGGCTCTCCCGGCCGCTGGCGTCGTTCCACCTCGTGCTCGCGCTGTGCGGCCTGCTCACGCTGCTCGGCGTCATCATGGTGCTGTCGGCGTCCTCCGCGCAGCCGGGCGGCGTGTACAGCACGTTCCAGAAGCACGTCATCTTCGTCCTCATCGGCCTGGTCGCGCTGTGGGCCGGGTTGCGGATTCCGTTGCGGCGGATCAGATCCCTCTCGCCGATGCTGATGCTCGTGACGCTGGCGATGCTCACGCTCGTGCTCACCCCGCTCGGCGCGAAGGTGAACGGTGCGCAGCGGTGGTTCGCGCTGGGACCGCTGACACTGCAACCGGTCGAGGTCGCGAAGGTCGCGCTGACCCTGTGGGGCGCGCACATTCTCGTCGTCAAAGCCCGGCTGCTGCACCACTGGCGGCACCTCCTGGTGCCGCTGGTGCCGGTCGCGCTGCTGATGTTCGCGCTGGTGATGGCGCAGCCGAACCTCAGCGGGACGATCTCGCTCGGCATCGTGCTGCTTGCGCTGCTGTGGTTCTCCGGCGCGCCAGGACGGCTCTTCGCCGCGCTCCTGGCCGGCGGCGTCGGCGGGTTCGTGGTGCTCGCGCTGGTCGCGGACTACCGGCTCGCGCGCGTGCTGTCGTTCCTCTCCCCCGACGCGGACACCTCCGGTGCCGGATACCAAGCGGTGCAGGCGCAGTACGCCCTCGCCGAGGGCGGGTTGTTCGGCGTCGGGCTCGGACAGGGCGCGTCGAAGTGGAAGTACCTGCCGAACGTGCAGAACGACTTTATTTTCGCGCTGATCGGCGAGGAACTCGGTTTCCTCGGCTGCGCGGTGGTGCTGCTGCTGTTCGGTGGGCTCGCGCTGGTCGGCCTGCGGATCGCGACGCGCAACCTCGACCCGTGGATCCGCATCGTGGCCGCGACGATCACCGTGCTGCTGGTGGCGCAGGCGGCGGTCAACATCGGGTACGTGGTGAACGCGCTGCCGGTCACCGGGGTGACGCTGCCGCTGGTGTCGTACGGCGGGACGTCGCTGATCGTGACTATGTTCCTGTTCGGCGTGCTCGCCAGTTGCGCCCGGCACGAACCCGCGGCGGTGGCGGACTTGAACCATCTCGGGCCGGGCAAGATCGGGCGGATCCTGCGGCTGCCGGTTCCGGAGCCGTACCGGCCGGTCCGGACGCCGGGGAAATCGACTCGCGCACGGCGGCCGGCCGCGGCGCCCAAACGGCGGAGGCCGCCGGAGTTGGCAGACGGGCAGCGGGCGAAACGTTAGGGCAGCGCCCGGAGGTGCTGGACCTCCGGTGCGGGGATCGAGCGGGACAGGTATCTCTCGTCCAACGGCCGGACCCGCGCACGCAGCTCGCGGGAAGCGTTGCGCGGCAACCGATGCAACGCCTGGCCTAACCGGGCCCGCGCGGACACTGGATCAGTCGCCGGACCGTACTCGGCGTAGTACGGAACGTGGTCTTCCGGCGGGTGCCGGTCCAGCTGCCGGTACGAGGGATGGACAAACCGCGGGCCAGGCTGAGGGTAGGGCGACTCGCGGCCCCGGAGCTGCGACGGGCGCCTACGCGGCATGGCCCTTTCTGATCGGCATACCGGCAATCCTGCCAGGCTTTACCGTTTCGGCCAATGCCAAGCCGGTTGGTCCAGCCGTCCCTGCCCGGCGACCACCGTCGCGCCGAAGTCCTTCTCCAGTTCCAGTACCGAGGCGTCCTCGAGAAACCGGACCAGCAGCTGGGAGTGCGAAACCACCAGCAGCTGCGTCTTCTTCGCCGCCGCGGTGATCAACGCGGCCAACGCCGGCAGCAGGTCCGGGTGCAGGCTGGTTTCCGGTTCGTTCAGGACGAGCAGCTCCGGCGGGCGCGGGCTGAGCAGCGCCGCGGCCCACAGCAGGTAGCGCAGGGTGCCGTCGGAGAGTTCGGCGGCGCTGAGCGGGCGCAGCAGGCCGTGCTGGTGGAAGCGGAGGTCGAAGCGGCCGTCGGCGGTGGCTACTTCGACGGACGAGCCGGGGAAGGCGTCGTCGATCGCGGTGGTCAGGGCGTCGGCGTCGGTGGATTCCTGGATGGTGCGCAGGGCCGCGGCCAGGTCGCCGCCGTCGTGGTCCAACGCCCAGGTGCGGGTGCCAATGCGGCTTTGCCTACCCGGGGCGTCGGCGTCGGTGCGGAAGTGGTCGTAGAACCGCCACGCGCGGACTCGGTCGCGGACGATCAGGAGTTCCGGGCACCGGCGCGGGTCGGCGAATTCGCTCAACATGCTGTCGGTGAGGGCGATCGAGTGGCCGCCTTCAGCCCAGGAGCCGGACTCGTCGCGGATGCGGACCCGGGTGCCGGAGCGGTCGGCCAGCAGCGCGGACGGGCGCAGTATCGGGCCGTGCCAGACGCATTCGCGTTTGTATTCCGGGTCCAGGTTGAAGGCCGTCGGATGGCGTTCGCGACTGGGCACGGGCAGGCCGAAGTCCAATGCGTAGCCGAATTCGTCGCCGGAGAAGCCGAGCCGCAAACCGACCGCGGTGGTGCGCTGCAAGGGCTGCACCGGCGACCGGCCCTCGCGGACAGCCCGGCCGATCTTCTCCGGACCTGCCCACAGCGTCGACGGCAGACCGCCTTCTCCGGCGAGAGCGGCGACCGCGCCGTTGCGTCCCGCGTCGGCCAGCAGCCGCAGCGCGCGGTACAGGCTGGACTTGCCGGTGCCGTTCGCGCCGACGATCACGGTCAGCTGTGACAACGGCAGCACCAGGTCTCGCAGCGAGCGGTAGTTCTGGATCGCCAGGGTGGTCAGCACACCTTCACCTCCGCGGGCAGGCCGAAGCGCGGGAACAACTCGGGTTCGAGGAACCAGGTGACGGTGCGGATTCGGTCGCCCCACAGCGCGAGGACGAGGATTCCGGCGGGATGCCCGACTGTTCCGTCGGGTTCCGTGAGGTAGCAGGCGAAGGCGGGGTGGGTGTTGGCGCGCGTTGGAAGAAGACGGAACCGTCGGGTGCCACGCCACTGCCCGAACATCGCGAGGAACGCCGTGACAGCTTCGCGGCCGACGTATTCGTGCGGCGCGGGCGGCATGGCGAGCCAGCCGTCGTCGGTCAGGAGGGCGACCACGCCGTCGACGTCTCCCTCGCTGAACGCGTCCGCGAACCGTTGCGCGATCTCCCGTTCCCGCGGTGCTGGCGGGGCGGGTTCGACGGTCTGCCGCAGCTGGGCTCGCGCGCGTTGCAGAGCGCCTTTGACCGCGGTGGAGCTGGTCTCCAGCATGTCCGCGACCTCGGCGGTCGAATAGTCGAGCACATCGCGGAGCAGGAGGACGGCGGCCTGGCGCGGCGGGAGTTTCTGCAGGGCCGCGACGAACGCCAGCTCGAACGTTTCCTTGGCGCTGTACTGCGCGGCGGGGTCGTCGGGCGCGGGCTGCAGCCAGGTCACCTCGGTGCGGCGCGTGGGCTCGGTCGGGGTGAACGGCGGCGAAGGCTCGGCCGGGACGCGACGGCCGGCGTCGCGCAGGGCGTTGAGGCAGCGGTTGGTGGCGATCCGGTACAGCCAGGAGCGCACCGAGGCGCGACCGGCGTAGCCGTCGAGCCCGCGCCAGGCAGCGAGGAGGGTCTCTTGCAGGAGGTCTTCGGCGTCCGTGAGGGAGCCGAGGATGCGGTAACAGTGCACTTGCAGCTCGTGCCGGTAGGGCTCGACCAGCTCGCGGAAGGCGCGCGCGTCTCCGGCGCGTGCGCGATCGAGGATGTCCTGGCCCACCTTTCGCATCCTGCCATCGTTCCGTTTCCGGGGCGGGCGGTGTCTGTACTGGTGACCCCTGAGAAAGGCGAAACGATGAACCCTGTCGACGATCTGTCCGCGGTCCTCGATTCCACCGGCGCGCTGGTCGCCGGCGTGTCTCGCTGGGACGCGCCGACGCCGTGCCCGGAGTGGACGGTCCGCGAACTGGTGAACCATCTGGTCCTCGGGCACCGGCTGTTCACCGCCGCCCTGAGCGGTGCGAAGGGCGCGTCGTTGGACCCTCATGCCGCCGACGCGCTCGGCGACGACCCGGTAGCGGCCTACCGGGACGCGGTTGCCGGTCTGCTCGCGGCGTTCCGGCAGCCGGGGGCGCTGGAGCAGTTTGTCGAGGTCCCGGCCGGGACGGTTCCGGGGATCGTCGCAGTGCATCTGCGGATCGTCGAGGAACTCGTCCACGGCTGGGACCTCGCCCGCGCCACCGGGCAGGAGGCGAAGTTCGAGGACGCCTTGGTGGAGCGAGAAATCGCGTTCAGCGCGGCGAAACTCGCCGACCTGCCGCCGGAACGGAGCCCCTTCGCGCCACCGGTGCCGGTTGCCGAGGACGCGCCACCGCTGGATCGGCTGGTCGCGTTGCTCGGACGGTCACCGAGTTAAGCGACACGGAATTCCAGGAGGCCTCGCTGGTCGGTCAACGGGGCCGCCGATTCCAAGACCAAACCCGCGGAATCGGCGAGTGCGCGGAATTCTTCCACCCGTCGTTCACGGCCGCCGAAATGGACCAGCATGACCAAGTCCATTTCGGTGCGCGCGTGAATTCCGCTGACCGCTTCGATGGCGAGAATCCGACCGGACCGGCCCGCCGCTTCGGCGCTCCGCTCCAGGATGCGGCGGGCGTTTTCGTCGTCCCAGTTGTGCAGGATGTCCACCAGGACATAGGCATCCGCGCCGGCCGGGAGCGGATCGAAGAAGCTCCCGCCGCGCACCTCGACCCGGTCGGCGAGGCTGCGTGCGGCGAAGGCGGCGCGGGCCTCGCTCGCGGTCGGTTCGAGGTCGACCAGGTGGGCGCGCAATTTTGGATTGGCTTCGAGAATCGCGGCGAGCAAATCTCCTCGGCCGCCGCCGACGTCGACTACCGTAGTGAAAGAAGCCCAGTCGATTCCGGCGACCACTTGCGGGATCTCCGCGCGGAACCGGTTGATCATCTGCTGGTCGAAAGACTTCCGCAGGTGCGGCTGTTTCGCGAGATCAGCCCAGAAATCCTTGCCGTAACGCCGGGAGTAAGCTGCCTCGCCGGTCCGGATGCTGTGTGCCAGTTCGACGAACGCGAGTTCGGCGCGGCCGGCGGCGCGGTCCAGGTGCAGCAGATTGGCTATGCCGTTTTCCTTGTCCTGGCAGAGATTCGCGCCGTACGCAGTGGTCAGGTAACCCTCGTCGGTGCGTTCGACCACGCCGAGCGTGACCAGGTGGCCGAGCAGGACGTCGAGCGCGATCGGCGAGAGATCCAGTTCTGCGGCGACGTCGTCGACCGTGCCAGGGTCGCGCAGCCGGTCGGGCAAGCCGAGCGTCACCGCGACGCGCAATGCCATGGGGGTCGCCAGGCTGGCAGCACGGAGAAGGTGGGTCGCGTCATCACTCACGTGACTCCACTTTGCCAGCGTGGTCAACCGGCTTTCCGGGCCACGGTTGACAAGCTCGCCTCGAGGTCCGCGCGTATACGCTGGCCGGGTGGACACAGTAGCGGAATTGCTCGCGAACGTACGGGCTCGCGCCAGTCGCCCGAGATCGGGGTAAGGAGAACCGATGTCCCGCCCGCGCAAGGTCCGCAAGGACGCGGCGGCCAACCGTGAACGGCTGCTCTCCGCGGCTGCCTCGGCGATGCTTCGCGAAGGACGGCATGTGCCGCTGGCCGCCATCGCCGCCGAGGCCGGTCTCGGGATCGGCACGCTCTATCGCAGCTACGCCGACCGCGACGCGTTGCTCCAAGCCCTGGAGCACCGTGCGTACGGCCTGCTCAACAGCCTGCTCGACCAGATCGACGACAACAGCACCGGTCTCGACCAGGTCCGCCGCTATCTCGAAGGCACCGTCGACATCGCCGACCAGCTCGTCCTTCCGCTGCACGGCGCGCCCCCGCTCGTCACCCCGGAAGCGGTCGCGGCCCGGAAGTCGATCTACGGGCGGCTCGAGTTCTTCCTCGCGACCGGCCGCGAGGACGGCAGCATCCGCGGCCCGGTCAACGCCACCGATCTGCTCGCGTTCAGCACCCTGCTCACGCAGCCGAAGGCGTCCGTCCTGGACTGGACCCACCTGGCGAGGCGGCAGATCGCGCATTTCCTCAACGGCCTCGCGGCCGGGGGCCCGATCGAAGTGCCTGGTCCCGCTGTCGAGCGCGACGACGTCGAGCGAGCCTTCGAAGACCGGACGAACAGTTAGAAGGTCTTCCGAACGATCGGCCGTGTTACCGTCGGGCGTCGTCAAGGAGGTGGGGATGCCCGCAGCAGGCACCCGCAAACCGATGCGCGAACGGTTCCGCGAGCAGGTGCGCGAGGAGGTCAAATCCGCCGCGCTCGACCAGCTCGCGGCCGGGGGCGCGCAGGCGATCTCCATCAACGCCATCGCCAAGCAGCTCGGGGTCAGCGGACCGGCGTTGTACCGCTACTTCTCCAGCCGCGACGAACTGCTGAACGTCCTGGTCATCGACGCGTACCACGACCTCCGCGACGCCATGGCGCGAGCGCTCGACGCCGACGCACCCGACGCGGAAGCGCGCATCCGGCTGCTGGCCGCCGCCTACCGGGGCTGGGCGCGGGAAGAGCCGCACCGGTACGAATTGCTGTTCAAGGCGCCGTTTCCCGGCTACGACGCGCACGCCAAACCGCTCGCCGACGCGGCCCGCGCGCTGATGGGCGTGGTGCTGGGGGTGTTGCACGACCCCGAAACCGCGGGAAAGCCGTACGACAACGAGGAAGTCCTCGACGCCCGGCGCGCGAACACCGAGAACCACCAGCTGGCGGTCGCGTTGTGGTCGCGGCTGCATGGCTTTGTCAGCCTCGAAATCGGCGGCGGTTTCACCGCGATGGGCCTCGACGCCGACGCGTTGTTCGAGACCGAAGTACAGGTGCTGACGGACCGGGTGCGCCGCGCCGGCTAATCACCGGCGAGACGCGCGCGGCTTCGCCCCCAACGCCACTGCCAGCACCGCTCCGGCGACCATGCACGCGCCGACCACCCACAATCCGGTCCGCTGCGTACCGGTCAGGTCGCGCAGCCAGCCCGTCAGGTACGGCGCGACGAACCCGCTCAGGTTGCCCAGCGCGTTGATCAACGCGATCCCGCCGGCGGCCGCCGCGCCGGACAGGAAGTTCGAGGGCAGCGCCCAGAACGTCGGCAGCGCCGCACACACGCCCATCGCGCAGATGGTCACCGCGGTCATGGTGGCGTAAGGGTTTCCGAGGTACAGCGCGACCGGGATCGCCGCGCCGCCGACGAGCATCGGCAGCGCGACGTGCCACGTCCGTTCCCCGGTCCGGTCGCCGTGGCGCGCCCACGGGACCATCACCAGCGCACCCGCGACGTACGGGATCGCGTTCACCAGACCCGCTTGCAGCACGGTGAGTTTGGTGCCGAACTCCTCGCCGAACCCGGCGATGATCGTCGGCAGGAAGAAGCCCAGCGCGTACAGGCCGTAGACCACCGCGAAGTACACGAACGCCAGCCCGAGGATCCGCGGGTGCGTGAGCGCTTTCCGCAGCGGCCAGTGGTGTTCGGCTTCGGTGGCGCGGCGTTCGGCGTCGAGTTCGCTGGTGAGCCAGTCGCGTTCCTCGGCGGTCAGCCACTTCGCGGATTCCGGCCGGTCGCTCAGGCAGAACCATGTGACGACCGCCAGCAGGATCGCCGGAACGCCTTCCACGAGGAACATGAACCGCCAGCCGGACAGGCCGAACACGCCGTGCCCGCCGCTGATCAGCAGACTCGAAACGGTCGAGCCGATCGCGCTCGACACCGGCACCGCGCACATGAACAGCGCGACCGCCTTCGCCCGCTGCGCCGCCGGGAACCAGTACGTCAGATACAAAATGATGCCGGGGAAGAACCCCGCCTCGGCGACGCCGAGCACGAACCGCAGCACCACCAGCGTCGTCGTGTTCGGCACGAACGCCATCGCGACGGCCACCGCGCCCCAGGTGATCATGATCCGCGCGATCCAGCGGCGCGCGCCGAACCGGTGCAGCGCGAGATTGCTCGGCACCTCGAGGATCAGGTAGCCGATGAAGAAGATCCCGGACGCGAGCCCGAACGCGGTCGCGGTGAGGCCGAGTTCTTTGTTCATCCCGTTCGGACCGGCGAACCCGATGTTGACCCGGTCCAGGTAATTGACGAAGTACAGCAGCATCAGCAGCGGCATGATCCGCACCGCCGCCTTGGCCATGACCCGGTTGCCCAGCGCGCTCGTCTTCGTCGGCATGTCCGGATCTCACCCGCCCGGACCCCGCTGAGTCAAGGTTTCGCGTAATGCTCGGCGACCGCGGCGAACGCCTCCTTCGGTTCCCAGTTCAGCCCCGGGTACGCCGTGCCCGACCGTCCTTCCAGGACTTTCACCAGGCCGAAGCTGGCCAGGTCAAGATCGTCCGGGTAGTTGTAGAGCGCGAAAAGGAACACGAACGCGCTGTCCACGCCCTCCGCGTCGAAGATTTCCAGCAGCTCGCGCAGATACGCGGCCTGTCCGGCCTCGTCCCGCTCGTACTCGCCGTCGATGCGGAGCGGATCGCCGGTTTCCTTGTCGTACTCGACGATCTCCATGCTCCGCGGCGCGACGTCGCCGGACCCGCGCCAGGTCGCCGTGCCGAAGCCGGTGATCGCGACCGGTTTCCCTTGCGCCACCAGGGTTCGCACGCCGGCTTGGAAGAGGTCGGCGACCTCGGCGGAGCGGATGAGCTCCACCGTGACGAAGTCGAACCGGCTCCAGTCCACCTGCTCGAACTGGATGCACGCGTAGGTGACCGGGCCGTGGAACCGTTCGCGCACGATCTTCACCGCGGTGTCGAGGAACGGGTCGAGCCGCTTGCCCACCTCGGCCAGTCGCTCGGCGCGGCCCTCGGGTTCGGCGAGCAGCAGGCTGACTCGTTCGGCGGTGTCCTCGCCGGGCAGGAAGCCTTCGTTCATCACGCTCAACTCGACGCCGGTCACGAACACGACGTTCGCCCCGGTGGCGCGCAGCCGTTCCGCACGGGTGGCGCAGTCGGCGAAGAGGGCGAGGATCTCGTCGTGGGTCTGCTCCAGCGGATACGGCGAGAACCAGACCTCCAGCCCCAGTTCGGCCGCCCACCGCGAGGCCTGCTCCAGCCGATCCGGATCGCCGCCCACGACGTGCACCGCGGTGCAGTGCAGGTCGTCGCGGATGATCGCCAGTTCGCGCTTCACCACCTCCGGTTCGAAGCTCTCCCGCGACGACCGTCCATTGCGGACGAATCCGGTGTCGTACGTCATTCCCTTGCCGCGCATGGCGGTTTCCTCTCGCTCGGGGACGCCGCCCACCTTACGCACGAAACTTGCGTACACGCAAGTTTGCGTAGGCGCAGGAACCCTGCGAGACTGGCCGGGTGACCGGATTGCGCGAACGGAAGAAGCAGGCCACTCGCGTCGCCTTGCGTGAAGCGGCCCTGCGGCTGGCGATCGAGCACGGGCCGGCGAACGTGCGCGTCGACGACATCGCCGAAGCGGCCGGAGTGTCCCCGCGGACTTACAACAACTACTTCTCCAGCCGCGAGGAAGCGATCGTCGCGGCGGTCACCGCGGACCGCGAGAACCGGATCGCCGCCGCTGTCGCCGAGCGCTCGCCGGATACCCGGCTGGCCGAGGCGATCCTCGACGCGATCGCGGAGCAGTACACCGATCCCGGCGAACAGAGCCGCGACGCCCTCCTGCTGATCACCACGAATCCCGGGCTGCGCACGGCTTTTCTCGACGCTCCGGCCGCCCTCGCGGCCCCGCTGCAGGAGGTGATCGCGGCCCGGGTCGGCAATCCGCAAACCGCGCGCGTGCTGGCCGCGTCGATCGCCGCGGCGGTCCGGGTCGCACTGGAGCAGTGGACGCAACCGGCGGGCAACGGACTGGTTGTGGTGTCCGGTTCACTGCCGGATCTGTTGCGGCGAACGCTGGAACCACTCGTTCCGGCGCTCGACGCGGCGGAAGCGGACTAGGCCGCGATCTCCTCGAAGATGTGCGGGTAGGACACGACGTCGTCGGGGAACTCCGCCGCCACGCGCTGGAACTCCGGATTGCTCAAAGCCGCGGCGAGCGCCTCGGTCGACTCCCAGACCGCGACGTTCAGCAGCAGCTGGCTGCCCGCCGTTCCCTGGTGCATGCGCAGTGAGACGAATCCAGGCTGAGCCTTCATAAACTCGGCCTGCTTCCGGAAGAGAGCCAGGAACGCGTCGGTCCGCTCCTTCGGGACGACGAAGGTGTTGGCGAGGACGATCTGCCCGGTTTTCTCCTTGAACTGAGCGAACATCGGCGTGTGCGGGTCGAGGCTCTGCAACTGGGCCATTTCGGAACTTCCCTTGCTGTCGACTGAATCTAGCATCGCTAGCTACTGGTTCGACGCTAGCACTGCTGTCGCTCGGTTGTCTAGCAGCGCTAGCACTAGGCCGGGCCGGTGATTCTCCGCCCGCCCGGCGTTCAGCTCCGACATTCACTTCACAACTTTGTGAAAGCTGTGTACCTTCTGAACTATTCAGAGGGGAAGGAGCGACGATGACCCGTCAGGCAGGACTCCCGCTCGAAAGGGGCGCGTGTCCGTTCGATCCGGTGCCGGCCCAGCGCACGCAGGCTCCGGTCGAGCCGATGACGTATCCCGACGGCTCCCAGGGCTGGCTCGTCACGGGATACCAGGAGGTGCGGGCAGTCCTCGCGGACAAGCGGATGTCCGCGCGCGCCGAACTCGCGAAGGTTCCGCTCGACTTCGGTCCGCTGCCGCCGCCGAAGCCGGCCGACCCGGGGGTGTTCACCGGGATGGACGACCCGGACCACCACCGCTACCGCAAGCTGCTGACCGGGGCGTTCACCGTGCACCGGATGCGCACGCTGGAGGACCGCGTCGCCGAGATCGTCGACGCCCACCTCGACGCGATGGCCGCCGCGGACGGCGCGGTCGACCTGGTGGAAGCGTTTGCGCGGCCGGTGCCGTCGCTGGTGATCTGCGAACTGCTCGGCGCGCCCTACGAACGCCGCGCCGAGTTCGACGGCTACGCCAGGACCATGTTCTCCAAGGACATCCCCGTCGCCGAGCGGATCGACGCGACACAGGGCGTCGTCGCGTTCATCGCCGGGCAGATCAAGGAGAAACGGGCGAATCCGGGCGACGACCTGCTGTCCGATCTCGTCCGCGGCGACGAGCTGACCGACGAGGAACTCGCCAACATCGGCATGATGCTGCTGGTCGCCGGATTCGAGACGACCCGCAACATGATCGCGCTCGGCACGCTGGCACTGCTCGAAAACCCGGAGCAGCTGGCGAAGTTCAAGGCCGACCCGGAGCTCACCGCGGGCACGGTCGAGGAACTGATGCGCTACCTCAGCGTGATCCACATCGGCCCGATCCGCACCGCGCTCGAGGACGTCGAACTCGGCGGCGTGCGGATCAAGGCGGGCGATCCGGTCGTCATGTCGCTTCCGGTCGCCAACCGGGATCCGGAGAAGTTCCCGGACCCGGACCGCCTCGACGTCACGCGCAAGGCGGCCGGGCAGCTCGGCTTCGGGCACGGCGTGCACCAATGCCTCGGGCAGCAGCTGGCGCGGGTGGAGATGCGGATCGCGTTGTTCCGGCTGTTCGCGCGGTTCCCGGACCTGCGGCTCGCGGTGCCGTTCGCCGAGGTGGACCTGCCGCACGACGCGTCGATCTACGGTCCGGTGCGGCTGCCGGTGGCCTGGCGGCGGGAGTAGCCTGGCAGCGGCGGATCGAACACCGGAATCGAGGTTTTCCGCGCTGTGCACGCGATTGCTCTGATTGGCGCCTTCACGTTCGTCTGGTTCGGGATGGTGCTCGCCATCTCGTTCCTGGAAGCCCCGCTGAAGTTTCGCGCACCAGGGGTCACCATCCCGATCGGCCTCGGCATCGGCCGGATCGTGTTCCGGGCCTTGAACATCGCCGAGATGCTGCTCGCGGCGGGGATCGTAGTCACGGTCGCGGTGGGGCAGCCGGGCACCGCGGTGACGGTGCTGGCGGCGGTGGCGGTCGTGGTGCTGATCGGGCAGCTGGGGGCGGTCCGTCCGGCGTTGAACCGGCGGACGGACCGCGTCCTCGCCGCTCCGGAAGGCGTGGAGCTGCCGCGCTCCCGGGCGCATTTCGTTTACATCGCCACGGAAACCGTGAAAGTGCTCGTGCTGCTGGCGCTCGGGATCCTGACCGTGGCGGGCTAGCGGCTCACGCGAACCCTTCCAGTTCCGCGATGCGGCGGAACACCTCGCGGGTGTCCACGCGCTCCATCTCCGGGTCGAGTTCGTAGTACACCGCGAGCACGTTCTGCGCGAGGCGGCCGTGTTCGTCGAGGTCGGCGAACCGGCCGAGCGAGATGTCCCGCATCGCCTCCTCCGCCGTCATCCCCCGGCGGTGACGGTCGGCGGCCTCGGCTCGCACCCACTCCAGGTAGTCGCGGACCGAACGGATGCCGTCGGCGTCGGTGACCGGGCCGTGGCCGGGGACGACGAACTCGGCGTCCATCGCGAGCATCGCGTCGCAGGCGGCGATCCAGTTCGTCACCGGTCCCGCCCAGGTGATCGGGGTGCCGCCGATGAACAACAGGTCACCCGCGTACAGCACACCCTCGTCGGGGACCAGCACGACGCTGTCGCCCTCGGTGTGCGCCGGTCCAAGACAGCGGATTTCCACGGTGACGCCGCCGATGTCGAGCTTCAACTGCCCGGCGAACGTCCGGGTCGCCGGGGTCGCGGTGATGGAGTCGAAGTCGAACGGATGGAGGATGTGCTGGGCGAAGCGACCCAGCGGGCCCTCCTGATTCACCAGGCCACGCATGAGGTCGGGGCCGTTGGTGCGCATCTCTTCCGCGGTGGCTTCGGACGCGATGATGGACGCGTCGGCGACCAGCTCGTTGCCGAACCAGTGGTCTCCGTTCGCGTGCGTGTTCACGACTGTCTTGATTGGACTGTCTACTGTGGTGTCTTGAAGCCCGTCGAGCATTTCCCGGGTCATCGGCACGTCGAAGAGCGTGTCGACGAGGAGAGATTCTTCTTTCCCGGCGATCAGCCCGGCGTTGCTCCAGCCCCAGGTGCCGTCCGGGACCAGCCAGGCCGAGCAGTGTTCGGTGAGCCGGTGATGTCCTTTGGTGTAGGGAATGTCTTTGCGCATTGCCTGCCTCCTAGTGGACGTGCACTTCAGGTGCGCCTTGATACGAAGCCAGCCCCGCACCGTCCGGCGCGGTCTGCCGTTGCCCCACCGGGTTTCGCAGCACCCCGACGCCGGCCGCGGCGAGTTCCACCACGTCGCCCGGCTGGATCCAACGGTCCAGCTCCAGCCCGCACCCGCCGCCGACGGTGCCGAGTCCGAAGAACTCGCCTGGATAAACGTCTTCGTCTAGCGATGCCCACGCGAGCACCTCCGCGAACGAGAACTGTCGGTCCTTTGTAGACCCTGACGCCCAGACTTCACCGTTCACCGTGGCCGTCATCTGCACCGCCCATTCGTCGACCTCGTCCATGGTCAGCACACACGGACCCATCGCGGTGCAGAAGTGTTTCCCTTTGGACGGACCGATGGTCATGCTCATCTCGAACATCTGGATGTCGCGGGCACTGACGTCGTTGAAGATCGTGACGGCGGCGATGCGTCCGGCCGCTTCGGCTGGCGTGAGGTTCTTTCCGCCGCCGGACGTGAAGAAGCCCAGTTCAAGCTCGAAGTCGAGCTGCGCGGTGTAGGACGGCCACAGCAACGGTTCGTCCGGCCCGATCACTGTTTCGACGTTGCACTGGTAGCAGATCGGCATCGCAGCGAAGGCGGGCGGAACGGCGAGTCCAGAGCCCTTGGCGTGCTGGGTGTAGGTCAGATAGTCGCGAATCCGGCGCGGCCTCGGCACCGGCGCGAGCAGGCGAACGTCTGCTTGCGGAAGCACTGCCGGACGGCCTTCGTCGACCAGGACGTCGCCCTTTTCGGCCGCGGCGTCCGCCAGCTGAAGCGCCTGCTCCGCCCTAGCCCGCGCCTCGGCCCCGCCTTCGAAGAAGGCGACCATCTCCGTCGGGACTTCGGTTTCCCCTGCTCTCGACGCTCGCAAGACCCGCGCCGGATCCACCACAGCGTCGCCGTGCAGTACCCCGAGCCGGACCGCGCCCGCGGATTCATAGGTGACCAGACGCACCGCCGCCTCCTTGAACTGGAGTTCAATTTTGGACTTGCGTCCAATAAAGCTAGGCCGCGGCGGAGGCACCGTCAAGGGCGCCGTTCAGCGGGCGCCGCGAAGAAATGATGGTTGACTGCGAGGCATGACGGCAGAGGCGACGACCGACCGGCGGACCAGGCAGCGGCACGAACGCCGGGACCGGCTGTTCCAGGCGGCCGTGGAGCTGTTCGTGGAACGCGGCTACGAGAACACCACGATGGAGGACATCGCCGAACGCGCCGACACCGCGCGCGCCACCGTGTTCAACCACTTCCAGCGCAAGACGGCGTTCCTCGACGAGTGGAGCCTGCGCCGCCGCGAACGCGCGATGACCGCGGTGTGCGCCGAGAACCTCGAGGACCGGCCGCTGCGCGAGGTGCTCAGCCGATACCTGATCGAACTGGCGCGCAACAGCCTCGACTCCCGCGCGGAAACCGTCGCCTGCATGGGCGCGGCGATCCACTCCACCAACGTGTTCGGCAATCCGGAACTGGCGCGCGAGTTCGCCGCGTTCGTCGCGCGGGCGCAGGAGACCGGGGAGATCCGCGCGGACGTCGATCCGGCGCAGGCGGGTTTGCTGCTCGCCACCGGGTATTTCGGGACGCTCAGCTCATGGATCGAGAGCGAGGCCGCGCCGTTCGATCTGCAGGAGCATTTGCTGAACCTGGTGGAGATGATCCTGCGCGGGATCGCGGCGAGCTAGCCGCGCACGACCCCGGCGATACCGGACAGCAGCTCGCCCATGTCCACCACTACCCGCGATTCGCCGCCGTTCAACGGCACCTCGGTGATCCGCCCGCCGAGATCGGAGACGTAGGCGACCTCGTCGTCCACCGCCAGGCCGATCGCCTCAGTGAAGCCGCTCGCCAGGATCTCCGGCTCCGCACCCTTCTCCCCTGGGCCGGGAATCGGCGCGCGGTTCAGCGTGTTGCCTTTCGGGGCCGCACCACGGTCGGTCCAATACAGGTACCCGCCATGGATCTCCAGGTCGATCGGTTCCGGCAGGTGATCCCACAGGGTCTCCACATCGGACCGGTCGCGCGCGGTCTCGCCCGCAGGGATCTCCAGTCCAGCACGGAAAATCCGGCCGACGCCGCCCTTCGCCGGACCCTTCTGCGTCCAGTAGAGATGCGTGGCGTCCACAGTCACGCCGACGCATTCCTGCATGCCGCTGTCGTCCGGCTCGTTCACGATCAGGTCCGTGAGGCCCGTGCCGTCTGGACGCACCCGGGTGATCCGGTAGCCCTCCCGGTCGCCCCAATACAGGGAACCGTTGTACGCCAACTGTTTCCCGGTAGTCAGAGTTCCATTCGGGACAACGTCGCGGGCACCGGTGCCGTCGAAGGAAACCGCGTGCAGGCCGCCATTGCGTGCCGAATAGTCGAGACCCGCTTCGCCCGGCACCGACGGGTCACGCGAAGGCATGCCCATGGTGGTCCAGTAAACAGTGCCATCGGCGAGGACAACGCCATCCGGCGAGACACCAGCGTCTTTGTACAGCGGGGTAACCTGCCCGTCGGGGAGTCCGACGCGGTAAATCGTCCCGGTGCGAATGCCCAGCACCACTAGCTCGCTGAACATTTCACCTCCACTCTGGACGGTGCGACCCCATGGGGATCAGCGGATTCGTGTAGTAGCCCGGAGTCTCGGACATCCGGATCTGTTCGGTGACGCCGCGGTAGCGGCCCAGCGGGGTGTCCGCGGTGAACGTCTCGGGGTCGAAGTATTCGTGCCCGGGCGCGACATCGGCGACCTCCGCGGCGTAGCCCTTGTCGAAGATTCCCAGGCTCAGCAACCACAAGGCGACGCGCGTGAGCGAAACCTGCACTCGGTAGGAACCGCCCCATTCGGCGCGGAGCATGAGTGCGCGCAGGATTCCCAGTTGCAGGAACCAGGAAGTGATGTAGTCGTTCACCACCGGCACTGCGGGCAGTGACGGGACCCCGCCCTCGCCTTCCAGCAGCATGACGCCGGACAGGCAGCCAGCCGTCTGGTCGAAGCCGACTCGTCCGGACCACGGGCCGGTGCCGCCGTTGAGCGTCACTTCGGCGTGAATGATTCCGGGACGAATCTCAGCGGCGGTTTCTGCGTCGAGACCGTGCCGCGCAAGGTATCCGGGGCGACGGTTGGCGTAGAAGATGTCGGCACCGGTGAGCAACCAGTGCATCCGCTCCTGGTCGGCGGGGCGACGGAAGTCGAGCCGGGTGGAGCGAACGCCCACATTGGACGTCGCGTACAGCACCGGCAGTTCGTACTCGCCTGGATCCCAGACGTTCAGCACATCCGCGCCGTGCAACGCCAGCGCCCGGCCGCAGCCAGCGCCCGCGATGATGTGCGCTCGACCGAGAGCACGGATTCCTTCGAGCGGCGTGGAAGGGTTGGGGTGCAACGGTTCCGGCGCGCTGTCGCCGATCCGCTCGACAATCACCGGCGGCATCGTCGACAGCACCGACTGGTACTGCTCGGTCGCCATCAGCTCTTCGGTCGTGCGCACCACCGGCATGATGACACCCGCGGCTTCGGCGGCGTCCTCCAGCTCGAACGAGTTCCACTGCGCGATCGCTTGCTGCACCACGGCATCCCGCTCGGGAACGCCCAGCAGCGCGGCAGCGTCGTTGCGCAGCTTGGGATACGGGCTGATCGGGTGGACCCAGCGGCCGTCCGCGGTAGAGTAAAACCGATCGGTGCCGAAGGCGGGATCGACGCGCGCCGGGTCGCCCTGCGGGTAACCGTCGAGCAGTTCCCATTTCTTGTCGTAGAACGGGCACAGCCGGTGCGGCGCGGTCCGCAGGTCCATCGAAATGTCCTGCCCGCGTCCGCCGCGCAGCTGCCAGATCTTCGCCACCGCAACGGATTTCGCCGCCAGCGCGATCGACGTCGCCCCGGCCAGCCGCAGCGCGCCCGGCAGTACCGGGTCGGCTCCGGTGAACTCGATCCGGCCGCCTGCGTCGGATTCCTGCAGGCCGACCGAGCCGAGGAGATCGGCGAGCGGCTGGTGCAGATCGTATTCGTCGGTGGCGGCCGGTTTGGCGAGCGCGGCCTCGAGTTGCTCGGTGAGGCTCATGCCTTCTCCAGCGCGTCCACCACCGCGCGAGTACGGCTGTCGCGCGCTTCGACCCGCTCGGCGTAGGTGTCCGCGGTCCCGTAGGTCTGCTCGACCTCGTCGATCACCGCGTCGAGGTGTTCCCGGTCCGGACGGCCGATCTCGAACTTCATCTGCGAGCCGACGTGACTCACCAGGTGCCGGATCCCGTCCGGCCCGCCCCCGAGGTGCATGCTTTCGAACGGCCCGATGGTCGCCCACCGCGGCCCGAGCGAAGCCTTGACCAGCTCGTCCAGGTCCGCCGCGGACACGACGCCCTGCTGCACGAGGTACATCGCCTGGTCGTTGAAGACCTTCTGCAGCCGGTTCCCGACGAAGCCGGGCACTTCCTTCTTCAGCGTGATCGGCTTCTTGCCCAGCCCGCGGTAGACCTCGACGGCCTTCGCCACGGTCTCCTCGGCGGTCGAAACCCCGGGCACCACCTCGACCAGCGGCATCAGTTCGGGCGGGTTGAACGGATGCCCGATGACGATCCGCGAGGCCGCCGCGTTGCCCTCGGCGATCACCGAGGGCAACAGCGACGACGAGGAGGACGCCAGTACTACGTCGTCGCGCGTGGCGGCGGCGAGCGTCGCGAACATTTCCCGCTTCAGCTCGATCCGCTCCGGGCCCGACTCCTGGACGAAGTCGGCTCCGGCAGCGGCTTCCGCGAGGTCCGCGACTGCCGTGGCGGGCAGCCCGGCGAGGTCGCGAGAGACGATTTCCCGCAGGTCCGGGCGTGGATCGGTGACTCGCACCGTCCAGCCCGCCTCGGCGAACAGCCGAGCCCACGACACTCCGATGACCCCAGCGCCGACGATCGCGACGACCGGCATGGCGCGCTCCTTTCTCAGGCGGTGACCGCGTCCGCGTTGTTGAGCAGCGCGCTCGGCGGCGTCAGCAACGCGTCCGACGCTAGCGCGCGGCGACGGGCCGCGCTCACTCCGCCGTAACTCTCCGTGATGGCGATGAGGCGCGCCGCGTGGTGCGCGACCTCTGATTCGTAAGTCATTCCGATACCGCCGTGCAGCTGGACGATCTCCTCGGCGGTCGCGGTCGCCGCGTCGCACACGAACACGAACGCGTCGTCGGCCGTGGCGTCGAGGTCCACTGTGGACGCGCCGTTGTCGTACGCCTCGACCGTCGCGGTGGCCCACAGCGCCAGCGAACGCGCCAGCTCGACCTTCGCGTACAGGTCAGCGGCACGGTGCACGAGCGCCTGGAACGCCGCCAGCGGAACGCCGAACTGCTTGCGGGTCTTGAGGTACTCGACGGTCATCGCGAGCCCGGTCTCCATGAGACCGATCGCCTCGCCGGTCACCGCGACCCGCGCCCGCGAGAACGCGCGACGCAACCCGGCGGGCGCGTCGGAGTCCGAGGTGCCGAGCAGAACCGCCGGCGTACCAGCGAATTCGACCTGCGACGTGTGTCCCCAGTCCGCGGCCCGGCCGTCGACGCGAGTGATGCCTTCGGCAGTCGCTTCGACCAGGTACACCCCGGTGCGGCCGTTCTCGTCGACCGCGGTGACCAGGAACTTGTCGGCCTGGTCGGCGTTGCGCACCGGCGACTTCACGCCGGTCAGCGCGGAACCGGCCGCCGACACCGACGGCGCGACGCCCCACGGACGTCCCGGCTCGGCGTGCGCGACCGCGATCGTGGTGCCACCGCTGGCGAGCAGCGGAAGCAGCTCCTTGACCTGGTCGTCGGTGCCCAGCTCGGCGACGATCCACGACGGCAGGAACACGCCGTCGAGCAGCGGTTCGGCCGCCGCGTGCTTGCCCATCGCTTCCAGCGTCGCGTAGACCTCGACCGGGCCCGCGCCCGCGCCGTCGTGGTCCGCCGAGATCGGGAGACCGGCGAGACCCAGCTCGCCGAGGGTGCTCCAGACCTGGTCGTTCCAGCCGAGTTCGCTGCTCGTCGCGACCGCGCGGCCGCCTGCCGGGTAGCCGCGGCCGACCGCCGTGTCGACGGTCTCGAACAGCAGCTTCTGGTCTTCGTTGAATTCGAGGTTCATGAGTCGCCGTCCCTTACAGACCGAGGATCGTCTTCGCGATGACGCCGCGCTGGATTTCGTTGGAGCCGCCGAAAATCGACAGCTTCCGCTGGTTCAGGTACTGCGCCGCGGCCACGACCGCGGCCTCGTCGGCGCGCACCGGCGATTCGGTGTCCAGCAGCATTCCGTCGGAACCGGCCGCGCGCATGCGCAGCTTCGTCAGCGCCTGCAGGGCCTGCGTGCCCTCCATCTTGAGCAGCGACGACACCGGGCTCGGCTGTCCGTTTTCGGAAGCGGCGGTGACCCGCATCTGGGTCGCCTCCAGCGCGAGCAGCGTGGTCTTCGCGGTGTGCATCGCGGCGCGGAACTCGGCGTCCCGCGCGAGCGGACCGTCCTCAGTGGGCAGATCCGCGGCCGCGGCGGCGAGGTCGGCGAAGATCCGCTGACCGGTGCCGACCTGGGCGATGCCGTTGCGCTCGTTGCCGAGCAGGAACTTCGCGTACGTCCAGCCCTTGTTCTCCTCGCCGACGAGGTTCTCCGCCGGGATCACCACGTTGTCGAAGAAGAACTCGTTGACCTCGGCGGAACCGTCGACCAGCTTGATCGGACGGCGCTCGATGCCCGGGGTGTTCAGGTCGAGCAGCAGGAAGGACAGCCCCTGCTGCTTGCGCGGCGCGTCCGGGTTGGTCCGCGCGAGCACGAACATCCAGTCGCCGTACTGGCCGAGCGTGGTCCAGGTCTTCTGTCCATTGAGGACGTAGTGGTCGCCGTCGCGCTTCGCGGTGGTGCGCAGCCCGGCGAGGTCGGAACCGGCCTCCGGCTCGGAGAAGCCCTGCGACCACCAGATGTCGAGATTCGCGGTGGCGGGAAGGAACTTCTGCTTCTGCTCCTCGCTGCCGAACTCGGCGATGATCGGGCCGACCATGCTCGCGTTGAAGGCGAGCGGCTGCGGCACCGCGTTGCGCTGCAGTTCGGAGGCGTAGATGTGGGACTGAGTCGGAGTCCAATCGCGACCGCCCCATTCGACCGGCCAGTGCGGCACGGCCAGACCGTGCTCGTTCAGGATCCGCTGGCTCGTGACGATGTCGTCACGCGTGATCAGGCCGAGTGCGCTGCGCTTGCGGACTTCCTCCGGAATCGCGCCGAGGAACACCTCCCGCAATTCGTCCCGGAACGCGAGGTCCTCTTGAGACAGTTCGAGATCCATCGATCAAACCCCTTCAGTGGTGCGTACGGCTCCGACGACTTCGGCGGTGCTCGCGCCAGCGCGTTCGGCGTGCCTGCGGAACCCGGCCGGGGTCCGCGAGAAATGCAGCGGGCTCTCCACGACGCGGATAGTGCCCTCGGTCGGGTGTTCCCGCTCGGTGATCAGCCCGACTTCCTGAACGTACGGGTCGGTCGGCAGGTCGGCGATGTCGACGACGACCGCGTACGGAACGTCGTGGGCGGTCAGGTACTCCTCCCACTCCGCGGTGGTGCGGCTGGCGGAGTTGGCCAGCACCTTCTCCACCCCCGCGGTGAAAATCTCCCGGTCGATCACCGGGGAGTCCCAGGCCGGATCGGCCGCGGCGTCGTCGAGGCCGGCCCCGATCAGCAGCGTCCGCACGGCGTCGTTGGTGTAGGGCACCGCGGCGATCGCGCCGCCGTCGGCCGTGCGCATGGCCGCGTGCGTGTCGCTGAGCGAAAGCGGGTTGCCGACGTCACCGGCGGCCGGGACGAAAACGTCGCCCGCCAGGTGCTCGACGAGGTTGACCGCGATCATCGCGTCGGCCATCGCGAGTTCGACCTGCTGGCCCTTGCCGGTGCGCTGCTGGTCGAAGAGCGCGGCGAGCACGCCGTTGAGCAGGTACAGCGCGGCGGTCTTGTCGGCGATGAAGGTCGGGACGAACTGCAGCGTGCCGCCTGCCCGGTCCTGGAGGCTGACCAGGCCGGACGTGGCCTGGATGACCTCGTCGTAGGCGGGCCGGTTCGCGCGCGACGAGCCGGGCGCGAAGCCCTGCGCGTGGGCGTAGACCAGGCGGGGGAAGCGTTCGCGCAGCTGCTCGTAGCCGAGGCCGAGCCGGTCGAGCGCGGCGGCGCGCATGTTGGTGACGAGGACGTCGGCGTCGGCGAGCAGGGCGAAGAGGTCTTCGCGGCCGGCCGGGTCCTTGAGGTCGAGTTCGATACTGCGCTTGTTCTGGTTGACCTGCATGTACAGCGGGGCCATCCCGGGCGTGCGGCCGGTGTTGGCCGGCGAGTGCCGGGCGACGTCGCGCAGCGGTTCGACCCGGATCACGTCGGCGCCGAAGTCGCCGAGGATCTGCGTGGCGTACGGGCCCATCACCGCGGACGACAGGTCGAGCACCTTCACCCCGGAAAGCGGTCCGGTGGCATCCATCTTCGCGGTCCTCCCGTTGACGATCTTTGCTTCACCACTGACGCTAAGCGCTTGCTCACCAGAAGGGAATGACCGAGTGCATCAGATCGGTATGACCACCGTGATAACACCGTGGGTACGCTGCTCGGCGTGGAGATTCACCACCTGCGGTACTTCCTCGCGGTCGCGCGCGAGCTGAACTTCACCCGTGCGGCGCGGGCGCTGAACATGTCCGTTCCGCCGCTCAGCCAGCGGATTCGCGATCTCGAACGCGAGCTGGGAGAACCGCTGTTCGACCGCTCCACCCACCACACCCGGCTGTCCGAGGCGGGCGAGGCACTGCTGCCGCTCGCCGAATCGGTCGTTTCGGGCTTCGACGCCATTCCGGTCCGCATGCGCACCCGCGACCAGCGCGCCGACGTCCGGCTCGCCATCCCCGACGTGCTCAATCCCGCGCACCGCCGCCAGCTCAGCGAATCGATCCGCGCGCTGGACGGTTCCTACCGGTTCACCCTGCGGCAGATGCCGTCGCTCGGGATGGAATCGGCACTGCTCAGCAACTCGCTCGACCTCGCCGTGTCGCATCTCGGCACTTCGGACGACCGGCTGTCCACCATCGTCCTTTACCGCGAACCGCTGGGCGCGGTCGTGGACGCGTCGCGGTTCCCCGGCCGGACCTCGCTCACCCTCGCCGACCTGCGCGGATTCCAGTATCTGCAGGGGCCGCGGCACTGGGATCTCGGCTCCCGGCGCGCCGAGCAACTCGCCGCCAAGGGCGTGCTGGTCGATCCGGAGGCGCAGTTCTCCGACGTCAGCGGGCTGTTGATCTTCCTGCGCAGCACCAAGAGCTTCACCCTCGCCCCGGTCGAATCCGCGACCGCGCTGGCGCTGGACCCGAACGAATGCGCGGTCCTGCCGATCGACGATCTCGTCGCCACCCTCACCACATTCCTGATCCGGCGCACCGCCGACACCCGGCTGGACCCGGTGGTCGAGGTGCTGCGGCACGCCCGCGTACCCGACTGACCTCGGCCGATGCCCGACCCGCGGGTTCACCCGGCCGTGACGGCTTTACATTTCAACTCCTCTTGTCAATCGCGGTGTACATGTCTTACCGTCATGTAAAGCCAGCCAACGGAGGAGGGCGCGATGAGCGAGATGACCGGCACGGTGCCGCTGGGGTCGACCGAAGGATGGACCGACAAGAAGCGGTACCTGTGGCTGATCGGGCTGGTCGTGCCGTCGCTCGCGTTCCTCGCGATCGGCCTGCACGCCGCGACCGGCTGGGGCGTCTGGTTCTGGATCGGGCCGATCGTGATCCTGGCGATCGTGCCCGCGATCGACCTGGTCGCCGGCCTCGACCGGAGCAATCCGCCGGACGACGTCATCGAACGGCTCGAACAGGACCGCTACTACCGGTGGATCACCTACCTGTTCCTGCCGATCCAGTACGTCGGGTTCGTCTTCGCGTTCTGGCTCATCGCGCGCGGCGATCTGTCCGTCGCGGACAAGATCGGGCTGGCGATCTCGATCGGCTGCATCGGCGGGATCGGCATCAACACCGCGCACGAACTGGGCCACAAGAAGGAAAGCCACGAGCGCTGGCTGTCGAAGATCGCGCTGGCGCAAAGCTTTTACGGGCACTTCTACATCGAGCACAACCGCGGCCATCACGTGCGCGTCGCGACTCCGGAGGACCCGGCGTCGAGCCGCGTCGGCGAGAGCTTCTACCGGTTCTGGCCGCGTACCGTGTTCGGCTCGCTGAAATCCGCGTGGGGGCTGGAGCGCAAGCGTTACGCCCGCCGCGACAAGCATCCGTTCCGGATCGGCAACGACGTGCTCAACGCGTGGCTGATGTCCGCGGTGCTGTGGGTGGCGATGGTGGCGTGGCTCGGCGTCGGGATCCTGCCGTACCTGGTGATCCAGGCGGTGATCGGGTTCTCGCTGCTGGAAGTCGTGAACTACATGGAGCACTACGGGATGCTGCGGCAGAAGGTCGGGCCGCCGGAGCGCCGTCGGTACGAGCGCGTGGATCCCAGCCACAGCTGGAATTCCAACAACATCGCGACGAACGTCCTGCTGTACCACCTGCAGCGGCACAGCGACCACCACGCCAACCCGACGCGCCGCTACCAGACCCTGCGCGACTTCGCCGAATCCCCGGTGCTGCCGACCGGATACGCCGGGATGATCGTGCTCGCGCTGTTCCCGCCGCTGTGGCGGCGCGTGATGGACCAGCGGGTGCTCAACCACTTCGACGGCGACATCAGCCGAGCGAACATCCAGCCGTCGAAGCGGGAGAAAATCCTTGCCCGGTACGGAACTTCCACTGTTGATCCGGTGGTCGTGCCGGACGACGTGCGCGGTGACGCGAGCGAGGGCGGAATGTGCCCCGGCTGCGGATACGTCTACGACGAGCAGCGCGGCGACCCCCGAGAAGGCTTCCCGGCCGGTACGCCATGGTCGTCCATTCCGGACAGTTGGTGCTGTCCCGACTGCGGCGTAAGGGAAAAGGTCGACTTCGTTGCTCCCGGAAGGATGAGTGTGTGATGCGGATCGAAGCGGATTTGAACAAGTGCGACGGCCTGGGCATGTGCGAAGCGATGGCCCCGGACTTCTTCGAGGTGGGCGACGAGGGCACGGTCGTCGTGCTCGACGAGAACCCCGGCGAGGAGCACCGGACCGACCTCGCCGCGGCGGTCGACGCCTGCCCGGTGCTCGCGCTGAAGCTGGTGTCATGACGCTCGCCGTGGTGGGCGCGTCGCTGGCCGGACTGCGCGCGGTCGAATCCGCGCGGCGGACCGGATACGACGGCCGGATCGTGCTGATCGGTGCGGAGGACCACCTGCCGTACGACCGGCCGCCGCTGTCGAAATCCTTCCTCGCGGCGGACGGACCGGTTGCGGTGGAACCGTTTCTCAGCGCGGACGACCTGCGCGAACTCGGCGTCGAACTCCGGCTGGGCACTCCCGCGACCGGGCTCGACCCGATCGCCAGGGAAATCCGCACCGGCGACACGACCGTCCGCTACGACGCCGCCGTCATCGCCACCGGAGCCGCCGCCCGGGTTCTTCCCGGCACCGAGGAGATCTCCGGCATTCACTCGCTGCGCACCGCGGACGACGCGATCGCCATTCGGTCCGCTTTGGACAGTGGCGCTAGGACTGTCGTGATCGGAGCTGGTTTCATCGGCTCGGAAGTCGCTTCAGCCGCCCGCAAACGCGGTCTGCCAGTGTCTATTGTGGAAACACTGGAAACGCCTTTGGTGCGCGCGATCGGTCCCGAGGTCGGCGAGGTCTGCGCGGATCTGCATCGCGCGGCAGGAACCGATCTCCGGCTGGGCACCAGGGTCACCGGCTTCACGTCGCAAGACGGCGCGGTGACCGGCGTCCAGCTGTCGACCGGCGAAGTCCTCCCGGCCGACCTCGTGGTCGCTGGAATCGGCGCGGCCCCGGCCACCGGCTGGCTGCGCGACAGCGGACTCCTGCTGCACGAACGCGACGGCGGCGTCATCTGCGACGGCACCCTCGCCGCCGCACACGGCGTTTATGCGGCCGGAGACGTCGCGCACGTGGCGAACGCGTTGTTCGACGGCGAGCTGATGCGGCTGGAACACTGGACGAACGCGGCCGAGCAGGGTGCGGCCGCGGCGCGGCACGCGCTGGACCCCGCGAGCGCGCGGGTGTTCAGCGCCGTGCCGTATTTCTGGTCCGATTGGTACTCGCACCGCATCCAGTTCGTCGGGACGCCGCGCGCGGACGAGGTCGTCGTCGCGGTCCCGGCCGAACACGGCTTCACCGCGCTGTACCGGCGCGGCGACCGGCTCGTCGGCGCGTTCACCGTCGACCGGCCGCGCGACATCATGAAGTACCGCAAGCGGATCGCTGCCCGAGCGCCGTGGTCCGAGGCAGTCGCCTTCGCCCTCGAAACGGCCGCCTAGAATGACGGCTATGAGCGTGCTTCCGGTGCCCGCGGGCGGCCAGTACCGGCAGCCCATCATCACCGCCGCCATCGAACTCACCGCGAAATCCGGCTGGTCAGCGGTCACCATGGCGCGGCTCGCCGATCTGGTCGGGGTGAGCAGGCAGACCGTCTACAACGAGATCGGCTCGAAAACCGCGCTCGCCGAGGCGATGATCTCGCACGAGCTGCGCCGGTTCCTCGCCGTCGTGAGCACCGCGTTCGACCGGCATCCGGACGACCTGGTCGAGGCGATCTACGACGCCGTCCGCGCGGTGCTCGAACTGGCCGACGACAACATCCTCCTGCGCGCCATCGCCTCCGCGACGCACGGCACCGACAACGAATTCCTGCCGCTGCTGACCACCCGCGCCGGCACCCTGCTCACCGAAGCGAAGGCCGTTCTGCGCGGCCGGGTCCGCGGCTACGCGCCGCCACTCGACGACGGCCAGCTCACCGTGGTCATGGACCTCGTCGTGCGCACCGTGCTCAGCCACGTCATGCAGCCGTCGGGCACGCCCGCCGAAACCGCTGACGGCCTGGCCTGGGTCGCCGCTCGCGTGCTCGGCACCACCCCGTCGGCATCGATGCGCACCCGCTCGTAAACCAGGTGCGCGGTTCGGGCCGTGCGTGTCAGCGTGGCGCGCGTGAACCGTGAACGACTCTCCGCACTCGCGCACACCCGGCACCCCATCGCGTCCCCGATCAGCGACGACGAGGTCCAGCGCCTGCTCGAGCGCAGCATCCCGCACGAAGACGCGGTCATCCTGGACCTGGGCTGCGGCGGTGCCGAATGGCTCATCCGCGCCCTCGCCGCGTATCCGAAACTCCGCGCCGTCGGCGTCGACACGTCGGAATTCGCCCTCTCCCGCGCCCGCACCGCCGCGACCGACCGAGGCGTCGCTGACCGTCTGACCCTCCACCACCAATCCGCCACCGAATTCCCCGCCGCGGCCGAGTTCGACACCGTCCTGTGCATCGGCTCCACCCACGCCTTCGGCGGTTTGCCAGCCACCCTCGCCGCTCTGCGCACCCACGTCCGCCCCGGCGGCCGCGCCCTGATCGGCGACGCCTACTGGGAGACCGAGCCGACCCCCGCCGCACTCGAGATCTTCGGCGACCTGCCAGACCTGCCGGAACTCCTCGACCAGGTGATTTCCGCCGGCTGGACGCCGACCCACGGCCACACGAGCACCCGCGGCGAACTGGACGCCTACGAATGGTCGTGGACCGGCAGCCTCACCGAATGGGCCCTGGACCACCCGGAAGACCCGGACCAAGCCGAAGCCCTCACCGCCGCGACCACCCACCGCGACGAGTGGCTCCGCGATTACCGCGCCTCGTTCGGCTTCGCCTGCGTGGTGGCGCGCGCTTGACAAAACTTCTTGTCAATGCGACGTTCGGATCTGACCCCCACCCCGAGAAAGGGCAGTCCGATGACCGACCTCGTCCCGTTCCTGATGTTCCAGAAGCGCGACGCCGCCGAGGCGATGGCCTTCTACACCTCGCTGTTCCCGGGCGACTCCGTGCTGTCCGAGGAGCGCTACGGCGCCGACGGACCCGGTCCGGAGGGAACGATCGTGATGGCCGAGTTCACCGTCGCCGGACAGCGGGTGCGGTGCAGCGACAGCTTCGTCCAGCACGCCTTCGACTTCACGCCGTCCACATCGCTGTTCGTCACTGTGGACTCGACCGACGAACTGAAGCGGATCTACGAGGCACTCGGCGAGGGCGGCGGAACCCTGATGCCGCTGGACGATTACGGCTTCGGCCCGTTCGCCTGGGTGAACGACCAGTGGGGCGTGTCCTGGCAGTTGAGCGCCAAGGGCTGAGCAATTCGAGAGGGGGATTGCGTGGCTGATCCGCGCGAAGGGGAGCCGGTTGCCGCAGCTGGCGAGATTGCGCGTCGATTGTTCGCGGACGCCCGGGTCGTGATCGTCGGCGGCAGCGTGCTGACCGACCGGCGGACGTCGATGTCCGACCTCGACCTCGTGGTGGTCACCGGCCCGCGCGACGCCCCGTACCGGCATTCGTTCACCTGGGGAAACTGGCCGGTGGAAGCACTGGTGCACGACGAAGAAACCTTGCGTGCCCACTGCACCGACAATCTGGCCCGCCGCTGGGCCGGAATCCCGCGGCTCATCGCCGAGGGCGCGCTCGTGGCCGACCAAGACGGCGTCGGCACCCGGCTGCAGACCGAAATGCGGCAACGACTGTCCGCAGGACCCACCGCCGCGACGGCAAGCGAACTCGACGCACAACGGTACGAACTCACCGACCTGCTCGACGACCTGACCGGAGCCGACGACCCGGCCGAGATCGCCTTCATCGCCGCTCGGGTGCTGACCAAGTCCGCTCAATTGGCCCTGCTAGCCGGACAACACTGGCAGGGCAGCGGCAAATGGCTGTGGCGTGAACTGCACGACCACGATCCCGGCCTGGCCGATCAATTGGCCACCGCCTTGCCCGACGCACCACGACTCGGCGCGGTCGCCCGTGCGGTGCTTGACCGCACAGGCGGACCGCTGCGAGACGGATACCGGGTCACCGATCCCCGCTGTCCTTGACCCCGCCCTGGACAGCAAGATACGCGTACGGTTTCTTTTTGCGATTGCTAACCACTGCGGATCTGCAGCTCGAGCGCAATTCCCGACGCTATTGACCCAGTGACAGATACCGCGAAGAGAAATACGGACCGGTGACCCACGGACGGGTTAAGCGGGGCTATTCGGACCCCGCTATGGTGGGCATTGGGAGGTTGGCAATCAGCCTGAGGGGGGCCGATACCTCATCCCGTGGGCCAGCCGTTTACCTGCAGTAGTCCCGCTCGGGCGGTGCTGCGAGGGCAAGCGGCTGGCCCTTTTTTGCCGTACTGCGGATCAAGCGCCACGACGGTTTCCCGGCACCGAAACCTTGGCTGAAGAAGAATCGCCGCAGCGGAATTCTCTAGGCGGCGCGGTTCCGGTACAGCCACCACACGTCGCGCCCGAACGACCAGCTCAAGGTCGCCACCGCAATCCCCGCCAGGACCACTGGCGCGAACCCTGCCACCGCGGCTGTCAGGGCGATTCCCTGCAGAGCCGCTACTGCCTTCCGGGCTCGGCTGGGGCGCAGTGGGGCACGGAGCCACGGCCACAGCCGAGCCGCGGCGACGAATGCGTAGCGCATCAGGCCGATTGCCAGTACCCATGGGCCGACCGTGGTGGCGGCTAGGACGCTCAGCACCAGGATCAGGAAGGCGTCCGCTTCCATGTCGAAGCGGGCGCCGAGCGCGGAGACGGTTCCGGTGCGGCGGGCGACGTAGCCGTCGAGTGCGTCCAGGGCCAGGGCTACCGCGGCGATGGGGACGATCAAGGTCAGCTGCGGATGCCCGCCCAGGCGGTCGGCGACCAAAGCGGTCACCGTGCCGATCAGGGCCGCTCGGGCGAGGGTCACCTGGTCGGCGGGGCCCAGCCGGTACACCCTGATTCGCCAGGCGCCCTGGGTGAGCAGCACTAACAAGCCGAGGAGGTACGCCACGCCGACTGCCCAGCCGGCCGGGCCGAGACCGGTCGTCACCGTCAGCAGGGTCAGCAGCGCGAGTTGCGCCAGCAGCGCGGGGGCCTGCTGGACGACGGTTGAACCCAGCTCGGCCGGGGTTCGTGTACAGGTGGAGACAGCCATTTCTCCTCGATCCGGCAGCAACGGAGGACAACCTTGACACGGGCGGCGCAGGCCTTCTGGTTCACTTCGGCCGAGGGCGGGGAGCTCCGATCGGCCGAGGTGGCTGCTCCACAAGCCGACGAAGTGCTGGTCCGAACGCGATTTTCGGCGTTGAGCCGGGGCACGGAAAGTCTGGTGCAGCGCGGCGGGGTGCCGGAGAGCCAGCACGCCATCATGCGCGCGCCGTATCAGGAGGGCGACTTTCCGTGGCCGGTCAAGTACGGCTACCTGAACGTCGGCGAGGTCCTTTCAGGACCGCCGGAGCTGGCCGGCCGCACGGTGTTCTGCCTCTATCCACATCAGACCGAGTACGTCGTGCCCGCGTCGGCGGTCACGGTGGTGCCGGACGACGTCCCGGCGGCGCGGGCGGTGCTCGCCGGCACCGTCGAGACCGCGGTGAACGCGCTCTGGGACGCGGCCCCGCTGGTCGGCGACCGGATCGCGGTGGTCGGGGCGGGGATGGTCGGGTGCAGTGTCGCGCGACTGCTGTCCCGCTTTCCCGGCGTGGACGTCCAGCTCGTCGACCCCGACCCGGACCGCGCCGAGGTCGCGGACGCGTTCGGCATCCGGTACGCCACTCCGGAAACCGCGAGCGGCGACCTCGACCTCGTGGTGCACGCCAGCGCGACCGACGCCGGGCTCGCGCGTTCGCTGGCGCTGCTCGGCCGCGAGGGCACGGTGGTCGAGCTGAGCTGGTACGGCGACCGTCGGGTGTCGATACCACTCGGCGAGAACTTCCATTCGCGACGGCTCACCGTGCGCGGCAGCCAGGTCGGCACCGTTTCGCCGGCTCGCGCGGCGCGGCGCGATTACGGCGACCGGATGGCGCTGGCGCTGCGGCTGCTCGCGGACCCGGCGTTCGACGCGCTGATCACCAGCGAATCCACTTTCGCCGAGCTGCCGGATGTCGCGGCACGGCTAGCCGATGGAACTCTGCACGGACTGGCTCACCGAATCACCTACCCGTAAAGGAGAACGCGTTGTTCAGTGTCACCGTGCGCGATCACATCATGGTCGCCCACAGTTTCCGCGGCGAGGTTTTCGGCCCGGCGCAGCGCTTGCACGGCGCGACGTTCGTGGTCGACGCGACGTTCCGGCGGTCCGAATTGGACTCGGACAACATCGTCGTCGACATCGGGCTCGCCACCCAGCAGCTCGGCGCGGTGCTCGCGGACCTGAACTACCGGAACCTGGACGACGAACCCGATTTCGCCGGGATCAACACGTCGACGGAATACCTCGCCAAGGTGATCGCTGACCGGCTCGCGAACCGGATCCACGCCGGGGAACTCGGCGAGAACGCGCGCGGGCTGGCCCAGATTTCGGTGACCCTGCACGAATCCCACGCCGCTTCGGCCGGATACGAGCGTTCCTTGTGACCACAGTGGACTCTTCCGGTTACGCGCCGGAATGGCTGCGGCTCAGAGAACCGGCCGACACGGCGGCGCGGGCGGCCGATCTGGTCGCCTTGCTCCCGGCCAGCCCGGCAGTCATCCGGGATCTCGGGTGCGGCACCGGGGCGATGGGACGCTGGCTGTCCGGTCGCCTCCCGAAACCGCAGCGGTGGATTCTGCACGACCAGGACCCGCGGCTGCTCGAGATCGCCGCACGCAGTCTTCCACCGGGGATCAGCGTCGAGACCGAACAGGCCGACGTGACTCGGCTGAACCTGACCGGCACTTCTTTGGCAACGGCTTCCGCTCTGCTGGATCTCCTTACCCAGGAAGAAATCCAACGATTGGTGAAGTCCTGTGTGGACGCGCAGAGCCCGGCGCTGTTCACGTTGTCCGTGACCGGATCGGCTCACCTCACGCCAGCGGACGCGGCAGACGAAGCACTCAACGCCGCCTTCAACGACCACCAACGCCGAGGCGGCAAGCTAGGCCCAGAAGCCGCCGCCTTCACCGCAGCGGAGTTCCAGCGGCACGGTTGGACCGTCCACACCAGACCGTCACCGTGGCAGCTCGGCCCGGAACACCGCGAACTCATCGACACCTGGTACCGCGGATTCGTTGCCGCGGCCCGGGAAGAGCAACCTGACCTGGCGGTACCCGAGGATCGGCAGATCACCGAGGTTACCGTGCACCACCAGGATTTACTGGCTCTCCCCTGATTCCCGCCGCGCCCGGGCGCGGCGTTTGCCCTCGTGCATCGCCGCGACCCGGGCGACCGGGATCGTGTGCCCCTCGGCCACGAGATCCGCCGGAAGTTCCTGCGGTTCCGGCAATTCCTCCGCCCACGGGTCGGCACTGCCGAGCAGCCCCACCGCGGTCTTCACCGTGAAATCCGCCGGTGTGACGTCGTCCGCGTCCGCCCAGCGAACCGGGAACGACACCGGCGTGCCCGGCCGGATCCGCGGGCTGTAAACCGCCGCCACGGTCGCCCCGCCCGCCCGGGTCGAATCGAGAAACACCTTGCCGTGCCGGTCTTCCCGGATGAACGCCGTGGTCGCCAGCTGCGGATCGATCCGTTCCGCCCGCGCGCCGACCGCCCGGGTCGCCGCCGCGACGTCCTCAAAGGACAGACCGGGAACCAGCGGCACGAACACGTGCACACCCTTGGAACCGCTGGTCTTCAACGCACCGGCGAGCCCGGCGTCGGCCAAGGCCTGCCGCACCAGCCGCGCCGCCGCCACCGCGACGCCGAAGTCAGCGCCCTCCGGCGGGTCCAGGTCCATGATCAGGTCAGTCTGGCCGACCGGCTCCACCCGGGTCAGCGCGGGATGCAGTTCGACCGCGCGCTGATTGCCGAACCACAGCAGCGTCCGGCGGTCGTTGCACAGGCCGTAGGTGACTGTCCGTTGTGAACTCTCCGCCCACAGTTTCGCCCGCGGCACCCACTCCGGCGTGTACTTCGGCAGGTTCTTCTGCATGAACGCGTCCTGCCCGCGCAGCACGCGCATCACCGACAGCGGACGGTCGCGCAGCACCGGCAGCAACCGGTCCGAGACGGCGTCGAAGTAGTCGACGAGGTCGCGCTTCGTCGCCCCGGCGTCGGCGAACAGCTCCTGGTCGAGGTTGGTCAGGGAAACCCCTTCACGCACCTCATCCGGTTTGGCCATACGCCAACCCTTGCCGACCGCAGCATTCCGGTCAACCGCTTAGACGAGCGGTTTCCCCTTCCGCAACCGCCGCCGGAAGTCCGCGAGGCACGCGTCGTAGGGGAAGCGCCGCACCCGCACCGGAAGCGGTTCCACCATTCGGCCGATCGCGCGCATCAGCCGATCGAACCGGAGCTGGTCGGCGGCCGACCACGGCAGCCGCATCTGCTCGCGGAACACCTCCGGCAGGAAACCGGTCGTGACGAAGCGGTGGAACCGTCCGAACAGGAACGAGAACGGCCGCGGCAGGAATTCCAGATTCGCGATGGCGGTGAGGTACTCGCGGAGCCGGTCGTCGATGTCCACTTGGGCCAGTCCGTCCGCCCAGTACGCGGCGAAGTCCTCCGGCCAGTCTTCCGGACGCACCTGCAGCGTCGTGCCCAGCACCGCGGCCTCGGCGTACCACGATTCCGGAGCGGGCCGGCCGAGAAAAGCGCGATGCACGTCCTCGACGCCGTGGGCCAGGCAGGCGGCGACCCACAGCTGCAGCTCCCGGTCGAAAGCCCGGTACCGCACCGGACTCGACTCAGTCGAGACCACCTGCGCGTGCACCGAATTCACCGCCCGCCGGTACGCCGCGCGGTCCGCGTCCGTGCCCAGCACGGCGACCGCGAGGTAGGTGACGGTCGTGCGCGTGCGCTTCAGCGGATGCTTGAACAGATTCCCCGAGTCGACGCGGCTTTCCATCACGCCGTACCCGACCTCGGGCCGGCCCAGCTGCATGATCACGTTCGCGCCGCCCGCGAGCAGGCTGACCCCGAGCACGCCGTCCTGGAGCATCCGTCCAGGGGAACGCCTCCGTTGACACGTTGTCAAGAGCCCTCAGGCGCGCACGACCCGCACGTCCGAAACCTCCAGCAGCCCGTCCAGGTGCACCCGGCCCCGTGTCTGCGCCGGATCGACGACCAGGCCGTCGCGCCGGACCAGGTCGAGGACGCGTTCCGCCAGCGGCAGCACCATGTGCCGGCCCCAGCAGCGTTCGTTGCTGTGCCCGAACGGGAGGTAACCGGGGTGGGTGTCCGGGTCGAGCGAGGCCCAGCGGCCCGGCCGGAACTCGTCCGGCGCGTCCCACAGTTCGGGGTCGCGGTGGCTGAGCAGCGGCAGCAGCAGGACGTCGTCGCCCGGGCCGATCCGCGCGTCCACCTCGGCGAACTCCGGCGAACGCACGCGCAGGATGTTCCACGACGGCGGCAGCAGGCGCAGTGCCTCGTTGAGCACGTACTCGGTGGGCACGTCGTCGTCCAGCGGCGAACTGAGCCACAAAGCGTTCGTGACCAGCGCGGCGACGGTGAAGCAGACCGGCCCGGCCACGCGCCGGTAGAGGTACATCGCGAAGCGCCGCTGGTCGTAGGTGTCCGCTTCCAGCACCATCCGCGCCAAAGTGGACAGCGCGACCTCGGGCGCGGGCCGGCCCCAGAGCGCGGCTCCGGCGGCGACCGCCGCCCAGGTGATCTTCGGCGTCAGCTCCAGCCGCCGGTCGACGAGGACCCGGAACCGCCACTGTTCGCGGCCGAACACCAGGTCCCGCAGGTAGTTGTGCGGCACGGCGGGCCACGTCCCGGAGAGATCAGCCTCGCCGAGCGGCTTCTTGAGCGCGGCGCGCACGTCCGCGCCGACCGCGCGCATCAGCGCCGACGATTCCGGCCTAGTGACGACCCGGCCGCGCACCGGTTTGAACGTCGGCCGTTCCTCGGCGTTCGCCGGCCGGCTGCGCAGCAAAGCGTCCATCAGCTCGGGCCCGGCAACGCCGACGGTGTCCGATTCCAGCCGAAAGAAGGATTTCCCCCGATAACGGTCGAACAGTTCTTGAATGCGCGGCGCGAATACCACCTGGCGCACTTTGTTCCGTTCAGCGGGAATGGTCACCGCGCAACTCCTCGTGAGCGGCGGCACGGGCCGGTTCCGGGAAATTCCGGAACCGGCCGGTACCGTTTAATGGGACCGTCAGATCCAGCCGTACCAGGCGTAAGACTTCAGGCTCTTGCTCGGAAGGGCCTTGCGCACGAGACGAACAAGCTTCACGGAAATTCCTCCGTCTTCTCCTAAACTTCGACCGCACTCGCGGCCGCTGCCGACAGTACGACGAATTTCCGGGAATACGCGGCAAGATAACCTGAACGGCCCACTCGGCTGGATGAGTTCGGGAGTTCCCGGTCGTCGGTTCGGGAATTCCGGCCCGAATTCATTGGCGAATCCGAGGCGGCGTCGGTATCCTTCGCCGCTCGCTAAAGCACTGACCGGGCGAACTCGATGAGCACCCGCGCCGCGGGCCCCACCGGCCCGTCGGACCGCCAAGCCAGCGCCAGCTGCCCGCGCAACTCCGGCCGCAACCGCAGGACGTGCAGTTCCTCGGCGTAGTAGCGAGCCAGCGATTCCGGGACCAGCGCCACGCCGAGGCCGCGCATCGCGAGCTTGGCCAGCACGTTCGGGTCGCTGGCCTCGATCGTCACCCGCGAACGCAGCCCGGCCGTAGCGAACCCGCGATCCAGCACACCGCGCATGCCCGTGCCCTTCGGCAGGCAGATCAGCGACCGTTCGGCCAGCTCCGCCAAGGTGAGCGAGGCACGGTCAGCGAACTCGTCACGCAGCGCGCTGACCGCGACCAGCTCCTCGTCGAGCACGATCTGAGTGGTCAGCCCAGCGGGCACGCCGTCGGCCAGGCCGATCACCGCGACGTCCAGCCGTCCTTCCCGCAGCGCGTCGACCATCAGGTCGGAATTCGCTTCGCTGAGCGTGATTTCCACTCCCGGGTAGCGTTCCGCGAACCCGGCCAGGAACTCCGGCAACGCCACGGGCCCGGCGGAGGTCACCATCCCCATCGCCACCTGGCCGCGCACCAACCCCTCGTGCTCGGCGACCGTCTCGCGTACCGCCGCGACCGCAGCGAGCGCGGCCCGGGCGTGCGGCAACGCGGCCTCGCCGACGCCGGTAAGCCGTACGGTGCGCCCGGACCGGTCGAACAACGGCTGGCCCAGCTCGCGTTCCAGCCGCCGGATCTGCGCGCTGACCCCGGGCTGCGCGACATGCATCCGGGCCGCCGCGCGCGTGAAGTTGGCTTCTTCAGCGACCGCGACGAAGTACTCCAGCTGGTGCAGTTCCATAACCAGCAATTCTAGCTGCCGGAACTAGTATCTCTTGGACTTATCGTCGAACAGCCAGCACGCTTAAGGCATGCAGACGTTCACCGCAGACCAGCCCGGCTACCGCGAAGAGATCGCCGGGTTCCAGACCGGCATCACCTCTACTCCGCACCTGGTCGTCGCCGCCACCAGCGCCGACGACGTCGCCGCGGCGGTCCGGCTCGCGGCCGAGCGCGACCTGCCGGTTTCCGTGCAGGCGACCGGCCACGGGCTGCGCGCACCGGCCGAGGGCGTGCTGATCTCGACGCGCCGGATGACCGGCGTGACCATCGACCCGGACCGCGCCGTGGCACGCGTCGAAGCCGGAACCACCTGGGGCAGCGTCATCACCGCCGCCGCGGAACACGGGCTCGCGCCGTTGAGTGGTTCGTCGCCGGGCGTCGGCGTGGTCGGCTACACCCTCGGCGGCGGTTTCGGCCTCCTCGGCCGGCACTTCGGCCTCGCCTCGGACCGCGTCCGCTCCGCCGAGATCGTCCGGCCCGACGGCACGCGCACGACCGGCCCGCTCGACGCCGGGATCGTGACCGCGCTGGAGTTCGAACTCGTCCCGGTGACCACGCTGTACGGCGGCGGACTGTACTTCGACACCGCCAAGATCCCGGACGTCCTGCGCACCTGGCGCGACTGGACCCGAGACCTGCCGGACACCGTCGGCACCTCGGTCGCGATGGTGCCCTACCCGGACCTGCCGATGGTGCCGGAACCGTTGCGGGGCAAGCACATCGCGCACGTCCGGGTGGCTTACCTCGGCGCCGACGGCGATCAGCTCGTCGCTCCCCTGCGCGCACTCGGCCCGCTCCAGGAAACGCTGACCACGATGCCGTTCACCGATTCCGGCAAGATCGCCGCGGAACCGCCGAATCCGCACTCGTACCTCGGCGACAACCGCGTGCTGCCGGAGCTCCGGGACGACGTGCTGAGCACTGTGCTCGACCACGCCGGCCCGGATGCCCCGGTGCCGACCGTGCTGATCATCGACCTGCTCGGCGGCGCGTACCAGCGCTCGTCCGCACCGGATTTCACCGCCGATTCGCGCTACACCGTGCGCGCGCTGTCGATGGTCGAGCCGGACGCGGCGACCGTGCAGGCCGCGCACGCCAAGCTGTTCGCTCCGCTGGACCCGATGTCGACTGGACGGTTGCGGAGCTTCGTCTACGGACAGCCGCTGGGCTGAGTCAGCGCTCGAGAACGAAGACCGGGATCAGGCGCTCGGTCTTCTTCTCGTACTCCGCGAAGCCCTCCGCGTGCTCGACCATCTTGGCGTAGAGCCGGTCGCGCTCGGCGCGGTCGGTGACAAGCTTCGCCTTCGCCGGGAACTTGTCGGTGCCGATCTCGACCGTGACGGCCGGGTTCGCGACGAGGTTGTGGTACCAGTCCGGGTTGGTGTCCGCGCCGCCCTTGGACGCGACGATCACGACCCGCTCGCCGTCGGTGGTGTACACCAGCGGGCTGACCCGCTGCTTGCCGCTCTTCGCGCCGGTGTGCGTGATCAGCACCATGTTCTTGCCCTCGAACATGCCGCCGACCTTGCCCGCGTTGGCGCGGAACTCGTCGATGATCTGCTGGTTCCAGTCCGACATCGGAAAACTCCCTGATTGATGATGTAACAACAAACCTAGGATCGCGCGAATCGGGCTGTCAACGCACGCGCAGGTACTGTCGCCGCATGGCCACCGAATCCGGCCCGACCGTCGAGGACGGGGTCCGCGAACTGCTGCTTCTCATGCCCCGTCTCGTCGGGCGCGCGAAGCGGACGCCGCCGCCGCCGGAACTCGACGACGTCGCGCTCGCGCCGCGGCATTTGTCCCTGCTGGCCTATCTGTTGTTCGACGGCCCGATGACGGTCAACGAACTCGCCGCACGGCTCGAAATCGCGCCCACCACAGCGAGTCTGATGATCGGCGACCTGTCCCGGCAAGGCGTGCTGGAGCGCGCCGAGGACCCGGACGACCGGCGGCGCACCATCGTGAGCATCCACTCGGACAAGCGGCCTGCCGTGGACGCGTGGCTGGCGCGCGGGGCGAAGGCCTGGGAGGCGGCGTTGTCGCCGTTGAGCCCGGGAGAACGGGCGCTGGTGATCAGCACGTTGCGGGCGTACGAGGAGTACGGCTCACGAGGCGACTAGCCACTGCGCCTGCGGGCCCGCGCATTTCCGCGGCCAGGCCGCGTCGTGCTGGTACCACCAGGCTTCGCAGGCCCGTCCGTCCGGCAGCATGTACTGCGGTGGCCCCGGGACCCGGCGCAGTCCGGCCCCTTCCAGCGAACGGCCGCTCGCGACGTTGCCGACCTCCGCGCCCGCGCGCACCCGCGAAAGCCCGAGATGCTCGTGCGCCAGCACCAGACCCGCGGCGAACAGATCGCGGCCGAAGCCTTGTCCGCGGTACTCCGGCGCGAGATAGCCGCCGGTTTCCGGGCCGCCGTCCTCCCCCGCGTGCACGCTCACGAGACCGGCGCAGCGGCCCGCCACGAGATCGATCGCGACGACGTCCACCGAATGCGGGTCCGGCGTGGTCCAGTCCGGCCCGGTGCCGGGGACGACGCGCAGCGCCTCGCCGCGCATCGGTTCGGCGACCACGGACTCGGCCAGCCAGCCGAGCCAGCGCTGCGCGGCCGGATCGCTGCCGCCCGCGACCGCCGCCGCGTACTCCCACGCGGTCGGGGTGCGGAAAAGGAACCGGCCGAGCGCGAAGGCGTGTCCACGGCGGTCGCAGGTGCGCTTCGCCATCAGCCGTCCGCGGCGGGTCAGCCGGCTCACCAAAGGTGCATTGCTCACAAACGCCATCGCGCCGGAAATGCTACCCCGCGCCGGTTGCCCGCCCGTCTGTAGTCGGATTCGCGACGGGCGGCACGGTATGGTGAGCGGGTGACGGCCGTACCGGAAGCAGCCGATGCCGACGGCGGGCGCGCGGCCCAGCCCCGGCACCTCATCGTGTCGGTCTACGGCGTGCATCACCAGGCGGGCGGCGAATGGCTTTCGGTCGCCTCGCTGATCGATCTGCTCGCCGCGGTCGGGGTCGACGAGCCCGCCGTGCGGTCGTCGATTTCCCGGCTCAAACGGCGCGGGGTGCTCGAAGCGGTGCGCCGCGACGGAGCCGCCGGGTACGAATTGTCCGGTACCGCACTGGATTTGCTGCGCGAAGGCGACGAGCGGATCTTCCGCCGGGACCGCGCGAAGCTTGCCGACGGCTGGCTGCTCGCGGTGTTTTCGGTGCCGGAAGCCGAACGGCACAAGCGGCACGTGCTGCGGACGCAGTTGTCGCGGCTCGGCTTCGGCACCGCGTCCTCGGGCGTCTGGATCGCGCCGGCGCACCTGTACGAGGTCACTGTCGGCACCCTGGAGCGACTTGGGCTCGCCGAGTACGCCGACGTGTTCCGCGCCGAACACCTCGCCTTCGGCGACCCGCGCGAGAAGGTGCGCGAGTGGTGGGACCTGGACCAACTGGACGAGCTGTACACGGCGTTCCTCGAAGAGCACGAACCGGCGCTGCGCCGGTGGCAGCGTCGCCGCACGACGCCCGGCGACGAAGCGTTCGCCGACTACCTGCGCGTGCTCACCGGCTGGCGGCGGATGCCGTATCTCGACCCGTGTCTGCCCGCCGAATTGCTGCCCGAGGGCTGGTCCGGCATCCGCGCCGCCGAGGTGTTCTTCACGCTGCACGACCGGCTCGAGGAGGCCGCGCGCACGCACCTGCGGCAGGTGCTCAGCGGTTGACCACCGCGTAGCCCTGCACTTCCACCAGCGCCTCGACGTCCCACAGCCGGTTCACGCCGATGCCAGCCATCGCCGGGTAATCCGCGCCCACCAGCCGCTTCCACACGCGGCCGATCTCGCGCGCGTGCGCCTTGTAATCGTCCATGTCGACGATGTAGACGGTCAGGCTGCACAGGTCCGCGGGCTCTCCGCCGGCCGCGCGCAACGCGGTGAGCAGATTGCCGAGCGCGCGCTCGAACTGCTCCACGACGCCGTCGCCGACGATCCGGTTGTCCGCGTCCAGCGCGGTCTGCCCGGCGAGGAACACGAGCCTGCCCTGCGCCGCCACCGCGTGCGAGAACCCCGACGGCTTGCCCAGTTCGGGGGGATTGATCCGCTCCATGCCGGGAGCGTAACCCATCTATCGTCTTCTTGACGACCGTAGGGCAGACGACATACCCTGGCTTGCGTGCGGATTTCAGTAGTCGGCGGCGGGCCAGCGGGCCTCTACTTCGCCGTGCTCGCGAAACAACTCGGCCCGGACCACGAGATCACGGTCTGGGAGCGCAACGCGCCCGATGACACGTTCGGCTTCGGCGTCGTCTTCTCCGACGAGACGCTCGGCGGCATCGAGCACGCCGACCCGGCCGTGCACGAGGCGATGAGCCGGGAGTTCGCGCGCTGGGACGACATCGACGTGCACTACCGCGACACCGTGTCGACCTCGGGCGGGCACGGGTTCGCCGCGATGAGCCGCAAGCGGCTGCTCGCGATCCTGCAGCAGCGGTGTCGCGAAATGGGCATCGATGTCCGATTCCGCACTGTCGCGCCGGATCCCGCCGAACTGGCTGCTTCGTCGGATCTCGTGGTCGCGGCGGACGGCGTCAACTCCGCGGTGCGCACGGCGTTCGCCGATTCGTTCCGGCCGACCGTCGAGACCCGGCAGTGCCGCTACATCTGGCTCGGCACCGACCTCGTGTTCGACGCGTTCAAGTTCTACGTGCTCGAAACCCCGCACGGCATCATGCAGGTTCACGGCTATCCGTACGGCCGCGACGGCAGCACGTTCATCCTGGAGATGCACGAGGACGTGTGGCAGCGGGCATTCGGGCCGATCGCCGCCACCGGACTCGGTCCTGGCGAAAGCGACGAGAAGTCGATCGAGCTGATCCGCGAACTGTGCGGCGACATTTTCGACGGACATCAGTTGCTGGCCAACAACTCCAAGTGGGCCACCTTCGGCACGGTTCGCTGTGATAGCTGGGTCCACGACAATGTCGTGCTGCTCGGCGATGCGGCGCACACCGCGCATTTCTCCATCGGATCGGGCACGAAGCTCGCGATGGAGGACGCGCTCGCGCTCGCCGCTTGTCTGCACGAACAGCCGAGTGTTCCGGAAGCCCTTGCCGCGTATGAAGAAGAGCGACGTCCGGTCGTCGCTTCCACGCAGCGCGCGGCGCAGGCGAGCCTGGAGTGGTTCGAGAATCTGGCGCAGTACACGCATCAGGAACCGGAGCAGTTCGCGTTCAACCTGCTTACCCGCAGCCGCCGTGTCACGTACGACAACCTGAAGCTGCGGGACAGGGAATTCGCTGCCTCGCTGGATAAGTGGTTCGCCGATTCGCTCGGCACCTCCGTCGCGCCGCCGATGTTCCAGCCGGTGCGGATCGGTGCGCTGGAATTGCCGAACCGGATCGTCGTGTCGCCGATGGACATGTACTCTGCGGTCGACGGCGTGCCCGGCGAATTCCACTTGGTGCACCTGGGAAGCAAGGCACTCGGCGGGGCCGGGATGGTCATGACCGAGATGATCTGCGTGTCCGCCGAAGGCCGGATCACGCCGGGTTGCCCCGGGCTCTACAACTCCGAGCAGGAAGCCGCGTGGAAGCGGATCGTCGAGTTCGTGCACCGCGAAACCCCGGCGAAGATCGGATTGCAGCTGGGGCATTCCGGCCGCAAGGGCTCCACGAAACTGATGTGGGAAGGCATCGACGACCCGCTGCCGGAGGGCAACTGGGAGGTCTGCGCGCCGTCCGCGCTGCCGTACTCGCCGAACAACCAGACGCCGCGCGAGCTGTCCGTCGCCGAACTGGGCGAGATCAAGGACCAGTTCGTGTCGGCCGCGGAAGCCGCCGCACGCGCTGGGTTCGATCTGCTGGAACTGCACTGCGCGCACGGCTATCTGCTGTCGTCTTTCCTTTCCCCGCTCACCAACCAGCGCACCGATTCCTACGGCGGCTCCCCGGAAAACCGGCTGCGCTTCCCGCTGGAAGTCTTCGACGCGGTCCGCGCCGTATGGCCGGCTGATCGTCCGCTGACCGTCCGGATCTCCGCCACCGACTGGTTCGAGGGCGGCAATGACGCCGACGAAGCCGTGGCCATCGCGCAAGCTTTTGCCGAGCATGGTGCGGCCGCCATCGACGTGTCGACCGGCCAGGTGGTCAGCGAGGAGAAGCCGAAGTTCGGCCGCAGCTACCAAACTCCGTACGCCGACCGGATCCGCAACGAAGTCGGACGCCGCTACGGCACCGCGGTGATCGCCGTGGGCGCGATTTCCTCTTACGACGACGTGAACTCGCTCATCCTGGCGGGCCGCGCCGATCTGTGCGCACTCGGCCGCACCCACCTGTTCAATCCACAATGGACCCTGCACGCGGCCGCCGCGCAGGAGTATCCGGTGGCGTGGCCGAAACAGTGGGCAGCGGGCAAGCGCCCGCCGCAGACCGGCCGCACCGACGGTCCGGAACCACGCCTCGACCTGGTCCGCACCGGCGGCCACCAGACCGCCCATGCCCGCTGGCGACCGGAGGACGCCCGATGAACGCTTTCGCCTTCACTCCGGAACAGACCGCGTACGCCGCTTCCGTCCGGAAAATCGCCGCCGAGCAACTCGTCGAACTGGCCGCCGCCGGTGCCGAAGGCGCGGTAAACCGTCCGCTGCTCAAGGCGATGGGCTCACACGGTTTGCTCGCCCGGCTGTTCCCCGGAGTCGAAAGCGGACAGCCGACCCGGCAAGCCGCCGCCACCGATCTGTGCCTGCTGCGCGAAGCCCTCGCCACCCAAAGCACCGAAGCCGAAACCGCTTTGGCGTTGCAGGGCTTGGGCAGCTACCCGGTACTCCAGTCCGGTTTGGACGAACAGGTCCAGCGCTGGCTCCCCGCCGTCGCAGCCGGTGACGCCGTCGCCGCGTTCGCGCTGACCGAACCGGACGCGGGATCCGACGCCGCTGCATTGCAGCTCGCCGCCGAACCGGACGGGGACGGCTGGCGGCTCACCGGCACGAAAATGTGGATCTCGAACGCCCCGGAAGCCGACTTCTACACAGTCTTCGCCCGCACCACTCCCGACGCCGGATCCCGCGGCGTCAGCGCGTTCGTCGTCCCCGGCGATCGCGCTGGACTCAGCGGTGAGCACCTGGATTTGGTGAGCCCGCACCCCATCGGCACGGTGGTATTCGACGGCGTCCGAGTGAATCGCGACGAACTGCTCGGCGAGGAGAACCGCGGTTTCGCCGTAGCCATGCGGACGTTGGACTTGTTCCGTCCGAGCGTCGGCGCTTTCGCGGTCGGCATGGCACAAGCCGCCCTCGACGCGACCGTGGAGTACACGGCTTCGCGCGAAGCATTCGGCGGCCCGTTGGTGAAACAGCAGACCGTAGCGCACACGCTGGCCGAAATGGCGACGCGGACCGAAGCCGGCCGTCTGCTGGTGTACGCCGCGGCAGCCGCTTACGACGCGGGCGAGCAGAACCTTGCCGGTCGCGCGGCAATGGCGAAGTTGTTCGCGACCGAGGCCGCGCAATACGTCGTGGATCAAGCGGTGCAATTGCACGGCGCACGAGCATTGCGGCGGGGGCATTTGCTGGAGCATCTCTACCGAGAGGTCCGGGCGCCGCGCATTTACGAAGGCGCGTCCGAGATCCAGCGGACGATCATCGCGCGGTCGTTGCAGCGGCGCGGATGAGCCGTCGCGCCGCCTGCTGGTTTTCTGACCAGCAGGCGGCGCGGACACCACACTATTCAGCCAGGGCTAAACACTCGCGCGGCGTTTCGGCTTCCGGTCGAGCCACAGCTGCGCCGCGATCAGAGCGACGGTCCAGCTCACCCACGCCCCGAGCGCCGCGATCGACTGGCCCAGCGCGATCTCGCTGCCGCCGAACGTGGTGGCGAGCTGCGGTCCGAGGAAGATCGCCGCGATCGGGCCGATGAGCCGGTTGAGAATGATCGACATCGTCAACGCGAAACTGCGGACCATCCAGCGCCGGTGATCGCCGAACCGGCGTTCGCGAGCGGCGCGGTAACCCGCCCACGTCGTACCGAGCCACAAGACCGCGAGCAGCACGTCGCTGGCCCGGGTCACCGGCCCGAACGGGGTCGCCGCGCCGATCGTCAGCGCCAGCAGCCCGGACGGCAGCACCCCGGCGAACACGTACGCGCGGCCGGAATAGCGGTGCAGCACCGGGTGCTTGCGCCGGATCCACGGCCAGACCTGCAGCAACGCGGTCACCATCGCGATGGACCCGAACACCACGTGCCCCACCAGGAACAGGTAGTGCGCGGGGAAGGTCGACGGCACCCGCGAGAGCGCCGGGTCGAACGCCAGGTACGGCGGCAGCGCATACGCCAGGAACGCGACCACCACCAGTCCCAGCGGCGCGATCCACGGCCGCCGCCACCAGTGCTTTCCCGGCTCGACCCGTGTGGTTCGCTCCGCTGCGGGCTGCACCCGCGGTGGTCGAAGATCCGTCCCCGCCGTCATGTCGGCCTCTCTCCCGTGTTCGGTCTCGGCTGGCACTTCCGAACGTAGGACGGGGCCTTCCGGCGAACCATGGTGCCGACTGGCGTCACGGCGGTGGGGGCAGCCTTACCCTCGGCCAGGTGACCCCGCGGGCCGTCCGTGAAGGACTCCTCGCCGGACTCTGCTTCCCGCGAGGAGCCCTTCCCGGCCCATTGCCGCAGAGGTCCAGACCAGGCATACTTCTCCTACTTTGTTGCCCGCCACAACAAAGCACTCCCTCGCTCTAGGTTCCTCCCCGAAACCGAGGTGACCAAGCATGTCCAGTTTCCTGAGACGTCTCCCCACCGCCCTCGCCGCGGCCGCACTGCTGGCGCTCGGCCTCCAAGCCGCGCCCGCCGTCCTCGCCCCGCCCACCGCGGCGGCCGCCGAAAGTTTCACCGACGATTTCAACGGCCCCGCCGGAGCCGCCGCCGACGCGTCGAAATGGACCTACGAAACCGGCGACAACAACGGCAACAACCACGAACGCCAGTGGTACACCGCGGGAGCCGCGAACGGCGCCCTCGACGGCCAGGGCCACCTGGTGATCACCGCGAAACGCGAGAACTCCGGCCACACCTGCTGGTACGGCACCTGCCAGTACACCTCCGCCCGGCTCAACACCGCCGGGAAATTCAGCCAGGCGTACGGGCACGTCGAAACCCGGATGAAGATCCCGCGCGGCCAGGGCATGTGGCCCGCGTTCTGGATGCTCGGCGGCGGAAACTGGCCTAACGACGGCGAAATCGACATCATGGAGAACATCGGCAAGGAGCCGAACACCGTGCACGGCACCATCCACGGCCCCGGCTACTCCGGCGCCGGCGGCATCGGCGCGGCGTACAACGGCCCGGTCTTCGCCGACGCTTTCCACACCTACGCGGTCGACTGGTCGCCGAACAAGATCGTCTGGTCGGTCGACGGCAACGCCTACGAGACCCGCACCCCTGCCGATCTGAACGGCAACCGCTGGGTCTTCGACCATCCCTTCTACCTGATCCTGAACCTCGCGGTCGGCGGCGACTGGCCCGGCGATCCGGACGGGAGCACGCAATTCCCGCAGCAACTGGTCGTCGACTACGTGCACGTGACCACGAGCAGCACCGGCGGGTCGAGCGGCCGGATCATCGGCATCGGCGGCAAATGCGTCGACGTGCCCTGGGCCAATCCGGCGAACTTCACTCAGCTGCAGATCACCGACTGCAACGGCAACGCGGCGCAGGACTGGACTGTCGGCAGCGACGGGACCATTCGCGCGCTCGGCAAGTGCATGGACGTCAAGTACTCCGGCACCGCCGACGGCACCCCGGTCCAGATGTACGACTGCAACGGCAGCAACGCACAGCAGTGGGTCGTGACCGCCGCGCACGACATCGTCAACCCGCACGCGAACAAATGCCTCGACGCCGCCGGGGTCAGTTCGGCCAACGGGACGAAACTGCAGCTGTGGACGTGCACCGGGAACGTCAACCAGAAATGGTCGGTGAACCAGTAGCCGTCCACTGTGGACGCTGTGGATAGCTTCGGCAAAGAGTGAGCGGCGGGCCGTAACCACCCCCCGGTGGCCACGGCCCGCCGCGGACACCGCGCGGGCCGGGCGGGAACCAAGATCTGCCGCCCGGCCACCGGCCGCCTTCCGCGCGTCGGCTGGGGGTCCCGACGCCCGGGGCGGCACGCTCACGCGGCCTCCTGCCGAAGGTAGCCAGACCGCGTGCGCCGTGGAGCCTCCGGATGACAGGAGGGGCCGAACGGCCATGCTCGCTGCCTTCCCGGGCAAACCGGCCGGTTTCGGCCGAACCGCTCAGCGGGTCTCGGCCAGCTCCGCGTAGGCCTCGACCAGCTGCGCCTCGGCGTCGTCGAGGTAGACCGCGAGCATCTCCGCCGTACGGATCCCGTCGCCGGTCACGAGCACGTCCAGGATTTCGTGGTTCCGCGGCAGATACCGCTCATGGAAGCGGCGCGGGTCGGCCATCACGTGGAACACCAGCCGCAGCTCCGCGGCGAGCGCCTGCATCAGCTCGACAATGCGCTCGCTGCCGGTGAGCGCCGCCAGTTCCGCGTGGAAGCGGATGTTCGCGGTACCCAGGTCCTGCCATTGTGCCTGCTTCGCCGCGCGATCGCCGTCCGCGACCGTGCTGGCGATCTTCTCGTACGCCGCCGGCTTCTCGGTCACGTCGCGGACCGCCGCGCACTCGATGATCTTGCGGACGCGGTAGATGTCGCGCACGTCGTCGACGCTCGGCACGCGCACGAACACGCCGCGGTTCAGCTCGTGCACCAGCAGCCGTTCGTGAGTCAGCAACCGGAAAGCTTCACGGAGCGTGTTGCGGGATACCCCGAGCGCGCTGCCGATGTCCTGCTCCGAAAGCCGTACTCCGGGCAGGAAGTACCCCTCGGAAACGCGCGTGCGCAGCACGCCCGCGACGCGTTCCGCGGTGCTCGTCCGGCCGAGCAGCCCGCGATCCGCTTCCAGGCCCATCGGCTCTCCGTCGGTGACCACGTCGCCCAGCGTAGCCATCGGACGATGAACAATAAAATGAGGGACTTGTGGGATTGTTGAACGATCCGTACGGTAGTGGCCATGTGACTCGTGCCACCATGAGTTCGTCCCCCTGTGAGGTGCCCTATGAACGTCAACGTCGCCGACGGCACCGCGAACGCGGCCCGCCCGTTCGGCTGGTATCGCTCGCTCGGCCACAAGGGCCGCCGCGCCTTCCTCGGCGCGTTCGGCGGCTACGGCCTCGATTCGTTCGACTACCAGACCCTGCCCTTCGGCCTGGCCGCGATCACCGCCTACTTCGGCATCACGTCCGGAGAAGCGGGCCTGCTCAGCACCGTCACGCTGGTCGTGTCCGCGATCGGCGGCGTCGGAGCCGGCGTGCTCGCCGACCGCATCGGCCGCGTCCGCACGCTGCAGCTCACCATCGCGATGTACACGATCTTCACGGTGCTCTGCGGTTTCGCGCCGAACTTCGAAACGCTGCTGATCTTCCGCGGTCTGCAGGGCCTCGGGTTCGGCGGCGAATGGGCGGTCGGCGCCGCGCTGGTCGCCGAGTACTGCTCGGCCAAGTACCGCGGCCGCACGGTGGCGTTCGTGCAGAGCGCGTGGGCGGTCGGCTGGGGCCTGCTGGTGATCGTCTACACCGTGCTGTTCAGCGTGCTCGATCAGGACATCGCCTGGCGCGTGCTGTTCTGGGTCGGCGTGATCCCGGCGCTGCTCGTGCTGTGGGTGCGGCGCAGTGTCGAGGACGCGCCGGAGGCAGCGGCACGGCGGGTTTCGGCCAAGGTCAAAGGCTCGCTCGCCGGGATTTTCCGCCCGAATCTCTTGCGCACCACGGTGTTCGCCGCGCTCCTCGCGACCGGCGTCCAGGGCGGCTACTACACGCTGTTCACCTGGATGCCGAAGTACCTGCAGAGCAGCCGCGGCCTGTCCGTGGTGAACACCGGCGGCTACTTCGCGCTGCTGATCCCGGGCGCGTTCATCGGGTACGTCTGCGGCGGCTATCTCACCGACCTGCTCGGCCGGAAGAAGACGTTCCTGCTGTTCTCCGTCGTGTCCGCGCTGCTGATCGTGCTGTTCGTGCAGCTGCCCTACGGCGCGAACGGCCTGATGCTGCTGATCAGTTTCCCGCTCGGCTTCTCGACTTCGGCGATCTTCAGCGGGTTCGGCGCGTACCTCGCCGAGCTGTACCCGACCGCCCTGCGCGCCACCGGACAGGGCTTCACCTACAACTTCGGCCGCGCGGTCGGCGCCGCTTTCCCCGCCGTGGTGGGCTTTTTGGGTGCGGGCGGCGCGATCGTGCTCGGCGCGGTCGGCTACGCGATCGCCGCGGTAGCGCTGCTCGGGCTGCCGGAAACGCGAGGCAAGGAGCTGGTGGAGGTATGACGACTTCCTACGATCCTTCGACGCTCACTCCGGCCGAGGCCCGCGCGCTCTTCCGCGCTGGCACCGAACGCCCGACCACTGGCTGGGCCGACGGTTACGCCCAGACCAACCTGATCGCCGTCCCCGCGGACTGGGCCGACGACGTCCGCGAGTTCTGCGCCCGCAACCCGCGGCCGTGCCCGGTGCTCGACGTCAGCGAACCCGGCGACCCGACCACGCGGCTCGCGCCCGGCGCTGACCTGCGCACCGACCTGCCGCGCTATCGCGTCTGGCACAACGGCGCGCTGACCAGCGAAATCGCCGACGCCACCGGGGTGTGGCGCAGCGACATGGTCGCGTTCTCCATCGGCTGCAGCTTCAGCTTCGAGACGCTGCTGCGCGCCGCGGGCGTCCCGCTGCGGCACGTGGATCAGGGCCGCAACGTGTCGATGTACGTGACGAACCGGCAGTGCGAACCGGCTGGCCGGATGAGCGGCCCGATGGTGGTGTCGATGCGGCAGATTCCGGAAGCCCAGGTCGAGGACGCGGTGCGGATCACCGCCGCGATGCCCGCGGTGCACGGTGCTCCGGTGCACGTCGGCGACCCGGCCGACCTGGGCATCGCCGACCTCGCCCGGCCGGATTTCGGCGATCCGGTCGACGCCGAGCCCGGGGACGTGCCGGTGTTCTGGGCCTGCGGCGTCACCCCGCAGGCGGCGCTGATGGCGTCACGGCCGCCGTTCGCCGTCACGCACGCCCCCGGGTACATGTTCTTGACCGACCAACCCGATCGCGATTACCAGGTGGGATGACATGGACCTCAACAGCGACCTCGGCGAAGGCTTCGGCGCCTGGACCATGGGCGACGACGAAGCCATGCTCGACATCGTGACCAGCGCGAACATCGCGTGCGGCTTCCACGCGGGCGAGGCGCGCGTGATGCGCCGCGTGTGCGAACGCGCGGCCGAACGCGGCGTCACTATCGGCGCGCACGTCGGCTACCGCGACCTGGCCGGCTTCGGCCGTCGCGCGCTCGACATCGCGCCGGAAGACCTCGCGGACGAAGTTCTGTACCAAATCGGCGCTCTCGACGCCTTCGCGCGCGCGGCGCACAGCTGCGTGCGTTACGTGAAGGCGCACGGCGCGCTGTACAACACCGCAGCTGTCGATCCGGAGCAGGCGGCTGCGCTTGTCGAAGGCGTACGGCGCTATCACACCGATCTGGCACTGCTGTGTCCTCCGGACTCCGAAATGCTGCGCGCGGCTCAAGCGGCGGGCGTGCCTGCGTACGCAGAAGCGTTCGCCGACCGCGCGTACACGCCTGAAGGACGACTGGTGTCGCGCAAGCTTCCAGGCGCGGTACTGCACGACGCCGACGAAGTCGCCGCGCGTGCGCTCACCATGGCGACCACCGGCGAAGTGGTCGACGCTGACGGCGGCAAGCTCACGCTACGGGCGGATTCCCTGTGCGTACACGGAGATACGCCCGGCGCGGTCGAGCTGGCCCGGCGGATTCGCGAGCTGCTCACCGAATCCGGCGTGGTGCTGAGGTCGTTCGTGTGAGCACTGTTTTGCGCTACGGCCGCTCCGCGTTGCTGGTGGAGGTCGACGACGTACTCGGGTTCCAGGCGGCCTGCGAAGCCGCCCAGCCTGAGGGCGTTGTCGAGCTCGTGCCCGCCGCACGCACTCTGCTGGTCCGGTTCGATCGGGCCCGCACCGATTCGGCCGCACTGGCTCGTACGCTTGCCTCACTGTCCACAATGGATGTTTCCGACCGCTCGGCGGACACCGTCACCTTGCCGGTGCGTTACGACGGCGCTGACCTGGCGGACGTCGCCGAGGCCGCCGGACTGTCGGTTTCCGAGGTCGTACAACGGCATTCGGCAGTCACCTACGTCGCGGCGTTCTGCGGTTTCGCACCCGGTTTCGCCTACCTGACCGGCCTCGACCCGGTGTTGCACCTGCCGCGCCGCAGCACGCCGCGCACACGCGTGCCCGCGGGTGCGGTCGCGATCGCCGGCGAGTACAGCGCGATCTACCCGCATCCCTCACCCGGCGGCTGGAACCTGCTCGGCCACAGCGACGCGCAGGTCTGGGACATTGGCCGCGAACAGCCGAACCTGCTGGTCCCGGGCACCCGAGTGCGGTTCGAGGCGATCCGGTGACCGGGAAGATCGAGATCCTCGCGCCCGGTCCGTTCGCGACCGTGCAAGACCTCGGCCGCCCGGGATACGCGGCAGTCGGCGTCGGCCGGTCCGGCGCGGCCGACCGGGGTTCGCTGAAACTGGCGAACCGGCTCGTCGGCAATCCGGAAACGCACGCGGCGCTCGAGGTCACCCTCGGCGGCCTGCGGCTGCGGGTTTCGGAGCACACCGTCGTCGCGGTCACCGGCGCGCAGCTGCCGATCCGCGCTGGCGGACGGGCCGCGGCCGCCGGTGCGCCGATCGTCCTGCGCCCTGGCGAAGAACTCGAACTCGGTGTCGCGTCGCTCGGCCTGCGCAGCTACGTCGCGGTACGCGGCGGCCTGGACGTACCGCCGGTGCTCGGCGCGCGAGCCACCGACACGCTGGGCAAACTCGGCCCGCCCGTCCTCGCGGCGGGAATGACGCTGCCGATCGGTTCGGTGATCGAGCGCGACCCTTGTGTCGATCTCGCCCCGCTGCGCCGGCTCGCGGAAGAACCGGTGCTGCGCCTGGAACCCGGACCGCGGCTGGACTGGTTCACCCCGTCCGCACTGTCCACTTTGCTCACTGCCGCCTACACCGTGACCAGCGACCTCGACCGCGTCGGCGTCCGGCTGGACGGCCCCGCGCTGACCCGCGCCCGCGTCGGCGAACTGGCCCCGGAAGCCGCCGTGCCCGGGGCGCTCCAGGTGCCGCCTTCCGGAGTGCCGATCCTGTTCCTGGCCGACCATCCGGTGACCGGCGGCTATCCCGTCGCCGCCGTCGTGGACGAGGACGATCTGGACCTCGCCGCCCAGCTCCGGCCCGGGCAGCGGGTCCGGTTCACTTCCCCGACACCCGCAACGTCAGGTTGAGCCGCCCGGTCAAGCCAAGATCCGGATCCGCCGTGCCGGGGAGGGTTTTCGGCACCCCGTGAAACGCCAGCCGCGCCGGGCCGCCGAACACGAACAGGTCGCCCGAACGCAGCTCGACATCGGTGTACGGCCGGTTGCGATGCTCGGTGTTGCCGAAGCGGAACACGCACGTGTCGCCGAGGCTCAGCGAGACCACCGGGTCCGTCGAGAGCTCGTCTTTGTCCTGGTGCATGCCCATTTTCGCGGCGGCGTCGTAGTAGTTCACGAGTGCCACGTCGGGCTGGTAGTCGTCGGCGGCCCGGTCGTAGGCGTCGGCGAGCGCGCGGCGGCCGAGCTCGGCCAGCCAGTCCGGGAACGGCTCCACCGGCGAACCGTCCTCGCGCAGCCGTTCGTAGCGGTACGGCCGCCACTGCCAGCCCAAGCAGACCGTGCGCACCGACATCACTCCGCCGCCGGGAAGCCGGGTCGCCCGGTAACCGCGCCAGCCGCGACAGGCCGTGACGAGGTCGCGTTGTTCTTGCTCGGTGAGCCAATCCGGGACGTGCACCGCGCCCGGGGAGATTTCCCGGCGCGGACGCGGGAGCAGCTCCATCACGCCGCCCCGGGGCCGGCGGCCGCAGGAGCCACCCGGACGGGCGCTCCTGCGGCGGATTCCCCTCGCCACTTGCCGCCAAGCTTCGGAGAATTCCACACCGCCGAGGGTCCCGCCAGGTCTCGATCAGCTACAACTCGGACTCGCCACCCAGGGTGTATGCCGGTCACCATTCGTCACCCGAACTCGACGACAGTCACCCCGGCCCGGGCAGGCACCGGGTCACTCATCGCAGCGAGCGCCGCTGGCACCCCGTCCAGCCCGATCCGCGTGCCGATCAACCCGGCCAGATCGATGCCGGACCGCTCCACCACGCCCAGCAACTCGGGGTACTCATACGCCTGCAGCCCATGGACCCCGACGATTTCCAGCTCGCCGCCGACCACCCGATGCATCGGAATCGGCGGCACCCCCTGACTGGGTGGCATCAACCCGGCCTGCACGTGGCGGCCGCGCTTGCGCAAGGTGCCCACCGAAGCCGCACAGGTGGCCGGTGAACCGAGACAGTCCAGCGACACGTGCGTACCGCCGTCAGTGCGCTCACGGACGTACGCGGCCAGCGCTTCGGGCCCGTCGAACGCACTGGCGTCGACGCTCAACACTGCGCCAGCACGCTCCGCCGCGGCACGCGCCTTCGGCGAGATATCAACCGCAACCACCTTCGCGCCCGCAGCGGTCGCCAGGAGGACCGCGGAGATGCCTACGCCGCCACAGCCGTACACAGAGACCCACTGCCCCGCGCGTACGCCGCCCTGGCGCAACACTGCGCGAAACGCCGTCCCGAAGCGGCAACCGAGCGCAGCAGCTTCCGCCGACGACATCGAGTCCGGCAACGCGACCAGGTTCGTCTGCGCGTGCTCGATGGCGACCTTCTCGGCGAAGGAACCCCAGTGGGTCGCACCGGGCTGGAACTCGTCGTCGCAGATCTGCTGGTCGCCCTTGGCGCACTGGGCACAGACGCCGCACGCGCACACGAACGGGACAGTGACCCGGTCGCCCTTCGTCCAGCCCACGACACCCGCACCGACCTCGACGATCCGCCCCGCCAGCTCGTGCCCGGCGACGTGCGGCAGCCGGACCGCCTCGTCGTGCCCCTGCCAGGTATGCCAATCGCTGCGGCACACCCCGGTCGCTTCGACCGCGATGACGACCCCGCCGTCCGAGGCCACCGGATCCGGTACCTCCCGCACTTCGGGAAGCACGCCGAACTCTTCGATCACGACCGCACGCATGGGTCCGATCGTAGAAGCCGCCTCGCGGGCGGCTGGCTTCGCCGCCACTTCCGACGTACCGGCACGTCCCGTCGGCCTTCTGGGAAAACCGCATCGGGTTCATCCATGCGCGGATCTTGCGAACGCGGCGGACGACGGTGCGTAAGCGTCGGGATACGCCTGCGCACTGCGCCGTCCGCCGCGGCCGGGCGCGCTCAGGAGAGCGGCTGGCCCGGCTGGTGGAACTGACCGCGCGGACGCGGCGGGCCGAGCAGCCTGCGCAACGACCCGTCCGGGACGCCGAGGATCTGCTCGAGATTTCGCAATGCCCGCAACGATTCCGGGCGTTCCGGACGGCAGCGGCCGGATTGCCAGTGGCTCAAGGTCGCGAGACTGACCGTGGTTCCCCTTCCCCGCAGCCGATATCTGATGCGTTCGAGGCCGAGCCCGCGGGCCCGGATGGCCGCGCGCAGCGCTTCGGCGAACGGGCCGGTTTCGAGCAATTGCCCGAGATCCCGTCCCGCAATACTCCCCCGGTCGATCGTCGGTGTTCGCTGACCGGTCATCGCACACGCTCCGAACCACGTCGCTGGGAAACCTCGGAGCGTAGGCCGGACACCGCATGATCGGAAGGGCTTTCACCCTTGTGCGGAGAGTGCCCGGGCAATCGCGGCGAACGGTTCGGCGTAGCCGGAATTGACCGTGACACAGGAAATCCCCCACCGCTCGCGCCAGCGGAGAAGCATTTCCCCGGCGGCGTCAGGGTTTTCCGGCACCACGGTGACCGCTTTCTCCTCGACCAGCTGCGGCACGTCGACCCCGGTGTAGCGGGCGAGCTGCGGGGAAGGCTTGTCCCCGATCGCGGTGAGGTTCACCGCCAGTTCGACGTCCCGGCTTCCCGCGAACGAGCGAAAAGTGTCCACAATGGAGTCAGCCTGGTCCTCGGTAGTGCGCGGCCCCCAGGAAAACGTCACGACGTCGGCGGTGCGCGCGGCGAGCGCGAGCATTTTGGGCCCGGACCCCGCGAGCAATAGCCGCGGCCGCTCGGGGCGCTCCGAAAGCACCTCGATGGTGTCCGCCAACCGGGCGACGCGTTCACCCGGCGAAAGAAACTCGCGGCCCAGCGTCGCGGCGTGCTTGCCCGCCCCGGGATGCCCGACGCCCAGCCCCAGCAGGAAGCGGCCGCCAGTCGCCTGATGCAGTGAATCGGCCTGCCACGCGAGGTTCCGGGCGTCGCGGAACGGATCGGCCAGCACGAAGGTGCCGACGGTGAGCTTGCTCGTGACCGCGGCGGCGGCCGGAACGAGCGTCAACGGGTCGAGCCCGCCGACCGGGTCGGTCGCGAACATCGTGTCGAGCCCGAGCTCCTCGATCCGGCGAGCCTGCGCGGTCCAGGACTCCAGATCCGGGGCGAACCCGGCGACGATGCCGAAACGGAACGGCTTGGTAGTGGTCATGCGACCCATCGTCGGCGGGTTAGCTGCCGGACACATCCGCCCAGCAGCGACACTCGCGCGTACGCCCCTCAGCGCAGGGTGACCGACAACGCCTGCGCGATCTCCTTGCCGATAGCGTGCGTAGCGGCGTCCGGCGGCTGGCCGACCTTCACCACCATCGGCCCGCCGAACGGCTGCCGCTCGACGACCTCGATGCGCTCGCCGAGCCCGATCGCGTGCTCGGTGAGGTAGCGAAGCAGGTCCGGATCGGTGTCCCACACGCGGACGATCTCGCCAACCGCACCGGGCGGCAGGTCGTCCAGAATGCGCATCGGAAGCTCCTCGACGCTGCCGTCCGGAGCCGGGATCGGATCCCCGTGCGGATCGCGAACGGGGTTGCCGAGCTTGGCCGCGATCCGGTCGACAAGCCGATCGGAGACCGCGTGCTCCAGCGCGTCGGCCTCGGCGTGGACCTCGTCCCAGGTGTAGCCGAGTTCGGAGACCAGGTACGTCTCGATCAGCCGGTGCCTGCGCAGCACCGACCGGGCGAGCTGCCGCCCCTCGGAGGTCAGCTCGATGCCGCGGTAGGGCACGTGCGCGACCAGGCCGAGCTGGGAAAGCTTGGTGACCATCCCCGACGCCGACGACGGACTCACCTCAAGCCGCCCGGCCAGCGACGCGTTGGTGACCGCCTCGCCCCGTTCGACCAGCCCGTAGATCACGCGCACGTAGTCCTCGACCGACGACGACCTCCGGGCGGAACCATCTCCCATGCCGCATACGATACGGGGCCGACCCTGCCGGGGTCGCCCGGTCAGGGGCGGTGGGGGTCGGCCGGGGGTTGTTGTCGCGGGGCTGCGGTCGGTGGGAGCGTTGGTTGGCTCGCGAGGCTCCGGTCTGCGGGAGTGTTGTTCTGTCGCGGGGCTCCGGTCGGCGGGAGTGTTGGCGGCTCGCCGGGCACCGGTCGGCAGGAGTGCTGGCGGCTCGCTGGTGCTCGGTCAGGTCCTAGGCGGCTGTCCGGATGCCGCTCTTCATTCTTCGCAGCTGGCAGGTCGGCGTGCGCGTTCCGCGGCGGAGGCACCCGGCCATCCGCCACCGGTGTGCCTGCCGTTCGCGATCGCGCTGTTCTCCGCAGCCGTTCGGTCACAGCTGTCGCGTACTCGTCCGCCCGGCTGTCAGGTCACGGCCGCCAGCGGTAGCGGATCCAGCCCGGCACCGGTTCCGCTCCGAGTTGCGCGTAGAACGCCTCCGCCTTGGCGTTGCCAGCCTGCATGTCCCACTCGACGCGCCCCGTCGTGCGGGCGCGCAGTGCGTCGAGCAGTTCCCTGCCCAGCCCGTGCCTGCGGTGCTCCGGACGGATGAACAGATCATCGAGCCAAATACCGGGGCGGCCCTCCCACGTGGAGAAATTCCAGCTGCAGAAGGCGAACCCGGCAACGACGTCCGGACGCCCCGGCGGCGTGCACATCAGCACCCACGCCTTCGGTTCCGGACCGAACAGGTGGCTGCTCATCTCGGCGCGGTCGAGTTTGAGGTCGTGCTTGTCCTCGTAGACCGCGTGTTCCTCGATGAGGCTGCAGATCTCCTCGACATCCTCGAAGACGGCGTCGCGAACGGGCATCGGGCACCCCTTTTTTGTCGGTGGTGGCGGCTACGGTGCAGGTATCAGAGCAGGGCAATGGAAATCCGGCGCGGCGGAGCCGGTGTGGAGCAGTACGAGACGGAAGGAGTTGGTGGCGGTTGATCGGTGAATCGACAAGTGAATAGGCGCAGGATTCGGCCGGGGGAGCCGTCGAGCAGTGGCGAGCACACTCGCTGACCGCCGAGCAGCGAGGAGTGCGCGAGCCGATCCGCGGACGTTGGCGGGCACGCAAGCCAATCGACGAAGGATGTCGAGTGCTCAAGCCAGCCAGTGAAGGTTGGCGAGCGCCCGAACCAGTCAGCGAGCAGCGAAGAGCGCCCGACCAAACCGCCGAGCGGTTGGGAGCCCACACGCTGAGCGCCGGACGGCAAGGAGCCCGCGAGCCGATCCACGGACGTTGGCGAGCACGCAAGCCAACCGACAATCGTTGGCGAACACGCAAGCCAACCGACAATCGTTGGCGAACACGCAAGCCAACCGACAATCGTTGGCGAGCGTCCAAGCCAACCACCGAGCGGCGCGGAGCACCCCACCAAGCCGTCACCGAGCCGCGGCGACCGCCCACCCCAACCGGCAGGCAACCCAGCCCACCAGCCGACCGCACGACAGGCCTCCCCATCACGAGGCCTCGTACCGGAGTTCTCCGCCCACCGCGGTGCCGAGCACGCGGGCGTCGTCCACAGTGGACAGTGGGTCCGCGGATAGCACCACGAAGTCCGCGAGCTTGCCCGGCTCCAGGGTGCCCAGGTAGCTCTCCGCGAAGGTCGCGTAGGCGGAGCCGTAGGTGTAAGCGCGCAGGGCCTCCGCCGGGGTCAGCGCTTCCTCTACCGCGAACGGTTCGCCGGTGGACGTGCGGCGGTGGACCATGTCGGCGAGGCCGAGCAGTGGGGCGCCGTCGACGACGGGGCGGTCTGAGCTGGCTGGCAGGACGCATCCGGCGTCGAGGACGCTGCGGAGGCGGTAGCACCACGGCACCCGCGCTTCGCCGAGGGCTGCGCGCATGCCGTCGCCCAGTTCGTTCACGAAGCGGCCTTGTGGGGACGCGATCAGGCCCAGCGCGGCCAGGCGGGTCAGATCCGCGGGCGGGAGCACGGCGCAGTGTTCGATGCGGTGCCGGTGGTCCGGGCGCGGGTTGGCGGCCAGGGCGGCTTCGTAGGCGTCCAGGACGACCGTGATGGCTCGGTCGCCGATGGCGTGGGTCGCGATTTGCCAGCCGGCGTCGTGGGCTTGGCGGATGGTGGCTGTCAGCTCGTCCTCGGGCACCTGGAAGTAGCCGCGGTTGTCCGGTTCGCCGTCGAACGGTTCGTGCATCGCGCAGGTGCGGCCGACCAGCGAACCGTCGGCGAAGAGTTTCATCGGGCCGATCCGCAGCCACTCGTCGCCTAGGCCGGTGCGCAGGCCTAGGTCCAGGCCGAAGCCGGCGCCGTCGGGCAGGTCGTGCAGGACGCTCGCGGCGACCATCACCGTGCTGCGGACTCGCAGGACGCCGCGTTCGCGCGCGAGCTGGTACGCGGCCAGCTCCGCGGGCGTCTCGCCGACCAGGCCGCCGCCGATGCCGGCTTCCTGGACGCTCGTGATGCCCTCGGACAGGTACTGCCGGCTCGCCCGGTCGAGGCCTCGGACCACCGATTCGAGCGGCGTCGGGTAGGTCAGCGGGCGCAACAGCAACTGCGCCTGCTCGCGCAGCAAACCGGTCGGCGAGCCGTCGGCCGACTGGACTACGTCGCCGCCGACGGGGACGTTCGCGAGGTCCAGCTGGTCCAGCACCGCGGAGTTGACCAGCGTCATGTGGCCGGACGTGTGCTTGAGCCGCACGAGCATGCCGGGGGCGGCGCGGTCGAGGCCGTGCCGGTCGGGGTGCTCGCCGCCGGCGAGTTTGTTCTGGTCGTAGCCGCTGCCGACGACCCAGCTCCCGGCGGGCAGCTCGGCCGCGCGCCGCGCCACCGCGTCGTACACCTCGTCGACGCTGCGGCAGTCGCTGAGCGGCACGTCGTCCAGGCCCATGCCGAACCAGGCCATGTGGTTGTGCGCGTCGTGGAACCCGGGTGCGACGAAACCCCCGCCGAGGTCCACCCGGCGGCGGGCGGACAGTTCGCGCGCGTCGTCGCCCAGCGCCACGATCCGGCCGTGCAGCACCGCCAGCGCGGTGTCGCCGGTGACCAGCCTGGCGTTCTCGTACACCGCGTCAACCTGCATGCCCTGGACACTATCGATCGATCGATCGAACGTCTAGGCTCCCCTCCATGAGCACCGTTGACCTGGCCCTCGAGGGCGGCATCGCGCAGATCCGGCTGAACCGGCCCGAGCGGCTCAACGCCGTCGCGCCCGTGCTGGTGGACGACTTCCTCACCGCGCTGGAGGAGGTCGCGCACAGCGAAGCCCGCGTCGTCCTCCTCACCGGCAACGGCCGCGCCTTCTGCGCCGGGCACGACCTGAAGGAACCCACCCCGGAGGGTGACTCCCGGGCGAGGCTGGAGCGGCTCCAGGACGTCACGCGCCGGCTGCGCGCGCTGCGGCAGCCGGTGATCGCCGCCGTGCACGGGTACGCGATCGGCGCGGGCGCGGAGTTCGCGCTGGGCTGCGACCTGATCCTGGCCGCCGAGGACGCGGTGTTCGCGTTCCCCGAGGTGTCGCTGGGGCTGAGCGTCACCGGTGCCGCGTCGAGGCTGCTCCCGCTGCTGGTCGGGCCGATCAAGGCGAAGGAACTGCTGCTGCTCGGCGACCGGTTCGACGGCCGGCGCGCGCACGATCTCGGCCTCGTCAACGCCGCCGTGCCAGCGGACGAGCTGATGCCCCTCGCGCTCGGCTGGGCGGAGAAGATCGCCCATCACCCGCCGGAGGCCGCCACGATGGCGAAGCGTGCGCTGGACGCCGGGATCGACCACGCCTTCGACTCGGCGCTCGAACTCGAGGTCACCCACGCCCTGATCACCGAGCACTCGGCCGCCGTCCGCGAGTCGACCGAAGCGTTCCGGAGCCGGGCGTGACGCCGCTGCAGAACGTCGACACGCTGGTCGCCCTGGTCACGCGCGCCGCGCAGCTCTGGCCGGAGCGCACCGCGTGGATCTTCGACAGCACCGGCACCAGGTTCACCTTCGCCGAGGTCGACGACCGCAGCGGACGCCTGGCTAAAGCGCTCCAGGAACAAGGCGTCCAGGCAGGCGATCGCGTCGCGGTGATGCTCCGCAACGAGCCGGAATTCCCGCTCATGTGGCTCGCGCTCGCCAAACTCGGCGCCGTTCTGGTTCCGGTGAACATCAACTACCGCGAATTCGACGGCGCGCACGTCCTGCGCCACTCCGGCGCGCGCTTGGCGGTGGCCGCCGAAGAGTTCGTGGAACTGCTGGAGAAAATCGCGCCGGAAACGGCCGTGGAACGCGTCCTCACGCCGGACGCGCTCAAGTCGGAAACACGCTGCGAACCTGAATTGGTGGTGGCCGAACAGCCGGTCAACATCCAGTACACCTCCGGCACCACCGGCGCGCCGAAGGGCTGCGTGCTGCCGCACCGGTACTGGACCACGCTCGCGATCGGGCTCGCCACCGACTTCCCCGCCGTCGGCGAAGACGACATTCTGCTTACCGCACAACCGTTCCACTACATTGATCCACAGTGGAACGTCGCGCTCGCGCTGGCCGCCGGGGCGACGCTCGTCGTACTGGACCGCTTCCACCCCTCCACCTTCTGGGCGAAGGTCCGCGAGTACGAGGTCACCTGGTTCTACTGCCTCGGCCTGATGCCGACGCTGCTGCTGCGCCAGCCGCCGCATCCGGACGACCGGAACCACCGCGTCCGCGCGATCAGCGCGTCGGCGATCCCGCCGGACCTGCACGCTCAGCTGGAAGAACGCTGGGGCGTGCCGTGGTACGAGGCGTTCGGGATGACCGAGACCGGCGGGGACATCCGGGTTTCCGAGTCCGACCACGACGCCGCGGTGGGCACCGGCTGCATCGGACGGCCGACCCGCGACCGCGAAGCGATGATCGCCGGCGAGGACGGGAAACCATTGCCTCGTGGGGAAACCGGCGAGCTGCTGATCCGCGGCATCGGGCTGATGCACGGCTACCACGAGGATCCCGAAGCGACCGCGCGCGCCTTCGCCGGCGGCTGGTTCCACACCGGCGACCTCGCCCGGATGGACGACGAAGGCCGCGTCTACTACCTCGGCCGCACCAAGGACATGATCCGGCGCAGCGGCGAGAACATCTCCGCCGACGAGGTCGAGCGCGCGCTGCTGCAACATCCGAAGGTGCAACTCGCGGCCGTCCTCGCGGTACCGGACGAGCTGCGCGGCGAGGAAGTGAAGGCGTACGTGGTGTGCGGCGAGAACCGGCCGTCACCCGAGGAGCTGGCGGAGTTCTGCGCGCAGCAACTGGCGTACTTCAAGGTGCCGCGCTTCTGGGCCTTCGCGGACGACCTGCCGCGCACGCCGTCCGAACGCGTCGCGAAGGGCGAACTGCGGAAGGTCGCCGACCTGCGCGCCGGTTCCTGGGACCGCAGCACCGGGGAGTGGCGATGAGCAGCGCCGAACGCGTCCGGGCGGCCGCCGTGAAACTGTTCGCCACCAAGGGTTTCCACGGCACAGGCATTCGGGATCTGGCCCAGGAAGCCGAACTTTCTTCGGCGACGCTCTACCACTACATGGGCACCAAGGAAGATCTTCTTGTCGAGATCATGACGACCTCGCTGCACCGCCTGATCGACGCGGTCGCGAAGGCCACCGCGGGCAGCGACGATCCGGTGGCCCGGATGCGCACGCTGGTCGCGCTGCATGTCCTCGCGCACGCCGCCCAGCCGGGCGAAACCCGGGTGGTGGACAACGAAGTCGACGCGCTTTCGGCTCCGGCGCGTGCCCAGGTCGTCGCGCTGCGGGACGAATACGAGCAGTTCTGGGCGAAGGCGATCGAAGACGGCGCCGCGGCGAACGTGTTCCACACCGCACAACCGGCCGTGACGCGGCTCGCATTGCTGGAAATGTGCAGCGGCGTGGCCCGGTGGTATTCCCCGAAGGGCCCGCTCAAGCTCGAAGACCTGGCCACGCACTACGCGGAGCTGGCATTGCGGGCCCTCGGACATCCGGTCGCGGTGCGTGCGCACGACCTCCGGCAATGCCTCGAAGTGGTCGCCCAGGTGTGGGACTTGCCTGTCCAAGAGGGCTTTTAGCGCCGTACGCCTTGCTCAGACGGCGAACGTGGGGGACGCTCGAAGGGTGACTGAGCAAACGATCCAACTCGAACTGGACGACTCGGGTCTCTCTCCTGGCCTGCCCGCGCCTTCAAACCCGCGCGATCAGGTCCAGGACGTGCCGTATCGACCAGTCGAGTTTCGTGACGACGACCTGCCCAGCGCGCTCGAGCGCTGCGCAGTCTGGCTGCGCCAAGCGCAGGAGTGGCTGGGAGAACCGCTCGACGTCCTCGCGATCCACCTAGACTACGACGAGCGACAGGGTTCGCCCTACTACGACGTGAAATTGCTGTGCAACGAGGAGGACCTAGCCGGGGTCCCGATCGCGATGCGCGACAAGAACAAGTCTTAGCACTCGTCATCTCCGCCGCGAAGGCCCTCTCGGACTCCGAGGGGGCCTTCGCCGCGTTCGGGATAGGGGCATGACAAACCTCGGCGCGCCCGGGCAAGATCGGAGGCGGACGAGGGAGGGTATGCCGGTGACCGAAATCGTGGTGCGCTGGTCCGAACCGCTGCCCGCGGAGGACCGCTACCTGAAGCTGCTGGACGACCTGGAGAGAGGCCGCTACGACGCGTACCGGCTCGAAATCGACCAGCGCCGCTTTCTGACCGGCCGGGTGCTCGCGAAGACCCTCGTCGCGGAACGGCTCGGCGGCGGGGCGGAGTCCGTGCGCTTCGACGCGACCTGCGACGACTGCGGCAAACCGCACGGCCGTCCGCGCGTGCCGGGTTCGGACCTCGTGCTGTCGATCTCGCATTCGGGCAATCTGATCGGCCTCGCGGTCGCTGACGGCGTGCCGGTAGGCCTCGACGTCGAAACCGCCAGCCGCAAGGCGGACGCGTCGCTCGTGGAGTACGCGCTGAGCCCGGCCGAGCGGGAAGCCGTCGCGGACCTGTCGGACGAGGAGCGTTCGGCGGCCTTCTTCATCTACTGGACGCGCAAGGAAGCGGTGATGAAGGCCACCGGCAAGGGGCTGAAGATCCCGCTGCAGAGCATCACGTTCTCCCGCTACGACGCTCCCGCCGAGCTGATGGCCTCGGGTGACGAGGCGCTGGACCCGGCGCGCACCCGGCTAGCCGACCTCAAGGCGGCCGACGGACACCGGGCGGCGGTCGCGGCGTTGACCTCGGACAGCCTGAGCGTCACCGAGGAGCACTGGCTGCCGTAAGCCTCAGGACGCGCTGTCGTCCAGCCCCATCGCGCCGAGCAGCGTGCGGAACTTCGCGATCGTCTCCTGGTACTCGGTGTCCGGGTCCGACGCGGGCACGATGCCGCCGCCCGCGAAGAGCCGCATCGACTTGTCGGCCACCTCGGCGCAGCGGATCGCGACGGCCCACTCGCCGTCTCCCGCCGCGTCGACCCAGCCGACCGCGCCCGCGTAGTACCCGCGGTCGAACGGCTCCAGTTCCTGCACCAGGTCGCGCGCGGCGACGGTCGGGGTGCCGCAGACTGCCGGGGTCGGGTGCATCGCGGCAGCGAGGTCGAGGGCGGTCACCGAGCGGTCCGCCAGCTCGCCGGTGATGGACGTCCGCAGGTGCCAGATGGCGGGCGTGGAGACCAGCTCAGGGCCGGCTGGGACGTCGAGTGTGCGGCAGAACGGCCGCAGCGACTCGACGACGTAGTCGATCACCAGGTCGTGCTCTTCCCGGTCCTTCGCGGACGCGAGGAGGGCTTCGCCGTTGGCCCGGTCGGTCTCCGGGTCGGCCGAACGCGGCATCGACCCGGCGTGCGGGGTCGTGAACACCGAGTCGCCCGTCCGGGAAAGCAGCAGCTCGGGGGTGGCCCCGACGAGGGTGCGGCCGCCGGGCAGTTCGGCGGCGTAAGTGAAGTGGCGCGGGTTGCCGCGCGCGAGGTTGCGCACGATCGCCTCGACCGGGATCGGCGCGTCGAATTCCAGCTCGAGCGCGCGGGCCAGCACGGCTTTGCGCAGGTCGCGGTCCCGCAGAGCGGCGACGGCGGCCCGCACGTTCTCGCGGTGGCCGTCGGCGGAGGGAAGCCGCCGGGTGGCCGCCGGGGCGGGCAGGTCAGCGGCGGGCGGCGCGGCCGAGGCCTCGCCTTGGGCGCGGTGCACCGTCCGGGGCAGCACGAGGTGCCCCGGCGAGGCAGCGCCGGGTCCGGTGTCGAACGGCAGCACGCCGACTGCGAGCGGCACGCCGGAACGGTCCAGCTCAGCGGCAGCCGAGCGGGCGAGGCGGCGTGGGTCGGCATCGGTGACTGTCCCGAGCGCACCGCGGGCGAGCAGGGCGCGCCGGGCGGTCGCGAACAAGAAGTCGCCACGCTGGTAGCGGACGGTGGTCTCGGCCGGGGTCGCCGGCGCGGTACTGGTCGTCACTTCACCAGCGTCTCAGGATCCGGGAGCGCCGCGGGGAAAGTGTCGCCGGTGCAACACCTCGCGCCACCTTCCCCGCGGCCGCCGGATCAGCGTTACTTGAGCGCGTCGATCAGCGCTTCGCGCTGCCGTTCGCCCAGGCCAGCGGCCCGGCGGTCGGGGTCGATCCCCGCCTGCTCGAGCAGCGCGGCGACCTTGACCGCGCCCAGGCCGGGCACCGCCTTGAGAAGCTGCGTGACCTTCGTCTTGCCGACGGTCTTGTTCTCCTTGGCCCGCTTGAGCACCGACTCGATGCTCTCCTTGCCGGACTTGATCGAAGCGAGCAGCTCCGAACGCGCCTTACGAGCCTCTGCCGCCTTGGCGAGGGCCTCGGCGCGCTGCTCCGGAGTCAACGTGGGCAGAGCCAACGTAATGTCCTTTCCTCTCAGGTCTCCGCTTTCGCGGCCGACGGTCTCAGCCGATGCTTGCAGCTGCAAGCGCTGGCCAGCCATCACTTACCACGGCCCCAGTAAACGCCACGTGCCCGCAGTACGCGCAACCGACACGCACTTATCACCCGTCGACGGGCGCGGCGGACCTGCGCGAGGGGACCCCTCGCGACCTGTGAAAACGGCCTCGATGGGCTCATTTCCACCCCCATTACCTCACCCGAACGAGAGTGTATTTCACCGCAGTTAACACAACGCATTTTCTTGTCCCGCAACGGGAATCGCGACAGAAGTGGATCATGGAAGCGCGGGGCCGCCACCCGATGGCGGGAGAGGGCCGACAAGCCGTGACCGAACTTGTTCGTGCCCGATCCGGCGGATCCGCATTAGAGTCGGGCGCACCCCAGTTCACCGGCGAACGAGCACCACGGGAGTCACCCATGTTGAGCACGATGCAGGACGGACAGCTGTCGCTCGCGAAGCTGCTGCGCCACGGCACGAAGGTGCACGCGAAGAGCGAAGTCGTCACCTGGACCGGTTCAGAAGCCCGCCGGGAGACCTATGCGGAGCTCGGCAAGCACGCCGCCCGGCTCGCGAACGCGCTGCGCGGTCTCGGCGTCACCGGCGACCAGCGGGTCGGCACGTTCATGTGGAACAACGCCGAGCACCTCGCCGCCTACCTGGCAGTGCCCGCCATGGGCGCGGTGCTGCACACGCTGAACATCCGGCTGTTCCCGGAGCAGCTGGTCTTCGTGGCGAACCACGCGGAAGACCACGTCATCATCGTCGACGGCACGCTCGTGCCGCTGCTGGCGAGCAACCTGCCGGGGATGAAGACGGTCAAGCACGTGATCGTGGCCAACGGCGACGCGTCCGCGCTGACCGCGCCCGAGGGCGTCACCGTGCACTCCTACGACGAGCTGCTGGCCGGGCAGTCCGACGAGTTCGACTGGCCGGAGATCGACGAGCGGGCCGCCGCCGCGATGTGCTACACCTCCGGCACCACGGGCGACCCGAAGGGCGTCGTCTACTCGCACCGGTCGATCTGGCTGCACTCGATGCAGGTCTGCATGACCGACAGCATGCGGCTCGCCCAGGAAGACCTGGCGCTGGCTATCGTGCCGATGTTCCACGCCATGTCGTGGGGCCTGCCGTACGCGGCGATGATGGTCGGTGCCTCGCTGCTGATGCCGGACCGGTTCCTGCAGCCCGCCCCGATCGCCGCGCTGCTGGCCGCGGAGAAGCCGACCTTCGCCGCCGCGGTGCCGACGATCTGGCAGGGCCTGCTCGCGCACCTGGACGCGAACCCGCAGGACATCAGCCACGTGCGAGAGGTGGTCGTCGGCGGATCGGCCGCGCCGCCGTCGCTGATGCACGCCTTCGAAGAGCGCTACAACGTGCCGATCCTGCACGCGTGGGGCATGACCGAGACGTCGCCGCTCGGCAGCGTCGCGCGTCCGCCGGCCAGCGCCACCGGCGAGGAGCGCTGGGCCTACCGCTACACCCAGGGCCGTTTCCCGGCGTCCGTAGCGGCCCGGCTGATCGGCGACGACGGCGAGGAACTGCCGTGGGACAACGAGGCGGTCGGCGAACTGGAGGTGTCCGGTCCGTGGATCGCCGGCGCCTACCACGGCGGATCCGACATCGACCCGGAGAAGTTCCACGACGGCTGGCTGCGCACCGGTGACGTCGGCAAGATCAGCCCGGACGGCTTCCTCACGCTCACCGACCGCGCCAAGGACGTGATCAAGTCCGGCGGCGAGTGGATCTCGTCGGTGGACCTGGAGAACGCGGTGATGGGCCATCCGGCGGTCGCCGAGGCGGCGGTCGTCGGCATCCCGGACGAGAAGTGGGACGAACGCCCGCTGGTCGCCGTCGTGGTCAAGGAGGGCCAGCAGGCCACCGCCGAGGAACTGCGCGAGTACCTGTCGGACAAGGTCGCGAAGTGGCAGCTGCCGGAGAACTGGACGTTCGTGGAGGAGGTGCCCAAGACGAGCGTCGGCAAGTTCGACAAGAAGCGGCTGCGCGCGTCCTACTCCGAGGGAAAGCTCGACATCTCACACCTCTGAGCGGTAAATCTCCGGCGAGTTGTCGGCCTGGGAAGGGCTTCGTGAGGGAATCTGTTGCAGGCAAGGAGCCCTTCCCAGCACGTCGGAGGAGAACTGGGGATGCAGCAGCGGAGCAGGAGGTCGTTCCTGTCGTTGGCGGGAACGGCGGCGGTGGGCGCGGTCGCGGCCGCGTGCGGGTCGAACACCGGGCGTCCGGGGGATCCGCCGCCGTCCACGGCGATGTCGGCGGGAGCCTCGACCCCGTCGCAGGCCCCGAAGGTCACGCTGCAGCAGTGGTACCACGCCTACGGCGAGGACGGCGTGCAGCAAGCCGTCAAGAACTACGCGGCCAGCTATCCGGGCGCGAAGGTCAACGTGGTGTGGAACCCCGGCGACTACGACTCGAAGATCGTCACCGCGCTGCAGAACAGCCCGGTGCCGGACGTTTTCGAGGCGCAGGTGAAGATCGACTGGGTCCGGCAGAACCAGGTGGTGGCGCTCGACGACATCATCGGACCGGTCAAGAACGACTTCAGCCCCGCCGTGCTCGCCGCGCAGACCGTGGAGGGCAAGGTCTACGGCATTCCGCAGGCCACCGACACGCAGGTCCTCTTCTACCGCAAGAGCATGCTGCAGGCCGCAGGCGTGCAGCCGCCGCAGACCGTGGACGAGCTGATCGACGCCGCGAGCAAGCTGTCGAAGGACGGCGTGAAGGGGTTCTTCGCGGGCAATGACGGCGGGGTCGGCACGCTCACCGGGCCGCTCATGTGGTCGGCTGGGCTCGACTACCTGAAGAACAACAACCGCGAGGTCGGCTTCGACGATCCGCGCGCGGCCGCCGCGTTCAGCAAGCTGCACACGTTGAACGCCAACGGTTCCCTGCTGCTCGGCGCGCCCGCCGACTGGTCGGATCCGGGCGCGTTCGTCGACGGGCTCTGCGCGATGCAGTGGACCGGGCTGTGGAACGTCCCGAAGATCCGCGACGCGCTCAACGACGACTTCGGCGTGCTGCCGTTCCCGAAGCTGGACGACAGCGGCAAGCCGTCGGTCCCGGTCGGCGCGTACGGCGCGATGGTCAACGCGAAGAGCGCGCACGTCAACGAGGCCAAGGCGTTCGTGAAGTGGCTGTGGATCGACCAGACCGACAGCCAGCTGGAGTTCGCCACCCGCTACGGCTTCCACGTGCCCGCCCGGCAGAGCCTCATCGACAAAGCGCAGACGCTGCAAAGCGGTCCGGCCGCGGACGTGGTGAAGTTCGTCAAGGAGAACAGCCACCTCATCGGCGGTCCGGTGTGGACGCAGACGTCGAACACCGCGTTGTCGGACGCGGTCGCGAAGATCGCCAAGGAGGGCGCGGACCCGGTGGCGCAGACGAAGGCCGCGGTCACCGTCGCGCAGGCCGAGCTGAAACGCCTGTTCGGATGAAGCTGTCCCGGAAAACCCGGGACACGCTGGCGTTCTGGGGGTTCGTGGGTCCGTTCCTGCTCGGCCTGGCGATCTTCGCCTACGTGCCGATCGGGTGGAGCCTGTACCTGTCGTTCTTCGACGCGCGCAACACGGTCACCCCCAGCGTCTTCGTCGGACTGGACAACTACGCGCACATGCTCTCCGACGGCCCGTTCGTCGCGAGCCTCGGCACGTTCAGCGTCTTCGCCCTGTTCATCGTCCCGCTGACGTTCGTGCTGTCGCTGGCCTTGGCGGTCGGCGTGAACCAGCTGCGGTTCGCGAAGGCGTTCTTCCGTTCGGTGTTCTTCCTGCCGTTCGCGTGTTCGTACGTGGTGGCGTCGCTGATCTGGAAGACGTCGCTGTTCTCCGGCGTCCGCTACGGTCTCGCGAACACCTTGCTCGGCGTCTTCGGCATCGACCCGGTCGCGTGGACCGGCACCGTGCACCCGCCGCTGTACTGGGTCGTGCTGGTGACCGCCCGGCTGTGGCTGCAGCTCGGCTTCTACATGATCCTTTTCCTCGCCGCGCTGCAGCGGATTCCGCAGCATCTGTACGAGGCGGCGTGGCTCGACGGCGCGAAGCCGGGATGGCAGGTTTTCCGGCACATCACGCTGCCGCAGCTGCGCGCGACGTCGGTGGCCGTGCTGCTGCTGAATCTGATCAACGCCTACCAGGCGTTCGACGAGTTCTACAACATCATGGGCGATTCCCGGGGTTATCCGCCGTTCGCGCGGCCGCCGCTGGTGTACCTCTACTACACCTCGCTCGGCTCCGGGGGCCAGGATCTGGGCCGCGGCAGCGCGGGCGCGATCATCCTGGCGCTGCTGATCGCCGTGGTCACCCTCCTCCAGGGCAAGCTCTTCCGGTTCGATCGGAGCGCGACATGATCCGCGCGATGCTTCGCTGGACAGCGCTCACAGTGTCCGCGATCCTCTTTCTGCTGCCGTTCTACCTGTTGCTGCGCAACGGTCTCGCGTCGCGCGCGGAGCTCACCGCGCCGGGTTGGACACTGTGGCCGAAGGAGATCCACTGGGAGAACTTCACGAAGCTGTTCGACCAGCAGGACGTGCCATTCGCGCGCAGCATCGTGAACTCGGTCGTCGTCGCGGTGCTGCAAACCGTGGGCCTGCTGGTGGTGTGCTCGCTCGCCGGCTACGGCCTGGCCCGGGTGCCGTACCGGTACTCGAAGCCGGTTTTCTACGCGGTGCTGGCGACGCTGATGATCCCGACGTCGGTGACGTTCGTGCCGAGTTTCGTGGTGGTGTCGACGCTCGGCTGGCTCTCGGATTTCCGCGGCCTGGTCATCCCTGGCCTGTTCAGCGCGTTCAGCGTTTTCCTGTTCCGGCAGTACTTCCTGGGCTTCCCGAAGGAACTGGAAGACGCCGGCCGCGTCGACGGCCTGTCCCGCTGGGGCGTCTTCCGCAAGATCGTGGTGCCGAACTCGCGGGGCTTCTTCGCCGCGATCGCGGTCATCACCGTGATCGGCAGCTGGAACGCGTTCCTGTGGCCGCTGATCATCGCGCAGTCGCCGGACTCGTGGACGGTGCAGGTCGCCCTGTCCGGGCTGCTGACCGCGCAGAACCCGCAGCTGAACCTGCTGTTCCTGGCCGCGGTGCTGTCGATCGTGCCGATTGTCCTGCTCTTCGCGTTCCTCCAGCGATATCTGGTACGCGGGGTCACCGAATCCGGGTTGAAAGGCTGAAAACCGTCACATCGACCCGCGACCGCGCGTAACGTTTCGCCGTTAGCCGCCGACGACTCACCGTCGCGACAGTCGCAGCAGGAGTGCACCCATGACGGACCCGTATCAGCAGCAGCCTTACCCCGGCCAGGACCCGGCGCAGGGGCATCCCTCCGGACCGGTGCCCGCGCCGGGGTATCCGGCCACGCCTGGATACGGTCAGGCGCCGGTGCCCTACGGGGCGCCGATGTACGGGACGCCGTACGCGGCTCCGTATCCCGGGGTCACGCCGTTGAAGACCAGCGGGCTCGCGATCGCCGGGATGGTGGTCGGGATCGTCGCGTTGATCTTCTTCTGGGTTCCGTTCTTCGACGTGGTCGCGGCGATTACGGCGATCGGGTTGTCGTGGGCCGGGATGGTGCAGGGCGGGAAGCCTGGGTGGACCGGGCAGGGGATGGGGATCGCCGGGCTGGTGTGCGGGATCTTGGCGGCTATTCCTGCGGTGATCTTTTTGGTTTGGTTCTTTGTGTCGTTGTCCGCGGTGGGGGCTACTTGCGCGTTTTACTGCTGACGGTCGGTGCGGCTCGTCGCCTGGCGGCGACATTGCGCACGGGGGGTTGCGTGGGGCACCCCGAAGCTTGATTGTGATGACGGTCTGACCGCATTTTGGCTTCGTATCGGGGTGCGGGGGTGGTGTGGGTGCACTTCGAGTTGGGTGCATCGGCGGCGGTTTCGTTCGTGGTGGGGCTTGCGCCCCAATGTGGCGTTGGGTGCATCTGACGCACCCAATGTGACGTTCGGTGTGTGGGACGCAACCAATGCCGCATTGGGGCGCATCCCGGGCGGCGGCGGGGCGAGCCGAGGGCCGTGAAGGGCCCCTTCAGGGAATCTAAGTCCCCCAAGGAGCCCCTCACGGACTGCCGGGCGTGGGTCGTGAGGGGAACCCTGGGGGAATCAGCGGCTGTGAGGGTGGCCCTCACGTACGACTGCCGCCGTCATCTCGCCCTCCGTTCGGCGGTAGTGGCATGCCTCTCGGATGTGACAGAGTCTCCCGCATTGTCACGGCAAATGTGAGAGACCTTCGCGTTCTGCTTCGGCTTAGTTCACCGGCCCGTCATGGGCGTCCGGGAGCGTCGAGGGGCGGCGAGACGGGGAGTGCAAAACATGGCGGAACTGACCAGGCGGGCGTTCACCACCGCGGGGGCGGCTGGGGTGGGGTTGTTGCTGTGCACTCCCACGGCCAACGCGCTGGATCGGGCGTTGAGGCGGACTGCGCAGCGGGCCGTGCGGACTGTGGGGACCACGCTTGACCAGGCTGCTTCCGGGGCGTCCACTGGGTACTCGCGGTTGTCCGCCGGGCCTGGGTGGCCGGTTGCGGTCCGGGCGGATCTCGTAGCGGGCAAGGCCGGGCGCGACGATCGGCGGACTGCGCTCGGGGCGTTCGTGCAGTTCACTGACCTGCATATCACCGACACCGAATCGCCTGCTCGGTTCGAGTATCTGCACCCGTTCATCGGGTCCGCGCATCGGCCGCAGGAAACGCTGGGGACCGTCGCGACCAGTGCGCTCGTCAAGCGGGTCAACAGCCTTCGCGCGGGGCCGTTCACCGGGCGGCAGTTCGACTTCGTCATGACTACCGGCGACAACACCGACAACCACGAGCTGCTTGAGCTCGACTGGTTCCTCACCACGCTCAACGGCGGCGCGATCACGCCCAACTCTGGCGATCCGAACCGTTACGAGGGGGTTCAGGCGTCGGGCAATCCGGAGTTCTGGAATCCGGGCACGCGGCTTGCCGACGACTACACCAAGAAGGGCTTTCCCCAGGTCCCCGGGCTGCTCGAAGCCGGAATCGCGCCGTTCACCGCGCCTGGGTTGAGCCTGCCCTGGTACTGCACGTTCGGCAATCACGACGACAGCGTCGTCGGCACGTTGCCGGAGGGCATCCCGGGCATCGAGGGCTGGTACACCGGCAAATACAAGGTCATCGGCAAGGACGAGAGCAGCGCGCGCAAGCTCGGCACCGCCATCCAACAAGGCAAGAGTGTGCCGCTCGGCGAGTTGTTCGGCGGCGGCACCATTCGCGAGGTCACGCCGGATGCGCGGCGGCGTCCGTTCAGCACTTCGGAGTTCGTCAAGGCGCATCTGGCCGCGAAGAACACTGGACCCGGGCCGGTCGGGCACGGCTTTACCGACGCCAACTCCGACGGGCGGAACGTCTACTACACCTTCCGGATCGCGCCCGGCGTCACCGGGATCAGCCTCGACACCACCACGCAGGGCGGGTTCGCCGACGGTTCGATCGGGCTCGCGCAGTTCAACTGGGTCGAGGCGACGCTCAAGCGCAACAGCTCGACGTACTACGACTTCTTCGGCCGCAAGGTCACCCACTCCGTCACCGACGAGCTGTTCGTCCTCTTCAGCCACCACACCAGCGGCACCATGGGCAACCTCCTGCCCGACGCCCGCCACTTGCTCGACCCGCGGCTGGGCGGCGACACGTTCGTCGCGATGCTGCAGCGCTTCCCGAACGTCGTGGCGTGGGTCAACGGGCACACCCACCTCAACAAGATCACCCCGCACGTCGGCAAAACTCGGGCGCAGAGCTTCTGGGAGATCAACACCGCCAGCCACATCGACTTCCCGCAGCACGCGCGGATCATCGAACTGGCCGACAACCACGACGGCACGCTGTCGGTGTTCACCACGCTCATCGAGGCCGACGCCCCGTACGCCGTGGACTACTCCGCCCGAACCCCCGACGCGCTCGCCTCGATGTACCGCGAGTTCTCCTACAACGACATCCACGCGAACCTCAGCCACGTCGGCGACGCGGGGGACCGCAACACCGAGCTGCTGCTGACTAACCCGCTCAGCTGATTACCTTCGAGGTAATCGACGCCACGCGCCCGGCTGCGGTTGACTGCTCGGCATGACCGACGTCGAAGGCACGCAGCTGTTCCACCAAACGATGCCGTTCAGCGAGCGGCTCGGCATCGAGGTGCTGGAGCACGGCCCGGACCTGGTCCGCAGCCGGCTCGCGTGGGACGAATCGCTGTGCACGCTCGGCGGCGTGCTGCACGGCGGGGCGCTGATGGCGCTGGCCGATTCGACCGGCGCCGTCTGCGCGTTCCTCAATCTTCCCGAGGGCGCGCAGGGCACGACGACGCTGGAGTCCAAGACGAACTTCCTGCGCGGCGTCCGTTCGGGGTACGCCACCGCGTCGTCCAGACCACTGCACGCCGGACGCCGCGTCGTGGTCGTCGAGACCGAAATCCGCGACGACGACGGCAAGCTCGCCGCGAAAATCACCCAGACGCAAGCAGTGTTGTAGCGGCGGCTCTTTACTTACCCGCTCCGGAAGGCGAAAATCTTTGGCTACCACTGGGGTCTGGGGACGGAGCCGGAATGCGGGTTCGCGGGTTGGTCACGTTACTGTCCATCGTCATGCTCACGGCTGGTGCGGCACAGGCCGCCGCGGAACCGCGGCACGCGCGTAACGACGAGGCCATCGACTACCACGAATGGTCGTCCGGCTCGTTCTTCGCGGGCAGGCTCGACGGGCTCGGCTTCGGCTACGGCGGGCTGCGGATCACGCATCCGGCCGGCAGCGTCGCGCACACCGAACCGGGGCTCGGCACCACGCGCACCTACGACTACGGCACCTGGACGTCGCCGAAGTACCGCCAGGGCTTCGACGCGACGCAGCTGATCGCGTCGTGGAACGCGCGCACCCCGGCCAAGACATGGCTCGAGGTGCAGGCCCGCGGCCGGACTTCCGCCGGGGCCGAGACCACTTGGTACACGATGGGCCGCTGGGCCAGCGGGGACGCGGACATCCACCGCACCAGCGTCGACGGGCAGAGCGACGACAATGCCTCGGTCGACGTCGACACGCTCGCCACGAAGGCAGGCGTCACGCTGCGCTCGTACCAGCTGCGCGTGACGCTCTACCGCGAGCAGGGTTCGCCGACCACGCCGACCCTGTCCTCGCTCGGCGCGATGACCTCGAACGTTCCGGACCGGTTCGACGTACAGACCACCAAGCCCGGCCGGGCGCGCGGGATCGAGCTGAAGGTGCCGCCGTTCGCCCAGAACATCCACAAAGGACAGTTCCCGCAGTACGGCGGCGGCGGGGAAGCCTGGTGCAGCCCGACCTCGACCGAGATGGTCGCCGAGTACTGGGGCCGCAAGCCGACCGAGCAGCAGATGGACTGGATCCCGGCGGACTACCAGGACCGTTCGGTCGTCTACGCCGCGCGCGGCACCTACGACTACGCGTACGACGGCACCGGCAACTGGCCGTTCAACACCGCGTACGCCGCTTCGCTCGGACTGCGCGGGCACATCACGCGACTGCACGACCTCAACGAACTCGAGGACTACATCGCGCGCGGCATCCCGGTGATCACCTCGCAGTCGTTCCTGGCCAGCGAACTCGACGGCGCGGGCTACGGCACGGCCGGCCACCTGATGGTCGTCGTCGGCTTCACCCAGGCGGGCGACGTGATCGCGAACGACCCGGCGTCCAGCTCGGACGGCCGCGTGCGCACGGTGTACAAGCGGGACCAGTTCGAGAAGATCTGGCAGCGCACGAAGCGGCACACCGAAAGCGGCGCGGTGGCCGGCGGTCCGGGCGGCGTGGTTTACCTCATCACGCCGTGATTATTGGCTGGTTCGCCCGGCCGCCGCGGGGCTAAGGTGCCGTCCGTGACCGAGCCTCCGGACAGTCTGTCGGACCCCCGCGAGCTGCTGCTCGCTTACCTCGACTACTACCGCGACACGCTGCTGCGCAAGCTGGACGGCCTGTCCGACGACGAGTTGCGCACCAGCAGGCTGCCGTCGGGCTGGACCCCGCTCGAGCTGCTCAAGCACCTCGCGTTCGTGGAGCGCCGGTGGCTGCGCTGGGGATTCCTGGGCGAGCACATCGATCCGGTCTGGGGAGAGAACGACCCCGAGACCGGGAAGTGGTCGGTCGGCGCGGAGGAATCGGCGGACCAGATCCGGACGCTCTTCCTGGACGCGTGCGCGGACTCCCGGGCGATCGTGTCCGGTGCGCAGCTCCAGGACATCGCCCGCGGCAGCGGTCGCTTCGATTCGCCGGAGCGGCCCCCGGCATTGAGCTGGATCCTCTTCCACGTGCTGCAGGAGTACGCGCGGCATGTGGGGCAGTTGGATGTGGTCCGCGAGCTTGCCGACGGTGCGACCGGCGAATAGCGGAACCGATCCGGGCTATGGCGATATGCGCATGATCCGTGATTAGCTGCGCTCGAGAACGCCGTCGCGGGTGAAAGGTTGTGCGCATGCCGTACGAGGTCCAGGGAGTGGTGTCGCGGGCCAAAGGTGAGCCGGTCACGCGCGAGACAGTGGTGGTGCCGGATCCCGGACCGGGCGAGGCGGTCGTCTCGGTGCAGGCGTGCGGGGTGTGCCACACCGACCTGCACTATCGCGAGGGCGGGATCAACGACGAGTTCCCGTTCCTGCTCGGGCACGAGGCCGCGGGGCGGGTCGACAAGGTCGGCGCGGGCGTCACCGATCTCGCGCCCGGCGACTACGTGATCCTCAACTGGCGCGCGGTCTGCGGCACCTGCCGGGCCTGCAAACGCGGCAAGCCCTGGTACTGCTTCTCGACTTTCAACGCCGAGCGGCCGATGACCCTCACCGACGGCACGAAGCTGTCCCCCGCGCTGGGCGTCGGCGCGTTCCTCGGGAAGACGCTCGTCCACAGTGGACAGTGCACCAAGGTCGACGAGCGGGCCGAACCCGCCGTCGCCGGGTTGCTGGGCTGCGGCGTGATGGCCGGCCTCGGTGCGGCGATCAACACCGGCTCGGTCGGGCGCGGCGATTCGGTCGCGGTGATCGGCTGCGGCGGCGTCGGCGACGCGGCCATCGCGGGTGCGCAGCTGGCTGGCGCGACCACGATCGTCGCGATCGACACCGACGACCGGAAACTCCAGTGGGCCAAGGACTTCGGGGCCACGCACACGGTCAACAGCCGCGGCCTGAGCGAGGAGGACGTGGTCGCCGCGATGCAGGACGCGACGAACTCGTTCGGCCCGGACGTCGTGATCGACGCGGTCGGCCGCCCGGAGACCTGGCGGCAGGCGTTCTACGGCCGCGACCTCGCCGGCACCGTCGTGCTGGTCGGCGTGCCCACGCCGGACATGAAGCTCAACGACCTGCCGCTGATCGACTTCTTCTCGCGCGGCGGTTCGCTGAAGTCGTCGTGGTACGGCGACTGCCTGCCGTCGCGGGACTTCCCGATGCTGGTCGACCTGTACCTGCAGGGCAGGCTGCCGCTGGACAAGTTCGTCACGGAGCGGATCGGCGTCGACGGCGTGGAGCAGGCTTTCGAGCGTATGCACCACGGCGACGTGCTGCGCAGCGTGGTGGAGTTCTGATCCTTTTCGCCGACGCGGACTATCCGGCCGACCCGTACCCGGGAACCCGGCCGGATTGTTCGTTCGTGCACCTCGACGGTGCCGGCCACGCCCTGGACACCGCGCCGCCGGGGTGGCGTTCGCGCACGCCGGTGCTCGCGTACGGGTCGAACGCGTGCCCGTCGAAGATCACCTGGTTGCGCAGCCAGCTCGGTCTGACCGGACCGGTCGTCGCGGCGCGCGTGCAGTGCACCGGGCTCGCCGCGGTGTGGGCCGCCGGGCTGCGGCAACGCGACGGCCAGCGCCCGGCAACGCTCACCGCGCTGCCGGGCGTGACGGAGGACCACTTCGTCTGGTTCGCGACGCCGGAGCAGCTGGCGGTGCTGGACGTCTGCGAGGGCCGCGGCAATCGGTACGACCTGGCGATGCTGGACCACGCAGACATCCGGCTGGACGGCGTGCTGCTTTCCGGTGTGCACGCTTACGTCGGTGCCTCGCCGATCCGGTTTCCGTTGCTGGTCAACGGATCCCCAGTTCGCGTCGCCGACGTCGCCCAGGCGGACGCGGCCTCGCTCATCGGCGAACCGGCGGCCGGACACGGTCTCGCCTGCACCGTCCTGCCGCCGGAGCGCACCTTCAGCTGACCCGCGGAATCGCGCGCACGGTGAGGAAGCCGAGCGGTTCCCGGGCGAGCCGGGCGTGGCGCTCCGGATCGACCAAGGCAGCCTCGTCGGACGGACGTCCCTCGCGCAGCTGCTCGATCAGGAACCCGGCCTCGCGCAATTCCTCGCAGGTGCGTTCCAGCGGAGCCAGCCAGTACCGCACCTTCCAGCCGCGGCTCCAGACCTCCTCGATCACCCGGACGTCGAAGTAGTTGCCGCCGTGCCGGAGCCAGTCGCCGGTCGGATGCTGCCTCGACAGCACCAGCGCGCCGCCCGGCCGCAGCACCCGGCGGAACTCGCGCAGCGCGCCGACCCGGTCGTCCACGTACTCCAGCGCGAGGGCGAAGAGCACCTGGTCCACCGACGCGTCCGGCAGCCAGCTCAGCGGTTCGGCCAGGTCCTGAACGCGGAACTCGCCCGCCGGCACGCGCTCGCGGCTCAGCTCGACCATGCGCGGGCTGAGGTCGAAGCCGGTCACTCGTGCGCCGCGGGCGGTCAGTTCTTCGGCGTAGAGACCGGGACCGCACGCGGCGTCGAGGACGTGCTGCCCGGCGACGTCGCCCAGTAATTCGAGGCAGGCCGGACGGTCGTAGTGCGCGTTGTAGAACCCGTTCTGCGCGTGGTCGAGGAATTCGTCGGCGAACACTTCGTATTGCGGAAAGGAACCCACTGCATCGCTCACCCGCGCCAGTCTGCCCGCGCGGGCGCGTTCAGCCGAGCAGTTTTCCGGGGTTCAGGATCCCGGTCGGGTCCACCGCGGACTTGGCCGCGCGCAGCACGTCCAGCCCGATCCGGCCGATCTCCGCCTCCAGGTACGGCGCGTGGTCGACCCCGACCGCGTGGTGGTGGCTGATCGTCCCGATGCCGGTGATCGCCTCGCACGCCGCTGCTTTCGCGCGCTGCCACTGTCCGACCGGATCGGTGTCGTCGCGCGAGGTCAGCACGGTGAAGTACAGCGACGCACCGGTTTCGTAAGCGTGCGAAACGTGGCACATCACGATCGCCCGGCCCAGCGAGGCCACCAATGCCGCGCGCACCGCGTCGTGCAGTTCGTCCAAATTGGACCAATACGCCGCGGTCTCGAGGGTTTCCACGCACACGCCGAGATCGAGCAACGCGTCGCGCTGCCGAGGGCCGTTGAACCGGCCGTGCCGCCAGGATTCGCCGAGCACCTTGCCGATCCGCACGGCACCGGAACACTTCAGCATGGCTGACGTCCGGCGGCGACGCCGAGCGACGTCGCCTTCCCAGCCGACGATCAGCAGGCACGGGTTCTTGATCCCGCGCGCCGCCAGGTACGTCTTCAGCGCCGTGGTCTTCAGCCCGGCGTTGAGCGAGAACGACACGTTCGTCTCGTCCACATCGGACAGCCGGGTGACGTCCGCCAGCGCGTGGTCCTGCGCGAGCTTCCGCACCGCCGCCGCTCCGGCCTCCCAGCCGTCGACGATCCAGCCCTCGTAATGCCGCTGCTCGGGCAACGGCCGGACCCGCAGCGCGACCTCGGTGATCACGCCGAGCGTGCCCTCGCTGCCGACCGCGAGCTGCCGCAGATCCGGTCCGGCCGCGGACGCCGGCGCGACGCCGAGCCGCCACTCGCCCTTCGGCGTGGCCAGCCGGACCCCGGCGACCATGTCCTCGAACCGGCCGAAACCGGACGACGCCTGCCCGGCCGAACGCGTGGCCGCGAAGCCGCCGATGGTCGCGCGCTCGAACGACTGCGGCACGTGGCCGAGCGTGTACCCGTGCGCCGCGAGCAGCCGCTCCGCCTCCGGGCCGCGCACGCCGGCCTGCAGCACCGCGATCCGCGACACCGGGTCCACCGACACCAGCTCGTCTAGCCGCACCAAGTCCAGGACCACCACCGCGGCCTTGTCGCCGCGCAGCGCCGCGACCCCGCCGACCACCGACGTGCCGCCGCCGAACGGGACCACGCCGATGTCGTGCCGCACGCAGATGTCCAGCACGGCCTGCACCTGGTCCGGGTCCGCGGGCAGCAGCACCGCGTCCGGCACCGGCACCTCGTCGCCTGCCCGCGCGTGCAGCAGGTCCAGATAGGACAGACCACCGGTGCGGCCGAGCCGCTCCTGAGGATCGACCAGCACGTGGTCCGCGCCGAGAAGTTCCTCGAACTCGGTACGGACGGGCACAGTCAGCGCGGAGTCCGCGACTGGCCGCGGAGCGCTGGTTTTCTCTCCTCGATCCGGGCCGACCTGGCCGATACGCTGGCCAAGCCACCGGACGGCGCGGTCGGGCAGACCGGCCGAGGCCGCGCCTTGTTCGGTCCACGAACGCCGGATGCGGTGGTTGATGAGATCGCTCACGACTACAGTGTGACACATGGACGTCAAACGTCACTCCCGCCCGGGAGCGGCCCCCTCCGCGCTCGCGGACGCCCGCAGCCGCCCGACCTCGGCTCGCGTCGCCGACGACGAGCTCCTCGACGCCGCGCGCCAGTGCGTGCTCGCGGTCGGCGTCCGGCGCACCACGCTGGCCGAAATCGCCCGAACCGCACAGGTCAGCCGCATGACGGTGTACCGGCGGTTCCCCGATGTCCGCAGTGTCCTCGCCGCGCTGATGACGCGCGAGTTCAGCGGCCTGCTGCAACGGGTGACCGAGACCGGCGACCAGACCGCGCACGCTCGCGACCGCATCGTGCACCTGGCGGCGGCGAGCGTCGGCGCGCTGTCTGCCGATCCGCTGTTCCGGACACTGCTGGACGTCGATGCCGAGCTGGTGCTGCCGTACATCGTCGAGCGGCTCGGAGCGACTCAGCACTTCGCCGAGCACGTGCTCCGAAGCCTGCTCGAAGAAGGGCACCGAGACGGCTCGGTGCGCGTCGCCGGGGTCGCCGCGCAGGCGCGATCGGTGCTGCTGGTCGTGCAGTCGTTCGCGTTCTCGCTGCGCCCGGCCACCGCCGACGTCGACGAGGCCGCGCTGCTCGCCGAATTCCGGCATCTGGTCGAATCGGGGTTGAAACCATGAGCACCGGATCCCTCAACGCGCGCCGCCGCGAACGCGAACTGTCCCGGCTGGTCGACGGCGAACGCGTCGACATCCTGGTGGTCGGCGGCGGGGTCACCGGCGCGGGCATCGCACTCGACGCGGCCGCGCGGGGGCTCTCCGTCGCGCTGGTGGAAGCGCACGACCTCGCGTTCGGCACGTCACGCTGGTCCAGCAAACTCGTGCACGGCGGATTGCGGTACCTCGCGAAGGGCGAACTCGGGCTTGCCCACGAGAGCGCCGTGGAGCGCGGGATCCTCATGACGCGCACCGCGCCGCACCTCACGCGCGCGATGCCGCAGCTCTTTCCGCTCTATCCCGGCACTTCCGCTGCGCAGCAGGCGTTAATCGCCGCCGGTCTCCGGGCAGGCGACGGGCTGCGGCGGGCCGCGCGTACCCCGTCGTCCGTGCTGCCCGGGCCGCGCCGGATCCCCGCTGCCGAGGCTCTGGCCCTGTCCCCCGGCCTCGCCCCCGGTGGCCTTCGCGGCGCCCTGCTGGCGTACGACGGCGCATTGGTTGACGACGCGCGCCTCGTGGTCAACATCGCCCGTACCGCGGCGTTGCTCGGCGCTCGGATTCTCCCGCGCTTGTCGGCGGTTTCCTTGTCTGGCAACGAGGCTCAGGTAAGTGACGGCACTTCGTCGTACACGCTGCGCGCGCGGCAGGTCATCAACGCGACCGGTGTCTGGGCAGACACCCTGACTGACTCTGTGCAGCTACGTCCTTCCCGCGGATCGCACCTGGTGCTCGCGCCGGACACCGTCCGGGTCGGAGCGACGTCGGTCAACATCCCGGTTCCCGGCGAGACCAACCGGTTCGTGTTCCTGCTGCCGCAGCTCGACGGACGGGTCTACTTAGGACTCACCGACGAGCCGGTATCCGGCGGAGTCCCGGACGTGCCGACGGTTCCCGAGTCCGATGTGGACTTCCTGCTGTCGACAGCGTCTTCGGTCCTGGACCGCCCGTTGACCGCTTCCGACGTGATCGGTTCCTACGCCGGATTGCGGCCGCTGGTCTCCGGTTCCGCCGGACGCAGCGCAGATCTCTCGCGGAAACACGCGGTCGTCACCGGTTCCGACGGCGTACTCACCGTTGTCGGCGGGAAGCTGACGACGTACCGACGCATGGCCGAGGACGCTGTCGACGCCGCCTTGACGCACGCCGGATTGCCCGCTGGCCCGTCGCGGACCTCGAAGCTGCCGCTGCTCGGTGCCGCACCGCGCGCGCGACTGTCGCTTGTGGACGCTCCAGCGCGGCTGGTGGCCAAGTACGGCACTGAAGCACCCCGCGTGGCAGCGCTCGGCGAATTGGAGCCGGAATTCGCGGCCCCACTGTGCGCGTCGACGGAAATCACTGCGGCCGAGGTGGTGTGGGCTGTCCGCCATGAGGGCGCGACGACCGTCGAGGATGTCCTCGAACGCCGCACCCGGTTGGCGCTCGTCCCGGCCGACGCTGAAGCCGCTCGTGAGCGGGTGGCGGAACTGGTGGAGAAAACGCTGGCCGGACTGTCCTGAAAACCCCGGACAACTACCGGCAAGGCAGCTTGACGGGTCGTTGGGTTTTTGCAACAGTGCGGTCCATGAGCCCGGTGCGGCGTGGCAAGGTGCTGCCGATCCACAACCGGCTGGCGGGGTTGCGTGCGGAGCGCGGGATGAGCCGGGCGGAGCTCGCCGGGGCGGTCGAGGTCAATCCGCAGACGATCGGGGCGCTGGAGCGCGGGGACCATTATCCCAGTCTCGACCTGGCGTTGCGCATCTGCGCGGTGTTCGACCTGCCGGTGGAGGCCGTGTTCAGCCGTGCGCCGCTGGAGGGGGACGCGTGACGCTGGAGATCGACCGGATCAGCAAGCGGTTCGGCACGAAAACCGCGCTGGACGGCGTGAGTTTCACCGCGGCTCCCGGCGAGCTGTTCGGGTTCGTCGGCAGCAACGGGGCGGGCAAGACCACCACGATGCGGATCGCGCTCGGCGTGCTGGCCGCCGACTCCGGCGAGGTGCGGTTCGCCGGGCGGCCGGTCACGCACGACACCCGCGCGCAGATCGGGTACATGCCCGAAGAGCGCGGTCTGTACCCGAAAATGAAGGTTATCGACCAGCTCGTCTACCTCGCCGAACTGCACGGCCTCAGCACCAACGACGCACACCGCGCGGCCGAGTTGTGGATCGCGCGGCTTGGGCTCGGGCCGCGGCGCAAGGACGACATCCAGAAGCTCAGCCTCGGCAATCAGCAACGCGTGCAGCTTGCCGCCGCGCTGGTGCACGACCCGGCGCTGCTCGTGCTCGACGAGCCGTTTTCCGGTCTCGACCCGCTCGCCGTCGACGTGCTGAGCAGCGTGTTGCGCGAGAAGGCGGCGACGGGTGTGCCGGTGGTGTTTTCCAGCCATCAGCTCGACCTCGTGGAGCGGCTGTGCGACCGGGTCGGCATCATCCGCGACGGCCGGATGGTCGCGGTCGGCACCGTGGACGAGCTGACCCGCGACGCCGCACGGCGGTTGGTGGTCACCGCGCCCAGTGCCAATCCTGGTTGGGCGACAACGGTTCCCGGTGCCCGCGTCGTCGAAAACCGCGGCAGTACGACGGTGCTGGAACTGTCGCCGAGTGCCGACGACCAGGCCGTGCTCGCCGCCGCGCTGGCCACTGGCCCGGTGACGGAATTCAGCCACCGCCGCCGCACGCTGGCCGAGCTGTTCCGCGATTCCGTCGCCACGCCGGGAGCACCTCGATGAACCGGATCCGTCCCACCCGCGCGGTGCGGCTGGTGGCCAAACGGGAACTCAACGCGCGGCTGCGCACCCGGTCCTTTGTGGTCAGCACCGCGGTGATGCTGTTGCTGCTGCTGGGTTACGTCACGCTGCAAGTGTTCCTCGCCCACGACCGGTCGACCACGAAAGTCGCGCTCGCTGGGCAAGCGCAGGGCATCGCCACGCAACTGGAGAACAACGACCGGAACCTCAAGATCGTCCTCGCACAGTCCGAATCGGACGGACTCAACCAGGTCCGCGACGGCGACGTCGACGCGCTCGTGTCCGGCAGCGCCTCCCGGCCGCGGGTGATCGTCAAGTCCACTTTGGATTCAAAGCTGCGGACGGCGCTGGACGCCATCGCACAGCAACAGGTCCTGGACGCTCAGCTGTACTCCGCGAACCTCGACCCCGCCGCCGTGCACCAGGCCGTGTCCGCCACCCACGCCGACGTCCAGGCTCTCGAACCGGCGGATCCGCAAGCCCAGACGAAACTCATGACCGGGATCGTGGTCGCGATTCTGTTGTACGTCAGCATCATGACGTATGGAATGTTCGTCGCGCAGGGCGTGGTCGAGGAGAAATCCAGCCGCGTGGTGGAGATCCTGCTGGCGACGGTCCGGCCGGTGCATTTGCTGCTGGGCAAGGTCATCGGGCTCGGCTTGGTCGGGTTGACCCAGCTCGCGATCCTCGCCGTGACGGGTTTGGTGGCCGGCGGCGTTTCCGGAGTGTTCTCGATTTCCAGCGTCGCGTTGGGGACGCTGGGTTGGGGACTCGTCTGGTACCTGCTGGGCTTCCTCCTCTACGCCATGCTGTACGGCGCGGCTGGTGCTCTCGTGTCCCGCCAGGAGGACACGCAGGCCGTCGTCGGGCCGGTGAATATCGCGCTGGTCATCGGGTTTGTCGCGGGGATCAACCTGCTGACGCAAGCACCGCAGGGGGCGGCGACGCGCATCGTGTCGCTGATCCCGTTGCTGTCGCCGGTTCTGATGCCTGCCCGGATCGCGCTCGGCACGGTCGAGGCTTGGGAAATCGCGCTGTCGCTGATGCTGACGGTCGCGCTGATCGCGGTGGTCACCTGGGCGGGGGCGCGGGTCTACCAGAACGGGGTACTGCGCGTGGGCAGCCGGGTGCGGCTGGTTGACGCGTTGCGCCGTTAGGACCGGTGGACAGTCCCGGGGCCAAGGAGGCCCGGGTGAGTTCGATCCGGCGGACGTGCTCAGTCAGACACTGCCAGTACGCACACGACTGGCGGATCCAAGCCGAGCGTTTCGGTGCGGAGCCGGGAAAAGCCAGCCTCCGCGAGTACCCCGGTCAACTCCTCGACCACCGCGGCCGACGTGACACCAGGCTGCCGTGGTTGAGATACCAGTGCGATGCGCCCGCCAGGACGCAACAACCGGGCCAGTTCGCGCAGCCGGGCAACCGGCTCCGGCCACATGCCCAGCGTGTTGACGGCCAACGCGGCGTCGAACGACCCCTCGCCGAACGCCAGATTCTCGACCGAAGCGCACACCAAACGCACCCGTCCGGCCCGGACCGCCGACCGGTTTCGGTGCCATGCTTGCCGAATCATCACCGACGAGTGGTCGACGCCGACCACCAGCGCCGCCCGGTCCGCCAGTGCGGCAACGGCCACGCCCGGACCGCAGCCGAGTTCGAGAACCCGTTCGGACGGCTGGATGTCTAGCAACCGCACCGCCCACCGATTGCGCGTCACATTCGACGACCGCCGCCCCATGATCAATCCGGCGACGTGTCCCGGAACCCCGGTCGGCCGGTGAAACTGTGCGATCCCGCCACGCGGACCCCACCAACGCAGAGCGCGCTCCAAAACGTTCATGGGGCGAGCGAACCACTTCGAGTACGCTTGAAGTCAAATGACTGCCACCCTGTCCATCGGCGAACTGGCCGAGCGCACCGGCGTGCCGACGAGCGCGCTGCGTTACTACGACGAACTCGGTCTCGTGCGCCCGGCGGAACGGGAAGCGGGCCGGCGGCGTTACGCCGAGTCCGCGGTCAAGGACGTCGGCGTGCTGCTGTTCTTCCAGGAAATCGGCTTCACGCTGTCCGAAATCGGCCGTTTCCTCACCGGAGAACAGCCGAGCCGCCAGGAAATGATCGACGGCAAACTCGCCGAACTGGCCGAGCAGCAACGCCGCATCGAGGTCGCCCGCGCCGCGCTCGAACACGGGCGGCACTGTCCGGCCAGCGATCCGCTGAAGTGCCCGCGGTTCTGGACGATCATCGAGGAACGGCAACGCGGCCTGTCGCTGGCGGAAAGCCACGAACGGGCACACGACACTAAGACCCCGTAATCGCCCCATACCGCTGCAACGCGACCTGCCGCTCCTCGGCGTGGTCCACGATCGGCTCCGGATACCCCGCCGGCCGCTCCTTCAGCACGTGCACCGCTTTCCCTTCCACCCCACGCAATTCCGGCACGTACCGGCGCACGTAATCGCCCTGCGGGTCGAATTTCTGGCCCTGCGTGGTCGGATTGAAGATCCGGAAGTACGGCGCGGAGTCCGTCCCGGAACCGGCGACCCATTGCCAGTTCAGTTGATTCGACGCCAGATCGCCGTCCACCAGATGTTTCATGAAGTGCCGCGCGCCCCACCACCACGGCAGATGCAGGTCCTTTACCAGGAAACTCGCCACGATCATCCGGACCCGGTTGTGCATCCAGCCCTCGGCCAGCAGCTGCCGCATTCCGGCGTCGACGATCGGATAGCCGGTCCGGCCTTCGCACCACAGCGCGAACATCTCGCGCGCGATTTTCCCGGTGTCGTAACGCATTCCGTCGAACCGCCGGTCGTAGTTCTGCCGCGCGGTTTCCGGGCGATTCCACAGGACGTCGGCGTGGAACTCGCGCCAGCACAGTTCGGACCGCAACGCCTGCGCACCCTCGGAGCGGTTCCCGGCCAGGTCGGCCAGCATCGTCCGCGGATGGATCGCGCCCCAGCGCAGGTAGGGCGAAAGCCTGGTGGTGCCAGCATGATCCGGACGATCGCGTTCGGTCGCGTAATCCGCGAGACCGTCGGAAAGGAACTCCTGCCACACCGCCAACGCGGCGTCCTCCCCCGCTGGCGGAAGCTCGCACTCCACCTCCGGAGTTTCCGGCAAAGGATCCGAAGAAGAAGGCTTGACCCAGTCCACAATAGACACATCGGTGTCCGCCGGACGAGGCCAGCCGTGCTGCGCCCATGCGCGGTAGAACGGAGTGAACACCCGATACGGGGTACCGTCCGGTTTCGTGACCCGCCCCGGTGTCACGGCATACGGAGACCCCGTCGGCACCCACTGAATTCGATGCTCTGCCAAGGCTTCGGCCACGGCATCGTCACGCTCGCGTCCGTATGGTGCGGTATCCGCGGAGACGTGCACCGCCGCCGCCCGGATCTCCTGTGCCGCGGCCACGACCTCCCGCACCGGATCGCCGTAGCGCACCATCAGCCGGCCGGACAATGCTTTGTCCAACTCCCGCAAGGAATTCAGCAGGAACGCGACCCGCGGCGAACCGGCTGGTTTGAGGAGCCGGTCGTCCAGCACGTACAGCGCCAGAATGTGCTTGCTGTGCTTGGCCGCCTCGAACAGCGCGGCGTGGTCCCGCAACCGGAGATCCCGGCGGAACCACAGCACGACCGGTGCTTCCATCGTCATGCCGCACAACGATAAACGCCCCGCCGCGCGAAGGCACGGCGGGGCGTTTCACGAAGCAGCGGCTCAGCGCTCCGACATCGGGGTGTAGTCCCGGGAGGCGTAGCCGGTGTAGATCTGGCGCGGGCGGCCGATCTTCGTCTGCGGGTCGTTGATCATCTCGCGCCAGTGCGCGATCCAGCCGGGGAGCCGGCCGAGCGCGAACAGCACGGTGAAGAACTTCGTCGGGAACCCGAGCGCGCGGTAGATCAGACCGGTGTAGAAGTCCACGTTCGGGTACAGCTTGCGCTCGACGAAGTAGTCGTCGGAAAGGGCGGTTTCCTCGAGCTTCTTGGCGATGTCGAGCAGCTGGTCGCCGCCCTTGAGCTTGCCGAGGATCTCGTCCGCGGTGTTCTTGATGATCTTCGCGCGCGGGTCGTAGTTCTTGTAGACCCGGTGCCCGAAGCCCATGAGCTTGACACCTTTTTCCTTGTTCTTCACGCGGTTGACGAACGTCGCGACATCGCCGCCGTCGTCGCGGATGCCCTCGAGCATCTCCAGCACCGCCGCGTTCGCACCGCCGTGCAGCGGGCCGAACAGCGCGTTGATGCCCGCCGAGATGCTGGCGAACAGGTTCGCCTCGGACGAGCCGACGAGCCGCACCGTGGAGGTGGAGCAGTTCTGCTCGTGGTCGGCGTGCAGGATGAACAGCAGGTCGAGCGCCTTCGCGACGTCCGGGTCGACCTCGTACGGCTCGGCGGGGAAGCCGAACGTCATCCGCAGGAAGTTCTCCACCAGGCCCAGCGAGTTGTCCGGGTACAGCAGCGGCTGGCCGACGGACTTCTTGTACGCGTACGCCGCGAGCGTCGGCACCTTCGCCAGCAGGCGGATGGTGGACAGCTCGACGTTGGGCTCGTCGAACGGGTTCAGCGAGTCCTGGTAGAAGGTCGACAGCGCGGAAACGGCGCTGGACAGCACCGGCATCGGGTGCGCGTCGCGCGGGAAGCCGGAGAAGAACGCCTTGAGGTCCTCGTGCAGCAGGGTGTGCCGCTGGATCCGCTCGGTGAAGTCGGCCAGCTGGGCCTCGGTCGGCAGCTCGCCGTAGATGAGCAGGTAGGACACCTCGATGAAGGTGGACTTCTCAGCCAGCTGCTCGATCGGGTAGCCGCGGTAGCGCAGGATGCCCGCATCACCGTCGATGTAGGTGATGGCCGACGACGCGGCGCCGGTGTTGACGAACCCGGGGTCGTAGGTGATGTACCCCGTCTGCGCCAGCAGCTTTCCCAGCTCGATCCCCGGCGCGCCCTCGACCGGGTTGACGACCTTGAACTCGTGCTCGCCACTCGGCAGGCGCAGCGTCGCGGTTTCGCCGCCGGACTGCCCCGCATTCGTCGCGTCGGACATGCAGGTCCCTCTCACGTTGGGCACGGGACGGCGGCGCCTGCAAGGTTCCGCAGTAGCCACGTGTTCACGCGAGGAAACACGCGCCTCGCTGCACACCGCCCCGCTGGGTATGAATTCACCACTACGCTAGTCGAAGGGTGGGTCAGTCCGCACTCGCTGCGTTGCCCCAAAAGGCCCCATTGGGACCAGGTTCACACGGTGGCCGCCATATCCGCGGCGGTCGGCGGCTCCGCTCCGCTGCGGGAGACCGTGATCGACGCCGCTTTCGCCGCATAAGCAAGCGCTTCGGTCCACGCGCCGGCGTCGAGTGCGGCCAGGTCGCGCACGGTGCGCTGGTGCAGCCAGGCGAGCAACGCGCCCTGCACGGTGTCGCCGGCGCCGATCGTGTCCGCGACCTCGACCTTGCGAGACGGAACGTGTGCCAGCTCACCAGCCGAAGTGATCACAGACAAGCCGTCCGCGCCCCGGGTGAGCACGACGGCGTCCACACCGGACTCCACCCACGTTTTCGCGGCGGCCACCGGGTCGGCTCCCTCGGCGAGCCACGCGGCGTCGTCGTCAGAGATTTTCAACAGCCGCACGTCGGGCAGCCACGAGGCGAAACGCGCGCGATAGGCCGCCGGGTCGGCGATGAGCGCCTCCCGGATGTTCGGGTCGAGCACGGTCAGGGTCCCACGCGCGGATTCGCGGCGCAGAATCTGCTCGTACGCGCTCGCGCCGGGTTCGAGCACCATGCCGAGCGTTCCGAGCGACAGCGCGGTGGTTTCTTCCGGCAGCGCACCGGGATCGGAAACCAGCCGATCGGCGGTTCCCTCGACGTAGAAGGTGTATTGCGCGGCGCCGCGTTCGTCGAGCGCGACGACGGCGAGCGTCGTCGGCTCGTTGCCGCGCTGCAGCAAGGAAGTGTCGACGTTCGAAGCGGTAAGGCGATTCGCCAACGCGACGCCGAACCGGTCGGTGGAAATCCGGGACAGGAACGACGCGGGAACGCCGAGCCGGGCCGCGGCGAGCGCGACGTTGTATGGACCACCGCCGAGCCGGGGCAGCAGCGCGCGCAGCCCACCGTCCACAGTGGAATCCAACGGTTCGCCAGGAACGAGGTCGACCAGCGCCTCTCCACCCACCACGATCACAAGCGGCGAGTGTAGAGGAACGGGCGCTGACAATTCCTGTCCCGATGCGGACAAATCAGTTCTTGTCGAGCCCGCCGAGCAGAAGTTCGCCGAGCGCGGTGAAAGCTTCCGCGTCGGACACGTCGGTGCGCCTGCCGAGCACGCCGGTCTGAATGCCCTCGATGATCAGTCCGGTCATTTCGGCCACGAGCCGCGCGTGCACGTCGCGGAACACTCCGTCGGCGACGCCCTTGTCGATGAACGCGCGGATCCGGCGCGCGGCGGCGCGGCTGTTGAGCTGATAGGTGTCGCGGGCGGGCGCGAAGGCGGCGATGTCGGCCATGAACTCCGGCGACGCCCGGTTCAGGTGCTCGGAGACGCCGGAGAGGTACTCGCCGATCAGCTCGCGCGCGTCGTCGATGCCCGCGATCCGCTTTTCCAGGCGTTCGGCGGCGTCGCGGAAGAAGTGCGCGACGACCTTGACCGCGAGCTGCTCCTTGCTCGGCGCGAGCGCGTACAGCGTCGATTTCGAGCAGCGGAGCCGGGCGGCCAGGTCGTCGAGCGTGAAGCCGGCGAAGCCCTCCGCCAGGAACAACGCCTCGAGCTCGCGCAGCAGCGCCTGCTGCCGCGCGGTGGGCCGGCGACGGGCTTCAGGGGTGGACATCACGTCACTATCTCCTACCGATCAGGGACAGTCCCGCTCCGGATACGGTACTCTCAATCATCCGTCAGTACTGTTTTCAGTACCGCCGCCTGGGAGGAAGCCATGCCGGTCGACCGTCTGCTGCCGACGCCGGAGTCCGAAGACCTGCTCGCACTCGTCACGGAAATCGCCCGTGACGAGCTGAAACCGCGTGCTTCGGCCGACGAGGAGGCCGAGAAGTTCCCGCGCGACCTGTTCACCCTGATGGGCAAGTCCGGACTGCTGGGCCTGCCGTACCCGGAGCGCTGGGGCGGTGCCGAGCAGCCGTACGAGGTCTACCTGCAGGCGCTCGAGGAGATCGCCGCCGCGTGGATGAGCGTGGGCGTCGGGCTGTCGGTGCACACGATGTCCTGCTACGCGCTCGCGCACTACGGCACGGAAGAACAGCAGGACCGCTGGATGCCGGACATGCTGGGCGGCTCGCTGCTCGGCGCGTACGCCCTGTCGGAAACGCACGCCGGCTCGGACGCGGCCGCGCTGTCCACCCGCGCGCGGCTTTCCGAGGACGAGTACGTCGTCAACGGCACGAAAGCGTGGATCACCCACGCCGGAGTGGCGGACTTCTACACCACGATGGTCCGCACGAGCGACGACGGCGGGCACGGCATCTCGTGTCTCCTGGTCGACTCGTCGACTCCCGGCCTGTCGGCTGCTCCGCGCGAACGGAAAATGGGCCTCACCGGGTCCCCGACCGCGCAGATGCTGTTCGAGGACGCGCGGGTCCCGGCCGACCGGCTCATCGGCGGCGAGGGCGCCGGCCTGAAGATCGCACTGTCGTCGCTCAGTTCGGGACGACTCGGGATCGCCGCGTGCGCGGTGGGCCTGGCGCAGGCGGCCCTGGACGAGGCCGTGGAATACGCGAAGGGCCGCACGCAGTTCGGCCGCCCGATCGCGGATTTCCAGGGCTTGGAGTTCCTGCTGGCGGATATGGCGGCGACGGTCGAGTCGGCCCGCGCGACCTACCTGGACGCCGCTCGCCGCCGCGACCGCGGCCTGGACTTCCAGCGGCAGTCGTCGATCGCGAAGCTGGTGGCGACGGACGGCGCGATGAAGGTGACGACGGACGCGGTCCAGGTCCTCGGCGGTGCCGGGTACACGCGGGACTTCCCGGTGGAGCGGTACATGCGGGAGGCGAAGGTGCCGCAGATCTTCGAGGGGACGAACCAGATCCAGCGGATGGTGATCGCGCGTTCCCTGAAGAACGCCTAGTCTTTTCTGTCGTCATAAGCCACGCGGGCGGCCTGCACGCGGCCCGCGTTGGCTTTCGACCAGTCGGCGATCGCACTGGTCAAGGCCCCGACGTCCCGGCCCAGATCGGTCAGCGCGTACTCCACGCGCGGCGGGATCGTCGGGTAGATCGTGCGGGTGACCATTCCGTCGCGTTCGAGGTTGCGCAGCACCTGGGTGAGCGATTTCTGTGTCACGCCTTCGACGCCGCGGCGCAGTTCGGTGAACCGCAGCGGGCGTTCGTACTGGCGGAGGAGACCGAGGACGTAGAGCGTCCACTTGTTCGCCAGCACGTCCATCACGGTGCGCGAGGGACACGCTTTCGCATACTTGGTATCCATTGGGTACCTATGGTTCGTTGAGGTGCCTTCTTCACAGACGATACTGGCGGCGAGCAGTCTTGGTCGCATGATCTTGGTTACCGGTGCCACCGGAAAAATCGGCAGCGAAGTCGTCCGCCTGCTCGGACCTGTCCGGACGCTCGTCCGCACCCCTTCGGGCGGGGCCGATGAGGTGGTCGGCGATTTCGACCGGCCGGACACCCCCGACGCGGCACTGCGCGGGGTCGACACCCTCGTGCTGATCGGGCCCGCGGTGGCGTCGCAGCTGACGGTGCTCGACCGCGCGGCCGCGAACGGAGTGCGGCACGTCGTGCGGGTCACCAACCACAAGGCTGTTGACGATTCGCCAGTCGCCCGGCGGCGGGAGCACGCGCGGATTGACGCGCACCTCAAGGCGTCCGGGATGGAGTACACGCTGCTGGCGCCGAACTTCTTTATGCAGAATCTGCTCGCCCTCGCACCGGAGATCGCGGCGACGGGCGGCTTTTCTTCGTCCGTGGGCGATGGCCGGATCGGAATGATCGACGCCCGAGACGTCGCCGCCGCGGCTGCCACGATCGCGACGGCCCCGGCGGAGCATGCCGGGCGGACGTATCTGCTGACTGGGCCGGAGTTGGTCACGTTCGCCGACGTGGCCCGGGAGTGGGCTGCGGTTACCGGCCGCCCGGTGGAGTACCGGCGGATTTCGGCTGCGGAGCACCAGGCGGTGATGGAGTCGAACGGGGTGCCGGAGGCGGGGTCGAATGCGCAGGTCTTCGAGCTGCTGGCGGCCGGGGACGGGGCTTGGCTGAGCGACGATTTCGCCGCGGTGACCGGGGGTTCGCCGCGGGGGTTGGGGGCGTTCCTCGCGGACCACCTCTTCTCTTGAGCGCACGCCGAGCATGATCCACCCGGTGGCGAAACATGGCTCTCCGTGTCGATATGGTCACTGACAGTTTCACGGCAGGCGTGAGACAATGCCGGTGACGTGAGGAGACGCTGTGACAGCACTTCCCGAGCCGACGCGTGGTGAATTCCCCTGGGAGATCCCGGATCACCTGCTGTCGATCGAGGAATACGCGGCCCTCGGTGAAACCGACTCCGGCTTCACTGAGCTTGTGGAGGGCCGTTTGATGATGTCGCCCAGTCCGAGACCTGATCACGGCCTCGCGATGCTAGAGCTTGCCCACCAAATTCGCCCCTTCGTGCCCGAGGGGTTCAAAACGGCGGCGGAGACCGATATCGATCTTGAGCTCGCGCCCGCCGGAGGACCAGGTTTTTCCCGCCGTCCCGACCTGTTGATCGTCAGCAAAGCAGAACTCGCACGCCGTCGCCAGGAGGGCGGGATGCTCCGCGCGACCGGGATTCTTCTCGTCGTCGAGATCGTGTCGCCTGGTTCGAAACGCACCGACTACACCACCAAGCACGACGAGTACGCCGACGCCGGAATCCCGTTCTACTGGATCCTCGACCTCGACGACCCGGTCTCCCTCGTCGCCTGTCACCAGGCCGGAGAACTCGGCTACCAGGACGCCCCTGCCGCCACCGGGACGTTCCGCACTACAGAGCCGTTCCCCGCCGAAATCGATCTCACCGCGCTGCTCGATTGAGGCGGCCGGTCAGGCCGCCTCAACCAACCTCAGCGAGCTTCCCGGTACCGCCGATCCGCCGAAACGCCCTCGCCGGTCGTCTCGTCGAAGTGGTAGACCTCCTTGCCCCGCACGAACACCCGCATCGCGCGGTTCATCACGTCCAGCGGGTCGCCGGACCACAGCACCACGTCCGCGTCCAGGCCGGGGGTCAGGGTGCCGATCCGGTCGTCCAGGCCGAGCATCTGCGCCGGGTGCAGGGTCAATGCCTTCAGCGCGGTCTCCGGGTCCAGGCCGTCCTTCACCGCCAGTGCGGCTTGGTACACCAGGAAGTTGATCGGGATGACCGGGTGGTCCGTGGTGATCGCGATCTTCACCCCGGCGCGCGCGAGGATTCCGGCCGAGCGCAGGGTGCGGTTGCGCAGTTCCACCTTGGACTTCGTGGTGAAGAGCGGGCCGAGGATCACCGGGACGTCGCGTTCGGCCAGCAGGTCCGCGATCAGGTGGCCTTCGGTGCCGTGGTTGATCACCAGTTTGTAGCCGAATTCGTCGGCCAGCCGGATCGCGGTCACCATGTCGTCGGCGCGGTGCACGTGCTGGTCCCAGTACAGCTCGCCGTCGAGGACCTTCGCCAGCGTTTCGTTCGTCAGGTCCGTTTCGAACGGTTTGCCCTCGGACCGCGTGTGCTCGCGCTTTTCCTGGTAGTTGCGGGCCTTCGTGAACGCCTCGCGCAGAATCGCGGCCACCCCGAGCCTGGTCGAGGGCGTGACCTTCTTCTCCCCGTAAACCCGCTTCGGGTTCTCGCCCAGCGCGCTCTTCACGCTCACCTGCTCGGCGAACACCATGTCCAGAATGGACCGGCCCCACGTCTTCACGCCGATGGTCTGCCCGCCGATCGGGTTGCCCGACCCCGGCTTGATCACCACGCTCGTGACGCCGCCCGCCAGCGCGTCGTCGAAGCCCGGTTCGTACGGGTCGATCCCGTCGATCGCGCGGAAGCGGGCGCCGTTCGGGTCGGTCATTTCGTTGGTGTCGTTGCCCGCCCAGCCCTCGCCGTCCTCGTGGACGCCGAGGTGCGCGTGCGCGTCGATGAATCCCGGCAAGACCCAGCTGCCGGACGCGTCCACCAGTTCCGCGTCCTCCGGCACCTCGACGTCGGCCTCAGCCCCGACGTGGGTGATCCGGCCGTCTTCGATGAGCACGGTGCCGCCCTCGATCGGAGCGGCGCCGACGGGGACCACATAGCCCCCGACAATCGCCTTGTAAGCCATAGTTTGACACGCTAACGAACTCACCCGGGTTCGCGCATCCGGGGTTTTTCCAGGTGCACCAACTGATAGTCCGCCTCCGGCGACCGATGCGTCTCGCGGTAACCGAGCTTTCGGTACAAATAGAGCGGCCCGGCCGAACGTTCGCCGGTGAACAGCCGGAACACCGTCACCTCCGCCGGGGTCGACTCCTCCGCGGCTGCCAGCAGCGCGGTGCCGAGTCCCTCGCCCTGACGATCCGGCGCCACCACGAGCCTGCCGATCTCGCCGACTGGGCCGGACACTCGCATCCGCACGCTCGCCACGAGCCTGCCGCCGTCGCGGAATCCCCAGACCGTGATCGACGGGTCGGCGATGGCCGCCCGCACGTCGTCGAGGGTGTCCAGCAACGGCGGCAGGTCGAAGTTCTGGTGCGCCCGCGCCTCGGTGATGTACGCGGTTTGCTGCAAGGTCAGCAGTTCGCCCGCGGCGGCCTCGGTCAGCAGTTCGAGTTTCACGGGACCCGGATTCCCCAGCTGCCCGTCCACGACGTCGCCGGTTCCAGTTCGATCAGGTCGGTGCCGGTGTTGAGCGCGTCCGCCGGGCAGGTCATCGGCTCGATCGCGACCGCGCGGCCGCGGCCGACCAGGTCATCCGGCGTGAACACCTGCACCCAGCGGAAGTCCGGACCGGTCCAGACCACCAGCTGGCGGTCGCCGTGGGACAGCACGTAGTGGTGGGTGCCGTCCTCGGCCAGTTCCAGCCCGCCGAACGCGGTGTCCAGGTCGACGCCTTCGAGCAGCTTGCCCTGCCGGAAGTCGTATTCGGTGCCCTCGACGTCCTGCTCGTCCGCGTACGGCATCTGCTGATCGCCCTCGTACGGCCGGACGCGCGTGGCGGGCAGCGTGAGGGTCAGCTCGTCGGTCGGCGCGTCGCCGATCCGGAAGTACGGGTGGGTGCCGACGCCGACGCCGATCGGCTTCTCCCCTTCGTTGCGGATTTCGTGGGTGATCACGAGCTCGCGCGGCTGCAGGTCGTAGGTGATCGTCGCGCGCAGCGGCACCGGCCAGCCGGGCTGGACCTCGACGTCGATGGCGAGCGTGATCGACGTTTCGGCGTGCTCCAGCAGCTCCCACTCCTGGTGCCGGGTCAGGCCGTGGATGGCGTTGCCGCGCGCTTCCTCGGTGATCTCCAGCTGCTGCTCTTCACCCTCGAACTCCCACTTGCCGCCCTTGGTGCGGTTCGGCCACGGCAGCAGCACCTGGCCGAGTCCCTTCGGCGGTTTCTCGTCCTCGGCGAACGTCTCGACATACGGCACTCCGCTGATCTCGAACGCGCGCAGTCCGGCACCGATCTCGGTGATGACGGCGCGCGCGTTGCCGCGGGTGATCTCGAACTGTTCTCCGGTGGGGTTCGCCATGGCGCTGAGATTACCGATCGGCCGCGCCACGCGGGCACGCCTCGAAACTAACTAGACCGGTCGTCATAGTTTGAGCTACGGTAGGCGCATGGTCAACCGCACCGACACGCGCCGCCGGATGCTCGAATCGGCGGCTGAGCTGTTTCGCACCCAGGGCTACCACGCCACCGGGATGACCCAGCTCGTGTCCGAAAGCCGGGCCCCGAAGGGCTCGCTGTACTTCCATTTCCCCGGCGGCAAGGAACAGCTGGCCGCCGAGGCGGTGCAGCTTTCCGGGGAGCGGCTGGCCGGGCAGTTCCGCGAAATCACCGCTGGCGCACCGGATCCGGCCACCGCCATCGATCTCATCGTCACCGCACTCGCCACCTCACTGTCCGAATCGGACTATCGCTGCGGCTGTCCCATCGCGACTGTCGCGTTGGAAGCCGCCGACAGCGAGCCAATCCGCGCCGCCTGCGACCAGGGTTACGAAGGCTGGCTGCGGGATATCTCCGCCTACTTCACCTCGCACGGCCTCGCCGAGGACCGTGCCGCTTCGCTGGCGACGATCGTGCTGTCCGCGATCGAAGGCGCGCTGCTGCTCGCGCGCACTCGGCGGGATACCGCGCCGCTGCAGGCCGTCGCCGCCCACCTGCACACCACCGTCGAACGGGAGTTCGCCTAATGCGCGTACACCACTTCAACTGCGGCACCATGCGTCCGATCGGCGGCAAGCTGGTCGACGGAAAGCCCGGGCTGCTGCGCCGCGCCACCCTCGTGTGTCACTGCATGCTGGTCGAAACCGGCACCGGACTGACTCTCATCGAGACCGGAATGGGTTCGCCTACCGTCACCGACGCCGCGCGCTGGCTCGGTCCGCGCTTCCTGCGCACGTCGAATCCGATGACGGACGAAAACGAAACCGCGCTGAGCCGCATCCGCGCACTGGGCTTCGACCCGGCCGACGTCCGCGACATCGTCCTCACTCACCTCGACCTCGACCACGCCGGCGGGCTCGTCGACTTCCCGCAGGCGCGCGTGCACGTCTACGGCAAGGAACTCGACGCCTACCGCGCCGGAAACCCGCGGTACCGCGATGTCCAGTTCCGGCACGGTCCACAGTGGAAGTCCTATTCGGACGCCGGCGACAGCTGGTTCGACCTCGACGCGGTCCGCGAGCTGGACGGGGTCGAGGGCGTCGCGCTCGTGCCGCTCGCCGGGCACACCGTGGGACACGCCGGGGTGGCCGTCGACACCGGGTCCGGCTGGGTGCTCAACGCGGGTGATTCTTATTTCTTCCACCGGGAGATCGACGCCGAGCCCTATTGCCCGCCCGGATTGGCTATGTTCGAACGGCGGGTCCAGACGCTGCCCGGGCCCCGGCGCGAGAACCAGCGCCGGTTGCGCGAGCTGCGCCGGGACCACGCCGACGAGGTGACCGTGTTCGCCTCGCACGACCTGACCGATTTCGTCCGGCTCAGCGAGAGGAGCACAGTATGAAGGTGCACCACCTCAACTGCGGCACGATGCGTCCGCTCGGCGGCAAGGCGCTCGACGGCCGCCCCGGAATGCTGCGGCGCAGCACGATCGTGGCGCACTGCCTGCTCGTGGAGACCGCCGACGCGCTCGTGTTGGTCGACACCGGGTTCGGCACTCGCGGAGTCACCGAATCGCGGCGCTGGCTCGGCGGTCCGTTCATGGCGATGGTCGGGGCGAAGCCGACCATGGAGGAAACCGCGGTGGCGCAGATCCGCGCGCTGGGCCACGATCCCGCCGACGTCCGGCACATCGTGATGACCCACCTCGACGTCGACCACGCCGGCGGGCTCGCCGATTTCCCCGACGCCACCGTGCATGTCCGCACCACCGAACGTCGCGCGGCGGACAACCCGAAGAGCTTCCCGGAGAAAACGCGGTACCGGGCCGAGCAATTCGCGCACAGTCCACTGTGGAGCACCTACGACGAGGCCGGCGAAAACTGGTTCGGCTTCGACGCGGTGCGGCCGCTGCGCGGTCTGCCGCCGGAAATCCTGCTCGTCCCGCTTCCCGGCCACACGCACGGACACTCCGGCGTCGCGGTCGACACCGGCGACGGCTGGCTCCTGCACGCCGGCGACGCGTACTTCTTCCACGGCGAAGTCGCCCCGGTCAGCCCGCATTGCCCGCCCGGCATGCGCGCGTTCGAGGTGATGAACCAGATGGACGGCTCCGCTCGCCGCGCCAACCTCGCCCGGCTGCAGACCCTCGCCCGCGAACACCAGGACGAGGTCTCGGTGTTCAGCGCGCACAGCCCGGTCGAATTCCAGGCACTGCGCCGGAATACCGCGCAACCCTCCGCGAGTTGAGTACCCGCATGACGCGCATCCGGTACGTCGGCGGCCCGACCGCCCTCATCGAGTACGGCGGGAGCCGCCTGCTCACCGATCCCACCTTCGACGGCCCCGGGGATTACCCGATCGGTGCCCGGAAGCTGGCGAAAACCGCTGGTCCCGCGGTCACCGCGGCGGAGGTCGGCGAGGTGTCCGCGGTGCTGCTTTCGCACGACCACCACCCGGACAACCTGGACGCGGCGGGGCGGGAGTACGCCCTCGCCGCCCCGCTCGTCCTGTCCACCGCCTCGGCGAGGGAGCGGATCGGCGACCCCGTGCGGGCGCTGGCGAACTGGGAGTCGTACAACCTCGGCGGCGTCCGCGTCACCGGAGTGCCCGCGCAGCACGGGCCCGACGGCAGCGAGCATCTCGTCGGCGAGGTCACCGGTTTCGTGCTCGAAAGCGAGGGCCAGCCGACCGTTTACGTCAGCGGGGACAACGCTTCCCTCGACGTGGTGCGGCAGATCGCCGAGCGTTTCGAGCGGATCGACATCGCCGTCCTGTTCGCGGGCGGAGCGCAAACTCCGCTGGTCGGCGACGCGTACCTCACGCTGCCCAGCGACGACGCGGCTGAGGCGGCCCGGATCCTGAACGCGCGTCAGGTCGTCCCGCTGCACTTCGAGCATTGGGCGCATTTCACCCAGGGCCCGGACACTCTCCGACCGGCTTTCGCGCAGGCCGGGCTCGAAGAGCGGCTGCATCTGCTCAAGCCAGGAGATCAGGTCAGCTTCCAGTAAGCACGAACCCTCCGTCGACGGTGATCACCGCACCGGTGACGAAACGGTTCTCCATCAGGTACACGTTGGTCGCCGCGACCTGCTCGGCCTCGCCGACCGATTTGGTCAGCGTTCGTTCCGTGAACGCGGCGACCATCGCGTCCAGCTGCGGTTGCGGAAGGCCGTCCCACATCGGCGTGTGGACCGGCCCCGGGCGAACGGTGTTGACCCGCACCGGGGCCAGGTCGACGGCGAGACCGTGCGCCAGCCCCTCGATCGCGCCGACGGAACCGGCCGCGAGCGCCGCGCCAGGCGTCGGGCGGACGCCGATGATCCCGGACGTCAGCACGATCGATCCGCCCGGCCGGATCTGCGGCGCGGCGTGCTTCACCGCACTGACGACGCCCCAGAAACGGACGTAAAACAGGCTCTGCACGGTCTCGAGAGGCAGCTCTGTCCAAGGCCGTTGATCCAGCGTGTCACCCGCGGTGTACACGAGGTGGTCCAACGAGCCGACGTGGTCGAACAGGGCCGCGACGTTCGCTTCGTCGCGTACGTCCGTGACGAATCCTTCGCAGGTATCCGGCAATTCGGCGAGCGCCGCGTCCAGCCGTTCCTTGCCGCTCGCCGCGATCGTGACGGCCGCGCCCGCTTCCGCGGCGGCCTGAGCGGTCGCCAATCCCATTCCCGAGCTGCCGCCGATGACGACAACCCGCTGGTCAAGCAAAGACATGAGGGTTCCTTCCGGAGCGTGATGACTCAGTGAGACATCAACAGTAGCAGTGATGACCCACTGTGTCATCACTGCTAAGATGGCTGCATGCCGCGCTGGGATCCCGAAGCCAAGGAGCGGCTCCGCGCGGCCGCGCTGGAGCTGTTCGCCGAGCACGGCTACGACAACGCCACGGTCACGCAGATCACCGAGCGCGCCGGGCTGACCCGTCGGACGTTCTCGCGCTACTTCGCCGACAAGCGCGACGTGCTGTTCGCCGGGTCGGAGCGTCTCCCGGACGCGATGGCCGACGCGGTCCGACGCGCCGACCCCGCGCTGCCACCGTTCCAGGCGGTATTGGCCGCGATGGTCGACGCTGGCGATTTGTTCGCCGGCCTGGTTTCGCATGCCGCACAACGCCGGGCGATCGTCGCGTCCAGCCCGGAGCTGCAGGAACGCGAGCGCACGAAACTCGCGGCTGTCACCGCCGCGGTCGTCGAAGCACTGCAGGAACGCGGGGCGACCGAATCGAGCGCGAAGATGCTCGCGCAGGTCGGTATCGCGATCTTTCAAACCGCGTTCGAGCGATGGACCGAACAGCCCGATGGCCCAGATTTTGCCGAACAGGCGCGGAGGGCGGCCGACGAACTCGCCGCCCACCTCACCCCGTGATCAGGCTTTCTCGCGTACCAGCGTCGAATCTTCCAATTCCACTTCCGCGGCCTGTTTCGTCCGACCGGTCATTCGCAACACCAGGTAGGCCACCACGAGCAGGACGAAGAACGGGATCCCGAACTTCCACGCCGGGTCGAGACCTTCGATCCAGAACGTCGAAATCAGTACGGTGGCAAGGAAAGCGATCACCACGACGTTCACCACCGGCGCGCCCCACAACCGCACTGGCGACGGCGGCAGCCCGGCGCGGCGACGGCGGATCCGGAACGCCAGGTGCGTCACCAGAATGATCATCCACACGACGAGCGCGGCGAAGATCGAAATGCCGAACAGCACGAGATACGCGTTGGAATCGGAATTCTTGGACAGGATGGTCGCGATCAGCAGGCCCGCGGTGGACAGCACGAGCGCGTTGCGCGGCACTCCAGAACGCGTCAGCCGTCCGGCCCAGGCCGGGGCGAATCGGTGCTCGGCAAGGGAATGCAGCATGCGCGTGGTGAGATAAAGGTTGGTGTTCGCGCTCGACAAAGCGGCGGTTAGGACCACGAAGTTCATGATCGTTGCCGCCGCCGGAACGCCGGCAGCCTGGAAGACGCGGACAAACGGGCTGGCCGTAATGGATCCGCCTTCGCCGGTTACCGTCCACGGCACCACCAGCACGACGATGAGCATCGCGGCGACGTAGAAGATCGCCAGCCGCACCACCATGGCCCGGGCCGCGCGCGGAATGTCGCGAGTCGGGTTTTCCGATTCGGCCGCGGTCACCGAAACCACCTCGGTGCCGATGTAGCTGAACAGCACGAACACCATGGCCAGCAACAGTCCGGACACGCCGTTCGGCAGGAATCCGCCTCCCGCGCTGAGATTCGCGAGACCGGGCGCGGGTGCCTTCGGCAGGCCGAAGAAGACGAGAATCAGACCGAGTGCGACGAACACGAGGATCGCGCACACCTTGATCATCGCGAACCAGTACTCGAACTCCCCGAAAATGTGCACCGCCGCGCCGTTGACGACGATCACCAGCAGCGAGAACACCGCGACCGGCACCCACAGCGGAATCTGCGGCCACCAGAACTGGACGTACACGCCTGCCGCGATCGTCTCGCCGCCGATCGCGATCACTTGCATCGCCCAATACGCCCAGCGCACCACGAACCCGCTGCCCGCGCCGAGATACTTGTGCGCGATGCTGCCGAACGCGCCCGCGGCCGGGTGCACCACCACCATTTCCGCCAGCGCCCAGGAAATCGCCAGGGCGACCAGTCCACAAAGGACGTAGGCGAGCACCACGGCCGGTCCCGCGTGCGAGATCGCCAGGCTCGATCCGAGGAACAGGCCGGTGCCGATGGCCCCGCCGATTCCGATCATCGTCAACTGCCTGCTGCGCAGCCTCCGCTGCAACCGGTTCGGGGACGGGGACTCGGCCATGTCTGCTCCCTACTGGCTCGCCCGGTACTCGGCGATCGCCGCGACGACGGCGTCGAGATCGGACTCGACGTTGTAGTAGTGCAAGGACATCCGCAGCACGTCGCCGCGGGCACTGCACACGATCCGCCGCCCGGCGAGGAACGCCGCCAGCGCGTCGGGATCCCGGTCGGCCAAGGCGACGAGCGGACCGCGCCGCGCGTCGTCCAGCGGGGACCGGAGCTGTTCCCCAGCGTCGAGCAACCGCTGCTGCAGCTGCCCGGTCAACAGTCCAATGTGGTCACGGACCCGGTGCGCGTCCACCTGGTGCACCAGCTTCAGCCCGGCGACCGCGCCGTACGCGGACGGGATCGACGGCGTCCCGGTCTCGAAGCGGCGCGCGTGCTCGGGGTAGTCGAGGTGCCGCGGGTCGAATTCGAACGGGTTCGTGCGGCCGAACCAGCCGGTCAGCGGCGGGGAAACCGCGTCGCGCAAGCCTGGCCGGACGTAGAGGAACGCGATCCCGGAGATGCCGAGCAGGTATTTCAGACTGCCGCTGACGAGGTAGTCGCAGCCGAGTTCGGTCACGTCGACCGGCTCGACGCCGAGCCCCTGATACGCGTCGACAAAGCTCCGTGCGCCGTTTTCCCGGGCCAGTGCGGCGACTTCGCGCACCGGGAACCGCAAACCGTTGGCGTAGCTGACCAACGGGACGGACACCAGTCGCGTCCGCTCGGTGATGAGCGCGGCGTAATCCTCGGTGTCGACCAGCCCGTCGTGGTGCGCGACGAACTGAACGTCCGCGCCGCGCCCCTGCTGAGCGAGCCAAACATGGCCCAGCGAAGGGAATTCCAGGTCGGTCGTGACAATTCCCGGCCGTTCCGACCACGCCTGGGTGGACGCGACCTGGTACGCGCCTTCGGACGCGGACGGCACCACGGCGATGTCGTCCGGGTCCGCGCCGATCAGCTGTGCGAACATGGCCCGCGCCTCGGCGACCTTCGCCATCCACTTGTCCCACGGCGCCCCGTGCTCGCGGATCGTGTGCTGGAACTCGAAAAGCTCCGCGGTCAGCGCGCCCGACAGCGCGCCCTGGCTGCAGCTCGCGAGGTGCACCGAGTCGGCGAAGGCGGGGAAATGCGCCCGGAAAGCGGCTGGGCTGGGCTGGTCGGTCACGACACTCCGTTCCTTGACTGGCGGGCGACCGGTCCGTTCGCCACCGTAACGGCGCGAGCACCGTGCGTCGATGCTCCGTCTGGCTCCAGACGCCCTGGTCGGGGCTCCGCGTTCACTCTGACTGATCTCTGGCAGCTATTCCGTCAGTGCTGCTGAAACCGGTACTGTAGATATGGCCTTCCGCGCTGTCAACGACCGTCAAGGATCCGCAATAGCGCGCCCCGCGACCGAGAGGACGCACCGATGAGCACCCCCGCCGAAACCGGGGTCGACCAGCTCCTGACCCAGCTCGCGCAGGGCCGGCTGCGGATTGTCGACCTCACCAACAAGCTCAGCGCCGCCACGCCGACCCTGCAGTTGCCCGAGCCGTTCGCGAACCTGATCGACTTCAGCCTCGAGTCCGTCAGCGAGTTCGACGATTCCGGACCACTGTGGCGGCACAACAACATCCACACCGGCGAGCACATCGGCACCCACCTCGACGCGCCGCGGCACTGGATCTCCAACCGCGACGGCGCGGACGTTTCGGAGCTGCCGGTCAGCAGGCTGATCGGCCCCGCGCACGTCCTCGACATCTCCGCGCGCGTCGCCGGCAATCCGGACTTCCTGCTGGAGATCGCCGACATCCAGGCGTGGGAGGCCGAGCACGGACCGTTGCGCGAGGGCGGCTGGCTGCTCGTGCACTCCGGGTGGGATCAATACGCCCAGGACCGCGACGCGTTCCTCAACTTCTCCGACGGAGCCAGCCACACGCCCGGCATCTCGGCCGCCGCCGCGAAATGGCTTGCCGAGGAAACGCCGATCGCCGGGTACGGCGTGGAAACTGTCGGCATCGACTCCGGGAACGGCTTCGCGCTCGACCCGCCGATGCCCGCGCACCACCATTTGCTCGGCGCGGACAAGTACGGCATCACTTCCCTGCAGAATCTCGGCTCGCTGCCGCCGACCGGCGCGCTCGTCGTGGTCTGTCCGCTGCCGATCGTCGGCGGGACCGGCAGTCCGGCGCGCGTGCTCGCGGTAACGCCGGGAGTTGAATCGTGAACGTTGCCCAAGCCGTCGGGATCGCGTTGGCGCGGTTCGGCGTCCGCAAGGCATTCGGCGTGGTGGGGAGCGGGAATTTCCACTTCACCAACGGCCTGATCCAGGGCGGCGCCGAGTTCGTCGCCGCTCGGCACGAGGGCGGCGCGACCACGATGGCCGACGCCTACGCGCGGTGCAGCGGCGAGGTCGCGGCGGTATCGGTGCACCAGGGCTGCGGGCTGGGCAACGCGACCACCGGGATCGGCGAAGCGGCGAAGAGCCGGACACCGCTGGTCATCGTCACCGGCGAAGCGACCGATCCGCTGTCTAACTTCCATATCGACCAGGACGCGCTCGCTCGATCCGTGGGGGCGAGCAGCATTCTGGTGCGGTCAGCAAAAACCGCGCTGGCCGACGTGCGGCGCGCGTTCACGCAAGCTCGGCGCGATCGGCGGACTGTCCTTTTGCGACTCCCGTTGGAAGTGCAGGCCGAGCCGTTCGATGAAAGCCTCCTCGATGGACTGACCGCGATCGAAGCGCTGCCGCAACCACGCGCCGCTGAGAAGGACGTGAAGGCGCTCGCTTCGCTCCTGCAGCGAGCCGAGCGTCCAGTATTCCTTTGTGGACGGGGTTCCCGGAAAGCCCGGGCCGAACTGGTCGCGCTGGCAGACCGTTGCGGAGCGTTGCTTGCCGAGGGTGCGGTCGCGAAAGGACTGTTCACCGGCGAACCGTGGGCGATCGGGGTGTCCGGCGGGTTTTCGTCTCCGCTGACGACCGAGCTGATCCAGGGCGCGGACGTCGTCGTCGGCTGGGGATCCGCGCTCAATGACTGGACGACCGCGCACGGACGGCTGCTCTCCCCGGAAACTACATTGGTGCAGGTCGATCTGGAGTCCGCCGCGCTGGGCCGGAACCGGCCGGTCAACCTCGGCATCGTCGGCGATGTCGCCGGTACCGCCGCGGCGGTGTCCGAACAGGTCGAAGTCCACAATGGATACCGCAGCGGCGAGCTCAAGGACCGGATCGCCCGGGAAATCCGTTGGCGCGACAACGAACACGACGACGCCGGGACCGCCGAGGTCATCGACCCGCGGACGCTGTCCGCCGCGCTGGACGAACTCATTCCGGCCAACCGGGTCGTCGGTGTCGATTCCGGGAACTTCATGGGCTACCCCACGATGTACCTGGACGTCCCGGACGAGAACGGTTTCTGCTTCACCCAGGCGTTCCAGTCGATCGGCCTCGGACTCGCCACCGCGATCGGCGCAGCACTCGCCCAGCCGGACCGCTTCCCGGTCGCAGCGTGCGGCGACGGCGGGTTCCTGATGAGCATCGCCGAACTAGAAACCGTCGTCCGGCTGAAGCTGCCGATGCTCATCGTCGTCTACAACGACCACGCCTACGGTGCCGAGGTGTATTTCTTCGAGCCCGGCGGACATCCGGCCGACACCGTCACCTTCCCGGACACCGACCTCGCCGCCATTGCGCGCGGTTACGGCTGCGACGCGGTCACTGTCCGCGCCAAGGAAGACCTCGACGAGGTCGCGACGCGGGTCGCCGCCGGGCTCGACCGTCCACTGGTGGTCGACGCGAAGATCGCCGGGTTCAGCGCCTGGTGGCTCCAGGCCGCGATGACGCACCACTGAGCGCCCGCTTCACCAGGAGGTTCACCACCCATAACACGAGGCCGACGGCGAGCAGGATGCCGGCCACCTGGTAATCCTGCGCCGGGCGGCCGGACAGCGGGCTGACCAGGTACAGGCAGAACACCGCGGCCAGCACCGGCACCACCGTCGGCGCGCGGAAATGCTTGTGCGCCACCTTGTCCTTGCGCAGCACCAAAAGCGCGATGTTGACGATGGCGAACACCACCAGCAACAGCAACGCGGTCGTCCCGCCGAGCGCACTGATGTCCACAAAGGACACCAGACCGATGGCGATGACGCTGGTGAAAATGATCGACACCCACGGCGTCCGGCGAGTCGGGTGCACGCGGCCGAACACCGGCGGCAGGACGCGTTCGTTCGCCAGGCCGTACAGCAGGCGGCTGGCCATCAGCATGTTGATCAAGGCGGAATTGATCACCGCGAACAGGCCGATGGCGGAGAAGATCTCCCGCGGGAAGCCCGGTGCACCAATGTCGAGCACCCTCAGCAGCGCGTCGCTCTTCGCGCCGGCCAGTTCGGCGGCCGGGACCAGCAGCGAGGACGTCACCGAGACGAGCACGTAGATCGTCGCGGCGATGACCATGCCCCACAGCATCGCGCGCGGGAAAATCCGCACCGGGTCATGGCATTCCTCGGCCATGTTCACCGAGTCCTCGAAGCCCACCATCGCGAAGAACGCGAGCGACGTCGCCGAGGAGATGGCGACGAGCCACGTCTTGTCCGCGGTGTCGATCTCGACCAGCCGCGACGGTTCGCCGTTCCCGTTCAGCACCGCCCACACGCCGACGCCGATGATGATCAACAGCCCGGACAGTTCGATGCAGGTGAGGACGACGTTGGCCTTCACCGATTCGCCGACGCCGCGGAAGTTGATCAGCGCCAGCAGGAGCACGAACGCGATGCCGACCAGCACCGTCGGCAGTTTCACGAACGCCGCGAGATAGGTCGCGCCGAACGCCACCGCGGCCGACGACGCGGACGTGATCCCGGAGCACATCACCGCGAACGCGACCATGAAGGTCAGGAACGGCACCCCGAACGCCTTGTTCGTGTACAGCGCCGCGCCCGCCGCGCGCGGATACTTGCCGACCAGTTCGAGATAGCTGAACGCGGTCATGAAGGCGACCACGAACGCCAGCAGGAACGGCAGCCACAACGCGCCGCCGACGCGTCCGGCCACCTGCCCGGTCAGCGCGTACACGCCGGTGCCGATGATGTCGCCGACCACGAAGAACAACAGCAGCTTCGGGCCCATGACCCGCAGCAAAGCCGGTTCGGCGACCTTGGATGTGCCCTCGCTCACGTCCGTCATGGGCGATTAGTGTGCCTTGTCCGGACGCTTACGGGAAGTCGGCCGTCAGGCCTTGGCGACCGCCGTGTGCACGAGCGGGGTCATCATTTCCTTGGTCATCTTGACCGGTCCGGTGTAGTTGACCAGCACCGGAACCCCGTTGGACACCTTGGCCGCGGCGAGCGTGGCGGTCTTCTGCTCGTCGGTGTAGAAAACGGCGCCGTCCGGGAAGCCCGGCACGTCGACCGCGCCCGGCTTGGCCTTCTTGATCGCGGCGATCATGTCGGCGGGCTTGGCCTTGCGGCCCTCGTAGCGGGTCACCGCGAGCGCGCCCGCGGTCTTGCCTTCGACGACGTATTCGCAGCTCGTGGCCTTGCCGCCGTTGCTCGGATTGTCGTGGGCGGGCCCGGCCTTCGAGGCGATGTTCGGGATCTTGATCGCCTTGGAGACGTCGTCGGACGGCAGCAAGGAGCAGGTGTCGGCGGCCTTGGCGGCGGGCGCGGACGAGGAGGCCGGCGCCTTGCTCGCGGGCGGCGGCGTCGGTGCGGCGGCCTTCTGCTCACCAGAAGAGCAGGCGGTCAGAACAGCGGCGGCGGAGATCAGCAGAGCGATCGGATATGCACGCATATCGGGCATGCTATTCCGAACGGAGTAACACTACTGTCAGTGGCCCTCTTCGACTGGAGCCTGATACCGCCAGAACCCGGGCAGAACGGCCAGCGAAGCCACCACCAGCACGATCACCAGCAGCCCGCCGCCGGTCGCCGCGATCTTGGTCCCCCACGCCGCCGCGGACCAGCCGTGCGTGAGGTCGGCGATCCGCGGCCCGCCCGCGACGACCACGGTGAAGACGCCCTGGAGCCGTCCGCGCATCTCGTCGGTGGTGGCGGTCTGCAGGATCGCCTGCCGGTAGACGGAGCTGACCATGTCCGCCGCGCCGCCGAGCGCCATGAAGATCACCGCCAGCCACAGCGAATGCGCGAGCCCGAACGCGGCCATCGCCGCACCCCAGCAGCAGATCGCGATGACGACCGCCGCGCCCTGCCGCTGCACCCGGTGCAGCCAGCCGGAGAACAACCCGATCAGCATCGCGCCCGCGGGCAGCGCGGCGTAGAGCATGCCGAGCGCCGGACCGCCACCGGGCGGGTCGCCGAACGTCCGCTCGGCCATCTCCGGGATCAACGCGCGCGGCATGCCCGCGACCATCGCGATAATGTCGACGACGAACGACGCCAGCAGCACTTTCTGGTGCGCCAGGTAACGGAATCCGTCGACGACCGAGCCGATCCCCGCCCTGCGCGTCCCCTCGCCGAGCGGCGGGATCGAGGGCAGCCGCCACACCGCGATCAGCGTGATCGCCAGCGCGCAGACGTCCACCAAGTACAAAGTGGACAGTCCGATCACCGGGATCAGCGCCCCGCCGAACAGCGGCCCGAACACCGCGCCGAACGTGGCCATGGTGGTGTTGAGCGCGTTCGCCGACGGCAGGAGCGGAGCGGGCACCAGCCGCGCGACGACCGCGCCGCGCGTGGGCATGTTGATCGCGAAAAACGCCTGGTTCGCGGCGAGCAGCCCGAGCACGAGCCACACCGAATGCATCCCGGTGAAGGCTTGGAGCCACAGCAGCGCGGAGGTGATCGCGACGCCGACGTTGGTGACGAGCAGCAGCTTCCGCCGGTCGACCGCGTCCGCGATCGCCCCGCCCCACAGCCCGAACACGAGCAACGGAACGAGCGCGACCGCACCGGTCAGCCCGACGTACCCGGACGATCCGGTGATATCGAAAACCTGCTTCGGCACCGCGACCGCGGTGAGCTGCGACCCGACCGCGGTCACCGCGGTGGACATCCACAGCCGCCGAAACGCCGGAATCCGGAGCGGACGAGTGTCGACGACGATCCGGCCGAGGAGCTTGCGAGCCCCGGTACGGGGCGGGCGTATCCCCGGTTCTGAAGTCACGAGCTATCAGCTTAGTTGTGCTAACGAAGCTGGCGCAGGTGATTTTCCCCGCAGCTGATCAGGCGGGCCCACCGGACCCTTGCCGGACGGACCGGCGACCCGCTAGTCGGCCCGAAGCGCCTCACCCTCCCCGGGACGAGGCACCACCACCCAACCGCAGCCGATGCACCCAAAGCGAGGCACCCACACCTCCCCCGCCCCCGATACGAAGCCAAAAACACGGCGCTGGGGTGCTTGTCAAGGCATCTTTCCCGCCTTGACAAGCACCCCAGCGCCGTAGTCACACTAAAAAATCGGGGTGCCCCGCCTCACCCGGCGGACGCAATGTCGCCGCCAGGCGACGAGCCGCAACGATCAAGGAGCCAACCGCTCCACATGCCACCCGTCATGAGTCCGATGAAACCGCAACCGGTCGTGCATCCGATCCTCGCGCCCCTGCCAGAACTCGACAAAGTCCGGCCGAATCCGCCAACCACCCCAATGCGGCGGAGCCGGGATCTGCTCGACATCGCCGAACCGGCGCTCGATATTGCGCAGCGCGTTGTCCAACGCCCGCCGCCCCTCGACCACGCGCGACTGCGGCGACGCCCACGCTCCCAGCTGCGACCCGCGCGGGCGCTGGGCCCAGTAGGCGGCCGTCTCGTCGGCGCTGACCTTCTCGACCTCGCCGCGGACCGTGACCTGGCGGTGCAGCGGGTACCAGGGGAAGGTGGCCGACGCGTAGCGCGTCGCCGTGAGGTCGTGGCTCTTCGCCGACGTGTAGTTCGTGTAGAAAACCACTCCGCGTTCGTCGAAGCCCTTGCACAGCACCGTGCGCGAAGAAGGCCTGCCCTCGGCGTCGGCGGTCGCGAGCACCATCGCGTTGGGTTCCGCGAGTGCTTCGGACACCGCCTGGCTCAGCCAGCTTTCCAGCTGGTCATGCCACGTGGCCGCGAGCGCCGACTCGTCAAACGGCGCGCTGTCGTAAGCCACCCGCATGCCAGGCAGCCGCACGACCGCCTCGTCGATCTCCGGTGTCATCCGGCCCAACCTCCGTTACCCCTGGTGAGGGTGTCGAATCACGGCTATTCAGCGACGGTATTGGGTCGCCGGTCCCGGCGAAACCCACCGAACGGTGACTCCTGCCACGCCTGGCCGCCATCCGCTGTTCACCTGCTGGTCCGGGATCGATCCAGAGCTGTGGCCGTCACGACGTCGGGGGCCAGGGCAGTGGTCAGCATCCCGCCCGCGGCCAGCGGCGTCCGCGACCACCACGGGCCTGACTCCGCCGGGCCGCATCCGCGGCCGAACTCGATCTCCGTCACCAGCACCCGATGTCCGGCCAGCACGGCGAGGCTCGCGTCCAAAATGGCGTCGCCGACGGTCTGCGTCTGCCGGAGTGCCGGAACTCCGCCGCAGGTCACGTGCACTGTGGAGGACAACCGGCCCGGACGTTCGCCTTCCCTGCCGAGGACGAGGACCTCGCGGGTGTGGAACCGGGCGTCGGAGGCCAGGTCGGCGCGCAGCACGGCGACGTGGTCGGCGCGGGCGGTGACGACGGTCGGCTCCGGCAGGTATGCGAAGGAACCGCCGGGCTCGACGACGACCTCCACAGTGGACAAGCTGGGCACGTCGCGCAGACCGGGCAGGGCGAGGGTCGCCGCGACGCCGGACAGCTTCAGCTCCGCACCCGCCCCGACGTGGATCTCGAGCCGCAGTTCGTCGCCGCCGAGCGGAGCGGTGGCCGAGTTGACCAGGTGCACCACCGCACCGCGGCCGCGCTGGCGACGCGGGACGAGCGTCAGCGGCGCCATCGACTTCAGTTCTCGCAGCACCGTCCGCCCGTCGTCGCAGGCGGCGACCAGGCGTGCGTGGGCTTTCACCCCTGCCGGACCGGCACCAGCGAGCGCACCCAGTCCGCCACCGCGGGCGCGTCCGGAGTGTCCACTAGGGACTGGGTGAACACCGGGAGGTCGCCGCGCATGTGGTGGGCGTCGGAGGTCATCACGGTCAGGTCGGCGCCGACCAGCGGGGCGAGGTCGGTTTTGTTGATCACCAGCAGGTCGGCCGTCGTCACGCCGGGGCCGCCCTTGCGCGGCACCTTGTCCCCGCCCGCGACGTCGACCACGAAGATCTGGCTGTCGGCCAGGCCGCGGCTGAACACCGCGGTGAGGTTGTCGCCGCCGCTTTCCACGATGACCAGTTCCAGGCCCGGGAACTTCTCCTCCAGCCGTTCGACTGCGTCGAGGTTCGCGGTGATGTCGTCGCGGATCGCGGTGTGCGGGCACGCGCCGGTCTGCACCGCTTCGATCCGCTCCGGGTCCAGCACGCCCGCCCGGCGCAGGAAGTCGGCGTCCTCGGTCGTGTAGATGTCGTTGGTGACCACGGCCAGATTCAGCTCTCCGCCGAGCGCGCGGCACAGTGCGGCGGTGAGCGCGGTCTTGCCGCTGCCGACCGGGCCGCCGATGCCGATCCGGTACGCCCGGCCGGCGGTCGGCGCCGCGGCGTAGTGGTCCGGTTCGGCGGCGGTCGGGTCGAAGTTGACCGCGTGGAAATGCCCGTGACCGTGTTCAGCTGGCAAAGAGACGCACCTCTTCCTGGTGATGCCGAGCGTGTTCCTCGGCGAACAGATCCAGCGCCGGCGACGCTGGCGCGGGCAAATCGGCCGGATCGGCACCGGCGGTCTCGGCGGCCTGGCCGCTGACTTCGCGCAACGGTCCGGCCAGCCGCGCGACCACCGCGTTCACGGCGAACGGATCCAGCCCGAGCAGGCGAACCGCCGCACTCGCCGGGCCGCTCACAGCGAGGTAAGCGATCGCCATGGCCGCGTCGAACGGACTGCCGCCGCTGATTCCGACGAGCGCGCCGCTGACGATCGGATGGTGCGGGCGCGGCGTCTCGGCGAGCAGCTGGGACAGCACTGGCGACGGCCACGCCGCACGTCCGGCTCGCGCGGTGCCGCGGCCTTGCGCTCGCGACGCTTCCCGTTGCGCGAGCGAGGGCGTGCGGGCGTCGAGTTCCTGATCGAGCCGTCGCCAATGGACACTCTCGACAGCCCGCGCCGCGGCGTGCGCTGAGGCAGCGGCGAACGCGGCGGCGAGAAATCCCGCGGTACGCAACCGTCCAAAAAGGAATCCGGGCAGGTCGCGTTCGGACCGGACGAGACCGCGCGCGGCCACCTCTTCGAGGCCGCCGGAATGCACGTGCCCACCGCCCGGGAACCGGGAGTCGGCGAGAATGAGAGCGACCGGGTCCATCAGAACAGGAAATACCGTTGCGCCATCGGCAATTCGGCCACCGGATGCGGTTCGATCAGTTCCCCGTCCACGCGGACCGCGAAGCTGTCCGGATCCACTCGCACCTCCGGGGTCGCGTCATTCAGCACCATGTCGGCCTTCGTCCGGCGTCGGGTGTTGGCGACCGGCACCAACGGCCGGGCGATGCGGAATTGCTCCGCCAAACCGGAATCCAGCGCTTCCGGAGCCACGAAATGCAGGCTGGACGCGGCCGCAACCGCAGGTGCGGCACCGAACATCGGCCGCGCGAGCACCGGTTGCGGCGTGGGAATCGAAGCGTTCGCGTCTCCCATCGCCGCCCACGCCGGGAAGCCGCCCTTCAACACCACATGCGGGCGCACGCCGAAGAACTTCGGCTCCCACAGCACCAGGTCGGCGAGCTTGCCGACCTCCACCGAGCCGATCTCCGCGTCCATTCCGTGTGCGATCGCCGGGTTGATCGTGTACTTCGCGACGTAACGACGGGCACGCAGGTTGTCCGCGGCACCATCGCCGGGAAGCGCGCCGCGGCGACCCTTCATCACGTGCGCGGTCTGCCAGGTCCGGATGATCACCTCGCCGATCCGCCCCATCGCCTGCGAATCGGAACTCATCATCGAGATCGCGCCCAGATCGTGCAGCACGTCCTCGGCGGCGATCGTGCTCGGCCGGATCCGGCTTTCCGCGAACGCGAGATCCTCGGGCACCGACGGGTTCAGGTGATGGCACACCATCAGCATGTCGAGGTGCTCGTCGAGAGTGTTGACGGTGTGCGGCCGGGTCGGATTCGTCGACGAGGGAAGGAAGTTCGCCATTCCGGACACCTCGATGATGTCCGGCGCGTGTCCGCCGCCTGCCCCCTCGGTGTGGTAGGCGTTGATCGACCGGCCGCCGATCGCCTCCACCGTGGACTCCAGAAACCCGGCCTCGTTGAGCGTGTCCGTGTGGATCGCGACCTGCACGCCGGATTCGTCCGCGACCGTGAGACAGGCGTCGATCGCGGCCGGCGTCGAACCCCAATCCTCGTGCAGCTTGAACCCGCCCGCTCCGGCCGCCAGCTGTTCGCGCAGAGCTTCCTGCCGGACGGTGTTTCCCTTGCCCAGCAGCAACACGTTCACCGGCTGTCCGTCCATTGCGGACAGCATCCGTCCGAGATTCCAGGCACCGGGAGTCACCGTGGTCGCCTTGGTGCCCTCGTTCGGCCCGGTTCCTCCGCCGACCAAAGTGGTCAGTCCGGCCGCGAGCGCGGTGTCCACCAGCTGCGGGCAGACGAAATGCACGTGACAGTCGATGCCACCGGCGGTGAGGATTTTCCCGTTGCCCGCCAGCACTTCCGTCGCCGGGCCGATCACCAGTGCCGGATCGACACCGTCCATAGTGTCCGGATTACCCGCCTTGCCGATGCCGACGACGCGCCCGTCGCGGACGCCGACGTCGGCCTTCACCACGCCCCAGTGGTCGAGGATCACCGCGCCGGTGATCACCAGGTCCGGCGCTCCCTCGGCGCGGGTCGCCATGCCCTGGCCCATCGACTCGCGGATCACCTTCCCGCCGCCGAAAAGCACCTCGTCGCCGCTGCCGCCGGGACCGATCGACCGGTCCTCGGTCACCTCGATCAGCAGATCGGTGTCCGCGAGCCGGATCCGGTCCCCCGCGGTCGGGCCGAACAGTTCGGCGTAGCGGACGCGGTCGATCTCCGGCATCAGAACTCCCCGGCGTATTCGGCCCGCAGCCCCGGCACCCGCCGGTTTCCGCTGAGCGGAACCAGGTCGACCTCGCGGTCGATGCCCGGCTCGAACCGCACCGAGGTCCCGGCGGGCACGTCGAGCCGGTGCCCGCGGGCGGCTTCGCGGTCGAATTCCAGGCCGGGATTGACCGCGGCGAAGTGATAGTGCGATCCGACCTGCACGGGCCGGTCGCCGAGATTGCGCACGCGCAGCCGGATCCGGCCGCGCCCCGGATTCAGCGGCACCGGCTCGTCGCCGGGAATGATCTCGCCTGGCCGCACGAATTCCTCCTCAAGCAATCGGTTCGTGCACCGTGACGAGCTTGGTGCCGTCCGGGAACGTGGCTTCCACCTGCACGGAATCGACCATTTCCGGCACCCCGTCGAGGACTTGCGCCCGGGTCAGCACGGCGCGCCCGCCCGCCGCCAGTTCGCTGACCGTGCGTCCGTCGCGAGCACCCTCCACGACGTAATCGGTGATGAGCGCGACGGCTTCGGGATAATTGAGCCGAAGACCGCGTTCGAGCCGTTTGCGAGCAACGTCCGCCGCGACGTGGACCAGCAGTTTGTCGCGTTCCTGCGGGCTCAGGTGCATGGCAAAGGTCTACCACCGGAGCGACCGCTCCGCCTGATTCGGCAACACAGTGTTTACGCGGCGTGGACCGCGGTTGTCCGCCGAACCAGAAAAGAATTCGGACAAGCCGGAAACGCCGCGGCGAGGATTCCGCAATTTCACCCCGGCGCGCGGCCTGCCACTTCGGAGCACGCAGGGCGCCCGTCCCGCTCACCGAGAGTGACCTCCGCCCGCCTCCGCAAGCCGGGGTTCACCTCCGCGCCACCGGGGTACCAGTCTGCGGTCACCTCACCGGACGGGAGAAAGTGGCGTCCAGCGCTCACCTGGACTGAATCGTTCTCGTAATCGTGACCGAAACCACGACATCTTCCGTTGCCCCGGCCGGGCAAAGGGAGCATGGTTTGTCCCACCGTGCGATGAGGCGCGCAAGGAGCCAGCGTGTATCCCGTCCGCGCGTGCACAACACAGCCGGGGAATGCGCATCGAAAGGGTTCGCGAAGAGTGACTACCTCCACGATCAGCACCACGAACGACGCCGACGACGGGTTCCGGCCCGGGCTCGAGGGCGTCGTCGCGTTTCGGACCGAAATCGCCGAACCCGACCGGGACGGCGGTGCGCTGCGCTACCGCGGCGTCGACATCGAGGACCTCGCCGGGAAGGTGACCTTCGGCGACGTATGGGGTCTCCTGGTCGACGGGCGGTTCGGGACCGGGCTTCCGCCCGCCGAGCCGTTCCCGCTTCCGGTACACACCGGCGACGTCCGCGTCGACGTCCAGGCCGCGCTCGCCATGCTCGCCCCGATCTGGGGTTACCGGCCGCTGCTCGACATCACCGACGAAGAGGCGCGCGACCAGCTCGCCCGCGCTTCGGTGATGGCGCTGTCCTACGTCGCGCAGTCCGCGCGCGGCATCGGACAGCCCGCGGTGCCGCAGTCGCGGGTCGACGAGGCCAAGTCGATCACCGAGCGGTTCATGATCCGCTGGCGCGGCGAGCCGGACCCGGCGCACGTCAAGGCGGTCGACGCGTACTGGGTTTCCGCCGCCGAGCACGGCCTCAACGCCTCCACCTTCACCGCGCGCGTCATCGCCTCCACCGGGGCGGACGTCGCGGCGGCGCTGTCCGGCGCGATCGGCGCGATGTCCGGCCCGCTGCACGGCGGCGCCCCGGCGCGCGTGCTGCCGATGATCGAGGAGGTCGAGCGCACGGGTGACGCCCGCGCGCTGGTCAAGGGCATCCTCGACCGCAAGGAGCGGCTGATGGGCTTCGGCCACCGCGTGTACCGCGCGGAGGACCCGCGTGCCCGCGTGCTGCGCCGGACCTGCAAGGAACTGGGCGCGGAGCGCTACGAGGTGGCCGCCGCGCTGGAGCAGGCCGCGCTGGCCGAGCTGCGCGAACGCCGTCCGGACCACCCGATCGAAACGAACGTCGAGTTCTGGGCCGCGGTGATCCTGGACTTCGCGAAGGTGCCGCCGCACATGATGCCCGCGATGTTCTCCTCCGCGCGCACCGCCGGCTGGGCGGCGCACATCCTGGAGCAGAAGCAGACCGGCCGCCTGGTCCGTCCGTCGGCGAAGTACGTCGGCCCCGGCCCGCGCACGCCGTCCGAGGTCGACGGCTGGGACAGCGTCACCCAGATCTGAGCCAAGTCCGTGAAGGCCTCCTTGATTCCAAGGGGGCCTTCACGGCTTTTCAGACGTGCGCGTCGGTGGCGGCGAGCATCGCGGTGAGCTGGTCGACCAGCCAGCCGTCCAGCGTTTCGCGCGGGACGGTGCCTTCTTGAAGCCACGACAACAACGCGCCCTCGACCACCGCGGTCCAGCAGCGCAGGGTCAGCAGCACCAACGGTGACGGTTCGGGGATCGGCAGCGCTTCCAGGATCAGCTCGACGGCACGGTTGCGGACCTCGTCGATCGCCGCGTCCGTCTCCGAAGTGGCGATGACCGAACCGCTGCGCAGCAACGCGACATAGCCTTCGCGGTAATGCGCGGCGACATCAACCAGTCCCCGTACGGCCGCGCGCAACCGTTCTTCCGGCGGGCCTTCCTCAAGCGTCGCGAGCCGGTCGACCAAACCGTCGGTGACCGTGCGCAACGCCTGCATTTGCAGTTCCCGCAGGCTCGGGAAATACCGGTAGAACAACGGCCGCGACACCTCGGCGCGCGCCACGATGTCGTCCACCGTGACCAATTCCGGGGCCCGGCTGCCGAACAAATCCAGCGCGGCCGCGATCAGATCGTCCCGCCGGGCCTGCGCGGTCATCCGGCGCGGACGGCTCACGGCGTGACGTCCAGTTTCGCCGCCGCGCGCAGCAAACCTGGCGTCAGCCGCGAAAGGACCAGCGCGACCTTCGCTTCCGGAGTGGACGGTTGGATCGCGACGTTTTTCTCCACCGCACGCAGAATGTCGCGCGCCACTCGTTCCGGACCGAAATTGCGCCGGGCGTAGAGCTTCGACGATTCCTTCTGGCGCCGCTTCTCCTCGACCTCGTCCACGCCGACGAACTTAGTGGTCTTGGTGATGTTGGTGTTCACCAATCCCGGGCAAACCGCGGTCACGCCAATTCCCTCGGACGCCAACTCCGCGCGCAAGCCATTGCTCAACGCGAGCACCGCGGCCTTCGTGGTGCCGTAAGCGGTGAGGATCTTCGACGGCAGGTATGCCGCGGCAGAAGCGAGGTTGACGATCTGCCCGCCTTCAGCGCGTTCCTTCATCATCGGCGCGAACGCGCGGCACCCGTGGATCACGCCCCACAGGTTGACGTCCACGACCTTCTCCCAGTCCTCGATCGTCGTGTCGAGGAACGGGCCGGACATGCCGATCCCGGCGTTGTTCACCACGATGTCCGGCACGCCGAACTCGTCCCGCACCTGCGCGGCGAACCGGGCGACCGCCTCGCCGTCCGAAGAGTCCACTGTGTACTCACCGGCGTCGACTCCGCGCTCTCGCACCAGTTTCGCCGTTTCCGCAGCTGAATCGCCGTTGATGTCGCTGACGACCACGTCGGCACCCTCGGCCGCGAACGCCAGCGCGGTCTCCCGCCCGATCCCGCTGCCCGCACCGGTCACGACGACGAGGTGGTGCGCGAAGCGACCGCTGCCGCCGCCGACCCGCGCCCGCCGCAGCGCCCGCGTTTCCTCGCCGATTTCCACCGACGCGATCAGCTCAGCTGCCGCGGCAGCAACCACTTCCGGCTTGGTCCGGGTGATCCAGTGCGACCCGATCACGCGCCGGACACGCAGATCCGGCACCCAGCGCTCGACCTCGGTCTGCAGCGGCGTGGTGACGTACGAATCGCCGGTCGGCGCGAGCACCTGCACCGGGATTTCCGCCGGACGCGGGCGTGGGCGGGACAGCCGCGGGCCCATGTTCGCCCGGTACAGCTTCAGGCCGTGCACCCCGTCCGACGTCTTGGGCGACGTTTCGGCGGGCTCCAGCTTCCGGATCATCGTGCGCATGATTCCGGTGCGCCACAACAGTTCCGGGATCAGCGGCACCTGGAACGCGACGATGTAATACGAGTGCAGGAACTGCCGAAGCGCGTGTCCGAGGCGACGCGGCGTCGGCCGGGTCAGCTGGGCACGGAACCACGCGCCGGCGTGATCGAGGCTGGGCCCGGAAAGCGAGGTGTACGAAGCGATCCGGCCGCGCAGCTGGTCGCCGGTGACCGCGTGCCACGCCTGGATCGAACCCCAGTCGTGCGCGACGAGGTGGACCTTGCCGGACGGCTGCACCTCGTCGACCACCGCGGCGAGGTCGTCGGCGAGCTGGTCCAGCCGGTACGCCCGACGCTCCCGCGGTTTGTCGGATTCGCCCGCGCCGCGCACGTCGTAGACGACCACGCGGTGGTCGCGGCGCAGCTCTTCGGCGACGCCGTCCCACATCGAGCTGTTGTCCGGATATCCGTGCACGAGCACGACCGTGGGCCCGTCCGGGTTGCCGCTCACCCGGACCGAAAGGCGAACTCCGTCACTGGCCGTCACCTGCTTGTGAGACATCTTGTCATGTTAGACAACTTGTCAACAGAGGCCGTCGTGGTTCCACGGGAAACCAGCGTGTCCACCGTTCGACGGACAGCCGGATTCCACTGCCCGGACGTCCCGCGAACCGCCCTCCGCGGCGCACGCTGAACCCATGAGCACAGCAGTGCGAGTGCGCGGACTGCGCAAGGAGTACCCGGGCCACCTCGCCGTGGCCGGGATCGATCTCGACATCCGTGACGGCGAGGTGTTCGCCCTGCTCGGGCCCAACGGCGCGGGCAAGACGACCACCGTCGAGATCCTGGAGGGGCACCGGCAGCGGACGGCGGGGGAAGCCACTGTCCTCGGCGAGGACCCGGGTACCGCGGGACGCGCGTGGCGCGCCCGCCTCGGCATCGTGTTGCAGACGGCCGGCGACGCGGCGGAATTGACCGTCGCGGAGACCGTGCGGCACTTCGCGAAGTACTACCCGAACCCGCGGGATCCGGAAGAGGTGATCGACCAGGTCGGCCTCACCGCGAAGGCGGGCGCGCGGGTGAAGGCGCTGTCCGGCGGGCAGCGCCGCCGGGTGGACGTCGCGCTCGGCATCGTCGGCCGTCCGGAATTGCTGTTCCTGGACGAGCCCACGACCGGTTTCGATCCCGAGGCGCGGCGGCAGTTCTGGGGGCTCATCGACGGACTCGCCCACGAGGGCACCACGATCCTGCTGACCACGCACTACCTGGACGAGGTCGAGGCGCTGGCCGATCGGCTCGCGGTCATCGCGCGCGGTTCGGTCGTCGCGGAGGGGACGCCGGCGACGCTCGGCGGCCGCGAACGCGCCGAGGCGGTCGTGCGGTGGCAGGACGAACGCGGCAGTCACGAGGAACGCACGCAGTTCCCGACGAAGCTCGTCTCGCAACTCGCCGGCACGCAGGGGGAACTCGCCGGTCTCACCGTGACGCGCCCCAGCCTGGAAGACGTCTATCTCGACCTGATCGGGGAGCAACCGTGACCACGACGACCATGGCGCTGCCGGGGACGTTCCGCTTGGGCCTCGCCCGCGGCGGGCTCGAACTGCGGCAGTTCTTCCGCAACCGCGAGCAGGTGGTGTTCACCTTCTCGCTGCCCGCGGTGCTGATGATCCTGCTCGGCTCCATCCTCGACGGCCCGACCGGGCAGAGCGGGGTGTCGTCCGGGCAGCTGCTCGCCGCCGGGATGATCGGCGCGGGCATCGTGTCGACGTCGTTCAACAGCGTCGGCATCGGCATCGCCGCGGACCGGGAAATCGGTGCGCTGAAACGCTTGCGCGGCACGCCGATGCCCGCGGCGGCCTATTTCGTCGGCAAGATGGTGATGGTCGCGGTGACCAGCGTGTCGCAGACCGTCCTGATGGCCGCGGTGGCGATGCTGCTGTTCCGTCTCGAACTGCCGTCCGATCCGGCGAAGTGGCTGACCCTGCTCTGGGTGCTGCTGCTCGGGATCGTCTCCTCGACGCTGCTGGGCATCGCGATCAGCTCGGCCACCCGCACCGCGAACGGCACCGTGGCGCTCGTGCAGCTGGTGTACTTGGTGCTGCAGTTCATTTCCGGGGTGTTCGTCACGCCGATCACGAACCTGCCGAGGATCATGGTCGACGTCGCGTCGTTCTTCCCGCTGAAGTGGATCTGCCAGGGCTTCCGCTCGGTGTTCCTTCCGCCGGAGGCCGCGACCCAGGAAATGGCGGGGACATGGGAGCTTCCGAAGGTGGCGCTGGTGCTGGCGGTGTGGTGCGTGGTGGGCCTGGTGCTCGCGAGGGTGACGTTCCGGTGGACGAACGAAGCGAAGTGAACCAGGCCGACGCGTGGGAGCGGTCGTACTGGTCCTGGGAAGTGCTGTTCGCGGTCGCCTACCTGGCGACCGCCTTCCTGGTGCTCTTCAACGACGGATCGGCGGCGGAGAAGATCGTGGCCGAGTCCGCGATGGGCGCGATCGCGGTCGGCTACCTGGCCGTGGGACGGCGCGTCGTGCACGGCGAGGACAACGGAACCGCCCGGGCCGTCGCGGCGGCGGCGCTGATCGCGTTGACCGGCACCGCCATTCTCGCGACCACTTCGGCGAGCTTCGTGCTGTTCCTCGCCTGCCCGCTGCTGTTCATGCTGCTGGATTTGCGGCCAGGGGTGGTCGCGACGACGCTGCTCATCCTGCTCGAACCGGTCTCGGCGGTGCTGAACGGCGGCTGGGACAACCAGTTGCTCTCGGTCCTGCTGCCGATGACCGCGATCCTGATCGTCTTCAGCGTGCTGGCCGGGAAGTTCACCAGCGATGTGCTGAAGCAGAGCCGCGCCCGCGCCGAGCTGATCCGCGAATTGGAATCCAGTCAGGCCGAGGTCGCCCGCCTGTCGCGGGAAGCGGGCACCGCGGCCGAACGCGAACGGCTGGCGCGGGAAATCCACGACACGCTCGCACAGGGGTTCACCAGCATCATCACCCTGACCCAGGCGATCGAGTCCGAACTGGACACTGATCTGTCCACAGTGCGCAAACATCTCGCGCTCGCCGGCCGCACCGCACGCGAGAATCTCGCCGAAGCCCGTGCGATGGTCGCCGCGCTCGCACCGTCCGATTTGGCCACCGGCTCGTTGCCGGAAGCCGTGCAGCGGCAGGCAGACCGGCTTGCCGAAGAGATCGGCATTCCGATCGAGTGCGAAGTGGACGATGCGCTGCCGCCACTGTCCACTGCGGTCGAAGTGGTACTGCTGCGCGCGGCGCAGGAGGCGCTGTCGAACGTGCGCAAGCATTCGGGCGCGACTCTCGTCCGCGTGCGGCTGTCCGCTGTGGACGGAGCGATACGGTTGCGCGTGGAGGACAACGGGTGCGGCTTCACCCCGGATGCCGACGGAGCCGGATTCGGGTTGCGCGGCATGCGTTCGCGGGCCGAGCAGGTAGGCGGCGCCCTGGAAGTGCGGACCGGCGCGAACGGCGGCACCGAACTGGAACTGGAGGTGCCCGCGTGATCACCATCATGCTGGTCGACGACCATCCCGTGGTGCGCGAAGGACTGCGCGGCATGCTCGAAGCCGAGGACGACCTGACGGTGGTCGGCGAGGCCGGTTCCGGCGACGAAGCGGTGGCGCTCGATCGTGTGAAACAGCCCGACGTCGTCCTGATGGACCTGCGCATGCCGGGCCTCGACGGGGTCGGCGCGATCCGCGCAATCCTCAAGGAAACGCCCGCGCGCCGGATCGTCGTGCTCACCACGTACGAAACCGACGCCGACATCCTCCGCGCGGTCGAGGCGGGCGCGTCGGGATATCTGCTGAAAGACGCGTCGCGCGCCGAATTGGCCGGTGCGATCCGGGCCGCGCATCGCGGCGAAACCGTGCTGGCACCGTCGGTCGCGGGCAAGCTCGTGCACCGGATGCGGAACCCGACGCCGGCCTCGCCGCTGTCCGCGCGCGAGGTGGAAGTGCTGCGCCTGGTCGCGAAGGGCCGCACCAACGCGGAAATCGGCCGTGAGCTGCACATCGGCGAGGCGACGGTGAAAACGCACCTGCTGCGGGTGTTCTCGAAGCTCGGCGTTTCCGACCGCACGGCAGCGGTCACGACGGCGCTGGACCGGCAACTGCTCGGCTGAACTGCCCGGGCAGAATGACGGCCATGCTCGACACCACCGAACTCGCCCTGTACCGACGGCTCGCACACGAGCAGTCCGTCAGCCGCGCCCCGTCCCTCGTCGCCGCTGTCGTCCGAGGCGGCGACGTCGTCTGGTCCGGAGCCCGCGGCCGCGTCGGCGACCAGCGCCCGGACGACAACACGCAGTACCGGCTGGGGTCGATCACCAAAACGATGATCGCGACCGCGGTCCTGCGGCTGCGCGACGAGGGCAAACTCGACCTCACCGACCCGCTGGAACGGCACCTGCCGGGCACCGCGTTCGGCTCGGTCACCGTCGCGCAGCTGCTGTCGCACACGTCGGGCCTCACGTCGGAATCGCCCGGCCAGTGGTGGGAACGCGCGCCCGGCGCGGACTGGGCGGCGCTGGTCTCGAGCCTGGAGAAGGGCGCGACAAAGCTGCGTCCCGGATCCAAATTCCACTACTCGAACGTCGGCTACGGCGTGCTCGGCGAACTGGTCGCCCGGCTCCGCGAGCGGCCGTGGTTCGACGTCGTGCGTGACGAAATCCTTGCCCCGCTGGGCATGAACCGCACGACGCCGCACCCGGAAGGCGCGCACGCCGAGGGATTCGCCGTGCACCCGTTCGCCGACGTGCTCATGCCGGAGAAGTGGCCGGACGCCGGCGCGATGGCCCCGGCCGGGCAGCTCTGGTCCACCGTCACCGACCTCGGCCGCTGGACGTCGTTCCTCGGCGGCCACACCGGCGACGTGCTCTCGCCGGACACCGTCGACGAAATGCGGACGATGAACACCGTCGACGACACCGAGGTGTGGTCGACCGGATTCGGTCTCGGCCTGATGGTCGTGCGCTACCAGGGCAGGCACCTGGCCGGGCACACCGGATCGATGCCCGGGTTCCTCGCCGCGACCATCGTCGACCCGCGCAGCGGCACCGGTGCGCTGTGCCTCGCGAACTCGACCTCGGGCGTCAACATCACGCAGCTGTGCCTCGACCTGATCACCACCGCCGACGACCTCGAACCAGCGCTGCCCGAGGAATGGCTCCCGTCCACTGTGGACCCGGAGCTGCTCGCGCTGACCGGACTGTGGCACTGGGGCCCGACGCCGTACTTCCTGCGCGTGCAGGGCGACGGCCTGATCTCGCTGAACCCGGCCGTCGGCGCCGGCCGGGCATCGCGGTTCCGCCCCCAGGGCCCGGACACGTGGATCGGCCTGGACGGCTACTACGCGGGCGAAACGCTCACCGTCGGCCGCGACGCGAACGGCACGGCGAACCACCTGAACCTCGCCACGTTCATCTTCAGCCGCACGCCGTACGACCCGGCCGCACCGATCCCGGGCGGACTGGACGAGGGTGGGTGGCGCTGAGTCACTCCGCTTCGGCCTTAACGCCGGGGGCTTCGGCGTCATAGGCAGGCGCTCGCCCGGCCGGGGACAACCACGCCTTCGCGTAGAAACCCTGGCCGGGCAGTCCCAGCAGAACCTCGCCCATCTCCGGAGGGCCGAACACCCACAGCCGCCGGTGCTCGATCAGCTCGGCGGCGAGTTCCGGCGGGCAACGCTCGATCCCGATCCGCGCCGGCCAGCCGGGTTCAAGCACGAGCCAGCTCGTGCTTCCGAAGCCTGGGCCGAAGGCGCACCCCCACCCTCCTCTGGGGGGCTGCCCATGCCCATTCTACCGGCGCTACCCGACGAAACCGGCGCTTAGAGCATGCAGGGGCCGACTAGTCCACAACCGGGGACGGGTGTGGACAACCTGCTCCGGGACGCAAGAACAGAGCCCTCGCCCAGATCTCTGTGCAGAGCTTCGCCGTCTCCCACGCGTCAAGGCCGCACAGTCTCCAGCACGATCCCCGCGAAGCAGCCACCTCCGAACCCGCCCTCCAGCGCAGCAGGCACCGTCTCCGGAGTGTCCGTATGCAGTTCCAGCAACGGCACCCCGCCACCACCGCGTCGCCGGGCCCCGTCCAGCGCAACCGTCCGGTCCGCCGGAGTTCGCGCGCCTGCTCCGGCGGGCCGCCGAGCAAAGTCAGGTAGCCGCGCGGGCGAACCGTGACGCGCAGCAGTCTCGGGATCTCCTGTCCGTGGTCCCACTGGGTGGTATCCCCGACGCGGCGGCGAACGCGACTGCGAGGACGAGCGCGAATACGGCCGAGCCGACCTCGTCCGGGTTCGACGGTTCGACGAAGAACCCGACGACGACAAACCCGGTGAACGCCACGGAAAGAGCGAACAGCGCGGCAGGGACTGCTCGACGGCGGAACCACGCGCGTCGCCAGGGCACGAAAACCAGCACCAGCGTCGCCGCCAGGCCGAGGGGAAGGCCGATCAGCGCAGTCGAATCCCACGGGTGCACCAGCGCCGCCAAGGCGAAGAGCGCAAACCATCGCCAGCGCGGCCGGTAACCGTGCGTTTCCGTCACGATTCCACATGTCGGACACCCGCCAACCGCCGTTACCTGCGTTGTCCCGACCTGAGAGACTAAGCACATGACCGACGCTGAGTTGACGATCCCAGCAGACCTCAAGCCGGCCGACGGCCGCTTCGGCTGCGGACCCTCGAAGGTCCGCGAAGAGCAGCTCGCCGCCCTCGCCCGGTCCGGTTCCACCTACCTCGGCACCTCGCACCGGCAGAAGCCGGTCAAGTCGCTCGTCGGCCGCGTGCGCGCCGGGCTGTCCGAGCTGTTCTCGCTCCCGGACGGGTACGAGGTCATCCTCGGCAACGGCGGGACGACCGCGTTCTGGGACGCCGCCGCGTTCGGCCTCGTGCGCGAGCGCGCCCAGCACTTCACCTACGGCGAGTTCTCCTCGAAGTTCGCGACCGTCACCAACAAGGCTCCGTTCCTCGGCGAGTCGATCGTGGTGAAGGCCGACCCGGGCAGCGCGCCGGAGATCGCCTACTCCCACGGTGCGGACCTCGTCGGCTGGGCGCACAACGAGACCTCCACCGGCGTCGCGGTGCCGGTGCGGCGTCCCGAGGGCAGCGACGGCGCGCTGGTCGCGATCGACGCGACGTCCGGCGCCGGCGGTCTCCCCGTCAAGGCCGAGGACTTCGACGTCTACTACTTCGCGCCGCAGAAGTCGTTCGCGTCCGACGGCGGGCTGTGGATCGCGCTCGCCTCGCCCGCCGCGATCGAGCGGATCGGCGAGATCGGCGGCGGCGACCGCTGGATCCCCGAATTCCTGTCGCTCACCACCGCGCTGGACAACTCGCGCAAGGACCAGACCTACAACACCCCCGCCGTCTCCACGCTTTTCCTGCTCGCCGAGCAGATCGAGTGGATGAACGGCCAGGGCGGCCTCGACTGGACCACCTCGCGCACCAAGGAATCCTCGAGCCGGCTGTACGAATGGGCCGAGAAAACCTCGTACACCACGCCGTTCGTGTCGAACCCGGAGCTGCGCTCGCAGGTCGTCGGCACGGTCGACTTCGCCGACGAGGTCGACGCCGCCGCGGTCGCGAAGGCGTTGCGCGCCAACGGGATCGTCGACACCGAGCCGTACCGGAAGCTGGGCCGCAACCAGCTGCGCGTCGGCCTGTTCCCGGCGATCGACCCGGACGACGTCACGAAGCTCACCCAGAGCATCGAATACGTCGTGGAACGGCTCGGCTGAACCGAAAACGCGCCGAAACACCCAAACCGCCCCGCCAGCCCTCCGGCTCGCGGGGCGGTTCGCGTTGATGACCACTCGTTCGTGACAGACCGTGGTCGGCGTGTCACGAGTGTGACCGATCTCCGCCGCGGCGAAAATGGCCGGGAAAGTGCCGTCGGATTGAGTTCGGATGGGTGAGGCGTCGGCGCGCCTCGCACGTCAAGCCGACGCGCCGTTCTAACGTGGGCACCCACAAAGGTGAACACCGGGGAGGCGAGAAATGCGGGCGTTGCGGGTGGTCGGGCTGCACGAGGACGGGAAGTCCCTCGTGCTGGAGGACCCGGCGAGCCGTACGCGCTTCCTGCTCCCGGCCGACGAGAGACTGCGTGCGGCGGCGAGGGGGGACATAGCCCGGCTGGGCCAGATCGAGATCGAGTTGGAGAGCCAGATGCGGCCACGCGAGATCCAGGCGCGAATCCGCGCGGGCGAGTCCGTCGAGCAGGTCGCGAGCAGCGCGGGCGTCTCGACGCAGCGGGTGGAGCGATTCGCTTATCCGGTGCTGCTCGAACGGTCCCGCACGGCGGAACTCGCGCAGTCGGCGCACCCGGTCCGCGAGGACGGGCCCGACGTCCAGACGCTCGGCGAGGTCATCGCCTACGCCTTCGGCGTCCGCGGCCACGACTACAACCAGGCCGCCTGGGACGCCTGGCGCGGCGACGACGGCAAGTGGGTCGTCGTGCTGCGCTGGAAAGCGGGCCGCTCCGACAACCGCGCACACTGGTCGTTCTCGCCCGGCGCGCACGGCGGAACGGTGCACGCGCTCGACGAGAACGCCGAAGTCCTGCTGAACCCGAACTCCTACGTCGCCCCGCGCACGGTGCGGGCGCTGGCCCCCGCCCGCGATTCGGTGGTGCAGCCGACCCTCGACGCCGTCGAGGAACCGCGCGCCATCGAGGGTCCGGACGAGGGCGACGACGAGACCCGCGAGATCCCGCGTGTCCCGGGCGAGTCCGACGGTGACGAAGCCGAGCAGCCGCGCACGAAGGCGAAGAAGAACCATCCGATCGTGCCGTCCTGGGAGGACGTGCTGCTCGGAGTCCGCACCCAGCGCGGCTGACCAGTCCCGCTTCAAGCGCCCCAATGCCACATTGGGTGCGTCAGATGCACCCAATGCCGCATTGGGGTTTTCTCGGTAGCTGTGGTGTGCGGCCAGCTCTCCGCTCCGGCCGACGTCTGTGAGGGGAACCCTCCGGATCGTGCCCCCGACCTGAGACAGCTTCGGTCCGTGAAGGGCTCCTTGAGGGAATCTGATTCCCTCAAGGAGCCCTTCACGGACTTTCAGCAGGAAAGAAAGCCGCCCAGCGCGGCTCGTCGGCCGGTGCTCGCAGCATCCCGGTACGTGAGGGCCACCCTCAGGGAATCCGATTCCCTCAGGGTGGCCCTCACGGACGGCGGCGAAAGCGCAGCGGTCGGGGTCAGGCGTCCAGCAACGCGGCCAGTTTCTTCGGTGCCACGTGCCGATATGCCTCGCGCACGATCTGGTCCACCTCGGTCCAGTCGACGTCCACATCGAGCCGCACGCCGAGCCATCCGTGCACTCCGACGTAGGGCGGCCGGAAAAACCGCTCCGGCTCGGTGCGCACCAGTTCCTCCTGCACCCCGGGCGGCGCGGGGCACCAGAACGCGAGCTTGTCGTCGTGGTGCCGGTCGGCGAACATCGCGAACGTCTTGCGCCCGCGGACGAACCACGTCGGTTCGCCGTGGCTGAGTCGTTCGGTGGCTTCGGGCAGGGCGAGACAGAGGGCGCGCAGCTTGTCGAGCGGAGCCATCGCGTCAGTATCCGCGAGTCAGAACACCGTGGCCAGCACGCCGATCCACGCGAGGGCCAAGCCGCCGCCCGCGCCGTACACCGCCCAGCGCAGGATCGGCACCTTTCGGCCAAGCCACAGCGACGGTGCGACGCCGCCGGTCACCACCAGCGCCGCGATCAACGCCAGCCACACGCTCGTTTCGCGGGCGAGCGTGGTGGCCAGCGCGAGCATCGCCACGACCACCACCGCGGCCGCGAACACCGACACGGTCAGCCCGGTGAGCCAAGGCGTCGGCTCTTCCCGAGTCCGGGCCCGCGCGGGTTGATCCGGCCGCCGAGGCGGTTCGACCACCGTTTCCACGCCGGTCACCGGGTCGACGAAGCGCACCTCGGTGCCCATCACCGCGGCCAGTCGCGCGGCGAGCTGACGTCCGCGCTGCGACACGACCGAACCGGCGACGTCGACGTCCGAGTCGGAGCGCGCCACCGCCGACGCCACGCGCGCCCACTCGTGCAGGGCTTGCGCCAGCTCGGCACCGATCGCGAGCCGACGCGGGTCGACCTCTCGCGCGTGCTCGCCGCCCGGCCCGGCGAGCACCGCCTGCTCGCCGCGGATGCGCAGCTCCATCGTGCCCCTCCCCGCAAGAAACGTGCCGGGGGTCACTCTAGTGGGGCGACGCCCGCCGAGACCTCGTGGAACGCGATCGCCGCGGCCGTGGCGACGTTCAGCGAGTCGACCCCGGCCACCATCTCCACGCGGACCGCGACGTCCGCGGCTTCGATCGCCTCGTCCGTCAGCCCCGGCCCCTCGGCGCCGAGCAGCAGCGCGATCGGACCCGGCACTTTCTCGCGCAATCCGCGCAGCGGTACGGAATCCGCGCGCGGAGTGAGCGCAGCCACCGTAAAACCCCGTGCCCGCAGCACATCCAGACCGCCGGGCCAGCTGTCGAAAGTCGCGAACGGGACGCGCAGCACGTGTCCCATCGAAACGCGCACACTGCGCCGGTAAAGCGGATCCGAACAACCCGGACCGAGCAATATCCCGCCGACGCCGAGCGCGGCGGCATTGCGGAAAAGCGCGCCGAGATTCTCGTGATCGCCGACGCCTTCCAGCACGGCCAAAACCTGTGCGCTGTCCACGATTTGGGAGACCGTCGGCGGTTCCGGGCGATCCGCGACCGCGAGCACCCCGCGATTGAGGTGGAAACCGACGACGTCGGCCATCGTCTCCGCCGACGTCACATACGCGGGCACGTCGACGCCCGCGAGTTCGTCTTCCAATTCCCGCAGCCGTCGCTCCACGCCGAGCAGCGCTCGCACCGGATAGCGCGAAGCAAGCAGCCGCCCGACCACGACGGTTCCCTCGGCGATCACCAGCCCGCGCCCGCCGGGGCGGTCCGGCCGACGGTCCGCTGTGGACAGGTCGCGGAAGTCGTCGAGCCCCGGATGCGCCCGGTCCTCGGTGAAGATCAGTTGAGCCACATCGGACAGTCTCGCACCCGCCCGAACCCGTGCCCACTGGTCCGAACGTGCGAGGCGCTTTAGGGCAAACGGCGTAGTTACGCGCAGGGTCAACCGCCGGTGACGGAGAGCACCAGTTTGGCCGCTAGCCCATGGCGCGGCGCTGTGCGACGGTGGTCTGCCTGGCGTACTAGCCGCCCAGACCACTGCGGACAGCAGCCAAGGAGCGCGTCGAACCATGGGTACGGATCTCTCGGCACACCCCGGCCGGCTCGATCGCGGACGGTACCGCCGGAAGGTCCAGCGATGCCTGGACACCCTGGCCCGGATGCTCACCGACGGGAGTTTTTCCTTTCCTCGCAAGAACATCGGGCTCGAAGTCGAGCTGAACCTGGTGGACGGGCAGCTGCGCCCGTCGATGACCAACTCGGTCGTGCTGGAGGCGCTCGACGACGCGTCGTTCACCACCGAACTCGGCCAGCACAACCTGGAGCTGAACGTGCCGCCGCGCCCGCTCGCCGGGGATTCCGCGCTGCGCCTGGAAGAAGACCTGCACTCCTACCTCGCGAAAGCGCAGGAGAGCGCGGCGCACACCGGCTCGTCGGTGGCCATGATCGGCATTCTGCCCACGCTGGGAGCGGAGCATTTCGACCAGAAGTGGCTGTCCCACAAAACGCGCTACACATCGCTGAACGACGAGATCTTCGCCGCCCGCGGCGAGCGGATCGCGCTCGCGATGGACGGCCCGGCATTGCCCGGGGCCCAGCCGGAGCGGCTGCGGCACTACGCGGAGTCCATTCTCCCGGAGGCCGCCTGTACTTCAGTCCAATTGCATCTGCAGGTGGCCCCCGAGGAATTCGCGGCGCATTGGAACGCCGCGCAATGCCTGGCGGGCGTCCAGATCGCGCTCGCCTCGAACTCTCCTTTCCTGCTGGGCAAGGCGCTGTGGCACGAAACCCGGATCCCGTTGTTCCAGCAGGCCACCGACACCCGGCCGGAGGAGCTGAAAAACCAGGGTGTCCGGCCGCGGGTGTGGTTCGGCGAACGGTGGATCACGTCGATCTTCGACCTGTTCGAGGAAAACGTCCGCTATTTCCCGGGACTGCTGCCGGAGACCGATCTCGAGGACCCGATCGAAGCGCTCGAATCCGGGCAGGCGCCAAAACTTTCCGAACTGCGGCTGCACAACGGAACGATTTGGCGGTGGAACCGGCCGGTGTACGACGTCGTCGACGGCCTGCCGCACCTGCGCATCGAAAACCGCGTGCTGCCCGCCGGTCCGACGGTCGCCGACATCGTCGCCAACGCGGCGTTTTTCTACGGCGCCCAACGCGCGCTCGCGGAACAGGACCGGCCGGTCTGGTCGCAGATGTCGTTCCAGGCAGCGGAAGAAAACCTGTACGAGGGCGCGCGCAAGGGTTTCGACGCGCAGCTGTACTGGCCCGGCATCGGCTGGATCCCGCCGGACGAACTGGCCCTGCGCGTCCTGCTGCCGCTGGCGCACGAGGGCCTGCGCCGGTCGGACGTCTCCGACGAAGCCCGCGTGCGCTACCTCGGCATCATCGAACGCCGCTGCCTCGCCCGCCGCAGCGGCGCGGCCTGGCAACGCGACTACGTGCTGCGCGCGCACGAACGCGGGGCCGACCGCGAAACCGCCCTCAACTGGATGCTGCGGCGGTACCTGGAACTCTCCGAGGCTGGCGAGCCGGTGCACACCTGGCCGCTCGACGACTGAGCCGTTTTCGCGCGGTCCCCTACAGTGTTTCGCACGGGAAGGGGGTGGCGCGCGTGCCGAAGGTGCTGGGCGGTTCGCTCGAAGCGCACCGCCGAGAGGTGCGGTCGCGAGTGTTCGACGTCGTCCGCGCGCAGCTGTACGAGCGCGGGTTCGACGCGATCACGCTCGCCGGCGTCGCCGCGGAGGCCGGGCTCGGCCGCACCGCGATGTACAACCACTTCCCGGACAAGGAAAGCCTGCTCGTCGCGTTCGTGGAGGACGAGTCCGCGCGGTATGTCGAGCGGCTGCGCGCGGCGGTGGACGCCGAACCGGACCCGGTCGCCCAGCTGGCCACGTTCGTCCGGCTGCAGCTGCGCGTGCTGGCCGAACACCACCTTCCGCCGGGCACCGCGCTGGAGTCCGCGCTCGCGCCCGCGGCGTATCAGCGGATCAGCGCGCACGCCGACCCGATCATCGAACAGCTTCGCTCGGTACTGCTCGCCGGAGTCGACGCGGGCAGCTGGCCGGCGCAAGACCTCGACGTGGTGGTCCCGATGATCACCGCCGCGCTCGGCAGCCGTCAGGTCATCGATGTGCCCGCTGACCAGCTGGAAGACGCCATCGAGGCCGCCGTGCGGTTCGTCCGGCGAGCGGTCGGTTCGAGTGAAAACCGCTGATTTTAGGGTAGCCTAAGTACCGGTCGTGGCCTACAGTTCTTTCTGACAGCTTGTCAGAAAGAACGTCGGGAGGCCTTTGATGACGGTGACCGCGGACCTCGAAGCCAGCCCGTTCTCCGGACAGCTGCGCGCGTCCACGAGGACGGTCCATGACAAGGCCAACCACTCCACGTACATGAACGCGCTGCTCGGCGGCGAGCTGACGCTGGACGGCTACGCGGCGCTGGCCACCCAGTACTACTTCATCTACGAGGCGATCGAGCGGGCAGGCGACGCGATGGCCGACGACCCGGTCGGCGGCGAGTTCGTGTTCGAGGAGCTGCGCCGGCTGCCCGCGCTGGAACGCGACCTCGCCCGCCTGGTCGGCCCCGGCTGGCGCACCGAGATCGCCCCGCTCGCCGCGACCGAGGCCTACACCGCGCGGATCGCCGAGGCGGCACGCTGGTCCGGCGGGTTCGTGGCGCACCACTACACGCGCTACCTCGGCGACATCGCGGGCGGCCAGATCATCCGGCGGCTGCTGGAGAAGAAGTTCGACCTCGCCGAGGCGGGCACGCTCTTCTACCGCTTCGACGAGATCGGCAGCGCCCCCGCGTTCCGCGACCGCTACCGCGCGAAGCTCGACGAGGCGCCGTGGAGCGAGGCCGACCGCGCCCGGGTGATCGACGAATCCGTGGTCGCGTTCGAGCACAACGTGGCGGTGTTCGACGAACTGGCCGTCGACCTCGCGCGGTACCGGGACCCGGCGGCATGAGCCGGGTCACAGCGGGTTGACCTCCACCTAGCTCGAAGTACGAGGCTCGGTTTCAGAAGGCTCCCGCGAGGGAAGCCGCCAAGCACAACCGCGCGTCGACCAGAAGGAGGGCCCATGGCCCGGTACGAGCTGCCCGAACTCGATTACGATTACGGCGCTCTCGCGCCCTACATTTCGGGCGAGATCAACGAGCTGCACCACAGCAAGCACCACGCCGC
>NZ_SDLT01000109.1 GCF_004522235.1 Amycolatopsis nivea
AGAACTCCTAACAGAGTGAGAGGTTGACCAGTCGGCGCCAGCAGATGATGCCGCAGGCGAGGCTGAGGAATGCTTCGTGGATGTCGTCGCGGATTTCCCAGCGGATGCGCAGGCGACGGAACCAGTGCAGGAGCGCGAAGCTTTGCTCGACGACCCATCGGTGCACGCCCAGGCCGGAGCCGTGTTCGGTGCCGCGGCGGGCGATGACAGGTGTGATGCCTTTGTCGCGTACCAGTGTGCGGTACTTGTCGTGGTCGTAGCCACGGTCGGCGTAGATCGCGTCGGGGCGGGTGCGGGGACGGCCACGTCGCCCCCGCACCGGCGGGATCGCGTCGATGAGGGGCATGAGCTGGGTGACGTCGTTGCGGTTGCCGCCGGTCAGCGAGACCGCGAGGGGGATGCCCTGCGCTTCGGTGATGACGTGGTGTTTCGAGCCTGTCCGGGCACGGTCGACCGGGCTCGGCCCAGTTTTGGGCCACCTTTGAGAGCGCGCACGTGCGAGCCGTCGATCACCGCCTTGGACCAGTCCAGCGCACCCGCGGCGTGCAGTTCGGCCAGCAACTCTTCGTGCAAACGTTGCCACACGCCGGCTTCGTGCCAGTCGCGAAGCCGGCGCCAGCAGGTCATACCGGACCCGTACCCGAGTTCTTGAGGCAGGAACTCCCAGGGTATGCCGGTGTAGAGCACGAACAGGATGCCGCACAACACCCTGCGGTTATCCAGGCGCTTCCGCCCGGGATGGTGAGTCTTGCGGACCACCACCGGCAGCAGCGGCTCGATCCGCTCCCACAGCCGGTCATCAACCTCCCACGGCCTGCGTTGCGCCGTCGTGCACCTCCAGCCTCAGCCAACACAGGAGTAACACCAACCCAACCACTCACATTCCCCCCACCAGCCCCATATTGTTAGGAGTTCTTAG
>NZ_SDLT01000110.1 GCF_004522235.1 Amycolatopsis nivea
CTTGTTAGACAGAAGACCTGCAGGCCTGTTCCAACAGACTCAATGCCAGAATCAGGGCCTTGTGTCTCCCTGCAGTTTCCTGGCCTTGCAAACACATTCCTAGGTGAGAGCAGTCCTGCCCATGGGGAAGCAGGCTGCGGGAGTGTGTCTGAGGGGGCCAGGTGTCATGCTGGGGTCACCTGGTCGAGGGCACCTTGCACCTCCAATGGACCCCAGGCAAGGAGTTGCAGGCCACCACCTTGCTTCTGAAATCCCAAAATGGGGAGCAAANAAGAAAACAGCAACAGGATGGATTTTCAAGCAGTTGCTAGGCTGTACTGCGTTAGGGCTCCAAGGAAGGAAAATGCGAATTTTAGCCCCTACGACTGGTATCCAGGTGGGCTCCCAGGATGATTTCCCCGCAGGATCCAAGAACGTTCCAGACAGACCTGGGCTCACTAGCTCCCTCCTGCAGAGGAAACATGAGAGAACAGCTGTTTGGAGGTTGCTTTGACTTCCCCTGGGAGGGTAGGATCCCTCCCTGGGTGCAGGGCCTCAGGGGCCATTGCCGCTGAGAAATGCCCTCTAAGCCAGACCTTTGCAGCCTTGTATGACTCAGCACGGAGGAGACTGGAAAAGCTCTCTTCCTTGGAGGAAGGAAAGGCAGCCCCAGAGAGTGTGTTTTCACACCTGTATCTTGCAGCAAGTGTTTGGCGTCTCAGACGTCAGACCTCCAGGCCTGCTCCAACGGCCTCAGTTCCAGAGTCAGGGCCGTGTGTCTCCCTGCATTTTCTGAGCCTTGGGAACACATTCCTAGGTCAGAACAGTCCTGCCCATGGGGAAGGAGGCTGCGGGAGTGTGTCTGAGGGGGTCGGGTGCCATGCTGG
>NZ_SDLT01000111.1 GCF_004522235.1 Amycolatopsis nivea
CAGCTGCGCCCCGGCGACGAGATCGCCGTCGATGTGCGCACGCTGACCACACGACGAGCCGACGTGGTGGCCGACCGGACCCGGCAGATCAACCGGCTGCACGCGCAGCTGCTGGAGATCTTCCCCGCTCTGGAACGGGCGCTCGATCTGACCAATCAGGGTCCGGTCGTGCTGCTCACCGGTTTCCAGACCCCGGACGCGATCCGCCGGGCGGGCCGGGACCGGATCGAAACCTGGCTGGCCACAAGGAAAGTCCGCAACGCCGCCGCCCTTGCCCAGACCGCGGTCGAGGCGGCCGCGGCCCAGAACATCAGCCTGCCCGGCGAGAAGCTGGCGGCCGCAATGGTCGTCCGCCTGGCGAAGGGGGTGACAGCCCTCGACGAGGAGATCCGCGAGCTCGACGCCCTCATCGAGGAACGGTTTCGCCAGCACCGCCACGCCGAGGTGATCCTCAGTCTGCCCGGCCTGGGCGTCCGGCTCGGCGCAGACATCATCGCCGCCACCGGCGGCGACCTGGCCGCGTTCGGCAGCGCCGACCGCCTGGCCGGTTTCGCCGGCCTCGCACCCGCGCCCCGCGACTCCGGCCGGATCAGTGGCAACCTCCGCCGCCCCAGACGGTTCAACCGCACGCTCCTGCGCGCGTTCTACCTGTCCGCGCTGGCCAGCCTGAGAGCCTGCCCAGCCTCGCGCACCTACTACCGGCGCAAGCGACACGAGGGCAAGAACCACAAACAGGCACTGCTGTCCCTCGCCCGCCGCCGGGTCAACGTCCTCTGGGCCATGATCCGCGACGGAGCGCATTACCAAGCCACACCCGTCACCGCGGCGGC
>NZ_SDLT01000112.1 GCF_004522235.1 Amycolatopsis nivea
CCGCAGGCGCGGGCGGCGGCGAGGTTGGCGCGCACGAACGACACCGCCGCGCGGGCGGAGTGGGCCTGCCCGCCGCGCAGCCGGGTCCCGGTGACCACCGGTGCGCTGATCGGCGAGGACAGGCACCCGGCGAGGAAATTCAGCCCCCGGACCTTGGTGTAGCCGGCCGCGGCGCCTTCCTTGCGGCGACCGGACACCGCGGTGATCTTGGAGTCGACGTCGAGAAACGCCAGCCCGCCGATCCCGGGCAGCAGCGGGGCCCGTGCGATCAGGTTCTTCAGGACCGAGAGGGAGACGTTCTCCAGCTGCGCGACATGGCCGATGCCGACATCGCGCAGGAACGTGCCCACCGTCGAGGGCGCCCTGGCCCCGGCGAACAACCTCGCCATGCCGCCGTGCCGGACCACGTCGAGATCGTCGATCGAGTCCGCCCCGGCCGCCATCCCGGCGACGATCGTCGACACCTTCGCACCGCTGTTGGACCCCGCGGTGGTCCCGAGGGTGAGCAGCTCGTCGGCCAGCTCGCCCAGCCCGGCGCGCTCGGCCAGCCGCATCACCGGCACCAGCCCCGCGTGCGACACCAGATTCGGATCGTCGAACCTCGCCGACACCGCCCCGGCAGTATGCAATGATCGCATCCAGCAGATGCCCTCTCGCTCGGATCGATTTTTCCTTCGCAAGAACAATCATCCCAAGCCAGAGGGCATCTGCGCGTCCAGACACGGCCTACACCACCACAAACACCGGTGGATCCAGGTCAGATTCCCTCAAGGAG
>NZ_SDLT01000113.1 GCF_004522235.1 Amycolatopsis nivea
CCGCAGGCGCGGGCGGCGGCGAGGTTGGCGCGCACGAACGAAACCGCGTTGCGGGCGGAATGGGCCTGCCCGCCGCGCAGCCGGGTCCCGGTGATCACCGGCGCGGCCAGCGGCGAGGACAGGCACGCGCCGAGGAAGTTCAGCCCGCGGACCTTCGTGTAGCCGACCGCGGTGCCGTCTTTGCCCGCCCCGAACACCCGTGTGATCTTGGCGTCGATGTCGAGGAACGCTAACTGGCCGACCCCCGCCAGCAGCAGCGGGGCCCGCACAGCCAGGTTCTGCAATACCCGGGCGGAGACGTTCTGCAGCTGGGCGACGTGGCCGAGGGCGAAATCGCGCAGGAACGTGCCCAGCGTCGAGGGTGCCCGCGCCCCGCCGAACAACCGCGGCATCGCGCCGTGGCGGACCACGTCCAGATCGTCGATCGAGTCCGCGCCCGCCGCCATCCCCGCCACGATCGTCGACACCTTCGCACCGGCGTTGGACCCCGCTGTGGTCCCGAGCGTGAGCAGGTCGTCGGCCAGCGCGGCTACCCCCGCGTCCTCGGCCAGCCGCATCACCGGCACCAGCCCCGCATGCGACACCAGATTCGGATCGTCGAACCTCGCCGACACCGATCCAGCGGTATGCAATGATCGCATCCAGCAGATGCCCTCTCCCTCGGTGACAATTGCTCTGTCGCAAGAACAATCATCCCAGGCCAGAGGGCATCTGCTCCTCTAGACACGGCCTACAACACCAATCACACCGGTGGATCCAGGTC
>NZ_SDLT01000114.1 GCF_004522235.1 Amycolatopsis nivea
TTGACGAAGATCTGGCCTTTGCCGTTGCCGGAGGCGACGCCGAGGTCGGCTTCGCGGGCTTCGCCGGGGCCGTTGACGACGCAGCCCATGACCGCGACGCGCAGCGGGATTTCCATGCCTTCCAGGCCGGCGGTGACCTGGTCGGCGAGGGTGTAGACGTCGACCTGGGCGCGTCCGCAGGAGGGGCAGGACACGATCTCCAGCTTGCGGGGCCGCAGGTTGAGCGACTGCAGGATCTGGGTGCCGACCTTGACCTCTTCGACCGGCGGCGCGGACAGCGAGACCCGGATGGTGTCGCCGATGCCCTGGCGCAGCAGCGCGCCGAACGCGACGGCGGATTTGATGGTGCCCTGGAACGCGGGCCCGGCCTCGGTGACGCCCAGGTGCAGCGGGTAGTCGCACTGGTCGGCGAGGATTTCGTAGGCGCGGACCATCACGACGGGGTCGTTGTGCTTGACCGAGATCTTGATGTCGTGGAAGTCGTGCTCGGCGAAGAGGGAGGCTTCCCACATCGCCGATTCGGCGAGGGCTTCCGGGGTGGCCTTGCCGTATTTCTCGAGCAGCCGCTTGTCCAGCGAGCCGGCGTTGACGCCGATCCGGATCGGCGTGCCGTGGTCCTTCGCCGCCTGGGCGATTTCCTTGACCTGGTCGTCGAACTTGCGGATGTTGCCCGGGTTCACCCGCACCGCGGCGCAGCCGGCCTCGATCGCGGCGAACACGTA
>NZ_SDLT01000115.1 GCF_004522235.1 Amycolatopsis nivea
CACAGCAAATTCCACGAGCTCGCTGCTACTCGGGAACACCAAACAAACACACGCAACATGTTTTCGCGTACGGGACTCTCACCCACTCCGGTCCGCCATCCCAAGCGGTTCCACTAACACGCGCGCACATTCCGAGGACTGTCAGATCCTCGACGCTGGGTCCCACAACACCGCCTGCACAACGCCTGACAGCTTGACATGCAAACGGTTTAGCCTCTTCCGCTTTCGCTCGCCACTACTNCATGCAAACGGTTTAGCCTCTTCCGCTTTCGCTCGCCACTACTCACGGAATCACTTTTGTTTTCTCTTCCTGCGGGTACTGAGATGTTTCACTTCCCCGCGTTCCCTCCACACCGGCTATATATTCACCGGCGGGTAACACCACATCACTGGTGCTGGGTTTCCCCATTCGGAAATCCTCGGATCACAGCTCGGTTGACAGCTCCCCGAGGCATATCGCAGCCTCCCACGTCCTTCATCGGCTCCTGAAGCCAAGACATCCACCATGTGCCCTTAACAACTTGACCACAAAGATGCTCGCATCCACTCTACAGTTCTCAAACACCACACCAGAAACAACGTGTGTTGCCTCAGGACCCAACAG
>NZ_SDLT01000116.1 GCF_004522235.1 Amycolatopsis nivea
CCCAATGAGGTTTTCTCAGTAGGGCTGGGTGGGGTGTGTCGCCGAGGGGCGGGGCGTGGGGCCGCTGGTAGGACTGGATTTGCGAAGATCAAGTCCGAGAGATTCCAGGGGCCCCACGTGATTGCTTATGGTGCCACGCTCGACGTGGCGCGCGAGCTTGCCCTGTTCGTCGCGCGTGTCCTGCACGCCGAACACCGCCGCCGCGGCACCCGCCGCGGCCGGCGGGCGCTGACCGCGTTCGGACAGGCGGTGCTGGCGCTGCGCTGGTTCCGCGACGCCGTCCCGGTGCACCGCCTCGCCGCCGACCACCGCGTCGGCGTCGCCACCGCCTACCGGTACCTGCACGAAGCGGTCACCGCCCTCGCCAGCGAGGCCCCCGACCTGCACGACGTCCTCGCCCAGCGCCGCGCCGCGGGGGACACGCACGTGATCCTCGACGGCATGTTGATCGGCTGCGACCGGGTCGCCGCGACCACCGTCAAAACCAAAGGCCGCAACCGCGGCGCCACCGTCCACCTCTGGTACTCGGGCAAACACCGCTGTTTCGG
>NZ_SDLT01000012.1 GCF_004522235.1 Amycolatopsis nivea
CCGTCACCCGGCTGACCAACCTCCCTGGACATCACAGTTAGAACCCGCTCGTGGTCAGTTTCAGCAGGGCGTCGGTCAGCGCGGCCGCGTGTTCCACCAGGTAGAAATGGCCGCCTGGGTAGGTGGTCAGGGTGAAATCCCCGGTGGTGTGGGACGACCAAGCCTGTACGTCGTCTACGGGGGCATGCGGGTCGGCGTCTCCGGTGTGGGCGTGGATGGGCGCGGCTAGCGGTCCTGGGCTTGGGCGGTACGTCTCGACAGCCGTGTAGTCCGCGCGCAGGGCTGGCAGGAACAGTTCTCGCAGTTCGGGGTCTCGCAAGACTTTCGGGTCGGTGCCTGCCAGGCCTTCGATCTCGGCCAGCAAACCGTCGTCGTCTTGGAGGTGGACTTGTTCGTTGACCAGGCGGGACGGGGCTCGGCGGCCGGAGATGACTACTGCTTCCGCTGGGGTGCCTCGCGATTCCAGGCGCAGCCCTACCTCGTACGCGAGCGTCGCGCCCATGCTGTGGCCGAACAGCACTACCGGGAGGTCCAGCCACGCCAGCAGGGCTTGGGTGACGCCGTCCGCCAGTTCTTCGATGGTGCGCAAAGCCGGTTCGGCCATTCGGTCCTGGCGGCCGGGGTATTGCACCGCCAGGACGTCGACAGTGGGGGACAGCGCCTTCGACAACGGGTGGAAGAACGGGGCCGCGCCGCCTGCGTGCGGGAGGCACACCACGCGGGCGGGGGCGTCGTCGGCGGGGTGGAAGCGGCGTAGCCACGGGTCCGTCATGCGCGCGATTTTACCGGCGACCCCTGTCAGGAAAGGGGCAAGCGGCGGAATTCGATCTTTTCGTACGCACTGGTGACGCCCGTTTCGAACAGCACTCCGATGGTGAAACGGTCTGGTTGGACCAGGTCGGAGTAGCCGGCGGGGGCGTCGGCGAGAACGGTGTACGGCTGCCAGGTTTTGCCGCGGTCTGAGCTGGTCCTGAGTTGCATTGTGCGGCGGGACGCTGGATCCGACGGGCCGGAATAGAGGAGTACGCTGCGGTTCGTTGTTTGCAGGACGCTGCCTTCTACCTTCGGGCCGGACAGGGTTGGCTGCACTTGGTACGGGCGGGTCAGGGTGGCTCCGCCGTCGGTGCTGTAGGCGTCTAGGCGGTGTTCCGGGGCCGAGCCTTGGTTGCGGCTCGAGAAATACACCGTGCCGTCGGGGAGTTCGGTGGCGGTGGTTTCGTTGGGGGCGAGGACGCCGTCAGTCGGGTCGTCGGTGAAGCCGATGTGCCAGGTGCGGCCGTTGTCGTCGCTGTAGAGGTCGTGGCCGCCGTAGTACTTGGCTTCGGTTCCCACGTCCGCGGAACCTGCGGGCGGGGCGCTGGAGTGGTTGGCGGGGACCACGATCCGCCCGGCGTGGCGGCCGTGTTTGAGGACGGTGGCGTGACCGGGGGCGGTGGCGTACCAGCGCCAGGCCGGGAGTTTCGTCGTGGCGGTGATGTCGCGGGCTGGGGTCCAGGTGCGGCCGTTGTCGGGGCTGCGTCGGACGAAAACCCGGCGGGTGTCTTGTGCGGACACGGTGCCGGACATGATGGCTTTCTCGCTGACGGGTCCGTTGTGGACAGTCAGGAGCACCAGGTCGCCGTTGCGGGCTACCGCGGGGGTCGGGTTTCCTGCGGTGGCCTCGCCGTTGCTGTCGACTACCCGCAGGTCGCCCCAGGTGCAGCCGCCGTCGTGGGAGGTTTTGGCTACGGTTTGGATCGCGCCGGAGTCGCCGGGGGAGTCGCGGCGGCCTTCGGCGAAGGCGATCAGCGAGCCGTTCGCTGCGCGGACCACCGCGGGGATGCGGAAGGTGTGGTAGCCCTCGGCGCCTGAGACGAACGGGGTCGACGACGTGCAGCTGCCGCTCGCGTGGGCGGGCGGGGTCGGGGTGAGGCTCAAGAGGGTTGCGGCGAGCGCAAGCGTGACTGTTCTCGGGAGCACCGGGGGACCGCCTCTCGCTCCGGACGTGGGATGTCCGACGTCCTATGTCCGGAGAACTTAGAGAGGCGGTCGCGCGGCGTCAAGGCTCTGGGTCGGTGGTGGTGGCGCGGGTGGGTTTCGGCTGAGGTGGTCGTGGGGTGTCGAGGCTCTGGGTCGGTGGTGGTGGCGCGGGTGGGTTCCGGTCGAGGTGGTCGTGGGGTGTCGAGGCTCTGGGTCGGTGGTGGTGGCGCGGGTGGGTTCCGGTCGAGGTGGTCGTGGGGTGTCGAGGCTCTGGGTCGGTGGTGGTGGCGCGGGTGGGTTCCGGTCGAGGTGGTCGTGGGGTGTCGAGGCTCTGGGTCGGTGGTGGTGGCGCGGGTGGGTTCCGGTCGAGGTGGTCGTGGGGTGTCGAGGCTCTGGGTCGGTGGTGGTGGCGCGGGTGGGTTCCGGTCGAGGTGGTCGTGGGGTGTCGAGGCTCTGGGTCGGTGGTGGTGGCGCGGGTGGGTTCCGGTCGAGGTGGTCGTGGGGTGTCGAGGCTCTGGGTCGGTGGTGGTGGCGCGGGTGGGTTCCGGTCGAGGTGGTCGTGGGGTGTCGAGGCTCTGGGTCGGTGGTGGTGGCGCGGGTGGGTTCCGGTCGAGGTGGTCGTGGGGTGTCGAGGCTCTGGGTCGGTGGTGGTGGCGCGGGTGGGTTCCGGTCGAGGTGGTCGTGGGGTGTCGAGGCTCTGGGTCGGTGGTGGTGGCGCGGGTGGGTTCCGGTCGAGGTGGTCGTGGGGTGTCGAGGCTCTGGGTCGGTGGTGGTGGCGCGGGTGGGTTTCGGCTGAGGTGGTCGTGGGGTGTCGAGGCTCTGGGTCGGTGGCGGTTGTGCGGGTGGGTTCCGGCTGAGGTGGTTGCGCGGTGTCAAGGCGCCGGATCGGTGGCGGTCGCGCGGACGGATCCGGCCGAGGCGGTTGCGGTGATCCGCAGCGGGGTGGTGCCGGTCGGGCGTACGCGCATGATTTCGGCGGCTACCGGGGCGGCCAGGTGGGTGCGCAGGGTCCGGCGCAGGCCGCGGGCGCCGTATATCGGGTCGAAGCCTTGATCGGCGAGGAGGTGGACGGCGGAGTCGTCTACTTGGAGATCGACGCCGCGGCGGCGGAGTCTCGTGCGCAGCAGGTCGGTTTCGAGGCGGGCTACTTGTTCGATGGTGGTGCGGTCCAGTTCGTCGAAGATCACCGTTTCGTCGATGCGGTTCAGGAATTCCGGGTCGAAGAACGACTGGAGGGCTTTGTCGACCACGGTGCGGCGGGTGTGGCCGCGGTCGAGGAGCGTGCGCCAGCGGGAACCTCGGCGGCGGGCGAGTTCCTTTGAGCCCAGGTTCGAGGTGAGGAATACGAAGCTGTTGCGGAAGGAGATTTTCTCCTGGCCGTTCGCGAGACGGAGGATTCCGTTGTCCAGTACGCCCAGGAGGGCGCGCAGAACAGTAGGGTGGGCTTTCTCCACCTCGTCGAAAAGGACGATTCCCGGGGTGTACGGATCACCCTCCACAGTGGACCGGTCGAAGACGGTGAAGGCTTCCTTGCTTCCCGCGTACCCGGGCGGAGCACCGTTGAAGGAGGCTGCGTAGTGCTCTTGGGCGAGGGAGTTCATGTCCACTCGGCACAGATCGTCCGGGCCGGAGCGCAGGGCGGCGGCGACCTGGCGGACCAGTTCGGTTTTGCCTACGCCGGTGGGGCCCAGAAGTAGAACAGTCGCGGGGGGACGGTCGGGTTCCGTCGCGCCCGCGCGGGCCAGGGTGATCGCGCGGACGACGGCGTCGATGGCTGGGTCTTGGCCCAGGACGCGGCTGCGCAGGCGTTGTGCGAGCGCTTCGGGAGTGTCCGGAGTGGATGGAGTGGACGGAGCGGGGGCGGCGGCCGGAGCGGCTGGCTGCCGGTTCCGGTTCTGGTCGTGGTACCTGTCGGTGATGAACGGCATGGTGTCCTTTCCCTGAACCGAAAAACCGGCAGCCAGCGGGGGGATCAGGCCTGCTTGGTCTTTTCCGCGGGCAGCTGGCCGACCGGGCATTCGGCCACGCCGATCGTGCTGCGCGTGATGGCCTCGACGTTTTCCTGCGCCTTCTGCGCGTCGGTGACCCACGTGCGGTAGAACTCGAACGGGCAGTCCGCGACGCCCTTGTCGCCGTCGCCGGCCGCGTGCACGCCTGAGTAACCGCGGTGCAGCAGTTTGAACAGGTGATTCTGCGACTGGTCGTACTCGCGGGCGTCCCGGATCGCCGAAAGCGACAGCTGGGCGAACTGGATGCCGTATTCTTCCTCGCCGGTTTCGCCGAGCGTCCGGCCGTCGAAACCGATGATCGAGGAGTGGCCGAAATACGAGTACACGCCGTCGAATCCGGCCGCGTTGGCGACCGCGACGTAGCAGTTGTTGGCCCACGCCATGGCTTTCGCCATCAGCACCTGCTGGTCCTTCGCCGGGTACATGTAGCCCTGGCAGCGGACGATCAGCTCGGCGCCCTTCATTGCGCAATCCCGCCAGATTTCCGGGTAGTTGCCGTCGTCGCAGATGATCAGCGAGATCTTGAGCCCTTTCGGGCCGTCCGTGACGTACGTCTGGTCGCCCGGGTACCAGCCCTCGATCGGGCACCACGGCAGGATTTTCCGGTACTTCTGCACGATCTCGCCGTGGTTGTCGATCAGCACCAAGGTGTTGTACGGCGGTTTGTTCGGGTGGTCCTCGTGCTGTTCGCCGGTGATCGAGAAAACGCCCCAGGTGTCTGCTTCGCGGCAGGCGGCGGAGAAGATCGCGGTCTCCTCGCCGGGGACGGTCGCCGCGGTGTCGTACATTTCCTGCTCGTCGTACATGATCCCCTGCGTCGAGTATTCGGGGAACACGACGAGGTCCATTCCGGGCAGGCCGCTCTTCATGCCGACCACCATGTCGGCGATCTTGCGCGCGTTGTCGAGCACCTCGGCCTTCGAATGCAGCCGCGGCATTTTGTAGTTCACGACCGCGATGCCGACCGTGTCCGGGCTCGAGGAAATGTCACCGTGTCGCATGGGATTTCTCCTTCTGGTGGAGGGTCAGGCCGCGGCCGCGGCGCGGTCGGGGACGGAGCGGGGCTGGCCGCGGAACCCGAGCACCGCGGCGAGGGCGACGAGCAGGATCGCGATCGCCGCCGCGATGAGGGCGGCGGTCGCGGTGGAGCGGTAGCCGCCGGTGAGCGCGAGGAACGCGGGCAGCGTGCAGGTCGGCTGGCTCAGCAGGACGGTCGTCCAGCCGGTGAACCGGGTCAGCTCCTCGCGGCCGAGCCCGAGCACGAGGAAGAACAGGCCCCACAGCAGGGCCCAGGACAGCCAGATGACGCCGAACACCGGATCGTCCTGCCGCCAGAACGCCAGGCCGGCGTACACGATCGCGGCGCCCGCGACGAACAGCGAGAACCAGCCGATGCCCTCGGGTTCGAGACCGGCGAGGTTCGCGATCCCGACGTACAGGTAGGTGAAGCCGAACAGGAACAGCCCGGACGCGCCGAGGATCGCTTCGGAATCCCCGTGCGCCTGGATGATCAGCACCGTCGGCGTCACGCACTGCAGTCCGCCCACGAACAGATTCAGCGCGGCGGCCGACCGCGCGGGCACGCGCCCGAGCAGCATCAGCCCGTTGACCAGCAGTACCGCCCCGACGTAGAGCAGGCCGACGTTGTTCATCGCACGCTCCTCAGTTGGTACCAGATGAAATACTGTCAAGTGAAAATAAATGGGCGGACGGCGGCCGTCAAGAGCGGAGCGGGACGGGTCAGAGCCGGGTGATCGGATCGAAGTCGCAGCCTTGCGCGGCGGCGAGGTGCACGTGCTGGGCGGCTTGCTGGCCGTGGAATTCGACGGTGCCGCGCGGTCCGTCGTAGGCGACGCCGTCGATCGCGGCGTTGAAGGCGCGCATGTCCGGAGTGCCTGCCCGGCGGGCGAGTTCGGCGAGCGTATGCAAGCCCTCGTAACAGGATTCGGCCGCGTTGTTGAGCGGCGGCGCGGCCGGGCCGTGCAGGTGGACGTAGCGGCCGAGCAGGTCCATCGCGTCCGCGGTGACGAGGGAGCGGAAGTACGCGGCGGACGCGAAGAGGTTCCGGGTCGCTTCGGCTCCGCTGGCCAGCAGCATGTTTTCTTCCATCAGCGGACTGAACCGGAGCATCTGCTCGTGGAGGCCGCGCGCGGCGAACCGGCGGTTGAACCGGACCGCGTCCTGCCCGACGAACAGCATCAGAACGCCGTCGCACGCCGAGGTTTCGACGCGCCGGACGAGCCGGGCCATGTCGCCCGAGCCGAGTCCGACGAACGCTTCGCCGACGATCTGGAGATCGAGTTCCCTTGCGTAGCGCCGGATCGCGTCCGCGGAACCGCGCGGCCACACGTAATCGTCGCCCGCCACGAACCAGGTGCGCGCGCCGCAGTTGTCGCGCAGCCACCGCAGCGCGGGCTGGATCTGCACACGCGGGATTTCGCCGGAACAGTAGATGCCGGAACGACTTTCGCCGCCTTCGTAGAGCGACGTGTACACGTACGGAACGCGATCGGCGAGGACCGGCGCGAGGGCGTTGCGGACCGAGGAAATGTGCCAACCGGTGACCGCGTCGACCTCGCCCGCGTCGACCAGCCGGCGCACGGCCGAGGCGACCTGGGCCGGGGGAGCGCCGCCGTCGACGACTTCCAGCGCGACCTCGCGGCCGAGGATCCCGCCCGCGTCGTTGAGTTCCCGGACCGCGAGTTCGCTGATCGCCTCGCACGAGGGCCCGAAAAGGCCCGCCGGTCCCTGCAGCGGGACGACCAGCGCGACGCGCAACGCGCTCGCGCGGCTGGCGACTCCGAGTCCCATGCCGGCTCCGGGCTTCTTTGCCGGTTGACTTGCTTCCATTTGAAAGTCTTACAATGCGGAGGCATTTGCGCAAGGGCGGAACGAGGGCGGGCGAGATGAGGCAGGCACAGGCGGCCGAGGCGTCGCTGATCCGCGCGCTCACCCGCACCGCACGCGCGGTCACCCTGCGGATCGAGCCGCTGCTCAAGCAGGAGGGGCTGTCGCTCGACGGCTGGCTGGTGCTGGACGCGCTCGCCGCCGGCGACGGGCTCACGATGACCGAACTCGCCGGGCACACGCTGGTCACCGGGCCGACGCTGACGCGGGTGGTCGACCGGCTGGTCACCACCGCGGCCGCGTACCGCGAGGTCGACGCGGAGGACCGGCGGCGGGTGCGGGTGTATCTCGCGCCGCGCGGACGCAGCGCGCATCAGCGGGCGACGGCCCGGCTGGCCGAGGTCGAACGCGACCTGGATCCGGACGGCGGCGTGCTGACGGCGATCGTGAGCGTTGAAACCGGTTAGAACCGGCTTTGCCACTCACGACGGTGCTGGGTAAGGACTTTGATCAGCTCGTCCTTGCGCTCGGCCACTTCGGCGTGGCTGCCCATGATCCCGACCGCGGCGACGGTCCGGCCGTCCTCCACCACGGCGACGGACACGCCGTCCGCCTCGGTCGATGCGCTCGGCGCGGCGACCAGGCCTTCGGTGCGGATCCGGGTCAGGTCCTGCACGAAGCGTTCGACCAGTTCGGCATCCGCGGGCGGCAATGCGCCGATCTGCGGCCACAGGTCCCGGTTTTCCATGGCCGCCAGCAAGATCCAGCCGGTGGACGTGCGGATCGGCGAGCGGCGCACGAAACCTTCGGCGAGATAGGCGTAGCGCGGGTCGTGCGACGCGTAGTCGACGTAATAGAGGTCGCTGCCCACCATGATCGCCAGCACCGCGGTCATCCCGGTTTCCTCGTGCAGCGCTTCGAGGTCCTCGTGCGACACCGTGGTGACGGTGGGGCGGCCGACGAGGCGGACGAGCAGGAACGGTGCCGGGCCGAGGGAGTAGCGGCGGTCGTGCTCGTCGAGGTAGCCGGTGGCGACGAGGCCGTTGACCAGGCCCTGGATCGAGCTCATCGGCGCGTCGAGCTCGCGTGCGAACTCGGTGAGCGTGACCCCGTTCCGGGAGCGCGCGGCCCGCTCCAGGATGGTCGACACCCGGTCGATCATCCGGTGGTGCGGCCTCGGACGGCCGTCCGGCGTGGGGTGCGTCGGCATCGGTGCTTTCTCTCCTCGGGTGATCGGGAACTCTACCCGGACCTGCAGGTTGCGTAAATACGTATTTCGATGCCAGTATGCGTAGCGAGGAGGTGCGCTCGTGAGCATGCCACTGGACGGTGTCGTCGTCGCGGATTTCAGCCGGGTGCTGGCCGGTCCGCTGGCGTGCGTGAACCTGGCCGACCTCGGGGCGACGGTGATCAAGGTCGAACGGCCCGGCTCCGGGGACGACACGCGCGGCTGGGGACCGCCGTGGACCGCGCACTCCAGCTCGTACTTCGAATGCGCCAACCGGTCCAAGCAGTCGGTCGTGCTCGACCTCGGCGATCCGGACGACCTGGTGCTGGCGCGCGAACTCGCCCAGCGCGCCGACGTGCTCGTGGAGAACTTCCGGTCCGGCGCGTTGCAACGGCGCGGGCTCGACTACGAATCCGTCCGCGTGGGTAATCCCGGCGTTGTGTACTGCTCGGTTTCCGGCTTCGGCGGCGACGCGGACCTGCCCGGCTACGACTTCCTCGTGCAGGCCATGGGCGGTCTGATGAGCGTCACCGGCACCGACGAACCGGCGAAGGTCGGCGTCGCGCTGGTCGACGTGCTCGCCGCGAAGGACGCCACCATCGGCATTCTCGCCGCGTTGCGAGCCCGCGAGCAGACCGGGCGGGGGCAGCGGGTCGAGGTGAATCTGCTGTCCAGTCTGCTCGGTTCGATGGCCAACCAGGCTTCCTCGTATCTCACGACCGGACGCGCGCCGCAGCGGATGGGCAACGCGCATCCGTCGATCGCGCCCTACGAAACGTTGCGTTGCAAGGACGACGTGCTCGCGTTGGCCTGCGGCAACGACGGGCAGTTCCGCAAGCTCGCCGAGGTGCTGGGCGCTCCGGAGCTGGCCGACGACGAGCGGTTCGCGACGAACGCCGAACGCGTGCGCAACCGTCCGGAGCTGCGCGCCGCGCTCGAACGGCAGCTCGGCGCCGACACGGTGGCGGCGTGGGCCGCGCGGCTGACCGAGGTCGGCGTGCCCGCCGGTGCGGTCGGCGATCTCGCGGACGGGTTCAAGCTCGCGGAATCGCTCGGCCTCGCGCCCACCGTGCCGGTCGGCGACTCGCCGCCCCAGGTCCGTCACCCGATCGGCTATTCGGAGACGCCGGTCGCCCGCTACACCGCCCCGCCCCGGCTGGGGCAGCACAGCGACGAGATTCGCCGCTGGCTCGCAGAGGAGAAGAAATGAGCGCCACGAAGTCCCTGCCGCCGCTGGATCCGCGCGACCCCGCCGGGCTCGGCGACCTGTTCACCGAAGACGAGAAGGCGATCGCGGACGCGGTCCGCCGGGTCTGCGCCGACCGGATCGACCCGTACGTCGGCGACTGGTTCGAGCGCGGCGAACTGCCCGACGTCCGCGGTCTCGCCAAGGACCTCGGCTCGCTCGGGGTGCTCGGCATGCACCTGGAGGGCTACGGCTGCGCCGGGATGTCGGCGACCGAGTACGGCCTGGCCTGCCTGGAGCTGGAAGCGTCCGACTCGGGCATCCGCTCGCTGGTGTCGGTGCAGGGGTCGCTCGCGATGTTCGCGATCTGGAAGTGGGGTTCGGAGGAGCAGAAGCAGCAGTGGCTGCCGTCGATGGCGGCGGGCGAGGCGATCGGCTGCTTCGGGCTGACCGAACCGGACGCCGGCTCGGACCCGGCGAGCATGCGCACCCGCGCGCGGCGCGACGGCGACGACTGGATCCTCGACGGCCGGAAGATGTGGATTACCAACGGAAGCGTCGCCGACGTCGCCGTGGTGTGGGCGCAGACCGACAAGGGCGTGCGCGGCTTCGTGGTGCCCACGGACACTCCGGGCTTCTCGGCGCCGGAGATCAAGCACAAGCTGTCGCTGCGCGCTTCGATCACCAGCGAGCTTGTCCTCGACGGCGTGCGGCTGCCCGCGGATGCGGTGCTGCCGGAGGTCACCGGGCTGAAGGGGCCGTTGAGCTGCCTCAACGAAGCCCGCTTCGGCATCGTCTGGGGCTCGGTGGGCGCGGCGCGTTCCTGCTTGCAGGCGGCGATGTCCTACGCCGAGGAGCGCACGCAGTTCGGGAAGCCGATCTCCGCGTTCCAGCTGACGCAGCAGAAACTTGTCGACATGACGCTCGAGTACACGAAGGCGTTGCTGCTCGCGATCCACTTGGGACGGCGCAAGGACGCCGGGGTGCTGCGGCCGGAACAGGTGAGCCTCGGCAAGCTGAACAACGTCCGCGAGGCGATCGAGATCTGCCGCACCGCGCGCACGATCCTCGGCGCGAACGGGATTTCGCTGGAGTACCCGGTGATCCGGCACATGAACAACCTCGAATCGGTGCTCACCTACGAGGGCACCGTCGAGATGCACACGCTGGTAGTGGGTCAGGCGATCACCGGGCAGTCGGCTTTCCGCTGAGGGCTCCGCCGCGGCACGGCCATGGCCGCCAGTCCGGCGGCCGCGGCCAGCATCCCGAGCCCGGCGAGCGTCCAGCCGAGGAAGCCGAACGTCAGCACGAGCGGGACCAGTACGATCGGTCCGGTGATGCGCGCGAGCGCGGTGCTGGTGGCGAACAGCGCTTGGTACTGGCCCTGATGTCCTTCGGGGGCAAGGCTGAACGCGAGATGCCAGGCACCGGCGGAGGCGGTCGTTTCGGCGAGGGTGAGCAGGAGCGCGCCGACCAGGGCCAGGACTACCGGGTGTGCTGAAGCGCTGAGCGAGCCGAAGACGGAGCAGGCGGCGATCAGGAAGATCCCAGCCACGGCAAGGGATCGGCGTGCGGTGCGGGCGTCGCGGACCTGGCGGCTGATCGGCAGTTGGAGCAGGACGACGAGGACGGTGTTGGCCAGCAGCACCACCGCTGACGTCCATTGTGGAGCGGAACTGCGCGTGACTATCCACAGTGGAAGCGTCACGCTGAGGATCGGCATGGTCAGCTGCGTGATCGCGGCCAGCAGCGTCAGAGTGACGTAACGGCGGTCGCGCAAGGCTGGCCAGCCGGTCTGGCGTTCGGTGGGTGCGTCCGGTCCGGCGTGCAGGTACAGCGCGGTGGCGAAGACGAACAATCCGGCGTCGACGAGGAAAACGGTGACCGCGTTGGTGCCGGCGGCCAGGACGAGCGCGCCGACGCCGGAGCCCGCGCCGATGCCGATGTTGACGGCGGTGTGCAGCAGGGCGCGGGCCCGGACGCGGCCTTCGGGAGCCACCACCGTCGCGACGACGGCTTGGCGGCCCGCCGCGAGCGCGCTCTGCCCGCAGGCGAAGAGCGCGCACGCGGCGATGTACAGCGGAACAGTGTGCGCGACGGCGAACAGCAGCAGGCCCGCGACCGAGGCGACGGTCGCCGCGGCGAGTGCGCGGCGGGCACCGATCCGGTCCAGCAGCGTTCCGAACGGAACGGTGGTGGTCAGGCTCGTCGCCGCGCCGAGCGACAGCCCGAGCGCCACGATTCCGGCCGGCAGGCCGACCCTGGTGGTGAAGTGGACGGCGGACACGGCCAGTACCGCGCCGTCGCCCGCCGAGGTCAGGGCTTGGGCGGTGGCGATCCGCCGGATCGCCGTGCGCGTGCTGGTCATGCCGGGCTGACCGACCAGCACCGGGTCGAGACGCCGACCGTGTTCCACATGTTGATGGCGGTGATGAGCGCGATCAGCGCGGCCGCGCCTTCCTCGCCGAATGCCGCGACGGCCTCGGAAACGGTCGACTCGGGCACGTGCGTTTCGGAGAGGCGCGTGACGTCCTCGGTGAGCGCGAACGCGGCCCGCTCGGCAGCGGTGAACAGGCCGGATTCCGCCCAGACCGCGAGAGCGTCGACCCGCTGAGCGGTGACGCCTTCCTTGCGCGCGGCCTGCGAGTGCATGTCGACGCAGTAGGCGCAGCCATTGATCTGGGACGCGCGGAGGCGGACCAACTCGCGCAGGCCCGGGTCGATCTCGGCGTGGTCGAGCTGCTGGGTCGCGGCGTCGTCCAAAGTGCTCATCGCACGGGAGAAAATCGGGGCCAGCGCGTCGAAATCGAGGCGCTGGGGGATCGGGATCGTCGTTGTCATGGACCTAGATTAGGTCTCGAATGGTCCGGGTTCCCGGCCAATCTGAAGCTAAGAACTCAGACCATTTGCCAGCGCGTCGGCGGCCAAGGCGAGGGCGCGCGTGGCTCGGGCGGACGACACCGCGCCGTAGCCGATGACGACTCCGGCGCGGTCCGGGTTGCCGCCGGGGGCGCGGTAGTCGGCGAGTCCTTCGAGGGCGACGCCGAACTGGCGGGCGGCGGCGAGCGCCCGTTCTTCGGCCGCGGCGTCCGGGAGTTCGACCAGGCATTGCAGACCCGCGGCGAGGCCGCCGGGCCGCAGGTCCGGAGTGCGTTCGGCGAGGAGCTGGGCGAACAGTTCGCGACGCGTCCGGAACGTGGCGCGGCGGCGGCGGACGGCACGGTCGTACTCGTGGGAATCGAGGAAACGGGCGAGGACCTGCTGGTGCAGACCGCTGGGCGTGACGCCGCTGAGGCTTCGCTGCCGGAGCAACTCGGGGAGGAGGTCGGGCGGGGTCACGGCCCAGGCGACGCCGACGGCCGGGGCGAGGGCTTTGCTCGACGTGCCCAGGTACACGACTCGATCCGGCGCGAGGGCTTGGAGTGCGCCGATGCTGCGGCGGTCGTAGCGGAATTCGCCGTCGTAGTCGTCTTCCAGGATCAGCGCGTCGCGCGCGTTCGCCCATTCGACGGCGGCCCGGCGGCGTTCCGGGGAGAGCGGGACGCCGGTCGGGAACTGGTGGGCCGGGGTGAGGAAGACCGCGTCGGCCTTCGTGCCGTCGAGGTCCGCGCCTTCCGCGTCCACCGGAATCGGGACGATGTCCAAACCGGACTCGGCGATGATGCGCCGGTGCCGTTCGTGCCCGTACTCCTCGACGGCGATCCGCTTGCCGCCGCGCGCGCGAATACTGCGGCAGGTCAACGAAAGCAGGTCGCCGAAGCCGCTGCCGATCACGATGTCCCCCGCGGTGACGCCGCGCGTGCGGGCCAGGTATCCGGCGAGAGTGTCGCGGAGTTCGGGCACTCCCTCGGGCGGTGCGTAGGCGAACGCGGAGACCGGCATTTCCGACAGCGCCCGCCGGGTTTGCGCGCTCCATTGGCTGCGCGGGAAGTCTCCGGCGTCGGCGAGGCCGCCGCGAAGTTCGTACTCCGGCGGCGATTGTTGTTGCGCGGCAGCTGGTTGTGCCTGCCGGGGGAACCCGGCGATCCACGTTCCGGCACCGACGCGGCTTTCCAGCCAGCCTTCGGCGGCGAGTCGCGAGTAAACCTCGGAGACGGTGCTGCGGGCGATGCCGAGGTCGGCGGCGAGTGCGCGCGAGGCGGGCAGCCGGGTGCCCACCGGGAGACGGCCGTCGACGACCGCGGCGCGCAACGCCGTTTCGAGCGCGTGCGCTGGGCGCGTGGTGGACACGGGCAGGTAGAGGTCGAGCCCGTCGGCCGCCGATGCGCGCTTCATGGCCGGACTTTAGCCGCTTCGTCAGCGGAGAGCCTGCACGATCCGCCCGCGCCGGGCGTGGCCCGGCTCAAGCGACGAAGCGATCGGCACGCGGAAACGCCCGGCCAGGACTGCCCGGCCGGGCGTTTCCATTACGCGCGAACGTGTGCAGCGGTGATCATCGCCGCGGGCCGGGGTCGCTGAAGCTCGGCCGGCCGGTCTCGTTGTGTCCGGCGAACCGGCGCAGGTAACCCGGCGCGGCCGGGTCGGTCAGCGAGATGTCGAACCAGCCGAACGCGGACGCGGTTTCGCACGGCACCCGGCGGGTTTCTCCCGGGCCGAGCACGATCGTGCGGGCGGCGCCGCGGCTGTAATCGTTGCGCAGCTTGAGTTTCCGGCGCTGTCGGCCCGGGTTCGTGACGGTCAGGGTCAGCAGTGGGGCACCGTAATTGTTCGTGGACACCGAAACCTCGGGTTCGGTGGTGTCCGCGGTGGTGCCGGTGAACTGCGCGAGGTAACCGTTCGCGCCGGTCACGCGCAGGTCGTACTTGCCGTGCTCGTCGGTGCCCGGTGCGCCGTCCCAGGTGTCGGTGAGGGTGTCGTGCGCGGCGACCGTGTAGCGGCGGGGCGAGTCGCCGTGCGCGTAGACGTAGAAGTGCGCGCCCACGGTGCCGTCGTTGGTGAACCGCACCGAAACCGAGTGCCCGTCGCGCTTTCCGGCGAGCGCGGTGGTGAACCGGTACGGCAGCGCCCGTGCGGGACGGACGCCCGGCTCCTGCTTCGGCATCGCCTGCGGCAGCTTCACCGAGAACGGCTGGTTCTTGCTCGGCAGCGGGGCGGGCGTGGGCGTGACGACCGGTTTGGTCTGCGGGCGGGAGAAGTCGAACGCCGAGGTGAGGTCGCCGCAGACGGACCGGCGCCACGCGCTGATGTTCGGCTCCGCCACGCCGAACCGGGCTTCCAGGAAACGCAGCACCGACGTGTGGTCGAAGGTTTCCGAGCAGACCCAGCCGCCGCGCGACCACGGCGACACGACGAACATCGGCACCCGGGAACCGAGCCCGGCCGGGTGCTTGCCGGCCAGCCGGTGGCCGCTCGGGCCGGTTCCGGTGCTCGGGCGCAGCTTGTCGAAGTCGAGGAACTCGTCGGCGAGGCTGGCCGAGAGCGCCCGCGACACGAGGCCGTCCGTGCCCGGCTGGTTCAGCAGCGGCGGCATCGGCGGGACGACGTGGTCGAACAGGCCGTCGTTCTCGTCGTAGTTGACGAAGAAGACGGTCTTGCTCCACACCTCGGGGTTCGAGACCAGCGCGTCGAGGACGAGGTTCAGGTAGTACGCGCCGTCGCTGGCGGACGCGGCGGCGTGCTCGCTGTACTTGTACGGCGGGACGATCCAGGTGACCTGCGGCAGCTTCCCGGCCTGCACGTCGGCGCGGAACTCCTTGAGCGTGTGCGTCGAAACGCCCTGCTCGACCAGCGGGCCGGACGCGCCCTCCTGCGGGTGGTACTGCGCGAAAAACTCGAGGGAGTTGTCGGTGTAGTTGTCCGTCGGCTCGCCCGGGATGCCGCTGCCGCCCTGGTAAAGCTTCCAGGTGACGCCGGCCTTCTGCAGCCGCTCGGGATAGGTGGTCCAGGTGTAGCCGTTGGTGTTCGCGCGCTCGTCCAGACCGGGGCCGTTCGCCTTGGTGCCGAGCCGGTTCTGCGTGTCGATGGTGCCCGACCAGAGCATGATCCGGTTCGGCGCGGTGTCGGCGGGAACCGAGCAGTGGTAGGCGTCGCAGATGGTGAACGCCTCGGCCAGCGCATAGTGGTAGGGCAGTTCGGAACGCTGCTGGTAGCACATGGTGAACACGTCCTGCTTCTCGTTCACCCAGCCGTCATAGCGTCCGCCGTTCCAGAGCGGCTCGCCGCTGCCCCAGCTGTGGTCGGTGCCGGCGATGTGCTCGCTGGTGCGCAGGGCGTCGAGCGGGAACGGCAGCACGTACTCGGCGTCGTCGGGAAGGCCCCGGCCGTTGTAGCGGGAGGTGCGCGTCTTCGCCGGCGGCTGGTAGAACACCGGCCGCCCGTTGGGCAGCAGATGCGGCCGCGGGTCGCCGTAGCCGCGCACGCCGCGCATGGTGCCGAAATAGTGGTCGAAGGACCGGTTCTCCTGCATGAGGACGACGACGTGCTCGACGTCCTCGATGGTCCCCGACCGGCGGGCCGGTTCGACCGCGAGCGCCTTCCCGATAGACCCGGGCAGCAGCCCTCCGGCCGCCGCCCCGGCGAGCGAAGCGCCCGCCATGCCGAGAAAGTTCCGGCGACTCGTACCCGCCATGTCGTGTTCCTCCATGTGCTCGCGGCGAGACAACGGTCGCCCGGATTTACCGGCCGCCGCTCGCCCGGGGGAGATCATGAACGAGCCGAGTGTCCCGGATCTGGCGCGCGGATGAATACTTCCGGTTCGCCGCGACCGCGCCGGATCCCGGCAATCCGGACGCCGCCCGCCCGCCATGCCGATGAGACGGACTGCCGGGCATTCCGGGCAAACGGCGAGTTAACCGCTCATAACGGCTCGGCTATTCGAGCTAACTTGCCCTGCGCGAACCATGTGCCTCGAACGCCGGTGGTTTCCTCTGGTGGGTCCGAAAACCGGGGGAACGGGGGATGCGGGGATGAGCGATCCGCTGTCCGGTGACGCCGGCGACGCGGCGGCGCGCGTGGACCGGATGGTGGCCGAGGCGAAGCAGAAAGCCCAGCGGTACCAAGCGATGCAGGCCGCGGTCGGGCAGGTCTCGGTGACCGAGACGGGCAAGGACGGTCTGGTCACGGTCACGGTCGACTCCGCGGGGAACGTGACCGATCTGCGGATCACCGATCAGGTCCGGGAGTGCTCCGGGGCTCAGGTCGCCGCTGCGGTGCTGACGACTTTGCGGCGCGCGCAGGCGCGGTTGCCGGACCGGCTCGGCGAGGTCATGGCGGAGACGATCGGCGACGACCGGCAGACGATGGACACGATCGTCGGCAACTACCGGGCCAAGTTTCCCGAGCCGGAGCCGGAGGAACCGGACCCCGGCGAGGACCGCAACGTCCGGAATCTCGGCGGCCTCGAAGAGGAATCCGCGCCGAAGCCGCCCCCGGTGCGCAGGCCGCCCGGCGACTCCGACGACGGCGACGACGGCTTCGGCCAGTCCTTCATGACACGGGGATGATCCGATGGCAGGTGACGGTTCCGGCGGCTACGAGGTCCATCCGGACGATCTCGCCAAGCACGCGCAAGCGGTGGAGCAGGTCGGCAAAACGCTGGGGCAGGCGTTGGCCGCGGCGGAGCAGGTGACGGTGGGGGTGCAGGCGTACGGCCTGATCACCGGGCCGTTGTTCGTGCCGATCGTGCTCGCGGTGAGCGCGCCCGGGCTGGCGACGCTGGCGTTGGCGCAGCAGGCGATGGGCCAGGTGGCGCAAACGGTGAACCAGGCCGTGACGACGTATCAGACCGCTGAGCAGAACCACACGCAGACCATCAACGGCCTCGGGAAGAAGCTCTCGTGAGCAACCCGTTGGTGGCGCAGCGGCAGGACTCGACCACCTGGCACAGCGGGATCAACGTCCTCGACGACGCCGCCGGGGTGTACGACGGGGTGCAGTCCGGTTCGTGGATCGAAGGCGGGATCGCCGCGCTCGGCACCGGCCTGGACATGCTGACCATGGCGATGAACCCGGTCGGCACGCTGATCTCCTACGGGCTGAACTGGCTGATCGAGCACGTCAAACCGTTGCAGGACGCGCTGAACCAGCTGGCGGGCGACGGCGACCAGATCTCGGCGTACTCGCAGACCTGGAAGAACGTCGGCCAGGCCACGCAGCAGGCGGCGAAGGATCTCGCCGCGACCGTGCAGAAGGACACCGCGAACTGGAAGGGCGCGGCGGCCGACGCGTACCGGGCCAATATCGGCAAGAAGATCGACCACATCAACGCCGCCGCGACGTGCGCGAACACGATCAGCACGGTGGTGGAGGTCGTCGGCGTGATCACCGCCGCGGTGCGCTGCCTGGTCCGCGACATGATCACCCAGGCGGTCGGCGACTTCATCCAGGACGCGCTGGAGGAGGTGTGCTCGCTCGGGCTCGGCACGCCGGTCGTGGTGGCACAGGTCGTCGAGCAGGTGTCGGCGTGGCTGGAGAAGATCGGCGCGCTGATCAAGAAGCTGATCAACTCCGTCGAAAAGCTGCGGCCGCTGATGTCGAAGCTCGAAGAGATCTTCGCGTCGATCAAGAAGGTGCTGGCCGAACTCCACGGCGGACGGGGCGAAGCCGGCGACGCGACCCACGTGTCGTCGGCCGAGGATCCGCACACTTCCCCGCACGGCAAGGAACCCGGCGGCGACGGAACGCAGGCCGCGCACGCCGACGATCCCGCTGCCGCGCCGGACGGGCACACCTCGCCGAGCGAGGCGCGCACCGGGAATCCGGACGGCGAGGGCTCGGTGCACGAGAACGGCGAGCCGCGCAAGGACGGCCGCTCCAACGACGGGAAATGCGAGGGCGGCGACCCGATCGACCTGGCCACCGGCGACATGCTGATGGTGCAGACCGACGTCGAACTCCCCGGCGCGCTGCCGCTCGTGGTGACCAGGGCACACCTGTCCTCCTACCGCGCCGGCCGGTTTTTCGGCCCGTCCTGGGCCTCGACGCTGGACGAGCGGCTCGAGTCGGACGGCACGCGGATCTGGTACGCCGCCCCGGACGGCGTGTTGCTGGCGTACCCGGTCCCGCCCGAGGACGGTTCGCCGGTGCTGCCGGAGGAAGGCGCGCGGTGGCCGCTGGCGCGCACGCCGGACGGCGGCTACGCGATCGACTGCCCGGAACTCCGCCGTACGCTGAGTTTCTCGCCCTCGCACCAAGCCGGCGCGATCACCGTGCTGCCGCTCGCGTCGATCGCCGACCGCAACGGCGACCGGATCGACGTCGACCGCGACGAGAACGGCGTCCCGACTCTGCTCCGGCATTCGGGCGGGTACCGGATCGCGGTGGACAGCGGCAACGGGCTGGTGACCGGGCTTCGCCTGCTCGGCCCGGACGCCGGGGCCGGGATCGACCTGGTGCGCTACCGCTACGACGACGCGGGCCGGCTGGCCGAGATCCTCAACTCCTCGGGTCTGCCGGTCCGGTTCGAGTACGACAGCCACGGGCGCGTGGTCAAGTGGACCGATCGCAACGACCGTTGGTATGCCTACGTTTTCGACGAACTCGGCCGCTGCATCCGCACCGACGGCACCGGTGGCGCGCTGGCCTGTTCCATCGGCTACGACTCGGCGGCCCGGACGACGACCTACACCGATTCGCTGGGACAGGTCACGACCTACCACTTCAACGACGCGTGGCAGCTCGTCCGCGCGGTCGATCCCTTGGGACACACGGTCGTCACCGAGCGGGACCGGTACGACCGGCTGTTGTCGCGCACCGATCCGCTCGGGCAGACGACGCGCTTCCGCTATGACGAGGACGGCAGGCTGATCGCCGTCACCGACCCGGACGGCCGGACCACGACCGCCGAGTACGACAGCGACGGCCAGCCGGTCGTGCTGACCGGGCCGGACGGGACGGTGTGGCGCAACGAGTACGACGAACGCGGCAATCTCGCCGCCGTCACCGATCCCGCGGGAGCAGTCACCCGGTACCACCTCGACAGCCGCGGGCATCCGGCCGGGCTGACCGACGCGCTCGGCCAGACCCGGCGTGTCGAATCCGACGCGGCGGGCCAACCGGTCGCGGTCACGGATTTTCTCGGCGCGACCACCCGCTACACCCGGGATGTCTTCGGCCGGATCAGCACGGTCACCGATCCGCTCGGCGGGATCACCCGGTTCTCCTGGACGGTCGAAGGCAAGCTGCTGTCCTGCACGCAGCCGGACGGGACCACCGAACACTGGCGGTACGACGGCGAGGGCAACGAGATCGCTTACGTCGACGCGCTCGGCCAGACCATCCGCACCGAGTACACCTTTTTCGACTCGCCGTCCGCGAAGATCGACGTCGACGGGTCCCGGCTGGAATTCGCGTACGACACCGAACTGCGCCTCCTGTCGGTTACCGGCGCCCGCGGCCGGGTGTGGCGGTACGACTACGACGCGGTGGGCAACCTGGTTTCGGAAACCGACTTCGGCGGGCGGACATCGTCCTATGCCTACGATCCGGCCCGCCAGCTGATCGCGCGGACGAACGGAACGGGCGAAGTCATGACGTTCCGCCACGACGCGCGGGGGAACGTCATCGAGAAGAGCGTCGGCGGCCGGGTCACGACGTACGAGTTCGACGCGGCCGATCAGCTGGTCCGGGCGGCCGGGCCGGACGCCGAACTGGTCCTCGAGCGGGACGCGCTCGGCCGGGTGCTCAGGGAAAGCTGCAACGGCCGGGCCGTCGAATCGGGGTACGACCTGCTCGGCAGGCGGATCCTGCGCATGACCCCGGCCGGGGTGCGGACCGGCTGTGAGTACAACGGGAACGACCAGCCGGTGGTGGTCCGCACCGACGGCCATACGGTCCGGCTCAGCTACGACGCGGCCGGTCGCGAGGTCCGCCGTCAGCTCGGCGGCGGCGCGATGGTGAACCAAAGCTGGGACGCGAACCATCGCCTCGTCGGGCAGCAGGTCACCGACGCCTCCGCCCGGTCGCGTCAGCGGCGCGCCTACCACTACCGCGCGGACAGCGTCGTCACCAGTATTCAGGACCAGCTCGCCGGCGCCAGGCAGTACGACCTCGACCGCTGGGGACGCGTCACCGCGGTGCGCGGGGCCGGATGGACGGAACGCTACGCCTACAACGAATTCGGCGATGTCAGCAGCGCCGAGTGGCCGGATCAGGACCCTGCCCCGCAGGGCGGTCGCGAATACGCGGGCGTCGTCCTTCGCCGCGGCGGCGCCGTGCATTACCGGCACGACGCGCAGGGCCGGATCGTCGAACGTTCCAGCCGCACGCTTTCCGGGCAGCGGCGGGTCTGGAGCTACACCTGGGATTCCGACGACCGGCTGACCGGCGTGACGACCCCGGACGGGACCAGGTGGCGCTACCGACACGATCCGCTCGGGCGGCGGATCGCCAAGGAGCGGCTCGGCCCGGACGGCGTGAGCGTGGCCGAAGAAACCGTTTTCGCCTGGGACGGCGTGCATCTCGTCGAACAGAGCACTCGTGCCGTCGACCGTCCGGACGTGACGACCACGACCTGGGACCGCGACGGGGTGCGTCCGGTGAGCCAGGTCGAACGCCGGACGGCGGCGGACGCTCCGCAACATGTGGTGGACGAACGGTTTTTCGCGATCGTCACCGACGTGCTCGGCACTCCCACCGAACTGGTGGACGAGAGCGGCGCCGTCGCGTGGCACGCGCGGCGCACCGTGTGGGGCGTCACCAGCCGGGCCCCGGACTCGACCGCCGACACGCCGCTGCGGTTCCCCGGACAGTACTTCGATCCCGAAACCGGCTGGCACTACAACTACTTCCGGCATTACGACCCGGCCACCGCGGAGTACGCCAGCGCCGACCCGCTCGGTCTCGCCGGCGGTCCGAACCAGCGTTCGTACGCGATCAACCCGATGGCGTGGCTGGACTATCTCGGATTGCTGACGTGCAAGCAGAACGCCGCGATCCTGCGCAACAACATGGCGGCCGAGGGGCGCGCTCCCGCGCCGGGGGAGGCGGCGGCGCACATCGTGCCGTCGGGCGGGACCAAGAACCAGTGGGCGTGGGGCGCGAAGAGCCGGGATCTGCTGGACGCGCACAAGGTCGACATCAACGACCCGGCGAACGGCATTCCGCTGGGGCATCCGACGCCGCACAATTACACGCACCGCGGCGGGTTCCACGAGAAGGTCTACAACCGGCTGCAGGGCGTCGTCGCACAGGGCCAGGCGCGCGGTCTCAGCCAGACCGCGATCGGCGGGCTGCTGCGGAACGAGTTGCGCGGCATCGGGAAATCGGTGCTGGGCGAGCTTTCCAGCGGCGCGCCGGGGCCTGGGGCATACTGGACCGCGTGATGGCCGACATCCCACGTGGCCGGGCGGTGTGCCGCCTGCTGCCGAGCGTGAGCGAAGCCCGCGGGGAGTATCGCGCGCTGACCATCGGGGGCGAACTGACGAAGGTCGTCCGCTGGATGCTGTCGGGCTCTCCGGACGACTATCCGCGCGGGATCGTCGCGGAGTGGGTCGGCGACCCGGGCTGGCGGCCGGTCGAGTTCTCGCCGGGCGCGGACGAGGCCCCGATCGTCGGCCGCCGCGTCGCCGACGAGTTCCGCGCCGATTTCGAGGCCTCCGGAAGCTTGCTGCCGCTCATTGTCGACGGCAAGGAAAGCGACGAGTGGTTCCTCTTCCTCGTCGAGCAGGTCGTCGACTGCCTGGATCTCGGCGAGTCGTCCGAGCCGGAATGGGACGGGGTGATCCGGAAATCGGTGTTCCGCCCCGACGCGGTGCCCTCCGGCCTCCCGGTTTTCCGGGTTCCGCAGTCGACCAAGCTCTACTGGAACGAATGGGCGGCCGACCGCCTGCGGACCCTGGCCGCTCCCGACGTGGAAACCCGCCTCATCTGGTCGGCGGACCCCACCAGAACCCCGCACCCCGACCCCTGGAGCTTCTGACCGGCCAGGCCGTGCTCGAAGGACGCACGAAGTGACGACGCTGCGAGCCGACCTGACCGCCTTGTTCGCGGCCGCCGAGCTGACCGACGTCGAAGTGGACGCCGCGATCGCGGACGAGCACGTCCGTTCCGCCGCCTACCGCCGCGTCATCGCGGCGGACAGCATCGACCCTCGAGAGCTGGCAGCAGTGCTGGCACGGGACCCGGAACCACTGACAGCCAAGACCGCAATAGTGAACCTGCTCGACCACATCGCAGAAAAAACCGCAGACCCGACCAAATTCCAGCAACAGGCGGCAGACATCGTCACCGAAGCAGACCGCCTAGCACCGCCAAACGACCGCGCGTTCGTCCGCCAACGAGTACGAGACTGGCAACTGTGGCTGGACACCGAAAACGGTCAGCCCCCGGACGCCGCCGCCCTGTCCGCAGCGAGCGACTGGATGCAGCGACGCTTAGCCGACTTCTCCGCGTCCCCGCAGACCCTCGCCCTGCTAGCCGAACACGCCCGCACGAAGAAAACCCGCCACACCGCCGCAACCAAAACAAACCCCCGCGCCTGACCCACACCGGCACCAGCACCGACAAGACCGACGGAACCACGCGCTTTGGGGGGTCCGGGGGGCGAAGCCCCTCCGGGCGGGGCCTGGGGGTTGCACCCCCAGAAAACACCTCGAGGCGAGGAAGGCCCGCGCGTTGTGCGGGCATACCTCGCCTCGAGATCCGAGCGTGGGCGATACTGGGATCGAACCAGTGACCTCTTCGGTGTGAACGAAGCGCTCTCCCCCTGAGCTAATCGCCCGTTGTGCAACGCACCAGCCTGGGGTGGACTGGAGTGCGCGATACTGGGATTGAACCAGTGACCTCTTCCGTGTCAGGGAAGCGCTCTCCCGCTGAGCTAATCGCGCTTGCTGCTGTGCAACGTGTCGTAAACATTAGCGGATGCCTCGGCGAGGTCGCACGGGGGGCCCGGTTTCGGGGACTTCGCTGGTCACTGTCCTGCGTGGACAGTCATGCGCACGCCTTCGGCCAGGCGGTAGGGGCGGGTGTCGACGATGGCGCCGAGCAGGCGGCGCAGGCGCGACACCTCGGCGCGGACGGTGACCAGGTGTTCGGCGTCCCCGTAGAGGGCGTGGCTGAGCGCGACCGCCGACAGGCCGTCGCGGCCGGCCTTTTCCAGGCGGACCAGGATTTCCGCGTGGCGTTTGGTGATCGGGCGGCGCCAGCCGGTGTCGCCTGCTTGGAGGCTCAGCAGGGGTGCGGGCGTGAGGTCGAGGTCGAGCCGGACGGTGCGCGCGGTGTCGGCGGGGCGGACGAGCCAGCCGTCGGCTACGGGTTCGGGGAGGCAGGCTCCGAGGCCGGGGACGGCGACGACCTGGCCCGCTTGGGGCGCGGCGATGCGTTCGCCCGCGGAGACGCCGACGCTGTGCGCGACCCAGCCGTCCTCGTCGACGACCAGGGCGGGGCCGGAGGAGAGGACAGGTTCAGCCATTTGGCGCAGTCGTTCGAGGCGCTGGCGGTGGGTGCGCCACAGTTGCGATTCGGCCAGCCGCTTGCCGGTTTCGACGAGGGCGCCGATGGCGGGGTGGAGGGTGAGCGCGGGGCCGCTGACGTCGATGACGCCGAGCAGTTCGCCGGTGCGCGGGTCGTGGATGGGCGAGGCGGTGCAGTACCACGGGTGCTGGTTCTGCTCGAAGTGTTCGCCGGCGAGCAGTTCGATCGGGGCGGCTTCGGCCAGGGCGGTGCCGATCGCGTTCGTGCCGACGCGGGATTCGGTCCATTCGGAGCCTTCGGTGAAGCCCAGCGTGTCCGCCTTGCGCCGGATGGCGGACGAGCCTTCGCGCCACAGGATGATGCCGTCGGCGTCGGTGACCACCAGGAGCATGTGCGCGGAATCGGAGGTCGCGCCGACGACCTGGCGGAGGTCTTCGATGACGTGCCGCAGCGGGGAGCCGTGCCTGCGGCGTTCGACCTCGTCGCCGGGCACCGAATCGCGGGCGTTCATCCCGTCGGCGGTGAGGCCGAGGCTCAGCACGCGGGACCAGGAACGCGAGACCAGCGGACGCGGCGGCACCGCGGGACGGCTGCCGCCGATGACGGCCTCGTGCATGCGGACCAGGTCGCGGGCGTGGGTGGGCAGGTTGCGGCCCGGAGGCACCGCACTGTGCACCACCACAGTCACCTCCCGCACCGTCGCGCTAGCCGCCCAGCATAGGTGACCTGCGCCGATGTTTCCACGTACCGGGCGCGTGCAACACGCTGCAACCCTTGCCGCACCCTTCGCCGGAGGAGTGTGATCGGCGCTACACCCACGACAGCGACGTCCGAGGAGTAGCGATGACACAGACAGTCGACCGGATCGCGGAGGCGAGCACGCCGCAGGCCCGGGTCGAGGACTGGCTGGCCCGGTTCGAGGCCGCGCTGGCCGCTCGCGACATCGAGGCTGCCTCGGCGTTGTTCGCCGTCGATTCCTATTGGCGCGACTTGGTTTCGTTCACCTGGAACCTCAAGACCGTCGAGGGCCGCGACGGGATCGCCGGCCTCCTCGGCGGCTGTCTGGAGACGACCGATCCGAGCGGCTTCCGCACGAGCGAACCGGCCACCGAGGCCGGCGGGGTCACCGAGGCGTGGATCGAGTTCGAGACCGCCGCCGGACGCGCGAAAGGGCATCTGCGGCTGAAGGAAGAAGGCGCGTGGACGCTGCTCACCAGCCTGCGCGAGCTGAAGGGCTTCGAGGAGTCGCAGCGCGAACGGCGGCCCAAGGGCGTCGAGCACGGCGTGGTCCGCGGCCGCCGGTCGTGGGCGGAGAAGCGGGCCGAGGAGCAGGAGACGCTCGGCTACGGCCGGCAGCCCTACGTCGTGGTGATCGGCGGCGGGCAGGGCGGGATCGCGCTCGGCGCCCGGCTGCGCCAGCTCGGCGTGCCGTCGCTGGTGGTGGAGCGCAACGACCGGCCCGGCGATTCGTGGCGCAAGCGGTACAAGAACCTCTGCCTGCACGACCCGGTCTGGTACGACCACCTGCCTTACCTGCCGTTCCCGGAGAACTGGCCGGTGTTCGCGCCGAAGGACAAGATCGCCGACTGGCTCGAGATGTACACGAAGCTGATGGAGGTGCCGTACTGGACGCGTTCGGCGGTCACCTCCGCGGTGTGGGACGACGACGCGAAGCAGTGGCACGTCACGGTGGACCGCGACGGCGAGCAGGTGGTCCTCACGCCGCGGCACGTCGTGTTCGCGACCGGGATGTCCGGCAAGCCGAACCTGCCGTCGTTCCCCGGCATGGACGAGTTCGAGGGCGACCAGCACCACTCGTCGCAGCACCCCGGACCGGACGCGTACGCGGGCAAGAAGGCGGTCGTCGTCGGCTCGAACAACTCGGCGCACGACATCTGCGCGGCGCTGTGGGAGCACGGCGCGGACGTGACGATGGTGCAGCGTTCGTCCACGCACATCGTGAAGTCGGATTCGCTGATGGACCTCGGCCTCGGCGACCTGTACTCGGAGCGCGCGCTCGCCGCGGGCGTCACCACCGAGAAGGCCGACCTGATCTTCGCGTCGATCCCGTACCGGATCATGCCGGAGTTCCAGATCCCGGTGTACCAGGCGATCCACGAACGCGACAAGGACTTCTACGCCCGGCTCGAGGCGGCGGGCTTCAAGCACGACTGGGGCGACGACGGCTCCGGCCTGTTCATGAAGTACCTGCGCCGCGGTTCCGGCTACTACATCGACGTGGGCGCGTCGGAACTCGTCGCCAACGGCAGCATCAAACTCGCGCACGGCCAGGTCGACCACCTGACCGCGAACTCGGTGGTGCTTTCGGACGGCACGGAGCTGGAAGCCGACGTGGTCGTCTACGCGACCGGCTACGGCTCGATGAACGGCTGGGTCGCCGACCTGGTCGGCCAGGAGACCGCGGACAAGGTCGGCAAATGCTGGGGCCTGGGCTCGGAAACGACGAAGGACCCGGGCCCGTGGGAGGGCGAGCAGCGCAACATGTGGAAGCCCACCCAACAGGAGGGATTGTGGTTCCACGGCGGGAATCTGCACCAGTCGCGGCATTACTCGCTGTATCTGGCGCTGCAGTTGAAGGCGCGCTTCGAAGGGCTTGAGACGCCGGTGTACGGGCTGCAGGACGTGCATCACCTGTCTTGAGCCCGGGAGAAAACCCGGTGGCTGCCTCGGCGGTCACCGGGTTTTTTCGTGCAGGCCAGCCAAAAGCACGCGCATTCCGTCGGTGAACTCGGTTTCCGGATCGCTTCGCGCGGCGGCTTCGGCGATCTCCCGGAGCCCGGCGAACTCGTCGTGATCCAGTTCCGCGATCCGGTCGGCGGTCTCGGCGGAGTCCGCGTCGCGTGACAGGGGACCGGCCAGTTCGGCCTGGGCGAAGCCGGCCACGAAGGCGGACACCGTGCGGAACGCGACCAGCAGCTCGGCTCCGGATCGTCCGCTTCGGGCCAGCGCCCGGACCAGGGCCTCGGCGGGCCGCAGGGTCGGCAGGTCGAAGCTGCGGCGGGTCAGGATCAGCGGGATGGCGTGCGGATGCGCCCGCACCGCCCGCCACATTCCCTCGGCGACGGCGTGGACGTCGGCGCGCCAGTCGTCGGAGGGATCCGGCCAGGTCGCCGACGCCATCACCGCTTCCGTGACGAGGTGTTCCAGCCCGTCCCGGCCGTCGACGTAGTTGTAGATCGTCATCGGCCCGGTGCCGAGTTCGGTCGCGAGGCTGCGCATGGTCAGGCCGTCCAGCCCGGCGGCGTCGACCAGTGCGAGCGCGGCGGCCTGCAGCCGTTCGCGCGTGAACTTCCGCGGTGCGGGCATGCTTCTCCTTGATTAAGTACAAGGTACGTGTTTAAGGTAGGTTCACGTACAACGTACTTGATGGAGGGATCGTGCGCACTGCTTTCCGTTCCGGCCGCGACCAGTGCGCGGCCTGGCTGACCCTCCCGGACCGGGCGGGACCGCATCCGGCCGTCGTGCTCGTGCACGGCGGCGGCGCGACGCACGAAATGATGCTCGGCCAGTACGAAACCTGGTTCTCCGCGGCGGGTGTCGCCGTGCTGGCGTTCGATTTCCGGCACCTCGGCGAGTCCGGCGGCGAGCCCCGGCAGCTGGTCAGCCAGCGCCGGTACGCCGAGGACGTCGACGCGGCGCTGGCGTTCGCCCGCTCCCGGCCGGAGATCGACGCGAGCCGGATCGCGTTGTGGGGCACGTCGTTCGGGTCCAGCCACGTGCTCGCCGCGGCGGCGCGGCATCCGTCGCTGGCCGCGGCGGTCGTGCAGTGTCCGGTGTTCAGCGGCCGGGCTGTCGTCGCGCGAGCGGGGCTGCGGCACCTCGCGCGGTTCACCGGGCCGATCGTGTCGGACCTCGTGCGGTCCGCGTTGCGGCTGCCGCGCCGGTACGTTCCGCTGGTCGGCCGCCCGGGTGAGCTGGCGTTCGTGAATCAGCCCGGCGCGTTGGCGGGCTGGGAATCGGTGACGCCCGAAGGCGATGAGTTCGACAACCGGATCACCGCCGCGTCCGGGCTGGACATGGTGTTCTACAACGCCGCCGCGCAGGCCTCGCGGGTGCGGTGCCCGCTGCTGATCTGTGCTTGCGACCGCGAGAACCTCATCGATCCGTCGATCGCCGCCGCGGTGGCCGAGGACGCGCCGCGCGCCGTGCTGAAGCACTACGATGCGGATCACTTCACCGTCTACCATCCGCCTGTGGTCGAAAAGGTCGTCGCGGATCAGCTCGACTTCCTCGCCGTCCACCTGACCCAGTGAGGACGAGCGATGACGCGTATCCACGACCTGCTCCGCACCGCCCCGGCGGACGCCGTCGGCTGGACGGCCGGGTCCCGGGACCTCCGGTTCGGCGAGATGGACGCCTGGTCGGACCGGATCGCCGCCGATTTCCTGCGGCGGGGCGTGCGGCGCGGCGACCGGATCGCGGTCAACGGGCGCACTACGCCGGAATGGCTGGCGGTCTACTTCGCCGCCGCGAAGATCGGCGCCGTGGTCGTCGGATTGAGCCCCCGGTACCGGGAAACCGAATTCACGCACATCCTGAACGATTCCGGCGCGCGTCTCGTGGTGACCGAACCTTCGGCGGGCGACGTCGATTTCCTTGCCCTGCTGGGGAAACTCGCGCTGCCGGGCGTTTCCGCGGCGACTTTCGCCGAAGTGGGCACGGCGGAGCCGGACGCCGAGGCGCTGGCTGCTGCTTCGGCGGCAGTCGAGAAGGACGATCCGGTGATGATCATCTACACCTCCGGCACCACCGGTCGTCCCAAAGGCGCGACGCTGACGCATCGCGGCCAGCTGGCGTCTGCCGCCGCGGAAGCCGATCACCTGCAGTTGAGCGCCGACGACGTGTTGCCGGTCGCCGTTCCGCTGAACCACGTCAGCGGCATCACTTGCTGCATCCTGTCCGCGTTGGTCGCGCGCAGCCGGACGGTGCTGCTGCCGTCCTTCGACGCTGGTGCCGCCGCTGATCTGTTCCGGACGGCTGGCCTCACGATGTGGGTCGGTGTGCCGACGATGCACACGCTGCTGCTGAACCACGAGCGTTTCGTAGGTGTCGACACTTCGGCGATCCGCGTGGTCGTCACCGGTGGTGCGAACGCGGAACCTGCTTTGCTGCAACGCCTTACGGTTGCGTTCCCCAAGGCGACCGTGATGAATCTGTACGGGCTGAGCGAGGTGTCCGGTGCCGTGGTGATGACGCCGTGGAATGCCAGCACGGAAGCGACTGAACGCTCGATCGGCGTCCCTTTCCCCGGCGTGGAAGCGAAAATCGCGTCCCCGTCCGGAGAAGCCCTGCCGACCGGCGAAACCGGCGAATTGCTGTTCCGGACCCCGTCGATGATGGCTGGCTACCACAATCTGCCGGAGGAAACGGCCGCGGCGGTCGACGCGGACGGCTGGTTGCACACCGGCGACATGGCCCGCGCGGACGAGGACGGTTACCTGACGCTGCACGGCCGCGCCAAGGACATGTTCGTCCAAGGCGGATTCAACATTTACCCGGTCGAGGTGGAGAACGTCCTCGCCGCGCATCCCGGGGTGCTGCTGGCGGCCGGGGTCGGCGTGCCCGATCCGGTGCTGGGGGAGATCGGCCGGTATTACGTTGTCCCGGCGAAGGATTCGGCTGTCACCGAGGCGGAGCTGAAGGAGTTCTGCGCGGCGCAGGTGGCGGATTACAAGGTCCCGCGCCAGATCGTGCTCCGCGACAGCCTGCCGCTGACACCGTCCGGGAAGGTGCAGAAAGCTGCACTGCGCGCGGAAAACGGCTAGCGGTCAGACGTTCGCCTCGACCGCTTCTTGGATCACCCGCGCGGCGTCGGCGAACGCGTCCGGATTCGGCCCGGCGTAGTTGAGCCGGATGAACCGTCCGGTCGGCTCGGCGGGGAACCATTCGTCGCCAGGCCCGATCACCACGCCGGCGGACTCGCAATCGCGGACCACACGCGGCAGGTCGACCGTGCCGGGCAGCCGCGCCCAGAGGTTCAACCCGCCCTGCGGCACGGATTCCACCTGCACCGCGGGCGCGTGTTCGCGGAGACCGGCGAGCAGGAGGTCGCGGCGGGTCTTGAGCTGGTGCCGGACCCGGCGCAGGTGGGTGCGCCAGGCGGGCTGGGTCACGACGTCGAGCGCGACGGTCTGCAGCACCGTGCTGACGTACATCGATTCCGCCAGCGTGTCGACGAGAATCCGGTCGCGTGCCGGGCCGCGGGCGATCAGCGCGGCGACGCGGATCGCGGGGGAGACGCTCTTGGTGAGCGAGCGGAGGTAGACCACGTGGCCGTCGTCGTCGCGGCCCGCGAGCGGCTGCGGTTCCGCGGTGATGCCGAAATCGTGCGCCGAATCGTCCTCGATCAGGAAAGCGCCGTGCCGGCGGACGGTGTCGAGGACGCGGTCGGCGAGGTCGGGCTGCCACAGCGCGCCGGTCGGGCTGGCGAAGCTGGCCTGCGCGTAGAAGGCCCGCGCGCCGGTTTGCTCGAACGTCCGGTCCAGCGCGTCGGGATCCGGTCCGTTCGGGCCGCTCGGCACCGGAACCACCGCGACGCCCGCTTTCGTCGCCGCGAGGATCGCGCCCCAGTACGTCGGGGATTCCAGCAGCAGCGGCTGCCCCGGCCCGACCAGCGCGCGGAAGGCGGTGACCAGGCCGCTCTGGCTGCCCGGGGTGATCACGACGTCTCGCGGGTTCACCGGCGCGATTCCGGCCGGAGTCGCCGTGCGCAGTTCCGCGGCGAACCAGGCCTGCAGTTCGGGAACGCCCGCGGTCGGCGGCCGTCCGACTAGCGCCGCCGTGCGCGCGGCCCGGGAGAACGCGCTCCGGACGAGCCGCTCGGGCAGCAGCTCCGGGTCGGGGTAGCCGGAATGAAGCGCTACTGTGCCCGTGGAGACCGATTGCAGCGATGCGGGCTGTTTGAGCGGCCCGTGCGCCGGGGTGCCGAGCGCCGCGGTCTGCCAGCCGTAGTCGCCGGACCCGGTGGCGGGCGCGGCGCGGACGAACGTGCCGACTCCCGGCAAACTCTCCACCAGTCCCTGGGAAGACAGGCTGCGCAGTGCTTTCTGGACAGTCACCGGACTGGCCGAATACCGCGCGACCAGCTCCCGCGACGAGGGCAGCTTCGCGCCCGCTGGGGCGGTGGCGATCCACTCGCGCAGTGTCGAAGCGATCCGGGAGCTGCTATCGTCGGACATGAAACTGAAGGATAGCGCTACTCTCCCAGCGGCACCGGCGCTACCCCGGGCCGGTCTCTGGTGGGGCCTGCTCGGTGTCGTGGCGTTCTCGTTCACCGTGCCGTTCACCCGGGTCGCGGTGGAAAACGGCGGCCTCTCGGCGATGTTCATCGGCTCCGGGCGAGCAGTGGTCGCCGCGGTGCTCGCGAGCGTCGCGCTGATCGCCACCAAACAACGCCTCCCGCGCGGTACGCAATGGTTCCGCCTCGCCGTCGTCGCGGGCGGAGTGGTGATCGGCTTCCCGATGCTGACCTCGTACGCCCTCACCACAGCCTCCGCCAGCCACGGCGCCGTCGTCATCGCGCTGCTCCCCGCCGCGACGGCGGTAGTAGCGGTGCTCCGCACGCGCGAACGCCCGCCCGCCACTTTCTGGGCCCTGGCCGCCGTCGGCGCCGTCGCGGCGATCGGCTTCGCCGTCCTGCAAGGCGGTGGCCTCAGCGGACTCCAATGGTCGGACGCACTGTTCTTCGGCGCGGTACTGGCCGCCGCGGTGGGTTACGCAGAAGGCGGATTGCTCGCGCGGGAATTGGGTGCCTGGCAAACGGTTTCGTGGGCGCTGGTGGTCGCCTCGCCGTTGATGGTCGCGTTGACCGTCGTGTCGGTGACGAACCACCCTCCACATGCGACAGTGGGCGAGTGGGCCGCTTTCGCCTATCTGGCGGTGGTGAGCATGTATCTGGGCTTCTTCGCGTGGTACCGGGGGCTGGGCCTCGGGCCGATGACCCGGGTCAGCCAGGTGCAGTTGGTGCAGCCAGTGCTGAATCTGGCGTGGGCAGCGGTCTTCCTGGGCGAGGAACTGACCTGGCAGACCATGCTGGGCGGGCTGGCGGTGATCGTCTGCGCGGGGAGCGCGGTGCGGGTGCGGACTGCTCGGGGTTAGGCCCGGGCGGCCCGGTGGCCGAACGGTTGTCGACGGGGCGCAGTCCTGCGTACACGCCCTGGTTGCCGCTCGTGGGGTTGGCGTACATGCCGTAGCAGGTCGTCCCCGCGGACAACGCCTTGGTGACGCCGGGCATCTGCGGCGCGAAAGTCCCGCGTCCGGCAGCTCCGGCGCGGGGCTCGCGAGGCTCAGCCGGGCCGGGGACCAGCCCGACATCGCGTCCACGTCGTCCTCCGGCGCGCTAGTTCGACGATGACCTCCGCTGAGCCGCGGTCGGCCGCGGCGTGCAGCGGCGGGTCGTGAAGAAACCCGACGTGCGGGTCGCCACCCTCGTCCAGCCAGACCCGCACCTTGCCGAGACCAGCATGTCGGATCAGGCGCGATACGCGCGACCGAGGTGATCCTGAAGCCGCGCATGGCGAAACTGGTAAACCGCCCCCGCCTGCCGCAATACCCCGCGTTGGTACGCGTCGTCCAGAAACGCCGGTACCGCCCACGGCAGGCGGCCGGTCAGCGGCAGCCAGATGCGCGCCAGCAGCACCCACTGTCCCCAAGCCGTGAACGCCAGTACATACGAGAGCCCGCCCCCGAGACCTCCGACGGCACCGATCAGCAGGCCCGACGACAGCGGCCACCGGAGCGGACCCAACGGACCCTGGAGAAGCTCCACCAGCAGCGCACCACCGAAAGCGATCGAGAGAGCGACCGTCGGCACCAGAATGAGCAACTGCCGCAACGCTGTCGTGCGATTCGTGGCCAGCAGACCGAGCGGGGTGGCGGCCGACCCGACGTCCAGCGGGATTTCCAGCGCCGCCATCAGCCCGAACACCAGTCCGGCCGCGAGCCCGAAGATGAGCCCGTAAACGAGCGTGGGCACGAGCATTTTCTCGACGAGCGACTTGCCGTCCGGCGGAAAACCGAAGAGCAGGCCGTGCAACGCCGTGTTGACCGGGCCGTATCCGAGGCCGATCACGAACCCGCCGAGCAGGGCGGCGCCGAGCCGGGCAGCGTAAGCGTGGAAGAACTGCCTGCCGGTCCGATGTCGTCCGCGCAGCCGGATCTGGACGCGCGACGGTTCGATTTTCCGGCCGCCGCACACGATCATCAGGCCGTGGACCAGCCCGAACGCCAGGCCGACCATCGGCCCGATCAGGAGCCCGTCCATCAACCCCGCGCGGAAGGTGAACGCGGTGCCCCGGTCGATGAGGTCGAGGGGGACGAAGACGAGCCAGTTCAGCACGGCGATGGCGAGCGTCGAAGCCATGACGAGAGCGAGGATGCGCGACGACCGGCGCAGCGAAGCGCCCAGCTGCCACCACGCCAGATCGTGCTCGTCGAGCTGGCCGACGTGCTGGGCCAGATAGCCCAGCCACCGTTGGGCGCGTTCGGGATCCCAGCTCCGGACCGGGCGGGCGACGTGCGGGGGCCGGTGCTGGTAGACGGTCGGCACGAAGCTGGCGAGCAGGTGGTCTTCCAGCGCGTCCGAGGTCGGGAACCGGGCGGTGTCCAGCAAAACCGCCGGGTCCCGGCCGTCGCGGTAGACGGTTCGCGCGAGGACCACCATCAACGGCGTGCTCAGCGCGGTCGCGAGGGGTCCGTCCGGGCAACTGTGCAGTTCGGCGAGTACCGGTTCCCACCGGTCTCCGGCGCGGGAAGTCGTGCGGGGCAAGTAGTTGGCGACGTCGGCCGGGGTGAGGTCGAGCAGTTCCACGCCCGCGGTCGAGGTCGGCACATCCGTCGCGGCGACCGCGGTCGCGTACTCGGCGGGACGGCTGGTCAGCAGGAACGGCAGTGACGTGGCGCTGAGCGCGGCCAGTGCGGCGGCGTGCAATCCGGCGGCGATCTCGTCGAATCCGTCCAGAACCGGGAGGACGCACCCGGTTTCGACCAGCTCGCCGGCCAGCGGACCGGTCAGGCCGGGGTAATCGGGGTAGTCCTGCGGCAGGCGTTCGATCAGCCAATCCCGCAGCGTGTGGGCCGTCGGGTCCCACGAGCTGACGTTGAAGATCGTCGGCACCGGCTCGGCGGCGGTGCGCGTGCGGAGAAAGCCCAGCACGAACCGCAGCGTCAGGATTGTCTTCCCGGAACCCGCCCGGCCGAGGACCGTCAGGCGTCCGGACGGGATCCGCCGGTAGACGTTCGCGATGTCGTCCAGTTCGCCGTTCAAGTCCAACGGTTCCGCGGTGCCGCCCGGCCGGACGCCTCGGATGTTGTCCCAGCGATCGGTCAGCCGCGGCGAAGCCGGCTGCCATCGCACCGGCAGCGGGAAAGGATCGTGGACGCGGCGCTGTTCTTCCTCGCGTTGCCAGCGAGAAGCGACCACCCGCGCGAACTGGTCCGCGGCGTCGGACAGCGCGCTCCGGATCCGCGGCGGCTCGGCCTCTTCCGGTGCGGGAGAGACGCCGAACTCGGCCAGCAGCGCGCGCCGTTCGGCCGTCGTGGTTCCCAGTGCGTCGGCCAGAAGTTTCACGGTGCCCATCCGCGGATCGATGGGTCTGCCGTTCTCGAGCCGCCGGATCGTGCTGACGCTGACCCCGGAACGCTCCGCCAGCTGCTCTTGGGTCAACCCCGTCTGACGCCGCATTTCGCGCAGCAGAACGCCGGCCCGGCTCGTCACCGCGGAGACCCCTCACTATGCGCCCGCTCACCCCGAAACGAGCTTACCGCGCCGGCCGGTCATGCCTGACCGGCTTGTGCTCTGGTGCGGTGACCTGCGCGAACCCCACGATGATCGGGATCGGGTCACCTCGGCATCGGAGAGACATGGCCGCCGACTTCCGGTACTGGTGCGGCGAATGCGGCTACCGGACACCTTGGCTCACGCAGTCGCAGAGCGCCGAACAGCGAGCTCGGCATTACGCCCGGTGCCATCCCGGCGTTCCGCCAAGGGGGCAGGCGGAGCGCCGGCGGTCGAACAGCGGCGGGGCCGGCTGCCTGGTGCTGGTGGGCGTGCTGCTGCTGATCGTCGTGGCGGTGGCCGTCTGCCGGTACACGGCCAGGTAGTTCCGGAACCCTTTGAGCGAAGGAGAGAATTTGTGCGCAGACTGAGACAGGCGGTTTCGATTCTGGCGAGCGCGGCTGTCGCCGTGGCGCTGGCCGCACCGGCGTCCGCTGCCGGTGCCCACGCCGACACCCAGGCTGTTCTCAACGGCTACCAAGCCCACGCCGGACCAGGCGCGGCCGTCTACGCGGGCAACGCGTCTGGGTCGTGGCATCTGTCGACGGGCAGCGCCACGATCACCGGCCCCGCGCGTCCCCTGGGGCCGGACGAGCATTTCCGCATCGCCAGCCAGACCAAGACCTTCACCGCCGCCGTCGTCCTGCAGCTGGTCGACGAGGGCAAGGTCGCGCTCGACGCGCCGATCGAGCGCTACCTGCCCGGTCTCGTCGACGGCAACGGCTACGACGGCAACCGGATCACCGTCCGGCAGCTCCTTCAGCACACCGCCGGAATCCCCGCCCCGGATGTCGTGGCGTGGGCGCAGAAAGCCGCCGGGCTGGTCAAACCGGACGGCAGCATCGGCCTGCACGATCTGGTCCAGGTCGGGCTGCGGAACTTCCCGCCCGCGTCCGCGCCCGGCGCCAGCGTGCTCTACTCCAACCTGGGCTACCTGATCAACGGGCTGCTGATCGAGCAGGTCACCGGGATGTCCGTCGGCGACGCGGTCACCACCCGGATCATCGACCGGCTCGGACTGGCCCGGACCAGTTTCCCGCGCGCGGGCGACCGGTCCCTTCCCGCGCCGTACCTCCCCGGGTACCGGGGGGTCCGGGCGGGCCCGTTCTTCTTCTGGACCGAGACGACCTCGGCCCCGGTGATCTCCGAGCCGTCGATCGAAAGCTCGGCCGGAGCGATCGTCTCGACGCTGACGGATATGTCGAAGTTCTACCGCGCCCTGCTCGACGGCAAGGTCGTCTCGCCCGCCGCGCTGGCCGAGATGCGCCGGACGATCCAGGTGCCGGTGCACGATCCGGCCTACGTCGGCCTGGGCCTCGGACTACAGGCCATCACGCTGTCCTGCGGCGGCGAAGCCTGGTTCCACAACGGCCTCGCGGCGTCCGGCTACACCTCGTGGACCGCCGCGACCGACGACGGCCGGTACGCCTCGATGATGACCAACGCGTGGGAGGAGACGAGCATCCGGCCCTCGCCTCTCGACGTGATCGACTCCGCTCTCTGCGGCAGCAGGCAGTGAACCCTACGAATCAAGGAGCGTGCGTGCGCACCCGACGTTTCCTCGCCGCGATCGCGGCGGTCGTCCTCGTGGTCACCGGGGCGGCCGGCGCCTCGGCCGAACCCGCCAAACGGGTCTTCAACTCGATGCAGATCCTGTTCGACCTCAGCACCCCCGATCACTTCTGCACGATCGGCGCGGTCGGCACCGACAAGTACGACCGGAAGATCGCCGTGTCCGCGGGGCACTGCCTGGTGGACGCCCCCGGGCAGCACTACTCCGACCGGGACATCCCGGAGAACATCGCACCGGTCTACGACCGCAACGACACCGGGTTCGGCCCGATCGGCTACGTGCGGTACTTCAAGAACCGCGAGGGCTCGATGACGGGCCACCCGACCAAGGACTACATGATCATCGAGCTGGTGCCGTCGGTGACGCCGTCCTCGCAAGGGCCGTACCTGAAGCAGACCGGCGAACTGGAAGTCCCCGACGGGCAGCCCAGCCCGAACGCGCTCAACCCGTCGCTGAACAACGAACGCCTCCTCGGCGCCGCGCTGAACAACACCAACGAACTCGTGGTGTCGGGTCAGCTCGGCGTCTGGTACGGCCGCGTCACCAGCAACGCCAACGGCGTCTACCAGTCCTGGGCCAAGCACCAGGCGAACGACTCCGGCGGCCCGGCGATCTGGCACGTGCCCGGCACCGAATATCCCGGACAGGGCAACAACTTCCAGGCGGCCGGCCCGTGGGCGGGCATCACCAAGGCGATCATCCTCGGCGTCCCGCAGTACGTCTACACCAGTTCGGCGAACATCCTCGCCGACCTGCGCGCCCGCGACGCCGCGCACCCCGGCACCTATGGCGCCGGTTTCCACGTGACCCAGAACCCGTGACCCCGCGACCAGGGAAAGTGACCATGAGACTGTTGCTCAAGCGCGCACTGGTGTCCGCCGCGGCCGCGATGCTGGCCTTCACCAGCCCCGCCGCGCACGCCGACACCCCCGCCCTGCCGACCTTGACCGACGGCTTCGGCCTCACCCAGGTCGGGACCGCGCAAGGCACCCCCACCAACTTCGTCCTCACCGTGACGACCCCGGCGGTCGCGGGACAGCACCACATCCGCGTCATCGTCCCGAGCAGCTACTACGCCGACACCACCACGCGCTACCCGGTGTTCTACTTCCTGCACGGCGTCGGCGACGATCCGAGCAACCCGTATCTGGCCTATCCCGCGATGCTGGCCAGCCAGAAGATGATCACCGTGATCCCGGACGGCGGGCTCCGCGGCTGGTACACCGACTGGGTGCGCCAGGACACCGCGGCCGGGGCGCAGAAGTGGGAAACCTTCCATCTCGACCAGGTGATCCCGTTCATCGACGCCAACCTCCGCACCGTCGCGGCCAAATCGGGCCGGGCGGTCGGCGGGCTGTCCATGGGCGGGTTCGGTGCGCTGCACTACGCCGAGGACCGTCCGGAGTTGTTCTCCCAGACCGTTTCGCTGTCCGGCGCGATCGACTTCAACCTGTACTGGGTCCGCACGGCGATCCGCGGCACGTTGTCCAACGTCGGGTTCGCCATGTCGGGCACGTCGGGCTCCGGCGAGGGCGCCGGCGGCAGCGGGTTCGGCCCTGCGGTGCCGACCGATTCCGCGTTCGGCTCGCTCAACGAGGCGGGCGACATGTCCGCGGCGCTGTCCCACGGCCCGGTCGTGAACGCCGGGAAACTCGCCGGCGTCGGCGTTTCGCTCTACACCGGGTCCGGCAACGGCAACCCGATCAACGTGCTGCTCGACGAACCGGCGTTCGCCGAGTCGGTCACCGAGGCCGCCCAGCAGAACCTGAAGGCGGCGCTGGACAAGGCCGGACACCCTTACTACGCCGTGGACTACGGCAACGGCAAGACCTGGGGACCGAACTGCCAAGGCAAGCACACGGCCGGCTGCTGGGGACAGGACCTGGTGGACTACCTGCCGCGGCTGGAGCGGGCTTTCGCCGCCGCGTAAGGAAATGCTGGGGGTGCCCCGGACGGATCCGCTCCGTCCGGGGTCCTTGCGATCGACTGTAACACTAACCGTTGCAAAACACTAACCGTTGTTGTTAAGTTGGCGGCATGAAAGCAGTGCGCTTCGCCGCCTATGGCGGCCCCGAAGTCCTTGAGCTGGACGAAGTCCCCGAACCGCACGCCGGACCCGGCCAGATCCGCGTCGCCGTGCGGGCGGCCGGCGTGAACCCGCACGATTGGCGCACTCGCGAGGGCCAGTTCCAGCGGATCCGCCCGATCGAACTGCCCTCCGGCGTCGGCCAGGACGCCTCCGGTGTGGTCGACGAGATCGGCGAAGGCGTCACCGGCGTCGCGGTCGGGGACCCGGTGCTGGGCCGAGGCTCGAATACCTACGCCGAGTTCGCCGTGCTGAATTCCTGGGCGCCGTTGCCGTCCGGGCTGACCTTCGCCGAAGCGGCCGGATACCCGTCAGTGGTCGAGACCGCGCTCCGCGTCCTCCGGCTGGTGGGTGTCCAAACTGGACAGACGCTGCTGGTGAGCGGTGCCGCGGGCGGAGTCGGGTCGGCGGTGCTGCAGGTCGCCCGGGACCGGGGAATCAAGGTGATCGGCACGGCCAGCGCCGCGAATCAGGATTACGTGCGCGGCCTGGACGCCATCGCGACCACCTACGGCGAGGGCTGGGTCGACCGGGTGCGCCAGCTCGGCCAGGTCGACGCCGCCCTCGACCTCAACGGCACCGGGGTGATCCGCGGCCTGCTGGACCTGACCGGGGACCCGGACAAGGTGATCACGATCGCCGACCTGGAGGCCCCGATGCTGGGTATCCGGTTCGCTGGGACAGGGGGGAACATGAAGGAAGCCCTCGCGGAGACCGTCGACCTGATCGAGCGCGGCAAACTCCACATCCCGGTCGACAAGTCCTACCCGCTGGCCGAAGCTTCGGCGGCGCATGCGGACAGCCAGGCGGGACATACCCGCGGACGGCGGGTTTTGCTGGTCTGACTATCGCTCAACCGGCGATTCGCTGCACTTCACCCGCGATCACCCGGGCGAACCGTTCGTGCGAGGGCACGCTGAAGTGCGTCCCGTCAGCTCCCGTCTCCGCCACGGTGGCCGCGTCGACAAACGTCGCGCCGCGCGCCGCCGCGAGTTCCGCGAGCGGTCCGGCCAGTTGTACCGCTTTCGCCGCCGATGTCGCGTCGTAGAAGGCTCCGTTGACGGCCGCGAAGTCCGGCGCGGTCACGTCGATGTGCGGCGGCGACACCAGCACGACCTCCGGCGCGCGTCCGGCATCCGTCCTCCCGTGCGCAGCCACGTCGTCCAGCAGCCCGACGATCGCGGCGACCACCTCCGCTGCCGGTCGTCCGAACTGGATCTTCAAATCGTTGGTGCCGAGCATCAGCACGACGACGTCGATCGGGTTGTGGCTCAGCAAAGCGGGCAGGAGGTAGGTGCGTCCGTTGCGGCCCGGCCGGTTCATCGATGCCGGGTAGTCGAGGTCAGTGGTCCGGCCGCCGAGGCCCTCCTCGAGCACGTGGTATCCGCCGCCGAGGAGGGCCGCCAGCTGGCCGGTCCACCGGAGGTCCGCGTGCCACCGTCCCTTGTCCGTTTCCTCGGAACGCTGGCCGTAGGTGTTGGAATCGCCGTAGCAGAGCACGCTGATCATGCAGCTGCGCAACGCTATCGCCGGGCTGTTATTCCCGGGCGAGGCGCACCGAGCACCCGCTCCAGGTCAGCCGCGACGCGGAGCAGGAGCTCGTCGCGGTGGTGCGGAGCGACGAGTTGGACCGCGCACGGCAGGCCGTCCGGGCTGAGACCGGTAGGGATGCTGATCGCGGGGTTGCCGGTGTCGTTGAACGGCGCGGTGAAGGCGATCGGGATCGTCCACCGCTGGACGTCAGGGCCTTCCGCGGGCCAGGCGGTGGTCGGGGTGGTCGGGGTGAGGAGCAGGTCGCAGCGGTCGAAGCGTCCGGCGGCCCAGCGGTCGAGCTGCCCGCGGTATTCCCAGTAGCGCGAGAGTTCTGCTGTGGTGACGGAACTTCCGTGGTCGAGGAGGTCCGCGAACCAGGGTTCGAACCGGTCGCGGTGCGCGGAGAACTCCTCGGCAACCGCGGCGAACCGCTGGTAGGCAAGGACTTTCTGGCGCAGCTGGACGGCGGCCGGGAAGTCTTGAGCGTGCGGATGGGCGATTTCGTCCTCCGCGACGTTATGGCCGAGTTCTCGCAGAACCTCGATCGCGCGGTCGACCGCGTGCAGCACCGCCGGTTCGGGATCGGCGATGCCGAGGGTTCGGTGGACGACGATCCGCAACGCAGGCGGCCGCTGCTGAAGTCCCTCCACATAGGACTTCGCCGGACGCGGAAGGGAGTACGGGTCTGCCGGGTCGAACCCCGCGGCGAGATCCAGGTGCAGCGCGGCGTCGCGCACCGTGCGGGTCATCGGCGTGAGACAGCTGTGCTGCGTCCAGGACGGAATCGCGGCCGGGCCGTGGGGAATGCGGCCGCGGGTCGGCTTGAATCCGACGATGCCGCAGAGCGCGGCGGGGATCCGGGTGGAACCGCCGCCGTCGCCTGCCGTGGCGAGGGAAACCAGCCCGGCGGCGACGGCCGCAGCGGCCCCGCCGCTCGAACCGCCTGACGACTTGTCGAGATTCCACGGGTTTCGGGTGATGCCAAAGGCTTCGTTGTGGGTCGCGATCGCGGCTCCCATCGGGGGAGCGTTGGTCTTGCCGATCACGATGGCCCCCGCCGCGCGAAGCCGGGCGACGTGGACGCTGTCGGAGGCGGCGGGCGGAGCGTCGCGGAAAGCTTTGGTCCCTCGGGTGGTGGGGAAACCCTCGGCGTCTTCGAGGTCTTTGACCGCGATCGGAATTCCGGCGAGCGGACCGGGATCGGCTCCGTGCGCGAGCCGGTCGGTCAGTGCCGTCGCCTCGTCGAGCGCGCGTTGGGGGTCGAGCGACACGACCGCGTTGAGATCGCCGTTGATCGAGGCCACGCGGTCCAATGTGTGGCGCATGAGTTCGAGCGGCGAGAGTTCGCGAGTGCGGATCATCGCGGCGAGTTCGGTCGCGGTGGCGAAGGACAGGTCGGTCACGCGTGCTCCTGAGCCGGGCTGGTCGCTGGGCGGATGTTGGGCGCTGGGGAAAGGCCGATGCGCGCGGCGTCGCGTTGCGGCCGGATGGCGAAAGCGGCGTAAGCGCCAGTCAGCACCATGATGGCGGCTCCGACGGCGAAAGCGGCCGGATAGCCGTAGTGGTCGATGAGGCTGCCGGTGACCGCGGGCGCGATGATCCCGGGCAGCGTGCTGATCGCGACAGCCAGCCCGAAAACCGTGCCCCGCTGCCGGACGGGTACGAGTTCGCCTGCCGTCAGGTACCCAAGCGGATAGGCGAGGCTGCCCGCCGCGAACGCGATCATGATCAGCACGACGCGCAGGCCGTCCGACGTCGTGAGCGGGAACAACGCCATACAGACGCCGGCGAGCGCGACCGCGATCCCTTGCGTGGCACCGCGGGCCCACCGGCTCGAGACCCCGCGCCGGACGAGCCGGCCGGTCGCGGGGACGACGGTGAGGATGAGCACGATGCTCAGCGCGGCGTGCAGGCTGATCACCGTCGCCGAGGTCTTCGGGCCGAATCCGGCTTCGGTTTGCAGGTACGCGGGCAGCCAGGACGAGCCGAGCGCCAGCGACCAGTAAGCGCCGAAAGCACTGGCGAACCCGCCGAAAACCGTGCCGTTGAGCAGTAATTTGCGGTACGGGACACGTGCTGGTTCGGTGTTCGTGGCAGCCGCCGTCGGTGCCGCGTAGGGCCCGTCGTGCCCGACCGGCAGCCACACGAGTGCCCAAAGTCCGGCGACCACCGCGAGGACGACGAACGCGGCCCGCCATCCGTAATCGGTGATGATCCAGGTGAGCAGCGGCGCGGCGACGAAGATGCCGGCCGAGCCGCCGGTGAGCTGCAACGCGGTGGGCAAACTGCGGCGCTCGTCGGGAAACCATTTGTACAGCGCGTGCATGCTCATTCCGGACGCCGGGCCTTCGGCGGCGCCGAGCAGGACGCGGCTGGCGAACAGCGTCGGCACCGCGGCGAACGCGAGCACCGGCACCTGCGCGACGGCCCAGCACACCGCCAGCGCGAACAGGATCCAGCGGCTGGCGACCTTCGCGGACAGCAGTCCGGCGGCGAGACTGGTGATGCTGAACAGCAGGTAGAAACTGCTCGCCAGCAGGCCGTAGGTGCTGTTGGACAGGTGCAATTCGCGCATGATCGGCACCGCGGCGAGCCCGAGCACCGCCTTGTCCGCGAAGTTGATGACCATGAAGACCGCGATGAGCGCGGTGACCGCCCAGGCCCGGCGGCGGATCGACCGAGGCGCGTCCGGGGACGGCGGCGCTGCGAAAGGCATGATCGGCTCCTTTGCCGGAATCAGATGACGCCGTCGCGGCGGAGGGTCGCGAGGTCGTCGTCGCGCAGGTCGAGCAGCTGGCGGAGAACGTCGTCGGTGTGCGCGCCGAGGCTGGGCCCGAGTGAGTTGATGCGTCCCGGGGTGGCGCTGAGCCGGGGGATCGGCGCGGCCATGGAAACGGTGCCGTGCTCCGGGTCCTCGACGTCGACGATGGTGCCGCGCTCGCGGTAGTGGACGTCCTCGGCGATGTCGGCGATCGTCATGATCGGCGAGGACGGGATGCCCGCGTCGTTGAACACCCGTGTCGCCTCGTCCGCCGGCTGCTCGGCGACCCAGCCGGCGATGATCGCGTACAGCTCGTCGGCGTGCTCGGTGCGAGCGACGCGGGTGGCGAACCGCGGATCGGCGGCGAGTTCCGGCCGGCCGATCACCGCGGCGAGCCGGCGGAACAACGGGTCGGTGCCGGCGTGGACGGAAATCCGCCGTCCGTCGGCGGTGTCGAAATCGCTGGCGGGCACCACGTGCGGATTGCGGTTGCCCATGCGGCGGCGCACCCGGCCGTTCGCCGAGAAGTCGAGCAGCGCGTCCTCGACCGCGCGGAACCCGGCCTCGTACAGGCCCAGATCCACGACCTGGCCGTTGCCTCCGTTGACGTCCCGCTCGTACAAGGCGACCATCGCCGCGAAAGCGGAAAGGTACGCGCCCATGTAGTCGATCACCGCGTAGCCGGACCGGACCGGAGCCCGCCCGGGTTCGCCGCTGACGTCGGTCAACCCGGCGAAGGCGCTGGCGATCCGGTCGAACGCGCCCCGGTCGCGGTAGGGGCCGGACAAGCCGTAGCCGGTCAGGTACACCAGCACCGCGCGGGGATTGAGCGCCTGCAGCGTTTCAGGGTCGAGGCCCCACTTCTCGAGCGTCGGCGGGCGGTAATTGGTGATCACGACGTCGAAGTGCGGCACCATCCGGCGCACGAGGTCCTGTCCGGCGGGCTGGCGCAGATCCACCGTGACCGACTTCTTGTTGCGGCCCTCCTGCAGCCACTGCAACGACCGGCCGCCCCGCTCGGCGGCCCGGCCGCGAGTGAAATCGCCGCGGCCCGGTTCCTCCACCTTCACCACCTCGGCGCCGAAATCGCCGAGGAACGTGGCCGTCACCGGCGCGGCCAGCACCGTCGCCACGTCCAGCACCCGCACGCCCCGCAACGGCAGTTCTGCTTCCACCACAACTCCCAACGAAGTGTTATTAACGAAACGTTGGTAACGAACCGTATAGAGTGGCCCGAGGCACAACAAGGCGTACTGACGAGTAACTTACGAGGGGACGGCGTGACCGAGCAGCCGAGCACCGCACCAGCCCGACGCCGGCGGCGCAGCCGCGAGGAGACCAAGGCCGATCTGCTCGCCGCCGCCCTGCGACTCCTTCGCCGCGACGGCGTGCTCGCGGGAATCAACCTCCGCGAGGTCGCCAAGGAGGCGGGCGTCAACCACGGGCAGATCTACGTGTACTTCGGCAGCCGCCAGGCACTGTTGCGCGCGGCGATCGCCCAGATGCTCGAACAAGACCGCCTTGACCCGAGCACACACTGGGAACAGCCCTTCGCTGAACGACGGCGAGCGATGTGGCACTGGGCGCTCCGGCAGCCGGACCTGGTCAAACTCGAAGCGCTGCTCGCCCTCGACGAGGACCCCGAACTCACCCCGTTCCCGGCGCTGGACCTCACCCGCCGCGCCCTGGAACGAGACAAGAGCGACGGCAGCCTCCCCGCCGACGCCGACGGAGAAGTCATGCACGCCATGACTGCCGCCGCCTACTTCGGCTACTGCATCTTCCGCACGGCGTTCGCCCGGGACCTCGATGTGCCGCCGGAGGAACTCGACGCCCGGGCAGCCCGGGTCTACGACCAGATGGTGTCGGCGCTGGCCGCTCAGAAACCGGAGGGGTGAGCGGAAAGCCAGTCGGCGTGGCGACGTTTCAGTTCGTCGCGTTCGCCGGTCGTGGGCAGCAGGATGTCGGCACCTCCGTCGTACGGATGGTGCACGCGGTCAAACGACAGGCTGGCGATCATCACGTGGGCGGCGACCTCGTCGGCAACGGCGCGGAGCAGGAGGTCCACCAGCCCCGTACGCCAACGTCGGCGGCCCGCGTAAAGATGGGTGTAGACGATGAATTCCGGGTCGGTTTCACCCTCGTTCGCGCGCACAGTCGTCCAATGCTGGGCACCCGGATTCCAGAGCGCGTGTCGCTCGGACAACTCCGGGGGCTCGGACGTCCCTGACCAGTCAGCGGTGACGATCCAGACCTCCTGCCCGCCGAACAATTCGTCCAGAACCGTGTTGTAGCGGCCGAGCACGATTGCGTACTCGGCGTCGGTGCCGGGATAGCGCTGGGATTCAGGCAGGCTGTGGAAACGCACCCATCGGTCGGGGTAGGCGTGCTTCAGGCCGTCGGGCAGCGGACGGCACTGGGGCCACTGCTCCCGCCACAACGCGGACAGCTTCACGCGGGCTCGTCGACTTGAGGCTCGCTGGCCCCGATCAGGCCGAGAATCGGCGCGGGCACGGGATAAACCCGCTCGACCGGCAGTTCCTCCCGCGCAGCATCGAGACGGCCATCGCTGACCTGGCGGTGGACCCGCTCCGCGAACGGGGTGATGTCCGTGATCTTGGTGATCCACTGGTCGAGATAGCGGTCGACAGCCTCGCCGGACAGCCCGATCTGGATTGCGCGCCGGTTGAGCGGAGCGAGTGTCACCGATCGGTCCGGATCCCACTGAATCCGCACCGGACTGGCGTTTTTGCGCTCAGCCCACTGCTGCTGGCTCGCGTAGGTCCCGGATTCGTAGCTGCTCAGGGCAGCGTGCGCGAGCGCCCATTCGAAGCCGTCCCGGGTGAGCTGGATTTCCAGGATCCGTTCCTGCCCCGGTTTGGCCGCCCACCCGGCCCGGTACATCATCCACAGGAACGAAGGTTTGATCCAGGTCATCCGCTCGCGCTTGAACGGCGCCACGAACGTCTGCGCTTCGACTGCCGCGTCGGCGATTTGCGGTGAGTACGCCTGATAGACGGTGATGGTGTGGTCAGTGAAACTGGCCTGCACGTCACGGCGAGGCATGCTTGGCGCGTCAGGTTTCGTGGGTGAGCGGTCGGGGATGAGCTGGCCGGGCACGTGCTTGCCTCCGTGGTCGTCAAGTGAGGCTGATTGTGCCTGCTCGCAACGATTGTGTCGCTTGCATTTCGACTCTCGCGCGAACTCCTCCGTGTAACGGATTCGCCGCAGCGACGACCTGTTGTTGTCGGAAGAGGAGGTTCGATGACGGACGCGGTGACTGACGAAGTCGCGGCGAGTGATGCTGCGACGTTCCAAGTTCCCGGAACTGCGGTGCTCGCGATTGGCGAGGGAGACAACGGCGTGGAGTCGCTCGCCGTGTGGCACGTCAGCGCGGTGGGTGCGCTGACGGGAGCCTGGGTCTCGCCGGTCTCGGAGGTGTTCGGTGCTCGCTCGGCGGCACGGCGCGTTCTGTCGTTCCTCGAACGCCGCGCTGTCGCCGACGTGTATCCGGAGACAGTGCCGGGCTGGTTGGAGCAGTTGACCGCGGCGGCGGATCTTCCGGAGCGGAACGGCTGGTGGAAACGCCAGGAATTCTCGCCGGTCGAAGCGTTCGGGGAGATCGTCGAGCGTCGGCGGAGGTACGCGGGCACCGTCGAAGAGGAACGCGCGCGGAACAAGGCGATTACCGATCTGGAGTGGGTGCACGAACTGTCGGACGGCGTTGAGGTCGGCAGCTTCGAGGAGCTGCGGCGGATTGCCGGGGTGCGCACCGCTGAGGGGAACCCTGTCGTGTCGGAGGCGCTGACGATCGCGCGGACGTTGAGGTGGGTGGCGTCGGTGTGGGCTGAGACTGAGAAGGCGAAGAACCGCCGTCGTTATGTGCGGGAGGTGCACGGCGAGGTGGAACCCTTGCCGCCGAGCTGGCTGAGCGCGGTGCAGGTCGCGAGTGCGACGAGGCTGCCGCTGTGAAGGCCGTGCACGGTTACGCCGTCATCGACACCGAGACCACCGGAATCCTCACCGGCGGATGGCAGCACCGGATCGCGGAGATCGCCGTCGTCCACGTCAGCCCGGACGGCACGATCACCGGCGAATGGTCGACCTTGGTCAATCCGGAGCGTGATCTGGGCCCGCAGAACGTGCATGGCATCCGCGCCGTCGACGCGCGGCGCGCCCCGTTGTTCGGCGAGGTGGCCGGCGATCTCGTGGCGCGGTTGCGCGGACGAGTCGCCGTCGCGCACAACTGGTCGTTCGACGCCAGGCACCTTCGGTCCGAGTTCGAACGCCTCGGCATCGAGACGCCGTTCGAATCCTCGTCGGGCCTGTGCACAATGCGCGCGGCCGGCCGGATCTGCCTGGGTTCTCGGCGCTCTCTGGCCGACTGCTGCGCGGCGGCAGGCGTGCCCGAACGTTCCTGGCACAGCGCGCGTGACGACGCACTGGCAGCGGCCGAACTGCTGGGGTACTTCATCCGCTGTGCGCCGGACGCGGTGACGCTCACCGAAGCGCAGGTGGGCGCCGCGTTCTGGGACTGGCCGCGGATTCCGGTTGGCACCGCGGCTGCGGTGAGGCGCAGCGAACCAGGACACGTGGAACCGCATTTTCTCGCACGGCTGGTAGAGCGGATGCCGCGCGACGAGGAACCTGTCGCCGACGCGTATCTGGCCATGCTCGATGCGGCGCTGCTCGACCGGGACATCTCCTCGACAGAGGGGGACATGCTCGTCGACCTCGCGCACGATCTCGGCCTGGGCCGCAACGAATTGGTCGCACTGCATTTGAGCTATATGCGCGATCTTGCCCGGGAAGCATGGGCCGACGAGGTGGTCACCGACGAGGAGCGACACGACCTGCTCACCGTCGCGACGCTTCTCGCGCTCGATCACGTGGTGGTGGACCAAATCCTGGACGAGGAACGCGCTGCGGCCTCTTCCGCCGCGCCCTCCGGCGGCAGACTCGGCGGGCTGGCGCTGAGACCAGGAGACAAGGTGGTGTTGACCGGGAGCATGGCGCGGGGTCGCGAAGAGATCATCGCGCAGGCGGCAGCCGCAGGCGTGAGAGTAATCGGGAGCGTCAGCCGGCAGACTCGCGTCGTGGTGGCGGCAGACCCTGACTCGCTGTCGGGCAAGGCGCGCAAGGCGCGTGAACTCGGCGTTCCGGTGGTGTCGGAAGAGGCGTTCCTGACAGTCCTCGACCGGTTGGCGGAGCCGGTTTCAGCACCGGTCGTGAGGATTGACGATCTGCTCGATCACTGAGGCGGAGGTCTTGCGCCCAGGAGACCCGGGCGCAAGCTGCGTTCCGCCCGAGGATCATCGTTGTGGACAGCGAAGTTTGTTGCCGCACTGCGCCGTCATCGGTCCAGTGCGATTTCGACGCCGAGCCCTTTGCTTACGACGCGCCGCAATACCAACGCCGCCGTAGCGATGTCCTGGACCGCCACCCCTACCGAGTTGAACAGGGTGATCTCACTTTCCCTAGTGCGCCCAGGACAGACTCCCGCCAGCACTTCTCCTAGTTCAGTTGTCAGGTGCTCCTTGCTGATGACGCCCTCGTGCAGCGCGGTGAGCGTGGCACCCGACTCGGTCAACGCGGTATGCCTGCTGTCCACGACGACGCGGGCGCGCCGCAGGCATTCCGCGTCGATTTCGCGGTGGCGGGGGCGGGGCGGCGCGCCGACCACGTTCAGATGCTGGCCCGCGCGCAGCCAGGTTCCGTGCACGATCGGGTCCACTGACGGGGTGAGCGTGCACACCACGTCGGCGGCCTGGACTGCTTCGGCAGGGGTGTCCGCCACGCGGATTTCGCACCCGGAATCGGCTGTCTCGTCCCGGAACGCCTGTGCGGTCGCGGGATTGCGGCTCCAGACCACCACTGTCCTGATCGGACGGACGCAGGAAATGGCCGCCAGGTGCGCTCGCGCCAGTGCACCGGCCCCGATCAAGCCCAGCACTGAGCTGTCCGGATTGGACAGTGCTCTGGTCGCTACCGCTGAAGCCGCCGCAGTGCGGTAGCGGGTGATGACCGCACCGTCCAGCAGAGCTTCGGCGCGGCCGGTCGCGCTGTCGAGCAGGGTGATCGTCGACTGCTGGCGCGGCCTGCCTGCCGCCGGATTTCCCGGCAGGTCGGCCAGCAGCTTGACGCCCCCGGCACCGTCCACTGTGGCCGTCATCGGGACGAGAAGCCCGTCGTTGCCGGGGATCGGCGCGCACGAGCGGCCGGGCTGGGTGGCTCCGCCGAGCACGAGCTGGCGGTGCGCGTCCTCGACGGCGTCGATCACCTCGCGCAGGTCAAGCACTGCCTCGACATCCGAACGCGTCACGATGCGAACCATGTCTGCCTCACCGTTCGCCGGTCGCCGGAACCGGCTGGGCTGGTTTCCTCGCCGGCGAAAGGATTTCGCGCGCCCGGCGGACGATCGGGATCTCGTGGTCGACCGGTTTGCCCGCATAGAGTGCGGACAAGCCCGCCGCGACCGCCGCGTTCACCGCGGCCGCGATCAGTCCGCTGTTGACGACTCCGCCGACCGGAGCCTTGCTGAAGTACAAGAACGCCACGGTGACGCAGCCCGTGATCAGCCCGACAGCCAGCGGGACCGCGCGCAGCTTCCGGAAGAACAGCACGCCGAGCCAGGCCGGCACCAGTTGCGCGGTCAGCGACAGCGCCAGGTTGAGGAACGTCAGCATGATCGAGGACGCGAACGTCGTCAGCGCCGCGGTGCCGACCAGGAACGCCGCCATGATCGGCTTGAGCCTGCCCTGCGCGGCCGCTTGCGAGCGCTTCGGCAGGATGTTGCGGGTGAGCACGCCGCTGAACATCAGCGCGTTGCCCGCCAGCACCAGCACCCCGGCCAGCCCGGCGCCCGCCGCGACCAGGCCCACGATCCAGTCCGGCGCGAGTTCGCGGGTCACCTCGAGAAAGACCGAATCGGCGTTGTGCAGGCCGGGCCTGGTCTGCAGGCCGTAATAGGCGGCGAAGACCAGCAACGGGTACATCAGCATGTACAACGGCATCCAGATCACGGACTTCTTCACCCCGGCCTCGGAACGCGCGGAGAACAGGAACTGCGCGGGCAGCGTGAGGTAGAACTGCAAGGACTGCATGAGAATCGTGGTCATCGCGAAGACCAGCCCGGCGCCGCCGACGGTGGCCAGCCGCGGCGCCGTTTCGACCACGGCGAAAACTCCGGGCACGCCCTTCGCCGCGATCACCGCCGCGATGCCGGCGAGCATGATGCCCAGCAGCATGAACACGTCTTTGACGATCGCGACGAACGCGGTCGAGCGCATGCCCGACGCGGCGACGTAGACGAACGCGATGACCCCCGCTCCGACGATCGCCTCCAGGCGGGTGACCGGGATGCCCAGCCCGGTGAGGACCGTCTGCAGCCCGATGAACTGGAAGATCGCCCACGGCACCAGCGCCAGCACGAACGAGACCGCGGTGAGCCGTTCCAGCAGCCGGTTGCGGTAGTGGCCGTACATGACGTCGGCGACGGTGACTGCGTCGTACGCCTTGCCCGCGCGCCACACGAGCGGAGCGAGGAAGTAGCCGAGGACGTAGCCCGCCAGGATGTAGCCGATGAACCAGATCCCGTAGGAGGCGCCTTTGGCGTAGATGCCGCCCGGGAAGCCGAGCATGGTGCCGATGCTGTAGATCTCACCCACCGCGAGGAAAAAGATCAACCGGCTCGGCAACGCCCTCCCGGCGACCAGCGTGGCGACCGCGCCCTTGCCGGTCCCGCCGCGGCGAGCGGCCAGCGCCACCCCGATCGACAACGCCATGACGACGGCGAATACCGCTGCGATCATTCTTCTCCGCCTTCCACTCGCCGGTACTGCGCACGATCGAAGAACCGCCACGACGCCCACAGGCAGAGCGTCGTCAGCGGCAGCCAAGCGAACAGCCACGCGAACACCAGTGGTATGCCGAACACGGTGGCGGTGCTCTGACTGCAGAGCGGCACGCCGACGAAGATCGCCAGCCCGGGCAGGCCTAGAGCGATCACGAGAGACCAGCGACTTCCGAGCATGAGACCTCCTGAAGCCTGGGACGGCACCCGCCGGGACGACAGCGGCCGGGTCGGTTGCCCGGCTCCGGATGCGGTGTCCCGGAGGCAATTTGGTATACCAGAACTACGGTAAGAGGGCGGCGAGGTCCAGCGACAGGTCCAGTTGTGAGCCAGATCTCAGTGCCAGATGGTAGGCCTGGCTGAGCGTCGCGGGTCTTCTGACTCCGGCGGTCGTCCGAATATTGCGATTCCCCGAAATGCTGCCGCGAGCGTATGGTCCCTCGTCGTCCCAGCCCTCCGGAAGGCTCCTGATGCTCGAAGAAGATTTCGTGCGCGATCTGCGAAAGCTGGCGCACGAGACCGGGCTGGAGGGGGACTCGTTCGAAAGCGGCCATGCTCGCTGGCGCGTATATTCCGCCGCCCTGCGGATTCCTGGCAGAGCCGACCAACTGATCTCAGCGCTAGGCCATGAGCCAGACGAGGCAATCGCTGTTTCGGTTGCCTTGAAGTGCATCGAGGAGCTTCCCGAGCCGCTTCGCGAGATGGTGGCAAGCACGCTTCCTGTTGGTAATTCACAAGAGTTCGTAAGAGCGCGCATGGCGGACCTGTCGGTGCTCGATGCAATCGTTTCACGGCCTGGTGATCAGGTGGAGCCAGCTTCGATGGAACGCTGGTCGCCGTGGCTGCAACTGCGGGCCGCGACCTCTTCCTCTCGGCAGCAAGTGCTCGAGTACCTGGCTTCCTCGGGGCGCACGAAACGAATCAGACGGACGGCACTGGCTCGATCGAAGGAATTGAGCAGTTGAGACCAGTGCCGATCGCGCTGATGCGTCAGTCTCCCGCAGCCTGGCGGTAGCCGACGAGACGCAGTGCGTGGTCGTCGTACGCGTACGCCAGCGCGTCCTCCGCGAGGTCGCCGTCCTCCCGGTACCAGACGGAAATGCCCATGCCCATGTCGAGAACCGCGTAAGACGCCAGCTTCGGCGAGCGAGTGTGGAACACCCCAGCCGCGGCGCCTTCTTCGATCAGTTCGCGGAATCCGTTCTCGTAGCGGGTTCGCTGTGCCACCACCTGGTCATGCGGTTCCGGTTCCAGGTTACGGATTTCTCGCGTTCCCACAAAGGCTTCGAGCCGTCGCCGGGCGTGGAAGCGCACGTGGGCGTCGACCGCGCGGCGGAAGCGGTCTACTACGTCGTCGGTGCTTGCGGTTGCCTGGTCGAAGCCGGTCTGCAGGTCGCGCATCGTGGCGGTCATGATTTCGGCCAGCAGATGCTGTTTCGAGGGCACGTGCTTGTAGATGCTGGGGCCGCGGATCCCGACGGCGGATCCGATGTCGGCCATTGTCGTCGCGAGGTAACCGCGCTCGGCGAACAGGGCGAGTGCCGCGTCCCGGATCTGGTCGATCCGCTCTTCGGAGCTCATGCTGCCGGGAAGGCGCGCAGGCCCGCCGCGACCAGTTCGGGGACGGCTTGTCCGACGGTGTCGAACCCGTCGCCGACGGTCTGGCCGGCCAGGTGCCGGGCGTGGATTCCTTCGGCGATCACCGCGATCTTGAAGTATCCGAGCGCCAGGTGGAAGTCCAGATCGGACAGATCACGGCCGGATTCGCGTGCGTAGAACTGCGCCTGGGTTTCCCAGGACGGCAGGCGGTCGTCGGTGGACGCGGCACCGCCCGGCAGGACCGGGGCGAACGCCGGATCGCGGTAGACGAGGCTCAGCGCCAGGTCGGCTAGCGGGTCGCCGAGCGTGGCCATTTCCCAGTCGACGACTGCCCGTACCTCGGCCGGGCGGCCGGTGCCGAGGATGGCGTTGTCGATGCGGAAGTCGCCGTGGACGATGGCGGCGCCGGACTCCGCGGGCACCGCGGCGGAGAGGCGGGCGTGCAGGGTCTGAAGGTCGTCGAGTTCGCGGGTCGCGACCCGTCGCCATTGGTCGGCCCAGCGGTCGACCTGGCGGCGGAGATACCCGGCTGGCCTGCCCAGCCCGCTCAGGCCGACCTCGGCATAGGGCACGGCGTGCAGCCGGGCCATGGTCGTCATCAACGTCTCCGCGATTTCGGCGAGTTCGGCGTCGCTGAGCGGGTTCAGGTCGGCCGCGGTGCGCAGTACCGGACCGTCCACATGCGACACGATGGAGAACGGCGTACCAAGCACCGCTGGATCTTCGCACAGGGCAACCGCCCGGGCGACGGGGACGGCGGTGTTCTGCAGGGCGTCGACAACCCGGTACTCGCGACCCATGTCGTGCGCGGACGGCGTCAAGCCGCCCAACGGCGGGCGGCGCAGTACCCACCGCACGGCGTCCGCGCGCAGCAGATACGTGAGGTTGGAACGGCCGCCGGACAGCAGTTCCGCTTCCACCGGGCTAGTGAAGCCGGGGACTGTGCGTCGCAGGTATGCCTCGAGCGCGGGTACGTCGAGGCCGACGGGCGAATCAGGCATCCGCGGCCGTCCTCGCCTGCTTGGCCGCGCGCTTGGCGATCGCCCAGCGGTGCGTCTCGGACGGGCCGTCGTAGATCCGGAACGGCCGGACCTCCCGCAAGAACCGGGACAGCGGCACATCGCCGGAAACGCCCAGCGAACCGCAGAGCTGCAGCGCGCGGTCGACCGTCCGGTACACCGCCTCGGCGGTGAACGTCTTGGCGATCGAGACCGATTGCGCCGACGGCTGGTCCAGGTCGATTTCCCAGCACGCGCGCAGGATCAGCGCGCGGGCCGCGGCGATGTCGATCTCGTTGTCGGCGATCATCTGCTGCGCCATGCCCAGTTCGGCCAGCCGGGAACCGAACAGCCGCCGTTCGTTGGCGCGCTCCAGTGCGATGTCCTGTGCCCGGCGGGCGATCCCGAGCCACCGCATGCAGTGCGTGAGCCGGGCCGGGCCGAGGCGCACCTGCGCGTACTCGAAGCCCCGGTCGACCTCGCCGAGCACGGCGTCGTCCGGTACGAAGCAGTCGTCGAAGACGAGTTCGCAATGCCCGCCGTACAGCGATTCGTCGAGAGTCTCGATGTGGCGCACCATTCGCATGCCGGGGTTGTCCGCGTCGACGAAGAACATCGTCGCGCCGCCGCGATCGCCGGGCGCGCCGGACGTCCGGGCCATGCAGATCGCGTACGCGGCACCGTCTGCGCCGGTGATGAACCACTTGCGGCCGTTGAGGACCCAGCCGCCCGCCGCCTGCGCCGCGTGGGTGGTCAGCGCGGCAGGATCCGCGCCCGCTCCCGGCGCCGGTTCGGTCATCGCGAAACACGACCGGACCGCGCCGGTCGCCAGCGGGCGGAGGTACCGCTCCCGCTGCTCCGGAGAGGCGATCCGCTCCAGCATGTGCATGTTGCCCTCGTCCGGCGCGGCGATGTTGAGCGCCAGCGGCCCGAGCAGGGAGTAACCGGCTTCCTCGAACACCGGGGCCCGACCGCGCATGTCCAGCCCGTGGCCGCCGTACTCGGCGCTCACGTGCGGCGCGAAGACGCCGGCGTCCTTGGCGGCCTGTTGCAGCTTGCCGCGCACGGCTTCGCCCTCGTCGCCGGTCAGGACGCCGCTGGACGCTTTCTCCGCGTCCAGGACGGTGTCCTTGACCAGCCACCTGGTCCGGTCCGCCAGAGCGAGCACCTCGGGGTCCTGCGCGAAATCGACGGCCATGCGGTCCTCCTGGCTAATTGAGATTAGCTGAGCGAGATCTAGGGCGTTAGTTGTCCGTCAGTGTAAGGCTAACGTACATTAGCTGCTCGCGGCGCCCGTCGCGAGGAAGGCGAAGGAGAGTGGCGTGATGTCGGTACTGGACCTGTTCCGGCTGGACGGCAAAGTCGCGGTGGTCACGGGGGCGAGTTCCGGGCTGGGCGCCGGATTCGCGCTCGCGTTGGCCGACGCGGGCGCGGACCTGGTCCTCGCCGCGCGCCGGACCGAACTCCTCGACCGGACGCGCGCCGCGGTGGCCGAACGGGGCAGGCGAGCGCTGGCCGTGGCGACCGACGTGCGCGACCCGCGTCAGTGCGACCGGCTCGTGGAGGCCGCGCTGGCCGAGTTCGGGCAGGTCGACGTGCTGGTCAACAACGCGGGCATCGGCACCGCGGTACCCGCGCTGCGCGAAGAACCGGACGAGTTCCGCAAGGTCATCGACGTCAACCTGAACGGCGCCTACTGGATGGCCCAGGCGTGCGGCCGCGCGATGGGACCGGGGTCGAGCATCGTGAACGTCGCCAGCGTGCTGGGGCTGATCAAATCCTATGTCCCGCAAGCCGCGTACGCCGCGAGCAAGGCCGGGCTCCTCGGCCTGACCCGCGACCTGGCCCAGCAGTGGTCCGGCCGCAAGGGAATTCGCGTCAACGCGCTCGCGCCGGGCTATTTCCAGAGCGAGATGACCGCGGAAGTGCCGAGCGAGGGTCTGGCGGAGTTCATCCGCTCCACGAGCCCGCTCGCCCGGATGGGAGAACAACACGAACTGGACGCGGCGATGCTGTTCCTCGCGTCACCGGCGTCCGGCTACGTCACCGGCACGACACTCGCGGTCGACGGCGGAATGTCCATGCACTGACTGCGTCGCGGGGCGACCAGTCGGCGTGCGTACTGGACGCAGCACTCGGCTGTGGGTGTTCCAGGGGCGGCTGACCGCGGATACGTCCGTCTACTGTGGACGGACCTGCCCGGTGGCCGAGGTGCCTGCGGAGATGGCACGCCACGCCCGATGCGGCGGTCCGGGTCCTCCGCTCGCGGACAAGTCAGCCGCGAATTGGTTCTTCGAGGTTCGGCGCATGCGGACAGAGCGCCTTCACCGCCGCCGGCCTCATCAGCCTCGGGCGGGTCTCGACGATATCGGCGTGGCAGGCCGCGCCTTGTGTGAAGGGCGGGCACAATCTCGATGGTGATCACGGAGACTTCCTCGTCGTCAAGGAGCCCGGATCGCGACCGCGCAGCACTGAAGCTGGGTGGGGCAAGATAATCGCGACACGTTGAACCAGCAGGCTAAGGGAGTCTGAGCACCAGATGCCGCACCGCACCGTCCGACTCGCCACCGCTGCCGTCGCCACGATCGGCTTGCTCGCCGCCTCCGCCTGCGGCGGTGAGACCGGCGGGACCGGAGGAACTGCTCAGCCGCCGGCCAGCAGCCCGGCCGACAGCGGCGGCTCGGGGCCCAAGGTTCCGGCCCCGCTGCCTACCAAGGACTTGCTCGCCGATCCGTGCAGCGTGCTCAACGCCGCGGAGGCAGCACAGGTCGGTCTCAAGTATCCCGGCGAGAAGAGCTCCGGCGTGTTGAACGGGTGCCGCTGGACTTCCTCCGGAAGCAACCTGAACTTCGTCAACAACACGCCGATCGAGCAGAACAAGCGCGGGATCAGCGACATCTACGACCAGAAGGCCAAGCAGGCCTACTTCGAACCCACCACGGTCAACGGCTACCCGGCCGTCTTCGCCGGTACCGAGGACAGCCGCTCGAACGGGATCTGCACCCTCTGGGTCGGCGTCACCGACCAGCTCGCCGTCTCGGTCCTGCCGAACATCAGCATGGGTTCGAACAAGAAGGACCCCTGCAGCATCGCGAAGAAGTTCGCCACCGCGATGATCGGACATCTCCAGGGGGCGTCGTGATCGTCACTCGACCTCTGGGCGGGCTCAGGCGGGAAGCTCAGCGTGTCTTGTCCATGTCGTGGCCGGAGGGGATCCAGCGGTTACGCCTTCCGCTCGGCGGCGTCCGGCTTCTGGTGGCCCCGATGCGCTGATTCGACCAGCCCGATCCAGTGCTGTTACGCGCTGGGCGGCTTCGGGTACGAGGAGCGCGGATACCTGCGTTCGCCTCCGCTGATGCTCGAGCGGGGAAGCTGGCTCTTGTCGTCGGAGCGGGCTGGCCCAATGTGGTTGGCGGCTAGGCGGCTTCGTCCGTTGCGGTGGTCTTTGTGGACGGTCGGTGCGACGGCGTTACCGGCTGGCGGGCGAGGTCGATGCCGAGGGTGAGTTGCCCGGGTGACCGGCGGACTCTGGTCGGTGGGGCCGGCACCTCGGCGGCGCGCTGGTTCTCGGCAGGTCGCGGGGTGCTCGCGGTCAGTGATCGTGGGTGACGGGCGAGATAGTGGAGTTTGCGGAGGTGTCGCTGGACGAGCCCGGCGCGGCGCGCTTCCTCGAAGAGAACTCGGGCTGCTCGGTTCCGCGTTCGTCGGCTGGGACTGGGACGGTCGGACATGGGGATTCCTGGCGTGGGTGAGCTGGCTGAGGGCAAGATCACGAGTGCGGTTCGACCTGATTGAGGCGTCGTGATGGCGAGTGGCGGCGGGGTGCTTCTGGACGGGCGGGAGTGCCGACTCGGGGCAATGCCTTGCCGGAGACGTCGGATGCGCTTCGACCGCGTCCGGCAAAGGTAGGGGCCGGCTGATTTCCGGCCTTCGGCCGGGCCTGGCCAGGGATTCCCCTGACCAGGCCGTTTGTGCCCCCGGCAGGACTCGAACCTGCGACCTAGAGATTAGAAGGCTCTTGCTCTATCCAGCTGAGCTACGAGGGCCCGGGTGGCTGACAGCTGCTGACCTCCAGCATGGGCAGCTTAGTCATCGCCAATCTCTCGATCGTTCGACACCGTCGAATCGTTTCAGCTTCCGTTCGTCGGATTTGCGGGTCTTCGGGGGCGGAATGCCACAGCGTGCGACGGTTCCGGTACGCACTGCGCGGGGGAGCGGCCCGCTGCTGCGGCTGGACTGGGGTTTGTGCAGCTTGCGCACCTGGATCTCCTGAGCGGGGCGGCGGGACGGGGTTCGGGGGCGGGCGGTGCGGCTGGGCAGACTGTGGCGATCTTGTGATGTAAGGCGTCTGCCCGGGCGGGGGCGATTGGGCGGTTCGGCGGTTGCGGCCGGTCTCCAGGGTGTTCGAGCGGGGCTGGACCACCTCGGCCCGGCAGGCGGGGCGCGCACGAACTCGGACATCACGTCCGCGCACGTCAGGTCGGTGTGCGAGCTCCTGCGGTCAGGGGCCGCGCGGGAATCTTGGCGTCAAGTCGGAGCGCGAACGTTGCTGCCAGGTCCGGGCGACAGGTCGGTCCTGCTGAGAGCAGCGGCAGCCGCAGAGCAAGGCAGACCTGCACCCGAATGGGGCCGAACCGCATTGGCCGCGGTGGAGGACAGGGAGCCTCGCCTCCCGCCCCCGGGTCGGGGGCCGGGAGCGGGAGGCGAGGGGCCCGTGGGCGCGATGGTTCCGGGCTGCGCGCCCACGGGCCTGGGGCCGCTCGGGGGTGCGGCCCCCGGGACAGGCGGCACTAAGGCTGCGAGTCGACTCGGCCTGGAGCGGCCTCGTTCGCCTGGCCCGGTCTCGGGAGGGCGGGGCTTATTCCCACACTTTCAGGGCACGCACCGCGAACGGGGACTGCGGGACGTACGTGCCACCGCCCGGATAGGTGATGAAATCGCCTTCCGTCGAACAGTCCGCTCCTTGGTAGATGGTGACGTCGCGGGTCATCCGGTTGACGAAGGAATGGCCTTGGAATCCCTCGGGCAGGAGAATGCAATCACCCGGATTTGCCGTGCGCAGGTCATAACTCTGCACGCCGCCGGAATAGGTTTCGGTGTCCCACAGGCAGAACTCGCCCGCACCGCAGGCGGGAGCGGGCGGAACGGCCGGGGCGGCTTGGGCCAGGCCGGAAGTGGTCAGGAGACCGGCGGTGACCAGCAGCAATACCCCGGGCAGGCGGGACGCGGCGGCGGGCCGGGAGCGGCGGCCGGGGAACGGCAGGGACGGCAGCAGACGGCGGAACATCGTGGGAACTCCCCCTCAATCGAAGCGATGCCGGGCGAAGGAGCCGGCGGGTATCCCGGGAAACCGGGCATGTCTCCACCTTGGCGGGTTCCCCGTGATTTGTCTGCCCGCATTCCTACGTCTGTGGACAAGTAGTTTCGCGTCACCCGGACGAGACCTAGTTGTCCACAGATCGCCGAGCGGTCTTGCTAAATCGCGGCCGTGCTTTCCCGGACGGCCAGCGAGACCGGGAGTTCGACAGGCGGCGGAACCGGGGCGGCGGCGAGGAGGTCCATCACCAGTTCTCCGGCCACCCGGCCCTTGCCTGCCAGGTCTTGCCGCACGGTGGTGAGGGGTGGTTCAGACCACGCGGCTTGCGGGGTGTCGTCGAAGCCGACGATCGAGACGTCGGCAGGCACCCGCAGGCCCAGCCGGTGGGCGGCGGCGATCGCGGCGAAGGCCAGCTGGTCCGACATGCACAGCAAGGCTGTCGGACGCGGGGAGGCGGTCAGCAGGTCCGTCGCGGCGGCGCGGGCGGTCGAGGCGGAGAGCCACGGGGCCTCGGTGACGGTGACGTCGGTGATTCCGGCGGCGGCCAGCGTGTCGAGGTATCCGGCGAGGCGTTCGCGGGTGCCGTGGAAAGGGCTGGTCACCGCGGAAAGGCGCGGGGCGGCCAGGATTCCGAAGCGGCGATGGCCGAGCTCCACTAAATGGCGGGCGGCCAACGAAGCGCCGCCGCGGTCGTCGCAGCCGACTCGGGCCGTGTCGGGGAGGGGCGGCTGGTCGATGACCACCAGCGGCAAACCCCGGGTCCGCACGGCTTCCAGTGCGGGAGTGCCGTCGGCGAGGGAGTACGCCACGGCGATATCCGCTTGTGCGGCCAGCACTCGCGACGCGGGCGGGCCCTCCTGGGTCTCGCGGCCGGGCAGCAGCAACAGCGCGTTCCCGGTGGGTTCCACGGTTTTCGCGAGCGCGTCCAGGGTGATCGACAGCGCGGGGTCGGAGAAGGCCGCCGACAGCGACGAATCCAGCAGGAAAGCGATCGCGCCGGTGCGGCTCGTGGCGAGGCTGCGGGCGGTCGGGTTCGGGCCGGGGTAACCGAGTTCACCCGCCACCCGCAGAATCTGCTCCCGCAACTGCGCCGACAGCTGGTCAGGCCGGTTGTAGGCGTTCGACACAGTGGCGCGCGACACCCCGACCGCCTCCGCGACGTCGTCCAGCGTCGGGCGGCGGCGACGGCTGCTGGTCATCGGCGGAGCATAGAGGAAAGCCTTGCCGTGCACCGGATTCCGTCCGGCAACCCGCCTCGACCAGCGCAAACACCGCAAGCGAGCGTTCCGGCGCGAAACCCGGCGAGCGCCCCGCCCCGCGCACCGCCGCGCGCGCGACCGGCCTACTCTCGTACCGTGAGCTCGGAACCTGTGACGAAACCCGCCCCGAACCGCGGCCGCAAGACGAGCGTGCTCCCGCTGCTTTCGGTCGGAGTCGTGCTCGGCGCGGTCGTCGCGGTCGGGCTCGTCGCGCTCACCGGCGGCGCGGGCTACGTCATCGCCGGGCTGCCGGACCCGGGACTCGTCACCCGCTACGGCGTCACGGTGGTCCGGGTGCTCGCCGAAGCGGCGTCGGTCGTGTGCGTCGGCGCCTTGCTGCTGGCCGCTTTCCTCGTGCCGCCCCAGAAATCCGGCACGCTCGCGCCCGAGGGGTACGCCGCGGTCCGCACCGCCGGGATCGCCGCGTGGGTGTGGTTCGCCGCCTCGATCCTGTCGGTCGCTTTCACCGCCGCGGACAGCGCGGGCAAGCCGTTCGGTGACGTCCTTTCGCCGGACACCCTGCTGAGCCTCGTCGGCGCGATCGAACAGCCCAAGGCGTGGCTGTGGACGGCGCTGATCGCGATCCTGCTCGCCCTCGGCTGCCGCCTGGTGCTCAGCTGGGGCTGGACGGCGGTGCTGTTCTTCCTGTCCGTCGCCGGGCTCGTCCCGGTCGCGGTCACCGGGCACTCGGCCAGCGGCGGCTCGCACGACCTGGCCACCAACAGCCTCCTGTTCCACCTCGTCGCGGCCGCGCTGTGGGTCGGCGGGCTGCTCGCCGTGCTCGCGCTCGGCTGGCGCCGCGGCAGGAACCTCAGCCTCGCCGCGCAGCGGTTCTCCAAGCTCGCGCTGGTCTGCTGGGTCGTGATGGCGGTGTCCGGCATCGTCAACGCGCTGGTCCGGATCAACCTCGGCGACCTCTTCACCACCGACTACGGCCTGCTCGTCGTCGCCAAGATCGTCGCGCTGCTGCTGCTCGGCGTCTTCGGCCAGCAGCAGCGCAGCCGCGGCGTGGCCAACCTCGTCGACGGCAAGGGCGGCAGCCAGTTGCTGCGGCTCGCCGCCGTCGAGGTGCTGATCATGTTCGTCACCATCGGCATCGCGTCCGGCCTCGCCCGCACGCCGCCGCCGGCCGACGCGGTCACCCAGCCGGGCACTGTCGAACTCCTCATCGGCTACGACCTCCAGGGCCCGCCGACGTTCTGGCGGCTGCTCACCGACTGGCGGTTCGACCTGATCTACGGCACCCTCGCGATCGTTCTCGCCGGGCTCTACCTGGCCGGCGTGCGGCGGCTGCGCAAGCGCGGCGACACCTGGCCGGTCGGCCGGACCGTCGCGTGGCTCGCCGGCTGCCTGGTGATCCTGCTGGCCACCTCGTCGGGCATCGGCCGGTACGCGCCCGCGATGTTCAGCGTGCACATGGGCACGCACATGCTGATGTCGATGGTCGCGCCGGTCCTGCTGGTGCTCGGCGGCCCGGTCACGCTTGCCCTGCGCGCGCTCCCGCCAGCCGGCCGCGAAGCGCCTCCCGGACCGCGCGAATGGCTGCTGGCCGCCGTCCATTCGCCGGTTTCGCGGTTCCTGACCAACCCGATCGTCGCCCTGCTGCTCTTCGTCGGGTCGTTCTACGCGCTGTACTTCTCCGGCCTCTTCGACAGCGCGCTCAACTACCACTGGGCGCACCTGGCGATGAACGCGCACTTCCTGCTCGTCGGCTACGTCTTCTACTGGCCGGTGATCGGCGTCGACCCGGCACCGCGGCGGCTGCCGCCGATCGGGAAGCTCGGGATGATGTTCGGCGCCATGCCGTTCCACGCGTTCTTCGGCGTGATCCTGATGAACATGCAGACCGTGATCGGCCGCGAGTTCTACACGGCGCTGAAGCTGCCGTGGGTCGGCGACCTGCTGACCGACCAGCGCCTCGGCGGCGGCATCGCGTGGGCTTCGGGCGAGGTGCCGGTGCTGCTCGTGCTGATCGCGCTGCTGGTGCAGTGGGCCCGCCAGGACGAGCGCGAGGCGAAGCGGCGCGACCGGCGCGAGGAGACCACCGGCGGCGAAGAACTCGCCGCCTACAACGCGATGCTGAAGAACCTCGCCGAGGGCAAACGGGCGGAATGACTCCCCGGATTTGATATCGCCGGAGTGAGGACGACCTGACCCTCGGTAGCGCGGTGGTAACCGCCGTCAGGCCGCCGGAGGAGCCACTCTACGATCGGTGGCATGGCCGAGTTCATCTACACCATGAAGAAGGTGCGCAAGACCGTCGGGGACAAGGTGATCCTCGACGACGTGAGCACCGCGTTCTACCCCGGAGCCAAGATCGGCGTCGTGGGCCCGAACGGCGCCGGCAAGTCGACCGTTCTCAAGATCATGGCGGGGATCGAGCAGGCCAGCAACGGCGAGGCTTTCCTGCAGCCGGGCGCGAGCGTCGGCATCCTCATGCAGGAGCCGGAGCTGAACGAGGAGAAGACCGTCCGGCAGAACGTCGAGGAGGGCCTCGGCGAGACCAAGCAGAAGCTCGACCGCTACAACGAGATCGCCGAGCTGATGGCGACCGACTACAGCGACGCGCTGATGGAGGAGATGGGCCAGCTCCAGGAGGAGCTGGACCACGCCGACGCGTGGGAGCTCGACTCGACCGTCGAGCAGGCGATGGACGCGCTGCGCTGCCCGCCGCCGGACGAGCCGGTCACCCACCTCTCCGGCGGCGAGCGCCGCCGCGTCGCGCTGTGCAAGCTGCTGCTCTCCGCGCCCGACCTGCTGCTGCTCGACGAGCCCACCAACCACCTGGACGCCGAAAGCGTGCTGTGGCTGGAGCAGTTCCTGGCCACCTACAAGGGCGCCGTCCTCGCCGTCACCCACGACCGGTACTTCCTGGACAACGTCGCCGAGTGGATCATGGAGCTCGACCGCGGCCGCGTCGTCGGCTACGAGGGCAACTACTCCACCTACCTGGAGAAGAAGCGCGAGCGGCTCGAGGTCCAGGGCAAGAAGGACGCCAAGCTGGCCAAGCGGCTCAAGAGCGAGCTGGAATGGGTGCGGTCCAACGCCAAGGCGCGCCAGACCAAGTCCCGTTCGCGGCTCGACCGCTACGAGGAGATGGCCGCGGAGGCGGACAAGCACCGCAAGCTCGACTTCGAGGAGATCCAGATCCCGCCGGGCCCGCGGCTGGGCAGCGTCGTGGTCGAGGTCGAGAAGCTGCGCAAGGGCTTCGACGACCGGGTGCTCATCGACGGGCTCTCCTTCGACCTGCCGCGCAACGGCATCGTCGGCGTGATCGGCCCGAACGGCGTCGGCAAGACCACGCTGTTCAAGACCATCGTCGGGCTCGAGGAGCCGGACGGCGGCTCGGTCAAGATCGGCGAGACGGTCAAACTGTCCTATGTGGACCAGAGCCGCGGCGGGATCGACCCCAAGAAGACCGTGTGGGAGGTCGTGTCGGACAAGCTCGACTACATCCACGTCGGGCAGACCGAAATGCCTTCGCGCGCTTACGTGAGCGCGTTCGGCTTCAAGGGCCCGGACCAGCAGAAGCCGGCCGGCGTGCTGTCCGGCGGCGAGCGCAACCGGCTCAACCTCGCGCTGACGCTCAAAGAGGGCGGGAACCTGATCCTGCTGGACGAGCCGACGAACGACCTGGACGTCGAAACGCTGGGCTCGCTGGAGAACGCGCTCGAGCAGTTCCCCGGCTGCGCCGTCGTGATCTCCCACGACCGGTGGTTCCTCGACCGGGTCGCGACGCACATCCTCGCCTGGGAAGGCACCGACGAGGACCCGGCGAAGTGGTTCTGGTTCGAGGGCAACTTCGAGGGCTACGAGAAGAACAAGGTCGAGCGCCTCGGCGCCGAAGCGGCTCGTCCGCACCGGGTCACCCACCGCAAGTTGAAGCGCGACTGACCGGCGCGGGGGTCCCGAGTGGAAACCAGCAGGCACAACCGGCCCAGCCCGTCCGCGACCGCGGACGGGCGGCCCGCCGTTGCCAGTGGCGGGACCCTCGCCGACCTCGGTCGGCTCATCGACCGGGCGGAATCGCTCCGCTTCCGGGCGCCCGAGCTTTCGCTGGTCCTCGGCGAACGCTCGGCCGCGCTCGCGGAGGCGGCGGGCGCGGACGGGCACTGGATCCGGGCGGAAGCGCTCGTGGTGTCCGCGCGCGTGCGGACCGGGGCGCGGACGTCCACGGTCGGCCGCGCGGTCGCGGCTTTGCGCGCGGCCGAGCACGCCGGGTACGCCACGACGGCGGCGCGGCTGCGCGTCGACCTCGCGGTGTGCTCGCGCAGCCTCGGCGTTCCGCTGATGGGGCTGGCCGCGCTGCGGCCGGTGCTGTCCGAGGACGTGCCGCCGTCGCTGCGCGCGGAAGCGCTGTGCCATCTCGTCGGGTGCCTCGCCCCGTTCGGCCGGAAGGCGGAACTGGACCGCGTGCTCGTCGAGGCGGACCGGCTGCTGGTGGCCGACGATTCGCTCGACGCGGACGACCGGCTGCTGATGCGGGCGTTGCTGCGCAACGGGACCGCGGCGCACCGGCGCCGGCACGGCGACCTCACCGCGGCCGCGGACGCCGCGCGGACCGGGCTCGGGTTCCTGGAGAAGATGGACCGGCCCGGCGACGACGGCGGTCTCGTCCGGATCCGGCTCGTGCTGCAGCTGGTCAGCACGCTGCTCGACCGCGGCGACGCGGACATGGCTTACGACATCGCCGAACCCGTGCTGCGGGAGCCGGTCCGGGCCGCCGGGGTCGCGCCCGCGGCGTGGCTGCGGCTGGCGGTGGCGACGCGCATTCACCTGCCTTCCGGCGCCGGTGACGCCGCTGCCGAACTGGTGGGGGAGGCCGTCGCGGCCACCGACCGGCACGGGCTCGCGGCGGTCACCGCGCGGCTGTGGCTGGAGCTGGCGCAGATCGAGGAACGGTTCGGCAGCGCGGAAGAGGCCATCGGATGCCTGCACCGCGCGCGGGCCGCGGAACACGTGCACGCGCGGGCCCGGCGCCAGGCGTGCGGGCTGATCGCGGGCGAGCTGGGCGCCGAGTCGGTCGCGTCGATGGACCTCGACGACGTCCTCGCCGCGTCCGCCCCGCGCGACGGCCGCCCGGTGTCGATGGAGGTCGAGCCGAGGGTCGCGGCCGAGGAGACCTCGGTGATGCCGGCGATCCGGGACGTCCCCGCCGAGCGGCCGGACCCGGTCGCGGCTCCGCTGCCGGTCGTTCCGGCGCAGGTCGAGGTGCCCGCGGCGCCGGTTTCGGCCGCGGCGTGGGTCGAGGCGGGGGAGAAGAAGCCGGCGTGGTCGTTCCGGCGGGCCGCGGCGGAGACGGAGGTCGAGCAGACTTCGGTGCTCCCGGCGATCCGGGAAGAGGCCGAGGAGGCTCCGCGGACCGGCGGACGGCGGCGGGCCGAGGACCGCAAGTCGCCGGTGCTGCCGGGATGGGCGCGGCCGTTCGGGCGGAAGAGCGCCGACGCGCCCGCGCCGCGGAAGCGGGCGGCTGCGGAGCCGGTCAGCCGGACGGAGGCTTCGCGAGCGGCGTCGGGACGTCCGGCGGAGGTCGCCGAGAGCGCTGGGGCACGGCCTGCCGAGGTCGCTGAGGCCACGCCGGGTCGTCGCCGGGCGGAGACGGCGCAGCCTGCCGAGGAAACGGCGGTTCGCTGGCCGGAGAAGCCGCCTGCCGCGCCTCGGTCGGCGGAGGACGCGCCCGCTCGTCGGGAAGAGAAGACGAAGTCCGAGGAGCCGGTGCGGGCGGTTGCTGAAACGCGGCCCGAGACTCCTCGTCGCGCGGCGGAAGCGCAGGCTCCGGCCGAGGAGGCACCGCGGTTCTCGCTGCGGATGCCCGATCTGTCGGACATCCTGCCGGAGCTTCCGCTCGCCCCGGCTCCCGCGGACGAGCCCGCCGCGCCGTTGTGGGAAAGCGCCGAGTGGGCCAAGGAGGAAGCGGCCCGCCGCGACACCCGCGGCCGCAAGACCCGGCACGACGCCGAACACGGCTCGGTCGCCGCGAAGTCCGTGCTGGACCGGCTGGGCATCACCGCGAGCGGCGGAGGCGGCGGACGGCGCCGGGCCGACGAGCCCGGACGTCCCGAATCCGCCGCGGCGGAACCGGACACCGCGGCGAAGGACAAGCCGGAGCTGGCCCCCGCGCCGCGGCCGGAGGAGCCGGAGCCTGCCGAGGAGCCCTGGCTCCCGCGGCTGCGGATGCCGCCGGCGCTGGACCCGCTGTCCGACATCGACGCGTGGACGCCGTCGGAGCAGCCGTTCCCGGAGGGCTACGCGCGAGCCATCGCGGAGGACGAACCGCCGCCGGACGCCGGACTCGCCGAACTGCTCGCCCGCGCTCTCGCCGAACACCAGGCGGGCACCGCGAGCGCGGCCGCGCTGGTGAAACGCCTCGGCCCGAACGACGAGCCGAAGCCGATCAACGGCCGAGCGACCGCGGACCGCCACCGCAACAACGGCGACTGACGCGCGCCGGAAAGTTCTTGCGCCGCAGGGGAAACGCTGGTTCGGCCGGGCGGATTCCGCAGCGGGACAACGATTCACGCGGACGCGACCTCGAGTGGTCCGTGAAGGACTCCTTGAGGGAATCAGATTCCCTCAAGGAGTCCTTCACGGACCGCTGTGGGAGGGCAGCCTGCTGGCGGAAAACCTCGCCGACGCGGAGAATCCCGCGGCTCCGGCATCGAGAGGTACGTGAGGGCCACCCTCACGTACCTCTGCGGGAGCACTCCGCGCCGGAGCGGAAGATCGTCCCGTTTTCCGCGCTGCGCCAAGCGGTTTTCCCACTCACTGGTTGGACGCGCCGCGACGAAGCAGCACAAGCTGCCCCGTCCGCCATCTGCGGACACCTCGCGGGCGCCCCATCCTGAAACCCCGGCTCCCTCCGCAGCAACGGAAGAATTAGCCCGTACGGGTGGGAATTCTCGCAGGGGAGCGACGCAACCTTTTCCGTTCCCGCCGCGGGCGATACGGGCACTGAACCGATCCCGAAGCGGCCGCCGCGGCCGCGAAACCGGCGCTCCGGCCTCGTGCCAAGCCTTTTGCCGGAAACCGCCCTCGCCGAACCCGCCGGTAGCTGAACCGATCCCGCGCGAGCGCGGCGCCGGGGACCCCTGAAACGAACCTTAAGTCTTTCCCCGCCGCGCACAGGGGCGTCTCCGGGCGGATTAGGGTGAGGGATGTCCGGCACGTTGTGGTGACGGACGCATCTCGGTCTCGCATACTGGAGAGTTGCTCAATGAGCTCGACGGGAGTTTCGTCCCCGCCCGATGTCGGCACCGAAGCCGGCGCCGCCCGCCGCACGACAGCCAGCCCGGAGCAGATCCGGGACGAGCTGATCGACACCGCCGCGGCGCAGGCGCCGGAGATCGCGGACCTGATCCGCTTGTACTACCGGCACATCCCGGCCGACGAGATCGTCGGCGACGATCCGGTAGCGCTCGTCGGCGCGGTGCGCTCGCACCTGCAGCTGGCGAAGCAGCGCATGCCCGGGCGCCCGGCGGTCCGGCTGCTGAACCCGACCACCGCCGAGGACGGCTGGACGCGCGACGCGACCGTCGTGCAGGTCGTCACCGACGACATGCCCTACCTCGTGGACAGCGTCACCGCGGAGTTCGCCCGCGACGGCGTGCAGGTGCAGCGCATCGTGCACCCGATCGTCGTGGTGAGCCGCGGCCTGACCGGCGAGCTGGAGGGCCTGCACCTCGACGCCGACCCGGCCGATCCGCCGGCTGGCGCGTCCGCGGAATCGTGGATGCTGGTGGAGATCGACCTCGTCACCGACCCGCAGCGGGCACGCGAGCTGGACAACCGGCTGACGTCGGTGCTCGGCGACGTGCGCGAGGTCGTCGAGGACGCCGAGAAGATGGCGCAGACGGCCTGCTCGCTCGCGGAAACGCTGGAGCAGCACCCGCCGAAGCTGCCCAGCGACGACGAGGTCACCGAGGGCGCGCGCCTGCTGCGCTGGCTCGCCGACGGCCACTTCACCTTCCTCGGCTACCGCAAGTACGAGCTGGTCGACAGCCCGCAGCCGGACAGCGACGAGCCCGCCCTGCGCGCGGTTCTCGCGTCCGGGCTGGGCGTGCTGCGCCAGGACAGCCTCGCCGCGCGCAGCCTCACCGCGGGTCCGGACAGCTCGGTCGACGCGCTCGCGCCGTCGCTGCTCGTGCTCACCCAGGCGAGCGCGCCGAGCACCGTGCACCGTCCGGTTTATCCGTATTACGTCGGCGTGAAGACGTTCGACGAGCACGGCAAGGTCTCCGGCGAGCACCGGTTCCTCGGCATGTTCACCACCACCGCGCTGCACGAGAACGTGCTCGACATCCCGGTGGTCGGCCAGCGCGTGCGCGAGGTGATCCACCGCGCCGGGTTCCCGATGGAGTCGTTCTCCGGCCAGCGGATGCTGGAGGTCCTGCAGAACTGGCCGCGCGCGGACCTGTTCTCCGCGGACACCGATTCGCTCTTCTACACCACCACCGGCGCGATCACCCTTTCCGACCGCCGCAGGCTGCGGCTGTTCCTGCGCCGCGACCCGTACGGCCGCTTCTACTCCTGCCTCGTCTACCTCCCGCGCGACCGCTACACCACGCGCTCGCGGCTGGCGATGCAGGAAGTGCTGCTGGAAGAACTCGAAGGCACGCAGCTGGAGTACAGCGCGCGCGTCGGCGAAACGCTGCTGGCGCAGGTGCACTTCATGGTGCACACCGACCCGTCGAACGCCCTCGAGCCGGACACGCTGCGGATCCAGGAACGCCTGAACACCGTCGTGCGCAGCTGGGACGACCGGCTGGTCGAGGCGATCATCGCCGAACGCCGCGAGCGCGTCGGCGACGGCGGCCCGATCGGGATGATGGGCGAGGAGTCCGCGGTCGACCGGGGCCAGCGCTTCGGCGCGGTGTTCCCCGAGGCGTACAAGGAAGACTTCACCGCCGAGGACGCGCTGGCCGACCTGGCCAAGCTCGACACCCTCGCGGACGAGGGCGACCTCGCGCTGTCGTTCTACCTGCCCGCCGACGCCGAACCCGGCGAGCGGCGGTTCAAGCTCTACCTGCGCGGCGAGGGCGTCACCCTGTCCAAGGTGCTGCCGGTGCTGCAGGCGATGGGCGTCGAGGTGGTGGACGAGCGGCCGTACGAGCTGTTCCGCGAGGACGGCGGGGCCAGCTGGATCTACGACTTCGGCCTGCGCGTCGACAAGAAGGGCCTCGAGGAAGCCGACGAGGCGGCGGCGGTCGAGGTGCGCGAGCGGTTCCAGGACGCGTTCCACGCGGCGTGGCGCGGCGACGCCGAGGTCGACGGGCTCAACGGGCTCGTCCTGCGCGCCGGGCTCACCTGGCGCCAGGCCGCGGTGCTGCGGGCCTACTCGCGTTACCTGCAGCAGGCGCGCAGCCCGTTCTCCCAGTCCTACATCCAGAACACGGTCGTCAAGCACACCGAGGTCGCGACGAAACTGGTGCGGCTCTTCGAAACCCGCTGCGACCCGCAACTGTCCGATGTGGACCGGAAGACGCACGAGGAATCGCTGACCGCCGAGATCTCCTCGATGGTCGACGAGGTCACGAGCCTCGACGAGGACCGGATCCTGCGCAGGATGCTCGCGGTCATCAACGCGACCCTGCGCACGAACTACCACGTGCGCGACGCCGACGGGAACCCGCGGCCGTACCTGGCGCTCAAGCTCGACCCGAGCGGTGTGCCGGAGCTGCCCGAGCCGCACCCGAAGTACGAGATCTTCGTGTACTCGCCGCGCGTCGAGGGCGTGCATCTGCGGTTCGGCGAGGTCGCCCGCGGCGGCCTGCGCTGGTCGGACCGGCAGGAGGACTTCCGCACCGAGATCCTGGGCCTGGTCAAGGCGCAGGCGGTGAAGAACGCGGTGATCGTGCCGGTCGGCGCGAAGGGCGGCTTCGTGGTGAAGCGCCCGCCGCGGCCCACCGGCGACGCCGGGGTCGACCGCGACGCCCAGCTCGCCGAGGGCATCTCCTGCTACCGGATGTTCATCTCCGGCCTCCTGGACCTCACCGACAACCGCGTCGAGGGCGAGACCGTGCCCGCGCCGAACGTGGTGCGCCACGACGCCGACGACAGCTACCTGGTCGTCGCGGCGGACAAGGGCACCGCGAAGTTCTCCGACATCGCCAACGAAGTCTCGGCGCAGTACGGCTTCTGGCTCGGCGACGCGTTCGCCTCCGGCGGTTCGGTCGGCTACGACCACAAGGCCATGGGCATCACCGCCAAGGGTGCGTGGGAGAGCGTGAAGCGGCACTTCCGCGAGCTGGGCAAGGACACCCAGACCGAGGACTTCACGGTCGTCGGCATCGGCGACATGATGGGCGACGTCTTCGGCAACGGGATGCTGCTGTCCGAGCACATCCGGCTGGTCGCGGCGTTCAACCACATGCACGTCTTCCTCGACCCGAACCCGGACGCCGCGTCGTCCTACGCGGAGCGGCGGCGGCTGTTCGACCTGCCGCGCAGTTCGTGGGACGACTACGACCGTTCGCTGATCAGCGAGGGCGGCGGGATCTACCCGCGGTCGGCCAAGACCATCCCGATCACCCCGCAGGTCCGCGAGGCGCTCGGCCTCGACGAGGGCGTCACGAAGCTCGCGCCGATGGACCTGATCCAGGCGATCCTGCTGGCCCCGGTCGAACTGCTGTGGAACGGCGGCATCGGCACCTACGTCAAGGCCGAGAGCGAAAGCCAGGCCGCGGCGGGCGACAAGGCCAACGACGCGATCCGCGTCAACGGCAACCAGCTGCGCGTGAAGGTCGTCGGCGAGGGCGGCAACCTGGGCCTGACCCAGCTCGGCCGCATCGAATTCGCCCGCACCGGCGGCAAGATCAACACCGACGCGCTCGACAACTCGGCCGGCGTCGACTGCTCCGACCACGAAGTCAACATCAAGATCCTGCTGGACCACCTGGTGGCCGGCGGCGAGCTGGAGCACGCGCGGCGCAACGAGCTGCTCGGCGAGATGACCGACGAGGTCGGCTCGCTCGTGCTCGCGGACAACTACCGGCAGAACGCGGTGCTCGGCGTCAGCCGGGCGCACGCCGGGCCGATGGTGTCGGTGCACGCGCGGCAGGTGTCCGCGCTGGTCGCGAAGGGCGCGTTCGACCGCAAGCTGGAGGCGCTGCCGACCCCGTCGCAGTTCCGCGCGCTGGAGAAGGCGGGCGAGGGCCTGACCTCGCCGGAGCTGGCGACGCTGCTCGCGCACGTGAAGCTCGACCTCAAGGACGAGCTGCTCGCCTCCGACCTGCCCGAGTCCGAGGTGTTCACCCGCAGGCTGCCGGAGTACTTCCCGGCCCCGCTGCGGGAGCGGTTCGCCGCGGCGATCGCGCAGCACCCGCTGCGCCGCCAGATCATCACCACGCTCATTACCAACGAGCTGGTCGACGGCGGCGGCATCTCGTTCGTCTACCGCCTGATGGAGGAGATGAACGCGACCGCCACCGACGCGGTGCGCGCGTACGCGGTGGTCACGCACGTCTACGACCTGCCGAAGCTGTGGGCCGAGATCGACGCGCTGGACAACGTGGTGCCGACCGAAGTCGCGGACGGGATGGTGCTGGAGACGCGGCGGCTGCTCGATCGGGCCGCGCGCTGGTTCCTCACCAACCGCCCGCAGCCGCTCGCGCCGCTGGCCGAGATCAACCGGTTCGGCCCGGTGCTCGCGGAACTCGGCCCGAAGCTCGGCGAGCTGCTGCGCGGGCGCGAGCTGGAGTCGGTCGAGCAGGACGCGGCCGCGCTGGTCGACCAGGGCGTGCCCGCCGATCTCGCCCGCCGGGTGGCGCTGCTGCTGCACAGCTACGGCCTGCTCGACGTGGTCGAGGTGGCGGAGCTGGCCGAACAGCAGGTCGGGCTCGACGCGACGCACACCCCGGCGGACACCGCCGAGCTGTACTACGCGCTGTCGGACCACCTGGACATCGACAAGATGCTCACCGAGATCAGCGCGCTGGAACGCGGCAACCGCTGGCACGCCCTCGCCCGGCTCTCGCTGCGCGACGACGTGTACGGTTCCCTGCGCGCGATCGCGCTCGACGCACTGCGGCACAGCGACCAGGACCTGTCCGTCGACGAGCAGATCGAGCAATGGGAGAAGGCCAACGCGTCGCGGCTTTCGCGGGCGCGCGTGGCGCTGGACGAGATCACCCGTTCCGGGCGGCTCGACCTCGCGACGCTGTCCGTGGCCGCGCGCCAGATCCGGAGCACGGTGCGGTGACATTCGTTTCCCACGTCCAGCCGCGATGGTCGGACATGGACGTGTACGGGCACGTCAACCACGCGAACGTGGTGACGCTGCTCGAAGAGGCCCGGGTGCCCGTGCTGTTCGGCGAAGCCGAGCGCGCGGGGCTCACCGAACTGCCGAAGGGCGTCGTGGTCGTGAAGCTCGGGGTGCATTACCGCGCGCCGATCGTCGCGGCGCCCGGCCGCTCGGTGCGCGTGGAGATCACGCTCACCGAGCTGAAGGCCTCGACGGTGACGCTCGGGTACGTCGTGCGGACCGGTCCGGACGCGACCGATCCGGTCGCGGTCACCGCCGAGACCGTGCTGGCCCCGTACGACACGGCCAACCTCCGGCCGCGCCGGCTCAGCGACGAGGAATCCGAATTCCTCAAGCGGGTGCTGGCCGATGCCTGAGCTGCGGATTCCCGATCCGGGCGACCGGGAGACGCTCAGCGCGTTCGTGGCCCGCGCGGTGCGGCTGGACGGCACGACCGCCGTCCGGCTGCGCCGCCGGGGCGACGACGTCGTCGAGGCGTGGACGGCCACGCCGTTCGAGGTCCTCGCGACCCGCGCGGTGGCGGGGACGGTGACGCCGTCGGACGTCACGGTGTCCGGCAACGAACTGCTCGCGGCGCTCGCCGTCGCGGGCGGCGAGGTGATGGACCCGGGCCCGGCGCGCGACCTGCTGTGGCACGCCGAGCTGCCGGTGTCCGACCGGTGGCAGCAGGTCGACGAGCTGCCGGTCGACGTGGTGTCGGACCTGGCCGACCGCGGCGTCGCGCTCGCCCGCGACAACGCCGGTCCGCACGGCACGCCGCCCGCCTCGCTGATGGACCAGGCGGTGCTGACCGTCACCGGGGGAGACCTCGAGGTCAAGGTCCAGATGCGGTGCCTGTTCGCGCTGTCCGGGATGGGGCTGTTCGATTCGTCGATCGACGGCGACGTGGTCCGGGTGACCGCCACTGATTCGTGGCTGCGCCTCGACGCCCGTTACGGTGCGGTGCTGAAGCGGCGCCAAGCGTTGCTGCCGCTGCTGTTCTGACGATTCTGCTGGCGGGAGCCGTCCGGCGATGTCATCGTGAACCGCATGACCGAACCGGACGGCGACCCGACCGCGGACTTCCTCGCCGAGGTCCGGCCCGAGGAGACGCCGTGGCGCACCGACCGGCCCGCGGACGCCGATCCCGCGCCGGAAGCCGAACCCGCGCCAGGGCGTGCGCGGTCGGTGGTGCGCGCGGTCGGCGAGGCCGCGCCGTACGTCCAGGCGGGATTGTTCGCCGCGTGGGTGGCGACGTCGATCGCGGAGTCGGCCGACGGCGGCGATTTCGGCGGCCAATCGGGCTGAACCCGGCTGTCCTCAGTGGACAGTGTGCCGGGCGGATCGCCACGTCGAGCAAGGATTTCGCCGGCGGACGCGGCCGATCGAGCGATTTCCGCGGCGGCCAGACGGGTTGATCTCGGCTGCGGGCTTGTCCCAGCGGGTAGAGTCGGAGTCCGGTCCAGCTGCCGGATGCCCGATCCGGTGCGACCCCGATCATCGCGACCGCCGGCCTTCGCGCGAGGCGAAACCCCGGTTCGCTTGCTGCGCGAAGCGGAAGCGGCGGCGGAAGAGGAGACCCATGCTCCTGTCCGGTCCGGAACGCCCGATGTCCCTGCCCACCGCCGACGATCCGCAGGTCCTGCGGCAGGCGCTGGCCGCGTACGTGCGCGAGGTCGCCGCCGCGGTCGGAGTGTCGGTGGAGTGCACGTCGTGCGAGGTCACCGACACGATCACCGCGTACGTCGCGCTGAGCGGCCGGTCCCCGCGTTTCCCCGGCCGGGATCTGATGCTGTTGTGGACCATGCGGCAGGGCTGGTCGGTGGCGGTGGAGACGACGCCCGCCGAATCCCCGCAGCCGGTGGCCCAGCTGGGCGGCGACGTCACGCCCGCGCCGGAACGGGTGCGGCGGTTCGTCGCGGAGGTCGTGAGCTCGGCCGAGACGGCCGGGAAGCCGGGACCGGTGCTGGCGGTGTCCAGTCACGGCGACCTGCGGACCCGGCTCGAGGAGCGAGTCCGCAGGTCCTGACGGGCCCGCGACGCGAGATCAGCGGTCCGTGAGGGAATCGGATCCGTCCGGATTCCCCTCACGGACCACAAGAGACCGGACGCTCAGGCGGCCTTGAGCTTGCGGGCGAGGCGTTCGGGCCGGGGCCAGCGCACGTGCGAGGCCCAGCGGAACTTCTCGAACATCCAGATCAGCCGCGCGGAGATGTCGAGCTGGCCGCGGCCGACGCCGTGCCGGGCCCCGGTCGGGTCGGCGTGGTGGGAGTTGTGCCAGGACTCGCCGAAGGACGCGATCGCCAGCGGCCAGAAGTTCGCCGACCGGTCGCGCGCCTCGAACGGGCGCTCGCCGATCAGGTGGCACAGCGAGTTGACCGACCAGGTCACGTGGTGCAGCGCGGCGACCCGGACCAGCCCGGCCCAGAAGAACGCGGTGAGCGCGCCCCACCAGGTCATCGTGATGAGCCCGCCCAGCAGCGCGGGTCCCAGCAGCGTCGCGACGGTCAGCACCGGGAAGAGCCGGTCGATCCGCTTCAGGTCGGCGTCGTCGAGCAGGTCGGGGGCGAAGCGGCGCGGGTTGGTCCGGTCGCGGCCGAACAGCCAGCCCATGTGCGCGTGCCAGAAGCCCTTCGCGAGCGCGGCGGGCGACGTGCCGAAGCGCCACGGCGAATGCGGGTCGCCGTCGCGGTCGGAGTAGGCGTGGTGGCGGCGGTGGTCGGCGACCCAGTCGATCACCGGTCCCTGCATGGCCATGCTGCCCGCGACGGCGAGCGCGATCCGCAGCCCGCGGCGGGCGCGGAACGCGCCGTGGGTGAAGTACCGGTGGAAGCCGACGGTGATGCCGAGGCCGCTGACGCAGTAGAACGCGGCGGCGAGGCCGACGTCGAGCCAGCTCAGCCCCCAGCCCCAGGCGAGCGGGACCGCGACGGCGACGGCGAGAAGGGGGACGACCGCGAAGAGCTTCACCAGGAAGGCCTCGGTGCCGGTCTTGTGGCCGGCGAGCATGGGCTGCGGCGATTTCGGGGGACGCTGGACGGTGCTCTGGGTGTCGATGGGTAACGCTCCTACTCGAGCTGGTCCGGCCGCCGCGCTCTGCGGGGCCGAGGCCGATGCCGCGGCGCGGACCAGGCGGAAGGGGGCCGCCTCGGGGGTGCGCCGTGCGTTGCGTACTGGCCAGGCAGGGGAGGGCATCGAGGCCAGTCGCGACCTGCCCTGGTCAACGGGTGATCTCGCGTCCGGGTTCCCGGAACGCGGAAGACCTTGTGCGGCCGGGAAAACTCACCGGGCCGCACCGGGGTGCCGAGCTGTTTCGGCTGCCGTGGGCGGAAAAGTCCGCTTCGGCGCGGGTCCCCTGGTGCGGAAAGCCTTCCGCACCAGGGGAAACACCGGGGAAACTCAGATGGCGCGAACGCCAGTGGCCTGCGGGCCCTTCTGGCCCTGGCCGACCTCGAACTCCACGCGCGCGTTCTCCTCAAGGCTGCGGAACCCGTTGCCCTGGATCTCGGAGTAGTGCACGAAGACGTCGGCGCTGCCGTCGTCCGGGCTGATGAACCCGAAGCCCTTTTCGGCGTTGAACCACTTCACGGTGCCTTGCGTCATAAAAACGATCTCCATCGGACTCACAACAGATGCCACCTCGGCATCCGGGCCTGGCAACCGACGGTGTGCCTTCCGAAAAGAGAAACACCACGCCCGCTACATCTTGCGAGCGTGGCTGCGGGACGTACCCACCGCACGAACACAAAACACGACCGTCTTCAGTAAAGCACGCCCGGGCCGGTCTCACCAGGGCCGTCGCCCGAAGGGTCCACTGTGGACGTCGCGACGCGCGCGGCGGGGACGGCTCGCGGGCAGGTCGGAGGCGGGGAGTAGCGTCAGCACCGTCGAGAAGTCTCATCGTGCGCCGGCGTTCGAGCCGGCGTCGTCCCCGGCGGGCCCCCCCGCGGTGCCGCCGGTGGCCCCTTCCACCTCGACGAGGAGCGACATGCGCTCGGAACGACGTCCGCTGTCCGCCGAAACCAGTGAATTCGCCCGTGCCCGGGTGTCCGCCGAACAGGACCTGCGCGTCCAGCAGGAGCACGCCGCCCGCACTGTCGCGGGGCACGCGCACGATGTCGATGACCTGCGGGGATTGCTCGCGATGCTCGGTCTGGAGGCGGGTGCTCGCGTCTGACCTGACCGGGGCGGCCGCCGGGTTTGGGCTATCCAAGCCAGGCGGCTGAATCCGGGGCCAGTCTGCCGTCGATCAGCGGGCTGCTGGTGAGCAGCACCTCTCCCGGCGGGAGGGCGATCGAGCTGGCCGAGGTGTTGAGCGCGCAGATCAGCCCGCCCCGGCCGAACAGGATCTGGGCGACCCTCAGGAACACCTTGCCCGCCCTGCCGAGATGCCGATGACCTGTGGGGATTGCTCGACATGCTCGGGCTGGAGGCGGGTGCGCGTCTGACCTGGGTTACCCGAGCCAGGCGGCTGAATCGGGCGCGAGTCTGCCGTCGATCAGCGGGCTGCTGGTGAGCAGCACCTCTCCCGGCGGGAGGGCGATCGAGCTGGCCGAGGTGTTGAGCGCGCAGATCAGCCCGCCCCGCCCGCGGCGGAAGGCGAAGCAGCCCGCGGGCGCGCCGAACCACTGCAGTTCGTCGCCGCCGCGGAACGCCGGGTGGTGTTTCCGCAGCTCCACCGCGCGCCGGTACAGCGACAGCGTCGATTCCGGATCCTCGAGCTGCCGTTCCACGGTCAGCGACGCCCAGTCCGCGGGCATCGGCAGCCAGGTTTGTGCGGTGCGCGAAAACCCGTACGGCGGGAGCGTGCCCTCCCAAGGCAGCGGCACGCGTTCGCCGTCGCGGCTGAATTCCGGGCCCTGTGAGCGGGCGCGCGGGTCGGTCATCGCTTCCAGCGGCAGGTCGGCGTTCGGCAGGCCCAGCTCTTCTCCCTGGTACAGGTAGACCGCGCCGGGCAGGGCGAGTTCTACCAGCGCCATCGCGCGCGCCCGGCGGACCCCGGCCGCGCCGCCGCCGTAACGGCTGGCCGCGCGCCAGACGTCGTGGTTGGACAGCGTCCAGGTCGCCGGTGCGCCCGCCGAACGCGGCACCGCCAGCGACCGCTCGATCGACGTGCGCACGGCGTCCGCGTCGAAGTGGGTGAGCACCAGGCGGAAGTTGAACGCCAGGTGAAGTTCGTCCGGCCGCAGGTAGCGGGCCAGCCGCTCCTCGTCCTGCACCCAGATCTCGCCGACCGCCATCGCGTCCGGGTACTCGTCGAGCACCTTGCGGATCAGCTGGTGCACCTCGTGCACGCCGTCGTCGTCGAAGCGCGGATCGCCCAGCACGCCGCCGCCGTGCGCGGGCGTGTCCGGGTCCATGTCGGGCAGCCCGGCGGGTTTGGCCATCCCGTGCGCGACGTCGATCCGGAAGCCGTCCACGCCCCGGTCGAGCCAGAACCGCAGGGTGCGCTCCAGATCGGCGCGGACGTCCGGATTGGCCCAGTTCAGGTCCGGCTGCTGCGGCGCGAACAGGTGCAGGTACCACTGCCCGTCCGGCACCCGCGTCCACGCCGGGCCGCCGAACACGCTGATCCAGTTGTTGGGCGGCTCCGCGCCGCCGGGGCCGCGGCCGTCGCGGAAGTGGTAGCGCTCCCGCTCCGGGCTGCCCGGCCCGGCGGCCAGCGCGGACTTGAACCACGCGTGCCGGTTGCTCGTGTGGTTCGGCACGACGTCCACGGTGACCCGGATGCCGCGCCGGTGCGCCTCGGTGAGCAGCACGTCGAAGTCGCCGAGGGTGCCGAACATCGGGTCGACGCCGCGCGGGTCGGCGACGTCGTAGCCGTGGTCGGCCATCGGCGAAGGGTAGAACGGCGTCAGCCACAGCGCGTCGACGCCCAGCAGCTCCAGGTAGCCGAGCTTGCTGCGGATGCCCTCGAGGTCGCCGATGCCGTCCTCGCCCGAATCGGCGAAGGACCGCACGTAGATCTCGTAGAACACCGCGTCCGACCACCACGACGGCCGCGGAAGGCGGTCCGGCCGCCGTCCCGCGACCCTGCGTCTCATCAGACGAAGCTGTTCATCATGCTGTGCGCGGCCATTTCCAGGTACGCCCACAGCTGGCTGAGGTACGGCTCGGGCAGGTTCTCCTCGTCGATCGCGATCCGGATGCAGCGCAGCCACGCGTCGCGCTCGATCGGGCCGATCTTGAACGGCGCGTGCCGCATCCGCAGCCGCGGGTGGCCGCGCTGGTCGGAGTAGGTGTGCGGACCGCCCCAGTACTGGATGAGGAACAGCCGGAACCGCTCCTCCGCCGGGCCGAGGTCCTCCTCCGGGTAGAGCGGGCGCAGCACCTCGTCGCGGGCCACTTCCTCGTAGAACCGCTTGATGATCCGGCGGAAGGTCGGTTCGCCGCCCACCGCCTCGTACAGGTTCGCCGGTTCCGGCTCGCTCACAGTCGACACACCTCCATCTTGCCCTGCCTCAGCTGCGCGGCGCGCCCGACTGCTTGTCCTGCATGGACGACAGCAACCGGCCGAGCGGCGGTTCGAAACCGGCCTCCTCCAGCGCGCCGAGCAACTGCCCGCGCAGCTTCCGCTGCACCGCCCACTGCTTGCCCGGTCGCACCTTGACCGTCAGGCGCAACACGATTCCCTCGGGCGTGACCTGTTCGACGCCGAGCATCTCCGGCGGCTCCAGCACGTTCACCGAGAGCGCGTCCGATTCGACCGCCTTCGTGGCCGCGCCGCTGAGCACCTCGGTGGCCTTGTCGACGTCCGCGGAGTAGCTCAGCGGGACGTCCACCACGGCGTAGGCAAAGCCCTGGCTCGAGTTGCCGACGCGCAGCACCTCGCCGTTGCGGACGTACCAGACGGTGCCCTTCAGGTCGCGCAGCGTGGTGATGCGCAGGCCGACCGCCTCGACGGTCCCGGTGGCCTCGCCGATGTCCACGACGTCGCCGACGCCGTACTGGTCCTCGATCATCATGAACATCCCGGAAAGGAAGTCCTTGACCAGGTTCTGCGCGCCGAACCCGAGCGCGACGCCGACGATGCCGGCCGAGGCGATGATCGGGGCCAGGTCGATGCCCAGTTCGCCCAGCACGAGGATGAACGCGAGGCCGTAGATCAGGAACGTCGCCATCGACTTCAGCACCGAGCCGATGGTCTTGGCGCGCTGCCTGCGGCGTTCCACCACAGCGGTGCCGAGCATCTCCGGCGCCCGTTCGCGCAGCGGTCTCAACAGCGACGGGATCTTGCCGTTGCTGCCCGAGGCCGGGAGCGTGGTGACCCGTTCGATGAGCCGCTTGGTGAGATAGCGCACCACGAACGCGATGACGAGGATCATGATGATCTTCAGCGGCTTGGTGACGAGCCAGCCCGCCGACGCGGCGAGCCACTCGTTGTGCGTGACCGAATAGACCTGGGCGCACCACGACCCGGTCTCGGAGATGCAGCTGGGCGGAGCGCTGAGCACGGCATTCACTGGCTGAGCTAGTCCTTTCTCGTTGCTTGTCCCGGCGGCGCGCAGGCGGCCGGCGAGTGGCCGCCGGGTCGCGGGTATGTGACACGTCACAGAACACGCGTGCGCCGGGGCCCTGATGTGTGGTCGACTATGCCTGCACCGGTGGAGGTGGTCGAGTGCCAGACCGACAACCCGTCCCCCTCGGCGGCGCCGGCCAAGCCATGGCCGAGCTGCCGCCGGAGGCGATCCTGCGTGCCTGCCCGGGAGGGTCCGCATCCGGCGGCTCCGTCCCGTCCGGGCCGGGGACCCGTCCAGGGGGAGCATCCCGTCCGCCCGGACAGCGTAGAGCCCGCGATCCGGTCGCCCCGGCGTGGGGGCGGCGCCGGGTCCTCCTGCTCAACGCCACTTTCGAGCCGCTGACCGCGGTGCCCATGCGGCGCGCGGTGGTGCTCGTCATGTGCGGCAAGGCGGAGGTCGTCCACGGCGATCCGGGCGGCGTCGAACTGCACGCCGCGACGGTGTCGCTGCCCGTTCCCTCGGTGATCCGGCTCAGCACGTACGTGCGGGTGCCGTATCGGGCGCAGGTGCCGCTCACCCGGGCCGGGCTGATGCACCGCGACCGGCACCGCTGCGCCTACTGCGGCGGCCGCGCGGAGACTATCGACCACGTCGTCCCGCGCAGCAAGGGAGGTCCGCACAGCTGGACCAACTGCGTCGCCTGCTGCGCGAAGTGCAACCACCGCAAGGCCGACCGGCTCCTGTCGGAGATCGGCTGGCGGCTGCGCGTGGTGCCGCGCGCCCCGCACGGCCCGCACTGGCGGCTGCTGGCGCATTCCAAAGAGGCCGATCCGCTGTGGCGGCCGTATCTCGGGTCGGCGGCCTAGCCGCCCGTTCCCGGACACGCCGGCGCCCCGGCTGCCTGTGCGGCGGCCGGGGCGAGCCGATGGACCGTGCTCGACGTCCCTGTTCCGGTGCTGGCGGTGCTCAGGCGGCGAGGCTGTAGTCGGCCTGGCAGGTGACGCGCGTGCCCATCGTGACCCGGGTGCCGCGCGTGACGCGGGTGCCGCGGGTGACGCGCGTGCCCATGGTGACGCGGGTTCCGGCGGTGACCCGGGTGCCGCGGGTGACGCGCGTGCCCATCGTGACGCGCGTGCCGCAGGTGACGCGGGTGCCCGCCGTGACGCGAGTGCCCCGGGTGACGCGGGTCCCGCGCGTGACGCGGGTGCCCATCGTGACGCGAGTTCCGGCCGTGACTCGGGTCCCGCGCGTAACGCGGGTTCCCCTGGTGACTCGAGTTCCCATGGTGACCCGGGTACCCATTGTCACGCGAGTGCCCGCGGTGACCCGGGTTCCGCGGGTGACCCGAGTGCCGCGCGTAACCCTGGTGCCGGACGTGACCCGCGTTCCGGGCACGAATCCGGTCTCGCTGGGTGACGAAATGGTCTCGGTGATCGCCTGAGCGGGGGGCTGGACGCTCTGCATGAGGTGTCCTCCTGGGACCGGTGCGTGACGGGCTGGGGCTGGGGAGGCGGGCACAAGGCCCGTACAGGTGAAAAAGCTACGAGGATTTCAAGGTTCGGACAAGCCGCTATCGCCCGGTACGGCCGCCTGTACGGCGAGTTGCCATCTTTCGGCCCGCAGCCCTTCGCCCCAACGTTCCAGCGGACGCGGGCCAAGCGGCGGACGGCGCCTCGGCGGCGACGAACGGTCGCCCCCGGTCGCCGGTGTCGCGCGGTGGCTGCCGGAGGCATCCGATACGCTCACCGGCGTGAACGTTGTCGAGACGATCCTGGTCTACGCGGTCATCCCCGGGGCCATTTACTTCGTGGTCGGCGCCGCGACCTTGCGGAAGAAGTTCTCGGGGACGCCGCGGTACCGGCCGGGGCAGCCGTGGGAGTACCCCGCTATGTGGTGGACCGCCAACCCGGACGGCGTAGGAGCCGGCCACGGCCCGGCGGTTGACGTGAATGCGGCGCCCGCGGGCGCTTCGACGGCCGCAGGAGGCGCTCGTGGCAAGTGGTGAAGTGACCCAGACCGCGGTCGCGGAGAAGGACCTGGCCTTCGGCGAGGTCATCACCAACAGCGGCAGGCTGTCCGCGGCGAAAATGTACGAGCCCGCGGCCCCGACGAGCCCGTTCACGGTGCAGCAGCTCGCCCGCCTGGACGAGGCCCTCACCTTCGCGACGCGCGAAACGGGCCTCGACTTCAGCATCTACCTGGGCGACCTGGGCGAAGACACCCGGGCCGGCGCGGAAAAGCTGCACGCCGCCACCGACGACCCGACGAACGCGGTGCTGCTCGGCGTTTCCCCCGCCCAGCGCGCGATCGAGATCGTCACCGGCGAGCGCGCCCACTCCCGCCTCCCCGACCGAGGCGCGAACCTGGCCGTGGCGAGCATGGTGGCCTCCTTCAAGGAAGGCGACCTGACCGGCGGTCTCGTCAATGCCCTGCGCATGCTGAGCGACCAAGCTGGCCCCGCGCCGAAGCACTGATACATCCCACGCCAGAGCCGTCCCGCACTCAGCGGGACGGCTCTTTTACGTTCTGCTCCCGCCGCTGCCGCCGTTCGTGAGGGCCACCCTCATTGACTCTGATTCCCCCAGGGTTCCCCTCACGACCCGCCCCTCCGTCCGTGAGGGGCTCCTTCACGGACTTGGATTCCCTCAAGGAGCCCTTCACGGCCCGCCTCGCAGCTGCCTCGCAGCTGCCCAATGCCGCCCCAATGCCGCATTGGGTGCATGGGACGCAACGAACGCCACATTGGGTGCGTCAGACGCACCCAACGCCACTTTGGGGCGCAAGCCCCAATCCCCACCAGCTCAATCGCACCTGCCGCCGGAACGCACCCAACGCCACATTGGGTGCATCCCACGCACCGAACGCCACTTTGGGTGCATCTGACGCACCCAATGCCACATTGGGGCGCTAGCCCCAAACCGCGAACCCCAGCCGCACCGGCGCACCCAACCATCGAGGCACCCAGCCCCTCTACCGCAGCCGATGCACTCAACGAGCGAGGCACCCAGCCCCTCCCGCGCACCCCGATACGAAGCCTCCCTGCGGTTCGGGGGTGCTTGTCAAGGCATCTTTCCCGCCTTGACAAGCACCCCCGAACCGTCAGCACAATCAAGCTTCGGGGTGCCCCACGCAACCACAAGCCGATGTCGCCGCCAGGCGACGAGAAGTCAGACCTGACTGTCAAAATCCCGAGCAGCCAACGCCCGGACAATCCCAGCCCGCCCCTCGGAAACCAGCCGCCGCAACGCAGCCGGATGATCCCCTGCAAGCCACTCATCCGAAGCATTCACCGTCGCAGGCTCAACCGCCCAAGACGGATACAACCCAATCGCGGTCGGCTGAGCCCGCTCACTAGACCGCCGAGCCCAGACATCGTCAATAACCTCGAAATACCGCTCAATATAATCCCCGAGCAAATGCTTCTGCCCAGGATGCGAGAACCCGGAAATCAACGCGTCAGAAACCGCATTAGGAATCTCGTCGTCGTAAATAGCCCGCTGCCAAGTATCCGCCTTCGCCTCAGCAGTAGGCTGCAACGCCCGAGACCGCTCAGCATGCCGCCGCCCAGCCGCAGTGTCGTCCCGCGCCTGCTCGGCATTGATCTCGTCCGCACCAGCCTTGCCGTGCGCCACCAGCGCCTGCAGCAACCGCCACCGCAAATCGGTGTCGACAGTGAGACCCGGCAACGGCGCGGACCCGTCCAGCCACCCGGCGATCTCCGTCAGCATGTCCTCGCTCAACACCCCGCCGGCCAGCGAGTTCACAAACGCCAGCTGATGGTCCGACCCAGCCTCCGCGGTCCGGGCCAGCTCCAGCAACCGGCCGCTGAACGCAGGCCAGCCCTCCGCCGCGGCCCACTTCTGGTCCGCATAAGAGTTGAGCGCCGTCTGCGCCTGCAGCAGCAACCGCTGCACGACCCCGACCTCGCTCTCGGCGTGAATCCCGCGCGCCACGAGCGTCACGAAGTCGCGAGCCTTCAGTTCGGCCTCGCGCGTCATCTCCCACGCGGCCGACCAGCACAGCGTGCGCGGCAGCGATTCGGTGATGTCGCCGATCCGGTCGATCAGCGTGGTCAGCGACGCCGGGTCGAGCCGCATCCGGCAGTAGGTCAGGTCGTCGTCGTTGACCAGCACGAGCTTGCCCGCGGCCTGGCCGACCAGGTCCGGCACCTCGGTGCGCTCGCCGGTGACGTCCAGCTCGACGCGGCGGGTGCGGACGATCTTGCCGTCGCTGTCCTCGTCGTACACGCCGACCGCGACGCGGTGCGTGCGCAGTTCGCCGGCGCCCGGCTTCGCGCCGGTCTGCACGACGGCGAACGACGCGAAGGTGCCGTCGGGCGCGATCTCGTAGCGCGGGCTGAGCGAGTTGAGGCCGGTGGTCTCCAGCCATTCCGCGCTCCACCACGACAGGTCGCGGCCGGACGCTTCCTCCAGCGCCGCCAGCAGGTCGGCGAGCGTGGCGTTGCCCCACGCGTGCTTGCCGAAGTACACCTTGAGGCCGTCGAGGAAGTGCTCGATGCCCACGTAGGACACCAGCTGCTTCAGCACGCTCGCGCCCTTGGCGTAGGTGATGCCGTCGAAGTTGACCTCGACCGCGTGCAGGTCGACGATGTCGGCCGCGATCGGGTGCGTCGAGGGCAGCTGGTCCTGGCGGTAGGCCCAGGACTTCTCGATGTTCGCGAAGCTGGTCCAGGCGTTCTTGTACTCGGTCGCCTCGGCCTGGGCGAACACGCTCGCGAAGGTCGCGAACGACTCGTTCAGCCACAGGTCGTCCCACCAGCGCATGGTGACCAGGTCGCCGAACCACATGTGCGCCATCTCGTGCAGCAGCGTCTCGGCGCGGCGCTCGTAGGCGTAGCGGGTGACGCGGCTGCGGAAGACGTAGTCCTCGAGGAAGGTGACCGCGCCGGCGTTTTCCATCGCGCCCGCGTTGAACTCCGGCACGAACAGCTGGTCGTACTTGGAGAACGGGTACGGGGTGCCGAATTTCTCGTGGTAGAAGGCGAAACCCTGTTTGGTTTCGACGAACAGCCGCTCGGCGTCCATGTGCTCGGCGAGCGACGCGCGGCAGTAGATGCCGAGCGGGATGGTGCGGTGCTCGTCGCGGAACTCGTCGGTCCACTCCGCGTACGGGCCGGCGACGAGCGCCACCAGATAGGTGGAAATGCGCTCGGATTCGGCGAACTGCGTGCGGCGCGCGCCGTCTTCGGTGTCCTCGGCGCTTTCGACGAGCGCGTTGGACACGACCTTCCAGTCGCGCGGGGCGTGCACCGCGAGCCGGTAGACGGACTTGAGGTCCGGCTGGTCGAAGCAGGCGAACATGCGCTTCGCGTCGGCGGTCTCGAACTGGGTGTAGAGGTAGACGCCGTCGTCGACCGGGTCGACGAACCGGTGCAGGCCCTCGCCGGTGTTCATGTAGCGGCAGTCCGCGGTGACGACGAGTTCGTTCTCCGCGGCAAGGCCGGGCAGCGCGATGCCCTTTTCCTCGGCGTAGCCGCTGACGTCGAGCTCAGTGCCGTTCAGCACGGCGGAGCGGACGCCTTCGGCGACGAGGTCGATCCACGACGCTTCGCCGGGACGGCTGCTGGAGAACCGCACCGTGGTGGTCGAGCGGAACGTCTTCTCCCCGGGACGGCCGCTGCCGTCGGTCAGGTCCAGCTCGATGTCGTAGGACGACACGTCCAGCAGGCCGGAGCGCTGCTTGGCTTCGTCACGCGTCAGGTTGGGGGCGGGCACGGGCACCTCTGGTCTTCGGATCCGGTGGGCACGACGTTCAGCATCCAATCATGACGGGCAGGGAAGGGGCGACCAGGGAACAATGCGGAGGGGCCGCCGCGTTGGCTCGCAGTGCGGGGGTTGGCCCCGTCCCCGGCGCGCGCCGGGGAGCAGCCTCGCCGAGGAGCCCGTGAAAAATGACTGACTCGTCCCAGCCCACCACGGTGGACTTCTACTTCGACCCGATCTGCCCGTTCGCGTGGATCTCGTCGCGGTGGATCCTGGAAGTCGAGAAGCACCGCGAGCTGGACCTGACCTTCCGGGTGATGAGCCTGTCGGTGCTGAACGAAGGCCGCGAAGACCTGCCCGAGCGGTACAAGGAGCTGCTGAGCGAGGGCTGGGCTCCGGTCCGCGTCGCGACCGCGCTGGCGCAGACCCAGGGGCAGGAAGCCGTGCGCGACTTCTACACCGAGTTCGGCACCCGCTACCACAACCAGCACAACGAGGACCGCAAGCTCGTCATCAAGGAGGCGCTGGCCGCGATCGGCGCGCCCGCCGAACTCGCCGAGGCGGGCGAATCGACCGAATACGACGAGGCACTGCGCAAGAGCCACCACGAGGGCATGGACCCGGTCGGCATGGACGTCGGCACGCCGACCATCCACGTCAACGGGAGCGCGTTCTTCGGCCCGGTGCTGTCGTCGATCCCGCGCGGCGAGGACGCGCTGAAGGTGTTCGACGGCGCGGTCGCGCTGGCGAGCTACCCGGACTTCTTCGAGCTCAAGCGCACCCGGACCGGGGACCTGAACTTCGACTGACGCGCGTTCGCGGGTGCTGGTCGCGTTTCTTCCGCGATCAGCACCCCAGCGCGGCCCTGGTGACGTCTTCGGGATACGGCGAGGTTTTCACCGCTTCCTCGATCGGCGTCTTGGCGGTCTTCAGCTCGTGCAGCCGCAGCAACCCGTCGCGATGCGTCCGGACGAACGCTTCGTCCACCGGGTCGCCGTGGCCGGGCACGACGACGCGCGGTTCGAGCGCGAGCAGCGCGTCCATTGCCGCGGCCCACGCGTCGAGTTGATCGTCCGGGCCGAACGAGTACGCGGTGAAGCCGTGCGGGCCGTGTTCCACGACGTCTCCGGCGAAGACGACATCCACGTCCGGCACGTGCACCAGCAGGTCGTGGTCAGTGTGCGCGACGCCGGGGTGCACGAGCGTGACGGTGCGGCCGCCGAGGTCGAGTTCGGCGCGGTCGGGTACCAGACGGTCCGGCGGCATGAGTCCGGTTCGTTCGATGGCGTCGGCGATCTCCGGCTTGCCTTCGTTGCGGTAGTGCGCGGCCCAGGTTTGCTTGTCAGCTTCGCCGTTTTTCAGCATGGCCTGCAGGCAGCCGGGGTGGGCCCAGACGTCGCAGGGCAGGAACGGCGTGGTGCCGAAGGCGTGGTCGAAATGCGCGTGCGTGTAGACGACCGACCACGGCAGTTCGGTCAGCTCGCGGACCGCGGCGGCGAATTCGGCGCCCTGGTCGACGTCGCCGCGGGTGTCGATCACCAGGCACTTCTCCTGGCCGAGCACTAGGCCGGTCGTGAGGTCCAGTTCGTCGTACCGGCGGGCGAAAACCCGGTCGGCCACCTCGGTCCAGCTCATTGCCCCTCCAGGATTCCGCGCGACAGCCTCGCCACGCTAGCGCTGACGTCCTGCTGCGCGGCGAGAACGACGTCGTTTCCGTGGCCGGTCGCGGCGAGTTCCCGGCCGGAGGTGCAGGTGCGCAGCGCTGTCGGAACATCGGTGGCCGCGTAGGCGGCCGCGGCGAGCGCGGCTTCGGCGGACCACGAGCCGGGCAGCGCGCTGACGATCGCACCCGCGCCCAGCTGGTCCTCGACGCACGGCCGCAGGGGACCGAATTCCGCGCCTTCTCCGAACATGTCGACGCCCCAGCGTTCCCCGGCGGGAATGACGCCGATCGGCCGTCCGTCGGCGATTTCCCTGGCTTCCGCCGCGGTCGCCGACGCATTCCGCAGGCAACCGGCCAATACGTGCGCGCCGGTTTTCGCCGCGGCCGCGCAGAGCGTCGCACCATTGGGGGAGGGGAGGGCGAGCAGCGTGCCGGACGGGATCTCCGTCACAGAAGACGGCCGGAGCGTCCATTCCTCGTCGCCCGCGACCACCGCTCCCGCTCCGCGCGCCTCGGCGATCCCGCGTTCGTCGCGCCACCGCACCGGAAGCACGCGGCCGCCGCGACCGACGACGAGATCCGTTGTGGTGCTGAAGGAAAGCACGTCGACGATGATCAGCACGGCGCATTCCGGGCCGAGGATTTCGACGCCTTCGCCGCCCCATTCGAGTCGCACGTCCGTGCCGTGCTGCGCTGCGATGTCCACCCCCGGAGCATGCCGGGTCGGCGGCGAGATGGCACACTCCCGCTGTGCGTGTCTACTTGGGATCCGACCATGCCGGTTTCGAGCTGAAGAACCACCTTGTCCGCCACCTCGGCGAACAGGGGCACGAGGTGACCGACATCGGTCCGTTCGTCTACGACGCGGCCGACGACTACCCGGCGTTCTGCGTCGAAACCGCGCGCCGCGTGGCCGCCGACGAGGGCAGCCTCGGGATCGTCATCGGCGGGTCCGGCAACGGCGAGCAGATCGCCGCGAACAAGGTGCAGGGCATCCGCGCCGGGCTCGGCTGGAGCGTCGAAACCGCGCAGCTGACCCGGCAGCACAACCACGCCCAGGTGCTGGGCGTCGGCGCCCGGATGCACACCGAGGAGCAGGCGACCGAGATCGTCGACGCGTTCCTCGCCACGCCGGTGGACCCGGCCGAGCGCCACACGCGGCGCGTGCAGCAGCTGCTCGACTACGAGCGCACCGGCACCCCGCCCGCCCTGCCGGAGGCCTGATGCCCGAGGGGCACACGCTCCATCGGCTGGCCCGTCTCCACAAACGCCGCTACGCAGGCGGACCGGTCGCGGTCAGCAGTCCGCAGGGTCGGTTCGCCGCGGAGGCGGAGAAACTCGACGGGCAGGTGCTCGTTTCCGCTGAGGCGTACGGGAAACATCTGTTCCACGACTACGGTCCGGCGGGGACAGTCCATGTCCACTTAGGTCTGTACGGCACCTTCGGCGAAGCGCCGCTGCCGGAGACCGAGCCGGTCGGCCAGGTGCGGATGCGGCTCGTCGGCCGCACCCACTGGACCGATCTGCGCGGACCGACCCGGTGCGAACTGCTGGATCCGGCGCAGGTCGACGCGATCAAGGCCCGCCTCGGCCCGGACCCGCTGCGCCGCGACGCGAAGCCGGATCGCGCGTGGGAGCGGATTTCGCGCTCGCGGACGACGATCGCCGCGTTGCTGATGGATCAGGCTGTGCTGGCCGGGGTCGGGAACGTTTACCGCGCGGAAGTGCTGTTCCGGCACGGGATTTCGCCGATGGTCCCCGGTCGGTCGCTGGACCGCGCGCTGTGGGACGACATGTGGGCGGACCTGGTGACGCTGATGCGCGCCGGGGTCCGGGTCGGCCGGATCGACACGGTCGCGCCCGAGCATTTGCCCGCGGCGATGGGACGCGCCCCCCGCGAGGATCGGCACGGGGGCGAGGTTTACGTGTACCGGCGGGCCGGGATGCCGTGTTTGATTTGCGGGACGCCGGTGGCGCAGAAGGAATTGGCGGCGCGGAATCTTTATTGGTGTCCGACCTGTCAGCCTGCGTGAGTTCGGCGGTTCGAAGCGAGAGCAGCTCTCGTGTTTCTGCCCGCTTAGTGTTCGTCAACGCTCGATCGAGCGCAGGGCTTCCTGCGGTGTGCGGCCGGTCGCCTCTGCGAGGGCGGTGACCGCTCTCGCAGCCAGTGCGACCAGATACAGCGCCGCTCGCAACGCGTCCTGGCGGACGGCGGCGTCGGTGAGGTTGTAGGTATCCGCGTCCTCGTCGGCGAGGTAGGCCGCCACGGCGTCCACCGTGGTCCGGTGCAGGTTCGACTGCTTCTTCCGTTCGCTGTCGGGCATCCGGCCAGTTTCCTCCTGCGGGAACGACAAAGGCCCCGCGGCACGTCTGCCACGGGGCCTTTCACCGGAGTCACCGGTCAGAAGTCGAAGCCTCCGCCGTCAAACCCGCCGCCATCGAAGCCGCCTCCGTCGAAACCTCCGCCGAAGTCCTGGCTTCCGTCGAATCCGCCGCCGTCAAAGCCCCCGCCGTCGAAGCCGCCGTCCGCTCCGTCCATGCCGCCGGCGTCCAGGGCGTCCGCCTGGCCCGCGTCGTAGCCGGATTCCCAGGCCGACGCGCTGGCGATGCCGCTCATGCCGGAGAACATGGCGCTGAACAGGAACATCGAGCCGAGGCCCCACGCGCCCGCCACGAGCGCGGGCTTCCACCACGGCTCGCTGTACCAGCCTTGCGGCACCGGGCGTCCCGCGACGCGGCCGCCGGGGTAGTAGTACGGCGTGTCCTGGCCGGGGTCGGGCGAGGCGGCGTAGCGCTGGCCCTCGACGTCCACCTCGCGGTGTTCGGTGACCTTGCCCGCGCGTTCGCGTTCGGCCTCGTCCGGCAGCGCCGGGCCGGGGTCCATGCCCATCGCCACGCGCGCGGCGCGCACGTAGTACAGGCCCTCGACGGCGGTTTCCTTCACCAGCCGGGCCTGTTCGACCGTCTTGGCCTGCTCCAGCTGCGAACCGGCGGCGTTGTAGCGCTCGCTCGCGTCGGCCATCGCCTGCTGGGAGGCGGTGTCGGTGCCGGTGATGTTGAGGACCTGGCCGCCGAGGCGTTCGACGAGGCGGCGCGCGTCGGCCTTGGCGTCCTCGAGCTGGCTCTGCTTGGCCGCGGCCTGCTTCCTGGCCAGGTACAACCCGCCTCCGACGATGACGACGACCAGCACGATCAGGAGGATCGCGGTGCCCATGGGTCACTCCGTGTCTCGATCTGACGCGACGGCCGGGCAGCCGTCCCTGAAACGGACAACGCGGACCGTGCGCGGAGAGTTCCCGGCGGCGCCGCCGATCGGGCGGTGGCCGACAAAACTAGAACACGTTATAGTCCGCGGCATGAAGTTCTCCTTGTCGATCGCGATGAGCCCGCTCGACCAGCTGACCGGGCTGGCCCGCGCCGCCGAGGAGGCCGGGTTCTCCTCGATCGTGCTGCCCGATTCGCTCTTCTACTCCGAGAAAGTGTCCGCCGACTATCCCTACACGCCCGACGGCAGCCGGTTCTGGGACGAGAACACGCCCTGGGCGGATCCGCTGGTCGCGACCGCCTCGATGGGCGCGGTGACCGAGCGGATCCGGTTCTACACGTCGGTGCTGAAACTCGGCTCGCGCAATCCGGTGCTGCTCGCCCGGCAGGTCAACTCGGTCGCCGCGCTGACCGGCGGGCGGTTCGGCCTCGGGCTGGGGATCGGCTGGTCGCCGGAGGAATTCGCATGGTGCGGCGCGCCGTATCAGCGGCGCGGCAAACGGTTCGACGAGGCCATCGAGGTGCTGCGGCTGATCCTCAGCGGCGACATGGTCGAGTTCCACGGCGAGTTCTTCGACTTCGACAAGCTCAAGATGAGCCCGGCGCCGCCGTCGCGCGTGCCGTTCTACATCGGCGGGCACACCGACGTCGCGCTGCGCCGGGCCGCGCGCGTGGCGGACGGCTGGTCGTCCGCGATGATGACGCTCGACCAGCTGCGCGACACCATCGGCAAGCTCAAGGGCCTGCTCGCCGAGCGCGGGCGCGCCGACGACCCGTTCGAGTTCCAGGCGGTGTGCGTCGACCGGTTCGGGCTCGACGGGTTCCGCGAACAGGCCGAGGCGGGCGTCACTGACGCGATCACCATGCCGTGGGTGTTCGAGGGCCACAGATTCGACGCGGACCTCGGCCCGAAGGTCGACGCGATCCGCAAGTTCGGCGACGAGATCATCGCGAAAATCGAGGAGTGACATGGGAGTCGAGGTCTGCTGGGACCCCGCGGCGAAGCAGCCGCCCGCGCGGGAAGCGGCGTTCAAGTCGATGACGGCGGCGACCGCGGGGGACAAGGACGGCTGGCTCGCGCTGTTCGCCCCGGACGCGGTCGTCGAGGACCCGGTCGGCCCGTCGATGTTCGACGAGGAGGGCAAGGGCCACCACGGCCCCGACGGCCTTTCCGCGTTCTGGGACAAGACGATCGGGAACGTCGAGAAGTTCGAGTTCGTGATCCGCGATTCGCACGCGGCGGGTTCAGAGGTCGCGAACGTCGGCACGATCACGACGTACTTGCCTGGTGGCTATCGCGTCGACACCGACGGGGTGTTCGTGTATCGGGTGAACGAGGACGGGTTGGTCGTTTCGATGCGGGCGTTCTGGGAGACGGAGCGGGCGATGGCGACGGCGCGGCAGGTTTGACGTCAGGCTGGGTCTGTTTCGGCGAAGTCGAGAACGTGTGTGGTGATGAGGTCGGGCTGCTGAAGCGTTAGCGCGTGCGTCGTTCTCGGCACGATTTCCGTGCTGATGCGGGGATTCAGCTTCGCGACCCGGGCGGCGACTTCGGACGCGCGATGGATATGGCTGCGTTCGCCGAGGACCAGGCGGACGGGGACTTCGATCGCGCGGAGTTCGTCGTCGGTGAAGACGTGCTGCGGCGGCAGGTGCGCCTTGTACTTCAGGCTGGCGAACAGCAAGGGCCGCAAGGTGCGCCGCACGGTCGGATCGCCGGCGACGATCCGGCGCTGGATCGCGGCGGGCAGGAGCCAGCGGAAGATCTCCCGGAAACTCCACAGGAGGAACTTCGGGACGCTGATCTCCGCGAAGCCGGCCGGTTCCAGGCCGATGACGCCCGCGATCCGGTCGGCGGAACGGGTCGCGAGGTTCAGCGCCAGGTACCCGCCGCGCGAAACCCCGGCCAGGTACGCCTTTTCCTGGCCGAGCGCGGCGAGGAGTTCAGAAAGCCATGCGGCGAGGTCGTCGTCGGTGCTGACGGAGACGGTCTCGACCGAGTGGCCCGGTTCGCCGATCGAATCGACGGCGTAGACCGGATGACGGGCGGCCAGTTCGGCGAGGTGCGGGTACCAGGACAGGGACGAGCCCATGATGCCGTGCAGCAGCACGATCGGCGTGCCGTGCCCGGGACCGCTGCGCCGGACGCGCGTGGGGCCGAACTTCGTCGGGATGTCCAGTTCCTCGGACGGAACCGGCCATTCTCGCAGGACTCGCGCGTAGACGGCGAAGTAGCGTTCTTGTGCTTTGCGGTCGGTGAAAGCTCCCGGCATCGTCCCTCCCCGAGACAGGTGCGCTTCCACCGTAGCAGCCCGGCAAGGGCCTCGGTCAGGAATTGTCCAGGCGCAGCAAGGTGTTCAGCAGGCTTCCGCCGGGCAGCCCCTCGTCGCCGAAGATCCGGTGCTGCACCTCGATCACGAGCGGCATCGCGGCGCGCAGGGCGGCTCCGCCGGAGTCGGTGACCTCGACGCGTTTGGCGCGGACGTCCTCGGCGCTGCGCGCGCGGGCGACGAATCCCTTGCGCTCCAGCGTTTTCAGGATCTGCGACACCTGCATCGGGTGGATGTCGCCGGACGTCGCGAGCCCGGACTGGGTCACCGGGCCGCCGGTGCGGTTGAGCCAGCCGGCGAGCGCGAGCGTCTGGAACTGCAGGTGCGTCAGGTCGAGCGGGGCGAGGGCCTGGTCGACCTCGCGGACGTAGCGGTGCACGACGCGCCACATGACGAATCCCACCGCGTTCTCGGGGGCGCCGAGCGAGGCGGTGGCGAAGAGTTCGGCGAGCGCGTCCTTGTCCATCGGGAGGCATCGTAGCGGTTGCCCGAAGATAGTAAACGCGTTTAGTATGAGACCGGACGGAGAGGAGCACGTCATGACTGACCTGCGGCTGGACTTCGGCCTGTACCGCTACGACAACACCCGCCCGCTGTTCGACGGCCGGGTCCGCTTCGAGGGCGTCGACGCGACCCTGCACACTGCCGACATCGTCTCGGACCTGTTCGAGCGGATGGTGCGGGGCAGGGAGTTCGCTGTCGCCGAACTGGGGCTCACGTTCTATCTGCGCACCCTGGACCTGCCGGATCCGCCGTTCGTTGCGCTGCCGGTGTTCCCGAACCGGCAGTTCCGGCATTCGGCGATCTACGTCAACGCGCGCAGCGGCATCCGGGAGCCGCGCGATTTGATCGGCAAGACGATCGGCGAGTTCGCGACGTACGGGCACGACGCGGGCGTCGTCGCGAAAGGCATGCTGTCCGACGAGTACGGCGTGCGGCCGGAACAGAGCCGGTGGGTGATCGGCGGATTCGACTGGCCGATGGAGTGGTTCGATTTCGTTCCGCGACTGCACCCCGCGGAAGTGGAGGTGCGGCAGGCTCCGGCGGGGAAAGCGCTCGGGCCGATGCTGGAGAGCGGGGAGATCGACGCGTTCATTACCGCGGATCCGCCGCGCGGCATCCGGGAGGATTCGCCGGAGGTGGCGCAGTTGTTCCCGGATTACGTGCCGGTGGAACGCGAGTATTACCGGCGGACCGGAATCCGGCCGATCATGCATGCGGTGGTCGTCCGGCGGGATCTGCTGGCGGAGAATCCGGGTCTGGCGGAGCGGCTGTATCGGGGGTTTGTCGACGCGAAGGAAGTCGCGATGGCGGATTACCGGCGGGGGCGCATTTTCAATCACATGGGCGATGCCGGGATGGTGCCGTGGTTCAGTGCGTTGTACGACGAGAACCGCCGGTTGTTCGGGGAGGATTGGTGGCCGTACGGAATTGAGAAGAACCGGCGGTCGGTGGAGGCTTTCCTGCGGTGGCACTTCGAACAGGGATTGTCGAAGAGGCTGATGAAGGTGGAGGAGATTTTCGTGCCGGAATTGCTGGATACCTAGTCGTTGCGCTGGCATGCTTCCGGATGTGGCGGACGAATGGTTCGAATACGACGGCGAGCTCGGCGAGACTGAGCGCCGCTTTGTCGAGGCGCTGCGGATTCGCGCGGCTCATTGGCGCGCGAGCCCGCTCGACAGCCGAGTGGATCCGCCCGACGCGGAGCTTCCGCTGATCGCTTCCCTGGACCTGTCCGATCCGGTCGCGCACTGCGTGCTCATGACCCTCGGGGTGCATCTGGACGGCCGGACCCTGCGCGGCGACGAGGTGCACAACCAGTTGTTCACCCTGCCGGACGAGCCGACCAAGCTGGCGTTCGCCGCGACCGGCGGGCCGGAAGACCTGGCGACGCGGGCGGCGAACTGGTTCGAAGCTGTCTTGCGTCGGCCGGTCGTGCGCTGCGAATGGACGCTCACGCGGCAGATCCACCTGTTCGCGGACACCGGGGAGATCGTCGGGGGCGGGGACGGCCGCAGGTTTTGCTCGCCCGGCCAGCTCGACCGGGTGGCCGCCACCGGTCGCCTCGACGGCGGACGCTGGGTCGACGCCGGAGGGTTCCGGCAGCCGGATCTCGTTGTCCGCGTCCGGTGATCAGGGCGGGTCGGTGAACGACGGCCGCTGGGTCAGGCGCCGCGGCGCTCCGCGGTCAGCAGGTCGACCGCGCCTGGCCGGATGCTCACTGTCCATCCGTCTAGGGGAAAGCCGCTCGCGACGTTCACCTTCCGCGGCGGGCGGGTGCCCGGCTACGACCGTGACCGGTGCGCAGACGCTGGCCGAAGCGCTCGCCGCGCATCCTGGCGATCACGCCCGGGCTTTTCAGGTCTACGAGGCGAAACACCGGCGGCAGGTGGACCTGAAGCATCGGCGCGTCAACCTTGTCGCCGCGCTGCTCGTTCCGCGGACTCGGCACGGGCTGGCACTGCGCAATACCGTCGGCAGAGCGGTCGGCCTCGTCACCCGAAACGCCGTGACTGCCAAGGAGAACAGCTGCCGGGACCTCGGTCAGGCGAGGCCCAGTTCCTCGCGCAACCCTTCCCACGCGATGACGTCGTCCTCGTTCCCGGTGTGCGACGCGGAAAACCAGTCAGCATACTCGCGCAGTTCGGAAAGCCGCCAGTCGAGGGCGAACAGTTCCAGCATCGCGGGGTCCAGATCTGGGGTGCCGGGCAGGTCGGCGTAGTCGCGTTCGCGCGGGGCGACGGCGAGGGTTTCCCAGTCGACCAGGCGCAGGCCGTCAGGCGTGGTGACCTGGTTGCCGTGGTGGGGTTCGCCGTGGGTCGGGACCCAGGAGCCGCGCCGGGAGGCGGCTAAAGCGGCCAGTTCGAGGTAGCGGTCGTTCCAACGTTTGATCGCATCGCCGCGGGACGCGAGGGCGGTGCGGGCTTCTTCGGCCAACGGGCCGGACGTCCAGGGTTCGGCGGTGCGGGCCCGCAATTCGTCGGCGAAGCCGGGGCCGACCCGCGGGGCCCACTCGCGCAGTCCGGCGGGCGGTGGGGTGCGGTGCAGGGCGTCGAGCACGGCGAGGATTGCCGGTTTGTCGACCTCGTCTTCCGCGGGGCTGCGGCCGTCCAGCATTGGAGTGACGCTGAGCGCGCCGGCTCCGGTGTCGACGGTGAACCGGCCGGACCGCGTCGGCACCGGGGCGCAGACGAACTCCAGCCCGGCGGCGGCCAGTTCGGCGGCGCTCGCGTAGGTGCTTTCCAGCGACGCTGCGGTGTGCCGGGATTCGAGCTGGTCCAGCGTGACGAACAAGGAGTCGGCGCGCCAGTGGTGCGCGCCGAAACCCCAAGGCAGGTAAGCGATTTCGGAGACGGGCTGCCACTGTTCGGCGAGTACGCGGGTGATGGTGTCGTCGGTGGGAAAGGCCGGTCGGGATCGCACAAAACGGATACTAGGCAGCGCTTCGCGGTGGGAGCAACGGAGTTTCTAGAACAGCTCGGTCCGGTAGTTTTCGTCGACCACGTCGTACAGGCCGCCGTTCACGAGGTCGCCGAGGCTGTTGTTGATTTTCTGCGCCTGTTCGGCGATGGAGAGGGTGTAGAAATCGCCGCCGAGGGTCGCTGCCTCGGCGAGGCCGCGAGTGTCGCCCTCCCACAATTTCGCCCGGATGACAGCTTTTCCGCACTGTCCGAACACTTCGCGCACGCGGACGACCGTCGCGAGGACCGCGGGTTTGTTGTCCGCGCTGAGCATGCTCAGCAGTTCCGGATCGTCGGTGACGAAGGCGTCGCCGTTGACGCGGATCACCTCGCGCAGGCCGGGCACGAAAAACACGAGCCCGATCGACGCGGTGGCGGTGACGTTCTCGAAGGTGTCGGCGAGTTTGTTGCCGGGCCGGTCGGGGATGGCGAGCGTCCACGGGTCGAGAACCCGCACCGAACCGGGCGGGTCGCCTTTCGGGCTGACGTCCATCAGGCCGTCCGCGCCGAAGGTGGCGGCGCAGAAGAACGGGCTGTGCGCGATGAACCGCATGGCGAATTCGCCGAGCTGCGGTTCCTTTTTCTCGGCGATGAACTGGTCCGGGAAACCGATGATCTCCCGGATGCGCGCCATGGTGATCGGCGCGTACGCGTCGGCTGCGGTGGTCATGGGCTCTCCCGTCACAGGTCGAGGACGAGGCGTGGGGTGCGGGCGCGGGACACGCAGACGAACATCCGGTCGCCTGCCGCTTGTTCGCTCGGGGAAAGGATGCCGTCGCGGTGGTCGGGGACGCCGTCGAGCACCTTGGTCTCGCACGAGCCGCAGATTCCGGACCGGCACGAGGTCACCGGGCGGATGCCGGCCCTTTCCAGTGCGCTGACAATGCTTTCGTCGGCGGCGACGGATACGGTCTTCTTCGAGGCCGCGCATTCGACCTCGATCGGCTTGTTCTCCGCGGGAGGAGCCTGCGGGGCTTTGAAGCGTTCCAGGCGCAGTGCTTCGGCGGGCCAGTTCTCGGCCGCGGTGTCCAAATCGGACAGCAGCGAAGCCGGTCCGCAGGCGTAGACCTTCGCCCCGGCTTCGACGGGCTTTTCCAGTGCGGACAACGAAATCCGGCCGATGGTGTCCGACGGATGGCAGTGCACGCGCTCGCCGTAGCCGCGGAGTTCGTCGAGGAACGGCATCGACGTGCTGGTGCGGCCGCCGAAGTACAGCTGCCAGTCGGCGCCCTTGGCCGCCGCGGTGCGGACCATCGGCAGGATCGGGGTGATGCCGATGCCGCCCGCCACGAAGACGTACGACTGGGCGGCATGGAAGCCGAAATTGTTCCGCGGGCCCTTGATCGCGACGCGCTGGCCGGGGCGGAGAAACGCGTGCACGTATTCCGAGCCGCCGCGGCTCGCGCGTTCCCGGCGGACGCCGATCCGGTAGTACGCGCGTTCGCCGGGCGGACCGCAGAGCGAGTACTGCCGTTCGACGCCGTTCGGCAGCACGAGGTCGATGTGCGCGCCGGGCTCCCAGCTCGGCAGCGGTTTCCCGGTGACGTCCGCCAGGTCCAGCGAGACGACGCCGTCGGCTTCCCAGCGCAGCTGCCGGACGAAGACGTCCAGCTGCCCGGCGGTTCCGGCGTTCGAGGTCATCGGCTTCCCTCCCTTTGTTAACGTTGTTACTCCGCGCCTCGCCGAGAGTATTGGTAACATCGTTAACATGTCAACCGACACGAAACGGGCGGGAATCGCCGCGACGCGCGCCGAGCGGGCGGTGGCCGAGGCGCTGGAGCTGGTCGACGCGGGCGGGCTGGAGGCGCTCACCATGCGCCAGCTGGCCGACCGGATGGGGCTGCACCTGCCCGCGATCTACCGCCTGTTCGACGGCAAGGACGCGCTGATCGACGAGATGGCCGAGGCGATCCTCGCCGGCGCGGTGGCGAAGCTGCCCGCCGGGGACGGCGACTGGAAGAGCCGCGTGCGGAGCATGGCCGCCGGATTGCGCACGGCGCTGCTCGCGCATCGGGACGGGGCGCGGATCGTCGGCGGGAACTACGCGGCGAAGCGCAGCAATCTGACCTTTGTGGACAGTCTGCTCGGCGGCCTGCTGGCGTCCGGGCTGCCGCGCAAGCACGCGATCTGGGCGACGAGCGCGGTTTTCTGCTTCGTGCTCGGCGAAACGCTCGAGGAACAGGGTGCGACCGGCGACGAGGTCGAGGTGCTGAAGAGCGTGCTGGGGGCGCGGAAGTACGTGCACCTGGAGGCGGGGCCGGTGGAGTCGATGCTCGATTTCGAGGAGCGGTTCCAGTTCGGGCTGGAGCTGCTGCTCGCCGGGGTGGACGCGGTGGCGGGGCGGCCCTAGTTACCGGCGGATCCCGTCCAGCAGGTAAGCGGTGCGCCGGTCGTAGGCGTCCCGGGCAGGCCGTTCGCCGTGCTTGAGGGCGAGGGCGTTGTCGACGACGAGCGCGTGGAGGTCGCCTGCGGTGAACTCCGGCCGCACCACGCCCGCGGCCCGCGCCGCCGCGACCAGTTCTTCGTTCGCCTCGCTTCCGATCCGGCAGATCTCCATGAGCTGCGGCGAGTGCGGATAGATCTGCAGCAGGACGTCATTGACGGCGGGCTGGCGGTACTGGAGGTCGCGCAGTTCGGTGAGGTAGTAGGCGATCTGCTCGCCGGTGTCGTCGATAGCCCGCGTGCGGTCGATGACGGCGAACAGTTCCGTCGCGACGACCTCTTCGATCACCGCCTCGATGAGCCCGATCCGGCCGCCGAACCGGTTGAAGATCGTGGCCTTGCTGACCCCCGCCGCTCGCGCGACCTCCTCCAGCGGGACCGTGAGGCCGCGGCCTTGGAAGGCGCCGATCGCGGCGGCGCGGATCTGTTCGGAATTGCGCCTGGCGTCGGCGCGCAGCCCGGACTCCGAAGGCACTTCGCCCTCCCTCTCGCTGTCGCCTCGCGGCGTAAGTTGACTCGCTTGGTCAGCTTACCTAAAGTCGGGAGAGGAGAAGTTGACCAGTGGGGTCAACTTAGACCAAGGGGCAGAAATGATCGTTGTCACCGGTGCTACCGGCGGGCTGGGCGGCGCCACCGTCGAGCACCTCCTCAAGCGCGTACCCGCGGACCAGATCGGCGTCAGCGTCCGGGATCCCGCGAAAGCGCAGCACTTCGCCGACCGTGGGGTGCGCGTGCGGCAGGGTTCCTACGAGGATCCAGCCGCGCTGCGCGACGCGTTCGCCGGTGCTGAGCAGGTCCTTCTGGTGTCGGGCAACGACCCGGCCGCAGACATGGTCAGCCTGCACCGAGGCGCCGTCGACGCGGCTGTGGCGGCCGGGGTCCGGCGGATCGTCTACACGAGCCAGCACGGAGCCGTCCCCGGAAACCCATACGGGCCGTCGGACATCCACATCGCCACCGAAGCGCTCCTCGCCGACTCCGGAGTCGCCTGGACCGCACTGCGCAACGGCGCCTACGGCCCGCTCGACCAGGTGCTTGGTCCGTGGCAGCGGACCGGGGACATCGCGCAACCGGCAGACGGGCCCGTCCCGTACACCGACCGTGCGGACATCGCCGAGGCCACTGCGGTTGTCCTCGCTGGAGCCCGCGTCATCGACGGCCCCGTCACGCTCGCCGCTCCGGCCGCGGTCACCTTCGACGACTTCGCCGGGATCGCTTCGCGGCTCACCGGTCGTAGCGTCAAACGTGTTGTCGTGGAAGACGAACGGTGGGTCGCCGACCAGGTCGCGCTCGGCGTCCCGGAACAGCTAGCCCGGCTTATGCTGACCTGGTACCAGGCTTCCCGCGCTGGCTATTTCGCCGAGTCCGGCACCCTGCTGGCGGAGCTTCTCGGCCGCGAGCCGCGCACGGTCGCGGAGCGGCTTGCCGTCAGCCTCGACCCGGCTGCGGGCTGATTCCGGCCACCGCGATCCGGAACAGCCGGCTGGCTTCGGCGGCCGGTTCCGGGTGGCGTTCGGTCGTGAGCGTGATGCCGACGATCAGCGCGATCAGATCGCCGACCGTCACCTCCGGCGAGACGGCCCCGTCGCGAGCAGCGCGGGCCACTAGCGGCGCCGCGGATTCCTCCAGTGTCATCGAGCAGGAGTTTCCGTGTGTCGGGTCCGGCACGTCGTACGCGAGGGCGGCGGCGAGGCCGCGCGCGGTCACGCAGTAGCTGACCACGTCGTCCAGCCATTCCAGGAGCGCGCGGCGGCTGTCGGCTTCCCCAGCCAGTTCTTGCGCGCGCGCGGCCAGTAGTGCGATCCGTTCCTGCGAAACGGCTTCCAGCAGCGCGTGCCGGGTGGGGAAGTGCCGTCGCACAGTCGCGGAGCCGACCCCGGCGGTGCGCGCGATCTGCTCCAGCGACGCGTTCGCCCCGTGTGCGGCGACCTCCGCCTCGGCCACTTCGAGAATCCGCGCGTAGTTGCGCCGCGCGTCCGCGCGCTGCTGGCCGGGCATGGCGTGACCTCCGGGTTTGCTAAGTGGCGGGCCCCGCCGTATCGTAGCGGACACGAAACGGCGGGCCCCGCCACTTAGCGTTCCCAGGGAGAATCATGAGTGAGGCAGCACCGGTACTGGTCGTCGGCGCGACGGGACGGCAGGGCGGCGCGACGGCGCGCGAGCTGCTGGCGGCGGGAGTTCCCGTCCGGGCGCTGGTCCGGGATCCGGCGGCGGACCGGGCTAAGGCGGTCGAGGCGGCGGGCGCGGAGCTCGTCGCCGGGGATTTGCTCGATCGGGACGGGCTGGCCCGGGCGGTGAAGGGCGTGCGGGCGGTGTTCAGCGTGCAGATGCCGGACATGAGCGGGGCCGAGCCGGACTTCGCCGGAGAAGTGACCCAGGCGGTGAATCTCATCGAGGCGGCAAAAGCCGCGGGCGTGCCGCAGTTCGTGCACACCTCAGTGAGCGGCGCGGGATCGCCGGAACTGGCCGATGAGCGCTGGGCGTTCCTGGCACCGGCGATGGAGGCGAAGGCAGCGATCCAGGATCGGCTCCGGGCGGCGGATTTCCCGCGATGGACGTTGCTCAAGCCGGGGTTCTTCATGGAGAACTTCCTGCCGTCCACGCAGTACGTCTTCCCGCGCGGCATCGAGGGCGGGCTGGTGACGATCCTGCGTCCGGAAACCCGGCTGTCGCTGGCCGCGACGCGCGACATCGGCCGGGCGGCCGCGGCGGCGATCGCGGAACCGGAGCGGTTCCACCGGGTCGAACTGGAACTGGCGAGCGACTACCGGTCGATGGCCGAGATCGCGCCGATCCTGTCCCGGGTGCTGGGCGTGCCGTTGTCGGTGCCGGACATGACCGTCGAGGAGGCGCTCGCTGCGGGGATGCCGCCGATGGGCTTTTCGCACGCGATGCTGAACGCGCTCGGACAGCCGGCGCGTCCCGAGTTCGCGCGGGAACTCGGGATTCCGCTGACCAGCTTCGAGGAATGGGCTGAGACGGCTATGCGGGCCTGAACGCTTGGCGCAGCAAGGATTCCAGGTCCGGACGGTGCACGGGTCGTCGGTGTTGAGTGCACAGGACCTTCGGCGCCGTTCTGGCACGGCGGGCTGCTTTCCCGGTAGAAAGGAAAGATCATCGGGGAGGGAGTACCCAGTGAAGGTCCTTCTGCGTAAATTTGTCCCCATCGCGGCAGCCGCCGTCTTGGCAGTCACCTTGGCGCCGTCGGCAGCGGCGAGTCCGGCAGCTTCGCCGGAATGGCGCGTCGCCGACGGCCAGCTTCTCTGGACCGCGCCGAAGCCGCTGTTCGGCGACGGTGCGGTGGAGTTCTGGTCCGGCGGCAAGCTGCTCGGCCGAGCCCAGCCGCGGGCCGACCTGCGGACGTTCTCGCTGCCAGCCGGCGGGATCCGCGATCTGCGCGGGCTGGAGGTGCGCGTCGGCGGCCGTTCGCTGACCAATCCGCCTCGCGCGACGGCGAAGCAACCGGCCGCGGTGCCGCTGCCCGAGCTGCCCGCTAATGCGGTGGATCCCGGTAAACCCGGGCAGTTCTCGACGGTCAAGGGCGAGTACTCGCTCGACCCGGTGCGGCTGCCGGGGCTGGACGGGCCGATCGAGATGCAGGGCCTGGTCGTCGCGCCCCGGCACGCGCCGGGGAACCGGCCGCTGGTGGTGTTCCTGCACGGCCGTCACCAGCCCTGCTACAACCCGGCCGATCCGGGCGACTACTCGACGGCCTGGCCGTGCAAGACCGGGATGCTGCCGATCCCGAGCTACCGCGGCTACCTGCAGACCCAGGAATTGCTGGCGTCGCAGGGATTCGTGACAGTGTCCGTTTCGGCCGACGCGATCAACGCGCTCGACCACGCGGCGCAGGACGGCGGCGCGCAGGCCCGGTCGTCGCTGGTCCGGCTGCACCTGGCGCACTGGGCGGACTGGTCCGGCAGCGACCGGGCGACCGCACCGCAGATCGTCCGCGATTCGCCGGCCGCGGATCTGTCGAATGTGGTGCTGGTGGGGCATTCCCGCGGCGGCGAGGGCGTCAACCGAGCGGCGATGGACAGCCTGTATCCGCCGCCGGGCGACACCGGGTTCTCCGGGCCGGTCCGGTGGAAGATCCGCGGCGACGTGCTCATCGCGCCGACCGTGTTCGGGTTCAACCCAGTGCCGGACGTCCCGTCGGTCACCTTCCTGCCTTCCTGCGACGGCGACGTTTCGAGTCTTCAGGGGCAGCAATACGTCGACGGTACGCGCGGCGTCAGCCAGGGCACGGCTCTGCACAGCGCGCTGTACATCTCGGGCGCCAACCACAACTACTTCAACTCGGAATGGACGCCTGGTGTCGCGGTAGCCCCGGCGCAGGACGATTTCTTTTCCCCGCAGCCGGATCCGTACTGCTCGCCCGGCATGTCCGCGCGGCTGACGGACGCGCAGCAGCGAGCGGTCGGCGCGACCTATGTCGCCGCTGCGGCGCACCTGTTCCAGAAGCACGATCTGCGCATGGAGCCGCTGCTGGACGGTTCCGGCGTGCGCGCGCCGTCCGCCGATCCGGCGCATGTGCTGTCGCACGCTCTCGGCGGCGCGCGGACCCCGGTGCTGGTCCCGGATTCGTCGACCAAGGTCACCGGGAGCGGCGACGTCTGTCAGCAAGTCGGCCCGGACCGGCGGTGCCTCGTCGACTCCGGCGCGTCCAAATCGCCGCACTTCGTCGGGCTGGACGACGCTCCCGATCCGTCGCGGACCGCCGTGCACGTGCGCTCCGCGACGGCCGGGGTACCGGCGAAAATCCAGCTGCCGCAACCGGTTTCGCCGAACGGCGCGCGGGCGCTGGCGATGCGGCTCATCGCGCCGGAGAACGTCCCGGCCGAGTCGTTCGACGTCGCGGTCTTCGACACGCGGGGCAAACGCACGAAACTGGGTGCGGTGACGGTGGCCGGGCTGGCCGGAAACGAACGCACGAAATCGTTCTGGGGCCAGGAAGTCCGGGTCCCGCTGCCGCCGCACCTGGAGGTCGCCAGCCTGGAGCTGACGCCGCGGACAGCGGGCGGCGAGGCGTGGCTGCTGGACGCGTACGCCTGGCGTCCCGGCCTGCCCGATCCGAACCCGGCTCCGCTGACCCGGATCGACCTCGGTTCGATGACGGTCAAGGAAGGCGATTCCGGCTCGAAGACGTACCAGATCCCGGTCACCGTGACCGGCGATGGCGGCGGCTCGCTGCGCGTCTTCCGGGCGGACACGGTCTCGCCGATGTCGGTGAAGTGGACCTATCAAGCGGTCACGCTCGCGCCGGGACAGCACACGCTCGACCTGCCCGTGACGGTTGCCGGGAATACCCGGTGGAGCTGGCCGTACCGGATGCTGGCCGAGGTGCAGGCCACCCGCGGCACCGTGATCGGGTCCGCGGAGGGCTCGCTGAACGTCGAGAACGACGACCCGGCTCCGAAGATCAGCGTCGGGCAGTCCGAGGTGTCCGCGGTGGAGGGCAGTGCGCTGACGTGGCCGGTCCGGCTGTCCACAGTGGCCGATTCGGACGTCAGCGTGCTCGGGCAGGTGAAGGCGCCGAAGACCGGGCCGGAACTGATGACCTCGGACGTCGATCCGGAGTGGCTGATCGAGCACGGCCTCGATCCGGCGAAGAAGCAGCCGTTGTCGGAGACCGGATTGACGGCGGTGGTGCAGATCCCGGCGGGGAAGACGAGCGGTGAGCTGACGATCCCGACTGTGCGGCACGACGGGGCGGACCCGGCGAAGCACGTGCTGCTGCAGGTGACGGGCGAGCCGAAGGAATCCGGCCCGGACGTGGACGTCACGGGGACGGTGACGGACGCGGGCTGAGGCCGGACCGCTCGGTCAATCCTCCTGGTCCGGGTTTCGGGCCAGGAGGATTTTCCGTCCGCGCCTGCCGGTTTCGCGGAAACCGTGTCGCAGGTAGAACGCGAGTGCCCGGGGGTTGACCTCGAGGACTTCGAGCACCAGCGGCTGTTTCCGCTCCGCCGCGACGTCGATCAGCCAGCGGAGCAGCCGTCCGCCGACTCCTTGGCCTTGGTAGCGCGGGTCGAGTTCGATCCGGCCGAGCCAGATCTCCGTCGGCCGGTACTCGACCGCGAGCAGGCCCGCGTCCGTACCGTCGATCGTGATCACCTGTCATGTGCCGGGGGAGAAGGCGCGGTCGTGGTAACGGCGCTGGGTTTCGTCGTCCCAGCCCCAGTTCGCGGCGACGTACTCGCCTAGCGCGGCCCGGTGGACGCGGAAGCAGAAATCGCTGTCCGCGGCCGTCGTCGGACGCAGGCCGATCTCGCCTGGCATGTGTTCAGGGTAGCGCGATCACCGGCCCTGCTTGCGGACTTTCGGCAGGATCCGCCGCGACGCCGATCAGCCAGCGGAGCAGCCGCCGCCGATTCCTCGGCCTTGGTATCGCGGGTCGAGTCCGAAGGCGCGGTCGTGGTAACGGCGCTGGGTTTCGTCGTCCCAGCCCCAGTTCGCGGCGACGTACTCGCCCAGCGCGGCCTGGTGCACGCGGAACAGAAATCGCTGTCCGCGGCCGGTCACCGGTCCTGGTTGCGGACCTTCGGCAGGATCCGCAGCATGGCTGTTCCCGCTGCCAGCAAAGCGAATCCCGCCAGCAGGAGCCACAGGACGTTCACTCCGGTGAACGCGAGTCCGCCGGTCATCCCCGCGGCCGAGGCTGCGCCGATTTTCTGGTACATGGGGGTTCTCTCTTCCGTCCGGGTGTTCACCAGTTCTTGCGGGTGCGCAGGAGCGCGTCCGCGTATGCCTTGAGATGGCAGGCTTGCAGGAAATAGTCGAGCACCAGCTCGTACATCGACGCGGCGAGCAGCATCCGGCGCCAGCCGCGGTAGCGCACGGTCACCACGCGCTCCACCACGAAGATCGCCGAGATGCCGAGCCACCACGGGTTGAGGTGCAGGCCGTCGTGGAACAGGGCGATCGCGAGGGCGGTCAGGTAGATCCCGCTGACCAGCACGCCCGCGATCGTCATCAGCTGCCTGCCCCAGTACCGCCACGTGACGCGGGTAAGTCCATATTGGACACAGTTCTCCACCGCACCGCGCTTCCACCGCAGGCGTTGGGTCCACAGTGCACTCCAGCTGGTCATGACCTCGGTTTCCAGCGTGCACGCGCTGGGCGAGATCACCCGGTGGCCGAGGTGCAGCAGGGCGAAAGTGAGCTCGTTGTCCTCGGTGAGCACGGTGGTGTCGTAGATCCCGCCGCGGCCGTCGCCCGCGGGCAACCGTTCGGCGAGCCGGGCAGCGGAGACCTCGCGGAGGGTGCGGACCCGGAACATCGCCGCGGTTCCGGTCAGCACCAGGCATTTTCCGCGCAGCCGGTGCACATCGCGGGCGTAGCGGGCGTATTCGTTGCGCTGGAGGTGTCCGACGAAACCGCCGCCCGGTCCGCCGCGGAAGACTCCGCCTACGCCGCCGTATCCGTGGTCGAGGTGGTGCAGTGCGGTGCTGACGAACTGCGGGTCCAAAGTGGAATCGGCGTCCTGGACGAGGATTACGTCGTCCTCGTCCAGGCGCGGCAGCAGCCAGGCGAGCAGCTGGTTGAGGGCACCGGCCTTCTTGTGCGTGTTGTTTGTGGACGGTCGCACCCGGGCGCCGGCGATCGAAGCCACCGCGGCGGTGCTGTCGGTGCAGTTGTCGGTGACGACGAAAACCTCGTCGACGCTCCGGTCCTGTCCGCGCAGCGCGGCGACGGTGTGCGCGATCTGGGCTTCTTCGTCGTGCGCGGGGATGACGGCGACGACGCGCACGCTGCCGGAACGGTGCCGTCCGGTTCGTGGTTCGGCGAGCGTGGGTGCGGACATGAGTGGGGGTCCTCTGCGCGGAACTGCGACGTGGTGCGTCGCGCTTGACCCTTACTCTGTCGGCGGTCACGGAACGCTACATGAATCGTCCAGAGACCACCCGTGCGGGGGAGAATTTCCGCGAAACCTGTGTACTGCCTAGGGATTCTCAGTCTGCCAAATGGTCACTGTGCGTACTTGCTACTGAGACTGACGGTGCGTCCGCAGGGTCATCAGGCGGGTGATGAGCGGTGTCGAGCCGAGCCCGTGCAGGGCCACGCTGCCGAGGACGCAGACCACCGTCAGGGTCAGGACGAGGTCGCTCTCCTCGCCGGTCAGGCCGTTGATCGCCAGCAGTCCGAAGACGACCGACGTCGTGCCGCGCGGGCCGAGCGCGCCGACGAGGAACCGGTCCCGGTGCGGCATCCGGGTCCGGCTCAGCGACAGCATCACCGGCACGATCCGCAGGACGGTCAGCGCGAGCAGGCAGAACACGACCGGCTGCCACGCGATGCCGAAGGACACCACGACGACCGCGGCGCCGCCGACGACGAACCACATCGCCATGGTCAGGATCCCGGTGACCTCTTCGAGCAGTTGCAGGTCCTCCGACGGCCGGGCGAAGTGCTCGCGGGCGTGGCTGTCCGAAATGCGGAGGTGCCGTGCGGCGAAGGCGCGATAGACGTAGCGGAAGGCGATCCCGCTGACGAAACAGGCGACGAATCCGTTGCCGTCGATGGCGACTGTCGCCGCGTAGGTCAGCAGGGGAGTCGTGAGGAGGGCGATGCGCCGTCCCTGTCCGGAAGTCCAGCCGGCGCGGACGGCGAGGAACAGCAGGATGCCGATCACCGTGCCGACGACGGCTCCGGCGACAATGGCTTTGATCGCGAACGGCAAAGCGGTCGCGAGCGCTTTCCCGGCGGTATTGGCCGTATTGTCGCTGCGCGCGAGAATGAGCGCGAAAAGGAATAGCGGCGAGACCAATCCGTCGTTGTAACCGCTTTCGACATTCAGCACGCTGCGCACTTGCGGCGTGAGAGTTCGGTCCCGCACGACGCGTTCCGCGGCGGCGAAATCGCTCGGGATGACGATGCACGCGACGATCAGCAGCAACGGCCACGACAGACCCGGGAAGAACGCCCAGCCGGCCAGCATGGCCAGGCCGAGGCTCAGCGGCAGCGCGAAGAACAGCACCCGCGCGACGAGGCCCGGCGCGTGTCCCCACAGCCGGCCGCCGCGCACCTCGGTGGCGTCGACGAAAAGCAGCATCGCGAGAATGAGTTCGGCGACGTGCTGCGCGATTTCGGTGTCGAAGACCTCGAGCAGTTTCGCCGGACTCGCGAACAATGCGGTCGCGGCCCCGCACAGCACCATCAGCACGGGCGCGGCGATGTTCCACCGGTCGAGTCGTTTGGCCGCGAGCGCGCGCAGCAGAACCGCGGTCGAGAGGACCAGCAGTGCGGTAATCATCGTTCGTGAGGCTCCACGGCTTTTGGTCGCGCCCAGCCGTCTTCGGCCGCTGACGCTCCACAGTGTACCGGCGGGGGCGGGCCGGGCCCGGCATTCCGGGTGTACGTCACGTCCACCCGGATTCGGTCGATGGTTGGACGATTCGGCGGGCTCCGCTCCCTAGCGTCGGGAACGCGGGTGTTCCGGCCCGCCTTACTCCAGAAGAAGGCCGTGATGACTGACGCTCTCATCATGGGCGGGATCCTGCTCGCCCTCGTTCTTTTCACCCAGGTGGGCCGCCATCGGCACAACCTGGTCATGGGCATCATGCCGTTCGTTTCGTGCACCGTCATCGGGGTGCTGTACTTCACCGGCGGGATCTCGCTCACCGCGCCGAACCTGACGGCCGGCCTGGTCGGGGCTGTCGTCGGAGGGGTCGCCGGTGCGGGGCTGATCGCGACCACGCGGGTGGAGCGCAGCCCGGACACCGGGCGCGTGCAGACCTGGGCGGGCTGGCCGTACCTGCTGATCTGGCTCGCCGTGCTGGGCGGGCGGCTGGTGTTCGTGTGGGCGGTGGAGAACGTGCGCCCGTTCGCGGTGAAGGTCGGCGAATTCCTGGTCAGCGCGCATCTGGACAAGGACGGTGTCGGCCTGTTCTTCGTGCTGATGGCGCTGGCGATGGTCGCGGTGCGGGCCGGCGGGGTGCTGTGGTTGTCCCGGCAGCTCGAAGCCGTCCGCGATGGGCAGCCGGTGCGGGCCTGACTACGCTGAGCTGCGAAGAAGCCCAAGGGGAGGGAATGCGATGACTCGGCTGCCGCTGGTCCTGATGCGGCTGCTCACGCCGGTCGCGTTCGTCGCGATTCTCGTCACCGCGCAGCCCCCGGCGAAGTGGGAGTGGGTGCCGCTGTCCGCTTCTGTGGCGAGCGGCCTGGCGTTCGGGGCGCTGGACCTTCGCTGGCCGCGGGCGGCGGTCGTGCTGCTTTCGCTGGCCGCGCTGTTCGGCACGGTCGTGGCGGTCGCGGACCCGAGTCTCACCGGACCGTCGCTGGTCTGCCTGTCCTTGCTCGTGTTGTCCTCGCTGGCGGCGATCACCCCGGCGGAGATCATCACGGTGGCTGCGGTCGTGGGGGTCGCAGCCGCCGTCGGCGGATACCTCGCCGGGCAGCCGGGCGAGCTCGTGGCGGGGAACGCGCTCGCGGTGGCCGTGGTGGTGCTGCTCGGGCTCAACCGGCGGCAGTACCGGGTGCAGGCTCGGCAGGCCAGGGACCTGCTGGACCAGACGCGGCTCACCCAGGAGGCCGTCGCCCGGGGCGCGACGCTGGAGGAACGCGCCCGGCTGGCCAGGGAGGTCCACGACATCCAGGCGCATTCGCTCTCGGCGCTTTCGCTGCATTTGCAGGCCGCGGCGCGGTTGGTGGCCGAGTTGCCGTCCCCGGACGAAAAACTCGCCGCGTGCGTGCGGAAGGCCGGGCAGCTGGCGCAGGAAGGACTGATCGAGACGCGGCGGGCGGTGCACGCGTTGCGCGGCGATCCGATGGCGTTGCCGGAGTTGTTCGGCTCGCTGCCGGACAACGCGTCGATCCAGGTGACCGGCGAACCGTGCGAACTCCCCGCGGACGTCACCCTGCTGCTGTACCGCACTGTCCAAGAAGGACTGTCCAATGCGCGCAAGCACGCGGCGGGCGCGCCGGTGTCGGTCGAACTGTCCTATCTGGACGGCGAAGTGACGATGACGGTGGTCAACCGGACGGGATCCGGCAGCGGCCTGCCCGGTGCCGGGTACGGGCTGACCGGTCTGCGCGAGCGCGCGGAGCTGGTCGGCGGCGAGGTGACCGCGGGCCCGGATGGCGCGGGCTGGCGGTTGTCGGTGAGGATCCCGGCATGACGATCGTGCGCGTGCTCGTGGCCGAGGACCAGCCCGCGGTGCGGGAGGGGCTGGTGCTGCTGGTCGGGTTGCTGCCGGAGATCGAGGTCGTCGGACAGGCGGGCGACGGGATCGCGGCGATCGAGGAGACCCTGCGGCTGCAGCCGGACGTCGTGCTGATGGACCTGGACCTCCCGCGCTGCGACGGCGCGGCGGCGACCCGGCGGATCGTCGCGGACCTGCCGGGCACCCGGGTCGTGGTGCTCACGACCTACGCGGACAGCGCGTCGATCGTGCGCGCACTGGACGCGGGCGCGGTCGGCTACGTGACGAAGGCGGCGAACGGCGACGAGATCGGCCGCGCGATCCACGCGGCGGCGGCCGGGCAGACCGTGATGGACCTGTCGGTGCAGCGGACATTGCTGGCCGCGGCCCGGCGCCCGGCCGCACCGCCGGAGGACGGGCTGACGGCGCGCGAGGTAGACGTGCTGAAACTGGTCGCGGCGGGGCGGGGGAACCGGGAGATCGCGCGGGAACTGCAAGTCAGCGAGGCGACGGTGAAGACGCATGTGAACCGGATCTTCGCGAAGACCGGCTGCGGGACCCGGGCGCAGGCGGTGCGTTACGCGCATCAGCACGGCTACGCGGACTGAGCGACGACCTGGGTTCGCGGACAGTCAGCGGGCGAACCAGCCGGAGCGGAAGACCGGAGCCTCGCCCGCCACGGCGCGGCGGCACCAGTCCGCGACCGCCTCGCCGACCTCCGCCGGGCCGAGGGAGGACGTGTCGATCACGGTCATCGCCCAGTCCGGACCCGGAACGCGCCCGACCCAGCGGTCCCAGCGCATCTCCGGCCAGGCGTCCGTCGTGACAGCTTCCGGGAGATGAGCCGGGTTGTGAGCGTGCGCGCGCAGCCACGCCGCGAATGCTTGGTTCGCGGGGCTCGGCTCGCCGCGGCGGGCGAGCCGAGCCAGGTGGGCCTCGTCGCTGAGGTCGAGCAGGCAGCCGGCGATGTCGATCCGGTCCGCGCTCGGCGCCGCCAGTGCTTCGCCGACCGGTATCGGATCGCCGGCCAGCAGCAGGTGCCTGCCTTCGGCTTCGAGCGCGATCGCGCGCTGCACCGCGATTTCCACCTGCTCCTGCCGCCACGCGACGGTCGGCACGGCCGGGATCGGGCCCAGCGTGCTCAGTTCGGCGGTCTCGTACGTTTCGCCGAGCAGAGGCCGCGCGTGCACGCGAGCGGTGGTTTTGCCGACGCAGGACGCGCCCGAGACAACCAGCAACATTGCCCCGACGCTAGGGCCTACTGCTCGGAACCCTCCACCGAATTTTCGCGCACGTACCGCGAAAGCGTCGCCGCGCCAACGCGTTCCACCGACACGCATTCCAGGTGCGCGGGTCCGGTGCCGTCCGGGAAAAGGCGGGTGCCGTGGCCCAAAATGGTCGGGAAGGTCAGCAGCCGGTACTCGTCGACGAGGTCCGCCGCCATCAGCGTGTGCACCACGCTCAGGCTGCCGGTGACGACGACGTCCCGCTCTTCCCGTTTCACCGCGTCGACCAGGTCGCCGTCGAGGACCGACGAGTTCTGCCACGCGCTGGTGTCGGCCAGCGTGCTGGTGGCGACCAGCTTGGGCACGGCGTTCATCCGCTGCGAGAACGGGTCGTCGCGGTGCGGCCACAGGTGCGAGAACAGCTCCCAGGTCTTGCGCCCGAGCAGCAGGACCCCGTCGTCCAGCGTGGCGCCGAGGCGGAATTTGTCGCCCGCGACGGACTCCGGGCCGTGCCGGAACGCCCAGCCGGCGTCCGGGGCGCCGGAGGAGGCGTCCGGGTCGGACGAAATGCCGTCGAGGGTGGTGAAGGCGATGACGATGACGCTCATGGCGGAGATCCCTTCAATCGGTGTCGCCAGTACTTACCGGCGGCCCCGGCCGAACTCATCGGCGAATCTCAAAAAATCTTCGCCGGCAGGTCGAACGCCTGGAAAACGCGCGGATCGGCGAACACGGCGTTGTGCGAAATCCGCCCGCCGGCGACGGTGAAGACCTGGAGAGTGTGCAACTGGCCGTCGGGGGTGTAGGCGGCGAGCGCGGGCTGCCCGTTGGCGGTGAGGCCGCGGACGGTCCAGCCGACGCCGCGCATTTCGAAGACCCGGTGCATGAACCGGCCGTAGTCGCCGCTGCCGCGGAACCAGAGCGGGACCGGCGGCATTTCCAGGATCGCGTCGTCGGTGAGCAGCCGGACGAGCGCCTCGACGTCGGCGGCCTCGAAGGCTTGCGCGTACCGGTCGATCACCGCCTGGGTTTCCGCGTCGTCCGGTTCGGCGATCTCGTCCATCTCGCCCGCGTCGGCGAGCGCGGCGCGGGCTCGTTGCAGTGCGCTGTTGACCGCCGGAACGGTCGTCTCCAGCTGGGTGGCGACCTCGGCCGCGCTGAATTCGAGCACCGACCGGAGCACGACGACCGCCCGTTGCCGCGCCGGGAGGACCTGGGTCGCGGCGACCCACGCCAGCCGCAGCCCGGCGCGGGTGTCGGCATCGCAGCGCGCGTCGGGGAACGGTTGCAGCCACGGGATGTCCGTCGCCGGCTGCAGCGGCGCGCCCGGATCGTCGCTGGCGGCGCCGAGACCGGACGGCAACGGACGCCGGGCCCGACCTTCCAACGCGGTCAGGCAGACGTTCGTCGCGATCCGATACAGCCAGGTCCGGACCGAAGCGCGGGCCGGGTCGTACCGGTCGCGGGCTTTCCACGCGCGCAGCAGCGTTTCCTGCACCAGATCCTCGGCCTCGTGGAACGAGCCGGCCATCCGGTAGCAGTAGGCGGTCAGCTCGCCGCGGTGCGATTCGAAGTCCACCGCGTCATCATCCGGCACGTGCGACGCTGAGGAAACGGTCGACCACGGGGTTGTTCTCGTGGTCGGTGCGCGAGATCGCTGAGACGGTGGAGAACGCGCCCGGGTCGGTGAGGGTGAGGTAGCGCAGTCCGGGCAGTTGCAAGGCGCGTAAGGCGTTCGGCACGATCGCGATGCCGGTGTCGGCGGCGACGAGGCCGAGCATGGTCGGGAATTGGACGGCTTCCTGGACCACGCGCATCCGGAATCCGGCGCGCAGGCACAGCGTCTCGATGTGGTCGTGCAGCCGCGAGACGCGCGTGCGAGGGAAGGCGAGGAAAGGCTCGTCGGCCAGTTCCGCCATCTCGACGGTTTCCTTGTCCGCCAACGGATGCGTCTCGGACACGGCCACGATCAGCCGTTCGCGGCCCAGTGGGTGCACGGTCAGTCCGGCGGCTTCGCCGACCTCGCGGGCGATGCCGACGTCGAGCTGACCGTCCCCGAGCGCGGCGATTTGCGCGTCCGTGGTCGATTCGGTCAGTTCAAATCGGACTTTCGGCCATTGCCGACGCATTTCCAGCACCGTGGCGGGCACGATTTCGAGCGCCGCCGAGCTGACGAACCCGATCCGCAGCAGTCCGAGTTCGCCCCGTGCGGCGTGTGCGACCGCGGTGAGGGCGTGTTGGCTGTCCGCGAGCACACGACGGCCTTCGGTCAGCAGCACGCGGCCCGGTTCGGTCAGCTCGACGCTGCGGGTCGTCCGCAGGAGCAGCCGCACGGACAGCTCCTTCTCCAGCTTCGCGATCTGCTGGCTGAGCGCGGGCTGGGCGAGGTGCAGCCGTTCGGCGGCGCGGCGGAAGCTGCGTTCCTCGGCAACCGCGACGAAGTAGCGAAGCTGGCGGAGTTCCACGCCGCTGATAATGGTTCCTTATCAGTGAGTAGGCAATAGATACTTCACTCTGTGTTCCGCGCGACTTAGCGTCATGGACGACAAGCACCGTCGCGAACGTCGAGGAGCACCCGTGGATCACGCATTGTCGTTGCAGCACTTCGTAGCGGGACGGTGGGTTCCCGGCGACGGACCGGTCGCGCGGAGTGCCGACCCGGCGGATCCCGCGCAGATCGTGGCCGAGTACCGGACGGCCGGTCCGGAACTGCTGGACGAGGCGGTGCGCGCGGCGGTGGCGGCGCAGCCGGAGTGGGATCGCCAGGGCACCATCGCGCGCGGTCTCGTGCTGCGGCGGGCGGCGGAACTGCTCGCCCAGCGCGCCGAATCGGTGGCCGCGTTGATGACCCGCGAACAGGGCAAGACGCTGGCGGAGTCGCGCGGCGAGGTGGCTGCCTCGGTCGAGACGCTGCACTATCACGCGGGCCGGGCGCGCAGTGCCGACGGCGTGCTCTACCCGTCCGGCAACCCGGACGAGGTCGTGCGGACCGTGCGCCGTCCGCTGGGTGTCGTCGGCGTGATCACGCCGTGGAACTTCCCGGTGCAGATCCCGGCGTGGAAGCTCGCGCCAGCGCTGCTGTGGGGCAACTCCGTGGTGTGGAAGCCGGCCAGCGACACGGTCGCGCTGGCGGTCGCGTTCGCCGAGATCCTGATCGAGGCCGGGGTGCCGGACGGCGTGCTCAACCTGCTGCTCGCGCCTGGATCGCTCGGTGCCGAGCTGGTGGAACGGCCGGAGCTGTCCGGCGTCACCTTCACCGGGTCGGTGCCGGTGGGCCGGGCGATCCAGGCTGCCGTCGTGCCGCGCGGGGCGAAGGTGCAGCTCGAACTCGGCGGGCACAGCGCGGCGATCGTCCTGCCCGACGCCGACCCGGCCCAGGCCGCCGCGGCGCTGGTCACCGCGTCGATGAGCGGGACCGGGCAGAAGTGCACGGCCGCCCGCCGGATCATCGCGGTCGGGGACGCCTACGACCGGCTGGTTGCCGAGCTGTCCGCGCGGGTCAAGGGCCTCGTGGTCGGCTCGGGCACGACGCCGGGAGTCGAGATCGGGCCGTTGGTGTCCGCCCGGGCGGCGGAAGAGGTCGAGGGCGCGATCCAGCAGGCGGTCGACGAGGGCGCGACGGTGCTGGCCCGCGCGGACTGCCCGCAGGGCGGGGCGTTCGTCGCACCGACCCTGCTGGCCGGGACGCCCGAACTGACGATCAGCCAGGAGGAAGTGTTCGGCCCGGTCGCCACCGTGCTGCGCGCCGCCGACCTGGACGAGGCGATCCGGCTCGCGAACGGCACCCGGTTCGGGCTCACCGCGGCGGTGTTCACCGACGACGAGCGCGCGGTGCGGCAGTGCCTGCGCGACCTGGACGCGGGCATCGTGAAGGTCAATGCGCCGAATACCGGGTCCGAGGTGCACGCGCCGTTCGGCGGTCTCAAGGACTCGTCGTTCCCGGCGCCCCGCGAGCAGAACGGCGAATCCGCCGCGGAGTTCTTCACCTGGACCAAAACCGCGTACCTGCGGACGTCCGCGCCCCGGGAACAATCGTGACCCGGCCTGCGGACACCGCGCTCGCCCCGGCGGAACTGGGCGCTGCCCGCTACACCCGGCACAGCTTCGCGCGGTCGTTCCTCCGGCAGGCCGCTCGGGAACGCTGGGCAGTGTCCCGCACCCGGTGGGAGTTCGACGACAGCGGTCACGGCGAGGCGGTGTACCGGATCGACGCGGACGGCACTCTGCTGCACTTCACGGTGTTTTCCACGGTACTGCAGGAAAACGAGCGCACTGACCGCGTGATCGCGAAGCGGTGGGATGTTACTGCCGCGCTGGTGGAAGGCCCAGTTCCGGACACTCGGATGGCAGAGCTGCGCCGTGAAGTACCACGGCAGGAAGCTGGCCGCGCCGACGCTGCGACGCTCGTGTGGACTCGGGCGAACCGGAGCGAACGGTTCTTCGAGTACGTCGCAGCTCAACTGGCCGCCGGTGAACAGCCAGACTGCGCCACGATGGGCGACAACTGCTACATCCTGCGCAGCACTGCCTTCTACAGCAACGGAAAGTTCGGTCTCGCCGACTTCGACCGGCTTGCCGAAATCCCGCCGCTGCAGGTGCCCTACCGCGCGCAAATGCTGGCCGCGTGGCTGCTGCGCGAGTTCAGCTACGACCTGGTCGAGCATTGCGCCGCCCGGCGAAACCCCGCCGCGGCAAAGCTTTCCGGCGACTGGCGGCGGTACCTCGGCCTCGGGAACGCGACCGGACTCGGCATGGTCCCGTTCGTGGTGAACCATCCGCACATCCTCGACGCCTGGTGCTCGGCACGGGAACTCCCGCTGGCCCATGCGCTCGACGCGGAGGCGGACGCCGGTGCGGTCCGGCGGGCGAGCGAACTGCTCGACCGCGCCCGCCGGTACTTCGCCGAACGCGACACCCTGACGACCGCGCCGTACCTGACCGGTCCCGAATTGGCTGAACGTCTCGCCGGAATCGCCTCGCTGCTCAGCGAATTCCCCGCGGGCGGCTTCCGGTGGCGGGACCTCGACGACCGGGCCGCGGAGTTCGGCGCCGAGGCCCGGGCCGTGCTGCACACCGTCCTGGTCGAACTGGACGATTCGCTCGACTCGGAGATCGAGCACCTGCTGACCTGCGACCAACGGCGGCGCGTCGACCTCGCCCAGTCCTGCGGCGAGCTGCGCGACCTGCTCGCCGACCGGTACGACTGGACCCGCGAGTTCGACTTCGCCGACCCGGACGAACAGGCGCGGTTCTGGTTCTCCGCCGAGGACAACGAAGAACCCCGGCGCGGCAACCGCGGCCAGGACCCGGGCGAATCGATGGAGCATCCGATCGACATCGCCCGCGCCGTGCACGCCCTCCGGCACGATCTGGCCGGTGCCGACGCGGGCCGTTCGGTCGCGGAGTTCCTGCTGGAATTCCCGTGGCACCGGGGCATTGTCGCGCGTGTGCAGTCGGTCGCCGGGCTCCGCTACGGCGAGGTCCGCGCGAACCTGCTCGCCGACGATTTCCTCCCGCTGCACCTGCAGCGATTCCAGCTCGCCCTCTACGGCATGGAGAACTACAGCCCGCAATCGACCGACTGGTTGCGCGTCACGCTGTTCTCCGGCGCGCCCCGGGCGCGCGACGTCGAGTCCGGAGTGGACGACGACTGGCTGTTCACCCGCAAGCCCGGAAAGGAGTCCTGAGTGGACCCCCTGGAGCACGGCGACCTCACTGTCGTCGACGGACTGCAGATCAACAACTGGGACCGCAAAGTCCTGGAGGAACTGAAAGCCGGCGGCGTCACCGGGGTGAACGCGACCTGCGCGGTCTGGGAAGGCCCGCAGGAAACGCTGCGCGCGGTCGCGGACTGGTACGAACTCGCGCGGGACAACGCCGATCTGGTCGTCCTCGCCGGGAACGCCGACGACATCCGGCAGGCGAAGCGCGACGGCAGGCTCGCCGTGCTGCTCGGCTTCCAGAACACCTCGCCGTTCGGCGACGACTACCGGATGGTCGAGGTCTTCCACCGGCTCGGCGTGCGCATCGCGCAGCTGACCTACAACATCCAGAACCTCGTCGGCGGCGCCTGCTACGACGAGCACGATTCCGGGCTCACCGCGTACGGCCGGTTCATCGTCGCGGAAATGAACCGCGTCGGGATGCTGGTCGACCTGTCGCACGTCGGGAACCGCACGAGCCGCGACGCGATCGACGCCTCGGCCGGGCCGGTCGCGATCACGCACGCGAACCCGCTGTCCTTCGCGGATTCGCCGCGCAACAAGCCGGACGACGTCATCGACGCGCTCGCCGCGCGCGGCGGAGTGCTCGGCTGTTGCCTGTACCCCAACGTGATCGGCGGCGAGAAGACGACCCGGCGGCAGTTCTGCGAGATGGTCGCGGGGCTGGTCGAGCGGATCGGGCCGGACCACGTCGCGCTCGGCAGCGACTGCACGCGGAACTGGTCGCAGGACTACGTCGCCTGGCTGCGCAACGGCCGGTGGCGGCCCGCGTCGGCGGTGCCGGTGGAGCCGCAGTGGCCGGTGTGGCCGAACTGGTTCGGCGGACCGGCCGATTTCCCGGTCCTCACCGAAGGATTGCTGGAAGTGGGCCTGGACGAGACCGTCGTGGCGCAGGTGCTGGGCGGAAACTGGCTCCGGCTGTTCGACACGGTGTTCCCCGGAGCCGGGCAATGACCGCGGCGAGGGCCGAGCGCGTCTCGGCGGCCGAAACCGTGCAGACGCGGGTTTCGGTCCGGGAGATCCACGAGGTTTCGCTGCGCGCCTTGCGGGCTTCGGGTCTGAGCAGCGGCGAGGCGGACTACCTGGCCGAGGTCATCGCGACCGCGGAAATCCACGAGGCCGCCGGGCTCGACGCCTTGACCATCGAGACGGCCCGGATCCCGGCCGGACGGGTCGGTCTCCGGCTGGAACATTGCGACGGGTACGCCGTGGCGCACGACCCGGCTTCGCGCGGTCCGCTGCAGGCTTTCGTGCCCGCCTGCGAAACGGCCGCCGTGGTGGGCACGTTGGTCGTACCGGGAATGGCTGGCAGTCCGGTACTGGACTGGGCTGCTTTGGACATCGCCGAACGGGCCGGGCGGATACTGTCCCTTTCGGACGGTGGGCACCGCACAGTCGTCACGCCCGGCGGGGATCTGCTGCGGCTTCCCGCCGGGCGTGACGAACCACGTCCGCCGGTCGCGGGATTGGTGATCCGCCCGCTGTCCGAGGTGCCGGACGCGCAGGTGATTTCCACCGCGGCGGAACGGAAACAGCGGAATCGCGAAGCGGTCACCCATGGCGTGTCCGTGAAAGCTCCATTGTGGACTCTCGCGTATTCGATCGCGCGCGGGTTCCTGATTCCGGACCACCGGGAGGGCCGATGACCTCGCGCGAGCTGGTGGCGCATCCGCACGGACCGCGGCCCTACGCCGGAGCCGCCGTGTTCGGCGGAGTGATCTGGGCGTGCGGGCAGGTCCCGGCACGGCGGGACGGCAGCGTCCCGGAAGGAATCGACGAGCAGGTGCGGGTCGCCCTCGACAACCTCGAGGACACCTTGCGGGCCGCGGGAGGGAGCCTGCGCACGCTGCTCAAACTGACGGTGTTCCTCGCCGACCTCGGCGAGTTCGACGCCTACCACCAGGCCTACCTCGACCGTTTCGCCGGCATCGACCTGCCGCCGCGGACCACGGTCCAGGTCGCCGGGTTCCGGGGGACGAAACGCATCGAGATCGACGCCGTGGCGGCGGTCGGCAGCGAGGAGACCAACCGACATGAAGACTGACCGCGCACCGGACAACGCTGTTCGGGCGACCCTGGATTCGGCCCGGCTCAACGGGTTCCACCGCAAGCTCGCGCTGTACTCGTCCGGCGGGCCGTTCCTGGACGGCTACATCCTCAGCATCATCGGCATCGCGCTGGTGCAGATCGGCCCGCAGTGGCAGATGGACTCGCTGTGGTCCGGCCTGATCGGCGCGTCCGCGCTGGTCGGCGTGTTCATCGGGGGAGCGGTGTTCGGCCCGCTCACCGACCGGATCGGCCGGAAGCTGATGTACACGATCGACCTGATCGCGATCATCGTGTGCTCGGTCCTGCAGTTCTTCGTCGCCGACGCCGCGCAACTGTTCGTGCTGCGGCTGCTGATCGGCATCGCGGTGGGCGCGGACTATCCGATCGCGACCGCGCTGGTCACCGAATTCGCGCCGAAAGCGTGGCGGGCGCGGCTGGTCGGCGGGCTGAACGCGATGTGGTTCGTCGGGGCCACCGTCGCCGCGTTCGTCGGGTTCTTCCTGCTGAACGTGGACCAGGGCTGGAAGTGGATGCTGCTGTCGTCGGCGGTGCCCGCGCTGCTGATCGTGATCGCCCGCACCAGCATTCCGGAATCGCCGCGCTGGCTGCACAGCAAGGGCCGCGACGCGGAAGCGCTGGAGGTGCTGCGCACGACGATCGGCGAGCACGCGACGCTGGACGATCTCCCGGAAGCCGAAACGAAAACCCCGATGTCCGCGTTGTGGCGCGGCGGATATCTCAAGCGGGTCGTGTTCATCTCGATCTTCTGGACGTGCACGGTCGTCCCGTTGTTCGCGATCTACGCCTTCGGGCCGCAGATCCTCGAACTGTTCAACCTCGGCGGCGGAAACCTGTCGCACCTCGGCTACGGCCTGATCAATTTCTTCTTCTTCGTCGGCAATATCGCCGCGCTGCTGCTGGTGGACCGGCTCGGCCGCCGTCCCGTCCTGATCTGGGGCTTCGCGATTTCCGCGGCCGGACTGTTCTATCTCGGTCTGCAACCGGGCGCCGCGTTGTGGCTGATCGCGCTCGCCTTCGCGGTGTACGCGGTGTTCAACGGCGGACCGTCCATTCTGGAATGGATCTACCCGAACGAGCTGTTCCCGACGGAGGTCCGCGCGTCGGCGGTGGGGCTCTGCACCGGGATCAGCCGGATCGGCGCGGCAGTCGGCACCTTCGCGACACCGTGGGCGCTCACCAATCTCGGATTGTCGGCCACGATGTACATCGCCGCTGGGATCGCCGCATTGGGCGCGATCGTGAGCGCGTTCATGGCCCCGGAGACCAAGAACGTCGATCTGCACGTGGCTTCTTCGCTCAGCTAGAACGGGAAACCGGGCCCGGCGCCGGGGAGGCGCGCCGGGCCCGGTGGCTTCAGTTCTTGTTGGTGCCCGGGGTGAGCACCTTGTCGATGACGAACACGGTCGCGTTCTTGGTCGGGATGTTGCCGCACAGGATCTTCGCGCCGTTGACGGTCATGTTCTCGCCCGAACCCTCGATCTTCAGCGGGCCGCCCGCGGTGTTCAGCGAGGTCACGGTGCCCGCAGCGGCGAGGCCCTTGGCGTCGTAGCGCTTGCCGACGACGTGGTACTGCAGGATCGGCGCGAGCTGGTTCGGGTTGGCCGCCAGTTCCTTGAACTTCGCGTCGCCGAGCGCGTTGAACGCCGGGTCGGCCGGGGCGAAGACGGTGATGGCCTGCTGGCTGTTGAGGGTGTCGACCAGGTTGGTGGCCTTGACCGCGGCGACCAGCTTCGTGAGCAGCGGGTTCGTCGAGGCGGCGGACGCGACCGGCTGCGGGCCCATCGAGTCGAGCGAACCCGGCGCGTTGCCCTGCGGCAGCTTCGAGCAGGCCGGGCCGAACACGTCGGCGTTGGTGGTGACACCGGAGTCGCTGCTGGACATCGGCGCCGAGGACGGCATCGACGAGGGCATCGCCGACGGGGAGCTGCCCGAGGCGTTGTTGTCGGTGCTGGTGCCGCACGCGGTGAGGGCGAGGGCGGCAGCGGCGCCGATACCGGCGAGGCGAAGGGTCTTCACGGCAATTCTCCGTTCACAGTGGATTGTTCGACAGGGATTCGGCGCCGGGCCGGAGCCGGATTGGTCAGGAAGCGATAAAAGTCGTGGAATGCCATCCGGTCGCCCCGTCGGGCACGGTTCCGGCGCGGGCCTCGGTCTGGGTGTAGCCGGAGTTGTCGGTCGCACGCACGAAAACCTGGTGCGTGCCGGGCTTGACGGAAATCTGGGTCCACCACATCCGCCAGGTGTTCCGGTTCACCTCGGCGGACAAGGTGGCCGGCTGCCAGGGCCCGCCGTCCACTTTGGTCTCCACCTTGGCGATCCCGGTGTGCTGGGCCCAGGCGACGCCGGCGATCCGCACCGCCCCGGCCGGAACGGTGGCGAATCCCTTGGGCGTGTCGATCCGGGATTCGGTCTTGATCGGCGCCTGCTCGCCCCAGCCGCGGCGAAGCCAGTACGCCTGCCGGGCCTTCCACGTGGTGACCTCGATGTCGACCACCCATTTGACCGCCGAGACGTACCCGTAGAGCCCGGGAGTGACCAGCCGCGCGGGGAAACCGTGCTCCAGCGGCAGCGGTTCGCGGTTCATCCCGATCGCCAGCATCGCGCCGCGCGAACGGTCCAGCGCGGCCGCGACCGGGGTGCCGGACGTCCAACCGTCCACACTGGAGCAGAACAGCTGCTCCGCGCCCGGCTGGACCCCGGCTTCCGCCAGCAGATCGGCGAGATCGACGCCGATGAAGTTCGAAGTGGACACATAGTCGCCGCCGACCTCGTTGGACACGCACGTCATCGTCACCGTGCGCTCGACCAGCGGCCGGTCGCGGAGATCGCGGTAGCGGTACCGGATTTCCCGGTCGACCATCCCGTGGATCCGCAGGCTCCAGTCCTCGGTGCGCACCTGCGGAACCGACAACGCGGTGTCGACGCGGTAGAAGTTCCGGTTGGGCGTGAGGAACGCGGGGGTGCCGAGTTTGGCGAAATCCGCGTCGGCGGGAATGGGCGGAGCCGAAACCGCGGGCACGAGCGGCCCGACCGCCTCCCGGGACGCCGCGGCATCTCTCGTTCCGCTGATCGCCTGCCCGGCACCGCCGAGAACTCCGGCCCCGACGACGGTGCCGACGCTGCTGAGCAAGAACGACCGGCGCGACGAATCCGTCGCCTGCTGTCGCGCAGCGATTCGGTGCAGCAGCAGGAAAACCGCGACCCCGACGACGAGACTGGCCAGCGGAGCCAGCAACGCGACCGCGGTCAGATCCGGCCGCGCGGCCACCGCGACCCCGCCGATCAGTCCAAACGCGACAATGATCGCGACACCCGGCCACGGCTTCCGCCGGGACAGCAGCCCCGCCGCCGCGGAGACGACGACCAGCACCGCCGCCATGCCGCCGAGCAGGACGGCTTTGTCGTAGGTGCCGAAGGTCCGCACCGCGAAGTCTTTCAGCGGCAGCGGCGTCAGGTCGATGGCTCCGTTGCCGACCGCGAGGTACGGCGAGGCGTTGACGTTGCCGAACGATGCAGCCAGGTGCCCGGCGGCCAGCGCCGAGAGCAAGGCGAGCACGCCGCACAGCGCTGCCGGAAGGAACCGCAGACGGGAGGTCATGCCAGGCATTCGCAGCCGGACCGGGCGCGGATGGGTGGGTATGCGTCACCCGTCCGGGGGTCCGCTCGGGCCTGTGGCGCCTTTCTCGGCGCATTTGCGTGATTTCGTGCGCAAGCGGCCGTTCCGTCGGCTAAATTCCCGGACGACTCCGGATGGAGCAGTCATTCGGGAGAATGGGGACACCGATGCGGCGAATGGTGATCACTGCGGCCTGTCTGGGGGTGCTGGCAGCCACGGCCGCGTGCGGCGGCGGGGCGGCCCCGGCCCTGCCCGCCGACCAGGCCGGACCGGCCGGGCAGCCGCCCGCGTCGTCCGCCGAGCCGGAAGCGGTCACCGCCGATCCGCCGATGGCCTTCGACACGAGCAAGGGCGTCGCGCTGCCCCGCACGGCGCTGCAGGCCAACATGGGCGGCTCGGTCACGTCGAAGTTCATGACGCTGCGCGACCGCACCGGCTACATCATCGCCCCCGAATCGCTGAGCGCGGTCGACGTCCTCACCGGCCGCGAGAAGTGGAACACCAGGATCGAGGGCCCGGCCGCCGACCCGAACGCGCACAAGGGCCCGTTCGTCGAGCAGAGCGGACCGCGTCCGCCGCTCGTCACCGACCAGCTCGCCGTCGGAGCCGTCCCGCTGCGGATGCCCGAGCAGGGCACGACGCCCGGCTACCTCGCGCTCGCCGTCATCGCGGTGAATCCGCAGACCGGGGCCAAGGTCTGGCAGACGAACACCAAGATCGCCGACGACCAGTACGGGATCAGCGGCGACCGTTCGGTCACGCACGTCGTCGCGGCCACCGGCAAGGCCGTGGTCGCCAGCTTCGCGCAGTCGGAGGGCAACCTCACCGTCGCGCTGGACCCGGCGACCGGGAAGCAGCTGTGGGTGCGCAAGGACTACGACGCGGGCAGCGTGAACGGCGACGTCGTCGTCGGAGTCGACTCGAATGTCGCCGAGAACGAGTCGATGGTCCAGGCGACCGCGCTCGACATCGCCACCGGCCAGCAGAAGTGGGTCGGCGCCGCCAAATCGAGCGCGGTCGAGATCCTGCCCGCCGATCCGGCGATGGTGGTCCTGAAGGCCAACGAGTACAGCAGCGGCCACGCCTTCCTGAAGTTCCTCGACGCGGCGACCGGCGCGGAGAAGTTCTCCGTGGAAGGCACCCGGAACCTCGGCCCCGATTCCTACGGCGACTGCCTGTACGACGAGCAGTCAGTGCTCGCGTGCACCGACTCCGGCGTGCTGACCGCGTACGACGCGAAGGCCGGGACCAAACTGTGGAGCCTCCCGGACCAGGCCGCGAACCGCGTCGCGCCGGGCGGCCTGACCGTCGCCTGGCACGGCGCGCTGTACGGCTACACCAACGGAAGGCAGCCGATCGTCCTCGACGCGAAGACCGGCAAGGACCTGTCCACCGAGGTGGGCTTCGTGCCGGACTGGGTCAGCAAGTACGCCGCGGCGGGCGTCGACCAGGACGGCTCTCCGAAGGCTTATCCGGTCAAGAAGTAGCCGTCGCGCCGTCCTCCGCGAGGATCTGCTCGCGGAGGATGTCCGCGTGGCCGCAGTGCTGTGCGAGTTCGCGCAGTACGTGCAGGTAGACGAACCGCAGCGGGAGCGGGCCGCGCCGGTTGCCGGGCAGGATGTCGGTCAGTTCGAGCGGCGCGGTGGCTTCACGGGCGGCTTCGCACGCCTCGCGGTGCGCCTGCTGAATGGAGGCGATGGTGTCGTCGTCGGTGAGGACGAATGATTCGTCGGGTGTCTCCGGGATCCCGATTTCGGCGCGCGAACGTCCGGTGACGGCCTCGTCGAACCAGGCCTTCTCCACGAAGGTCAAGAAGTAGCCGTCGCGCCGTCCTCCGCGAGGATCTGCTCGCGGAGGATGTCCGCGTGGCCGCAGTGCTGTGCGAGTTCGCGCAGTACGTGCAGGTAGACGAACCGCAGCGGGAGCGGGCCGCGGCGGTTGCCAGGGAGGATGTCGGTCAGCTCGAGCGACGCGGTGGCTTCACGGGCGGCTTCGCATGCCTCGCGGTGCGCCTGCTGAATGGAGGCGATGGTGTCGTCGTCGGTGAGGACGAATGATTCGTCGGGTGTCTCCGGGATCCCGATTTCGGCGCGCGAACGCCCGGTGACGGCCTCGTCGAACCAGACCTTCTCCACGAAGGTCACGTGTTTGACCAGCCCGAGCAGCGTGGTCTTCGACGGCACGAGCCTCCGGCGGGCCTGCTCCTCGGTGAGCCCGTCGAGGCAGTGCTGGAGCGCTTCGCGGTGTTCGTCGATGAAGTAGTCGAACTGGGCCTTGGCGTGGTTGTCGATCGCTGATTCCATGGGCACGGACCCAGCTTGCCGGATGTCGGAATCCAGGTGAAGGAGCAGGCATGCCGTCGTTCGGCCTGTACTACCCGTGGACGCACTTCCAGAACGACAACTGGCTCAAGCTCGCGCTGCTGACCTGGGACCGGCTGGCCCGGATGCGCCCGCCCGCGGCGCCGGACCGGGACGGGGACCTCGTCCGCCGTCTCCGCGGCGAGACCGATTTCCTGGTGGAGACCGCGCCGAGCGCCGCCGTGCTGAACGTCGTCGCCGAGTCGTTCGGCGAGATTTTCGATGCCGACCCCGGCCGCCTGCTCGACCGCTACGGGCTGGACGAGCCGCGGGCGTGCGACGGAGACCCGAGGGGGCCGGGCTGGCGAGGGTACGCGCCGCCGATCACCCAGCACATGGTGATGGGGCCGCCGCCGGTCGAGGTGCTGACGGCGGTCCCGGTCGGCGGGCCGGGCGCGAAAATGACCGGCGGGCTCCGGGACGGGCTGGTCCGGCTCGGCCTCGCGGTGCCGATGGACGGACAGTGGGTCGGTCTCGACCCGGAACTGGCCTCCATCTACCTCGCGGTGCTGGCCGACGCGATGAGCCACCGCGAAGCGCTGTCGCCGGTCACCGACGACCCGCGCATGCATCACGCGACCGGTGCGCTGGACCGGTTGGTGTCGCTGGTGTTCGACGAGCACGTTCCGGTGCCGGCGGTGGAGAACGTCTCCAGCGCCTACCTGCAGATCGCGCTCGAGACGGTGCTCGAACCGTCCCATGTGGACCGGGTGCCGGGGGAAAAGCTCATCAGTTTCCGGGAAAAGCACCGGGCCGAGCTCGCCGTGTTCCAGGCGCACGTGGCGAGCCTCGGCCCGGAGCTGCAGGCCGCCGCCGAAGCGGACAATCTGGAAGTGGCGGTGGCGCATCTGCGCGCGTTGTACGAAACCCGGACCCGGCCGCAGCTGGAAGAACTCCGCAAAGCGTTGCGCGGCATGGGCATCGAGGCGTCCGCGGGAACATTGGTGCAGAAGATCGACCTCAACGCGGCGGCGGGCACCGTGCTCGGCAGTGTCGCCGCGGCAGGCGGACAGCTTGCGGTAGCGGGTGTCGCAGTCGCGGTGACGCTCGTGCCTTATCTGGCGGGGAAGACGAAGGCACGGCGGCAGCAGATGGCGAAATCGCCGGTAGCGTATTTGCTTGCGGCAGACCGCAAACTCACCGGACGCGCGCTGCTGCGGCGCGATCGCTAGGGGACGCGCGATTCAGTACGGCGCGGACCGGGTCTTCCCGGCATCGAGCCGAGCCAACGCCGTTTCCACCGCGTTGACCTCCGCGAACCGGCCTTGGGCGCGGAACAGATCGAGCGCCAGCTGCCACACCGAGCGAGCCTTGGCAGAGTCGCCCATTGCGCGGTGGGTGTGGCCGAGGTGTTCGAGGGTGTCGGCCTCCAGGTAGGTGTTGCCGGATTCCCGGTACAGCGCAAGCGCTTCGCGATAGTGCTCGATGGCGTCGATGTGGCGGCCGGTGTGGTGGGCGATGTGCGCGAGGCTGTCCAGGACGTCGGCCACCGCCGGGTGGTTCGCAGTCCGGTAAAGCTGGAGCGCGCGTTCGCAGTGCGGCCGGGCCTGCTCGTGCTGGCCGAGGAGGGTGAGATACCAGCCGACGCCGTTCTCGGCCTGCGCTTCCCACACCGGATTGCCGAGCGGGCGGAACAGTTCCAGCGAGCGCTGAGCGTGTTCGAGCGCGGCGCGCTGGTCACCGTACAGCTCCCAGGTTTGGGCGAGGTCGTGTTCGATGATTGCCCGGACGCGCTGGTCCTCGCCGCGGTCGGCCAGGTCCAGCGCTTCTGCTAGGTGGGCGAGGGCGTCGTCGTGCCGGGCCCCGCGGGCGCAAGCCAGGCCGTAGCGGCGGTGCGCGAGGACGCGGGTTTCCGGAGTCCCGAGCGCGTCGGCGGCCTGCACCGCGACAGGCCAGACCGCGAGGTCTTCATGCAGGAATCCACGCCGGTAGTGATAGGCGGTGAGCGCCAAGGCGATCTGCCACGCGGGTTGGTGCCACCCGTGTGCGGAGGCGACGCGCTGGGCGTCGAGAAGGCAATCGTGGTCCGCGTCGAACCAGTCGAGAGCTTCTCCGGTGCTCGCCGGCGGATGCGGATAGGGATGGTTGTGTCCGGTGTCGATGCCGGGCGGGAGGACGCCGTGCGGATGCAGGACCCGGTTTCCGGCCAGCGCGGTGCCGGTGTAGTAGCCGATGACGCGGACCAGCGCCGCGGTGCGCGCCTCGGCGGGAAGGCTGGTGTGGGTCCTCGCGAAGAGGCGGACCAGGTCGTGCATCCGGTAGCGGCCGGGCGCGTCCTGCTCCACCAGTGAAACCCGTTCCAGCGCAAGGAGAATCGCCGCGGTGGCGTTCGGGGACAAGCCGGTGAGGTTGGCGGCCGCGCGGACGCTGATGTCCGGTCCGGGAGCGAGGCCGAGCAGTTCGAACACCTCGGCGTGCTGCGGCGGGAGAGCGCGCAAGGACCACGACAGGACCGCGGCGACACTGGCATCGCCGTCGTCGAGCGCGCTCACGTCGGTGAGTTCGGCGGCCAGCGCGGCCAACGGGAAATCGGGGTGTTCGGCGGCGCGGGCGGCCAGGATTCCCAGTGCCAGCGGAGAACCGGCGCAGCGGGTGACGAGTTGTTCGGCGGCGTCGGGGTCGGCGTCGAGATAGTCCGGGCCGAGCCGGTCGACCAGGACGCTTCGGGCGTGTGCCGCGGGCAGCGGCCGGACCGCCAGCGGAGTGGCGCCGTGCGTGGTGGTCAGGCTGGTCATGCGGTTGCGGCTGGTCACGACGACGGCGCAGCTCGGCTCGCCCGGCAGCAGCGGCGTGATCTGGCTGGGGTCGCGGGCGTTGTCGAGGACGACGAGGACGCGTTTCCCGGCGAGAAGGGTGCGGTAGAGCGCGGTCTGCGCGTCGGGTTCGGCCGGGATGGCGGAGCCGGTGACGCCGAGCGCGTGCAGAAAACCCCGCAACGCGACGTCAGGCGCGGTCGGGTCTCCGTCCGGGCTGAAGCCGCGCAGGTCGACGTAGAGGCGGCCGTCCGGGAACGCGGTCGCTTGCCGGTGGGCCCAGTGCAGCGCGAGGGCGGTTTTGCCCATGCCGCCACCGCCGTGCAGGACGGTGACGGGCACCGCGGCGTGTGGTTCGGCGAGGGTGTCGAGGTGCCGGAGTTCGTCTTCGCGACCTGCGAATCGCGGCGGCGGGGACGGGAGTTGCTGGGGGACCGGCGCTGCCCACGCCCGCAGCGGTGCGGGGCCGGGAGTTTGGGCGGCGAGGATTTCCTCGTGCACCGCGCGCAGGTGCGGCGACGGGTCGGCGCCGAGTTCGTCGACGAGCATCGTGCGGGTGCGCTGGTACCGGGCCAGGGCTTCGTCGGTGCGGCCGCTGTGGTGGAGGGCGCGCATGAGGGCGGCGGCGATGCGTTCGTCCAGCGGGTATTCGTCCGCGCGCCGGGCGAGGAGACCGAGGACAGCGCCGTGCTGTCCGCGACGCAGCTGCCGGTCGGCGTAGTCGAGTTCGGCGGCGGTGCGCTGGCGGGCAAGGGAATGCCGGACGTTGTCGGCCCACGCCGAATCGACCCCGAGCAACGCGTCGCCCTGCCACCTTTCGAGGGCGTGTTCGTACAACCGCGCGGCCTCGGCGTCGTCGGCGGTCGCACGGGCTTGGCCGACCAGGTCGGTGAACTGGTGCAGATCGAGCGCGTCGGGGCTGGGCAGCGGGATGACGTATCCGCCGGACCGCCGTTCGATCCCGCCGCCGTGCGGATGCAGGACCCGGCGCAGGCGGGCGACATAGGTCTGCAGCGCGTTCGCGACGCGCGACGGCGGATGCTCGCCCCACACCCGGGTCACGAGCTGATCGGCCGGAACGACGCGCCCGGCGTCGAGCAGCAACGCGGCCAGCACGAGCCGCTGCCGCGCGTGCCCGACCGCCAGCACCTCGCCGTCCGCGGTCGCGCCGACCTCGCCCAGCACCCGGAACTCCAGCGCCATCGCGTAGCCTCCCCGGTCCACCGGACGAGGCTAAAGCATTGCCGAGCGGGCATGAATCGAAAATGAGCCAGACCCTTGCCCGTCACCGCGATCCGGCGGCCACCAGCTTCGCCGTGATCGGTTCCAGCGCGGCGATCAACTCGTCGAGTTCGGCCGCCGACAGCGCTTCGTACGGCGCAGCGGCAAGCTCGTCGGTCAAGCTCTCGATGCGCTGCTTCACTTCACGGCCCGCGTCGGTGAACCGACCCTCCGCGTCGACGAGACCTCGTTCGCGCAAGCCGTCCATGATCGCGGCCAGCCGCTTCTTCGGCAGGTGATGCACGCGCCCGAACGACTCCGGCGGGTGGATGCCCATCTCCAGCGCGGACAGGATGTGCGCCTCCGCGCCGCCGATCCGCGCGCCGACCAGCGCGGCGATGTGCCCGTCCCCGCGATGCTCGCGCAGCATGGTCGCGGAATGCCACAACCGCGCGACCGGATCGCTCGGCATCGGCAGGGTGCGCATCCCGGCGTACATCATCCGACCCACGGTGGGCGCGCTCGTCGCGGCCTTGGCGGTCAGGTCGGCGGCGCGCACCAGACCCGGGGAACCGGCGAGGTCGTCGCCGAGGATCCGGCGCACCGACGCGGCGCTGCCTCGTTCCCGCGCGGCGACGGAAGCCTCGGGCGGGATCGTCTGCCACGCGCTCGGGATGTGCCGCGCGGCCTCGCCTTCGGCGAAGTTGTAGAACGCCGCGTGGACGACCTCCGCCGGCACCCGCCCGAGCGGCGCGGCGCGGCTGGCGAAGTATCCGTCCCAATAGGTGCGGTGGCCGAGTGCGGCCAGTTCTTCGTTGCACTCGTCGGCGAAGAAGGTGACGAGGCAGATCGGCTCCAGGAGCTCGAACATGCGCCGGGCAGTGCTGGTCATCGCTGCATCATGCCAGCGTGGTGAGGAAAATATCGGCGATTTGTTCGCCGAGGTCGACCGACGCGACCGCGCCGTCCGGGCCGTTCTCCGCCGGGGAGCGAAGGACGACCTCCGCTCGGTACAGCCCGCGCCGGGTCATCACGTTGAGCGCGCGGGTCGGCTGATCGAGGGTGACGCTGACCGTGTCCTCCCCGGCGAACCGGAGCTGGTCGCCGCGCTCGAGGTCCGTCGTGGTTCCGTTGACGGTCAGCCGGAGCGGCCCGAGAGCGGTGAAAAGCCGGTCGATTCCGGGGAAAGACGAGAACGGCGCGTCTTCGAGAAGGTCCGCGACGCTGATCCGCCACCGGGAGGGATCGGCGTCGGCGGCGAGTTCGCGGGTGGTGCCTGCGCCGTTGCGCCAGGGGACCGGGGCGACTTCGGACGGGTTGAGCATCAGGGCATCTCACTCGTTCTCCGCGGCAGATGCAAACCCGCCGGGCGTCAAACGGGGTTCACCGCGGCAACAGCGTGCGGACCGCGTCCGGGAATCCGGCCACTCCGTCCGGTCCGGACAGTGCCAGGTTGAAGAGAAACCCGGGCAGGAGCGCCAAAATCGCCTGCGCGAGCACCTCGGCCGGCACACCGGTCCAGGCCCCGGCCTCCTGGCGGCTGCGCACGAGACCGGCCACCTCGGCACTCATCTCGGCCGACGCGGCGGCGAGGCGCTCGGCGAGTTCCGGATTGCGCTGGGCTTCCGACCAGACCAGCACCGCCATACTCGCCAGTTCCCGGTCGCGGTGCAGTCCGGTGACGGCCTCCAGCAGTTCCGCCATCACCTCGCCGACACCGTTCTCATCGCCGCGGGCGAGGGCAGCGCGCAGCACGCCGGTGACGTCGTCGAGGTTCTGCGCGGCGACCGCGACGATCATGTCCTCCTTCTTCGGGAAGTACCGGTAAACCGCGCCCGCGGACTTGCCCGCCTCGGTGAAGACGTCCTGCATCGACGTGCGGTGGAAGCCGTCGCGGAGGAAACAGCGGCGCGCGGCCGCGAGGATTTCCCCGCGCTGGTCGTCCTTGTACTGCTGGCTCACCCTCGGCAACGTCCGCTCCTCGCCTTGACACCCGTCGCCGGGGCAGCCTAGCGTAAAAGAAAAGCGGATGTCCGTCCTCTTTTAGTGTCAGGAGACCCCGTCATGCCCATGACTCCCGTCCCGGACGTCACGCTGACCCCGGTCGCGTCCTTCCCGGAGAAGTACTTCCCGGAAAACCTCGCCGTCCGCTCCGACGGTTCGGTGCTGGTCACCGTCCTCCTGCAGCAGGAGCTGTGGATCGTGCCGGAGCAGCAGCGACCCGTTCTCGTGCACCGCTTCGACCATCCCGTGACCGGGATCGTCGAGGTGCAGCCGGACGTCTTCGTGCTCAGCCTGACCGAGGGCTACACCACCCACGAATCGCATCTGGTGCGCCTCGACCTCACCGGCTGGACGCCCGGCGAACCGGTCGCCCCGGAGGTCGTCTTCACCTTCGACGACCGGGTGCGCGCACTCAACGGCAGCTGTCTGCTCGGCAGCGGAGTGCTGGCCGTCGCCGACTGCTTCGCCGGGCTGATCTGGCGCGTCGACCTCGATGCCGACGCTCGTAGTGGGCAGGCCCGGGTCTGGCTGGCCCACGACACCATGGCCGACGACCCGGACGCCGAGATCGCCCCGCCGCGGCAGCCAGGCGTCAACGGCGTCCGGTACAGCGCGCGGACCGGCTACCTCTACTACACGTCCACCGCGCAGAAAGTCTTCATGCGAGTGCCAGTCGACCCCGAGACGCTCGACCCGGCCGGTGGCGCGGAATTCGTCGCCGCGATCGACAACGCCGACGACTTCGCCCTGGACGACGAGGCCGGATTCGCTTACGTGACAAGGCATCGCGCCAACACGCTCGACCGGGTGCCGCTCATTCCGCGGCACGGCAGCGAAGTCCGGCACATCGCGGGCGAGCCGTTCGACGAACGCCTGGTCGGGCCGTCCAGCGCGGCCTGGGTTCCGGGGCAGGAAGGGCGAGCCTTCTACGTGACCACGGACGGCGGCACGACCGCCCCGCCGGACGGGATCCTTCGCAACGCCATGCTGCTACGGGCTGACCTGCATCCGTGATGCTTAGGGGAGGCGGTTTCGGCGCGGATCAGGGCTTGCGCGCGACACCCGCCAGCATCGCCGCCTCGCTCGGATCCGCGAAGTCGACCACCGGCGTGTTGACCCCGCTTTCCTCGGGATGCCAGGCGGCGGTCCAGGTGACCCCCGGGTCCAGCATCTCGAAATCGCCGAACAACGCGCGGATTTCCGCGTTCGAGCGCAGCACGTGCTTGCTGACATTGGTGTCGTACAGCTGGATCACCGCGCGCAACTGCCTGGCGATATCCTCGGGCAACCCTTCGTGGGTGATCTGCGACAGCACGAGATACGACCCCGAGGGCAGCATTTCCCGGTACCGCGCGATGGCCTCCGGCCCGAGGTCGCGCCCGTCCGGGCCGGGCTGCTGGATGTGCAGGACCGCGGTGACCAGCAGCGCCAGCGGCCGGCCGGGATCGATGACGCCGGTGTCCGCGACGGACTGCCACAGTTCGTCCGGTTCGCGAAGATCGCCCTGGATCACCGCGTGGCGTTCGGGATCCCCGTGGCGCTCCAGCAGGATCCGGGAATGCGCGACCGCCACGGGTTCGCGGTCGATGTAGACGACGCGGGAATCCGGCGCGACCTCGTCGGCGATCTGGTGGACGTTGCCCATCGTCGGGACGCCGGACCCGATGTCGACGAACTGGCGCACGCCGAGGCGCACGAGATGCCGCACCGCGCGGTGCAGGAACGCGCGGTTGGCCCGGGCGCAGTACATCCCGGCCGGGAAGGCGGAGAGGACCATCTTGCCGAACTCGCGGTCGATGGCCCAGTTGGCCGTGCCGCCGAGATACCAGTCGTAAACCCGCGCCACGCTGGGCCGGTCGAGGTCCACGCCCGGGATGGGCTCTTCAGGTCCTTGCGCCACGCCGCCTCCCCCGCAGTCGTGGCCCAATCGTAGCCAATCCGGCCGATCCCGCCGGACGGGCACAGCGGCGACCGCCGGCCCGGCGCGGGCAGTGGTCTGGACAACGCGGATATTCCTTGCGTGATCCACTGCGTTTTCGTTAATGGGAAACAGCAGTTCAGCGCCGGGGAATCGGCCGGTGATCGTCGTTGAGTAGGCTGCTGTCAACGACTTCATTGGGGGAGCGATGACTGAAGAAATCGAACCGGTGCGCCGGGCCGCCGTCCGTTTTCCGGGAATCAGCCCGAGAGCCTACGAACACCCGGTGGACCGCGGCGCGCTCGCCACGTTGCGCGCGATGCCCGGATTCGCCCAGGTGATCAAGGCCGTCTCCGGTTTCTACAACGAACGCGGCGAACGGCTGATGGCGCTGGCGTCGTCGATTCGCGTGGGACCGAAGCAGTATCCGGAACTCGACCGGTTGCGCCACGAATGCGCCGAAACGCTCGATCTCCCCGCCGTGCCGAACCTGTTCGTCTACCAGGACCCGCGGCTGCAAGCGTCCGCGCTCGGCATGGACGAGCCGTTCATCCGGATCAGCACCGCGCTCGTCGAGCGGCTGAGCCACGAATCGCTGCGGTTCGCCATCGGCCACGAAATGGGGCACGTGCTGTCCGGGCACGCGGTCTACCGCACGATCATGGTGCGCCTGATCAACCTCCAGATGTCGATGTCCTGGACGCCGGTCAGCGCGCTCGGCATCCGGGCGATCATCGCGGCGCTGAGCGAGTGGTACCGCAAGGCCGAACTGTCCTGCGACCGCGCGGGCCTGCTCTGCGGCCAGGACCCGACCGCCGCGCTGCGCGCGCAGATCCAGCTCGCCGGCGGCGTCGACCCTTCCCGCATCGACATCCCGTCCTTCCTCCAGCAGGGAGCGGAATACGAGTCGGGCGAAGACATCCGGGACAGCCTGCTGAAGCTGAAGTACGTCGAGACCGAAACCCACCCGTTCGCCGTGGTCCGGGCGACGCAGCTGCAGAAATGGGCCGCGTCCGAGGAGTACCGGGCGATCCTGACCGGCGAGTACCCGCGCCGGGACGACGACGCGCCCGCCACGGACTGGAAGGACGACCTGAAGTCCGCGGCGAAGTCGTACAAGGATTCCTGGACCGCCTCGGCGGACCCGCTGACGAAGGTCTTCACCGACGTCGGGGAGACGGTCGCGGACACCGCGAGCAAGGTGTGGGCCAAGTTCGGCGGGGGCTCGGAGAACGGCAACGCCTGAGCTCGGCTTCGCGCGGAAATTCGGAACCGGAAAAGGCCGCGGCGAAATAACTGACAATTCTTGTCTGCTCGGACGCCGACAAAGCGCCGCATCTTAACCACGTATCCAGAGCCCGCGGAATGTGGGGTACGTCACCGCGTGCTGCGGTAATGGCGGCCTGATGTGCGCGATGGTATCTGCGGCGCGTGAGGGGATGGGGCGCGTCGGCAAACGGGGGAGGGGCATGCGGCAAACGGAGGAATGGCTTCCCGTGCCGCGGTGGATTCCCCGGCGTGGACCGGCCGTAATCGGCGAGTGCGGAAAATCCTCGCTGTTCTGTGGCCGGTAATCGGAGGAATTCAGCGTCCGAACGAAAGGGTTTCTTCATGGTGTTCAACCGGAAAGCTTCGCGCTTGGCCGGCTGTGTCGCCGGGGTGACCGCCGCGGGGCTGCTGGCCGCCGCGGCGCCGGCGAACGCGGTGGCCGGGGGTGCACCGGTCACCGGTGCCGCGGCGTCCTCGCTGGTCCGGCTCGCGATCGGGGGTGACGCGACCAGCGGCGGCCACGCCTGCACGGGAACCCTGGTTTCCTCGCAATGGATTCTGACGACCGCGTCGTGCCTCACCGGCAAGACCGGGGCGCACGCCGGCGACGGACTGGTCGACGGCGCGCCGCCTGCCGTCGCCGTGAACGCCGCGGTGACTGAAACCGGGAAGCCGACCCGGCAGATCGCCGTGGACCGCGTGGCGACGCGGACCGACCGCGACGTCGTGTTGCTGCGGCTGGTCGCGCCGGTTCTCGGGGCCAGCGCGGGGAATCTCGCCGCGACGCCGCCGCCGTCGAGCGGGCAGGTGACGGTGGCCGGGTTCGGCCGCACGGCGACCGAATGGATCCCGGACGCTCCGCAGTCGGCTTCGCTGACCATCGCGGCCGGCGCACCGGACCACGGACTGGCCCTCGAGGCGTCCGGCACGAGCGGCGTGTGCCGAGGCGACGCCGGAGCGCCGGTGTTCACTGCCGACGGGCGGATCACCGGCGTCATCACCGGTTCGTATCAGCACAACTGCCTCGGCGAGACCGCGACCAACCCGGCAGTGAGTGCCGCCCGGGTGGACGACCTCGGCGACTGGGTCACGGCGCACACCGTCGCGGGACACCACGGCCTGTACCGCGTCGACGCCAACGGGGCGGTCCTCGCCTATTCCGGCACCGGCAGCGCTTGGACGACCCTGGGCACCGGGTTCGACCGGGTCTACGCCGGGGAAAGCGCGGTGGTCGCGACCCGCGCCGACACTCACGACGTCTACCGCTACACCGGGACCCCCGGCCAGTGGGCGAAGATCGGCGGCCCGGGCGACGGGTTCGTGGTCAACGCCGACGGCGTCTACGGCTACAACGGCGGCGGCGTCCTGCGCTGGACCGGCACCGGCTGGGAAACGGTCGGCCCCGCCGGGACCGCGTTCTACGCCGCCGGCCACCTGCTCGCCCGGACCGTGCCCGGCACCGGCGACCTCTACCTGATGACCGCACCCGGCACCTGGGTCAAGATCGGCACCTCCGGCAGCGGCTTCGCGATCAACGACGACGGCATCTACGGAGCCAACGGCGGCGGCGTGTACCACTGGACCGGCAGCGGCAGCGCCTGGGCGAGCGTCGGCAAGGCGCAGAGCGCGCTGTACGCGGGCGCGCACACGCTGCTCGGCATCGAACCGGCCACCAAGGACGTCAACCTGCTGACCGGCAACGGCTGGGCCCGCATCGGCGGCTCCGGCGACGCGTTCGCGGCCAACGCCGACGGCGTGTACGGCATCAACAGCGGCGGCATCTACCGCTGGAACGCCCAGTCCGGCGGCTGGGCGGCGATCGGTCCCGCCACCCGGGCTCTCGCCACTGACTGATCCCGCGCACCGGCCGTGAAGGACCCCTTGCGGGACTGGGATTCCCGCATGGGGTCCTTCACAGACCGATGAGAAATCCTCCGCCCGGTCGTCAGTTCTGGTGACCCCCTCTCCGCGGTGGAAGGATCGACGACCATGAGCCCGCCGGACACCGACGACCCAGCGCGGTTCGCGCTGCTGACCGAGCGCCACCGGCGTGAGCTGCAAGTGCACTGCTACCGAATGCTCGCGAACTACGAAGACGCCCAGGACCTGACGCAGGAGACCTTCCTGCGAGCGTGGAACAAACGGGAGTCCTTCAACGGCCGTGCTGCGCTGCGAACCTGGCTGTACCGGATCGCGACCAACGCCTGCCTCGATTTCCTGGAAAAGCGCAACGACCGCACCCCCGTGCCGTCCGACCTCGCGGGCGCTGAGCTGCCGTACCTGCAGCCGTACCCCGACCGGATGCTCCCCGAAGACCCGCAGGAATCGGTGGTAGCACGGGAGACGATCGAGCTGGCGTTCATCGTCGCCGTCCAGCACCTGCCGCCGAGGCAACGTGCAGTCCTCATCATGCGCGACGTCCTAGGCTGGCCAGCGCCGAAAGCCGCGGAAGCCCTCGAGCTGACCGTCGCGTCGGTAACCAGCGCACTGCAACGGGCGCGCGTGACAATGCGCGAGCAACTACCCGCCCGCCGTCTGGACTGGCGCAGCCCGGCCATCCACGAACTGTCGCAAGACGAGCGCGCCGTGGTGAAGTCGTACATCGAAGCCCACGAACGCAACGACCTCGACCGCCTCATGTCCCTTCTCCGCGACGACCTGCGCTTCGCGATGCTGCCCGACCCCGGCACCGTGATCACAACGGCCCGGGACGCCGTCGACGGCTGGGTCTCCGGCGGCCTCTTCCAGCGCTACGACGACTGGCGCTGCATCGCCACGACGGTCAACCGCATGCCCGCCGCCGCGCTCTACCTCCGGACCGCCGACGACCCGGCGTACCGGCTGCTGAACCTCGCGGTCCTGCACATCGCCGACGGAAAGATCGCCGAACCCACCGGATTCGAGGTCGCCGACAAACCATGGCTGGGCCTGGTCGCGACCCTGTGATCACCGCCTGGTCTCGTAGCGGGTCAGCACCACGCCGCCGGGAAACGTCCGCGTCTCGACCAGATTGAGGTTCACCCAGCTGTCCAGCGCGCTGAAGAACGGCGTACCGCCACCCACCAGAACCGGATGGGTGACCACCGCGTACTCGTCGACCAGCCCCGCCCGCATAGCCGCCCCGGCGAGCGTCGCGCCGCCGACGCTCAGCGGCCCACCGTCGCCTGCCTTGAGGTGCGCGATCTCGGCGACCGCGTCGCCAGCGAACAGCCGGGCGTTCCAGCCGACCTGTCCGATCGTCGACGAAAACACGACCTTCGGCGTATCCCGCCAGTTCCGCGCGAACTCGACCTCCGCCGCCGTGGCGCCCGGCTGCTGGTCGCCGGTCGGCCAGTAGGAACTCATCGCCTCCCACAGCTTGCGCCCGTAGAGCGACATGCTGTTCGCGCGCTCCTGATCAAGCCACCACTGGAACAACTCCTCGCTCGGCGGCCCGCTCCAGCCGATGTCGTCTCCCGTCGCGGCGATGTAGCCGTCCAGTGTCAGGTTCATGCCGAAGATCAGTTTCCGGGTCATGCCAGCCTCCCTTGTGCGTCGATCGCACACATACAGACGGGTGGGGCGCGAAAACCTCATCGGGGGCTGTCAGGGCCATGCTGGATCTCCATCAGCCCCACCACGACCTGGTCGCCGAGCCCGGCTCGCCCCTCCCGGCGTGTTGGCGAGCCAGCACAGCCCGAACCGGGGTGTCCAGTTGACTGCTTGGCAGTCACGCACGACGCGGCCCACGGTCGTCTTCGACGGCAGCGGGCGGCCAGGGTTCGAAGCCGGTGTCGCCGATCTCGCCCACGACCATCAGTCCTTTGCGGAGCAGGTAGCCGAGCACGGCGGCGAAGAACCTGGCGAAGCGATCGCTGTCTTCGGGAACCACCCGTGCTGTGTTGGTGATCAGCCAATCCAGCGAAACCCAGTCGTCGAGACCGTCCTCGATGGTCTCGACGACGAGCCGCTCGACATCATTCCGCGAGAACGGAAGCCTGCGCGCGGGAAACTGTTGCGATGAGCATCGCGACAATCGCAACGACGAGCCCGGCGACGCCACCCTCGACGTACAGCCTGAATGCGGGAGCGCACCCCGTGTCCTACACCCCCGCGGGATCTCGCGGCGGGCAGGGCGATTTGTGTCGGTGCGCACAAACGCTTCAGTGGGCCTCGCGAACGAATGGCGGAAAATTCTGACGGAAAGGCGTGGCATCTGGGCTCACGACATGCACCGATCGCCGGGGTTCCGACTAACCTCGTACCCGATCCTGCTCCCTCCTCTGGAGTGGTTGCGTCAACGGCCAGGTTGGGAGTGAAAATGACTAACTTTTCGAACTTCGACAGCCACGGCGACCTCTACTACGGAGGCGGCGTGGCTCGGTTCTCTTTCGGCTTGCTGGTGGTTTCCTCCCCGGACAGTGTTGACGACCACTCGAGCGGGGACCCCGCACGCGAAAATGTGCACGCTGGCAAGGATTCAGTGCACGTGCCCGTTCGTCAGTCGGCCAGCGGGCTGGTTGCTGTCGCGTGTGTCGAAGAGCCCGTCATTCCGGAGGGGCTCGCGCTGGTGCATCGCGGCGTGATTCAGCTGGCTCGATCGTCGATAGTGCTCTACGACCCCAACGGCCAGCTTCGTTTGGAATTGCCCGTGGAACGCGACTTGAACGCGATATCCGTCTACGGCGACGACCCCGCAGAACCAGCCGAGGTCGTCGTGGTGCTAGGCGTTCCCCGACAACACCGTCCGGTGGCCGCTTCCTGGGGCCCAGGAAATAACTAGACAGCCTTGAGAGAATATTGATGGGAGCGAATATGACGGATATCGAGCAGTTGATGGATAAGCTGTGCCGCGCAGGCGTCACGGTAATCCTCAAGGCGGACGACGACAGAATGAGGGAGGGCGGCAAGCCGTGGACGTTGGTGATGTCAGGCGCGGGCCTCGGAGGGCAGGGATTCATCCGCGCCGAAGCCGCCAGCCTCGACGACTGCCTGGAACAAGGCCTCAAGCGACTGCGCGCCAAGTGCGACGGCTTCGAATGGCTGGCTGAGATCCAGCGCTGATCGGCCGGCGGCCTCAAGGATGAGTGATTGGACTGGAAATAAAATGACCGATCTATTCGCAGTGGTCGGCGAGGCCGCTGCCTGGATATTCGATCGCCGTGCAGATTTGGAAGACCGTGGCATGAGGGTAATCGTAGATTCGGGCAGCGACCGAATCTATACCTAGTCGAAACGGCCGCGGGTCGTTCGTGGATGAACTGCGGTGTGCACTTGGCGATCATGTGCGCGGTACCCAGCAGGACCGCGAGCGAGTTGAAGCCGGATTGATCGAAGAACTGGGCGGCATCGGTAATCTCAGCCACATTGTCAACTCACCCGGAGGGAACAGGTCCTGATGGACGACCACGAGTTCTGGGCACTCGTCTCCTTGGTGCGGCAGGACCCTCCGGCGACGGATCAGGCCGCTTTCGCTCCTCTGGAAGAGGAACTCGGCAGGCGCGACGAAGCTGAGATCAAGAAGTTCGAGGACATCCTCGCCCAGCGTCTCTACGACCTGGACCGGTCCGAGTTCGCCGCGGTGCCGTCGGCCGCCACCGGTTTGCCTCTCTCCAACGATTCCTTCCTGTACTGCCGGGCAGCGGTGGTGCTGGCGGGGGAACAGGCCTACCGATCTGTTCTCGAAGACCCGGAAAAATTCGGTTCATACGCCGGGACCGGTGGACCAGAGGCCGAATTCCTGCTCTACGTCGCGCAACACGCATACGAGAGCTCGACAGGAAAAGAATGGGACCATGTCAGCCCTGTCGACTACGAGACGGGATCGAACCCGGCGGGCTGGAGCTGAAGTGGGGTTCGGAGACAAAGCCGTGCAAATTCGCCTCGCCAGAGAGTGAAGCACAGTCGGTTCGGGCGGATGTCCGCGTGGTTGGGATACCGAGCTCAAAATATTGACCTACCTCGCCGATCGCCTAAGAATTTCCGGGAATCAAAGCAGAGGTCACCAGTGGTGGAGAGGATGTTGTTGTGGTCGAGTATATGACGCCCGCACATATTGCGGTAGAGATGAGCGATCTTCCGGCTCTTCGGGATCTTTTGGATCAAGGTGTCGATGTCGACGAAGAATGCAACGGCATGACGCTCCTGCAGCATGCCATTGACGTCGAAGGCGATGGTCATGTGCAGACGGGCACTCCATTGCATGTCGATCTCACGGCTTATCTTCTCGCTCGCGGAGCCGACCCGCTTCGTCGAAGCACTGACTTCGAGCAGGTGACGGCAGAGGAGATGGCTCGAAGCTACGGTCACTGGCTGGCGCTTGCCCTGTTTGAAGCATGGAAACACCGCGAAAGTCGATCGTCTGATCTGTGATGTTGAGTCGGTGGCAGCGCAGCGATTGCTCCGGTGGTGCCGATGCCAGGTCATGCGATCGGGTCGGCGAGCCAGGTGCGGAAGAGTGCACCGTGTCGCAGTAGCCGCGGATGGGTGCGAGAGCTCTTGGGTTCCACCTTGAGTGGCGTAGATCACCCATCGATCAAGGCCTACCAGGCGAGCGAGCCGAGGTCAGTGCTCGGCGCGAAGGTGGCAAACCTCAAACAGAAGGGTGGCCGCGTCCGGCGGCACGAAAAAGGGGCTGAACCCGCAGGTCCAGCCCCTATCGGTCGGGATGACAGGATTTGAACCTGCGACCCTCCGCTCCCAAAGCGGATGCGCTACCAAGCTGCGCCACATCCCGGCACCCCCGAAGCCCATGGCCTCCGGGGCCTCGCGAAGGCCTCCGGAACCCAGGTACCCGGGGGGTGTACGACCCACCCTAGCGGGCACGCTAAGCTTGCTTCGCTCCCGGGTCACCGAGGGCGCTGCGGGTGTAGCTCAATGGTAGAGCCCTAGTCTTCCAAACTAGCTACGCGGGTTCGATTCCCGTCACCCGCTCCAAGCACTTCCGAGTTCGAGGACGACGCCGCGTCCGCCTCCAGGCGGGCGGCGATCACGTCCAGCAGCAGGTCAGTGTCCACCGGCTTCGTGATGTAGTCGTCCGCTCCCGAAGCCAGCGTGCGTTCGCGGTCTTCCTCCGTCGCCTTCGCTGTGACGGCGATCACTGGCAGGTCTTCGTGGGCCGCTTCGGCTCGGATGGCTGCGATGGTGGCGTTGCCGTCCAGTTCCGGCATCATCACGTCCATCAGCACCAGCGCGGTGTCCTCGTGGCGTTCCAGCGCCCGGATTCCGGCCACACCGGTGTCGGCGTAGATGACTTCCAGGCCCGCTTGTTCCAGGACCGCTGCGAGGGCGAAGACGTTGCGCAGGTCGTCGTCGACGATGAGGACCTTTTCGCCGTTGAAGCGTTTCGGGGCGCTGTTCGGTTCGGCCACGGTGATGGTGCTCGGCAGGACCGGCAGCTTCGGGGTCGGGCGCACGGGGGTCGTCGGGGCGATCAGGTTCGCGGCGCCGACCGGCAGGTACAGCGTGAAGGTGCTGCCCTTGCCGGGGACGCTGCTGACGCGCAGTTCGCCGCTCAACAGCTCGGTCAGCTGCTGGCTGATCGACAGGCCCAAGCCGGTGCCGCCGTACTTGCGGCTCGTCGTGCCGTCCGCTTGGCGGAAGGCGTCGAAGATGACTTCCAGCTTCTCCTCGGGGATGCCGATGCCGGTGTCCTCGACGCCGAACGCGATGATCCCGGCCGCCGAGCGCAGCGATTCCTGTTCGACTTCCTCGGGGTCTGCCATCCGGATGTGCAGGCGTACGCCGCCCTCGTCGGTGAATTTCGCGGCGTTCGACAGGAGGTTCCGGAGCACCTGCTGGAGGCGGTGTTCGTCGGTGTGCACGCTGCCCGGCACCGGCGGGTCGATCATGACGGCGAACTCCAGGCCCTTGTCCGCGGTCAGCGGGCGGCACAGCGATTCGACGTAGTTCACCAGCTCCGGCAGCGTCACGTCGGACATCTGCAGGTCCAGCTTCCCGGCCTCGACCTTCGCCAGGTCCAGGATGTCGTTGATCAGCTGCTGCAGGTCGGAACCCGCCGCCCAGATCGTCTTCGCGAACTGGATCTGCTTCTCCGTGAGGTTGCCCTCCGGGTTCTCCGACAGCAGTTTCGCCAGGATCAGCGCGCTGTTGAGCGGAGTTCGCAGCTCGTGCGACATGTTCGCCATGAATTCGTTCTTGTACTGCGACGCGACCGTCAGCTGCCCGGCCCGTTCCTCGAGCTCCTGGCGGGCCTGCTCGATCTCGATGTTCTTGACCTCGATGTCGCGGTTCTGCTGGGCCAGCAGCGCCGCCTTCTCGGCCAGTTCGGTGTTCGACCGGCGCAGTTCGCCCTGCTGGGCCTGCAACTGCTCGGACCGCGCGCGCAGTTCCTGGGCCAGCCGCTGCGATTCGGTCAGCAGCGCTTCGGTGCGCGAGTTCGACAGGATCGTGTTCACGTTGACGCCGATCGTGTGCCGCAACTGCTCCAGCAGGTCCAGGTGCACCGCGGAGAACTCGTTGACCGACGCCAGTTCCAGCACGCCGAGCACCTCGCCCTGGAACAGCACCGGCAGCACGATCACGTTGACCGGCGGCGCCGAGCCGAGCCCGGACGACACCAGCGCGTACTCCGGGGGAGCGCCGTTGACCAGTATCGTCCGCCGGTCCACCGCGGCCTGGCCGATCAGCGATTCGCCGAGCCGGAAACGCAGGCCGGTGCGCGCCTGGGCGAGGCCGTAGGCGGCGATGCAGTCGAGCAGCTTGTCCGGGTCGCCGGCGTCCTCGTCGTCGTGCGCGATGAAGAACGCGCCCTGCTGCGCGCTCACCAGCGGGGCCAGCTCCGACAGGATCAGCGTCGCCACCGACGCGAGGTCGCGGTGGCCCTGCATCCGCCCGGACAGCCGCGCCAGGTTCGTCTTCAGCCAGTCCTGTTCGCGGTTCGCGGAGGTGGTCTCCTTGAGGTTCGCGATCATCTGGTTGATGTTGTCCTTGAGGTCCGCCAGCTCGCCGGACGCGTCCACGGTGATGTGCCGGGTCAGATCGCCCGCGGTCACCGCCGTCGCGACCTGGCCGATCGCGCGGACCTGCGTGGTCAGGTTGCCCGCCAGCTGGTTCACGCTCTCGGTCAGCCGCTTCCAGGTGCCGGACACGCCTTCGACCTCGGCCTGACCGCCCAGCTTGCCCTCGGTGCCGACCTCCCGGGCGACCCGGGTGACCTCCGCGGCGAACGCGGACAGCTGGTCGACCATCGTGTTCATCGTGGTCTTGAGCTCGAGGATCTCGCCCCGGGCGTCGACGTCGATCTTGCGCGACAGGTCGCCGCGCGCGACCGCCGTCGTGACCTGCGAGATGTTCCGCACCTGACTGGTCAGGTTGTGCGCCATGAAGTTGACGTTCTCGGTCAGGTCCTTCCACGTCCCGGCCACGCCGGGCACCCGCGCCTGACCGCCGAGGATGCCTTCCGTGCCGACCTCGCGGGCAACCCGCGTCACCTCGTCGGCGAACGCGCGCAGCGTCTCGACCATGTCGTTCAGCGTTCCGGCCAGCGCCGCGACCTCGCCCGCCGCGTCGATGGAGATCTTCTTCGACAGATCGCCGTTCGCCACCGCGCTCGCCATCGTGGCGATGCTCCGGACCTGCACGGTCAGGTTGTCGGCCATGACGTTCACGTTGTCGGTGAGGTCTTTCCAGATCCCCGCGACGCCCGGAACGCGCGCCTGGCCGCCCAGCCGTCCTTCGGTGCCGACCTCGCGGGCGACCCGGGTGACCTCGTCCGCGAAGGCGGACAGCTGGTCGACCATCGTGTTCAGGATGTTCTTGAGCTCCAGGATCTCGCCGCGCGCGTCGACGGTGATCTTCTGCGTCAGATCGCCGCGCGCCACCGCCGAGGTGACCTGGGAGATGTTCCGCACCTGGTCGGTGAGGTTGTTGGCCATGAAGTTGACGTTGTCGGTGAGGTCCTTCCAGGTCCCCGCCACGCCCGGCACGGTCGCCTGACCGCCCAGTTTTCCTTCCGTGCCAACCTCTCGCGACACTCGGGTGACCTCGTCGGCGAAGGACGAGAGCTGGTCGACCATCGTGTTCAGCGTCGTCTTCAGCTCGAGGATTTCGCCGCGTGCGTCGACCGCGATCTTCTTCGTCAGGTCGCCCCGCGCGACCGCCGTCGCGACCTGCGCGATGTTCCGGACCTGCGCGGTGAGGTTGTTGGCCATGAAGTTCACCGAGCCGGTGAGGTCGCGCCAGATGCCGGCGACCCCGGGCACGGTGGCCTGGCCGCCCAGCTGCCCTTCGGTGCCGACCTCGCGGGCGACTCGGGTGACCTCGTCGGCGAAGGACGAGAGCTGGTCGACCATCGTGTTCATCGTGGTCTTGAGCTCGAGGATCTCGCCCCGCGCGTCCACGGTGATCTTCTGCGTCAGGTCGCCCTTCGCGACCGCGGTGGTCACGTGCGAGATGTTGCGGACCTGGTCGGTCAGGTTGTCGGCCATCTGGTTGACCGAGTCGGTCAGGCCGCGCCACGTGCCGGCCGCGCCGGGGACCTCCGCCTGACCGCCGAGGCGGCCTTCGCTGCCGACCTCGCGGGCCACTCGGGTGACTTCGTCGGCGAAGGAGGAGAGCTGGTCGACCATCGTGTTCAGCGTCGTCTTCAGCTGCAGGATCTCGCCCCGCGCGTCGACGTCGATCTTCTTCGTCAGATCGCCCGCCGCGACCGCCGTGGCGACCTGCGAGATGTTGCGGACCTGGTCGGTCAGGTTGTCCGCCATCAGGTTCACCGAGTCGGTGAGGTCGCGCCAGGTGCCCGCCACGCCCGGCACGCGCGCCTGGCCGCCCAGGCGGCCCTCGGAACCGACTTCGCGCGACACCCGGGTGACTTCGTCGGCGAAGGACGAGAGCTGGTCGACCATCGTGTTGATGGTGTTCTTGAGCTCGAGGATCTCGCCCCGGGCGTCGACGTTGATCTTCTGCGTCAGGTCGCCGCGGGCCACCGCGGTGGTGACCGACGCGATGTTCCGGACCTGCTCGGTGAGGTTGTCGGCGAGGAAGTTGACCGAGTCGGTGAGGTCGCGCCACGTCCCGGCCACGCCGGGGACCTCGGCCTGACCGCCGAGGCGGCCCTCTCCGGCGATCTCCCGGGACAGCCGGATCACCTCGGCGGCGAACCGCGACAGCTGCGCGTTGAGGCCGTTCACGGTCTTCGCCAGCTCGGCGTACTGCCCGCGCAGCGGACGGCCGTCCAGCTGCAGCGCCATCGGCTGCGACAGATCGCCCTCGGCGACCGCGCCCAGCACCCGGTCCAGCTCCACGACCGGGCGGCTGACGTCCTCGATCAGCCCGTTGACCGTGTCGACCGCGGTGGCCCAGCCGCCGGGGCCGATCTCGGTGCGCACGCGTTCGGTGAGCTTGCCCTCCTGGCCCACCTCGCCGCGCACGCGCATGAGTTCCGTCACGAGCCGCTGGTTGCGCTCGGCGATGTCGTTGAACGCCGACGCGAGCCGGGCGGTGATCCCGTCGCCGTGCGCCACGAACCGCCGCCGGAAGTTGCCGTCCCCGAGGTCGTGGACCGCGGCGAGCAGCCGCTCCAGTGCCGCGACCTCGTTCGCCGGGACGGAATCCGGGTCAGGGGCCCCGGAGTTCCGGGGGCTCCCGGAAGCCTGGGGAGTCTCTGTCATCTCTGCCGACCTTCCCACCACGCGTGTGCCAGCCATGGTCGTCGACCCAGCCTGCCACGGTTCGCCCTACACTTCGACCCAGTCCGCCCGCGCACACTGTGCCAACCTGGAAGGACCAGGACCGTCAGGTCGACCCGGAGGCAGGAGGTTCGTGCATGGTGTCACGGCCCGCTCCGGCGTCGGCCCTGCCACCCGGCGCCGAGCTGCCCGGGCACGCCGGTTTCTGGCGCTCGGTGCTCGACGACGTCCGGGAGCCGGTGTTCCTCCAGGACCCGGAAGGCGCCCTGCGCTGGGCCAACGCGGCCGCGCAGCGGCTCGGCCCGGCCGAGCTCGTCGGCGTGACCGAGACCACCGGCAAGGTCGGCCACCGCCCGGCCAAGGTCCGCGCGCTGCCCGGCGGCTGGCGCGCCTGGACCGTGGTCGACGACGGCCGCCGCCGTCCCGAAGAGTTCCTCGCCGAGGCCGGTCCGAAACTGGCGCTCGCGCGCGGACGGCACGGCACGGCCCGGGTGATCGCCGAGCTGGCGGCGTCCGCCTTGGGCGATTGCGCCTTCGTGCTGCTGCCGACGACCCGCGGCCGCTGGGAATGGTGGAGCTGCACCGAGCACGGCGCGGCGGGCCACGGCCGGATCCGGCGGGTGCCGGCCCAGCTCGCGCCCGTGGTGTCCGACGCGGTCACCGACGTCGCCCGGCCCGAGGTCCGCGCGGTGCCCGCGACCGAGGTCGCGGCGCTGCCCGCGGCGGTCGCCGAGCCGTTCGAGGGGCACCTTGAGGTGTCAGTGGTTTCGTTCGGCTCCGGCATGGCGGGCGCGGTGCTGCTCGGCAGGCGCGGCGAGCCCGCGTTCGGTCTCTCGCAAGGCGAAGCCGTCGAGGCGTTCGCGGACGCGGCCGGCACGGCGCTGGCCAACGCGCAGCGCTATGCCCGCCAGGAGGAAGCCACGCGCGGGCTCGAATCGACGTTGCTGCCGACGCCGCCCGCGCAGGTCGAGGGCGCGAATTTCGAGCTGTGGTACGAACCCGCGGGCGGGGTGCTGGGCGTCGGCGGCGATTTCTACGACGTCCTTTCCCGCGACGACGGCAGCGCGTTCGTGGTGGTCGGCGACATCTGCGGCAAGGGCGCCGAGGCGGCCGCGCTGACCGGACGCGTGCGGCATTCGCTGGCCGCGCTGCATCTCGTCGAACGCGACGGCCGGACGATGCTGCGGCTGCTCAACGAACTCCTGATCTCCGGCGGCAGCAACCGGTTCGCGACGCTCGTGCTCGGTTCGGTCGCGGCCGCCGAGTCCGGGCTCGACGTCACTCTCGCCTCCGGCGGCCATCCCGCCCCGCTCGTGCTGCGGCGCGGGGGCGGGGTCGAGGAGATCAGCGTGCCCGGCACGCTCGTCGGCGTGTCGCCGCAGGCCCGCTTCGCCGAGGCGACGACGCATCTGGACGAGGGCGACGTCTGCCTGCTCTACACCGACGGCGTCACCGAAGCCCGCAACCGCACGGAATCCACCGAACTGTTCGGCGACGAACGGCTTTACACGGTGCTGGAGGACTGCGTCGGGCAACCGGCGCGCGAGGTCGTGCGCCGGTTGCGCGAGGCGGTGCGGGCCTGGCTCGGGAATTCCGGCCACGACGACATCGCGGTGCTGGCGATCGAGGCCGCGCCGCGGGCAGAGTAAGCACCGTTTTCCTTGCCCGGCACCGGAAAGCTACTTCCCGGGCCGGGTCTCCGGCTCCGGCGCTCGCTCCGGTTCCGGAACCGCCTCGGCGTCCGGTTTCGGCTCGGCCGTGCGGGCGGGTTCCGGGCGCTCGAAGTGTTCGCGGCACTGCCGTCCGAACCGGCGCGAGTGTGCGGTCATCGGTTCCACCTCCCCGGCTCGCCACCAGGATCGCGCGCCGGGACGGACTTCGCCACCGAATTGCGCCGCGTCAGCCGACCGGGTGGTCCGGTCTGTCTAATGTGGAGGCTTGCCGCTCGGCGGACCGGTGGCCGTGTTGCGGGGCGGTTTCGTCTGTCCTGGCGGGGTTTTCGGCGGTGTCCGGCCCGGCTGGCTCGTTGGGCTGACCTGGCTTTCCGATGCCGGCGCGGTCTGGGCCGTCGTGCCGGGCGGAACCGCCGTGGTCTGCACGGGCGGCGTCGCCGCGTTCGTCGAACGGACCGGCGGCGCGGACGGCGAATGCCGCGGCGCCTGGTCCGGGGAATCGGACGGAGCGGACGACGGCGGAGAAACCGGAACCGGTGCCGGGTCGAGGCCCGGCGCGGACCCGGTGCCGGGGCGAAGCGGAGACGCGAACAGCAGCGTTCCGGCCGCGACCAGCACGACCGGCAGGCCCGCCGCGAGCACCGCGCGCCGCCGCGAGACCCGGTGGCGGCGGCAGAAGACGGCCAACCGCGTTTTGATCGGAAGCCGCAACGTTTCCGTGCCGCGCAACGCACGCGCCACGGCGGTCGCGGAGGGTCTTTCTTCCGGATCGCGCATGGTCATCGCGCGCAGAGTCCTCGCCAGCGGTTCCGGCGTGCCCGGCGGCACCCGCGGCGATCGATGCAGCCGCACTACCGCGGTTTCCGCTGCCGTACCCGGGTATTCGCGGACGCCGGTGAGGCATTCCAGGAGGACGAGCCCGAGCGCGTACACGTCCGAAGCCGGGCCGGGGTGCTCGCCGAGCACCTGCTCCGGCGAGAGGTAAGCCGCCGTCCCGACGACCGCGCCGGTGTCGGTCACGCGGGTCGCGTCCACGATGCGCGCGACGCCGAAGTCGGCGATCCGCGGGCCGTCGTCGGACATGAGGATGTTGGCGGGTTTGAGGTCGCGGTGGGTCACCTCGTGCGCGTGGACGTGAGCGAGCGCCTCGGCCAGCTGCGCGCCCAGTTCGACCACCCGGTCGGCGGGCAGCGGCCCGGAGCACAGCCATTCGGACAGGTTGGGCCCGTGCACGCAGTCCATGACGAGGTACGCGTACCCCTCGTCGATTCCGGCGTCGACGAACCCGACCAACCCCGGATGCCGCACCGCGCGCAGCGCCGCGATCTCCTGGTCCCGGCGGTTGCGGCCCAGTTCGACCGCTCCGGCGTGGAACAGCTTGACCGCGACCTCGCCTCCGGTTTCGCGGTCCTCGCCGCGGTGCACGCTGGCGGTCGCGCCTTCGCCGATCCGCTCGCCCACCTCGTACCGGCCGGCCAGGACCAGCGGAGCGGGCCCGTACCGGCCCAGCGCGAACCGTCTCGCGGTCGTGCCCGCGTCCGCATCGCCGGTGCCGGTCATGTGCCGCTCGCCTTTCCCCCGGGTAGCGGGGACAACTTACTCGCCGTCGGGCGAGGACAAAAGCTGAGCCGGGTCCGGGGGAGGACGCACGAGGTCACGCCGCCGGGCGGACCTCCCGGCGTTTCGCGAGTACAGTGGCAGCTGAGTACTACCGGCGCGCGCAATACTTGCAGTCACATTGACCTGCGCCGATGCTGCTCGGGGCCCGCGGCCGCCCGCAACCGGGGCCGTCTGGAGGAGGTGCACCATGTCGGTGTCGGACGACGCCGTCGAGGCGCGCGCGCAAGGCTGGCGGACGCTGGCGGCGCTGCACGCGCGGATCGAAGACCGGCTGAACCGCGCGCTGGAAAGCGAGCACGAGCTGTCGGTGAGCGAGTACACGGTGCTCGACGTGCTCGGCCGCCAGGACGGCTTCCATCTGCGGATGAGCCAGCTGGCCAACGCGGTGGTGCTGAGCCAGTCGGCGACGACCCGGCTGGTCACCCGGCTGGAGGAGCGCGGCCTGCTGTCGCGCTACCTGTGCCAGGACGACCGGCGCGGCATCTACACCGAGGTCACGCCGTCCGGGCAGAAGCTGCTGGCCGCCGCCCGCCCGACGCACGACACGGCGCTTTCCGCCGCGCTCGCCGAGGCGGAGGAGCTGCCGGAGCTGGCGCCCTTGGTCACCGCGCTGGGGTCGCTCACCTTCGCTGCTCAGTGACGTTCCGTGAAGGGCTCCTTGAGGGAACCAGATTCCCTCAAGGAGTCCTTCACGGACCGCACACCCCGCGTACCAGGCCAGCGGCACCTTCGAGGGGCGATCAGGGCCGCAGGCGGTGCAGGTCCCGGGGGAAGAGCGTCGCCCCGCGCACGTTCGCCACGCCCAGCACGCGCGCGACCCAGCGCTCCAGCCCGATCGCGAACCCGCCGTGCGGCGGCATGCCGTATGCGAACGCGTCGAGATAGTCCGAGTACTGCCCGGCCGCCTCGCCGAGCACGGCGAGGTAGTCCGCGTGCCGGTGCAGCCGCTGGCCGCCGGTCACCAGTTCCAGGCCGCGGAAAAGCAGGTCGAAACTGTTCGACCGGGCCAGGTCCGCCGGGTCCGGATGGGTGTAGAACGGCCGTTTCGCCATCGGGTATCCGGTCACGAACAGGAATTCCGACCCGTGTTCCCGCTCGGCCCATGCGCACAGCCAGCGTTCGTGCGCGGGCGCGAGGTCCGGTTCGCCGCGCGGGTCCTCGCCGGTGTTCCGGGCCAGAAGTTCTTGCGCCGCGGCGAAATCGATCGACGGGATCTCGTCCGGCACCGTCGGCGCGTCCGGTCCGGCCGCGGCGGCCATCTCCGCTACGACGTCGCGCAGCATGGCCATGACGTCGCGGTGGTCGGCGATGAAGCCCAGTTCCGCGTCGAGACTCGTGTACTGGGCCAGATGTCGTGCGGTGTCATGCGGTTCGGCCCGGAAAACCGGCCCCACCTCGTACACCCGCTCGAACACGCCGACCATGGCCTGCTTGAAGAACTGCGGCGACTGCGCGAGGTAAGCGGGACGGCCGAAGTAGTCGAGCTGGAACACATTCGCCCCGGATTCCGTCGCGGTGGCGACGATCTTCGGCGTATGAATCTCAGTGAATCCCTGCCTGTCCAACGCCCGGCGGAACGCCGCGACACTGGCCGCGGCCACCTCGAATCGCCGCCGCAGTACCGGATGCCGCAACGCGACCGCGGCATTGTCCAGCACCACCGGCAACCCGGCGGCCACTTCGGGCCGATAAAGATCGAACGGCGGCCGCTTTTCCGGCGCGGACAGCACTTCTAAAACCGGTTCCCGCAGTTCAATTCCTTGCGGTGCCTGCGGATTGGCGACCACCTGCCCGGTGAGCCGCACGACGGTCTCCTCGGCGACCTCCGGCGGCTCGGCGAACACCGCCTGCGCGGTGCCGGACCGGTCGCGGACGACCAGGAACGCCACGGATTTCAGCACGCGCCGGCGGTGCACCCAGCCGGCGATCGTCACGGTGGAGCCCACGCGGTCACGCAGGCAGGCCACCGGGGTGCGGGTACTCATTCCTTCTCCTGAGCGCACTCGGCGACCCCTTGGGGGTGCGGGCGAGAAGGGACACTCGCGGTGCCACCGCACCTTCGCCGCCGAGTGGGCGGCCTCGTTCTGGCCGGGTGACGGCGGCCGGGCCGTCGGGGCATTTCCTCCCCGCACTCAGGAGTGTCTTCGCGCTGGGCCGCGACGCTGCCTTCTCACCGGCGGCAGCTCTCTGTCCCTCGCGGTGCCCTGCGCTACTCGTCTCCGTCAACGTGTTGCCCGCAACGGTAAAACACCGCCACCGCCCGTGTCGCCTGATTTACCGCACGCCCAGCAGGTGCTCCAACGCCAGTTGGTTGAGCCGGGTGAAGTGGTAGCCGCGGCGGCCGGCCGCTTCGACGTCGAACTCGTCGGCGGCCAGATCGTCCAGGGTTTCGCCCTCGGACAGCGTCGGCGTCGCCAGCTCCGGCACCCGCGACGCGGCGAGCGCTTCGGCGACCTCCGGATCGGCGCGGAACGCACGGGCTTTCTCGCGCAGGATCAGGTAAGTGCGCATGTTCGCCGCCGCGGAAACCCAGACGTCCTCGGGATCCTCGGTGCGCAGCGGTTTGTAGTCGAAGTGCCGCGGGCCGTCGTAGCCGCCGTGCTCCAGGAGGTCGACGAGGAAGAACGCGCTGGCGAGATCGCCGTGCCCGAAGATCAGGTCCTGGTCGTACTTCGGGCCGTGCTGGCCGTTGAGGTCGAGGTGGAACAGCTTGCCCTGCCACAGCGCCTGCGCGATGCCGTGCACGAAGTTCAGCCCGGCCATCTGCTCGTGGCCGACCTCCGGGTTCAGCCCGAACAGCTCGGGCCGCTCCAGTTGCGAGATGAACCCGAGCGCGTGGCCGATCGTCGGCAGGAGGATGTCGCCGCGCGGTTCGTTCGGCTTCGGCTCCAGCGCGAACCGCAGGTCGTAGCCTTGCGAAACGGCGTAGTCGGCGAGGACGTCGAGCCCTTCCTTGTAGCGGGCGAGTGCGGCGCGGACGTCTTTCGCCGCATCGGATTCCGCGCCTTCGCGGCCGCCCCACAGCACGTAGGTCTGCGCGCCGAGTTCGGCGGCGAGGTCGAGATTGCGCCGGACCTTGGTCAGCGCGTACCGCCGGATGTCGCGGTCGTTGCTGGTCAGGCCGCCGTCCTTGAAGACCGGATGGCTGAACAGGTTCGTCGTCGCCATCGGCACGCGCAGGCCGGTTTCCTCGAGCGCGCGCTTGAACTTGGCGATCGCGGTGTCGCGGTCCGGTTCGGTGGCGAGGAGGTCGTCGTCGTGAAAGGTGACGCCGTACGCGCCCAGTTCGGCCAGCCGGTGCACGCTCTCGACCGGGTCGAGCGGCGGGCGCGTGGCGACGCCGAACGGGTCGGCCGCGGGCCAGCCGACGGTCCACAGTCCGAACGAAAATTTGTCCTCCGGTGCGGGGGCGTAGTCGGCCATGCCCGTCCCTTCATTTAGTTCACGTTGTAGACTAAATACTGCGCTACGGTCGTCCCGGCCGTCAAGAGCGGAGGTCTGCATGGAACCGGTCCGGCACGACGCGATGCGGGCGCGGAACCTCGAACTGGTGCTCGGCGAGATCAGCCGCGGCGGCCCGCTGACCCGCGCCGCGCTGGCGGAGCTGACCGGGCTGACCAAGTCGACGGTGTCCACTTTGGTCGGCTCGCTGCTGGACGCGGGCTTCCTGTCCGAGACCGCCGCAGTGCGCGCGGGGGAGCGCGGCCGGCCCGGGGTCGAGGTTTCGCTGAGCGGCGCGCGGATGGCTTCGCTGGGGCTCGAGGCCAATGTGGACTATCTCGCCGCGTGCGTCCTGGACTTGACCGGCACGGTCCGCCGGTCGGTTCGCATCGAGCGGGACAACCGCGGCGTGCCAGCGGAAACTGTGCTGAAGGCGGTGCGGGAACTGGCTTCCGCGGAGTTGGCCGAGGCGCGCGAGCTGGGCTTGACGGTCGCCGGTGCGGTGCTCGCGGTGTCCGGCCCGGTGCGGGACGGCGTGGTGCTGAGCGCGCCGAACCTCGGCTGGCGGAACGTTCCGGTCGAGCTGGAGCTGCCGGTCCCGGTTTCGGTGGACAACGAGGCGAATCTCGGTGCTCTCGGCGAGCTGTGGTTCGGTGCCGGGGCGGCGGATTTCCTTTACGTGTCGGGCGAGATCGGCATCGGCGCGGGACTGGTCGTGGACTCGCGGTTGTTCCGCGGCACCGGCGGCGAACTGGGGCACGTGCTGGTTTCCCCGTCCGGGCCGTCCTGTCGCTGCGGTGCGGCGGGCTGTCTGGAGACCTACGCCGGGCAGGAAGCGATGCTCGCCGCGGCTGGAGTATCCGCAGTGGACGCTCTCGCCGCCGCTTTGGCCGCGGGTGACGACGCGGCGTTGTCGGCCGTCTCGGCGGCGGGGGAGGCTCTAGGATTGGCGCTGGCGTCGGCGGTCAATCTCGTGGATGTGGACCGCGTGGTGCTCGGCGGCGTATTCGGGCCGCTGTTTCCCTGGCTGGCACCCGCTGCCGAGGCTGTGTTGCGGGCGCGGTTGACCGGCCTCCGCGGTTCGGTGCCGGTGCTGAGCCCGTCCGCACTCGGCGATTCCGCCGCGACGCTCGGTGCCGCTGGCCGCACCATCCACGGCGTTTTGGCTGATCCGGGGCCGTTCCTCGCCCGTTAGCCGAGGTTGTCGGCAAGCAGGGTCAGGACGTCGCGCCAGGCTCGCTCGGCCTGCACCGGGTGATAGCCGACGCCGGGGAGAAGCCGCTGCTCCGGGCCGATCGGCGGGTGGTGGAACGCGTGCTGGGCGCCGCCGTAGACGGTGAGTCGCCAGTCGACGCCCGCCGCCTGCATCTCGGCGGCGAACGCGTCCCGTTGCGCGGCAGGCATGATCGGGTCCTCCGAGCCGACGCCCGCCCACACCGGGCAGCGGATGTTCGCTGCCTCGCCCGGACGGCCGGTGACCAGGCCGTTGATCGTGCCGATCGCGCGCAGATCGACGCCCGCGCGGCCGAGCTCCAGCACGATCGCGCCGCCGGTGCCGTAGCCGATCCCGGCGATCCGGTCCGGGTCGGTCCGCGGTTCGGCGAGCAGCACGTCGAGGGCCGCGCGGCCGATGTCGCGCATCCGGTCCGGGTCGTCGAGCAGCGGCAGGCAGCGCGCCAGCATTTCGTCGGGATCGGTGAACCAGCGTCCGCCGTGGATGTCGAACGCGAGGGCCACGTAACCGAGTTCGGCCAGCGCGTCGGCCCGTGCGCGCTGAAAGTCGTTGAGGCCGGTGCCTTCCGGCCCGATCAGGACCGCGGGCCGAGGGCCGGTCCCCGCGGGGAGCGCGAGACGCCCGACCATGGTGAGGCCGTCGGCCGGGTATTCGACGGTGCGCGTCGTGACGGTCTCCATGAAAACCCACCGTAATGAGCGGCGGGCCCCGGCGGGGTGCTGTTCACCGTCGGCGGACACGTCCATTCAGGTGACCCTCTCGCGGCGCTTCCGGAAACATGTTAGGAAAGCTTCCTAACTAAAGGAGGATCCGGATGCGCAAGACGATGGTGCTCACCGCGGCCGTGCTCGCGGTGGCCGGAGCGGTGCCCGCGGTCGCGATGGCGGGGGACGGTCCGGCCGCGGATTCCGCTGGGTGGCATCCGAAAGCGCGCAACATCGTCTACATCCAGGGCGACGGCATGGGCGCGGCGCAGCGGGAGTTCGTCCGGCTCGCGACGACCGGCCGCAAGGGCGACCTGGTCATGAACCGGCTCCCGGTCACCGGCATGGTGCACACCGACCCCGACGACCCGGAAGAACTCGTCACCGACTCCGCCGCGGCGGCGACCGCGCTCGCCACCGGGCACAAGACCCGCAACGGCGCGGTCGGCCAGGACGCGCAGGGCCGCCGTCTGCTGACCGTGCTCGAGCAGGCGAAACGCGCCGGGAAGTCGACCGGACTGGTCACCACCGCGCAGGTCACCGGGGCGTCGCCGGCCGCGTTCGCGTCCCACGTGCCGTCGCGGGATCTGCAGAGTGACATCGCGAAGCAGTACATCACCGAAAGCCGTCCGGAAGTCCTCCTCGGCGGCGGCGAAGACTGGTGGCTGCCGAAGGGCGATCCGGGCGCGTGGCCGGACAAGCCGGGCGAGGAAAGCCGCAGCACGCACGGAAACCTCATCGAGCAGGCGAAGCGCTCCGGCTACACCTACGTGCGGAACGCCAGCGAACTCGCCGCGACTCGCGCGCCGCGGCTGCTCGGACTGTTCGCGAACGAGGACATGGTCGATTACGGCCCGGACGGCAAGGGCGCGTACCAGCCGAAGGTCGCGTTGCCGGTGATGGCGAAGAAGGCGCTCGACACGCTTTCCGCCAACCCGCGCGGCTTCTTCCTGTTCCTGGAAGAAGAAGGCATCGACGGGATGTCCCACGAAAACAACGCGCACGGCGTCCTCGACGCGGGCCGGGCGCTCGACGCGGCTGTCGCCGAGGTGCTGCGCTTCACCCGCTCGCATCCGGACACCCTGGTGATCATCGGCGGCGACCACGAGACCGGCGGACTGGCCATCGAGAACACCGACGGTGCGCCCGAAGGCAACGAGGACGGCCCGTTTCCCGTTCCCGGCACCAAACTTTCGCTGACCGTCGACTGGACGAGCGGCGACCACAGCGGCGTGCCGACCCCGGTCACCGCGACCGGCCCCGGCTCGGACCGCCTCGACGGGACGCTGGACAACACCGACGTCTACCGCGCGATGGTCTCCGCCGCGCACCTTTCATGAGGCGAGATTCGTGACTCCGTCGTAGTCGTCGAGCGCGGCTGCTCCGGTGACGTCGTACTCCAGCAGCACCAGTCCGCTGGGCGTGGCTTCGTGGCGGACGAGCCGCAACCCGGTCGCCGACACCGGATGCGGGAACTGCAGCCGTCCCGCCCCGAGCACCGTCGGCGTCATGACCAACCGGACCTTGTCCACGACTCCCTCGGACAGCAGGGTGTTGCCGAGCCGGGCGCTGCCGTGAATCTGCAGCTCCCGGCCCGGCTGCGCCTTGAGCTCGCGCACCGCGGTGGCCGGATCGCCGCGCAATACGGTGGTCGGGGCCCAAACGCCGGTTTCGAGCGTGTTCGACACGACGTACTTCGGCAGGGAGTTCATCCGCTCGGCGAATGGATCGTCCGGATCCGTGACCGCGGGCCAATCCCGCGCGAACGACGTGTACGTGCGGCGGCCGAACAACAGTCCGTCCGCCAAATCCAGCCACTCCGACGCCCGCTGGACGAACGCCTGGTCGAGATGCGGAACGAACCAGCCGCCGCGGGAGAACTCGCCGCTGGTGTCCTCTGTGGACGATCCGGGCCCTTGGCTGACGCCGTCGAGCGTGACGAACGCGGTGAGGGAGATTTGCATCAGGCCCCGCCCTCCGCGACCCGGGCGAGCTGAGCCGTGACCGTGCCCCAGCCGTCCGCGAACCCGAGATCGGCGTGCCGTTCCCTGGCCGCCGGATCCCCGTGCCGGACGACGACGCGGTAATCCGTCCCGTCCGGATGATCCCGGAGGACGATCTCCGCCGTCATCGCGACCGGCTGCGGTTTCGCCGGCCGCCACGCGCTGTCGAGGGCATTCGTGAAAACGAGCCGCTCGTAGTCCTCGACCACGAGGAAGCACGCGTCGAGATGCGGGACGAAGGTGTCGCCGTCCTCGCTCATCCGCGTGACGAACGCACCCCCAGCGCGCACGTCCAGCTCCTCGACGCGGCACCGCAGCGGGGCGGGAATCCACCACTGGGCGAGGCTGGCCGGGTCGGTCCAGGCGTCCCAGACGCGTTTGCGGGGCGCGCGGATGACGCGGTCGAGGGAAAGATCGAGGTCGGGGTTCACGGCTGGTCCTCCTGGCTGGTGACGAACTGCTCGAGCCGGTCGGTGCGCCCGGCCCAGACGCGCCGCTGCTCGGCGAGCCAGTCCTCGACGAGCGCGAACCGCTCGCGGTTGAGGACGCACGTCCGCACCCGCCCGGACTTCTCGGTGCGGATCAGCCCGTGCGACTCGAGCATCCGCACGTGCTTCATGAAGGACGGCAAGGTCATCGGCGCGTCGCCCGCGAGCTCCCCGACACTCGCCGGCCCCACCCCGAGCCGCCGCACGACAGCCCGCCGGGTCGGATCGGCGAGGGCGGAGAAGACCCCGTCGAGCGTGGTCGAATACTGAGCCATGAGGCTAAGTATTGCGGGCGGTGATGGTTAGCGCAAGGGCTAAGTGTTTCGGTCGCGGCGGGGACGGGGCTCGGCTCACGGTCGGAGTCCGACGGGGTGTCGGCTGCGGGGCGGGCGAGGCAGCTGGCCGGGCGGAATGCGAGATCCTGCGCGAAGCGGGGTCAGCTGGTCGCGCTCCGTGCGGAGGTGTTCGAAGCTTCCGCTGCGTCAGGTCAGACCGGGCGGCCGATGTCGGCGCTCAAAGCCCAGCCTACGAGGGGATCAGCCGTGCAACGGCCACCGCGAACCAAGACAGCTCCGCCCGACCCGCGCGGTCCAGCGGAACAAAGCGGCAACCGAGGGAGTCGAACCCTGCGCGGCTTGTGAAGGCGGCGCTCCTGACCGGCCCTGACCCTTCGGCGGGCGACGGCTGCCATGCATTGCGTGTACCCGTTTCAACGCCCGCCCCAGCATCGCAATTCCCGCTTCACCCGAACGGGGCCTGCTGGCAGGCTGGGCGCATGGACGATCTTCTCCTCCGCCGCGTCCGGGTCGGGTTGCAGGGGCCGCTGGCCGACGTTCGGGTGCGCGACGGTGTCGTATCGGCTGTCGAGGAACCGGGCGCTGGGACCGGGTTCGCCGCCCGCGTGCTCGACGGGCACGGCGGCACGCTTCTGCCCGGGCTCGTCGACGCGCACGCGCACCTCGTGCAGTGGGCCGGATTCCGCAGGCGCATCCCGCTGGACGGTGCGCGATCCGCGGTGGGCGCGGTCGAATTGCTGATGGAGAAGCTGCTCGGTGCTCCGGCGGGGGAGCTCGTCGTCGGCGTCGGGTTCCGGGACGGGCTCTGGCCGGACCGGCCGCACAAGGATCTGCTGCAGCGCGCGCTCCCGGGCCGCGCGGTGGCGTTGTTCAGCGCGGATTTGCATACGTTGTGGCTCAGCCCGGCCGCGTTGAAGCTGATCGGCCGTGAGCATCCGACCGGCGTCCTGCTGGAGAACGACTGCATGAGCGCCACGGCCGCGTTGCCGTCCGCGCCGGTCGAGGTTCAGGACGCTTGGGTTGCCGACGCGCTGGCTGCCGCCGCGAAGCGGGGCGTGACGTCGGTGGTCGACTACGAATACGCGGACACGGTCACGGATTGGACCCGGCGGGCGGCCACGGCAAAGCCAGCGACGAGGGTTTCCTGTGTGATCGCAAGGTATTTGCTGGACGAGACCATCCAAAGAGGACACCGGACCGGGGACGTGCTCGACGCGGGCGAAGGACTGCTCACGGTCGGCCCGTTCAAGCTGTTCGTCGACGGTTCGCTCAACACCCGCACCGCTTACTGCCACGATTCGTACCCGGGATCCGGCGAGAACGGGCTGCTGGAGCTGCCGCCGGAGGAGTTGGTGCCGTTGCTGCGCCGCGCGCACGAGCACGGGCTGACCCCGGCGGTGCACGCGATCGGCGACCACGCCAACACCATCGCGCTGGACGCGTTCGCCGAGGTCGGCTGCCCGGGCCGGATCGAGCACGCGCAGTTGCTGCGGCCCGAGGACGTGCCGAGGTTCGCCGCGCTCGGGCTGGTCGCGAGTGTGCAGCCCGCGCACCAGCCCGACGACCGCGACGTCGCCGACTGGCATTGGCACGGCCGCACCGACCGCGCGTACGCGTACCGCGCCCTGCTCGAATCCGGTGCCCGGCTGGAACTCGGCTCGGACGCGCCGGTCGCGCCGCTCGATCCGTGGGACGGGATCGCCGCCGCGGTCGGCCGGACCGACGACGAGCGGCCGCCGTGGCATCCCGAGCAGGCCATCCCGCTCGCCGACGCACTGGCCGCGTCCTCGGGCGGCCGCCGCGGCGTCCAGGTCGGCGACGTGGCCGATCTGGTCCTGACGGCGGCCGACCCGAGTGGACTGTCCACGAAGGAACTGCGGGAAATGCCGGTGTCCGCGACGATCGTGGCGGGGAGGCCGACGTACTTGGCCTAGACCGCGCGGGCGATGGCGATCGCGCCCTTGAGCCGTTCGCCCGCCTCGTAGAACATGTACTCCTTGCCGTTCATCGTGCCGAACGACGCGGCGGCGCACCGGCCGTTGTCCGGCGCGCCCGCGAGCGGAGCGTGGAAGACGCCGAGGTGCTCGCGTTTGCCGAAGTCGTTGCCGACCTCGGTGATCAGCATGTTCCCGCCGGCCTCGATGTTCTCGTGGTACACGACGTAGGTGGAATTGTTGCGCCGCACCACGGTCGGCGCGCCGATGTTGCTCGCGCCGACTTCTTCGGGACGGATCAGCGGCGTCTGCGAGAATGTCCAATCGCGAGCGTCGGCCGACCAGCCCCACCCGATGCTGCGGTGGTTGGCGGTGGTGTTGATCATGAACACCATCACGTACTTCGCGCCGCGCGAAGGCAGGTCGTGCTCGAACACCTTGGCGTAGGAGGTTTCGGTGGTGCCCTTGGGCAGCATCGACGTCGACAGCACCGTTTTGTCGTAGGTGAAGTGGATCCCGTCCTTTGACCGCGCGAGGCGAGTCGTGGTGTTCTCGCCGTGGAAATACAGCCACAGCTCGCGGGTCTGCTCGTGCCACAGGACGAACGGCGACGACACGTGCGACACGTCGTAGTGCGGCTTCCAGACGTTCTTGACGATCGGGTTGCGCGGGTATTCGACGAACGGCCCTTCGAGACTGTCCGCATAGGACAGGCAGATGCCGCCCGGCGCGTCGTGCGGGGCGTAGTACAGGTAATAGCGGCCGAGCGGGTTGGCGAGCTTGTCATAGACGCCGCGGATGCACGGGAAGATCACCTCGCGCCTCGCCGGCGGGTACTGCAGTTTGCTTTTGTCGAACGCGGTGCGCACGAACCGGTACTCCGGGAATCCGGCGGGCGCGGCGCTCGCTGTTCCGGTGCCGAGCAGGGGCAGCGCGGCCAGTGCGAAGCTCGCTCCGGCTGCGCCGCGCAGGGCGGTGCGGCGGGAAAGTTCGGTCATGCGGACGCTCCCTTTCATCGGCGGTTACCCGGAGCGACTCTTCGGGCGCGGCTGAGGGGCTGTCAAGGTGCTAATACGTATTAGTCCCTCGCTCCGGCAAAACAGGACAGAAACATCCCGGAAGCCTTGACGGTGCCGCGCCCGGCGCAGATCCTCGCCTAATCCGCATTAGCGCTCCCCGGAGGTGACCCGTGCCCGGCCGCAACCGCATGCCTCGCCAAGCCGACATCGCCCGCATCGCCGGGGTGTCCCAGGCGACGGTTTCGGTCGTGCTGGCGGGCAACCGGACCGTGCGGATGGCCGAGTCGACCCGCAGCCGGGTGCTGCGGGTGGCCGAGGAACTGGGCTACGTGCCGAATCCGGCGGCCACCCGGCTCGCGTCGGCGCGGGCGAATCTGCTCGGGCTGTACACCTTCCGCACGGCGTTCCCGACCGACGAGGCCGACGCGTACCACCCGATCCTCTCCGGAGTCGAGGAGGAAGCCGCGGCGCTGGGCCAGGATCTGATCCTGTTCACCGGCACGAGCGGGCCGCACGCGCGGCAGGAGGAGGCGATCCGCCGGACGCGGATGGCCGACGGCTGCCTGTTTTTCGGCAGGCACGTCCCGGAGGGACCGGTTTCGCGGCTGATGGCGTCCGGGTTCCCGTTGGTCTACATCGGACGCCGGCCGGAGCTGGACGGACAGATCCCGTACATCGGCGCGGATTACGTCACCGCTTCGGCGCAAGTGCTGGAGCGGCTGATCGGCCTCGGCCACCGGGAAATCCGGTACGTCCGGGAGACGGACGAGGCACCGTCCTCTGCGGACCGTCAGCTCGGCGTGCTGCGCGCGGCACCGGACACGAAGATCGTCCGGCTCAACGGAAAGCCGGTTCCGATCCGGGAATGGCTCGAAGAAGGCGTCACGGCGGTGGTCGTGGAAGGAACCGACACCGGCGCCGCACACCGTGCGGTGCGGGCCGCGATCGACCAGGCCGGACTGTCCACTCCGGACGACCTGTCCCTCGCGGTGCTGGGCGGGACGGCGGGGACGAGCGGATTCGAGGTCCCGATGCGGGAGATGGGCCGGTTGGCCGTGCGCCTGCTCGTGGACCTCGTCACCGAGAAGACGACCACGCGGCAGCAGCTGCTGTGGTGCCCACCGGTGGCCGGCGAGGACGTCGGCGCACCACGATCCGGTTAGGACAGAGCAATGGCTGAACTCGGCACGGAGATCCTCGTCGCGGGCGGCGGGGTGGGCGGCGTCGCCGCCGCGCTGGCCGCCGCGTCGGCAGGACACCGCGTCGTGCTGACCGAGGAGACCGACTGGCTCGGCGGCCAGTTCACCGCGCAGGCGGTGCCCCCGGACGAGAATCCCTGGATCGAACAGTTCGGCGGCACCGCGACGTATCGCCGGTTCCGCGAAGGGGTGCGCGACTACTACCGGCGGCACTATCCGTTGCGGGCCGAAGCGGCCGCACTGACCGAGTTGAATCCCGGTGCGGGCCGGGTCAGCAAGCTGTGCCACGAGCCGCGCGTCGCGCTCGCGGTGCTGGAATCGATGCTGGCCCCGCATCGCTCGTCCGGCCGGCTGACTGTCCTTTTGCGACACCGGCCGGTCGCGGCGGACGTGACCGGCGACCGTGTCGAGGCGGTCACCTTCGAAGGGCCGGACGGGAACCGCACGACGGTTCGCGCCGAGTACACATTGGACGCCACCGAAAACGGCGACCTCTTGCCCCTCACCGGTACCGAGTTCGCGATCGGGGCCGAAGCGCAGTCCGAGCACGGCGAACCGCACGCGCCGGAGCAGGCCGACCCGGGCAACCTCCAGGGCATCACCTACTGCTTCGCGCTGTCCCATCACGCGGGCGAGGACCACACGATCGACCGGCCGGAACTGTACGGCGTCTGGAGCGAATACCAGCCGGACTTCTGGCCCGGTCCGCTGCTCGGGTTCCTCGCCCCGGATCCCCGGTCGCTGGAGCCGGTGCCGCGGACCTTCGACCCGAACCCGGAGACGGATCCGCTCGCGGTGAGCGCCGACCAGAGCGCCGACGCCGGGGACAAGGAATTGTGGGGCTTCCGGCGGATCCTCGCCCGCAAACTGCACCAGCCGGGCGCGTTCGATTCCGACCTCACCCTGGTCAACTGGCCGCTCAACGACTACTGGCTGCGGCCCGCGCTGGAGATCGACGGGGTCACGACCGCCGCGGACGTGGCCCGCGCGCACTACGAGGCGAAACAGCTTTCGCTGTCGGTGCTGTATTGGCTCCAGACCGAGGCGCCACGGCTGGACGGCGGCACCGGTTTCCCCGGCCTGAAGCTGCGCCCGGATGTGGTCGGCACCGACGACGGGCTGGCGAAGTCCGCGTACGTGCGCGAAGCGAGGCGGATCCGGGCGGTCACCACGGTCGTCGAACAGGACGTGTCGCTCGACATCCTCGGCCCGACCGGCCGCAAGCGGCGCGAGGATTCGGTCGGGGTCGGCAGTTACCGGATCGACCTCCACCCGTCGACCGCCGGGGACAGCTACCTCGACGTGCCGAGCGTCCCGTTCGAACTGCCGCTGGGCGCGCTGCTGCCGCAACGGATGCGCAACCTGTTGCCCGCGGGCAAAAACATCGGCACCACGCACATCACCAACGGCTGTCACCGGTTGCATCCGGTGGAGTGGAACGTCGGCGAGGTCGCCGGCCATCTCGTCGGTTTCGCGCTGCGCGAAGGGCTGCAGCCGCACCAAATCCGCGAGGACCGGTTCGACGAGTTCGCCCGCGTGCTGGACCGCGCCGGGGTCGAACGGCGCTGGCCCGACGTCCGCGGCTACTGATCACGATTTCCCTCAGGAGGTGCGGACAATGGCGTTCCATCCCGGTCCCGTGCGCGTCGGCATCGACGTCGGCGGCACGTTCACCGACGCCGTCGCCGTCGACGCGCGGACGTTCGAACTGCTCGGCCAGGTGAAAGTGCCGACCAGCCACGACCACGAAGACGGCGTCGCCCACGGCATTCTCGAAGCGCTGGAGAAACTGCGGGCGGAGGTCGGCGCGGAGGACGTGTCGTTCCTCGCGCACGGCACCACCCAGGCGACGAACGCGTTGCTGGAAGGCGACGTCGCCACCGTCGGCATCGCCGGCGTGGGCACCGGTTTCGACGCGTTCGCCACCCGGCGGCTCACTGCGCTCGGCAAAATGGAATTGGCTCCCGGGCGGCGGATGCCGGTGCGGTTCGCCCCGGTCGCCGACCTCTCGGCGGCTGGGGACGCGGTCGACGACCTGGTGAAACAGGGTGCCGAGGTGATCGTCGCCGTCGAACCGTTCAGTGTGGACGATCCCGAGGGCGAGCGGGCGGTGACAGCCGCGGCGAGGGAACGCGGAGTCCTCGCGACGGCTACGCATGAGATCACCGGGCTGTACGGGCTGACCAAACGAGCCCGGACGGCCGTGCTGAACGCCGGGATCATGCCGCGGATGGTGTCCACCGCGGACGTGGTCGAGGCCAGTGTGCAGCGTGCCGGGATCACCGCGCCGCTGATGGTCGTGCGCGGTGACGGCGGGGTGATGTCGCTGCCGGAGATGCGTCGCCGTCCGTTGCTGACGGCGTTGTCCGGCCCGGCCGCCGGAGTGGCCGGCGCGTTGATGGGGGAGAAGCTCAGCGAGGGCGTTTTCCTGGAAACAGGCGGGACTTCCACGGACATCAGCGTGATCCGGCGCGGTCGCGTCCAGGTGCGGCACGCACATCTCGGCGGGCACGAGACGTATATGCCCGCGCTCGACGTGCGGACGGTCGGCATCGGCGGCGGCTCGCTGATCCGGTTCTCCGGGCGCGCGGTGACCGAGGTCGGGCCCCGCAGCGCGCACATCGCGGGGCTGCCGTACGCGTGTTTCGAGCCGGTTTCCGCGTTGGCGGGGGCGAAGCTGGTCACGGTGTCGCCGAGGCCGGACGACCCGTCGGATTACGTCGCACTGGAGCTGTCCGCCGGTCGTCGCTGCGCGCTGACGCTCACTTGCGCGGCCAACGCGCTCGGCGTGGTTCCGGATGACGCCTATGCGCTCGCCGAGCGTGAATCGGCACGGCTGGCGATGGAACCGCTGGCCGCGGCGCTGCGGATGACGGTCGACGAGGCCGCGCGGACGGTGCTGGAGCAGGCGGTCAAACCGGTCCGGACGGTCGTGGACGGACTGGTCGCCGAATACCGGCTGAACCGGCCGACGCTCGTCGGCGGCGGTGGCGGAGCGGCGGCAGTCACGCCGTTCCTCGGCGCGCAATCCTCCCACGACTGGCGGATCGCCGCGCACGCCGAAGTGATCAGCCCGCTCGGTGCGGCGCTCGCGCTGGTGCGGGAATCGGTGGAACGGATCGTGCCGAGTCCGTCCAATGCGGACATTCTCGCCGTGCGCACCGAAGCGGAATCCGCCGTCGTGGCCCAAGGTGCGGATCCCGCGGGCGTCGAAGTGGACGTGACGGTGGACCCGCAGCGCAACCTGGTGCGTGCGATCGCCACCGGGGCAACCGAACTGCGCACCAAGGATCGAGCCTCCACTGTGGACGAAGCAGCGGTACGAGCCGAGGTCGCGCGCAGCATCGGGGTCCAGCCGGGCGAAGTGCGGGAACTGGACGGCACCGCGCAGCACCGCGTCTTCGGCGCGAAAGCGCGGCGTGCGGGATTCCTCGGGCGGTTCGCCCGGTCCGTCGAGCAGGTGCGCGTGGTCGACGGCGAGGGGGTGATCCGGTTGCACGGCACCGGCTCAGTCATCGAGCACACGGACGCCGGCTCCGCGCAAGCCCGCCTGGCGACGCTGGCCGACCAGCACACCCGTTACGGCGACGGCGGGTCCCAGGCGCCGGCGGTGTGGTTGCTGGTCGGGCCGAAGATCGCGGACCTGTCCGGCGTGCTCGACCGGGACCAGCTGGTCGCGCTGGCCGGAGCCGAGGTCAAAACCCGAGCGGCGGACGAGCCGGTCGTCCTGATCCTGGAGGACCGCCGGTGAACACCGATCTGGACCTGGCCGTCGACCTGCTGCGCGCGACGCCCACCCACGAGAACCGCAGCGAGGACCAGCTCCGCGAATGGGCCGCGATCGCCCTCGCCTACGGCGACGAACTGGCCGCCGGAACGGACGAAGACGTGCACGTCGTGGAGCGCGAGGGAGGGGTCCGCCGCGACGAGATCCTGGTCGCCGAACACCACGGAGGCACCGTCACGGTGTACACGGATTCCTTGACCCGACTGGCAAAACTCGCCGCCGAGCACGGGTATCAAGTTTCCCGCGAAGCGTTGCGAAAGGCTGCCGTCGCCCACGAGACGGCCCACCACTGCCTCGACGTCCGCGAGCTGAACCGCCGGCTCGGCCACACCGCGCTCCGGCTCGGCCCGTTCCGCGTGCGCGGCCACGTCGCCGGGGCCGAAGAGATCGCCGCACACCGCTTCGCCCACCGCCGCAGCGGCTTGAGCGTCAGCCCGCTGCTGCTCACCACCGCACTCGCGGGAGGGAACTGACCATGGGTATCGCGATTCTGGTCCTGATGGCGGTCGGGGTGGTGCTGATGCTCACCCGGGTGCTGCCGACGGCGTTCGCACTGGTGTTCCTCGCGATCGGCATCTCGCTGCTCGCCGGCGCGCCGCTGGCCGAGGGGAAGAACAGCATCCTCGCCGGCGTCCTGCAAACGGGCGCCGCGGCATTGGCGTCCACGATGATCGCCGTGCTGCTCGGCTCGTGGCTCGGCACGCTGATGGACGAAACCGGCATCGCCGGGACACTGGTGCGCAAGATCGTCGAATTCGGCGGCGAACGGCCGTCTGTGGTGGCGCTCGGCGTGTTCGCGGTGTCGATCCTGTGCGGCAGCATCACCGGCTCGGCCCCCGCCGCGATGCTCGCCGGGGTGGTCGGCATCCCGGCGATGATCGCGGTCGGCGTGCGCCCGGTCGCCGCGGGCGGCACCGTCCTGATGGGCATTTCCGCGGGCTCGCCGCTGGAACTCCCGGTGTGGCAGTTCCTCTCCGACGCGCTGGGCGCGCCGGTCGCCGACGTCAAGTCCATCATGATCAAACTGTTCCCGATGGCGCTGATAGTCGGCATCGTCTACGTCCTTGTCCAGACTCGCCGCGGCGCGCGGCACGCGTGGGCGGTGAAACTCGACCGGCCCAAGGCACGCGTCCGGCGCGGCGACGCGCCCTGGTACGCGCTGCTCACGCCGTTGCTGCCGATCGTGCTGGCGCTCGGGTTCGCGGTGCCGATCGTACCGTCGTTGCTGGCCGGAGTGCTGTACGGGCTGGTCGCCACCACGAAATGGGGCGAGCTCAATGGCCGCGCGCTGCGTTCGCTGTACAAGGCGTTCGACGTCGCCGCCCCGCCGATCGCGCTGTTCGTCGCGATCGGGATGCTGCTCGCGGCGGTGAAACTTCCCGGCGCCAAGAACGCGCTGACGCCGATCGTGTCGGCGATCAGCCCGTCCGGCGCCGTCTGGTTCGTGGTGGTCTTCGTGCTTCTCGTGCCGCTGTGCCTGTTCCGCGGGCCGCTCAACGTGTTCGGCCTCGGCGCGGGCGTCGCGGGCGTGCTGGTGACCGGCGGCATCTACCCGCTGCCCGCCGTGGTCGGGCTGATGGCGTCGTACAACCAGGTGTTCGGCGTGTCCGACCCGACCAGCACCCAGACGGTGTGGGCCGCGCAGTACTCCGGCGTGCGCCCGGAGCGGGCGATGGCCTCGACGCTGCCCTACACCTGGGTGGTCGCGCTCGGCGGCATGGTGCTCACCGCCGTGCTGTACCTGTGAATCACTTCCCGTGCGGGTCCGCGGCGTTGAGCATCGCCACCACCTGGTGGTAGTCGCCGCGGGCCTCGCCGTGCCGGAGGAATTTGACGTTCTCGACCTGGATCTCGGTCGCGTCCGGCTGCGTTTCGAGCAGCGTCATGACCTCGGCGACGAAGGCGTCCAGCGGCATCGCGAACTCGCTTTCCTCCTGGCCGGGCAGGAGCGCGGTGCGCACGGACGGCGGCTCCAACTCGACGACCTTCACCGAGGTGTCGGCCAGTTGCAGCCGCAGCGATTCGCTGAGCATGTGGATCGCGGCCTTCGACGCGTTGTAGCTCGGCGTGGCCTTCAGCGGCGCGAAGGCGAGGCCGGACGAAACGGTCAGGATGGTGGCGTCCGGACGCGTTTGCAGGTGCTCGACGAACGCGGCGATGAGCCGGATCGGGCCGAGGACGTTGGTGGTCACGGTGGCTTCCGCGCTGTCCACAAAGGACTCCGGGTGGTGCCAGTCCTCGACGCGCATGATGCCTGCCATCGGCACGAGCACGTTGAGGTCCGGATGCTTCGCGAGCACCTCCTTGGCCGCGGCTTCGATGCTCGCCGGATCGGTGGTGTCGATCTGGACGGTGTCGAGACCGGGGTGTTCGGCGGCGATCTGCGCGAGCAGTTCGGTGCGCCGCCCGCCGACGATGACGGTGTTGCCCTTCGCCCGCAGTTCGAGGGCGAGAGCGAGGCCGATGCCGCTGGTCGAGCCGGGGATGAAGACGGTGTTTCCGGTGATGTTCATGCCACTGAGTTTCGGCCGGCCGGCGTCGCGGCGGCAGAGAGCGCATATCGGGGGATCGGCGGTCCCTGGCTGAGGCGCCGGACCGAGCCGATACTGGACCCATGGATCGAGCTGAGCTGGCTGCCTTCCTCCGCAGCCGTCGCGAGGGATTGCGGCCCGAGGACGTCGGGCTGCCCGCGGGCGCGCGGCGGCGGGCGGCGGGACTGCGGCGGGAGGAGGTCGCGGCGCTGGCGGCGATGTCCACCGACTACTACACGCGGCTGGAGCAGCAACGTGGACCGCAGCCGAGCGAGCAGATGCTGGCCTCGCTGGCGAGGGCGTTGCGGCTCACCGACGACGAGCGCGACTACCTGTTCCACCTCGCGGGCCGCAACGCACCATCGCCGATCGTCGCGGCCACGCACGTCGCGCCCGCGCTGATGCGGGTCCTCGACCGGCTGTCGGACACGCCCGCGCTCATCCTGTCGAACCTCGGCGAAGTGCTGGTGCAGAACCGGTTCGCGGAGGCGTTGTACGGGGACCGCTCGCAGTACACGGGTCTGGCGCGCAGCGAGATCTACCGGTGGTTCACCGACCCGGACGAGCGGCTCGTCTATCCGGCGCACGACCGGGACCGGCAAAGCCGCGCGCTGGTGGCGAACCTGCGGGTCGTGCACGGGTCGATGGGGCCGCGCTCGCGAGCGGGCGAACTGGTGCGCGCGTTGACCCGCGAGAGCCCGGAGTTCGCGCGAATCTGGGAAGAACACCAAGTGGCGAAACGGTTCGAGGACCACAAGGTGCTCGTGCATCCGCAGCTCGGCGAGATCGAGGTGGACTGCCAGGTGCTGTTCACCGAGGACCAGTCGCAGGCGTTGCTCGTGCTGACCGCGCCGCCGCGCAGCGCGGCGTTCGAGAAGATCCAGCTGCTCGGCGTGCTGGGGAACGAGCAGTTCGCCGGTTAACGCGGAAGCGGGCCGGTGTAGGCGTCGCGGGCCTTCTCGACGGCGGGCAGATGCTCGTCGGTCCATTCGGCGAGCGCGGCGAAAACCGGCGACAGGCTCCGGCCGAGTTCGGTGATCTCGTACTCGACGCGCGGCGGCACCTCGGCGTAGTAGTGCCGCTCCACCAAGCCGTCGCGCTCGAGCTGCCGAAGCCGTTGCGTGAGGACCTTCCCGGTCGCGCCGAGCCGCCGTTCCAGTTCGCCGAACCGCACCGGACCGGATTGGCTGAGCGTCCACAGGATCGGGGTCGTCCACCGGCTGAACAGCAGGTCGACGGCAGGGCTGATCCGGCACGCGGCGAGCGGATCGGCCCCGGTCTGCGCGGTGGTGGTCATGCGGCTCCAATACTTTCCCTGGGGAACCTACTGTACGGCGGCTTTTAGCCTCGCTGTGTCGCTTTCGACCCCTAGCTGAGGAGCAAGTCATGATCGTCGTCACCGGCGCCACGGGCAACGTCGGCCGCCTGCTGGTCGAGTCCCTGACCGAAGCCGGGCACGCCGTGACCGCCGTTTCCCGCGGCGTGACGTCCCCGCCGCCGTCGCGGCCCGGCGTGACCCCGATGGTCGCGGACCTGGCGGACGCCGGCAGCCTGGCCCCTGCGCTGAAGGGCGCGGACGCGCTGTTTCTGCTGGTCTCCGGCGCGGGCGCGCACGTCGACGGGGAAGCTGTCCTGCGGGCGGCGGCCGACGCTGGCGTCTCGCGGGTCGTCCTGCAGTCGTCGCAGGCCGCGGGAACCCGGCCGGAAGCGGTTTCGCACGCGCCGCTCGCCGCGTTGGAAGAGGCGGTGCGGTCTTCCGGTCTGGAGTGGACAGTCCTTCGCCCCGGCGGGTTCACCACCAACACTTTCGCGTGGATCCCGACGATTCGGGCCCAGCGCAAGGTTTTCTCGCCGTTCGGCGACGTCGCGCTCCCAGCCGTGGACCCGCTCGACATCGCCGAAGTCGCCGCGGCCGCGCTGACCGGAGGCGGTCATGCCGGACAGACTTATGTCCTTACTGGACCGGAGGCGACGAGCCCGCGACAGCGCGCGGAGATCCTCGGCGCGGCCCTCGGCGAGCCGCTGGAATTCGTCGAACTTGACCGTGCGCAGGCACGCGAGCAGATGGTGCAGCAGATGCCGGAACCGGTCGCCGACGGCACGCTCGACATCCTGGGCCAGCCGCTTCCGGAGGAGCTCCGCAGTAGCCCCGATGTCGAGAAGGTGCTCGGCCGTCCGGCGACCTCGTTCGCTTCCTGGGCGAGCCGCAGCGTCGACGCGTTCCGGTGATCAGAAGTCGCGCGAGTGCAGGAGGGAGCGCACGCGGAGTTGCCGGCGGGGCTCGTGGCGACGCAGCCCGTCGACGACCACGGCGACGCCGATCCACGTCGCCCCGGCGTCGGCGACCAGGGCTTGTGCGGCGAAGGCTTGGCCGCCGGTGTCGATCCAGTCGTCCACGAACAGCGCACGGTCGCCCGCTTGGAGCAGACTGCGGCGGAAGCCGAGCCGCAGGTGCCGGTCCTGGTAATCCGGCGGCGAGGTGCGCTGGAACCACCGGTCGGAATCGCAGGTCGGGTACCGGTTCTTGCGCACCTCGACGAAGCCCGCGCCGAATTCCACCGCGACCAGCGGACCGAGCAGGCACCCGCGGGATTCGGGGCCCAGCACGACATTCGGCTGCTCGTCGGCGAACAGCGCGGCGAGCGCCGGACCCAGTTCGCGCAGCAGTCCGGGCGCACGCCACCACCCCGTCGGGTCGGGGAAGCGGTGGCGGTCCGGCCCGTCCCCGAGCAAGACGGTGGCTTCGCGGATCCGGTCCGCCACAGTGCTCGTGCGCATGCGTCGATGGTCGCAGCGGCGTCCGCCCGAAGCGAGCGAATTACGGCTTGCGCGCCGCTCCGGCCAGGATCACCGAATGCGCCGGCGTCTCGAACTCCACCTGCGGCGCGCCCTCGCCGGACTCCTCCGGATGCCACGACGGCGTCCAGGTGAGCCCCGGTTCGAGCATCTCGAACGACCCGAACAGCGCCTGGATCTCCTCGCGCGAACGCCAGATCACCGGGCTGCTCGACCGGTCGTACAGCTGCTTCAGCTCGACCAGCCCGGCGTCCACGTCGGGGGGAACGCCCTGGTCGGTGATGTGCGAGATGCCGAGGAACGAGCCGGGGGCGAGCAGATCGCGGTACCGCGCGACGATGGACGGCCCGAGGTCCTCGGTGCCGCCGCTGTCCTCGGCGGGCGGCTGCTGGACGTGCAGCACCGCGATCAGCAGCAGCGCGAGCGGTTTCTCGACGTCGATCACGCCGGTCGCCGCGATCTGCTCCCACAGCCGTTCCGGGTCGCGCATGTCGGCGTGGATCACCGCGTGCCGGTCGAGGTCGCCAGACTCGCGCAGCAGGGTTTCCGAATGCGCGACGGCGACCGGTTCGTAGTCGACGTAGCAGACGTGGCTCTCGCCCGGCGCGAGTTCGTCGGCGACCTGGTGCGCGTGGCCCATGGTCGGCACACCGGAGCCGATGTCGACGAACTGCCGCACGCCCTTTTTGACGAGGTGGCGCACGAGCCGGTGCAGGAACAGCCGGTTGGCCTTCGCGATGGGGCGGATCAGCGGGAACTCGCGGATCACCTCGTCGGCGAAGTCCCGGTCGATCGTCCAGTTCGTGGTGCCGCCGAGGTAGTAGTCGTACACCCGCGCGACGCTCGGGTGGTCGAGGTCGACCCCGGGAGGCGGGAAGGGTTCGTCGGCCACCGGTGGCTGTTCCTTTCGTTCGGGACTGCTGGTCAGCGGGCGGGCGTCGCGCAGCGGCTCGCCCATTCCTTCAGGTACTGCAGGGACTGGTCGCGCGACAGGGTGGCGGCGAGCTGCGCTTCCCACGACTCCTCGTAGGAGGCGAACTCGTCCTGCCCCTGCGGCACGGTGATGAGCTTGACTTTGCTTTCCTGGTAAGCGAAATCGGGCAGGTCGGGATGGCCGAAGCGGAGGATGGTGAAGTCCTCGTCCGGGTAGGCGGCCGCGTCGCGCGGGAGGATCCGGACCTCGGCGAAGGGATGCGTTTCGACGATCCGGATCATGTGCTCGAGCTGATCGGTGGCGATGCTGGCCTTGGTGCCGTAGACGAGTTTCTCGATGCAGCTGTACTCCAGCATGAAGACCGTCCGCGGAGCAGGGCAGGCGTCGAAAAGCCGTTGCCGCGCCTTGCGTTCGGCGACCCGGTCGGTGACCCGCTCCTGGCGGCTGGCCTGGAACTGCGCGAGCATGTAATACTCCGATTGGAGCAGTCCCGGGATGCGATTCCCGGTCCAGCTGAGGATTTCCGCCGCCGTCTGCTCGCGTTCGAGGATCTCGCGGAACCACTGCGGCGTGATCATCCTCCGCTCGGCACGCCGCGCGGACGGATCGTTGGCCTGGTTGAGCTCCCGCAGCTGATCGGCCTCGGCGGGCGGGACGGCCAGCACCTCGATGATCCGCTCGAGGTCGTCGGGCCGGGTGCCCGCCTTGCCGGACTCGATCTTCTGGATCTTGGGCTGCTTGCAGCCGATCCCGTCGGCGAGGTCGACCTGGGTCAGCCCGCGAGCGGTGCGCCACTTGAGGATCCGGGACCCCAGCCGGGAACGCTGGGTCCGCAGAGACGGCGGGGGCTGCCGGATCGGGGTGGTCACCAGGGGCTCCGTCATTTCGTCCAGGGGCCGATGTGAGAACCTCCGATGATAATGCGCCGACCCGGCGGGCAATACTCCGGGTCGGCGCCTTTTTCGCAAGGTTCCCGGCGTTTTCGGCAGAGCTGCGTTGTCGTGCCTGGTCAGCCGTCGAATTCCCCGCGCCGCACGGCCTCGACGAACCGCGCCCACTCGCCCCGGTCGAAGACCAGGACGGGAGAGTCGCCGATCTTGCTGTCCCGCACCCCGACCAGCCCGTGCTCGGCCAGGTTCACTTCGACACAGTTGCCGGAATTAGGCCCGCAAGCAGCGGGTTTCCGCCAGGCATGGTCCGGAAAGCGCGCCGCGGGCCCGGCCGCCGGGGCGTGGGTCGGGTGCTGCTCGTGCTCGTGCGGGTCGTAGGCGTCCACTGCAACCCCTCGTTTTCTCGTTTTCGATGAGTGAATGGAATATTCCGCGAAGTACGGAATGTGTTCGGAATATTCCTGAGGGTAGTGGCCTGGTGGATCAATGGCGCGCTGTGCGGCGGGGATTTCACCTGAATGGACACTTCTCGTGCATTGGATGGTGCTTTCGCACGTGCAATTTCGGGTTGGTGTTGTGGATTTCGTTGTTGAGGTGGGGTGGGGGGTGCTTTTTTCGTGGTTTTTTGCGGGGTGGAGGGGGTTGGGTGTCTGCAGCTGGTGACAGGTTGGGGGCGGTTGGCCGGATGAGCTGTTCGGCGGAGTCCTGTTTGCGCCACTTCGCGCGGTTGCCTTGGGGCGGCCTGCTGGACCGGGATCGTGGGGTCGGACTCTGCGGCCCGGTCGTGCGGGAGCCGAAGGTCGAAGAGGCAATGTTGGCCGCTCAGTGTCGAGGGATCGGGCCAAGCCAGGCCAGGCGGGGCGACTGAGAGCGTCGGGCGGGGCAATCGTCGAGCTAGGCGAAACCGCGTCGAGCGGGCGTGCCCCTGCGAGCCGAACTCGCGTAATCCCGAAGCGGCAGCGATCTCGGCTGCCGAGCCGCCAGCTGTCGCGCGTCGCCAGCACCCGGCGCGACCCCGGAGTCAATCCCGGAACGGCAACCTCGTCTCCCGGTGCCCGGCCCTGCCCGACCGGGCACCGGGAGCGCAGAACGCGGGCGGCCCTGAGTCGCCGCCGGCGTCCGCTTCGAGGGTGGTCAGGTGCCCCGGTTCGCGGTGTGCCGCTTGTGCAGCACGGCACCGGCGACGTGGACGAGGGCAACCACGCTCGCGGTAGCCAGACCGGCCAGCACGCCAGCGGTCGCGAAGACGATCGCGGTCGCCCCGGAGAGCAGCACCAGCAGGAGCGCGATCAGCTGCCACGGCTGAGTCCCGCCGTCCCGCTGCGCGGCCAGTTCGACCGCCGTCCGCGCGGTCTTCCACGACGGGTAGGCCGGTCTCGTAGTCGGCCGCGGAGACGGTACGACCGGGGCTGGCTGGGGCATGCCCGGTTCGTGAAACGTCACGGTCACCCGGCCGGGGCGTTGACTCACGGCGACGGCATACGGTCTGTCGCCGCGGCTGTCCGGTTTTTCTGTCCGACGGCATGCCTGGCCTGCATTTTCCGCGCCAGGAACGGTCATTGCGCTTCCTTTCTTCTCCGCCGGAAAAGTGCCGGAACACAGTTCCCAGCCCGCCCCCGAGGGGAACTGGTTCCGGCGGCCGCGGCGGGCGTCCCGGGTATGGAATATTCCACCCATTTAACCCCTCCTGCCTGCGGTGATGCCATCTTTGCATGCCCGTCGCCGATCGCGCTAACCCGGGGCGGGAAATTCTTCGCCGAAGCCGCCGTTCGTGGTGTTTGCGGAACGGGTTTTCGCGATCTGCCGGACTATTCCAGGTGTTATCTGTCCGCACATATTCGACCCGATCGGATGAATGTGGCCCGAGGTCCACTTTGGGGTTCGCCGCCTTGATCAACCCGGCGAACGCGACGGGTGCGCTGCTACGGTGAGTGTCCGTCGCAGATGGGGGAGGGCATGGACGTACGGACCCTGGCTCGCGAGGAACGCGCCGACTTCGCGGACTTCCTCGAGACGCTCACGCCAGAGCAATGGGACCAGCCGACACTGTGCGCGGGCTGGAACGTTCGCTCGGTCGTCGCGCACGTCGTGAGCTACGACGAACTGAGCGGACGCCAGCTGGCGCAGCGGCTCGCCCGCGCGAGGCTGTCGCTGAGCCGAGCCAACGAAATCGGCCTCGCCGAATACCGGGTGCGCGCGCCGGAGGAGTTGATCGGCGTCATGCGTCGACACCCGCAGCCGGGACGGCTCCTGGGAAAATTTGGCGGGATGATCGGGTTTCTCGACGGTTTGATCCATCAACAGGACATCCGCCGCCCGCTCGGGCAGCCGAGGACGATCCCGGCGGCGCGGTTGCGCCGGGCGCTGGACCTGTCGCTGCGCGCTCCGCCGATCGGGGTGTCGCGGCGGCTGACCGGTCTGCGCGCAGTCGCGACGGATTTGGACTGGACCTCCGGGACGGGCATCGAAGTCCGCGGCCCGGCGGAGGCTTTGCTGCTCGCGCTGGCAGGCCGTCGCGCGGCGGCGGACGATCTGAGCGGCCCGGGTCTCGACGTGCTGATCAGCCGCACCACCGTGGCTTGATCCGGCTGGGGTATCGACGCTGCATGACCACGCGGCCGCTTTCGGCGTGCCGATCAGACTTCGCTGCTGTGACGTCTTGCGCTACGGCCCTGGCCCAGACGCGGCTCCCGGGGTCCTGATCGACCCCCATCGTGTCGTGATCGTGCCCGCATCCTGGCAATTCGCGCCACGGTCGTGTGACAACCCGCGCGCGGGGGTTGCGTATGCGCTTGGCGACAGCAGTCATAGCGGCGACCGCACTCCGGAAAGCGAGGTGATGCCCGCGCGGACGCTCGCCGCCTTCCCCCTCGCGGCGCCCGTGACTGCTGCCGCGCCTCGCATCGCTGAAGCAGCACGGGCGCCGTAACGCTCGCGGCGGCGTCCGCTCTCCCCGGGGGTGTCACCATCTGGTGACACCTAACCCGGCGGTAACCCGCGCTCGCTCCCCGGCGTGCGCGGAAAGCCCTTGTGGCTAAGGGGAAATCCCGGTCCCGATGATCACCCGGAACGGGGGCTTGCGTTACGCGGCGGCGACATCGGAAATGGGACTCCAAGCACCACAAGGGGAGGAGTCCGGTGTTCAGATGGCAGCAGGCGGAAGGAAAACGGCACGCACTGGACGGGCCGTTCGCGCCGCGACCCGGGGAAACGTTCACCGCATTGTGCGGAGCCGAAGTCACGGTCGCCCGCAGCGACGTGCCACAGCTCGGCGGCCACTGGTTCGATCCGACGTGCCCTGACTGCGCGGAGGAATGGCTCCGCCAGGAGGGACAGGCCCGCGCGAGTGAAGAACGGTGCCTGGTGTGAACAGGTCGATGCCGGTCTTGCGCGTGCGGTTCACGGCGGGGCCGGATTTGGCGGGAGAAGAAGCTGCCCTGGAGCGCTGGACACGGACCTCGCGGTTGGTGCCGCCACGGCCCGAGGCGGTGGCGCCACAGCTGGCATCGGCGGCGGGGCTGGCAACGCGTTGGGGAATGGCACCGGCATGTGGGTTGCCTGCCGCGGCAGCAGCACCGCGAGGGGCATCCAACCGAGTGGGAGCACGAGGCGGCCTGGCATTCGCTGGGGACAGCGCATGACCGGCCACTGGAGCAGACTGCCCGAGCAGCGCACGTCGGCAGTAGGGCTCACCGGCCCCGAGTTGGTTACCTGGATCCGGGACCTCCAAGCCACCCTGGCGTTGGATCTCGGGTTCCTGACCCGTGCGCTCGACGAACGATATCCGCGACCAGACGCGGTGCGGGATCTCGGCGAGCGCCTTCTCGACCTCGGGCGGGCCTTGATCCGGCGGGCCGATCACCTCAACGAGATCGTCCTGGCCAGCCTGCCCGCGCATGGCTGGCTGCCGCAGGCGGGTGCGCCAGAGAACGCGGCTCGGCTGGCGCATCAGGTCGGGCGGCGTCCGCTGCGGTGCGGGCCGGTGTATCTCGGGTTGTGCGGAGCCGCGTGTTATCCGGTGTTCGGGCAGGATCCGCACGATCACACGAAACGGTATACGCGCTGCGCGGACTGCCAGAGCAAGGGCGGTGCGGCCATGCTTCGCGAGTGAAGGGGGCGCAACCGCAGCGGAACTGGTGAGCCACGGCGGGCGCGGACCAGAGCAACTCGGCCAGCGGCCGAAGCAGGGCGCGGACCGGAACACCCCGGCCAGGGGTCAAAGGAGGGCGCGAGCCGGAGCAACCCGGCCTGCGGCGGCCGCAGGGCGCGAGCCGGAGTAACCCAGGCAGTGGCCGAAGCAGGGGCACGAGCCGGAACAGCCCGGCCACCGGAGGAAGCAGGGCACGAACCGGAACACCCCAGCCAGCGGTCAACGCAGGGCACGCAAACCGGATCACCCAGCCGAAACCAGGCCGTCAACCCAGCATGTCCCGGGGTTTTCCGGTTTCCTGTACCGATGAGCGAGGAGACCTCCACCCGTTCCACCGAGCGGCTGTTCAAGATCGCGATCACGCTCAAGGGCCTCGACGGGGGCCTTCAGCTGATCGGGGCGCTGATCCTGGCGTTCATCCCCGCGACGGTCGTCACGGGGTTCGTCAACGCGGTCATCACCCGCGATCTGCTGGGCGACCCCTCCGGCACGCTGGCACGGCATCTGGAAACCGCTGCCGAGCACTTCGCCGGAGGGGGGACCAAGACGTTCGCCGTCGTCTACCTGCTGGCGCACGGGTTGCTCAAGCTCGCCCTCGTGTGGGCGCTCGCGCGCAAGTGGGTCCGCGCCTATCCGGTCGCGATGCTCGTGCTCGCGGCGTTCGTCGTGTACGAGATTTACCGCGCCTTCGAAACGCACTCCATCGCGCTGCCGTTCTTCGCGGCGCTCGACGCGGTGATCATCGTGCTCGTCTACCGCGAGTACCGGGCCCTCAAGCGCGAGCGCGCTTAGGCGGCGGTGTGCAGCCTCTCCGTGACCAGTGCGGCCACGTCGGGAGCTTCCACGAACAGCGCCGTCGCGTTGTCTCGGCCGCCCAGGGCGATGGCGGTGGCGACCAGCGCTGAGGCGCCGCGGGCCGGGTCGGCGAGGATTTCGTCGATCGTCGCGGGCGTGAGGACCTTGTGCACGCCGTCGCTGGTGAGCAGGAGGCCGCCGCTCGCCGTCTCCGTCGTGCCGATCTCCTCGGGCTTCGTCGTGCGGACGCTCGTGGTGACCAGGTGCTCCATCCGCGGCGAGTACGGCTGGTGCCGCGAGCGGAAGTACTCCGCCATCGTGTGGTCCCGCGTCAGCTTGTGGATCATCGACCCGTCCCACGCATACGCTCGCGCGTCGCCGACCCAGGCGATCCGGTATCCGCTGGCGAACGGCATCGCCACCACGAGGACGGCGTCGCCGGTGCCGCCCAGCCGGTGAACTGCTTGCTGGGCGGCCAAAACCGCCTTGACCGGACCGGCGTCGACGGGAGTCCGTGCGGCGGCCGCGGCGGCGACCTGGGCGGCTCGCCCGGCGCCGGGGTCGTCCCCGACGCCGTCGGCGAGTGCGAAGGTGATTCCGCGCGCCCCAGCGGCCGCGTAGGCGCTCACCGCGTCGGCATTGCGCTCGCGCGGGCCCTGCTCGCTCGCGGTGTGCCAGCGTGGGTATGCGGCCATCGTGACCTCCCGGACGTTCGCGGCGGATGACTCTCCGTGCCTTCCAGAATGCGCCTCGTTCCTGGGAGGAGGCTGAGGATTTCCCGACTTACCGGGTGAGCTGGTAGACAGTTTCGCCACCGACCGTGGTCGCGGTGAAGTTCGCGGCCACCCACTCGGAGATGTCGTTCGACCCGCCGCCGGGACCGCCGCCCCGGCCGCCGTCCACGTAGTACGCCACTTCGCCCGCCGCGACGTACTGCTTGAACTGCTCCAGCGTCGGGGCCGGATCGCTGCCGTCCCAGCCGCCGATGCCCATCACCGACTTGCCGCTCGCCAGCTCCAGGCTCGCCGCCGACTGCGATCCGGTCGTCGCGGCGGCCCACTTCGTCGTCGTGCCGCCCAGCAGCTGGCCGACGGAACCGTTGGCCTCGTCCATCCCGCCGCCGAAACCGCCACCCATTCCGCTGCTCTTCGGACCCGAAGTCGGGATAGAACCGCTGTGCGGCAAGGAAACCGTCTCCGCGGCGTACCCAGCGGTGCCGACCCCGAGCGTCAGGACGATCGCCGCCGCGAGGCCGATCAAGACGGTCCGCGTCCGCGGCACCCCGACCACCACGATGGTGCTCACGAGCAACCCCAGCACCACGATCACCCAGCGCAGCGCGGGCACCCAGTCCGGCGTCCGGTCGAGCAGGATGAAGTCCCACACCGCGGTCGCCGCGATCATCCCGCCCAGCACCGTCCGCGGCGCGGGGTGCGCCCGGCCGCGCCACAGCGCGTGCCCGGAAATCGCGACCAGCGCGGCGATCGCGGGCGCGAGCTGCACCGCGTAGTACGGGTGCACGGTGCCGCTCATGAAGCTGAACACCAGCCCGGTCACCAGCAGCCATCCGCCCCAGACCAGCAGCGACGCCCGGGTCCGGTCGGTGCGCGCGGTCCGCCGGGTGAACCACAGCCCGGCCGCCAGGCCGATCAGCGCGGCCGGCAGCAGCCACGAGACCTCGGTGCCGAAGCTCGCGCCGAACATCCGCCCGAGACCGGAGCTGCCGCCGAACGCGGTGTTCCCGCCGCCTTGACCGCCGCCCATCGCGCCCATGCCGCCGCCGTTGCCCTGCCCGCCGAAGATCCGGCCGAGCCCGTTGTATCCGAGTGCCAACTCCAACAGGCTGTTCCCGGTCGACCCGCCGATATACGGCCGCGAAGCCGAAGGCCAGAGCTCCACCAGCGCCACGAACCAGCCCGCCGAAACGATCACCGCGACCCCGGCGTAAACCAAGTGCAGCAACCGTTTCCCGAGCCCGGTCGGTGCGGCGATCAGATAAGCCAGCGCGAACGCGGGCAGCACGAGGAACGCCTGCATCATCTTCGTCAGGAACCCGAAACCGATTGCCACGCCAGCGAAAACGAGCCATCGAGGGCTGGCTTTCTCGATCGCCCGCACCGTGCAGTACGCACCCGCGATCAGCAACAGCGTGAGCAACGCGTCCGGGTTGTTGAAGCGGAACATCAGCGCGGCGACCGGCGTCAGCGCGAGCATCGCCCCGGCCAGCAATCCCGGCAGCGGCCCGGAAACCCGGCGGACAGTCAGGTACAGCAACCCGACCGACCCGACGCCCATCAGCGCCTGCGGAGCGAGCACCGTGAAACTCGAGAACCCGAAGATACGAGCGAAAGCCGTCCCGACCCACAACGCGGCAGGCGGTTTGTCGACAGTGATCACGTTCCCGGCATCCAGCGAGCCGAACAGCCACGCCTTCATGCTCTGCGTGCCCGATTGCGCGGCCGCGGCGTAGAACGAGTTGCCGAACCCGGAAGCGGTCAAGTCCCAGAAGTACAGGACAGCGGTGAGCGCCAGGAGGCCGAACACCGACGGGCGGACCCAGCGAGGTTTCGCGCGGTCCGGCGCGTCCGGGACGGCAGGCCGGGCGGACAGGACAGTGCTCAAGACGACTCCTCGGTAGCGGTACGGCGCGGATTGAAGACCCAGCCCCGCAGCAGCAGGAAACGCAGCACCGTGGCGGCGAGGTTCGCCAGCACGAGCACGGTCGTCTCCAGGACGAGCCCGGGATGGGTGGTGTGGTTGAGCAGGGCGAGCGAACCGCTGGTCAGCGCCAGCCCGAGGCCGAACACGATGAGCCCCTCGAACTGGTGCCGCCCGGCTCCGGCCCGGCCGCGGACCCCGAACGTCACCCGCCGGTTCACCGCGGTGTTCGCGATCGCGGTGACGAGCAGTGCGGTGAAGTTGGCCGCCTGCGCGCCGACCATGGTCCGCAGCAGCAGGAAAAGCAGCAGGTACGCGACGGTGCTGGCGATGCCGACCGCGGCGAACCGCACGAGTTGTTTGACCAGGCTCGGGGACACTCCGGGGGCCTCCACGCCGATCGGTTCGCGGCCGAGCTGTTCGCGCAGCCGGTGCACGGGGATCTCGCCGGTGAAGGTCGCGCGGGTGACCCTGGCGATGCCTTTGAGGTCTGCGGTGGCGGTCGCGACGAGGTCGACCGACGAGTCCGGGTCGTCGACCCAGTCCACCGGCACCTCGTGGATCCGCAGCCCGGCGCGCTGGGCGAGCACGAGCAGTTCGGTGTCGAAGAACCAGCCGGTGTCGCGCACGTGGGGGAGCAGCGCGCGGGCGACGTCGGCGCGGATCGCCTTGAATCCGCATTGTGCGTCGGAGAATCTCGCCGCGAGCGTGCCGCGGAGGATCAGGTTGTAGCAGCGGGAGATGAACTCTCGCTTCGGCCCGCGGACCACGCGGGCGCCGCGGGCGAGGCGGCTGCCGATCGCGACGTCCGAATGTCCGGACAGCAGCGGGGCGACGAGCGGGTCCAGCGCGGCGAGGTCGGTGGACAGGTCCACGTCCATGTAGGCCAGCACGGCGGCGTCCGAGGCGGACCACACGGCTTGCAGTGCGCGGCCGCGGCCCTTCTCGTCGAGGTGATGCACCTCGACTTCAGGGAACTCGCGGGCCAGTTCTTCGGCTACGGCAAGGGTTTTGTCGGTGCTCGCGTTGTCCGCGACGGTGATCCGGTACGGATAGCCGGCGCGTTCGGCGAGGTGCGCCCGCAGTCTGCGGATGCACGGTTCGAGGTCGGCTTCCTCGTTGTAGACCGGGATGACGACGTCGAGCACGGGATGCGGGCCGCCGAGGCCGACCGGAGTCGTCCCGGGCCGCGGGGCGCCGCTGCGGGAGGGGGCGGTGGCGTTCATGAGTTCACCGTCGTCCGCCGGGCTTTGGCCACGTTGTGGTGTTCCTGTGCCTGCGCTGTGCGACGTACGCCCGCTCGGGTGATCTTGGCCGCACGGCACGGAATCAGGCAGTCAGGTCATAGACGGTGACACCGTCCACTGTGGTCATCCGGTAGTTCTCGGCCACCCACTGGACGATCCGGGCGGCCGCGTCGCTTCCGCTGCTGGACCCGCGCATCGTCATGCCGTCGCCGAGGAAGTAGCGGATCTGTCCTTGCCGGACGTACTGCTCGAACTGCGCGAGCGTCGGATACGGGTCGGTGCCGTTGAAACCACCCACCGCGAGCACAGGTTCGCCGCTGCCGAGCTGGTATCCGGCGGCGTTGTTGGACCCGACGGTCGCCGCGGCCCACCGGTGGTCGCCGGACTGCCGCAGCAGTGCCGTCAGGCTCGCGCCGGGCAGGGTGGTGCCGAGCAAACCGCCGCCGCCGAACATTTGCCGCGTATTCGGTCCGGCAGAAGGAATCGCGCCGCTGTGCGGAGTCGCCGCGGTGGCGAAGCTGTACGCGCCGGTTCCGGAGAGCAACACGACCAAGCCCAGCACCGCGGCGATCCGGCCGAAGTGCTGAACGAAAAACAGGGCGATAGCCGCCAAAAGCCCGAGAACGAGCACGGTCGGGGCAAGCCACGGTTGCCAAGAGCCGTCCAACAGCAGATAACTCGTTACCGTCGTCAGCGCGACACCGCCGCTCAAAAGCCCGACTGCGACCGGATTGCCGCGGATCCGCCACAACTGGACGGCGGCGGTCCCGACGAGCGCGGCGATCGCCGGGGCGAGTGCGACGGTGTAGTAGGGGTGGATGATTCCGCCCATGAAGCTGAATACCGCGGCGGTCACGATCAGCCAGCCGCCCCAGAGCATTAGCGAAGCGCGACTGCGGTCGGTGCGCGACGCGTAGCGGGTGAACCAGAGACCGGCGCCGAGCCCGAGCACCGCGGCGGGCAGCAGCCACGCGATACCGCCTGCCATCTCGCTGCCGAACAACCGGAACAGTCCGGTGCTGCCCCAACCGCCGCCCGGACTTCCGCCGACACTGCCGGTCTCGTCACCGGTGATGCGACCGAAACCGTTGTAGCCCAAGGTGAGTTCGAGCAGGCTGTTGTTCTGCGACCCGCCGATGTACGGCCGGTCCGCGGCCGGCCACAACGCCACGACGGCGAGATACCAGCCTGCCGAAACCACGACCGCACCCAGTCCAGCGAGCAGATGCAGCAGACGCTTGCCGAGGGTGATCGGTGCGGCGACGAGGTACGCGAGGGCGAAGGCGGGCAGGACGAGGAAAGCTTGCAACATCTTGGCGAGGAAGCCGAATCCGATTGCCACGCCAGCGAAAACGAGCCATCGAGGGCTGGCTTTCTCGATTGCTCGCACCGTGCAGTAAGCAGCGGCGATCAGCAGTAGCACCAGCAATGCGTCTGGGTTGTTGAAGCGGAAAATCAGCGCCGCGGCCGGGGTGAGAGTGAGTACTGCGCCAGCGAGCAATCCCGCAGCCGCGCCGGAAGTGCGCCGCACAGTCGCGTACAGCAGCCACGTGGAGCCGACACCCATTAACGCTTGCGGCACCAGGATGCTCCACGCGTTCACGCCGAACAGCCGGGCGGACAGGCTCATCACCCAGAGCGCGGCTGGCGTCTTGTCCACGGTGATGCCGTTGGCCGCGTCGGTGGAGCCGAAGAACAATGCTTTCCAGCTCTGCGATCCGGCTTGCGCGGCAGCGGAGTAGAACGCGTTGGCCCAGCCGGAAGCGCTGAGATCCCACAGGTACAGCGCGGCCGTGGCGACGAGCAGCAGCACGAGGGCCGGGCGCACCCACCTCGGTTCGGAGCGCTGTACCGGCGCGGCGGGAACGGCAGAATGGGTCGCGACTGCGGTCATGCGGCCAGCCTCGCGGGACGACCTGGGGCCGCGATGTGCCTACCCTGTGTGCCCGCTGTGGGACTTGCGGTCATCCACGGGCGGTGTGCGCTGAGCCGGAAACGCGATCGGCAGCCGCACGGCGAATTCCGTCTGGCCAGGGCGGCTCCGCATCGCGATGGTGCCGTGGTGCGCGGTCAGCACTGCCGACGCGATCGCCAAGCCCAGCCCGGTCGAACCGGCTGCCCGCGACCGTGACGAATCCCCGCGGGCGAAGCGTTCGAACACCGCCGGCTGCAACTCCGGCGGGATGCCCGGGCCGTTGTCGGTCACGGTCACTATGGCGCTGCCGTCCGCGGATCTCGTGAGAGCAGTGACGACCGTGGTGCCGGGCGGCGTGTGGACGCGGGCGTTCGCGAGCAGGTTCGCCAGAACCTGGTGCAGCCGTTGGACATCGCCAAGGACGAGGATCGGTTCGTCCGGCATCGCAAGCTGCCAGACGTGGTGCGGACCGGCCACGTGCGCGTCGCCGACCGCGTCCGCGACCAAGCGGGTCAGGTCGACTTCGGCGACGTCCAGCGGACGGCCCGCGTCCAGGCGGGCGAGCAGGAGGAGGTCTTCGACGAGCGCCGTCATGCGGTCGGCTTCGGACTCGATCCGGGTCATCGAATGCGCGACGTCCGGCGGGGCGTGGCTGCCGGACCGTCCGGCGAGTTCGGCGTACCCGCGGATCGCGGCGAGCGGCGTGCGCAGTTCGTGACTTGCGTCGGCGACGAACCGGCGGACGCGCAGTTCGCTGGCGTGCCGGGCTTCGAGGGCGGAGGAGATGTGGCCGAGCATGTGGTTCAGCGCCGCGCCGACCTGGCCGACTTCGGTGCGGGGGTCGGTGTCTTCGGCGGGGACTCGGACGGACAGGTCGACGTCGCCTCGGTCGAGGGGGAGTTCGGAGACTCGGGAGGCGGTTTCCGCGACGCGCTCCAGCGGGCGGAGGGTTCGGCGGACGGCGAAGGCGCCGAGGAATGCTGCGCCGGTTACTCCGGCGGCGGCTACGCCGAAGAGGATCAGGCCGACGGTCAGGAGGGTTTGTTGCATCGCTGCCAGGGGGACGCCGGTGATGACTACGCCGTCAGGGACTGGGAAGGCGGTGAGGCGGTAGTCGCCCAGGGAGCCGATGGTGCGGGTGTAGGGGCGGCCGTTGGTGGGGAGGTCTTGCAGGGCTGTTAGTTCGTCTGGGGTGAGGGTCAGGCGTTGGCCGTGGGGGGAGAGCCAGCCGCCGGTGCCGTTGGTGCCGTCCGGGGAGAAGTGGGCGGTGACGGTGCCTGCGCCTTGGCCGGGGGCGTCGAGGGGGTTGCGTTCGCTGCCGGGCGGGCCGGGGTGGGTGGCGAAGTCCAGGGCTCGGGCGGTGGCTGCGGAGAGCTGGGTGTCGGTTTGGGTCATGAGGAAGGCGCGGAGGGCGAATTCGCTGATCACGCCGATGGTCAGGCAGACAAGGGAGAGGAGGATTACTACGGAGACGGTCAGTTTTGTGCGCAGGGATTGCCGGGCCGGGCGGGCGGCGGCGAACCTTGCGCGGGGGGTCATGGCTTGAGGGTGCGGTTCGTCGGTGTGGGGGCGATGTGTGCTCGCTGTGAGTGGGCTGTGGGGGCGGCTCGTCGCCTGGCGGCGACATTGCGCCCGATCTTGGTTGCGTGGGGCACCCCGAAGCTTGATTGTGCTGACGGTTCGGGGGTGCTTGTCAAGGCGGGAAAGATGCCTTGACAAGCACCCCCGAACCGCAGATGAGCTTCGTATCGGGGTGCGGGGGAGGTGTGGGTGCCTCGCTCGTTGGGTGCGCCGGTGCGGTTTGGGTGGGGCGGGGCTAGCGCCCCAATGCCACATTGGGTGCGTCAGACGCACCGAACGCCACATTGGGTGCGTCCCATGCACCCAATGCCGCATTGGGTGCATCGGCTGCGGGGGCGGGGCGGTCCGTGAANTGCACCCAATGCCGCATTGGGTGCATCGGCTGCGGGGGCGGGGCGGTCCGTGAAGGGCTCCTTGAGGGAATCTGGGTCCGTGAAGGAGCCCCTCACGGACGGCGGAGTCCGGAGGTCAGCCCAGGGAGCGGGCGGCGGCTGTTGCTTGGTCGGCATAGGAGCGTCCGAACAGGACTGTGTGCACCAGGAGCGGGAAGAGCTGGTGCAGGGCGATTCGTTCTCGATAACCGTCGGCCAAGGGTGCGAACTCGTTGTAGGCGGCCACGATTCGCTCTAACTGTGGGCAGCCGAACAGGTGCAGCATCGCTAGATCGGTCTCCCGGTGGCCGCCGTGTGCGGCTGGGTCGATTAGTACTGCTCCGTGTGCGTCCCAGAGGACATTGCCGCTCCATAGGTCCCCGTGCAGGCGGGACGGGGGTTCTGGTGGGCCAGCTACTGCCGGGATTCGGGTGCAGGCTCGTTCGAAGACGTTCGTATCAAGGATCTCGGCGGCCATTCGGACGTACGGGAGGATTCGGTATTCCGCGTACCATTCCGGCCACGAATCGCCTGGTGAGTTGCGCATCGGCGCGGTGCCGATCCAGGCGTCGGTCAAGCCGTCTGGGGGCGGGGCGCCGAAGGCTGGGGCTCCGGTTGCGTGCAGGCGCGCGAGGTTGCGGCCGAACTCCTCCGCGTGGGACGGCGTGCTCTCCGCCACTCGGTCCAGCACCAGCCACGTGTCGTCCGCGCCATGAACTCGGGGGATCCGGACCGCGTCCGCTTCGGCGAGCCAGCGGAGTCCGGCTGCTTCGGCTCGGGTCGCGCCGGGGGCGTGGCCGCGTTTCACTACCGCTTCGACGCGGTGGGCGCCGTCGGTCAGGGTGATCTCACTGAGGGTGCCTGAGGCGTCGTGCGAGTCCGTGTTCAAACCGGTGAGCCGCGCCGCCGCTGCGGCCGGACCTTCGTTCTGCTGACCGGAAACCACGTCCCGACGCTACGGGCGCGGATCGGAGCGCGCTGAGCGGCAGGTGACCCGCGGCCGGTCTTGTCAACCCTCTGGCCTAGACTCGGATATCCCGGTCAGCAGGTGACCGGGGCGGTCCCGAGGGACTGTCCGCCCCCATCGTTTACCGCTCGAGGAGAAGACCTTGAAGAGCACCGTCGAGCAGCTCAGCCCGACGCGAGTGAAGATCAATGTCGAGGTGCCGTTCGACGAGCTCAAGCCGAACTTCGACGCCGCGTACCGGAAGATCGCCCAGCAGGTGCGGGTCCCCGGTTTCCGTCCCGGCAAGGTCCCCGCTCGCGTCCTGGAAAGCCGGATCGGCCGCGCGCCGGTGCTCGACGAGGTCGTCAACGAGGCCATTCCGGCCAAGTACATCGAGGCCGTCCGCGCGGGCGAGGTCCGGACGCTCGGCCAGCCCGAGTTCGAGGTGACCAAGCTCGAGGACCGCGAGGTGCTGGAGTTCAGCGCCGAGGTCGACGTGCGGCCGGAGATCGAGCTGCCCGACCTCGCCGGCCTCGAGATCAGCGTCGACGACGTCGAGACCACCGACGAAGAGGTCGCCGAGCAGCTCGACGAGCTGCGCGCCCGCTTCGGCACCCTGACCGGCGTCGAGCGCCCGGCCCAGACCGGCGACTTCGTGTCGATCGACCTGTCGGCCAGCGTCGACGGCAAGGCCGTCGAAGAGGCCTCCACCACCGGCCTGTCCTACGAGATCGGCTCCGGCCAGCTCGTGGACGGCATCGACGAGGCCATCGTCGGCGCGAACGCGGGCGAGACCAAGGTGTTCACCACCAAGCTGGTCGCGGGCGAGTTCGCCGGCCAGGACGCCGAGGTCACCGTCACCGTGCAGTCGGTCAAGGAGCGCGAGCTGCCCGAGGCCGACGACGAGTTCGCCCAGCTGGCGAGCGAGTTCGACACGATCGACGAGCTGCGCGAGGACCTGCGCACCCGGCTCGGCCGCGTCAAGACGATGCAGCAGGGCGTCCAGGCGCGCGACAAGGTCCTCGAGATCCTCCTCGAGCGCACCGACGTGCCGCTGCCGGAGAAGGTCGTCGAGGCCGAGATCGAGAACCGCAAGCACGACGCGATTCACCCGTTCGACCACGACGAGGCGCAGTTCGCCAAGGCCCTCGAGGCCGAGGGCCGCACCCTCGACGAGTTCAACGCCGAGGTCAAGGAGGAGTCGGAGAAGGCCGTCCGCACGCAGCTGCTGCTGGACACCATCGCCGACAAGGAGAAGACGTCGGTCAACGACGGCGAGCTCACCGAGCGGATCATCTACCAGGCGCAGCGCTTCGGCGTCAGCCCGGACGAGTACGTGCAGCGGGCCCAGCAGTCCGGCCAGCTGACCGCGATCTACGCCGACGTCCGCCGCGGCAAGGCTCTCGCCTCCGTCGTGCGCGGCACCACGGTGAAGGACGCGTCCGGGTCCGAGGTCGACCTGAGCGAGCTGTTCGGCGCGGACGAGGAAGCCCCCGCCGAGGAGACGCAGGTCACCGAAGAAGCGGCGGCGACCCCCGCGGAGTAAAGCTGTAAGCGAACTTGGGCGGTGTCAGGCATTCTGCACCGCCCAAGTTCGTTAGGGTCGGTTGCAAGATCTCAAGCATCTGAACACGACAGCGGCGGCGCGGCCCTCCGGCCGGCCCGCCGCCGGTGAAAAGGCAGGCAGACGTGAAGCAGCACATGCCCGAGGGGCGGACCGGCACCGCGGGGCTCAACCTCACCGACTCGGTGTTCGAGCGGTTGCTCCAGGAGCGCATCGTCGTTCTCGGCTCCGAGGTCAACGACGAGGTCGCCAACCGGCTCACCGCGCAGCTCCTGCTGCTCGACGCGGACGACGCCGAATCGGACATCCGGTTCTACATCAACTCGCCGGGCGGCTCGGTGACCGCCGGGTTCGCGATCTACGACACCATGCAGCTGATCCGCCCGGACGTGGCGACCTACGCGATGGGCATGGCGGCCTCGATGGGGCAGTTCCTGCTCTCCTCGGGCACCCCCGGCAAGCGCTACGCGCTCCCGCACGCGCGCATCCTGATGCACCAGCCGTCCGCGGGCGTCGGCGGCACCGCCTCCGACATCGCGATCCAGGCGGACCTGTTCAACAAGTGGAAGCAGGAGCTCGCGAAGATCACCGCCGAGCAGACCGGCCAGACCACCGAGCAGATCATCAAGGACGGCGACCGCGACCGCTGGTTCACCGCGCAGGAGGCGAAGGACTACGGCTTCGTCGACCACGTGCTGACCCGCGACAGCGGCCTGACCTCGAGCAACTGAGCCCCGAAGCACCACACAGGAGAGCATCATGAGCAACTTCCGGCTCCCGGGTGACTTCCGGGCTCCGCAGACTCCTCAGTCGCGGTACATCCTTCCGTCCTACGTCGAGCGCACCAGCTACGGCGTGAAGGAGTCCAACCCGTACAACAAGCTGTACGAGGAGCGGACGATCTTCCTCGGCGTGCAGGTGGACGACGCGTCGGCCAACGACGTGATGGCCCAGCTGCTGCACCTCGAGCACGAGGACCCGGACCGCGACATCAGCATCTACATCAACAGCCCGGGCGGGTCGTTCACGTCGCTGATGGCGATCTACGACACCATGCAGTACATCCGCCCGGACATCTCGACCGTGTGCCTCGGCCAGGCCGCCTCGGCCGCCGCGGTGCTGCTGGCGGCGGGCACGCCGGGCAAGCGCATGGCGCTGCCGAACGCGCGCGTGCTGATCCACCAGCCTGCCACCGAGGGCACCTACGGGCAGGTCTCGGACCTGGAGATCCAGGCCAACGAGATCCAGCGCGTGCGCCGCCAGATGGAGGTCATCCTGGCGAAGCACACGAACAAGGAACCGGACGAGATCAAGGCCGACATCGAGCGGGACAAGATCCTCACCGCCGAAGAGGCCAAGGCCTACGGCCTGATCGACGAGGTGCTCCCGTACCGGAAGGCCTCGGCGAACTGACCGCGACGGGCCGGTGCGCGGCGAATCCGCGACGCGCACCGGTCCGCTGGTCTACTGTCGGTCGTCGACGAGCCCGAAGGGGTCGGGTGTTCCCGACCGCGCCTTCGGACGGGTACCGTCGATGGCAATGCGTGTTGGTCCCGGGAACGCCTGGCAGTCCCGGGGCCGCCAGGAAGTAGTGCAGGTGCGCCCCGCGCACCGGAGGGGACGAGGTCAACGGCCATGGCACGGATCGGTGACGGCGGCGACCTGCTGAAGTGTTCTTTCTGCGGCAAGAGCCAGAAGCAGGTGAAGAAGCTCATTGCCGGGCCAGGGGTCTACATCTGCGATGAGTGCATCGACCTCTGCAACGAGATCATCGAAGAGGAGCTGGCCGAAGCCGGCGACGTGAAGCTCGACGAGCTGCCGAAGCCCGCCGACATCCACGAGTTCCTCGAGCAGTACATCATCGGCCAGGACGACGCGAAGAAGACGCTCGCGGTCGCGGTGTACAACCACTACAAGCGGATCCAGGCCGACGACAAGTCCGGGCCGAAGGACTCCAAGGACGAGCCGGTCGAGCTCGCCAAGTCGAACATCCTGATGCTCGGCCCCACCGGCTGCGGCAAGACCTACCTCGCGCAGACGCTGGCGAAGCTGCTGAACGTGCCGTTCGCGATCGCCGACGCCACCGCGCTCACCGAGGCGGGCTACGTCGGCGAGGACGTCGAGAACATCCTGCTGAAGCTGATCCAGGCGGCCGACTACGACGTCAAGCGCGCCGAGACCGGCATCATCTACATCGACGAGGTCGACAAGATCGCCCGCAAGAGCGAGAACCCGTCGATCACCCGCGACGTGTCCGGCGAGGGCGTGCAGCAGGCGCTGCTGAAGATCCTCGAGGGCACCACCGCGTCGGTGCCGCCGCAGGGCGGGCGCAAGCACCCGCACCAGGAATTCATCCAGATCGACACCACGAACGTGCTGTTCATCGTCGCGGGCGCGTTCGCCGGGCTGGAAAAGATCATCAACGAGCGGGTCGGCAAGCGCGGCCTCGGGTTCGGCGCGGAGATCCGCACCAAGGCCGAGATCGAGGGCAGCGACGTGTTCTCCGACACCATGCCGGAGGACCTGATCAAGTTCGGGCTGATCCCGGAGTTCATCGGCCGGCTCCCGGTCGTGGCGACGGTGAACCACCTGGACAAGGAATCGCTCGTCTCGATCCTGACGCAGCCGCGCAACGCGCTGGTGAAGCAGTACAAGAAGCTCTTCGAGATGGACAACGTCGAGCTGGAGTTCACCAAGACCGCGCTCGAGGCGATCGCCGACCAGGCCGTGCTCCGCGGCACCGGCGCCCGCGGCCTGCGCGCGATCATGGAGGAAGTCCTCCAGCCGGTCATGTACGACATCCCGAGCCGCGAGGACGTGGCGAAGGTCGTGATCACCGAGCAGACCGTGCGGGAGAACGTCAACCCCACGATCGTGGCTCGCCAGCCGTCGCGCCGCACCCGCAGCGAGCGCGGCGAGAAGTCGGCCTGACCCGGCGGCCGCCGGGCGTTAGCAGGAGTCGGCTGTCCGGGTGTCGGCGGCGGGCGCGATAATGGACAGGATGACAACCGTGCCGCTGACCGCACCCCGGGGGGACGACACTGCCGACCCCGGCGAAGCGGTACCCGCCGAGACCGAGCCTTCCGCCGCTCCGGTCGGCATTGTCGAGCTGAGCGAACGGGTCGCCGCGTCCGTGCTGACGCGCTTCCCGTGGCTGATCCGCGCGTCCGAGATCATGCTCGCACTGTTCACGCTGGTCTGCCTGGTGGCGGTCGGCACCCGGCTGTCGGCGCTGCCGCTGCTGCCGATCCCGCTGTTCGCGGTGTCGTGGCTGTTCCTGCGCCGCCTGCGTTCGTCGGAGACGCGGGCGCAACAGCTGCGGTGGTCGCTGCTGATGGCACTGGCGGCGATGGTGGGGTTCTGGGTGATGTCGGTCGTGGCTCGCTGGGTCTCGTGAGCGTTTATGCCGGTTAGAACCGGCATTGCCACTCACGACCGCCCCAGCCTCACGCCTTCTGCCGCAGATGCTTCCCCAAGAACCCCACCATGCTCGGCACCGTCGTCCGGAAGAACGTGTCGCTGTGCTTCCCGTGCGCCGTATACCCGATCGTCGGGTGCGTTTCCGCGATATACCGCCGCACCCCGGTGATGAACGGATCCTCCGTGCCGCAGTACACCGCCGTCGGGATGCCCTGCAACGCTGACTGGTGGCGCAGCGGATCCAGCGACGTCCAGTCGTTCAGACCGGTGAAAATGCGGCGTTTCGCCATTTCCGGCCACGACGTGATCAGCGCCGGAGCGATCGCGGCGACCGCAGCGGGCGGTTGGCGGCGTTCGGCTCGGCGTCGGGCGTACAGGAGCGCTCCGAAACCGCCCATCGACACTCCGGCGCACGCGAACGGCTGGCCGTCCGTGCCGCCGAAGCCGCGGGCGCGCAGCCACTGCGGGACTTCTTCCAACAGCATCGCCATCGGGTCGTCGCCGGGGCGGACCTGGTGCCAGTAGTTGTCGCCGCCGTCGACCGCGACGAAGCCGTACGCCGGCACGGCTTTGCGGGCGACGTCGCTGCCCAACTGCTTGAGCAGTCCGCTCGGCGCAGCGGAGCGGGCGGAACCGTGCAGGCCGTGCAGCATCAGCGACATCGGCAGACCGGCCGGGGGCTTCTTGCTCGGCAGCAGGAAAACGAGGTCCACTTCCCGGCCGCGGGCGTGTGAATAGACGCGCTCCACGCGCATGCTGCCCAGCTGCGTCACCGGTGTCGACGACGTGACGCCCAGTGCCCGCTGCATGGCCTGGTTGAACGGCACGACGCCGGTCGCGCTCCCCACCGCGAGCCCGGCGATGCCGAGGCCCGAAGCGCCCGCGATCAGCATGGACCGGCGGCTCACCCGCCTTCGGCCCTCAGTCTCCTCGGTCACCCGATCCCCCTCACCCATATAGCGTAAGACGTGAGGAAGGGACGAAACGTTGCCTTCGGAAGATCTTCACTCGGTTGTTGTGACCAGCCCCACGGACGCCCGGGCGGCGGCAGGGCGGTCTCCGAGCCCGACGATCAGCGTCACGCAGAGTGGCGCGAGCACCTCGGCCACCCCGCGGTCGCCCCGGCCGAAGTGGCCCAGCAACTCGAGGGTGACATAACCGTGCACCGCGCTCCACACCTGTGCGGCGACAGCGAGCGGGTCGCCTTGGAGCCGTCCGGAGTCGATGGTGCGGCCGACGGCGGCGACCATGCCGCGGAATGACGACGCCGCCTCGCTGTCCTCCTTGGCCTTCATCAGCTCGCCGACCGGCTGTCCGTGCGCGCCCGCCTCGCGGAACATGAGCGCGAACAGCTCCGGGTGCTCGACCGCGGTGCGGCGGTAGGCGAGTGCCAGCTGGTACAGATCGGCGACCGGGTCGTCGGTGCGCTCGACCGTCGCCATGTTCGCGATCAGCCGCCGGAACCCTTCCCGCGCAACGGCTTCGATGAGCGCGGACATTCCGCCGAAGTGCGTGTAGACGGCCATTGTGGACGCGCCGATCTCGGCCGCCAGCTTGCGGGCCTGCAGTGCTTCCGCGCCGCCGTCGGCCAGCAGCCGGATCGCCGCCTCGACCAGTTGCGTCCGCGCGTGTTCGCCCCGAGTCCGCTCGCTCATGCTTGCCAGTATTCCATAACCCTGTTATACCGGTGTCCATAACCACGTTATGGACGGAGCGGGTCATGACGAATCACTTCCTCGAAGGCAACTTCGCGCCGGTCGAGCGCGAGTACACGAGCACCCGGCTGACGGTCACCGGGCAGCTGCCCGACTACCTCGACGGCCGCTACCTGCGGAACGGGCCGAACCCGGCCGACCCGGATCCCGAAACGCACCACTGGTTCCTCGGCCGCGGCATGGTGCACGGCGTACGCCTTCGCGACGGCCGGGCCGAGTGGTACCGCAGCCGCCGCGTCGGCACCGACGAGGGCGGGGCCAACACCAACGTCATCGGGCACGCCGGGCGCACGATCGCGCTGGTCGAGGGCGGGCTGCCGCAGTGGGAGCTCAGCGAGGAGCTGGACACCCTGGGCGTCTGCGACTTCGGCGGCACCCTCTCCGGGTACACCGCACACCCGAAGCGCGACCCGCGAACGGGTGAGCTGCACGCCGTCTCGTACCAATTCGGGCTCGGGAATCGGGTGCAGTATTCGGTGGTCGGCACCGACGGACGGGCGCGGCGGACGGTCGACATCGAGGTCACCGGGGCGCCGATGATGCACGATTTCTCGCTCACCGAACGGTATGTCGTGTTCTACGACCTGCCGGTCACCTTCGATCCGGACCAGGCCCCGGTGCCGGTCGACGTGCCCGACCCGCTGACCGCGCGCACCGGCCGCGGCGTGAGTTCCTTGCCGTACCGGTGGAATCCGGACTACCCGGCGCGCATCGGCGTGATGCCGCGCGAGGGGGACAACGGCGACGTCCGCTGGTTCGACGTCGGCCAGTGCTACGTCTTCCATCCGCTCAACGCCTACGACGAGGACGACCGGATCGTGCTCGACGTGGTCCGGCACCCGAAGATGTTCGACCGCGCGCTGCACGGCCCGGCCGAGGGCGAGCCGACGCTCGACCGGTGGACCGTCGACCTCACGCTCGGAAAGGTCGTCGAGGAACGGATCGACGAGCACGGTCAGGAGTTCCCGCGGGTGGACGAGCGGCTGGTCGGATTACCGCACCGGTACGGCTACGCGACGGCGCTCGACGACCGGTCGCGCAGCGTCGGCGCGGTGTACAAACACGACCTGCGCAAGGGTTCGGTCGATGCACACCGCTTCGGGCCCGGCCGGGAGCCGGGGGAGTTCGTGTTCGTTCCGTCCAGTGCGGACGCGGGCGAAGACGAAGGCGTGCTGATGGGCTACGTGTACGACGCGGCCGAGGCGCGCAGCGATCTCGTCCTGCTCGACGCGGGCACCCTCGAAACCGTCGCCGCGGTCCACCTGCCGGACCGCGTCCCGCACGGCTTCCACGGCAACTGGGTGCCCACCGAAGCATGATCAGGTGAGCAGCCGCTGGTCCCCGGTGTAGAGGTTCATGCTGTCGCCGCGCAGGAAACCGATGAGCGTCATGCCGTTCTCCTCGGCCAGTTCGACCGCGAGCGACGACGGCGCGGACACCGCGGCGAGCAGCCCGATGCCCGCCATCGCGGCCTTCTGCACGAGCTCGAACGAGGCGCGGCCGGAGACCAGCAGCCCCAGATCGGGCGCCGGGATCCGGCCCGCCTGCAGGGCCCAGCCGAGCACCTTGTCCACCGCGTTGTGCCGTCCGACGTCCTCGCGCACGACGACGAGCTCACCGTCCGAAGTGAACAGTCCGGCGGCGTGCAGGCCGCCGGTGGACGAGAACACCTTTTGCTTCTCCCGCAACCGATCCGGCATCTGCGAGAGCACGTCGGTCTTCACCGCGAACTCCGACGCGCCGGGGGAGAACCGGCTGCGCAGCTTCACCGCGTCGAGCGCGGCCTTGCCGCAGACGCCGCACGACGAGGTGGTGTAGAAGTTCCGCTCGACGCCGGTGTCCGGCGGAGCTACTCCTTCGGCGAGTGCGATGTCGAGCACGTTGTAGGTATTGCGGCCTTGGTCGTCGACGCCGTCGCAGTAGCGCGCCACGGCCACGTCCTCACGGGACCCCAGCACGCCCTCCGAGAGCAGGAAGCCGTGCGCGAGTTCGACGTCGTGGCCGGGCGTGCGCATTGTCACCGCCAGCGCCTTGCCGCCGACCCGCAGCTCAAGCGGTTCTTCGGCGGCCAGAGAGTCCGGCCTGCGCCGTTCGCCGGCCGCGGAGATCCGCCGTACCGGCCGTCGCACCGTCACTCTGCCCATCGCCTGCTCCACTCGTCCCGGTTGTCGTCTTCGGCGTCGAATTTTGTTGTCATCGACAAGACATTCTCAAGTCATTCGACAGTCATCCGGCGCAACGCCGAGGATCTGGTAAACCATTCCCAGCACCTCGTCACTGTTGGGAGGAGACCGCCGATGGCTGTCCCCGGCTTCCTTGCCCGTTCCCGCATCGTCGCACCGCCCGGCTGGACCCGCTGGCTCGTGCCGCCCGCTGCGCTGTCCATCCACCTGTCGATCGGCCAAGCCTACGCGTGGAGCGTCTTCAAGACGCCGCTGGAGAAGACCCTCGGACTGTCCGGCACGCAGTCCGGGCTGCCGTTCCAGCTCGGCATCGTGATGCTGGGGCTGTCCGCCGCGTTCGGCGGCACCCTGGTGGAGAAAAACGGTCCGCGCTGGGCCATGACCGTCGCCACAGTGTGTTTTTCCGCCGGGTTCCTGCTCGCTGCCCTCGGCGTCGCGACCGGGCAGTTCTGGCTCGTGGTGGCCGGCTACGGCGGGGTCGGCGGGATCGGCCTCGGCATCGGCTACATCTCGCCGGTGTCGACGCTGATCAAATGGTTCCCGGACCGGCCCGGCATGGCCACCGGGATCGCGATCATGGGCTTCGGCGGCGGCGCGCTGATCGCGTCGCCGTGGTCGTCGGCGATGCTCGGCACCGCGCCCACGACCGGCGACATCGCGACGGCGTTCCTGATCCACGGGATCGTGTACGCGGTGTTCATGACGATGGGCGTGCTGATCGTCCGCGTCCCGGCCGACGACTGGCGTCCGGCGGGCGCGGTGAAGCAGGCCGCGGCCAAGCCGATGATCTCCACGGCGAACGTCTCGGCGGCGAACGCGCTGAAGACGCCGCAGTTCTGGTGTCTCTGGATTGTCTTGTGCCTCAACGTGACCGCGGGCATCGGCATCCTGGAGAAGGCCGCGCCGATGATCACCGACTTCTTCAAGGGCACCTCCGCGCCGGTCGGCGCCGCGTCCGCCGCCGGGTTCGTCGCGCTGCTCTCGCTGACCAACATGCTGGGCCGGTTCGTCTGGTCGTCCGCCTCGGATCTGGTGGGGCGCAAGAACATCTACCGGTTCTACCTCGGCGTCGGCGCACTGCTGTACCTCGTGATCGCGTTGACCACGAACGGGTCGAAGCTCGTGTTCGTGCTGTGCGCGATGCTGATCCTGTCCTTCTACGGCGGCGGGTTCTCGACGCTCCCGGCGTACCTCAAGGACCTGTTCGGCACCTACCAGGTCGGCGCGATCCACGGCAGGCTGCTGACCGCGTGGTCGGCGGCGGGCGTGCTCGGGCCGCTCATCGTGGACGGGATCGCGGACAGCCAGAAGGCGGCGGGCAAGACGGGGCCGGACCTCTACCAGCTGTCGTTCTGGATCATGATCGGCCTGCTGGTGGTCGGGTTCGTCGCGAACGAATGCGTGCGCCCGGTGAAGGAGAAGTTCCACGAACCGGCCGGTGCGGCCGCGGTGGGGAGCGAGGCGTGATGACGAGTGCCGAGGGCCGTTCCGGCGGCCGGACCCTTCTGCTGGTGATCGCGTGGCTGTGGGTGCTCGCCCCGTTCGGCTACGGCGTGGTCGAGCTGATCCGGAAGGTGGTCGGGCTGTTCGGCGGCTGAGTGCCGCTGACCGGCACTGCCCGGAAATAAGCTCTGGACAAATGGTCAAGAGTCGTTGACCATTAGCCCCGTGACTGGGGATGACCAAGCGGGCTACGTCCCGCCGCACGACACTGTCCATGTCGAAACGACCGACCAGCTGCGCGCCGTGAGCAACGTCGTGCGGCACCGCGTGCTCGCGGTGCTGCGCGACGGGCCCGCGACGATCACGCAGGTCGCCGACCAGCTGGGGATCGCGAAAGGCAGTTCCAGCTACCACATGCGGGTGCTGGAACGGGCCGGGATCGTGCACGTGGTGCGCACGCGGAAGGTGCGCGGCGTGCTGGAGCGCTACTACGCGCACGTCGGCAAGAGCATCGAGCTGCCCGAACCCGCGGCGGGCCAGCGGGACGTGCTGCTGCAGCACGCGCTCGACGACCTCTCGACCGCGCCCGAGGGCTCGCACCGGTTCGTCCGGCTGCAGCACACGCGGATCAGCGAGACGCAGTTCGAGGAGTTCGAACGCAGGCTGGCCGGGTTGCTCGACGAGCTGCGGGACGCGCGCGACGCCGACGAGGCCGCCGCCACCGTCGCGGTCGCGTTCTTCCGCCCGGGCCCCGGAGCGGCCCGATGACCAAGACGAAAATGCCTCCCGCGTTCAGTCGCTTGTGGACCGCCGCGACGGTCAGTTCCCTTGGCGACGGCGCGTATACCGCGGCGCTGCCCCTGCTGGCGCTGCTGCTGGACAGCGATCCGCTGGTGGTCAGCCTGGTGACGGTGGCGGTGCTCGCCCCGTATCCGGTGGCCGGGCTGTTCGCCGGCGCACTGGTCGACCGCTGGGACCGGCGGCGCACGATGTGGCTCGCGGACCTGGCCCGGGCGGTGTTGCTGGCGGCGACGGTGGCCGCCGGCGCGTTCGGCTGGCTCAGCATTCCGGTCCTGTTCGTGGTCGCGTTCCTGCTCGGCACCGGCACGCTGTTCTTCGACACCGCCGCGCAGGCGTACCTGCCGGATTTGCTGGCGCGGGACCAGACCTTGCTTCGCCGCGCCAACGGCTATCTGCGCGGAGCGTCCACCGCGGCCGGGCAGTTCGCCGGGCCGCCGGTCGGGAGTTTCCTTTTCACCGTAGGGAGAACGCTGCCGTTCGCGGTGAACGCGCTGACGTATGTGGCCAGCGCGGTGCTGATCCGGACGCTGCCGCCGGCACCGGTGCCGGAGCGCACGCCGGGCCGGTCGGTGTGGGCGGACTCGAAGGAGGGTTTCGCTTACGTGGTCAAGGATCGGCTGCTGCTCGGCCTCGCTTTGCGGCCCGCGGTCGGGAACCTGGCCTTCGGCGCGTTCGGCGCGGTTCTGGTGGTGTTCGCGAAGGACGCGCTGGGACTGGACTCGGCTGGCTACGGCTTCCTGCTCGCGGTGGAAGCCGCCGGAGGACTGGTGGGCGCGATGGTGCTCGCCGGGCCGCTGGAGAAATGGCTGGGCACCGGCACCGCGCTCACCGTCACCGCGGTGATCGAGGGCGGCGCGGTCCTGGTCTTCGGCCTCGCCCGGGATCCGTGGCTCGCCGGGGCGATGTTCGCGCTGTGCGGCTGCGCGATGGCGACGACCATGGTGCTCGGCGGTTCGCTGCGCCAGGTCGTGGTGCCCGCGCGGCTGATGGGCCGGGTCGCCGCGGCTTCGCGCCTGGTCTCGGCTTCGGCCGCACCGGCGGGCGCCGCACTGGGCGGCTGGCTCGCCGCGACGGCCGGAGTGCGAGTGCCTTACGTGGCGGCGGCGGGGGTGCTCGTGTCGATGACTTTGGTGACGATGAGCATGACGAGCAACAAGAAGATCGAAGAGGCGCTCGCGCGGGCGAAAGCTACTCCAGCGACGGCCATCCCGTGAGCAGAGTGATCTGCGGGAAGAGCACCGCGGCCACCGGCATGGTGGTCCAGATGACGACGCTGGCGTACGGCCGGGGAACGTAACGGTTCGCGACCGCCCCGGTCGCGGCGGCGAGCGGGAAGACGAAGATCCCGTACAGGCGGCAGAAGACGCCGATGATGTACACCACGTTGAGCGGGGATTCGGTGAAGGCCGCCGCGAGGCACAGGCTGAGCGCGGCGACCGCGGCCACGAGCGCGAAGACGGCGTGCAGCGCACCGAGAACGGCTTGGCTGGTCCGGTTCGGACTGCTGGTGAGGTCCACCGGCCCAGCCTGCCCGGGAGTTGTGGAGATTCCGGGGTGGTCCGGGGGAGAAACGCGGGGAGACCGGATGTCTCAGGGCGAGCGCCGAGGCGATGATCCACACTCGGCCTTCCGCCTGTTCCTCGGGCCTGCCGACCGCCGCGCCCCGAATCGGGCTGGGGGGTCACAGTCCGGCGAGCAGGCTTTCCTGGGCTGAATGGACGTGTGCCTCGGCCACTTGGGCCAACCGTTCCCGGTCGCCGCTGCGAATCAGTTCCGCCAGTTCGCGATGCTCGGCGACCACCCGGGCCCGGTAATGCTCATGGCCGAGCGAAACCCGTTGCAGCTGAAACAGAAACACCTGCGACCGCACCGCGTGCCAGGCCTCGGTGAGGCGGCCGTTGCCCGCGGCGGCGTACACGCGGTCGTGGAACGCAATGTCCAGTGCCAGCAACTGCGGTCCGGGGGCCTTGATCCGCACCGCCTTCGCCAGGTCGGCGACCAGCGCGTCCAAGGCGGCGAGATCCGTCTCGGTCGCGTTGGCGCGCGCGGTGACGGCGGCCAGCCGGTCGAGGGCGGCGCGGACCGAATAGACCTCGGTGACGTCCTCGGCGGTCACGTCGACCACCGTGGTCGGGCGATGCCAGCCGCACCGGACCAGGCCTTCCCGGGCGAGCTGGGAGATGCCCTCGCGGACTGAACCGCGGCTGATGTCCAGCGACGCGGCCAGTTCGACCTCGCGCAACGGCGCGCCAGGCCGGAAATGCCCGGCGAAGATCGCTTCGCGCACCCGGTCGGCGGCCTCGTCGGCGAGCCCGCGGCGCGCCGCCTTCCTCAGGGGGGTGACTTCCACGTCCTAATGTTGACATTCGAACATCCGCCAGTCAACGTGGAGAGACCGATCCCCGCGCCGAAGGAGTGCCTCATGGCCGTCCGTCCCGCCTTCCACCTGGCCATACCGGTCGACGATCTGCCGAAAGCCCGCGAGTTCTACGGCGGCGTGCTCGGGCTGGCCGAGGGCCGCTCGGCGGACGCGTGGGTCGACTGGAACTTCCACGGCCACCAGGTCGTCACGCACGTGGTCCCGGGCGCTCGCGCGGAAGCGGGCCGCAATCCGGTCGACGGGCACGACGTGCCGGTGCCGCACTTCGGGCTGGTGCTCGACGTCGACACGTTCCACGACCTGGCCGGACGGCTGCGCGCGGCGGGCACCGAGTTCGTGATCGAGCCGTACCAGCGGTTCGCCGGGGAACCGGGGGAGCAGTGGACGATGTTCCTGCACGATCCGGCCGGGAACGCGCTGGAGTTCAAGGCTTTCCGCGACGAGACGCAGTTGTTCGCGAAATGAACGTCCTCGTCACCGGAGCCTCGCGCGGGATCGGCCGCGCCATCGCCGTCGCCTTCGCCACCCGGGGCGACCGGGTCGCTGTCCACTGTGGATCCAACCGGGAGGCCGCGCGCGAAACGCTCGAGGCGCTGCCCGGTTCCGGGCACGTCCTCGTGTCCGGCGACCTCGGCAACCCCGACGCCGCGCAGTGGATCGCCGACGTGGCCGAGGAACAGCTCGGCGGGGTCGACGTGCTGGTCAACAACGCCGCGGTCGGCACCACCCCGGCCACCCGCACGCCGATCGCTGAAATGTCCTATGCGGACTGGCAGGACGCGTGGCAGCGCACGCTCGACGTCAACCTCTACGGCGCGGCCAACGTGTCTTTCCACGTCGCACGCCACCTCATCGCCCGCGGCGTGCCCGGCCGGATCGTGAACATCGGATCGCGCGGGGCGTTCCGCGGCGAGCCCGAATACCTGCCGTACGGGGCGAGCAAAGCCGCGCTGCATGCGTTCGGCCAGTCGCTGGCGGTCCAGCTGGCGCCGCACGGGATTTCGGTCACCTCGGTGGCTCCGGGCTTCACCGCGACCGAGCGCGTCGCGGACCGGGTCACCGACGAGGTGCGCGAGCAGAGCCCGTTCGGCCGGGTCGCCGAACCGGAGGAGATCGCCGAAGCGGTGGTGTTCCTGGCCTCGTCGGAGACGCCGTGGGCGTCCGGTTCGATCCTCGACATGAACGGAGCGTCGCACCTGCGCTGAGTTGTGAGCTGCGTCACGAATGCAGCATTTCGGGGCGGCCAGACGTCCAGAGGGGCGTGCGGATCGCAGGAAAAGTTATCGCCGGGGCGCTGTCGACGGTGGTGTTCGCCGGCACGGCTTACGGGTTCTCGACCCTGAGCGCGCTCGACGACATCACCCGCAGCGACGTCATCGGCGGCGGCGGATCGGTGGACGAGGGGCAGAAGCACGCCGACGGCGCGCTGGACATCCTGATGGTCGGCCGGGACTCGCGCAAAGGCCCGGACGGGCAGATGCTGCCGAAGAGCGTGCTGGAAGAACTGCGCGCCGGCGCGAACGGCGACGACCTCACCGACACGTTGATCGTGCTGCGGATCCCGGACGGGCAGCAGGAGGTCAAGGCGTTCTCCATCCCGCGCGACTCGTACGTCTCGATGCCCGGCGGGAAGGGCAAGATCAACGCCGCGTTCGGCCGGGGCAAGGCCGCCGAGGCCGCGAAACTGCGCGCGGCGGGCGAGACGGACAAGGACAAGATCGAGCAGGAGTCGATGACCGCGGCGCGCAAGGCGACGCGGCAGGCGGTCGAGGACCTCACCGGCGTCACCATCGACCACTACGCCGAGGTCAACCTGCTGAGCTTTTCCGAGATCAGCAAGGCCGTCGGCGGGGTCGAGGTGTGCTTGAAGCACGCCACCAAGGACGAGAACTCGGGCGCGGACTTCCCGGCGGGCAAACAGCGGCTGTCCGGCGGCGCCGCGCTCGCCTTCGTGCGGCAGCGCGACAACCTGCCCGGCACCGACTTCGGCCGGATGCGGCGGCAGCAGGTGTTCCTCGCCGCGATGGCGCACCAGGTGCTCTCGGCCGGGACGCTCGCCGACCCGGGCAAGCTGAGCGACCTCATCGACGCGGTGAAGAACTCGGTGGTGCTGGACCAGTCCTGGGACATTTTGGACTTCGTCAGCAAAATGCGCGGGGTGTCCGGCGGCGGCATCCAGTTCACGACGGTCCCGGTGGTGAACCCGGACTACCGCTACGACAAGTCCCATCCCACGGCGACCGCGGTGCAGGTGGACCCGGCGCAGGTGAAAGCGTTTGCGGCCGGGCTGGTCGGCGCCGCCCCGTCGTCGTCCGCGCCGCCCGCCGCACCGAAGGCAGCGGTGGAGATCTCCAACGCCGGCGGATCCTCCGGCCTGGCAGCACGCGTCGCGGATGTGTTGAAGGGCAAGGGATTCGCCGCGACCGCCGCGGGCAACGCCCCGTCGCAACGGACGTCGATCGTGCGCTACCCGGCCGCGCTCGCCGCCGAGGGCGCAGAGGTGGCGAAAGAGCTGGGCGGACTGTCCACAAAGGAATCAGCGGACGTTCCGGCAGGGCACATCCAGGTGGTGCTCGGGAAGGTCTACTCAGGACCGGGGGTGTCGGACGGCGGATCCGCGGCTGGTGTGCCGGTGAAAAGCGACCAGCCGCCGCCCGTCACGTCAGACGGTGACAACTGCATCGACTGACGCCTCGTGCGTGGCGATGCCGGTTCTAATCGGCATCGCCACGCACGAGATCGCGGAGTCAGGTGGTGCCACCGCGCTCGCTTCGGGGAGACACCGACGGTCGCGTCGGCGGAGGTCGCGCGTGGTGGTGCGGTTCCAGCCGGATCGCCACGGCCTTCGAGGCCAGGCTTTCCATCACGGAATCGAGCGGCAGCAACGCATTCGCCTCGGGAAGCCCGCCGCTGCACACCGGTGATCCGTCGGATCCGCGACCGCGCGGAAGCGGGGCGCGCCGTGCGTCGTGAGCGGCGATCGCGGTGCTGACCGGGATCGCCGCTCACGAGCAGGTCACGCGTGGTGGTGCGGCTCCAGCCGAATCACCACGGCCTTCGAAACCGGCGTATTCGACTTCTCCGCCACAGAATCCAGCGGCACCAACGCATTCGCCTCCGGGAAGTACGCCGCCGCACACCCCCGCGCCGTCGGGTAAGCCACCGCTCGGAAGCTGGGCGCCCGCCGATCCCCGTCTCGCCATTCCGAGACCAGATCCACGATCTCCCCGTCCGCGACCCCCAGCGCGGCCAGGTCGTCCGGGTGCACGAACACGACCCGGCGGCCGTCCTCGATGCCGCGGTAGCGGTCGGACAGGCCGTAAATCGTCGTGTTGTACTGGTCGTGGCTGCGCAGCGTCTGCAGCAGCAACCGGCCCTCGGGAACCTCGGGATACTCCAGCTCCGACACGGTGAACGTGCCCTTGCCGGTCGCCGTGCCAGTGAACTCCCGCGAGTCGCGCGGCGCGTGCGGCAGCACGAAACCGTCCGGTTCGCGGACGCGGCGGTTGTAGTCGTGACAGCCCGGCACCACCGCGGCGATACGGTCGCGGATCAGGTCGTAGTTCTTCTCGAACGACCGCCACGGCACCGAGTGGTCGGCACCGAGCAGCTTCTCCGCAAGGCGGCAGACGATGGCGACCTCGGACAGCAGTTCGTCGCTCGCCGGAGCCAGGCGGCCGCGCGAGGCGTGGACCTGCGACATCGAGTCCTCGACCGTCACGAACTGGCGGCCGGATTCCTGCTCGTCGCGTTCGGTGCGGCCGAGCGTCGGCAGGATCAGCGCGGTGCGGCCGGGCACGACGTGCGAGCGGTTGAGCTTCGTCGACACGTGCACGGTCAGCGAGCACGCCCGCAGCGCCTCCGCGGTCCGGTCCGAATCCGGGGTGGCGGAAGCGAAGTTGCCGCCCATCGCGAAGAACACCTTGCCGCGTCCGTCGAGCATCGCGCGGATCGAGTCGACGGTGTCCCAGCCGTGATTGCGCGGCACGGTGATGCCGAACTCGCGGTCGAGGGCGTCCATGAACGGCTCGGGCATCTTCTCCCACACGCCCATGGTGCGGTCGCCTTGCACGTTCGAGTGGCCGCGCACCGGGCACAGCCCCGCGCCCGGCTTGCCGATCATCCCGCGCACCAGCGCCAGGTTCACGACCTCGGCGATCGTCGGCACCGCGTGCTTGTGCTGGGTCAATCCCATCGCCCAGCAGTAGATCGTGCGCTCGGACGTCGCGATCATCCGCGCGATGTGCTCGATCTGCGCGCGTTCGAGGCCGGTCGCCTTCTCGGTTTCCGGCCAGTCGATCTCGCGCAGCTGCTTGGCCCAGTCCTCGAAGCCGTGCGTGGACTTCTCGACGAACTCGCGGTCCACAATGGACCCGGGCGCGGCGTCCTCCCACTGCAGCAGCAGATGCCCGACCGCCTGGAACAGCGCGAGGTCGCCGCCGAGCCGGATCTGCGCGAACTCGTCGGCCAGCGGCGTGCCCTTGCCGACCACGCCGCGCACGTTCTGCGGGTTCTTGAAGCGCATCAGCCCGGCCTCGGGCAGCGGGTTGACCGCGATGACCTTCGCGCCGTGCCCCTTCGCCTGCTCCAGCGCGGACAGCATCCGCGGGTGGTTCGTGCCCGGGTTCTGCCCGACGACCACGATCAGGTCGGCCTGGTGGATGTCAGCCAGCGACACCGAACCCTTGCCGATGCCGGTGGTCGCCGACAGCGCCGCGCCGGACGATTCGTGGCACATGTTCGAGCAGTCCGGCAGGTTGTTCGTGCCGTACGCGCGGACCAGCAGCTGGTACACGAACGCGGCCTCGTTGCTGGTGCGGCCGGACGTGTAGAAGATCGCCTCGTCCGGGCTCGACAGGCCGCGCAGCTCGTCGGCGATCAGGCCGAACGCGTCGTCCCAGGAGATCGGCTCGTAGTGCGAACCGCCCTCCCGCAACACCATCGGCTCGGTGAGCCGGCCCTGCTGCCCGAGCCAGTAGTCGGTGCGCTCGTTCAGCTCGGACACCGGATGCGCGGCGAAGAACTCCCGGCCGACCCGGCGTTTCGTCGCCTCCTCGGCGACCGCCTTCGCGCCGTTTTCGCAGAACTCCGCCATCTTGCGCTTCTCGCCGTCGATCTGCCGCGGCTCGGGCCACGCGCAGCCCGGGCAGTCGAAGCCGTCCCGCTGGTTCAGCAGCCGCAGCGTGCGCGCGGTGCGGACCGGGCCCATCTGCTCCACCCCGCGCGCGAGCGAAACCGCGACTCCCGGGATTCCGGCCGCCCAGCCTTTCGGCTTGCCCACTTCGAGGCGGGCTTCGTCCACGTCACCAGTCGGAGCTTCGCGAGTCATGGCCACATCGTCCGCCTTTGCCGCGCGGAACCCAAGACGGGGGTGGTCACATCGCCGCCTGCCGGTCCTGTTCGCGGCGTTCGGCCCGCACCAGGGCGCGGTCCGCGACGGTCACGACCAGCAGCAACGCGCTGGTCACGATCAGCACGACGGCCAGCCGGTGGAGTCCTTCGGAATCCGCATGACCGCCATAGCATTGGGCGATGACCGTGGCCGCGATGATCGCGCCGAGGTATTGCGCGGTCCGGAAGAGCCCGCTCGCGGTGCCCATCGTCTCGGCCGGGGTTTCGCGGTAGAGCGTCGTCTGGTTGGCGACGCTGGTGAGCCCCTGGGCCAGGCCGAACAGCGCGGCGAGCACGAGCAGCCAGATCAGCGCGGTGCCGTCGTTGACGAACAGCAGCGCGACGGATCCGGCCAGGAGCGCGGCGCCGACCAGCAGCAGCCGCAGCCGGACGCCGGTGGGCTTCCCGGACAGCGCGGCCGCGCCCACGGCGACCCCGGACATCGGCAGGAGCAGCAGCCCGGCAGCGGACTCGGCGAACCCGCGCGCCTCCTCGAGCCACTGCACGTAGCCGAACATGATGGTGTAGATCGCCAGGAAACTCAGTGCCTGCCGCAAATACGTGCGCAGGACCGGGCCGTTCGCGGCCAGCATCCGCAGGTCGATGAACGGCTTCCGGGCGCGCAGTTCGACCCTCGCGAAGAGCCCGCCGAGCACGATCGCCACGGCCAGCAGCCACAGATCGCCGATGCCCGGCTCCATCAGGTAGCACAGCAACACCAGCAGCGCGGCGGAAAACAGCGCGATCCCGGCGACGTCGATCCGCTCGGCCGGCTTCTCCGCCGGAGTGTCCTTGGGCACCCACAACAGGGTCAGCACGAGGGAAATCCCGGCGAGCGGCAGGTTCACCGCGAAGATCGCCGGCCAGCCGAAGAGCGCGATCAGCACGCCGCCGAGCGTCGGGCCGATCACCATGACCGTCTGCGCGGACATCGCCAGCACGGACAACACCCGCGCCGGAACGCCTTCGCCGATTTCGTCGGCGCGCCGGCGCAGGACCGCCATCGCGGCCGGGAACCCGGCGCAGGTGCCGATGCCGAGCACCGCACGGACGCCGGTGAGCCATTCGACCGAGATCGGGATCATCCCGGCGATCCCGGCCACCATCACGACGGACGCGCCGCCGAGCAGCACGCGCCGCGCGCCGTAGCGGTCGACGAGCAGTCCGACGACCGGTTGCCCGACCGCGGTGGCCAGGTACAACGAGGAAATCAGCCAGGCCGTGCGGCCCGGGCCGGCGCCGAAGGCCTGTCCGATCGGGACGAGCGCGACGGCGATGAGTGTGGAGTTGATCGGATTGAGCACGGCGCTCGCGACCAGCGGGGTCACCAGGCGCGCGCCGAAACGGGATTTCGCGGGGGCGGTCGCGGTGTTCGTCAGTGCTCCTCGGGTTTAAGGGGGTCAGCGCTGGGCGATCCGCTGCAGCAAGGGCAGCGCGCGCCGGACCGTTTCGAGTTCGTCCTCGGTCAGTTCGTCGGTCAGCGCGGCGGCGAGCCATTCGTCGCGGTGCTGCCGGATGCCGATGACGGTCTTGGCGCCGAGATCGGAGAGCGAGATCACGACGCGCCTGCCGTCGGCCGGGTCGCGCGTGCGGTTCAGGTAGCCGAGCGAGTCGAGCACGCCGAGCGTCGCGGCCATGGACTGCTGCCGGACGTGCTCCGCGGCCGCCAGTTCGGCCTGGGTACCCGGACCTTCGCGGTGCAGCCGGTTGAGCACGGCGGTCTGCGTCGGCGTGAGGATCTCGGCGTTGTCGACCTGCCGCAGCCTGCGGTGCAGCTGGCCGACGACGCCGCGGATCCAGCCCGCGGACTCGGCGACGCGCGGGGGGACGGGCGGGTCATCGGACATAAGCACAGTCTAGCCTGTTGAGTCCAAGCTGTGCATCCTTGGCCGGAAAGACGTGAAGGGCTCCTTCCGGGAATTCCCGGAAGGAGCCCTTCACGGACTTCAAGCTAGAGCGGCTGGCTGCTGGTCTCGGCGGGGGAACCGAGCCCGACGATGTACCCGATCTTCTCGTCGTTGACCCCGATCGGCTGAACCTGGTGCACCACGATCGCCGCGGCGAGCAGCAGGACCAGGCCGACGATCGCCGCGATCCCGGGCAACCGGCTGGGCGCCGCGCCGCCGCGGCCGTAGACCGGCGACGGAGCGTTGCGGCGTTCGCGCTTGCGCCGCTTCTTCATGTCCTTCTTGGCGCCGAGCCACGCGTCCCGCTGGGCGTGCTTGCGCCACTCCGGGTCCATGAGGTCCGGATGGGTTTCCATCCGGTCGTCCGGATCCTCCGGCCGAGTCATCGGCGCACCGCCTTTCCCCCTGCGTAACCCCGCCGCGGCGGGTTCGTAGACTTGTCCATTGTGACCGAGAACGCTCCGCAGCAGAAAACCGACCTTCCGGGTGCCTGGGACCCGGCCGCCGAGGAAGCCCCGATGTACGACCGCTGGGTAGCGGCCGGGTACTTCACGGCTGACGCTTCGTCGGAGAAGCCGCCGTTCTCGATCGTACTGCCGCCGCCGAACGTCACCGGCAGCCTGCACATGGGCCACGCGCTCAACCACACCCTGATGGACGCGATGAGCCGCCGCCGCCGGATGCAGGGCTACGAGGTGCTCTGGCTGCCGGGCATGGACCACGCGGGCATCGCGACGCAGAACGTCGTCGAGCGCCAGCTGGCCGGCGAGGGCCTCTCGCGCCACGACCTGGGCCGCGAGAAGTTCGTCGAGCGCGTCTGGGAGTGGAAGGCCGAGTACGGCGGCAAGATCCTCGGCCAGATGAAGCGCCTCGGCGACGGCGTCGACTGGTCGCGCGAGCGCTTCACCATGGACGAGAACCTGTCCAAGGCCGTCCAGACGGTGTTCAAGAACTTCTACGACGCCGGCCTCATCTACCGCGCCGAGCGGATCATCAACTGGTGCCCGCGCTGCCAGACGGCGCTGTCGGACATCGAGGTCGACCACAGCGACGACGACGGCGAACTCGTGTCGATCCGCTACGGCGACGGCGACGCCTCGATCGTCGTGGCCACCACCCGCGCGGAGACGATGCTCGGCGACACCGCGGTGGCCGTCCACCCGGACGACGAGCGGTACACGCACCTGGTCGGCACCGAGATCGAACTGCCGCTGACCGGCCGGAAGATCCCGGTGGTCGCCGACCGGCACGTCGACCCGGAGTTCGGCACCGGCGCGGTCAAGGTGACCCCGGCGCACGACCCGAACGACTTCGAGATCGGCCGCCGCCACGACCTGCCGATGCTGACCGTCATGAACGAGCGCGCCGAGGTCACCGTGCCCGGTCCGTTCGAGGGCCTCGACCGGTTCGAGGCGCGTCCCGCGGTGGTCGCCGCGCTGCGCGAGCAGGGCCGGATCGTCGCGGAGAAGCGGCCGTACGTGCACGCGGTCGGGCACTGCTCCCGCTGCGACACGGTCGTGGAGCCGCGGCTGTCGCTGCAGTGGTGGGTCAAGGTCGCCGAACTGGCCCAGGCCGCGGGCGACGCGGTGCGCGACGGGCGGACGAAGATTCACCCGGCCGAGTTGGAGAAGCGGTACTTCGACTGGGTCGACAACATGCACGACTGGACGATCTCCCGCCAGCTGTGGTGGGGGCACCGGATCCCGGTCTGGTACGGGCCGGACGGCGAGGTCGTGTGCGTGGGACCGGACGAGCAGCCGCCGTCGGGCGAGGGCTGGACGCAGGATCCGGACGTGCTCGACACGTGGTTCTCGTCGGGGCTGTGGCCGATGTCGACCATGGGCTGGCCGGAGGAGACCGCGGACCTGGCGAAGTTCTATCCGACCAGCGTGCTGTCGACCGGGTACGACATCCTGTTCTTCTGGGTCGTCCGGATGATGATGTTCGGCGTGCAGGAGATGGACGGGCGGCAGCCGTTCGACCATGTCTACCTGCACGGGCTGATCCGCGACGCCAACGGCAAGAAGATGTCGAAGTCGCGCGGGAACGTCATCGACCCGCTGGAGTGGATGGACGCTTACGGGGCGGACGCCACCCGGTTCACGCTCGCGCGCGGGGCCAACCCGGGTGCGGACATGGCGCTGGCCGACGAGTGGGCTGCCGGGTCGCGGAACTTCTGCACGAAGCTGTGGAATGCCAGCAAGTTCGCGATGATGAACGGGGCGACGGTCGAGGGGGCGTTGCCGCCTGCTGCCGAGTTGACCGAGTCGGATCGGTGGATTCTCGGGCGGCTGGCGGCGTTGGTGTCCGAAGTGGACGGGTTGTTCGAGGACTTCCAGTTCGCCAAGGTCGCCAATGCGCTGTACCAGTTCACGTGGAACGAGCTGTGTGACTGGTACTTGGAGCTGGCGAAGGTTCAGCTGTACCAAGGGGATTCCGCGCGGGTCGAGGCTACGCGGAAGGTGCTGGGGCAGGTGCTGGACACAGTGCTTCGGTTGCTGCACCCGTTCGTTCCGTTTGTCACGGAGAAGCTGTGGACTGCCCTGACGGGTGGCGAGTCGTTGGTGATCGCGGCTTGGCCTTCGGCGGTTGAGGGGTATGCGGATCCGGTTGCTGATGCGCGGGTCGCTGATGTGCAGAAGCTGATCACCGAGATTCGGCGGTTCCGGGCGGATCAGGGGTTGAAGCCGGGGCAGAAGGTTGCTGCGCGGCTTTCCGGGGAGGCGTTTCCGGAGGGGCATTCTGGGGCGATTCGGTCGTTGGTGCGGCTTACTGAGCCTGAGGACGGGTTCTCGGTGAGTGCTTCGTTGGAGGTCGCGCTCGCTGGTGGTGTGGTGACTGTGGAGTTGGATACTTCCGGCACTATTGATGTTGCTGCTGAGCGGAAGCGGTTGGAGAAGGACCTTGGGGCTGCGCGGAAGGAATTGGCGCAGACTGAGGGGAAGTTGGGGAATGAGGCGTTTATCGCCAAGGCGCCTGAGCATGTGATCGAGAAGATCAAGGTGCGGCGGGAGACTGCGGTGGCCGATATTGGGCGGATTGAGGCTCGGTTGGCTGCGTTGCCTGCGTCTTAGGGGCGGGGTCTTAGAACTCCTAACAGAGTGAGAGGTTGACCAGTCGGCGCCAG
>NZ_SDLT01000117.1 GCF_004522235.1 Amycolatopsis nivea
AGGAGTTTGTTGTGCGGTTGCAGGTTGCGTTGGATGTGCTGGATGTGGGTTCGGCGTTGGCGTTGGCGCGTCAGGTGGCGGGGGAGGTGGATATTTTGGAGCTGGGGACGCCGTTGGTGAAGTCGGCGGGGATTTCGGCGGTGACGGCGGTGAAGGCGGCGCATCCGGACAAGCTGGTGTTCGCGGATTTGAAGACGGCGGACGCGGGGGAGTTGGAGGCGACGCTGGCGTTCGAGGCGGGGGCGGATCTGGTGACGGTGATGGGGGCGGCGGACGACGACACGGTGCGGGGTGCGGTGGCGGCGGGGCGCAAGTACGGGAAGGAGGTGGTGGCGGACATGATTTCGGTGACCGAGGGCCGGGTGGCGCGGATCCGGGAGGTGGCGAAGCTGGGGGTGTCGTTCGTGGAGATCCACGCGGGTTTGGACGAGCAGGCGCGTCCGGGGTATTCGATCGAGGCGTTGCTGGCCGACGGGCGGGAGGCGGGGGTGGCGTTCTCGATCGCGGGCGGGGTGAAGGCCGCGACGATCGGGT
>NZ_SDLT01000118.1 GCF_004522235.1 Amycolatopsis nivea
AGACCTGGATCCACCGAGTCTCTGTTTGTGTTGGGTTTGTTGATGTTGTTGGTGGGTTTGCGGGTGGGGCCGGGTGTGTGGGCGTGCTGGTGTGGCTGGCGTCGCACCAGCGCGTTCCACTGTTGTCCGGTCGGTGGGTTGGCGGGGTCAGGGAGTGCGGCGGGCGGCGGTGAACAGTCCGAGGTAGCTGTCGGCCCATGGCCATCGTTGTGGCAGGTGCAGTGTGATGGTGCGGGCGGTGGTGGCGATGCGGGCGGCGAGGGTGATCAGCTGGCGGCGGATGGTGCCGGTTCTGGCCTTGGCGTGGAAGCGGCTGGCGAGGGATCCCGCGGCGCGCAGCAGGTTGTGGGTCAGCGCGGCGAGGGTGAGCCAGGCCGCGTTGGCGTGGAACCGGCCCGAGGGGAAGTGCGCCAGTGCTGAGTCGTTGAGGTCGGCGAAGATCTGCTCGATGGTTCCGGCGCGGCCGCGGTGCTGTGTTTCGGCGGTGACCGTGTC
>NZ_SDLT01000119.1 GCF_004522235.1 Amycolatopsis nivea
CCTGGATCCACCGAGTTGAGGTTTTGCTGATTTTGGTGGTGGGTGTGCGGGTGGTGTTTGTTGGGTGGGCGCGTTGGTGTGGCTGGCGTCGCACCAGCGTGTCCACTGTGGGTTCTCCGGTCGGTGGTGGGCGGGTCAGGCTGTGCGGGGTTTTCGGTGGGTGGCGGTGAAGAGCCCGAGGCAACTGTCCGCTCGTGGCCAGTTTTGCGGCAGGTGGAGGGTGATGGTGCGGGCGGTGCGGGTGAGCCGGGCGGCGAGGGCGACCAGGTGGCGGCGGATGGTGCCGGTTGCGGCTCTGGCGTGGAAGCGGCTGGCGAGGCATCCGGCGGCGCGCAGCAGGTTGTGGGTGAGGGCGGCGAGGGCGAGCCAGGCGGCGTTGGCGGCGAACCGGCCGGAGGGGAAGTGCGCGAGGGCGGAATTGTTGAGGTCGGCGAACACGGCCTCGATCGCGCCGGCGCGGCCGCGGTGCTGTGTTTCGGCGGTGACCGTGTC
>NZ_SDLT01000120.1 GCF_004522235.1 Amycolatopsis nivea
TTGACGTAGTCCGGCTTCACGTTCTTGTAGTCCAGGTAGAACGCGTGCTCCCACACGTCGACCAGCAGGATCGGCACGGTCGGCAGGATCAGGTTGTTGTGGTGGTCGCGCAGCTGCTGGGTGATCAGCGTCTTGCCGATCGGGTCCCACGACAGCGCGCCCCACCCGTTGCCCTGGATCGTGGTGGACACCGCGGTGAACTGGGCCTTGAACTTGTCGAACGAGCCGAACGCCTCGTCGATCGCCGCGGCCAGCTCGCCGGTCGGCTTGTCCCCGCCCTCGGGCGAGAGGATCTTCCACCACACCACGTGGTTGGCGTGCCCGGCCAGGTTGAACGCCAGCGTCGTCTCCAAGCCCACGATCGAGCCGAAGTCGCCCGCCTCCCGCGCGGCGGCGAGCTTGTCCAGCGTGTCGTTCGCGCCCTTCACGTAGGCGGCGTGGTGCTTGCTGTGGTGCAGCTCGTTGATCTCGCC
>NZ_SDLT01000121.1 GCF_004522235.1 Amycolatopsis nivea
CGCGCCAACCTCGCCGCCGCCCGCGCCTGCGGCGCGACCGCGACCCTGGTGGTCCGGCTGGACTCCGGTTTCTACCACGGGGAAATCCTCGCCGCCATCGCCGAAGAAGGAGCCCGGTTCTCCGTCACCGCACCGCAAAACCCCTCAGTCCGCGCCGCGATCGCCGCCATCGACGAAGCAGCGTGGACACGCATCGACTACGGCCGCGCGATCCGCGACGACCACAGCGGACAACAGGTCCGCGCCGCCGAGGTCGCGGAAATCCCCTACACCGCCTTCGCCAACGCCACCCGCAACGGCCAGTTCATCACCGCCCGCCTCGTCGTCCGCCGCGTCCGCGACACCACCCGCGCCACCGCCGCCGACGCGACCGGCGAACTGTTCCCCGTCTACCGCTACCAGGCCGTGTTCACCAACACCGGGTTCGACACGGTCACCGCCGAAACACAGCACCGCGGCCGCGC
>NZ_SDLT01000122.1 GCF_004522235.1 Amycolatopsis nivea
GCGCGGCCGCGGTGCTGTGTTTCGGCGGTGACCGTGTCGAATCCGGTGTTGGTGAACACGGCCTGGTAGCGGTAGGCGGGGAACAGTTCGCCGGTCGCGTCGCGGGTGTCTCGGGCGGTGACGCGGACGCGGCGGACGATGAGGCGGGCGGTGATGAACTGGCCGTTGCGGGTGGGGTTGGTGAACGCGGTGTAGGGGACTTCCGCGATCTCGGCGGCGTGGGCCCATTGTCCGGTGTCGGCGTCGTGGACCGGGCGGCCGTAGGCGATGTGCTGCCATGCGTTCTCGCCGATGGCGGCGATCGCGGCGCGGACCGAGGGGTTTTGCGGCGCGGTGACGGAGAACCGGGCTCCCTCGGCGAGGATCGCGGCGAGGATTTCCCCGTGGTAGAAACCGGAATCCAGCCGGGCCACCAGGGTTGCGGTCGCGCCGCAGGCGCGGGCGGCGGCGAGGTTGGCGCG
>NZ_SDLT01000123.1 GCF_004522235.1 Amycolatopsis nivea
GCTCTCACTGCTGAAGCCCTTGGCAGTGTGCAACCCACCACCCCCTAAGCCCTCCCCAACCACGCCTGGCACCTATGTGCAAAGGCAAGGCAGGATTGGAGCTGAGGCAAGGAAGGCACCAGTGGCGTCTCCCAGGCTCGCTCAGACAGCTCCTTCCTGGGGAGGGAGCCTAAAAGCAAGGCAAGTCTGGGCAAGGCGAGCCCCCGGCCGAGCAGCCTCGCGCCAGAAACTCTGCCAGATCGGGGCTCTGAGCAGAGCTAGAGCTCTGCCGTACTGGAGGCCCACTTAGCTCCGTGCAAGCAGGGCTTTCCTCTTGACTGGGCTCGGCTGCCTCCTCTTCTCCCGAGGAGGCTCGCTACACTGCTGGCTGTGCTCTCGCCTATCAGGCGGGCGCGCAGGGCTCCTCCAGCAGGTCTTGCCTCAGGGGCTGCTT
>NZ_SDLT01000124.1 GCF_004522235.1 Amycolatopsis nivea
CCGGCCCAGCCGGCCCCGGCGCAGGAGGTCCCGGCCGCCAAGGCCGAGCCCGCCGCGCCCAAGCCGGCCCCGAAGCAGCAGGACTCGTCGTCCGCCGGTTCGGTCGTGCCGCCCAAGCCGCAGGGCCCCAAGCCCGGCGGCCCGAAGCCCGGTCCGCGCACCCCGCGGGTCGGCAACAACCCGTTCGGCGTCGGTTCCGGTTCCCCGGCCCCGCGCCCGCCCGCCTCGCGTCCCGGCCCCGGCCAGGGCGGCGACAACCGTCCCCCGCGTCCGGGCGGCGGCCAGGGCGGCGGAGAGCGTCCGCCGCGTCCCGGCGGGCAGGGCGGCGGCAACCGGCCGAGCCCGGGCAACATGCCCCCGCGCCCGAACCCCGGCATGATGCCGGGCCGCGCCCGTCCGGCC
>NZ_SDLT01000125.1 GCF_004522235.1 Amycolatopsis nivea
GCCCGCTGCTGCGCCGCCAGCTGCAACGCCAGCGCCGCCTGATCCGCGAACGAGGCCAGCACCGGCAGTTGCGCCGTCTCGAACAACGCCGAACCCGGATCCCGCAACGCGATCAACACCCCCGACGTGTGGTCGCCCGCCCGCAACGGCACCACCAGCGCAGGACCGCGACCGCGGTCGGGCAGCAGCGCCAGCTCCGCCATCCGGCGCGGCGTACGGTCCCGGAACACCGCCCCCGGCACCGTCCCCTCGACCGACATCCGCAGTCCCATGAGGTCGGTGGCGTCGCCGCCCGCGCACACGGTCACGGTCAGTTCCGCGGGATCGGTGTCCCGCTCCTCGTCGACATCGAGCCGGCCCGTGCCCGGCAACGCGAG
>NZ_SDLT01000126.1 GCF_004522235.1 Amycolatopsis nivea
CTCGCGTTGCCGGGCACGGGCCGGCTCGATGTCGACGAGGAACGGGACACCGATCCCGCGGAACTGACCGTGACAGTGTGCGCGGGCGGCGACGCCACCGACCTCATGGGACTGCGGATGTCGGTCGAGGGGACGGTGCCGGGGGCGGTGTTCCGGGACCGTACGCCGCGCCGGATGGCAGAGCTGGCGCTGCTGCCCGACCGCGGTCGCGGTCCCGCGCTGGTGGTGCCGTTGCGGGCGGGCGACCACACGTCGGGGGTGTTGATCGCGTTGCGGGATCCGGGTTCGGCGTTGTTCGAGACGGCGCAACTGCCGGTGCTCGCGTCGTTCGCGGACCAGGCGGCGCTGGCGTTGCAGCTGGCGGCGCAGCAGCGGGC